>NZ_CP106793.1:6344720-7699440 GCF_025642135.1 Streptomyces cynarae | reverse complement strand
GGTGAGGGCGAGCGCCCAGCCCAGCGACCGCCAGGCCACCGCTCCGACCACGGTCAGCAGCACCCACAACAGGGCGACGGTCACGATCGAGCAGAGCCCCAGAGTGACCGATATCAGGAAGCTGGTCGTCATGACCGACCAGGGATCGGCCCCCGACAGCCGCAGTCGTGCGCCAGGCGTGCGCGGCGCGGGGCGACCCCCGTCCCGCAGCCCGCCGGAGCCTCGGCCGTCCGCAGCGCCGGGGGTCGCACTCATGGGGTCCTCCTCACCCTCACGAAGCCGCTCAGACGGCCGCCGACACGCCGCGCTCGGCCGCCGTGGCGATGTGGTGGCGCGTGATCCGGCCGACCTCGTGCCAGAAGGGTTTGGCGGTCAGGTACGTGCCGAGCGCGGACAGGAAGCCGATGGAGGCGTCGACGCTGATCCGGCCCTGCTTGGCCCAGTAGACGTCCTGCAGGTCCAGCAGCAGCGCGAACTCGTCGAGGATCAGTGCGGTCCCGCACCCGTAGGCGGCCGCGACGGCGGGGTGCCCGATGGCCCGCTCGTCACCGCGTACGGCGATCAGGCCCACACCGGCGAGGGTGGCGATGCCGAAGTTGTAGTGGTGCAGGTGCTCGCCGCCCGCGGAGATGTTCCCCCAGGGCAGCCATCCGCCCCGGATGCCGTGGGTGATGATCCGCACCGTACCGAAGGTCACTCCGAAGGAGATCCATGTCACCAGCAACGACCGCTGGAGCGGCGTGAGATGCCGCTCCGCAGCCTGACGCCACCGCCGCACGAGCAGCGAGCCCTGCGGACGGCTGTGCCGCTCGGTGACAGATCCCATGACCGACCGACCTCCCACACCGAACGGGCATCCGCCGTGCGAAGCCGACGCTATGTGCGGCCATGTCCCTCTGCATCCCGAACTGTCGGCGAGAGCAGCCCTGCCACGCCGGCGACAGTGCGGGAAGACCTTGCGGACGGGGCCGATGGGCGGGGCGGGGGCGGGCGGCGCCACAGAGGCTGTTCGGGTGACGACGCACGGAGCGGCAAGCAGTAGTCCGGGCAGTACGGGAGTGCGTTCGGTGCGACCTGTCAGGACCCCGGGAGCAGGCGAGTCGGGCTGTACCCGGGTTTTGCCCTACTCAGGGCGAAGCTTTCCGGTTTTGATGGAGACTCTGGATTTCCTGGCCAACTGGCCCCGCGGTCCGGCGGTCCGGCGGCGCAGCCATGCCATCAGTCCTTCGGTGGCGCCGTGCTCTCCCGTACGGTGAGGGTCGTCGCGATCTCCAGTCCGGTCTGGGGTGCCTGCTCACCGCGGCCGAGGGTCAGTGCGAGTTCGGTCGCCGCGATGGCCATCTCGGTCAGCGGCTGGTGGACGGTGGTCAATGGCGGGTCCACCCAGGACACCGCCGGCAGGTCGTCGAAACCGACCACGCTCAAGTCCTCGGGGATGTACAGGCCGGCTTCGCGCGCGGCCTGGTAGACCCCGAGCGCCAGGAGGTCGTTCGCGGCGAAGATCGCGGTGGGGCGGTCGGGCCGGGACAGCAGGTCGCGCGCCGCGGCGTAGCCGTCCTCCCGGGTGAGCTTGGCGTGGACCACGAGGTCCGGATCGGCCGGCAGACCGGCGGCCTGCAGCGCCGAGCGGTAGCCGTCCAGCCGGGCAGCGCAGCACAGCACGTCCTGCGGTCCGCTGATCATCGCGATGCGGCGATGGCCCAGCTCGGTCAGGTGGCGGGTCGCGGCCCGGCCGCCGGACCAGTTGGTGGCGCCGACGAAGGGGACGTCGTCCGGCAGTTCACAGGTCGGATCGAAGACGACGAACGGAATGCCCTTCGCCTGGAGCTGCTCGCGCTCGGCCTCGGAGAGCTGCGCCACCGACAGCACGCAGTTCGGGCGGCGGGCCACGGTGTCGTCCCAGGCTGGAGCGGGTGAGTCGTGCAGGCCGAAGCGCGAGACCATCAGCCCCACGCGGTGCTTGCTGGCCACCCGCTCCACACCCCGGATGATCTCCACGGCCCACATGCTCTCCAGCTCGCGGAACACCAGCTCCACCACGTTGTTGCGATTGGCGCCCGAAAGCTTGCGGTAGCCGTACCGGTCGATCAGCTCCTCGACGCGGGCACGGGTGCCGGGCGACACCCCCGACTTGCCGTTGAGCACCTTCGAGACGGTCGGAACCGATACGCCCGCCGACTCGGCGATGAACGCGATCGTCACCGGCCGGGAGGAGTCACCCCCGGGGCGTTCGCCACCATCCGCCAGTCCTTCCGCTGCGTCGTCAGCCAAAGCCGCCTTCCGATCCTTCGCGTCCTCGCCGCCCACGATGGCCGGCCGAGCGACCGGCAGCCTGCCCGGCGGGTGCGGCACCTTAGCGGTTGCCGCATAGCCGGACCAGGACATCCGCCCGCATCATATTAGCTCTCTCCGCCCGCAAGCGACGAAACTTTCCTGCGGTAGCGCGACGCGGCCTGCCTCGCCGGAGGCCGGGATCGCGCCGCAGGATGTGTGCGGCGGCAGCAGCACGATCCGGTGCATGACCACCGAGCAAGCCGGCGCCACGGTCGGGCCCGGTCGTTCCCGGGTCGGCGCGGGCGCGGCCCGCCCCTCGGGGGCGGGCCGCCCGGTCTCAGTCCGCGACTGCCTGGGGTGAGGCGAGGCGGAAGGCGGCCAGCCGGAAGTCTCCGCGCAGGGTGAGGTGCAGGTCGTGCACGCCGTCCAGCGGTGCGGGGAACTCCTGGGTGACGGTCGTCCACGTGTAGCGGCCGCCGGTGATCGGCACGGGGAGGGCCGCGAGGAGGCGTTCGTCGGCCCTGAGTTCCAGGAGAGCCTCGCCCGGCCCGGTGTCCGCGCGCGCGACCTCGGCTTCCAGGCGGACCGCGGAGGTCAGGTCGGCGGAGCGGAAGAGGGTGGTGGCGGGTTTTGTGGGGTCCTTGGGGGTGATCGCGTCGCCGGTGGTGCGGGTGGCGTCGACGAGTGTGAGGTTCTCGTAGTCGTCGAAGTCGGCGGCCCTGGTGCGATGGTCGACAACTGTCCGTGGTCCGGGAGCGGTTCCGGTGACGGTGAGGGGCGCGGTGAGGACGACGTCCTCGGCGGACCGGGCGATGAGGACCTCGTACGTGCCCGGGTCGGTGGTGAAGGCCCCGGTGGTGACGTCCCAGTGGGCGAGCTGTTCGGCGGTCAGGTGGAAGGTGACCTCCTGGCTTCCGCCCGGGGCGAGCCGGACCTTGGCGAAGTCGGCGAGCTTCAGCCGGGGCGCCTCATAGCGGGCGTCCGTCGCGCGGACGTAGAGCTGGACGACTTCGCTTCCGGGGCGGGTGCCGGTGTCGGTCAGGGTGACCGAGATGTCGACCGCGCCGTCGGGGTCGATGGACGCTGCGGACAGGCGCAGGTCGTGGTAGGTGAAGTCGGTGTAGGACAGACCGTGGCCGAAGGGGTAGAGGGGTGGGGTGCGGTGGTACTGGTAGGTCCAGCCGGCTTTGACGATGTCGTAGTCGAGTGGGTGGGGGAGTTCGTCCTCGCCCCGGTACCAGGTCTGGGGCAGGCGCCCGGAGGGGTCGGTCTCGCCGAGCAGGACGGCGGCCAGGCCGTGGCCGGCCTCCTGTCCCGCGTGTGAGGTCCACAGTACGGCGGGCAGGTGCGTGTCGGCCCAGTCCAGGGCGTAGGGGTAGCTGCTCATGACGACCAGCACGGTCTGGGGGCGGACGGCGGCGACCGCCCGCAGCAGCTCCTGCTGTCCTTCGGGCAGTGCGATGTTCGCCCGGTCCTGGGTCTCGCGGCCGCCGATCAGGGGGTGGTTGCCGAGGACGACGACGGCGACGTCGGCGCTCTGGGCGGCGGTCCGTGCTTCGGCGATGCCGTCGCGGAGCAGTTCGCGGTGGAAGGTTTCGGCGGCCTGCGGGGTCTCGGCCGTCATCCTCACCGCGCCGTCGGCGGGGTCGATGGCGGCGTAGCGGCCGGTGAGGACGTTGCGCAGCAGCACGGCGTCGGGGCCGCCGGCAGGGTCGGGTTCCACGCGGAACGTTTCGTGGATGAACCAGGACTTGAGCTGTTGCTGGTCGGCTTCCAGGTGACCGTCGTCCTTGACGCTCAGGTAGCGGCCGGTGTCGGCATCGCGCAGTGTCAGTGCGCCCTCGCCCCAGTCGACAGTGTCGAAGGAGGTCTTGCCGAGCAGTTCGCCGGTGGTGCGCGAGCGCAGGGCGATGCGGTCGCAGCCCTCGACCCGGACCACGTGTCCGCCCTGATCGGCGAGTGCTGCTTCCAGCCCTGCGGCGGCGGTGACCTGGTAGGGCAGAGTGCCGCTGTACCAGTCCTCGCACAGGGTGTCGGACAGCGGGCCGATGACGCTGATCGTCGGGGTGCGGGCTGCATCCAGGGGCAGCAGTCCGTCGTTCTTGAGCAGCACCACCGACTCGGTCGCGGCGAGCCGGGCCAGCTCGCGGTGGCGGGGGTGGTCGATGACGTCGGGGCCGATGCCGGCGTACGGATCGAGGTGCTGGTCGAACTCGCCGAGTCGGAAACGCAGTTCGAGTTGCCGCCGTATGGCGCGGTCGACGTCGTCCTCGTCGATCAGGGATCGCTCGATGGCCTGGCGCAGCCAGCCGATGACGGTGGCGCTGTCCTGTTCGTGGTCGGTGAAGCTGTCGATGCCGGCCTTGAGGGCTGCGGCGTAGGCCTGGGGGTGGTCGTCGAAGTGGTGCTGGGGGTCGACGAGGTTGCAGGGTGCTTCGGCGTCGCTGACCACGAACAGCTCGCGGCCGGTGGAGACGACCCAGCGCCGCAGCTCGTCCTCGATGAGCGGGCTGACGTGGCACGGGCGGCCGTTGACCAGGTTGTAGGCGGCCATGGCGCCGGTGGCCGCGCCGGAGGCGACGACGGGCCGGAACGCGGCCAGGTCGTATTCGTGCAGTACGCGTGGGCGTAGCCCGGAGGAGGTGGTGCAGCGGTCGTCCTCGTTGTTGTAGGCGAGGAAGTGCTTGAGGACGGAGGCGACGCGCAGGTGGTGCGGGTGGTCGCCGACCAGGCCCTGGCAGTAGGCGGTGCCCAGCCGCGCGGTGTGCACGGGGTCTTCGGAGTAACCCTCCTCGTTGCGGCCCCAGCGCGGGTCGCGCAGCGGGTTCACCACCGGGGCCCACGCCTGCAGGCTGTTGGTGCCCGGGCCGGAGGCGGGCGGGCGGTGGTGGTGGAAGGCGCGCAGCTCGACCGAGACGGCTTCGGCAATCCGGTGCACCAGTTCCTCGTCCCAGGTCGCGCCCAGCCCCACCGCCTGCGGGAAGACGGTCGCCTCGCCCAGCCAGGCCACACCGTGCAGCGCCTCGGTCCCGGTGCGGAACGCCGCGACGCCCAGACGCGGCACCGCGGGAGCGTACTGGTGCAGCATCGCGAGCTTTTCGTCGAGGGTGAGTCGTTCGAGCAAGTCGCCGACGCTCGTCCGCAAGAGCAGCGCCGGATCCTGACGGAAAGTTTTCGTCAGCGGAGACGGATGGTGGACTCACGCGGCTGACCCCCAGCGAGTGGGACGGAACAGTAGTCGAAGCGCATCGACGCTGTCACGGGCCGTCCAGGCTGTGCAACGAAAGCAGAAAGGATTTTTTTGCTTTGGTTTCTCCCCTTGTCCAGCAGGAGAACGGTCGATACGGTCCCGCCAATCGTTTAAGCGCTTCGACGCTTCGCAGGAGAAGGGCCGCCTCCACTATGAGCAGTCAGCTGAATCGCAGAACCTTCATCGGTACGGCCGCGTCGGTCGCGGGAGCCGCCGCGATGGCGCCGCTGCTGTCCGCCTGCGGAGGCGGCACGCAGCAGAAGACCGGTGCGAACACCAAGTCGGGTCTGAAGGCGGCGCTGCCGGCCTACGTGCCCAGCACGGCCGTGAAGCCGGACATCCCGTCCGTGTCGGGTGGCGGCAACGGGGCGGCGACCGACCCGGGGTTCCTGCGCTACCCCACCGACCAGGTCGCGACGGTCTCCGGGGTGCCGGGCAAGGGCGGCAGCTACACCGCGGTCACCCCGCTGTGGGGGACCGTCCCCCCCGCGGGGAACTCCTTCTATCAGGCCATGAACAAGGCCCTCGGCGTCAACCTCGCCATCAAGCCGGCCGATGGCAACAACTACAACACCATCGTCCCCACCATGACCGCCGCGCGCCGCCTGCCCGACTGGATTCAGCTGCCGGCCTGGTGGAACAACGCCTTCAACACCGGCGAACTGGCCGGGACCCAGCTCGCGGACCTCACCCCCTACCTGGCCGGCGACAAGGTCAAGAAGTACCCGAACCTCGCCGCCCTGCCCACCGGCGCCTGGCAGACCTGCGCGTGGGGCGACAGGATCTACGGAATCCCCTGCTTCTCCACCAACTTCTCCCTCGCCGGCGCCATCTTCCACCGCCGTGACATCCTGGAGGCCAAGGGGATCACCGCGGACCAGGTCAAGTCCGCCGACGACATGTGGAACCTGGGCAAGGAGCTGACCGACGCCAAGCGCGGTGTGTGGGCCTTCGACGACGTGTGGACCTACCTCTCCCTCTTCTGGGGCGTGCCGGCGCAGTGGAAGCTGGTGGACGGCAAGCTGGTCCACAAGTACGAACTGCCGGAGTTCCTGGAGGCCATGGACTGGCACTACCGTCTGGCGAAGTCCGGCTTCATGCACCCCGACGCCCTGGCGGGGGACAACGCCGCCCAGGGCACCCGGTTCTACTCCGGGAAGGTGCTGATCGCCGGCGGGGGCCTCGGCGCGTGGAACCTTGCCGACCACCAGTCGGGCACCGCCGCGGACAAGAACTACCGCCGCGGCGCGTTCGACATCTTCGCCGCCGACGGCAAGGGCACTCCGAGCATCTTCCTCGGTCCTTCCGCCAGCATGATCAGCTACCTGAACAAGCGTCTGAAGCCGGCCCAGATCGAGGAACTGCTGTCGGTTGCCAACTACCTGGCCGCGCCCTACGGCTCGCGCGAGTACACCATGGTCAACTACGGCGTCGAGGGCGTCCACTACACGATGAACAACGGTGTGCCGACGGCGACCAAGGAGGGCCAGAAGTTCGTCCAGGCGACCACCTACCCCTTCCTGGCCTCGCCGACCTCCGTGGTCAGCAACCAGGGCGCCGACGTCGTCACCAAGGACTACTCCGGCTGGGCTGCCGCGAACGTGAAGTACGGGTACAAGCCGCTGTTCTGGAACGTGAACATCAGCCTGTCGCAGTCGCTGGCGAACGCCGCCGCCGCACAGTCGGTGGAGGACACCATCAAGGACTGCTACCACGGCAAGAAGAAGGTCTCCGACGTCCAGGCGGCCATCTCCAGCTGGAAGTCCAGCAGTGGTGACCGCCTGACGCAATGGATGACCACGAACGTCCTGGACAAGGTCGGGACCGGCCAGTGAGCGTCCAGCAGTCGCAGGACACGGGACGCCCTGTGCAGCTGAACTGGCGGATGAGGATACGGCGCGACAGGACGCTGCTCCTGATGACCGTGCCCTCGATCGCGCTGCTGCTGGTCTTCAACTACGCGCCGCTGTTCGGCCTGGCCACCGCGTTCCAGGACTACGACCCGCTGGTCGGAGTCTGGCACAGCCAGTGGGTGGGATTCGACCAGTTCCGCCAGCTGTTCCACGATGCGCAGTTCTGGGACTCGCTGAAGAACACGATCTACCTCAGCTTCGTCCAGCTGATCCTGTTCTTCCCGATCCCCATCGTGCTGGCCCTGCTGCTGAACACGGTGCTCAGCACACGGGTGCGCAACTTCATCCAGTCCGTGGTCTACCTGCCGCACTTCTTCTCGTGGGTGCTCACGATCACCATCTTCCAGCAGATGCTCGGCGGCGCCGGCCTGCTCAACCAGTACCTGCGCTCGCACGGCATGAGCACATGGGACATCATGACCAACCCGCACACCTTCGCCCTGCTGGTCACCAGCCAGGCGGTGTGGAAGGAGGCCGGCTGGGGGATCATCGTCTTCCTTGCCGCACTGGCCGGCATCAACAGGGAGCTGTACGAGGCCGCCGCAGCCGACGGCGCGGGTCGCTGGCGGCGGATGTGGCACATCACCCTGCCCGGCATGCGCGGAGTGATCGTGCTGATGCTGGTCCTGCGGCTGGGCAACGCGCTGTCGGTGGGCTTCGAGCAGTTCCTGATCCAGCGTGACGCGGTGGGCCACTCGTCCGCGGACGTACTGGACACCTTCTCCTTCTACTACGGCATCGCCACCAACAACTACAGCTACGGAGCGGCTGCCGGGCTGTTCAAGAGCGTGATCTCACTGCTGCTCATCTGGGGTGCCAACAAGCTGGCGCACGCCTTCGGCGAAGACGGGTTGTACCGCAAATGACCAACACCCTCAGCATCAGCCCCACCCGCGCCGGAGCGGCGGCTCAGGCCCGCGGCAACAAGGCCGGATCGGCACGCCCGCCGTGGGAGGAGCCGCCCACCGTCGTCGGACAGACCGTCAAGGGACTGACCCTGATCGGGGTCGTCGCGGTGGTGTTGGTCCCCATCTGGATCATCCTGGTGACCAGCTTCTCCACTCCCGGGGCGATCAACCGGGCCGGGGGCCTGGTGATCTGGCCGGACGGCCTGACCGTGGAGCCGTACCGCGAGATGCTCCTCGACCCGACCGTGCGGACCTCGCTGCTGGTGAGCCTGGGCATCACCTTGATCGGCACCGCGGTCTCGATGGCCGTGTCGGTCATGTGCGCCTACGGCCTGTCCCGGCCTCGCTCCTTCGCACACCGCTTCCTGCTGTTGCTGCTGATCGTCACGATGTTCGTCAACGGCGGCCTGATCCCCACCTTCCTGGTCGTCACCGACCTCGGCGGCTACGGCAAGTACTGGGCACTGATCCTGCCCAGCGCGGTCTCGGTGTTCAACATCCTGATCCTGCGCGCCTTCTACTCCGAGACCTCCGGCGAGCTCATCGACGCGGCCCGGCTCGACGGCGCAGGCGACTGGCGGATCCTGTGGTCCGTCGTCCTGCCCACCTCGCGCGCCGTGACCGCCGTGGTCGCCCTCTTCTACGCAGTGGGCTACTGGAACGCCTTCTTCAACGTGATGCTCTACATGCCCACGGACAGCCAGAAGTGGCCGCTGCAGTATGTCCTGCTCACCTATGTCAACCGTGGCGTCGGACTGCCCGGCTCGGTCAACGCCGGCTTCGGCAGCGCCCACGCCCAAACGGCGCCGCTGTCCCTGCAGATGGCGGTCGTGGTGCTGACCCTGATCCCGCTCCTGATCGTCTACCCGTTCGTCCAGAAGCACTTCCGCACCGGCGTACTGACCGGAGCGATCAAGGGCTGACGTGATCGGCCGCCGTACCACCCCGCAGACCGGAAGCGGCCCCGTGCGCCCAACCCCGCCGCGTGGCAGGGCCGCTTCCCACATCCGAGGAAATGAGGGCAGGACACCACGATGGTGACCATCGCCGACGTAGCCCGGCATGCCGGAGTGTCGACCAGCACTGTCAGCTACGCCTTCAGCGGCAAGCGCACGATCTCCGCCGCGACCCGGCGCCGTGTCGAGCGTTCCGTCATCGAACTCGGCTACCACCCCAACGCCGGTGCCAGAGCGCTGGCCGGACGCCGCTCGCACGTCCTGGCCCTGGTCGTGCCGCTGCGCACCGACGTCTACGTCCCGATCATGATGGAGATCGCCATCTCCGTCACCATCCGGGCCCGCCGGCACGGCTACGACACCCTGCTGATCACCAACCACGAAGGCCCCGAAGGCGTGCACCGGGTCGCCGCCAGCGGACTGGCCGACGGGGTGATCCTCATGGACGTCCAACTCGACGACGCACGCATCCCCCTCGTCCGCGGCCGGCCCACCCAGGCCGTCCTGATCGGCCTGCCCGACGACCCCAGCGGCCTCTCCTGCGTCGACCACGACTTCGCCACCGCCGGCGCACTGTGCGCGGACCACCTCGCCGACCTCGGCCACCACGAGATCGCCTTCATCGGCTACGGCCCGGGCGTCTACCAGCGCCGCGCCGCCTACGCCGAGAGCACCCTGGCCGGATTCCGCGAACGAGCCGCACAACGCGGCCTGCGCTTCCTGCACCGCCCCTGCGAGGGCACCTACGAAAGCACAGCCGGGACCTTCACCCGCATCCTCGGCGACCGGCCCAGCACCACCGGCTTCGTCGTGCAGAACGAGGCGGCGATCGGACACCTGCTCGACTTGCTGCGAACCAGCGGACGCTCCGTCCCCGAGGACGTCTCCGTCGTCGCCCTGTGCCCGGCACACCTTGCCGAACAGCACGTGCCGACCCTCACCGCCGTGACCGGCCCGGCCAAGGAACTCGGCCAAGTGGCCGTCGAACAGCTCATGCGCCGGATGACCGCGGCCGAACGCGGCGAACAACCGCTCGACGAACGCGTCCTGCTGACACCGACCCTGACCGTCCGCCAGAGCACCGGCTCCGCGCCGCGGTAGCACCGGCACCGGCCCGAATCCGGCCCACCGCACCCGCGCGGTGCCGGTCGAGCGCGCCCGCGGCAGCAACTTCCCGGCCCCAGACTTCAGGAGAAGCCCCGTATGTCCCCGTACTTCGACGTCCCTCACCCCCCTGTGGGACCAGGGACTCCCGTTGTCCCGCCCGCGCCCCCGCACAGCTTGCCCGGCCCCGAGCGGACGCCCGAGCCGGCGATGACCGGCCTGCACAACGAGGTCTGGTCGTACGGCGAGGCGGCGTACCCGATCCCGCGCGACTACCTCCACGTGGGCGAGCGGCAGCATGTCCGCGACGCCGCGGATGCCGGGGCGGAGGTGGCGCTGTGACCGCCACGCCGGCCCACCAGACCCTCAGCTGGGGCCACGACGCGTTGCGGCTCGACCTGCGCATCGCCGCCGACGGCACCACCCGACTCGACCTGGGCGCGCCCTCCGACCCGGCCGGGGACGGCGCGCTGCCGCTGGTCGAGGTCACCGCCACCGGCCACGGCCGGTTCTGGTCCAGCCACCGCCTGGTGGACAGCGCCCTCGGCACGCGGCTGCGGCACCGCGCGCACCACGTCATCCGCGAGGGCGGGTGGCATGTGCTCACCGTGGCGCTTCACGACCCGGACACCGGGCTGGTCGCCGAGGTGGTGTACCGGTCCCCGGACGGCGTGCCGGCCCTGCGCGCCGAGGTGACGCTGCGCAACGAGGGCGTCGGCACCCTGCACCTCGAGTCGGTGACCTCGCTGGTCCTCGGCGGCATCACCGACGTCGACCTGGACACCGCCGACGTGTGGTGGGCCGACAACGACTGGCTCGCCGAGTTCCGCTGGCAGCGCCGGCCGCTGCGGGCGGCGCTGCCCCAGCTCAGCGGGCGGGTCCGGTACGGGTACGGCAAGGGCTCGTTCGCGCTGGCCGGGCAGGGCACCTGGTCCAGCTGCGGACACCTGCCGATGGGCGCGCTGTCCGACCGCGCGTCCGGCCGCGCCTGGGTGTGGCAGGTCGAGCACAACGGCGGCGGCTGGCGCTGGGACTGCGGCGAACGGCACGACACCGCCTACCTGGCGCTGTCCGGCCCCACCGACGCCGACCACGGCTGGCGGCACCCGCTGGAACCGGGCGGCGAGTTCCGCGCGGTGCCGGTGTCGGTGGCGTTCGGCGACCGGCTGGACGACGCGTTCGGCGCGCTGACCCGCTACCGCCGCGCGAGCCGCCGCCCGCACCCGGACCACGAGAACCTTCCGGTGATCTTCAACGACTACATGAACTGCCTGATGGGCGACCCGACCACCGAGAAGCTGCTGCCGCTGGTGGACGCCGCCGCGGACGCCGGCGCGGAGTACTTCGTGATCGACGCCGGCTGGTACGACGACAGCGCCGGCTGGTGGGACGGCGTCGGCGAGTGGGAGCCGTCCACCACCCGGTTCCCCGGTCCGCGCGGCATCCACGAGGTGCTGGACCGGATCCGCGAGCGCGGCATGGTGCCCGGCCTGTGGCTGGAGCCCGAGGTGGTCGGGGTGCGCAGCCCGATCGCCACGGCGCTGCCGGACGAGGCGTTCTTCCGCCGCGACGGCGTGCGGGTGGTGGAGACCGGGCGGTACCAGCTCGACCTCCGGCACCCGGCCGCCCGCGCCCACCTGGACGCCGTGGTGGACCGGCTGGTCGGCGACTGGGGCGTCGGCTACCTGAAGCTGGACCACAACATCGACGCCGGCACCGGCACCTCCGGCCACCCCGCCGAGGTCCCGGCCGCCGGGGCGCTCGGCCACCACCGGGCGCACCTGGCCTGGCTGGACGGCGTGCTGGACCGGCACCCGCACCTGGTGCTGGAGGACTGCGCGTCCGGCGGCATGCGCGCGGACCAGGCGTTGCTGTCCCGTATGCAACTGCTGTCCACCAGCGACCAGCAGAACCTGCTGCACTACGCGCCGATCGCGGCTGCCGCGCCGACCGCCGTCACCCCCGAGCAGGGCGCCGTGTGGGCCTACCCGCAGCCCGACGACACCCCGGACGAGGTGGCGTTCACCCTGGTGAGCGCGCTGCTCGGGCGGATCCACCTGTCCGGGCAGCCGGCCGGCCTGGGACCGGAGGCGCGCGCCCTGGTGCACCAGGCGGTGGCGGTCTACCGCGACCTGCGCGCCGACCTGCCGGGCGCGCTGCCGGTGTGGCCGCTGGGCCTGCCGGCCTGGGACGACCCCTGGGTGGCGCTGGCCCTGCGCACCCCGGCCACCACCTACCTGACCGCGTGGCGCCGCCCCGGCGCCGGCCCGACCACCACCCTGCACCTGCCGCACCTGCGGGACACCCCGGCGGTCGCGACACCGGTCTTCCCCGCCGAAACCCGCGTCACCACCGCCTGGAACCCCGGTACGGCGGAACTCACGCTGACCCTGCCCACGGCCCCGTCGGCCGTCCTGCTCCGCCTGAGCTGACCCGCGCCCACCCCTGAACCGACCCGCGCCCACCCCACGGGGCCGCCCCACAGTGCGATGAGGGCTCCACCCCCCACCCCTGCCTGCCGTGCCTGGGCGCACGGCTGGAAACCCGCCGTTCCGCAGGCGGGAGCACCACCACATCCCTGCCCGAACCACGACCCAATGGAGGGTTTCGTGAAACGGTTCCTGCGCGCGGCGCGTGATCGCCTGCTCGCCCCAGCCGCCGCTCTGACGCTCACCGCCGCCGCCCTGTCCGTCGGCGCGCTCACCGCCGCCCCGGCAGCCACCGCCGCCACCGCCACCACCTCGGCGACGGTGACGGTCGACACCACCCACTGGCTGGCGAACTACTCGTCCACCACCCCCGGCCTGAACACCCAGGTCTACGACGCCAACATGAACCGCTCGGACATCCCCGGCCTGCTCAGCAACGCCGGTGTCGGGATGATGCGCTACCCGGGCGGCAGCTACGCCGACATCTACCACTGGCAGACCAACACCGCCGACGGGGCCTTCGTCGCCCCGAACACCGACTTCGACTCGTTCATGGGCACCGTCCGGGCGGCGCACGCGCAGCCGATCATCACCGCGGACTACGGGTCGGGCACTCCGCAGGAGGCGGCCGGCTGGGTGCGGTACGCCAACATCACCAAGGGCTACGGCGTCAAGTACTGGGAGATCGGCAACGAGATCCCCGGCAACGGCGAGTACGGCGCGCAGTGGGAGACGGACAAGCACTCCAGCCACAGCGCCACCACCTACGCCAACAACCTCCTGCAGTTCATCTCGGCGATGAAGGCGGTCGACCCCAGCATCAAGATCGGGGCGGTGCTCACCACGCCCGGGAGCTGGCCGGACGGCATCGTCGGCCCCGGCGACACCATGGACTGGAACCACACGGTCCTGTCGATCGCCGGCCCGAAGATCGACTTCGTGATCGTGCACCACTACCCGTCGAGCACCAGCGAAGCCGATCTGCTGACCAAGCCGCAGGGCCAGGTCCCGGACATGGCCGCCACGGTGCGGTCGCTGATCAACCAGTACGCCGGCAGCAACGCGCCGAACGTGGGCATCGCCATCACCGAGACAGCCCCCGACAGGGACAAGGACACCGCCCCGAACGCGTTGTTCACCCCTGACCAGATGCTGACCTGGGCGGAGAACGGCGCGTTCACGGTCGACTACTGGGCCATGCACAACGGCACCGACTGCTCCCAGGTGACCACTGTGGACGGTGCCACCGACTACGGCGACGGGGGCGTGCTCTCCAGCGGCGCGTCCTGCGAGCCGGCGGTGGACACCCCGTTCGCGCCCTACTACGGCATCTCGATGATCAGCAAGCTGGCCCAGTCCGGCGACTCGCTGATCCAGACCAGCAGCTCCACCTCGCTGATCTCCGCGCACGCGGTGCACCGCGGCAACGGCGACGTGAACGTGATGCTGATCAACAAGGACCCGAACAACAGCACCACGGTGTCCCTGTCCTACAACGGGTTCACACCGTCCTCGGCCGCCCCGACCGTGTACACGTACCAGAAGAACGGCACGTCGATCACGTCGTCCACCAGCGGCACCGCCACCACCCAGACCGTTCCCCCGTACTCGGTGGTGGTGGTGCAGATGCACCCGAGCAGCGGCGGCAGCACCGGCGCGCTGCACGCGGTCGGCGCGGGCAAGTGCCTGGACATCAACAACAGCAGCACCACCGCCGGGACGCAGGCCCAGATCTGGGACTGCAACGGCGGTACGGCCCAGACCCTGACGCGCACCTCGGCCAAGGAGTTCCGCCTCTACGCGGGCACCTCCACCCCGATGTGCCTGGACGACTACGGCAGCGGCACGACGAACGGCACCGCCGCCGTGATCTGGCAGTGCACCGGCGGCGCCAACCAGCAGTGGAACGTCAACTCCAACGGCACGATCACCAACGTGGCCACGGGGCTGTGCCTGGACGTGAACGGGTTCGGCACAGCGAACGGCACCAAGGTGCAGCTCTGGACCTGCGGCTCGAACCAGAGCAACCAGCAGTGGACCTTCGGCTGACACCTGTCGGTTGAACCGCATCGGGCGGCCCGGCGCCTCGCCGGGCCGCCCCTCCCGTCGAACGACGACCAGAACAGGGCCGGCTGCCCTGGAGAGGAACGAGTGTGCCCGACCAGCACCAGGCGACCACCGCCGTCAGCAATCCGATCATCCCCGGGTTCCACCCCGACCCCACGGTGTGCCGGGTCGGCGATGACTACTACCTCGCCTGCTCCAGCTTCGAGTACTTCCCGGGCGTGCCGGTCTTCCACAGCCGCGACCTGGTCAACTGGACGCAGATCGGCAACGCGCTGGACCGGCCCGAGCAACTGGCCCTCCCGCTGGACTCGCCGTCCTCCGCCGGCGTCTACGCGCCCACCCTCCGGTACCACGACGGAGTGTTCCACCTGATCGTCACCAACGTCAGCGGCTACGGGAACCTGCTCGTCACCGCCACCGACCCGGCCGGCCCGTGGTCCGACCCCGTCCGGCTGCCGGACGTGCCCGGCATCGACCCGGACCTCGCCTGGGACGAGGACGGCACCTGCTGGTGCACCTGCGCCGGCGTTCGGCAGGTCCGGCTCGACCCGACCACCGGCAAGGTGACCGGCGAACCCAAGGACGTCTGGTCCGGCACCCCCGGCGCCCGCTACCCCGAGGCCCCGCACCTCTACCACATCGGCGAGCACTGGTACCTCATGATCGCCGAGGGCGGCACCGAGCGTGCGCACGCCGTTGCCATCGCCCGTGGCACGTCCCCGAACGGGCCCTTCGAGCCGTGCCCGCACAATCCGATCCTCACCCACCGCGGCCGCGAGCACCCGGTGCAGAACACCGGCCACGCCGACCTCGTACAGGGCCCGGACGGCTCCTGGTGGCTGGTACTGCTCGGCGTCCGCCCGAACGGCGGCACCCCCGGCTGGCACGTGCTCGGCCGTGAGACCTACCTCGCCCCGGTCACCTGGAACGAGGAGGGTTGGCCGGTGGTCGGCTCACCCGACCTGGAGCTGACCGTCCCGAACTGGCCGCTGCACCCCGCGCCCCCGGTGCCGGTGCGCGACGACTTCGACGACGAGCGGCTCGCCCCGCAGTGGGTCTCGCTGCGCGACCGCCCGGCCGAGCTGATCACCACCGGCGAACGCCCCGGGTGGCTGAGCCTGCGGGCCCGGGGCGCGTCGCTCGACGACCGGGACGTGGTGTTCGTCGGCCGCCGCCAGCAGCACCACGCGTGTCGGGCCGGCGCCCTGGTCGACGCGACCGAGGGCGCCGGCGGCCTGGCGGTGCGATTGGACGAGCGGCACCACTACGAGGTGGAGGTCGCCGACAGCGAGGTGCGCGTGGTCGCCCGCCTCGGCTCGGTGCGCAGCGTGGTCGCGTCCCGGCCCGCGCCGGCCGGCCCGGTGGTGCTGCGGGTGGACGTCACGACCCCGGCGCCGGACTACCCGGGCAGCGGCCCCGACCTCGTCACGCTCGGATTCGAGGAGCCGGACGGCACGTTCACCGCGCTGGCCGCACTGGACGGCCGCTACCTGTCCACCGAGGTGGCCGGCGGCTTCACCGGTCGCGTCATCGGCGTCTACGCCGCGACCGGCACCGTCCACGTCGACTGGTTCGACTACCAGCCGCTCACCCCGGAGTCGTGACACATGACCCGCTCCGGCACGACGGAAACCGGCGGAGTCTCCTGACCGCCGCACCCGTCCCCCAACCTGTGCACGGCAACCGCGTGCACGAGGAAATCCCGACGATCGAGAGGCACCGAACATGACCGGAAAGCCCAGCCCGGGGAGAGCCGGCCGGCGGCTGTCGCTGCTGGTGAGCCTGCCCCTGGCCTTGATCACCACGGTTGCTGTACCCAGCGCCTCAGCCCTGGCCGACACCGCCACGAACACCACCGCGAGCACCACCGTGGACGCGGACGCCCGCACCGGCGCGCAGGCCGTGGTGGCGGCGATGCAGCCGAGCTGGAACCTGGGCAACACCCTGGACGCCTTCCCGACCGAGACGTCGTGGGGCAGCCCGCTCACCACCAAGGCGACGTTCGACGCGGTCAAGGCGGCCGGCTACCGCAGTGTGCGGATCCCGGTGACCTGGAGCAACGCCCAGGACACCACCGCGCCCTACACGATCGACCCGAAGTACATGGCGCGGGTCAAGCAGGTCGTGGACTGGGCCATCGAGGACGGCCTGTACGTCGACCTGAACGTGCACCACGACTCGTGGCAGTGGATCAAGAACATCACCACCGACGACCATGACGCGGTGCTCGCCCGGTTCGACTCGACCTGGCAGCAGATCGCGGCCGCGTTCAAGGACGAGCCGCGCAAGCTGCTGTTCGAGAGCGTCAACGAGCCGCAGTTCAGCGACAACGCCACCGATGCGCAGAAGACCCAGGCGATGGACGAGCTGAACACCTCGTTCCACACGATCGTCCGGAAGTCCGGCGGCGGCAACGCCACCCGCGTACTGCTGCTGCCCGACCAGAACACCAGCCCGACCGACCTCCAGAAGATGACCGAGCTGTACACGACGATCACCAGGCTGAAGGACCCGAACCTCGGGGCCACGATGCACTACTACAGCTTCTGGCCGTTCAGCGTGAACAACAGCGGCTTCACCACCTACAACGAGACCGCCCAGCAGGATCTGGTCACCGCCTTCACGCAGATGCACGACGTCTTCGTGGCCAAGGGCATCCCGGTGTACCTGGGCGAGTACGGCACGCTGTCCTACCCGGACTTCACCAAGCCCGACCAGATCGAGCGGGGCGAGGCGTTCAAGTACTTCGAGCAGCTGGGTTACGAGGCGCGGATCAACGGCATCACCACCGCGTTGTGGGACGCCGGCTCGTTCCTCAACCGCAACACCCTCCAGTGGCGCGACCCCGAGCTGGTCGCACTGATCAGGGCGAGCTGGCACACCCGCTCCGGTACCGCGTCCACCGACCAGGTGTTCCTGCCGAAGTCCGCGCCGGTCGCCGCGCACACCGTCACCCTCAACCTCAACGGCCTGTCCTTCCGCGGCCTGTGGCAGGGCGACACCCGGCTGCGTCCCGGCGTGGACTACGCGGTGTCCGGTGACCAGCTCACGCTGACCCCCTCGCTGCTCACCCGACTGGGCGGCGACCGGGCGCTCGGCGAGAACGCCACCTTCCAGGCGCGGTTCTCCCGGGGCGTGCCGTGGACGTTCCACGTGATCACCAACGACCTGCCGGTGCAGTCCGACGTGACCGGTACGACCGACTCGTTGACCATCCCCACCCAGTTCAAGGGCGACGTACTGGCCACCATGGAGTCCCGGTACGCGGACGGCAGCAACGCCGGCCCCTACTCCTGGACCCCGTACCAGGAGTTCAACACCCACTTCACGCCGGACTACCCGAACGGCGCGATCAAGCTGACCTCCGACTACCTGAAGACCCTCACCGACGGCGCCACCGTGACCCTGAAGTTCGACTTCTGGAGCGGGGCCTCCGTCACGTACCACGTGACCAGGTCCGGCGACAAGGTCACCGGCACCGTCTCCTGACCACCGGGTGACCGACCCCGGCCCCGTGTGCTCCCACACGGGGCCGGGCGTCAGAAGAACAAGAGGAATCGCCTTGCCTTACAGCATCAGCGCGGACGGCCTGGAACGTCACACCGCCCAAGAGATCCTCCGTGTCGAGCCCTGGGGGCCGCACGCGGTCCGGGTCCGGGCCTCGTCCGGGACAATCGCCCCTTCCGCTCCCGGCGCGCTGGAGATCCCCCCGCCCTCCCCCCACGTCGACGTGTCCATCGCGGAAGACGGCTCTGCCCGCCTGGTCAACAGCCGCCTCGCCGTCGAGGCCCTGCCGGACGGCCGGCTGAGGTTCCTGCACGCCGCCTCGGGCCGTGAACTCCTCGCCGACAAGTCCCCGTACCCCCATCATCCCGGCCCCCGCGTCCATGCGGCCGGCGGCCGGACGGAACAGCACTTCGAGGCCTACGCCGGCGAGCGGCTGCACGGCCTCGGGCAGCATCTGCACGGGCTCCTGGACCAGAAAGGCTGTGTGATCGACCTCGTCCAGGGCAACACCGTGGCCGCCATCCCCTTCCTGCACTCCTCGCGCGGCTACGGACTGCTGTGGAACAACCCCGCCACAGGCCGCGTCGAACTGGGCACCGACACCACCCGGTGGACCGCCGACGCCGGCGGGCGGGTCGACTACTGGATCACCGCCGGTGACACTCCGGCCCAGATCCTGGACGCCTACACCCTGGCCACCGGACGTCCGCCGCTCCTGCCCGAGTGGGCGTCCGGTTTCTGGCAGTCCAAACTTCGCTACCGTACCCAGGACGAACTCCTGGCTGTGGCACGGCAGTACAAGGAACGCGGACTGCCGCTGTCCGTCATCGTCTGCGACTTCTTCCACTGGCCCGCGATGGGCGACTGGCGTTTTGAACCAAGCGAGTGGCCCGATCCCGCCGCGATGGTGGCAGAGCTCTCCGGCCTCGGGGTGAAGCTGGCGGTCTCGGTATGGCCCACCGTCGAACCCGGCAGCGACACCTTCGACGAGCTGCGCTCGGCCGGATGCCTCGTACGGGACGGCGACGGCGGCCTGCTCACCTGCCACTGGCCCTCCCGCAGCGCCGAGGAGCCGATGCGCCGGATGGCGTACTACGACGCGACCGACTCCCACGCGCGCGCCGCGCTGTGGCGACGGCTGAGCGACAACTACCTCTCAGCGGGCGTGGCCTGCTTCTGGCTGGACGCCTGCGAACCCGACCTGCCCCGGGATCTCGCCGACCGTGCCGTCTACGCCGCCGGTCCGGCCGCCGAGGCCGCGAACCTCTACCCGCTCCTGCACACCCGAACCGTCGCCGACGGCCTGCGCGCGGCCGGCGAGGACCGGCCGTTGTCCCTGGTCCGCTCCGCATGGGCGGGCAGCCAGAAGTACGGCGCCGCACTGTGGTCCGGCGACATCCCCACCACCTTCGACTCCCTCGCGCGGCAGATCAGAGCCGGACTGAACGTCGCGATGAGCGGCGTCCCCTGGTGGAACACCGACATCGGCGGCTTCTTCGGCGGCGACCCCGACGACCCCGCCTACCGCGAGCTGCTGATCCGCTGGTTCCAGTACGGCACCTTCAGCCCCGTCATGCGGCTGCACGGGGACCGCGTGCCCCACCACCCGGCCTTCTCCACGGACATGACCGGCGGGCCGAACGAGGTCTGGTCCTACGGGGAGCGAGCGTACGGCATCCTCCGGGACCACCTGCTGCTGCGCGAACGCCTGCGCCCGTACCTGAACACGCTGTCCCAGGACGCGCACCGCACCGGCGCACCGCCGATGCGCCCGCTGTTCTTCGACTTCCCCGAGGACGAAGGCGCCTGGGACGTGGACGACCAGTTCCTGCTCGGCCCCGACGTGCTGGTGGCACCGGTGTACGAGCCGGGCGCGCGCACCCGCCGGGTCTACCTGCCCTCCGGCGCCCGCTGGTACGACCCGGCCACCGGACACGTGCTGGAGGGTGGAACGGCATCCGACGCCGACGCCCCGCTGGAGCGCATACCCGTCTTCGTACGCGAAGGAGCCGCCGTCGCACACGCGTTGCGCTGACGCGTGCAGGTGTCGGGACGCGCATCCGTGCGGCCCGCACTTCCTTCAGGACCGCGGCGGTTCGACCGAAGAAACCCCTTCTCACAGATGGAGCAACAGATGGCAGACTTGCGGACCATGAACAGTGGCGCGGCAGCGCTGACGTTCCACCCACTGACGGCGGAGGTGCCGCGCTCGGCTGCGGGCGCGCCCGCGGTGATCATCATGCCGGGCGGCGGCTACACCTTCCTTGCCCCGCACGAGGGGGAGCCCGTCGCACAGTGGCTGAACCAGCTCGGATTCGCCGCCTGGGTGCTGGAGTACCCGGTAGGGCCACAGGACTTTCACCCCGCGCCGCTGGACTCGGCACGGGCGGCGATGCGTGAGGCGCGCGCGCAGGCGCCGGGGCTGGGGGTCGACCCGTCGCGCATCGGGGTCCTCGGCTTCTCCGCGGGCGGCCACCTCGCCGCCCACCTCGCCGCCGGCCCGGACACGGCCGACGACGAGCGGCCCGCGTTCGCGGTGCTCTGCTACCCGGCGACGTCATGGCACAACTTCGGCCCCGCCGCAGCCGGCGAACCGGACAGCGACCCGCTCCTCGGCCCCGGCTCTACCCCACAACAGCGCCGCGCGGTCTCCATCGAGCTGATCGCCGTCCCGCAGACCCCCCCGACCTTCATCTGGCACTGCGCGGACGACGACACCGTCGGGGTCGACCACGCCCTGTCCCTGACCCAGCGCCTGGCCTCCTTGCGGGTCCCGGTCGAACTGCACGTATTCCCCACCGGCGGACACGGCGTGGGACTGGCCCAGGACATGACGCCCGCCGGCACGTGGACCTCCCTGTGCGCGCAGTGGCTCCGCAGGACGACCAGCCACCGCATCCGGCGCGAAAGACACCGGTAACGAGTCCTACTCACGGCAGTTGCAGAGCCGCGAGCAGATCAACAACGCTATGTCCGCTCAATCCGAACCAGTTGTGAGGCGTCGCCTGCCCCTCCGGCCAGGGACTTTCAGCGCTGTCCCAGGGACTTCCGAGGGACTTTCCGCCGCCCAACGCGGCAAGCCCCCGAAAGACCGGAAAGAGCCTCCGTCCCAGATCAGAGGGCCTTTCCAAGGAAAAACTGCAGGTAGCGGCAGACGGGTCGGGCTGTACGCCGGGTACAGCCCGACCAGGCCGCGGCGACGTGCGCCGGTCATCAGGAGGCCGTTGTCATGTCCGGATTGCCGTAGTAGGCGTCGGGGCCGTGCTTGCGGGTGTAGTGGCGATCGAGCAGGTGGCTGGGTGGAGGGGCGGTGGGGGCGAGGCTGAGGGTGTGGAGGGCGATGTCGGCGACCGCCTCGCAGATGATCGCGTGTTCCAGGGACTTGCGGGCGGTGGCGCCCCAGGCGAAGGGACCGTGGTTGGCGACGAGGGCGGCAGGGACCTCGACGGCCTTCTGGTCGTCCTCCTCGAGCATGTCCACGATGACGCGGCCGGTGTTGTACTCGTAGTCCTTCGCGCATTCCTCCGGGGTGAGGTCGCGGGTGACGGGGATGGGGCCGTTGAACGTGTCGGCGTGGGTGGTGCCGAGGACGGGTATGTCTCGGCGGGCCTGGGCGAAGGCGACCGCGTGGGTGGAGTGGGTGTGGGTGACACCTCCGATGGAGGGGAACGCGAGGTACAGGCAGCGGTGGGTCTCGGTGTCGGTGGAGGGGCGCAGGTCGCCGTCGACGACCGCGCCGTCGGACAGGCGTACCGTCACCAGGTGGTCGATGGCGAGGTCCTCGTAGGGGACTCCGGAGGGCTTGATGACGAAGACATCCGCCTCCCGGTCGACTCCGCTGACGTTGCCCCAGGTCAGGGTCGCCAGACCGACCTGGGGGATGGCGAGGTTCGCCTCCAGGACGTCCTGCCGCAGGCCGTCGCGCACAGCTACGGTCATCGCTCGTCTCCTTCGGTGCGGTCGTGGGTCACAGGGCCTGGGCGAGTCGGTGGTAGGCGGCGTTCCAGCGGATTTCCTTGGCGAGCTGCTCGACGGTGGTGTCCGCGCCGATGGTGAGCAGTTCGACGCCGGTCATGGCGGCGAAGTCGGTCAGCGTCTCGGCGTCGACGGCGGAGCTGAGCACGGTGTGGTGCGGAGCGCCGGCGAGCAGCCAGCTCTCGGCGGACTCGGCCAGTGAGGGGCGCGGCTTCCACACGGCCCGGGCCACGGGGAGGTGGGGCAGGGGCTCGCTGGGGCCGACGACGTCGACCTCGTTCGCGGTCAGCCGGAAGCGGTCGCCGAGGTCCGCCAGGCCGACGACGACCGCCGGGCCGGGTGCGGCGTCGAAGACGAGGCGGACGGGGTCCTCGCGGCCGCCGATGGACAGCGGGTGGATCTCGCAGCGGGGGCGGTCGGCGGCCACCGACGGGCAGACCTCCAGCATGTGCGCACCGAGGATGCGGGGTGTGCCGGGGCCGAGGTGGTAGGTGTAGTCCTCCATGAAGGTGGTGCCGCCGGGCTGCCCCTGTCCCATGACCTTCATCACGCGCAGCAGCGCGGAGGTCTTCCAGTCGCCCTCGCCGCCGAAGCCGTAGCCGTCCGCCATCAGGCGCTGGACGGCCAGGCCGGGGAGCTGGCGCAGCCCGCCCAGGTCCTCGAAGTTGGTGGTGAACGCGGTGAAGCCGCCCTCGGTGAGGAAGGTGCGCAGACCGAGTTCCTGGCGGGCGGCGTAGAGCAGCGAGTCGTGGCGGATGCCGCCCGGGCGCAGGGCCGGGACGACGTTGTAGGACTCGACGTACTCGTCGGCGAGTTCGGCGGCCGCCTTGTCCTCGACGGCGTCGACGACGGCGACGAGGTCGTTGACCGCGTAGGTGTTCACGGAGAACCCGAACCGCATCTGTGCCTCGACCTTGTCGCCCTCGGTCACGGCCACGTCCCGCATGTTGTCGCCGAAACGCGCCAGGCGCAGGGTGCGTGCCGCGTGGCGTCCGGCGGCGGCCCGCGCCCAGGCGGCGACCCGGCGGATCACGCGCGGGTCGGTGGCGTGGCCGGCGACGATCTTGCGTTCGATGCCGAGCCGGGCCTCGATGTGGGCGAACTCCCGGTCGCCGTGGGCGGCCTGGTTGAGGTTCATGAAGTCCATGTCGATGCTCGACCAGGGCAGCGACAGGTTGTACTGGGTGTGCAGGTGCAGCACCGGCAGGTCCAGCGCGCTCAGCCCGCCGATCCACATCTTGGCCGGGGAGAAGGTGTGCATCCACACGATCACGCCCACGCAGTCGGTGGAGGTGGTTGCCTCCTGGCACAGTCGGCGGATCGCCTCCGCGTCGGTGAGGACGGGCTTCCACACGATCCGCAGCGGGATCGGGTCGGCCGAGTCGAGTCTTTCGGCGATCTTCCGGGACTGATAGGCGACCTGGTGGAGAACGTCCTCGCCGTACAGGCCCTGACTACCGGTCAGAAACCAGATCTCCTGGCCGGCGGACGGCTTTTCGGGTGCGGTCATGACGGGATTCCTCTCGGGTGGAGCGCGACGTGCGGGTGGGGTGGTGGGGCGCGCTCAGGCGGACGCCTCGGCGCGGATGCGGCGCAGGCGGTGCATGACGTCGTTGG
The DNA here is from genome assembly GCF_025642135.1 of Streptomyces cynarae. Lineage (NCBI taxonomy): Bacteria > Bacillati > Actinomycetota > Actinomycetes > Kitasatosporales > Streptomycetaceae > Streptomyces > Streptomyces cynarae. The sequence goes on along the minus strand of NZ_CP106793.1, from coordinate 7,675,440 downwards.
TTCCGCGGCCGAAGTAGTCGTGCAGGAGCCGGTATTCCTCGTAAAAGCGGTCGTAGGCGGCGGCGCGGGCCGGGTCCGGCTGGTACACGCCCCGGTCGGCCTTGCCCATGGAACGGGCGGCGGCCTGGATGTCGGGGTACGCCCCGGCCGCCACTGCCGCGTGCATCGCCGCGCCGAGAGCGGGCCCCTGTGCGGAGCCGATGACGCCGAGGGGACGGCGGGTGACGTCCGCGTAGATCTGCATCAGCAGTGCGTTCTTCGTCAGTCCGCCCGCGATGATCAGCTCGTCGACCGGCACCCCGGACGACTCGAAGGCCTCGATGATGGTCCGGGTGCCGAACGCGGTGGCCTCCAGCAGCGCCCGGTAGACGTCCTCGGGCCGGGTCGACAGTGTCAGCCCGACGACCACACCGCTCAGTTCGTGATCGACCAGCACCGAGCGGTTGCCGCTGTGCCAGTCCAGCGCGATCAGACCGTGTTCACCCACCTGCTGTCCGGTCGCGAGCGCCGTCAGATGCTCGTGGGCGTTGCGGCCCAGCGCGGCGGCCTGTTCGGCGTACTCGACGGGCAGGCCGGTGCGCACGAACCAGCCGAAGATGTCACCGACGCCGCTCTGCCCGGCCTCATAGCCCCACAGGCCGGGCAGGATGCCCCCGTCGACGACACCGCACATGCCCGGCACCGTGCCGTGCTGGTCGGAGCTCATCACGTGGCAGGTGGACGTGCCCATGATGGCCACCATCTGGCCCGGCTCCACCGCGCCGGCGGCGGGCGCCGTCACATGGGCGTCGACGTTGCCCACGCACACCGCGATGCCCTCCGGCAGACCTGTCCACGCCGCCGCCTCGGCCGTCAGCTGCCCGGCCTTGGCTCCCAACGCGCCGATCGGGTGCTCGAGTTTCTCCGTCACGAAGTCGGCGAAGGCGGGGTTGAGTGCTTCCAGATAGGCACGGGAGGGGTAGGCGCCGTCCTGGTACTGGCCCTTGTAACCGGCGGTGCAGGCGTTGCGGACGTACGTCCCGCACAGCTGCCAGACGATCCAGTCCGCCGCCTCCAGCCACCGCTCGGTGCGGTGGTAGATCTCCGGGTCCTCCTCCAGGACCTGCAGGGCCTTGGCGAACTCCCACTCCGAGGAGATCTTCCCGCCGTACCGCTGCAGCCACGGCTCCTTGCGTTCGGCGGCCAGCGTCGTGATCCGGTCGGCCTGGGCCTGGGCGGCGTGGTGCTTCCACAGCTTGACGTAGGCGTGCGGACGGCCGGTGTACTCGGGCAGCTCGCACAGCGGCGTGCCGTCCGCGAGCACCGGCAGCACCGTGCACGCGGTGAAGTCCGTACCGACGCCGATGACCTGCTCCGGCCGCACACCGGCGGCCGCGAGCGCCGCCGGCACCGCGTGGCGCAGCACGTCGACGTAGTCCGACGGCACCTGCAGGGCCCAGTCGGGAGGCAGCCGGGTGCCGTCCGGCAGCTCCCGGTCGAGGACCGCGTGCCGGTACTCGTGCTCGGCCGTCCCCAACTCCTCGCCGTCGCGCACCCGGACAACCACGGCCCGTCCGGACAGCGTCCCGAAGTCGACTCCTACGACGCAGGGTTCCAGGTTCCCCGCCGTCTCGTCTCCGGCGTTCATGATCAGCCTCCCTCACACAGAGGTATTCGATATATCGATCACTGTTCGATCTCCTGAAGACACCCGAGGCGGCACCTGCGTCCGGATCGGCGGAGTCGACCGACATGCTGGGCGGGTCCGTCGAAGTCCGCGGCGGCGCCGGCGCCCCGAGCAGACGCGGGGAACTGGGCGACCGGCCACGGACGGCCCGCGGTTTTCGAACTGCGCTCCCAGCGGAGCCCTCAGCTCCGGCTTCTGCCGAAGTAGCGTGCGCGCACCCGGTCGAGCAGGATGGCGACGCCGAGGACCGCGCCCTGCACCACCTGCTGGTCGTACGGGCTGACCTTGAGCGCGAGCAGGCCGTTGGTGATGAACTCCAGCAGGATCGCGCCGGCCGCGATGCCGGCGATACGGCCCTCGCCACCGGAGAGCGACATCCCGCCGACCACCGCGGCGGCGATCGCCGTCAGTTCCCAGCCCGCGCCGACCGAGGGGTCGGCCACGTTCATGCGGCCGATCACCAGGATGCCGACCACACCGGCCAACGCGGCGCTGGCGACGTAGGTGGACGTGATCCGGCGGGCGGTGGGGATGCCGGCAAGCCGGGCGGCCTCCTTGTTGCCGCCGACCGCGTAGATCTGCCGGCCCACGTAGGTGCGCTCCAGCACGAACCAGGCGATGGCGGCCGCGCCGACGAAGAAGAGTGCGGGGACCGGCACCTGACCGATGTAGTACTGGCTCAGGTTGCTGAACACCGGGTCGAGGTTGTTGATGGGCGAGCCGCTGGTGATGGCGAGCGCCATGCCCTGCGCGACGGTGTAGGTGACCAGGGTGATCACGAAGGGCGGCACGTTCAGGCGGGTCACCATGATGCCGTGCCAGAGGCCGACGCCGGCAGTGATCACGATCGTGAGCAGGATCGCGAGGGGCGCGGGCATGCCCTGGTCGACGTTCATCCAGGCGGCCAGGATGCCGGCCAGGCCGGCCAGCGCGCCCACCGAGAGGTCGATGCCGCCGGTCAGGATCACAAGCGACTCGCCGATCGCCAGGATGCCGACCTGCGCGAGGTCGCGGCCCATCACCTGGAGGTTGCCCGTCGCGGTGTACGTGTCCGCGTTGGCCGCGATCCCGACGAACACCAGCACACAGGCGATGATCACGCCGGCCTCCGGGGAGGCGGCGAGCTTGCGGGCGAGACTCGACACGGCCGGGCGGGAACTCGGCTTGAGCTCGTCGGGTGCGAGCGTGCTCTGCGCGCTCATGCTGTGGCTCCGTTCGTCAGTTGTTCCTGGTCGGGCTTTCCGGGATCGGGCTTTTCCTGGTCCGGCATTTCCTGGATGAGGGCGGAGGTGCCGGCCGCGGCCGTCATGATCCGCTCCTTGGTGGCGTCGGCCCGGTCGATGACCGTGACGACCCGCCCGTGGTTCATCACCGCGATGCGGTGGCAGATCCACAGCAGTTCCTCCAGTTCGGAGGAGGCGACCACCACCGCCATGCCCTGCTCCGCCGCCCGGTCGATCAGCTTGTAGATCTCCGCCTTCGCGCCCACGTCCACGCCGCGGGTCGGCTCGTCCAGCAGGAGCAGGCGCGGCTCCGCGGCGAAGGCGCGTCCGAAGATGGCGCGCTGCTGGTTGCCGCCGGACAGCGAGCCGATCGGCTGCTCCACCGACTGCATCCGTACGTTGACGTTCTCGGTGATCCTCCGCGCCTCGGCACGTTCGCGGCCCGGCCCGAGCAGGCCCCGGGTGCTGATCCGCTTGAGCACCGAGACGACGACGTTCGCGCGGATCGACGCGAACAGCACCAGCGACTGCTCCTTGCGGTCCTCGGGGATCAGCGCGATCCCCGCCGCCACGCCGTCGCCCGCGCCCCGCGGCTGATAGGGCTCGCCGCCCAGCAGCATCCGGCCGCCCGTCGAGGGCTGCGCGCCGGCGATCGTGTGGACCAGGCGGCTGCGGCCGGAGCCCATCAGCCCGGCCACACCGAGGATCTCGCCCTCGCGCACCTCCAGGTCGACGGGGCCGAGACCGTCCGCGGTCAGGCCCTCGACCTGCACAAGGACCGGGCTCGACGCCGGTGGCGCCTTGGGCTCGCCCTGCGCGACCTCGCCGCCGACCATCTCCCGGATCAGCCGCTCCTCGGTGGCCTCCGCCGGTTCGAGGTCGGCCACCAGCCTGCCGTTGCGCAACACCAGAACGCGGTCGCTGATGTCGCGGACCTCGTCCAGACGGTGCCCGATGAACAGCACCGTGCCGCCGCGTTCGGCCAGCTGCCGTGCCAGGCCCAGCACCATCTCGGCCTCGACCGGACCCAGTGAGGAGGTCGGCTCGTCCAGGATCAGCAGCTTGGGCTCACGGCCCCAGGCCTTGGCGATCTCGATCATCTGCCGGGTCGGCACCGGGAGGGTGCGCACCTCCCGGCTGACCGGGATCGTCTCGGCGGACAGCCCGATCTCCGCCAGCATCGCCTCGGCCTCGGCCCGCTGCGCGGCACGGTCCACCAGGAACCGTCGCTTCGACTGCCGCGGGCGGCGGCCCAGCAGCAGGTTCTCCGCCACCGAGAGCTGCCCGACCAGGGGGAACTCCTGGGAGACCATGGCGATGCCGAGTTGTCCCGCCGCCTCGGTGGACCCCGCGACGAGGGGCTCGCCGTCGATCTGGATCTCGCCGCCATCCCGGTGGACCGACCCGGCCAGCGTGCCCATGAGCGTGGACTTCCCGGCGCCGTTCTCGCCGACCACGCCGATCACCTGCCCGGCGTACAGGTCGAGTTCCGGCAGGTCGAGGACGCGCACCGGCCCGTAGGACTTGTGCACCCCCCGCAGCCGCGCGGTGACCGCGCGGCCCGGGGCGTTCTTCGTGGCCGTCATGCTCAGCCGATCCCGAGCTGCGACTCGAGGGACTGGTACGCGCTCAGGTCGGACTTGGTGACCAGACCCACGCCGGAGCTGAGGGTCGAACCGTCCTTCTCCAGGTAGGGCTTGACGATCGCCATCGTCTTGTCCTTGCCCAGCACCTTCTCCGCGGCCAGGATGTACGCCCCGGTGTAGCCCTGCTGGTAGGGCATCTGCACCACGGTGCCGGAGATCACGCCGGACTGGATGAACTTCAGGGTCTGGGCGTCGGAGTCGTCCGACACGATGTGCACCGAAGAGGTCTTGCCGGCCGAGGTCACCGCCTGCGCCAGCGCGGGACCGTCGTAGGAGTAAACCCCGTACAGGCCGTTGACGTCGGGGTTGTTGGCGAGGATGGTCTCCGCGTCGGAGGTGGCGGTGCTGGCCTGCAGGTTGTCGTTGACCTTCTGCGCGACCGTGATCTGGGTGCCCTTCAGCGCATCCTCGAAGCCCTGGATGCGCTGGGTGGCGTTCGACGCGGTGAGCGAGCCGACCAGGATCGCCACCTTGCCCTTGCCGCCCAACACCTGCTTCATCGCGGTGCCGGCCTGGTATCCGGCGGTGTAGTTCGGGGTGCCCAGGTAGAGCGAGGCGGCGTCGGTGCCGGGCAGCGGCGAGTCGATCGCCAGGACGTCGATGCCCTTCTGGACGTCGGTGTGGATGGTCCCCGCGGCCGAGGTCGGGTCGATCGCCGAGATCGAGTAGCCGGTCACGCCCTGCGAGCGAAGGGTCTCCAGCTCCGAGTTCTGCTCGGTCAACTTGCCGTTGGGCGGGGCGAAGTAGGTGCACTTGCTCTTCGCGAGGCCGAGGTCGGAGCAACCCTTGAGGAAGCCGACCTGACCGGCCTTCCAGTAGTCGGCGGCCACGTTCACGACCATCGCGATGTCGACCTTGGACAGGTCCTTGCCGGCCAGCGCGGACTTGAGCGCCGCGTCGAGCTTGGCGAGGTTCGTCTGGTTGAAGGTGACCGAACCGGCCAGCGCGACCGGGGCCGCGCCGGCGCCCGCCGAGCCGGAGGCGGCCGGGGTGGAGGCGTCGGAGCCGCCGGCGTTCTTGGAGCAGGCGGCGGCGGTGAGCGAGATGAGCACCGCGGTCGCGGCGGCCACGGTGCGGGACCTTCTGGTACGGATCATCGTTGATCGGCGCCCTTCTAGGCGTGTCGGAGTTGGAGATCCCACAGCCGGGAGCGGCTGCGGGCAGGTCGGGCATGGCTGGATCACGGCCCGCCCACGGGCCGGCCGAGGTATGACGGTGCCTGTGATGCGGGGGGGTGCGAGGGTGCGTGCTGGTCCCTCCGGGGCGGTACGCGGCGGAGGGGGCGGTTGTCGCCGAGTCGGGCGCCTGGTGATCGCGGCGGGGCGGGCGGACGGCGATGCGGGGGCGCCTGACGGTAAGTCAGGTCTTGGAGAGCGGCCGCTCGGGGCGGTGGCCTGGGTGAAGCTGTCGCGACGGGCAGGTCACGCGCAACAAGCCCTGGCGGTCGGGGAGTCGATGAAGTGGCGTGTGGCCACAGCCGGATCGCCGGCGGTCACGCTAACGGGGAGCAGCCCATGTCGGACTTCCTTTTTCAGTGTCGGGGGCGGGTCGCCGAGGTGCGCACCACAAGAGTGGGCGGGATGACGATGTGCGGTGTCCCGGCGGTTGCCGGGAGCCCCGCGTCGGGGTCGCCGACGATCTCGATCAGCGCGCGCAGGGCGCGTCGGCCGAGTTCGTCGAAGTCCTGGCGGACGCTGGTCAGTGACGGGCCGAAGTACTCGGTCTCCGGCATGTCGTCGAAGCCGACGACGCTGATGTCCTCGGGCACCCGGCGCCCGGCCTGTTGCAGGGCCCGCAGCAGGCCGAGGGCCATGTGGTCGTTGGCGCAGAACACCGCGGTGACATCCGGGTCCGCGGCGATCCGTTGACCGAGCTCGTATCCGGTGCGGGCCGTCCAGTCAGCGCCGGTCAGCGGTTCGGTCACCGGAGCACCCCGCTTCTCCAGGGCGCCGCGCCAACCGGCCTCGCGCTCCTGGGCGTCGAGCCAGGAACGCGGCCCGACCAGGTGGTGCACCGTGCGATGGCCGAGGTCGAGCAAGTAGTTGGTGGCGAGTTCGGCACCCGCCTCGTTGTCCACGGCGACCGAGGCCAGCGCCGTGTGTGTGCCACAGCCGACCGCGACCAGGGGCACGTCCGGCGGTACGTTCGCCAGTGCGCCGACGGCTGCGGTCTGCGGCGCGATGACGATGATTCCCTCGACACCCTGAGCGCGAAGCCGGTCGACGGCGTCCAGCACCGAACGCCGATCGAGCGTGCCGACCGCGGCCACGGTGACGAAGTACTCGTGCTGTCTGGCCGCCTGCTCGATGCCGTAGAGCATGCAAGCCGGCCCGTACAGCGTGGTGTTGAAGCTGATCACACCCAGGGTGCGGGTGCGGCGCGTCGCCAGGGTGCGGGCGGCGGCGTTGGGGCGGTAACCGAGTTCACGGACGGCGGCAAGCACCCGCTCCCGGGTGGCGGGTCGCACATTCGGGTGGTCGTTGAGGACCCGTGAGACGGTCTGGTGCGAGACACCCGCGATCCGGGCCACGTCCGCCATCACCGGTGCACGATCCCCGTCCATGCCTCCACCTCCTCACGTGCCATGAATGTTTCCGATCTGGCGCTTCTCCGGTGGGAGCGAGCTCGCCGTGGGGAATTGTTAGCGCACACAATTCGGCGGGGTCAAGGCTCCCCAACTGGTCACTCCGGGCATTGCCCGACAGCGTTGTCAGACCTTTCAGGGCCCACATGACCTGCTCATTCAAATCCCGCAACAGCGCCGCTGGGCATGTCGTCGCACGCAGAAGCGAACCAAGTTCACAGCTTCTGTTTCCACACTCTTGACTGTTCAACAGTGTTGACCGCCTGTTCATCCGAGCGTAAAAAGACGGAGTCGCGAGACCGGTCGATCACCCCCCGACTGCGCGAGAACAGCACATGTACGACCCCCAGCTCCAGACCGGCCTGCCGTTCCGACCTGCTGCATCACCCCCGCCACGTGGGCTCTCGAACAGAGCGGCCCGTGCTCCGGCCGTGTCCCCCTGCCCCATTCCCTCAGAGCTCGGATGAGTGACGGCATCCGACAGCCTCGATTGTTAGCGCCCACAATCCCCTGCTGAACGGGCGGCGGGCCGCGTTCAGCGCCGACGCCGTGCCCCCGGCGGCAGTCCCCGGATGTGCACATCACCGCATTCCGGATGCCCCCTTGCTCCCTGCGCACCTGGCGCCGGGCCAGAGAAGAACGCAAGACGGAAGAGGTTCACAGTGATCGTCAGACACCTGAGAGGTCTCCGGCTGAGGGTGGTGGGCGCGGTTCTCGCACTCGTCGCCGGCATCCTGGGCGGGGTCATCGCCACCTCGGGCACGGCCCAGGCAGCCTCGTCCCTGCCGTGCGACATCTACGCATCTGCTGGCACGCCCTGTGTCGCCGCGCACAGCACCACGCGGGCGCTGTACGCCTCGTACAGCGGCAGGCTTTACCAGGTCAAGCGCCTCTCCGACAACACGATGACGAACATCAACACGCTCAGCGCCGGCGGCTACGCCAACGCCGCGGCCCAGGACTCCTTCTGCGCCGGAACCGAGTGCATCATCACCCAGATCTTCGACCAGAGCGGCAAGGGCAACAACCTCACCATCGAGGGCCCGGGCGGCAACGGCGGGCAGGACGTCGGCGCCATCGCCAACGCCCTGCCGGTGACGGCCGGCGGGCAGCACGTCTACGGCGTCTCCATCCAGGCCGGCGTCGGCTACCGCGACAACAGCACCAACGGCGTCCCCACCGGCAGCCAGGCACAGGGCGCCTACATGGTCACCGGTGGCCACCACGTCGACGGCAACTGCTGCTTCGACTACGGCAACGCCGAAACGAGCAGCACCGACACCGGCAACGGTCACATGGACGCCATCAACTTCGGCACCGAGTGCTGGTTCTCGCCCTGCTCCGGCTCCGGTCCGTGGGTCATGGCGGACCTGGAGAACGGCCTCTTCGCCGGCGGCAACGGCACCAACAGCAACAACACCGGCAACTCCAGCACGTTCGTCACGGCGATGCTGAAGAACAACGGCACCAGCACCTATGCGATCAAGGACGGCAACGCGCAGTCCGGCACTCTCAAGACCGACTACAGCGGCAGCCTGCCGACCACCGCCGGCTACATGCCGATGCACCAGGAGGGCGCCATCGTCCTCGGTACCGGTGGTGACGACAGCAACTGGTCCGACGGGTCGTTCTTCGAGGGCGTCATGACCGCGGGCTACCCGACCGACGCGGCCGACGACGCCGTGCAGGCCAACGTCGTCTCGGTCGGCTACACCCAGGCCGCCCAGACCTTCCCGGTCACCGGCACCGCCTACCGTCTGACCAACACAAACAGCGGCAAGGTGCTGGACGCCGTGAACTGCGGCACTGCCAACGGCACCTCGATCGACATCTGGTCCTCGCTGGGCAACACCTGCCAGCAGTGGAAGTTCGCCAGCGCCGGCAACGGCCACTACACCATCACCAACGTCAACAGCGGCACGGTCCTCGACGACAAGAACTGCGGCATCAACAACGGCACCGCCGTGCAGCTCTGGTCGTCACTCGGCAACACCTGCCAGGAGTGGGACGTCACCCCGGCCGGCAGCCACTACACGATCACCAACGTCAACAGCGGCATGACGCTCGACGTGGCGAACTGCGGCACGAGCAACGGCACGGCCGTCCGCCAGTGGGCGCAGTTGGACAACGGCTGCCAGCAGTGGGACATCGCGCCCTGACCGAACCGACCGCAGCACCGATGGCCCGCCGCCCCTCCCCCAGGCGGGCCATCGGCCTGTCCAGCGGCACCGCACGGGGGCGGCAGGTCCAGAGCCCCGGCGGCAAAGACCAGCGGCGGGCGAGTGGGGCCGTACGCCCGGACAGCTCACCCGCGACGATCAGCCCCAGCACCCCACCCAGAACACGACGAAGCCCCCGAACCCGCAGGTTCGAGGGCTTCCGATGTCCAGAGACATCACACTGTCGGGACGACAGGATTTGAACCTGCGACCCCTTGACCCCCAGTCAAGTGCGCTACCAAGCTGCGCCACGTCCCGGTGCGGCTCCCGCGGTGTCCCGCGTGATCACGCGGACAGAACTTTACCCCACGACGGGCCCTGCCCCGAAAAGGGGCCGGCGAGGCGGGACAATCGGGGTATGAGCGACGCATCGGGAGTTCGGGCGGACCGGGGACGCGACCGGGACACGGAGGGGCGGGCCCGCAACGCGCGGCCGCGGGACGGTCTGGGACGGCCGCTGCCGTACGGGGCGGAGGGCGTGGCACGCCAGCCGGAGGGCGTCGTGCGCACCCCGGAGGAGACCGTCACCGAGGCGCAGGCGCTGCTGGACGCCGGAAAGCCGTTCCATGCGCACGAGGTCTTCGAGGACGCCTGGAAGTCGGGCCCCGAGGAGGAGCGGGCCCTGTGGCGCGGGCTCGCGCAGCTGGCGGTCGGTCTCACGCACGCGGCCCGGGGCAATGTGACCGGGGGCGCCCGGCTGCTCCGGCGCGGCGCCGGGGCCGTCGAGGCGTGGGCGTCGGCGACGGGACGGGACCGGCCGTACGGGCTTGAGGTGACCGGGCTGGCCGGTTGGGCCCGGGAGTTGGCGGCTGTGGTGGAGCGGGACGCGGCGACCGTCGACGCGCGGGCGTGGGCGCCCCTGCTGCGTGGGGCACGGTCGTAGGGGGGTGGGCCGCGGGGACTGTCGGTGGGGTACGGCAGACTCGGGGCGTGCGAAAGATTCATGTCATCGGCATCGGGGCGGGCGACCCCGACCAGCTGACCCTGCAGGCGGTGAAGGCGCTGAAGAGCACGGACGTGTTCTTCCTCCTCGACAAGGGCGAGGTGAAGTCCGACCTGGTGCAGCTGCGCCGTGACATCCTCGACGCACACCTGCCCGAGCGGTCGTACCGCCTGGTCGAGGCGCGCGATCCCGAGCGGGACCGGGCCGCGGGCGGTGCCGCCTACTCCCCCGCGGTCGGCGACTGGCGCTCGGCGCGCGCCGGGATCTACGAGCGGCTCATCGCCGATGAGCTGGGCGAGGACGAGAGCGGCGCGTTCCTGGTGTGGGGCGATCCCGCGCTGTACGACAGCACCCTCGGGATCCTCCAGGAGGTCCTCGAGCGGGGCGCGGTGACGTTCTCGTACGAGGTCGTGCCGGGCGTCAGCAGCGTCTCGGCGCTGGTCGCGAAGCACCGCACGGGACTGAACCGGGTCGCCGGGCCGGTGCAGATCACCACCGGCCGCCGCCTCGCGGAGGGCTTCCCGGAGGGGGTCGACGACGTGGTGGTGATGCTGGACGCGCACCAGGCGTTCCGGAAGTACGTGGACCAGGACATCGACATCTACTGGGGCGCGTACGTCGGCACGCCGGACGAGATACTCGTCTCCGGTCCCCTCGCTCAGACGGCCGAGCGCATCGAGCGGCTGCGCGCCGAGGCGCGGGAGCGCAAGGGCTGGATCATGGACACGTATCTGCTGCGCAGGCGTCCCCGGGAGTAGTGGGGCGGGCGGGCTGCGGACGGCTCGGAGACCCGGGGGCCGACCGTGCCCCCGCCGTCGTCAGGAGCCGCTGAGCCCCAGCCGGGCCAGCACGCCCGCCACGTCGGGCACCGCCGTCACGCCCTGCGGCAGCGGAGGGCGGCGTACGACGACGACCGACAGGCCGAGTTCTCTGGCGGCCGTCAGCTTCGCGGCGGTCGCCTCTCCCCCGCTGTCCTTGGTGACGAGGACGTCGATGCGGTGCTCGCGCAGGAGCGCCGTCTCGTCCTCGACCGTGAACGGTCCACGCGCCAGCAGTACCCGCGTGTGCGGTGGCATGGGCGGCTCGGGCGGGTCCACCGACCGCAGGAGGAAGTGCAGGTCGGTCAGGTGCGCGAAGGCGGCGAGGCCCCCTCGGCCGGTGGTGAGGAAGACGTGCCGGCCGAGCCGCGGCAGACGGTCCGCCGCGCCGGTGAGCGAGGCCGCCTCGTGCCAGCGGTCGCCGGGACCGGCGCTCCAGCCGGGTCTGCGGAGCACCACGGCGGGGACGCCGGTGGCCGCGGCGGCGCGTGCCGTGTTGTCCGTGATGCCCGCGGCGAACGGGTGCGTGGCGTCGACCACGGCGTCCACGCGGTGCTCACGCAACCAGGCGGCCAGCCCCTCCGCGCCGCCGAAGCCCCCGACGCGTACCTCCCCGTCGAGGGTCCCCGGCCGGGACACCCGTCCGGCCAGGGACGTGGTCACGCGGACGCCGGGACGGGACGCCAGCGCCGCGGCGAGTTCGCGTGCCTCGGTGGTGCCGCCGAGGATCAGGACGTGCGGGGGCATGACGACGAGGGTACGGCTGCCTCGGAGCACGTTGGGCAGGAACCTTCCCGCATGCCGTACGGCCGTCCGGCACCCTGCTCGTTATCGTCCTGGCATGCCCGACATCGACGCAGTGCGTGCCGTCCTCATCGACATCGACGGCGTCCTCACCGTCTCGTGGCGGCCGCTGCCGGGCACGGTCGACGCGCTGGGGGAGATCCGTGAGTCCGGCTACGCGGTCGCCCTCGTCACCAACACGACGTCCCGCACCCGTGCCTCGATCGCCGAGACCCTGTCCGCGGCCGGCTTCCCCGTGGCCGCCGAGGACATCCTCACCGCGCCCGCCGTCACCGCCGCGTACCTCGCCGAGCACCGCCCGGGGGCGCGGTGCTCGCTGCTCACCAGCGGTGACATCCGGGAGGACCTGGCGGACGTCTGTCTCGTCGACGACGAGGACACCGTCCCGGACGTGGTGGTCCTCGGTGGCGCCGGTCCCGAGTTCGACTACGCGGCGCTCAACCGGGCCTTCGGCCACCTCCAGCAGGGCGCGCGGCTGGTCGCCATGCACCGCAACCTGTACTGGCGCACGGACCGGGGGTTGCAGTTGGACTCGGGGGCGTTCCTGCTCGGCCTGGAGAAGGCCGCGCACACGGAGGCCGAGGTCACCGGAAAGCCGTCGCCCGCCTTCTTCGAGGCCGCGCTGACCCGCCTCGGGGTGGCCGCCGACCAGGCGCTCATGGTGGGCGACGACATCGAGTCCGACGTGCTCGCGGCCCAGCGTGCCGGGCTCACCGGAGTCCTCGTGAAGACCGGCAAGTACCTGCCGCAGACCCACCGGGACGTAGGCGGCGAGCCCCACCACGTCCTGGACTCCTTCGCGGACCTGCCCGCGCTGCTCCGATAGCTCAGCGCAGCAGGAGCTGGAGGGCGCCCACCACGGTCGCCGCGATCACCAGCTGCTCGAACAGGCGCTGGTTGATCCGGTCCACCGCCCACCTGCCGATGGCGGCGCCCGGCAGCACGAACACCGCGAGCGCCGCGTCCAGCAGCAGGGAGCGGCCGTCGATCAGGCCGAGGCCGACGCTGAAGGGCACCTTGGAGACGTTGACGATCAGGAAGAAGAAGGCCGAGGTGCCGAGGAAGCCCAGTTTGCGGAAGCCGGCGGAGAGCAGGTACATCGACATCACGGGGCCGCCGGCGTTCGCCACCATCGTGGTGAAGCCGCCGAGCACGCCGTAGGAGCGGGCCTTGATGCGGCCGGCGCGAGTGGTCACCGCGTCGGGTTCGTCGTCCCGGTCGGCATGTCGGCGGCGCCACACCGTGACCGCCGCCATCAGCAGCAGGATCGCGCCGATCGAGGTCCGTACGACCGCGTCGTCGGCCCACACCAGGAACAGCGTGCCGACGACGACGCCCGCGGCGACCGCCGGGAACAGGCGCCACAGGGTGGGCCAGTGGGCGTGGCGGCGGTAGGTGAGGACGGCGAGGACGTCACCGACGATCAGGATCGGCAGCAGGACGCCGGTCGAGGCCCGGGCGGGCAGGACGGCGGCGAAAACGGCGAGGCTGACCGTGTTGGCGCCGCTCACGGCGGTCTTGGAGAAGCCGACGAGCAGCGCGGCGGCGGCCAGCGCGGCGAACCCCCACGGCGATATGTCCCAGAGCGTCATCGTGTTCATGCGGGGACCGATGCTATGCCCACGCATCTGGCCACGTCAGGGGCGTCTCGCCAGATGGGCCTCCGGTGAGGCGGCGCCCTGAACAACCCTGCCCCGCGCCCTGCTTCTCCTACACGGGCGGACGCTCGACGAGCACCGTGCTGCCCTGCCCCACGCCCACGCACATGGTCGCGAGCCCTCGGGCGGCGCCGGTGCGGCGCATACGGTGCAGGAGGGTGGTCAGGATGCGGGCGCCCGAGCAGCCGAGCGGGTGCCCGAGGGCGATGGCGCCGCCGGTCGGGTTGACCAGCTCCGGGTCGAGGCCGAGCCGGTCGGCGCAGGCGAGGGCCTGGGCGGCGAACGCCTCGTTGAGCTCGGCCTCCTGGACGTCGCCGATCGTCCAGCCCACCCGCGCCAGGGCCTTCTCGGTGGCGGGGACGGGGCCGATGCCCATGACGTCCGGGTGCACGCCGGCCGAGGCCCCGGCCACGTACCGGCCCAGGGAGTCGAGACCCAGCTCGTCGAGGACCTCCTCGCTGACGAGGAGGAGGCCGGCGGCGCCGTCGTTCATGGGCGAGGCGTTGCCCGCGGTGACGGTGCCGCCCTCGCGGAACACCGGCCTGAGGCGGGCGAGTTTCTCGTACGACGTGTCCTCGCGGACGCCTTCGTCGGCGGTGACGACGACACCGTCGGGTCGGGTCACGGGCAGGAGTTCGGCGTCGAAGAGCCCGTTCTTGCGGGCCTCGGCCGCCCGCCGGTGGCTGCGCAGCGCGAAGTGGTCCTGGCGTTCGCGCGGGACGCCGTACCGCACGGCGACCTCCTCGGCGGTCTCCCCCATGGAGAGCAGGCCGTGCAGGTCCTTCATCGCCGGGTTGACCAGCCGCCAGCCGAGGCGGGTGTCGGCGGTCTCGATGCGCTGGGGCAGCGCCTCGTCGGGGCGGGGCAGTACGAAGGGGGCGCGGCTCATGGATTCCGAGCCACCTGCGACCACGATGTCGGCCTCGCCCGCGGCGATGGCGCGGGCGGCCGTCGTCACCGCCTCCAGGCCGGAGGCGCACAGCCGGTTGACCGTGGCTCCCGGGACGGACTCGGGCAGGCCGGCGAGGAGGGCGGCCATGCGGGCGACGTTGCGGTTGTCCTCGCCGGCCTGGTTGGCGGCGCCCCAGTAGACGTCGTCGACGCGGGCGGGGTCGAGCGCGGGCACGTCCGCGACCAGGCCGCGGATCACGGTGGCCGCGAGGTCGTCGGGCCGCACGGTGGACAGTGCGCCGCGCAGCCTGCCGATGGGGGTGCGGCGGGCTGCCGCGAAGTGGACGGTACGCACGACGGGACTCCTGACCGGCCTCGGCGATGGAGCGGAGCCAGTTAATTAGCACCGCTAGTTTCGAACTATAGACCGCCGGGCGGTCGCCGGGAAGCTCACCGGTGGTGCAGGGGAAGGGACTGCTGGTGCAGCGGAAGGGACTGCGCTCCCGCCGGGTTTCACCTGATCGGTCCTGGGGACCCGGGCGCGCATGGAGTGGTTGCGGCAAGCGGCGTGCGTGGGTGAGGACCCCGAGCTGTTCTTCCCCGTCGGGACGGCGGGACCCGCCGTCGAGGAGACCGCCGCCGCCAAGCGCGTCTGCCGCCGCTGCCCCGTCCTGGGCGAGTGCCTGGACTGGGCGTTGGGCAGCGGGCAGACGGCGGGCGTGTGGGGCGGCACCGGCGAACAGGAGCGCGCCGAACTGCTCCGTGCCACAAGAGACCGACCGACAAGGAGAAGCGCGCGATGACCGTGGTGCACAGCACGCTGCCCGAACCCGCACGCCGGGTCACCGGGGAGGCCCTGCAGGAGACCCTGGTGGATCTGCTCGGGCTGTCCCTGGTCGGGAAGCAGGCCCACTGGAACATCGTCGGACCCAGGTTCCGTTCGATCCACCTCCAGCTCGACGAGGTGGTCGGCACGGCGCGCTCGTACGCCGACACGGTGGCCGAGCGTGCGTCCGCGCTCGGCGTGCCGCCGGACGGCCGACCGGAGACCATCGCGTCCGCCTACGGCCTGCCCGGCACGAAGGAGGGCTGGCTGCGGGACACCGAGGTCGTGGGCCTGATGGTGGAGTCGCTGGAAGCGGCGATCGGGCGGCTGCGCAAGCGGATCGACGCCACCGCGGAGGCGGATCCCGTCACCCAGGACCTGCTGATCGGGATCACCGCGGAGCTGGAGAAGCAGCGCTGGATGTTCGAGGCCGAGAACTGGCCGCGCGAGGAGTGAGACCGAGCGGAACCCGACCATCGAGGGTGGAGAGGAGTACGCCATGACGGACGCCCTGGAGATGGACGCGCTGTGGGAGGACTTCCACCGGGTGGTGAACATGACCTCCCAGGAACTGGCGGCCTGGCTGCGGGTCCGGGACGCCGACGAGGAGAGCGAGCCACTGCCGGAGGAGGCGGGCACGCCCACCGGGCGGCATGTCCTGTCGATTCTTCAGAAGCGGCGCACCGATCTCACCGACGACGACGTCCGGGTGATGCGCAAGGTGGTGGACACGGTCACCTCCGAGGTGGACGTGGAGAACGAGCCGGAGGCCGAGGACGAGCACCGGCGCCACCGGCTCATGACGCTGGGGCACGACCCGCTCAAGGCGTCACGGTGAGGCCGCCATGGGCCGGGACGACAGAGCCGCCGAGGTGATCCGGGAACTCGTCGGCGAGCACGGGCAGACCTACGCGGAGGACGCGGGGATCCGGCTCAAGGACGCCCCGCAGCCGCTGTACCGGCTGCTGTTGATGGCCCTGCTGCTCAGCGCCCGCATCCGCTCCTCGATCGCCCTGGCCACGGTGCGGGCGCTTCAGGAGGCGGGCCTGAAGGACCCGCGCCACATGGCGCAGGCGGACTGGCAGGAGCGGGTCGACGCGCTGGGGCGGGGCGGCTACCGGCGATACGACGAGCGGACGGCGACCCAACTGGGCGACGGTGCCGAGTTGCTGACGGAGCGTTGGGGCGGAGACCTGCGACGGCTGCGGAAAGAGGCCGACGGCGACGTCTCCGCCCTGCGCCGACTGTTGCAGGAGGTACCGGGGATCGGACCGGCCGGCGCGGACATCTTCCTGCGCGAGGTGCAGCGCGTATGGCCGGAGGTGGCCCCCTACCTGGACGCGAAGGCACTGTCGGGTGCGGAGCGTCTGGGGCTGCCGAAGGACCCGGAGAAGCTGCTGGAGCTGGCGAAGGACACCGAACCGGCGGTGCTGGCAGCGGCGTTGGTGCGCGCCGCACTCGACAAGAAGCTGGCGGAAGAGGTGCGGGAGCACGCGGCCTGAGGGCGGAGTCGGGGGGCGCCCGGTGGGCGCCGCCCCGGCAGTGCCCGCCGCGGACCTTCCCGCACCGGACACCGGTGCCTCGGCGTCGCCGACACCGCGACGACCGGCAGGTGAAATCTTCACCGGAAGCGGAGAAAGCGCATTCTCCCGCACACCCGCCCGCTACGTTTTGACATGCGCGCAACACTCCCTCCCGTCACCCCCCAGGAGCCGTTCCCCATGCGCAGACTCCTCGCCACCCTCGCGGTGGCCGCCGCCGCGCTCGGCGGTCTCACGGTCACCGCGCCCACTGCCGCGGCGGCCGACTCGGGCACGTTCCGCGTGCTCAGCTACAACGTCGCCGGTCTCCCCGAGGGCATCTCCAGCGCCCCGACACCGCGCCAGTCGAGCACCACGACGATCGGCTCACGCCTCGGCCCGTACGACATCGTCCAGGTCCAGGAGGACTTCAACTACCACGCGTACCTGTACGCCTCCGACTCCCACCCGTACCGCACGCCCACCAGCGGCGGCGCCGGCGTCGGCAGCGGACTCAACACGCTGTCCGCAGTCCCGTACGACACCGACGACTTCGAGCGCGTCCACTGGAACTCGTGCCAGTACGACTCGGGCGACTGCCTCACCCCCAAGGGCTTCACGTTCATGCGGGAGCGCCTGGCCGAGGGCGTCTACGTCGACTTCTACAACCTGCACACCAACGCCGGGACGAACGACGGCGATCTGGCCTCACGGGCGGACAACCTCAACCAGCTGACGGACTTCATCAAGACCCACTCCGCGGGCAACGCGGTCGTCGTCATGGGCGACACCAACACCCGCTACACGCGCTCGGGTGACACGATCGCCGAGTTCGCCGCTGCGAACGGCCTCACCGACGCCTGGGTCAAGCTGGTGCGCGGCGGCACCCCACCCGCCAAGGGCAGCGACCCGCTGCTCTGCGACGAGAACGCGGTCACCAACAGCTGCGAGGTCGTCGACAAGATCCTCTACCGGGGCAGCAGACTGGTCTCACTGGGCGCCACCGCGTACAACAACGAGCACACCGGGTTCCTCACGGACGACGGCAAGATGCTCTCCGACCACGACCCGATCACCGCGACGTTCAGCTGGGCGCGCAACTCCGCCTTCCAGCTCAGCGACCAGTTCGGCGGGCCGCACGGCGACTACTACGACGACATCGACAGCGTCCCGGCAGGCGCCCGGGCGACCGGCATCTCGCTGCGCAGCGGCTCCCGTGTCGACCAGGTCGGCGTGACGCTGACGGGCGGCACCACGCTCGCCCACGGCGGCACGGGCGGTACCGCGTCCTCGCTGACGCTGGGCAGCGACGAGTACGTGACGGGCGCGCAGCTCTGCGAGGGCCAGTACGACGGCCGCACGAGGATCTTCTCCGCGAAGTTCACGACCAACCTCGGCCGCAGCCTGGCGGGTGGTACCACGACGTCCGACTGCGTGACCCGTACGGCGCCCGCCGGCTGGCAGATCGCAGGGTTCCACGGGCGCTCCGGTGACGAGGTCGACAAGCTCGGCTTCATCTACACCCGGCGCTGAGCGCCACGACGAGACATCGAGGGCCGCTGACCGACCCGGCAGCGGCCCTCACGTATGGCTGACACCCGTCCTCGGGTTAGTCTTGCCGCCGTACCGGACACGGGGTGCCCCAACTGCGGGCTGAGATCACACCCGTCGAACCTGAACCAGTTCGTACTGGCGGAGGGATGTCTTTCATGCCATCGGCGCATGTCTCGGGCGGGCTGCCCACGGGCGGCCGGAGAACCGTCTTCGACGGGCGGATGCCCGCCGCTCCCGGCGACCTCAGGGTCGAGGGCCACGGCATCGAGCCGGTCCCCGAGACGAATCGTTACGGCGGGGCGGGCCGGCTGTTCACCGTGTGGTTCGCCCCCAATCTGACCATGACCGGCGTGTTCACCGGGACCATCGGCATCGCGCTCGGCCTGGACTTCACCACCGCGCTCGCCGCCGTCGTCCTCGGCACGGTGCTGGGCGCGGTGCCCACCGCCTATATGAGCACCTGGGGCAGCCGCACCGGAGCCGGCCAGCTGCCGCTGGCCCGGCTGGCGTTCGGGCGCGCGGTGGTGCTGCCCGGGGTGCTGCAGTGGCTGTCCTCGATCGCCTGGGACGCGCTGATCGGGCTGTTCGGCGGCGATGCGCTGGCCCGGCTCGCCGGCTGGCCGTTCTGGCTGGGCGTCCTGGTGGTGATGCTCGCCCAAGGAGCCCTCGGGGTCCTCGGCTACGAGGCGATCCACCGGTTGCAGCTCGTCATGACGTTCGTGCTGGCGGCCGCCTTCGCACTGATCGCCCTGCGCATGGCGGGCAGCGTGCACCCCGCCTGGACGGGCACCGCGCACGGCGCCGACCGCGTGGGCGCCTTCGTGCTGACCAGCACCATCGCGCTCAGCCTGTCGCTGTCCTGGGCGCCGTACGCCAGCGACTTCAGCCGCTATCTGCCGCGCGGCACCGCACGGTCCCGGATGTTCTGGTGCACGCTGCTCGGGCTCGTGGTGTCCTTCGTGGCCGTGCAGGTCCTCGGGCTGTGGGGCGCCTCGGTGCTGACCGACCAGACGGCCGCGGGCGTGGACCATGTGCTGGGCGGGGGTGCGGCCGGTGCCTTCGGGCTGCTGGCCGTGGCGCTGGCGGCGCTCGCCAGCAACGCGATGAACGACTACAGCGGCTCCTTGGCGTTGCAGACCGTCGGGGTGCGCCTGCCGCGTCCGCTGGCCGCCGCCCTCGCGGTGGTGCTGGGCTTCCCGCTGGTGCTGTGGATGCACGCGGCGAACACCACGGCCCGCTTCCAGAACGTGCTGCTGTTCGTGAGCTACTGGATCCCCGGGTTCGTGGCGATCGTGGTCGTCGACTGGCTCGCACGGCGCGGCACCGCTGTCGACCTCGCCGCCGGGACCGCCCTGCCGCGCTCCGTCCGGCCGCCGCTGCTGGCGTTCGTCGGCGCCTTCGCCGCGGCGGTGCCGTTCATGGACACCGGCCTGTACGTGGGCCCGGCCGCCCACGCGCTGCACGGCGCTGACGTCTCGTACTACGTGGCGTTCCTGGTCGCTCTCGCGCTCTACGCCCCGCTGCGCGTCCGCGAGGAGAGTCGCGTGCGCGTCCGAGAGGAGGGCCGCGCATGACCGCGCCGCCCCGTGTCCTGACCATCGCCGGCTCCGACTCCGGCGGCGGCGCCGGGATCCAGGCCGACCTGAAGACCATGCTGGCGCTCGGCGCCCACGGGATGAGCGTGATCACCGCGGTCACGGCGCAGAACTCCGTGGGAGTGCAGGGGGCGTGGGAGCTGCCCGTCGAGGCGGTGCGCGCCCAGTACCGCAGCGTCGTCGACGACATCGGCGTACAGGCGGTCAAGACGGGCATGCTCGCCTCCCCGGCGCTGGTCCAAGCGGTGGCCGACCTGCTCACGGACGTGCCGGCACCGGTCGTCGTGGACCCGGTGAGCGTCTCCAAGCACGGCGACCGGCTGCTCGCCGACGACGCCCTGGACGCCGTACGGACCAGGCTGCTGCCGCTCGCCACGGTGACCACGCCGAACCTGGACGAGGTCGCGGAGCTGACCGGCATCACGGTGACCGACGAGACGGGCATGCGCCGCGCGGCCGACCGCCTGCTGTCGTACGGGCCCCGGTGGGTGCTCGTGAAGGGCGGGCATCTTCCCGGGGAGGCCACCGACCTGCTCACCGACGGCCGGCAGGAGCACTGGCTGCGCGCTCCGCGCCACGACAACCGCCACACCCACGGCACGGGCTGCACCCTCGCCTCGGCCGTCGCGGTCGGTCTCGCACAGGGCCTCACGGTGCCGGATGCGGTGCGGCAGGCCAAGGAGTACGTCACGGAGGCGATCGCGGCGGGCTTCGCGCTCGGCGCCGGCATCGGACCGGTGGACCACGGCTGGAGGCTGCGTGCGCGCACGTGACGGTGGCCGGGGAGGAGCCCGCCTTCGTGGGGGTGCCTCGGGTCACGGCGTCACAGGCGGATCTGATGTGATGGACGGGCACCGCCGATCCTTGCGCGGAAGGACCGAACCCTGAACACCCCGCTCGCCGAGGCTCTCTCCGTCGTCCTCCTCGTCGCCGTCCTGGCCGGCGCGGTGGTGCGTCCCTTCAGACTGCCCGAGGCGGTCTGGGCGGTTCCGGCCGCCGGGATCGCCCTCCTGACCGGCGCCATCTCCCTGGACCACGCACGGGCCGAGGCCGAGCGCCTGGGCCCGGTGGTCGGCTTCCTGGCGGCCGTGCTGGTGCTGGCCCACTTCTGTGACGTCGAGGGGCTGTTCCAGGCCTGCGGCGCGTGGATGGCCAGCTGGGCGGCGGGCCGTCCCGGACGGCTGCTGACCGCCGTGTTCGCCCTCGCCTCGCTGATCACCGCGGTGCTCAGCCTGGACGCCACCGTCGTGCTGCTCACGCCCGTCGCGTTCGCCACCGCGGCCCGCATGGGCGCCCGCCCGAAGCCGCATCTGTACGCCTGCACCCATCTGTCGAACACGGCCTCGCTGCTGCTTCCGGTCTCCAATCTCACCAACCTGCTCGCGTTCGGTGCGGCCGGGCTGAGCTTCACCCGTTTCGCCGCGCTGATGGTTCTGCCGTGGCTGGTGGCGGTGGCCGCCGAGTACGCGGTCTTCCGGCGTTTCTTCCGCCACGACCTGGGGGCGGGAGCCACCGACGAGGACCACGGCGAGCCGCCGAGGCTGCCGCTGTTCGCTCTGGTGACGGTCGCGTGCACGCTGGCGGGGTTCGTGGTGGCCTCCGCGTTCGGCATCGACCCGGCGTGGTCGGCGGCGGCCGGGGCGCTGGTGCTGGCCGTGCGCGGACTCCTCCGGCGCCGGGCCACCCCGCTGACCGTGGTGCGCGCGGCGGCGCCGTCCTTCCTGGCGTTCGTCCTGGCGCTGGGCGTCGTGGTGCGCGCGGTCGTCGACAACGGCCTCGCGAGCGCTCTCGGCCAGGTGATCCCCGGTGGCACCGGCCTGCCCGCGCTGCTCGGGGTCGCGGCCCTGGCGGCCGTGCTGGCCAACCTGATCAACAATCTGCCTGCGGTGCTGGTGCTGCTGCCGCTGGCCGCCCCGTCCGGTCCCGGAGCGGTGCTGGCCGTCCTGCTCGGCGTGAACATCGGCCCCAACCTCACCTACGCCGGTTCGCTGGCCACGCTGCTGTGGCGCCGGATCGTCCACCAGCACGACCACGGCGTCGACCTCAAGGAGTTCACGCGCCTCGGCGCGATCGCCGTGCCGACCGCGCTGGCGGGCGCGGTGGTGGCGCTGTGGGCGTCCCTCCACGTCGTCGGGACCTGACCCCGCACCGGGTCCCGCACGCTTCGCCTCCCCGGCGGTGAGCAACTCCCGCCCCGCCGTCCGTAACTGATCGGTACAGCGGTACGAGCCGCACCGAGCGACATCCGTCGCGCCCGCCCGACAGGCGTGCGCGACGGATCCGGACCCAAGGAGCACAGCATGCAGGCGACCGCGCAGATCGGCGTCACCGGGCTCGCGGTGATGGGCCGCAACCTGGCCCGGAACTTCGCGCGCAACGGGTACACCGTCGCCGTGCACAACCGCACCCCGGCCAGAACGAAGGCCCTGATCGAGGACTTCGGGCACGAGGGCACGTTCGTGGCCGCCGAGACGGCCGAGGAGTTCGTGGCGGCGCTGGAGCGCCCCCGCCTTCTGATGATCATGGTGCAGGCGGGGGCGGCGACCGATGCCGTGATCGAGGAGTTCGCCCCGCTCCTGGAGCCCGGCGACATGATCATCGACGGTGGCAACGCGCACTTCGCCGACACCCGGCGGCGTGAGCGGGCGCTGCGCGAGCGCGGCATCCACTTCGTCGGCGTGGGTGTCTCCGGCGGCGAGGAGGGTGCGCTCAACGGGCCGAGCATCATGCCCGGCGGCTCACCGGAGTCGTACGCCGCGCTCGGCCCGATGCTCGAGAAGATCAGCGCCAAGGTGGACGGCGAACCGTGCGCGACCCATGTCGGCACCGACGGCGCCGGGCACTTCGTGAAGATGGTCCACAACGGCATCGAGTACGCCGACATGCAGCTGATCGGCGAGGCTTACGACCTGCTGCGCCAGGTGGCCGGCTTCTCTCCCGCCACGATCGCGGAGATCTTCCGTCAGTGGAACAAGGGGCGCCTGGACTCGTATCTGATCGAGATCACGGCGGAGGTGCTGTCCCATGTGGACGCGGCGACCGGCAGACCGTTCGTGGACGTCGTCGCCGATGCGGCCGGGCAGAAGGGCACCGGGCGCTGGACCGTGCAGACCGCGCTGGAGCTGGGCTCCCCGGTGACCGCGATCGCCCAGGCCACCTTCGCCCGCGCCGCCTCCGGCCAGTCCGCGCTGCGCGCGGCGTACCGGGGACTGCCCGGCGGCACGAACTGGGACCTGACCCCGTACGAGGCCGAGCGGTTCACCGCGCAGGTGGAGCAGGCCCTGTACGCCTCCAAGCTGATCGCCTACGACCAGGGCTGGAAGATGATCCTGGACGCGGCCAAGGAGTTCGGCTGGAAGATCGACCTGGGAGCCGTCGCCAAGATCTGGCGCGGCGGCTGCATCGTCCGCGCCGCCTTCCTGGACCGCATACGTGCCGCCTACGCGGCCGATCCGCGCCTGGTCAGCCTGCTGTCGGACGCGGGTTTCGCCTCGGAGATCGCCGAGGCGCAGGTGCCGTGGCGCGAGGTGATCGCCACCGCGGCCCGTCGGGGGGTGCCGGTGCCCGCGTTCTCCGCCGCGCTGTCGTACTACGACTCCCTGCGCGCCGACCGTCTGCCGGCCGCGCTCACCCAGGGGCAGCGCGACTACTTCGGCGCCCACACCTACCGTCGCGTCGACCGCGAGGGCAGTTACCACACCCTCTGGGGCACGCCGGGCCGCACGGAGACGGAGGTCATCTGAGACCGGCGCACCACCGGGCTCCCCCAGCGGGAGCCCGCCCCGGACACCGACATGCCGAACCGGCGGGCCCGGCCCGGGCCGGGCGAGGCTGTTGCGATCAAGCGGGCGAAAACATGTCGACGGTAAGGTCGATTCATGAACGCAGAGTTCGATGTCGTGGTCCTGGGGGCGGGTCCCGGCGGTTATGTGGCAGCCGTTCGCGCCGCCCAACTCGGTCTGAGGACCGCCGTCGTCGAAGGCCGGTTCTGGGGCGGCATCTGCCTGAACATCGGGTGCATCCCTGCGAAGGCGCTGTTGAGGAACGCGGAACTGGCGCACCTCGTCGTCCACGAAGCGGACACCTACGGCCTGAAGTTCGACGGGCAGGTCGGCCTCGACTACCGGGCGGCGTACCTCAGGAGCCGCAAGGTGGCCGACGGGCGGGCCAAAGGCGTCGGCTACCTCATGCGCAAGAACGGCATCGCGCAGTTCGAGGGCCAGGGGTCGTTCATCGACCCGCACACGATGAACGTCCGGATGTCCGGTGAAGAGGCCACCCTCACCTTCGCCCACTGCATCATCGCCACCGGCTCGACCGTGAAGCTGCTGCCGGGCACCCGTCTCGGCAAACGCATCGTGACCTACGAGGAGCAGATCCTCTCCGACAGCCTCCCGGCCAGCATCGTCATCGCGGGCGCCGGTGCCATCGGGGTGGAGTTCGCCTACCTGCTGCGGGCCTACGGCGTCCAGGTCACGCTGGTCGAGTTCCTCGACCGGGTCGCTCCCCTGGAGGACGAGGAGGTCTCGGCGGAGCTCGCCCGGCAGTTCCGCCGGCAGGGAATCACGGTCATGACCTCCACCCGCGTGGAGTCCATGGAGGAGACCGCGGACGGCGTCCGCGTCGTCGTCTCGCAGGCCGGGCAGGAAAAGACACTGGAAGCGGAGAAGGTGCTCCAGGCCACGGGCTTTCAGCCCCGTACGGCCGGATACGGGCTGGCGAACGCGGGCGTCCGGCTCACGGATCGCGGCGCGATCGACGTCGACGGCCGGTGCCGCACCAGCCAGTCGCACATCTTCGCCATCGGGGACGTGACGGCGAAACTGATGCTCGCGCACACGGCGGAGGCCATGGGCGTCATCGCCGCGGAGACCATCGCGGGCGCCGAGACGATGGAACTCGACTACCGCATGATTCCCCGCGCCACCTTCTGCCGGCCCCAGATCGCGAGCTTCGGCTGGACCGAGGCGGAGGCCAGGAAGGAGGGGTTCGACGTCCGCGTCGCGAAGTTCCCCTTCACCGCGAACGCCAAGGCGCACGGATTCGGCGAAACGGCCGGCTTCGTGAAACTCATCAGCGATGCCCGCCACGGCGAACTCCTCGGGGGCCACCTGATCGGGCCGGACGTCACGGAACTGCTCCCGGAACTGACGCTCGCGCAGAAGTGGGACCTGACTGTGACCGAGCTCGTGCGGAACGTGCATGCGCATCCCACGCTGAGCGAGGCCGTCCAGGACGCGTTGCACGGTCTGGCCGGGCACATGATCAACCTGTGAGGGCGCAGCCCGCGACCGACTCCAGGCGTCTGGCATGGTCTTTCTCGTCCAGGCCGGCTAGTAGGCGGGTGGTCGTATACTTCGTGGTATGGGACGCACCAGTGACGCCAAGGAGAAGATCCTCACAGCTGCGCAGTCGCTCCTCGAACTGCGGGGGTATTCGGCATTGGGCGTGGCCGAGATCTGCAAGACGGCCGGGGTGCCCAAGGGCAGCTTCTACTACTTCTTCGAGTCCAAAGAGGCTCTGGCACTGGCCGTCCTCGATGAACATTGGGCCGTCCAGCAGCGTGACTGGGTCCGCGTCCTGCGCAGTGAGGCGGAGCCCCTGGAGCGGCTCCGGCAGCTGTTCGAGGAGACCGAAGCCGCTCAGCGTGCCGGTCAGGCCAGTTGCGGTTCCGTCTCGGGGTGCATGTTCGGCAACCTCACCCTGGAGCTGAGCAACCAGACCGAGGCGATACGGGAGCGTCTGCAGCAGATCTTCGAGGCACAGGTCGCCCTGGTGGAGGACGTCATCTCCGAGGCTCTCGCCCGCGGAGAGGTCACCGTCGCCGACACCCACGAAGCCGCCCGCTCGGTTGTCGCGCAACTCGAGGGCCAGGTGCTGTTCGCCAAGCTCTACAACAACACGTCCCAGCTCAGCGCCCTGTGGCTGAACTGCCTGGCCCTGCTGGGTGCTCGGGCATCCGAGGAGCCGCGGGTCGCTGTGTGACGCGCGTCCCGGGCCGGGGACCGAGCCTGGCCCAACCGGGGGAGCGAGCCCGGGCGCCTGGTGAGGCGGAACACGGCTCCGACTTTGACTTATAGCCGACCGGTCGCCTAGTTTAGACGACCGGTCGGCTATTTTCTTGCCGCACGCTCCCCTTACGAACGGAATCCGCTGTTATGGCCACCCCCGTCAAGCTCGCGATCGTCTACTACTCGTGCACCGGCACGATCGCCGAGATCGCGAAGGAACTCCACGACGCCGCCATCAAGGCCGGCGCCGAAGTCCGCCTGCTGAAGGCCGCGGAACTGGCTCCCCGAAGCGCCATCGACTCCAACCCCGCCTGGGCCGCCAACCACACCGCCACCGCGGACATCCCCGAGGCCACCCCCGACGACATCGATTGGGCCGACGCCGTCGTCTTCGGCACCCCCACCCGCTTCGGCAACGTCTCCTCACAGCTCAAGCAGTTCATCGACACCCTCGGGGGCCTCTGGGCGCAGGGCAGGCTCGCCGACAAGGTCTACAGCGGCTTCGTCTCCACCGCGACCGCCCACGCCGGCCACGAGTCGACGCTCCTCGCCCTGTACAACTCCGTCCACCACTTCGGCGGCATCATCGTCACCCCCGGCTTCACCGATCCGGCCAAGTTCATCGACGGCAACCCCTACGGCACCTCCCACGCGGACGGCCAGGGCAGCAACCCCGTCGACGACACCACCCGCACCGCCGCCCGCATACAGGCCGAACGCGTCGTACAGATCGCCGCACAGGTCAAGGCCGCCTGACGAGCCAACGGCGCGAGACGAAACCGTACAGAAGGGAAACGCCATGAAGGAGTTCCTTGTGGAGCTCACCACCACTGTCCCCGAGGGCACCGAACCCGCCGAGGTCGACCGGCGTCGCGCCGCCGAAGCCGTCCGGGCCAAGGAGCTCGCCACCGCCGGCCACCTGGTCCGGCTGTGGCGCCCGGTGGGCGAACTGCGCAGCATCGGACTGTGGCGCGCCGCCGACGAGGACGAGCTCCGTGAGAAGGTCATCGGCACACTGCCCCTGTGGCCCTGGATGACCGCGCAGGTCACCGCCGTACAGCCACACCCCAACGACCCCGGCAGGCCGGGCGCCGCCTGAACCAGCTCTGCCCCCCACCCACGAAAGAGCGCGAGAGGACAATCCTGATGAGCAGCACGGCAGAGCATGAAGAGATCCTGCGTGGCGTCATGGACCGATGGAAGTCGGGCGTCGATGCTCACGAACCGCAGCGGATCGCCTCGTACTTCACCGAAGACGCCATCTTCCAGGGACTTCACCCTTACGGTGTCGGCCGTCGAGCGGTGGCCGAGTACTACGACTCCCAGCCGATCGGACTGACGGCGGAGTACAGCGTTCTGGAAACAAGGCAGGTCGCCGAGGATGTCGTGCTCGGATACCTGGGCGTCGACTTCTCCTTCACCGACCGCCCGACGATCAAGGTCACTCTCAGCGTGCTGATCAGGCGAACCGCCGACGGCTGGTCCATCAGCCACTATCAGGTGACCAAGCTCGACTGAGGGGACGGCGAAGCAGCCGACCGCCGCCTTCCCCGGAAATGAGCCGGAGGCCGTATCGGTATCCTCCGATACGGCCTCCGACCCGCTGTTTCGCAAGTCGGGACGACAGGATTTGAACCTGCGACCCCTTGACCCCCAGTCAAGTGCGCTACCAAGCTGCGCCACGTCCCGTTGCCCGTCTGACCTGGGGTTTCCCCTGGCCCAACGTGCACAGAAACAATACCGCACTCGGGGCCGTGGTCGCGCATCCCTTTATCCGGCGTTCACTCGCGGCGCCTCTCCCCTGCCGGGAGACCCAGGTCAGGATGGAGGTCGAGGAGGCGGGGCGGTGCCGCCTGGCGCCAGGAGTCGGCGAGGATGTCATGCAGCTCGCTCTCGTCCTCCAGGACGGCGAGGCGCACCCGGATCCAGGCGAACTGTGCCTCGTGGTCGGCGACCCAGAACTTCCCGGGCTCCGCCAGGACCAGTTCGTCCCGCTCCTCCTTCGGGCACCGCACCGCCATGGACGACTCGTCCTCGGGCAGGGTGGCGAACATCTTCCCCGCGACCCGGAACGTGGGCATGCTCCAGGCGATCTTCTCCGTGCTGTCCGGCAGGGAGAGGGCGATACGGCGTACGTCTTCGGCGTCCGGCATGTCTCGCACCGTAGCCAACTCCACTGACAATGGGGCGGCCGGTCAACGAGAGAGCGGCGCCACCCGCTTGTAGAAGATCGTCGTGGGGTGCAGGACGCCCGCCGGGGTCGCCGCGAAGTCCGGTATCGAGCCGACCCTGGTCCAGCCCGCGGAGCGGTACAGCGACTCGGCGGGGCTGCCGGTCTCCGTGTCCAGGTGGAGCAGGGTGATCCCGGCCTCCGCGGCGGCCCGCTCCGCGGTGGCCAGGAGCCTGCGCGCGAGGCCCTTGCCGCGGGCCTCGGGGTGCACCATGAGTTTGACCAGCTCGGCCCGGTGGCGGCCGTTCGCCTTGTCCGCGAAGGCGAGGCTCACCGTGCCCGTCACCCGGTCCCCCGCCCACGCCGCCCACACCGCGAGGCCGCCCGCGTGGACGGCGTCGGCCCGCGCCTTCCACCAGGCAACAGCCGCTGCCCGGTCCAGCGGCGCGAGGAAGCCGATGGACGCCCCGTTGTGCACGGTGTCGGTCAGCAGATCGGCCAGTTCCTCGCAGCGTGCCAGCACCTCGTCCCCGCCGAGTCTGTCGATCACGGTCACGGGAGCACCACCACCAGCGTGTATCGCACATCGTCCGGTCCCGGACAGCGGAACCGCGTCGGCCCCCAGACCCGCATCCGCAGGCAGTCGCCGGCGCCGAGGCGGTGTTCGACGTCCTGTGCGGTCACCTGCAGCGTTCCGTCAAGGACCCAGATGTGCTGCTCGAGCCCTGGCACGGGCGGCCGGTCGTAGGCGATGTCGGCTCCCGCCGTGAGCCGTCCCTCGACGAGTTCGCCGCGCAGTCCGGGGTGCGGAGGGGAGACGGACCGTCGCACGAAGCCGGACGCCGCGTCCTGCCACACCAACTGGTCGGCGGCGCGGACGACCTGCGCGGGCTCCGCCTCCACCTCACTGAGCAGCCGGGACATCGTGTGGCCGTAGACGGCGCACAGCCGGTTCAGCAGCGCGGCGGTGGGGCTGGTCTCGGCGCGTTCGGCACGGGACAGGGTCGAGCGGCTGATGCCGCTGCGCTCGGACAGCTCGTCCAGCGACCAGCCGCGTTCGGCCCGTAGCGCGGCGAGACGGGCCGCCAGCCTCGCGTCGACGGAGTCGATGAGATCGTTTCCCATTCCCATAAACGGGATGTTATCCCAAATTTGAGAGACAGGAGAGTGCTGTGAGCGCCTGGGTTTTTCCGGATTCCCCGGAGACGGGGGGCGCCCGTCAGTCCGCCGTCGCCGCCTCCGTCAGCGCGTCCAGCACCGGTCGGATCAGGGGGTGCTCCTCCGCGCCCCGGCGCACGGCCGCGAAGACCCGGCGTGTGGGCGCGACACCGTCGACCGGACGGACCACCACGCCGGTGAGATCCATGCCGCGCAGGGCCGAGCGGGGCACCAGCGCCACCCCCGCGTCCGCCGAGGCGAGGGCGACGACCGCCCGGAAGTCGTCCGAGGAGTGCTCGAGGCGGGGCTGGAACCCGGCGTGCTCGCAGGCAAGGACCACCACGTCATGGCAGGGGTTGCCGGGATAGGGGCCGATCCACGGGTCCTTGGCCAGTTCGGCGAGCGGGACTTCCGGGGTGTCGGCCAGGCGGTGGGTGACCGGTACGACGGCGTCGAAGGGCTCGGCGTAGAGCGGGATGTGCGTCAGCCGGGGATCGTCGGCGTCCGGCGCGCCCCGGTACTCCACGGCGACCGCCACGTCGACCTGCCGGTCGAGGACCATCGGCAGACTCTCGTCGCCCTCCGCGTCCTGCACGCGGATGCGGATGCCGGGCGCGCTGCGGGCGAGCCTGGCCAGCGCGGGGGCGACGACCAGACCGATGCCGGTGGCGAAGGAAGCCAGCGTCACCGTGCCCGCCGAGCCCGCGCCGTAGGCCGCCAGCTCGGCCTCGGCGCGCTCCAGCTGCGCCAGGACGGCATGGGTGTGGCTGAGCAGGATCTCGCCGGCGGGAGTGAGCCGTACGCCCTTGGCGCCACGCTCGACGAGCCGGTGGCCGGTCTCCTGTTCCAGCGCGGTGAGCTGCTGGGACACCGCGGAGGGGGTGAGGTAGAGCGCGGCGGCAGCGGCCGTCACCGTGCGGTGGTCGGCCACCGCACGGAGGATGTGCAGCCGCCGCGCTTCGATCATGCGAACGATTATCGCAAGAGGTCCGGGTCGCCTCAGACGTCGAGTTCCGCCCGGGCCGCCACGAAGGCGTCGACGGCGCGGTGGACGTCGTCCGTGGAGTGCGCCGCGGACAGCTGCACCCGGATCCGGGCCTGGCCCTGCGGGACCACCGGGTAGGAGAAGCCGATGACGTACACGCCCCGCTCCAGGAGCAGCTCGGCCAAGCGTCCGGCCTTCGCGGCGTCGCCGATCATGACCGGGGCGATCGGGTGGTCGCCCGGCAGGATGTCGAAGCCCTCCTCGGTCATCCGGCGGCGGAAGAGAGCGGTGTTCTCGTTCAGCTTCTCGCGCAGGTCGCCCGCGGACTCCAGCAGGTCGAGCACCTTGAGGGAGGCCGCGGCGATCACCGGGGCGAGGGTGTTGGAGAAGAGGTACGGCCTGGAGCGCTGGCGCAGCAGGGCGACGATCTCGGCACGGGCGGCGACGTAACCACCGGAGGCGCCGCCCAGCGCCTTGCCGAGGGTGCCCGTGACGATGTCGACGCGGTCCATGACGCCGTGAAGCTCGGGGGTGCCCCGGCCGCCGGGGCCGACGAAGCCGACGGCGTGCGAGTCGTCCACCATCACCATGGCGTCGTAGCGGTCCGCGAGGTCGCAGATCTCGCGCAGCGGGGCCACGTAGCCGTCCATGGAGAACACGCCGTCGGTAACGATCAGCTTGCGGCGGGCACCACCCTCGGTGGCCTCCTTCAACTGCCTTTCCAGATCGGCGAGATCGCGGTTGGCGTAGCGGAAGCGGCGGGCCTTGGACAGGCGGATGCCGTCGATGATCGAGGCGTGGTTGAGGGCGTCGGAGATGACCGCGTCCTGCTCGCCGAGAAGGGTCTCGAACACACCGCCGTTGGCGTCGAAGCAGGAGGAGTACAGGATGGTGTCCTCCTGGCCGAGGAAGGCCGAAAGGCGCGCCTCCAGCTCCTTGTGGACCTCCTGGGTACCGCAGATGAAGCGCACCGACGCCATCCCGTAGCCCCAGCGGTCCAGCGCCGCGTGGGCGGCGGTGATCACCTCGGGGTGGTCGGCGAGCCCGAGGTAGTTGTTGGCGCAGAAGTTGAGCACCTCGCCGGGGCGGCCGCCCGCGGTGACGCCGACGGTCGCGGACTGCGGGGTGCCGATCACGCGCTCGGGCTTGTGCAGCCCGGCGGCGCGGATCTCGTCGAGGGTGGCGCGCAGGTCGTCGCGCACGGAGTCGAACATGGAGAGGCTCCTAAAAGTGCTTACGCCGGGAGGGAGTTACGCGGTCCAGTCGAGGATGATCTTGCCGCCGCGGCCGCTCGCCGCGTCGGCGAACGCGGCCTCGTGGTCGCGGTAGTCGTACCGGCCGGTGATCACGGGTGACAGGTCGAGGCCGCCCTCCAGCAGGACGGACATCGCGTACCACGTCTCGAACATCTCGCGGCCGTAGATGCCCTTGATGGTGATCATCGAGGTGACGATGCGCGCCCAGTCGACGGGGAACTCCTGGGACGGCAGGCCGAGCATCGCGATGCGGCCGCCGTGCGTCATGTTGGCGATCATGTCGCGCATCGCCTCGGGGCGACCGGACATCTCCAGGCCGATGTCGAAGCCCTCGCGCAGGCCGAGTTCGCGCTGGCCGTCGGCGATGGTCACCTCGGAGACGTTCAGGGCGAGGCTGACGCCGATCTTGCGGGCGAGGTCCAGGCGCTCCTCGCTGACGTCGGTGATGACGACGTTGCGGGCGCCCGCATGCCGGGCCACGGCGGCGGCCATCAGGCCGATCGGACCGGCACCGGTGATCAGGACGTCCTCGCCGACCAGTGGGAAGGACAGGGCCGTGTGCACGGCGTTGCCGAACGGGTCGAAGATCGCGGCGACATCGAGGTCGACGGGGACGCGGTGCACCCACACGTTCGTGGCGGGCAGCACCACGAACTCGGCGAACGCGCCGTCCCGCCCGACACCGAGCCCGACGGTCGCCCGGCACAGATGGCGGCGCCCGGCGAGGCAGTTGCGGCACTTACCGCACACCAGGTGGCCCTCGCCGCTGACCCGGTCACCGACGCCCACATCGGTGACGTCCCGTCCGGTGGCGACGACCTCGCCCACGAACTCGTGCCCGACGACCAGGGGCGTGCGGATCGCCTGCCGGGCCCAGCCGTCCCACGCGCGGATGTGCAGGTCGGTTCCGCAGATCCCGGTCCGCAGCACCTTGATCAGTACCTCGCCCGGGCCGACGGCGGGCTCCGGAACGTCCATGAGCCGGAGCCCTGGTTCCGCCTTGTCCTTGACCAGCGCCTTCAACGCTACGGCTCCTGGGAGTGGGGCCCGGCGCCGGGCATGCCGAAGGCGCCCGCGCCGGGGGAAGGATGTGAAGTCGCTCAGAAATCTGCCGCATCGGGGATCGGCGGTCCATCGAGGATTTCTTAAGCGCGACCGCAGCTTTCCTTCACGCCCCGCGCTTCCGCACCGCCGGGGTCCTGCCCTCAGGCGCGCTCGGCATCACCCCTCTCCCTGACGGTGATCCGCTCGGCGAGCTCCGCCGCCAGCGACTTGATGGTGTCCAGGCCCGCGCGACCCCAGGGGCGCGGTCGCACATCGAGGGCGCAGACCGTGCCGAGAGCGATGCCCGTGCCGTCCATGAGCGGGGCGCCCAGGTAGGAGCGGACGCCGGCTTCGTCGACGAGCGGATTGCCGGCGAAGCGGGAGTAGTCACGGACGTCCTCCAGCACCAGGGCCTTGCGCCGGACGACCACATGCGGGCAGAAGCCGTACTCGCGGCCCAGGTGGCGGGCCGGTTCGCCGGACTCGCCGTCCGGGTCCGCGGGCGCGGTGAGGGGGCGGTCGTCGGGCTGGTGGAGTCCCGCGAAGTACTGACGGTGTTCCTGCACGAAGGTGACCATGGCGTACGGCACCTCGGCGAGCCCCGCGAGCCGGTCCGCGAAGGCGTCGAACTCCGGTTCCGCGCGCTCCCCGAGGCCGAGTCGGCGCAGCCTGCGAACGCGCTCGGGGGCGTCCACGTCCTGAGGGGTCAGGAGCAGTCGGCTCAGTCTCATGCGCGGGCTCCGCGGCTCGTGGCGGGTGCCGGCGTCTGGGCGAGCAGGTGGCGGACGAGCGTGAGCAGGGTCTGAATCCCGGAGCTGGAGATCCGGGCGTCGCAGCGCGCCACGGGGACCCCGGGATCCAGGTCGAGGGCGGCGCGCACCTCCTGCGGGTCGTAGCGGTGGGCGCCGTCGAACTCGTTGACGGCGACGATGAATCCGAGGCCGCGGCGCTCGAAGAAGTCGACGGCGGCGAAACAGTCCTCCAGGCGCCGGGTGTCGGCGATGATCACCGCGCCGAGCGCGCCCTCCGACAGCTCGTCCCACATGAACCAGAAGCGTTCCTGCCCGGGCGTCCCGAACAGGTACAGCACATGCTTCGGGTCCAGGGTGATCCTGCCGAAGTCCATCGCCACCGTCGTCTCGACCTTGCCCTCGATGCCGTCGAGGCGGTCGGTGGCGGCGCCGGCCGTGGTGAGCAGTTCCTCCGTGCTCAGCGGCGCGATCTCGCTCACCGCTCCCACGAAGGTCGTCTTGCCGACGCCGAACCCTCCCGCCACCAGGATCTTCAGCGCGGTGGGGAAGGGATCAGAGCTGTCGTCGTAGTCCATCGAGCACTGCCTCCAGAAGGGACCGGTCGGTGGGGTTGTGGTGGTGTGCGGGGGGCTTGGTGGTGAGCGCCCCGCAGTCGACGAGGTCGGACAGCAGCACCTTCGTGACCGCCGCCGGCAGCCTCAGGTGGGCGGCGACCTCGGCGACCGGGACGGCCGAACGGCACAGTCCGAGCGCTTGGGCGTGCTCCGGGCCGAGTGGGCCGAGGGGGGTTGATCCGGTGGCCCTCACCTGTGACAGGAGGTCGAGCGCGGCGGTCGGGCGGGTGCGGCCGTTGCTGATCGTGTAAGGACGCACCAGCCGCCCGGCCGCGTCGTCGAGCCAGGGGCCGTCACCGGCCGTGGTGATGCTCAAGGCCGCGTCGCCGTGGACTGTTCGACGCTTCGGCGGGGCGCGGTCGTCAGGTACGGTCGCACACTCTTGACGAGCATCGCCATCTCGTAGCCGAGGACCGCCGCGTCGGCCTCGCGGTCGGCCAGGACGGCGAGACAGGTGCCGGAGCCGGCGGTGGTGACGAACAGCAGGGTCGCGTCGAGTTCGACGACGACCTGCCGTACGTCACCGCCGTCCCCGAAGCGGACGCCGGCGCTGCGGCCGAGGGCGTAGAGGCCGGAGGCGAGGGCGGCCATGTGGTCGGCGCCGTCCGGGTCGAGGCCGTGTCCGGCCTTCACCAGCCCGTCGCAGGAGAGGAGGACCGCGCTCGTGGTGTGCGGTACGCGCTGGACGAGGCCGCTCATCAGCCAGTCGAGGTCATGAGCCTGGGCGGTAGGCGCTTCGCTCGCCATGGTGGATCGACTCCTTGGGGTACGTGGGTCTGCGGAAGCGGGAGGGGTCGGGGCGGTCATCCGGCCGGAGCGCTCCCGTCGTGACGGTCTGTCAGGTCATGTTCGGGCGGGGTCGACTCACGCAGGGCTTCCGCGAGGCCGATGCCCCGTCGGAACGCGGCCATCAGGCCGGGGTCGTGGCCGGTGTACCGGTCGGCGTCCTGGTGGACGGGCGGGGTGGGGCCGCCGCGGAGCTGAGGCGCGAGGTGTTCCTGGGCGCGGCGGCGCGGCAGCGAGGGTCTGCCCAGGGCCGCGCTCGCCGCGTCGGGGCGCGGCACCGTCGGTCTGGTCGCCTCCTCGGCGAGGGTCGCGCGGTCGGCGGGGCTGATGCCGGGCCGGGCCTCGGCGGGGGTGGACCGTGGTGCGTCGGTGTCGCGGACGGGCAACGGGGTCCTGACGGGGTCGGCCGGGATGCCCGCGGGTGCCGTGCGGCGCGGTTCGTGGGGTGCGGGGTGTTCGGACGCCGGGGCGTAGGGATGGCGGATGGGACGGGTGTGCGGCGGGGCGGCGACGGCCGTGGTGTGCGGGTAGGCCGCGGTGACCGTGGGCCACGGGTTCGCGGCATTGGCCGTGTCCCGGGGGCTGGTCGGGGTCGCCGCACTCCGGGAGTCGGATGCGCCTCCGGTGCTCCGGGCGCCCGTAGCGACCGCGGTGCCCTGCGGTGCCACCGGTGTCATCGTCGCGGCCGCGCCCGGTGCCGGGCCGAGCAGCCCTTGCGGCAGGACGAGCACGGCCTGCACACCGCCGTAGATGTTGGTCTGCAACCGGACGTGGATGCCGTGCCGGCGGGCGAGTTGGGAGACCACGAACAGGCCGATGCGGCCGTCCGTCAGCAGACCGGCGACGCTGAACTGGTCCGGGTCGGCGAGCAGGGCGTTCATCTTGTTCTGCTCGG
Organism: Streptomyces cynarae; assembly: GCF_025642135.1. NCBI lineage: Bacteria > Bacillati > Actinomycetota > Actinomycetes > Kitasatosporales > Streptomycetaceae > Streptomyces > Streptomyces cynarae. The sequence continues at coordinate 7,639,822 of NZ_CP106793.1, read as the reverse complement.
CCTGGGGCATGCCGAGCCCTCGGTCCTCGACCTCCACGGCGAGTCCCGAGGTGACGAGACTGGCACGCAGCACCACCTGGGTGTGCGGCGGCGAGAACACCGTGGCGTTCTCGACGAGTTCGGCCAGCAGGTGGATCACGTCGGCCACGGCGTGTCCGCGCAGGCTGCCGTCGACCGGCGGCACGAGCCGGACCCGCGTGTACTGCTCGACCTCGGCGGTCGCGGAGCGCAGCACCTCGGTCATGGGGACCGGGTTGCTCCACTGCCGGCGGGAGACGGCGCCGCCGAGCACGGCGAGGTTCTCGGCGTGGCGCCGGATGCGGGTGGCGAGGTGGTCGATGTGGAAGAGGCCCTTGAGCAGATCGGGGTCCTCGATGTCGTTCTCCAGCTCGTCCAGGATGGAGATCTCCCGGTGGACGAGCGACTGCAACCGCCGTGCGAGGTTCAGGAACACCTCGAGCTTCTGTTCGCTGTCCGCCCGGCTGGAGAGCTGTGCCGCCTGGACGACCGCGGCGACGGCGCCGTCGTGGGCGCGTGCCAGCTCCGCGGCGAGCTGTTCGAACTCGTCGGCGTCGGCGGCGGGTGTGCCGCGCGGCGCACGCACGGGCGGCGCCTCGCCGTGGCGCAGCGCTTCCACGAGGGCGCGCAGGTCGGCCTCGTCGCGGGCGCTCTCGCGGCGCAACGCGTCGAGCCGGCCGGTCACGGACCGGGCGGCGCGCTCGGCGGCCACGGCGGCGATCACGATGCCCACCACGGTGACTCCGAGGAGCCCGCGAGCACGGCCCAGAGCGCGAGGGTGGGGCGTGCGCCGGTGGTACGGACCGCGAAGAGCACGGCGGCGCAGGCGGCGAGGGCCACCGCGAGCGGCGGCAGGACGGCCAGCCGCCACAGCTGGGGCCGTATCCGGATCTCGGGGTGCGGGAGGACCGCGTGGGCGGCCGGCCGCCCGTGCCGCCCGCCCTGGCGGCGGTCTTCGCGTGCGGCGGGTGCGCGAAGGTGAGACATCGGCGTCCTCGTCCTGGGTGCGTCGGGGGCGTGGGGGCTCCCGCGGGTCTGCGCGACTCGCGCACGCGCCATCGCGGCGCCGGTCGAGAGAGCCGACGTTCCGGCCCTGCGTCGCCCGACGGACACTCAGAGTAGTCGCCCTGGAGGCAGGTGGGGTGGGCTGTTGACAAAGTCCTCCGGAGAGCTTCCCGCTCTGGTATGACCTGTCGTACGACAGACCGATAACCGTGTCGGTCACGCGTTCCCGCTTGTTATTGAAGCGATCAGGGCTGGTCAGAAGTGGTCACAAGCAAAAGGTGAGTCGCTGAGGAATTTCCCGTTCCACGGTCCTCGCCCCGCTCGAACGCCGATCGAATAGTCAGCCGGCCCGGGGTCTTCCGCTCCCCGGAACCCCGGACGGCGCCCCTCGGGATCGTCACCCGGAGTGTCGGCGGCCGTCTGCCGATCGGCGGCCGCCGGGCGGAGCTGATCGAGCGGGGCGACCGGTCGGCGGCCGCCGACACCGAGCGTCTGCTGAGCCTTGCGGACCCGCCGACGACGCTGTTCGCGGCGAACAACTTCGCGTCCATGGGAGCCGTGCCGGGCCTCGCCCGGGCAGGCCGCAGGGATGTCGCGCTGGTCGGCTTCGACGACATACCGGTCGCCGAGGTCCTCGAGCCCGCCCTCACCGTCGTCGCCCAGGACCCGGCGGCCATGGGCGCCGCGGCCGCGACGATCGCCGACCCGCCTGGACGGTGACGGCTCCCGAGCACGCACCACGGAGACACCCACCCGGCTCATCCCCCGCGGCTCGGGAGAACTGCGCCCTCGCTGAACCTGCCGGCGCGCACAACGGGCGCGGCACGGGCGAGGCGCGGCCGCGATCGGCGTTCGCCTGCGACACCCGCCGTGCGTGGCCCGTCGATGAATGGCCGGGGATCGACCTGTCCCCCCGATGGGCGGCTGCGTACGATGCGAGCGCTCCCGGCCTTCACAACTCGCTCATGGTTTCTCCACAGGCCGGGAGTCTGCGCGGGCAAGTTTGACGTGCTCATGACTAGCTCGCGCGTGTCCACCCCCCACCGAACGAGGGAGAACCATGGCCGGCGGACTTCTTCTGAGCGGCGCGATCGCCGCTCTTCTCACCACCACGATTCCGGCGCAGCACAGCTCACCCGTCTTCACCGACCCGCCCCCGGACAAGATCGTCATCGATGTCGCCACGGTCAACGGCTCCGGCTGTCCGCAGGGCACCACCGCCGTCGCCGTCTCGGAGGACAACACCGCCTTCACGGTGACCTACAGCGACTACCTCGCTCAGGCCGGCGGGACCTCCGACCCCACCGCCTTCCGCAAGAACTGCCAGCTCAACCTGGTCGTGCACGTCCCGCAGGGCTTCACCTACGCCATCGCCAGCGCCGACTACCGCGGCTTCGCCTCACTCCAGCAGGGCGCGAGCGGCACCCAGCGGGCCTCGTACTACTTCCAGGGCTCCTCGAACACGGCCTTCCGCAGCCACCCGTTCAACGGCCCCTACAACGACAACTGGCAGGCCACCGACAGCACGGACTGGGCGCAGCTCGTCTGGGCGCCGTGCGGAGTGCAGCGCAACTTCAACATCAACACCGAACTTCGGGTCACCGCGGGCACGTCCGCGCCCGGCAAGGTCAGCTTCATGACCATGGACTCGACGGACGGGGACATCAGCACCGTGTACCACATGGCCTGGAAGGAGTGTCCGCGCTCCTGAACAGGAGCCGGCGGGCGGGTGAGCGCGACGCTGCCCGCCCGTCGGCGGCGTGGCGGGTCATGGCTCATTGGTGCAGATGAGCCAAGGTCCCGTCGTTCACGGGATATGGGCGTTCACGGGGCAGGAGTTGCCGGGCCATTTCCAGGTCTCCATCCCGTACATGGGCATGGATCGTGTGGGCGAGCGGTGTGATGTCGGTGATGGAGACGATCCATTCATCGGCGTAGAGACGAGCGGCTTCGCCGGCGAGGCCGAGCTGCAGCGACCGGTGGGGAAGCGGCTGAAGACGCAGGTCGCGCTCTGGGTCCCATTGCACTCGGGCCGGGGCCCGCTTCAATTGGCGCTTCCACGTGGAGCGGTCTGCGTGGAGCCCGTGTTCGAAGTGGGACAGACAGGCGTGTTCCAGTGCCCACTCGAAGCCTTCGCGGGCGATCTCGACGGCGAGGACGGTTTCCTGGCCTTCCTTGGTGCCCCACCCGCAGCGGTACATCATCCACAGGAACGACGGCTTGATCCATGTCATCCGGTCCCGCTGCCACACCGCCGGGAAACAGCCCTCCCGGGCGGCCGGCAGACCGATCTCCGGTGCGTACGCCTGGTAGACGGTGACCGTGGAGTCCGTGTGCAGGGCTCGTATCTGGTGCTTTGGTGCTGCCACGTGGACCAGGGTGGACACACGGCTACGGATGCGCCATCGAATTACCGCGGCGAGAGGCCGCCCAGCCTGCGGTGGCACATGAGGGTGGCGGCGATGCCGGCTGAGGCGGCCGACCTCATGCCGATCTTGCGCAGACGGAGGGCGGCGGCCCGAGGCGGTGGCCGGTCGGGCTGCGGAACACGCGCACGGTCACGGTGACGGGCGGTTCGGTTTGTCGGCGTCCTCGCCTCGCTGGTGACCGCGGCGGGCATCGCGGTCGAAGATGCCCAAAGTCTCGCACGGTCCGCCCTCGGCGCCGATGGCGTGCGGGAGCATCGTGGGGAACTCCGCCGCCTGGTTGGTCTCGATCCGGAAGTGCCGGTTGCCCAGCAGCAGGATCGCGGTGCCGGACAGGACGACGAGCCATTCGCGGCCCGGATGGGCACGCATGCGCGAGGGATTGTCGGGCGGCGGGTTGGTGATGCGCTGACGTACGACGGTCATGCCGGGGTCCGCCTTGATCGGCCAGCGCATCAGCCCGTGGGCTGCGTCGACCACCGGGTTGGAGACGACGTCGTCGGTGGCGGTCTCGACCAGTTGATCGAGGGAGGTGTCCAGGGCGCGGGCGAGGGTGACGAGCTGGTCCAGGGCCAGGCGGCGTCGGCCGTTCTCGATGCGGCTGAGCGTGGACTGGCTGACCTTGGCGCGGGCGGCCAACTCCTCCAAGGACAAGCCCTGGGCCACACGCAGTGCGCGGATGCGTTTGCGCACCAGGCTGTCCAGCTCACCATTGTCTTGCGTCATAGGCAACATTGTATGCCATTGCGGCAAAGCACGGTTAGCGTCGTTCGTGCTCGGCCCCCCGACGACTGGTGGGGCAGCGACGGAAAGGGGACGACGACATGCCTGCGACGACCACCGCACGCGCGGCCGAAGAGTTGCCGGGCGGGACCGTTGACGCCGTAGTGATCGGTGGTGGCGCCGCCGGTCTGAGTGGAGCACTGATGCTGGCCCGTTGCCGCCGGTCGGTCGTCGTGATCGACAGCGGCACTCCGCGCAACGCGCCCGCCCAGGGCGTGCACGGGCTGCTCGGCCTGGACGGCACTCCTCCGGCCGAACTGCTCGAACGGGGCCGTGAAGAAGTCCGCCGCTACGGCGGCACGGTGAGAACCGGCGAGGTGATCGGGGCCGCTGCGGCTGATCCGTCCGCCGACGGGGATCCACGCTTCACTGTCACCCTGTCCGACGGCACCGCCCTGCACGCGCGCCGCCTCCTGGTCGCCACCGGTCTTCGGGACGTTCTGCCCGACGTTCCCGGGCTGGCCGAACACTGGGGACACAGCGTGGTGCACTGCCCCTACTGCCACGGCTGGGAGGTACGCGACGAGCCCATCGGTGTCCTGGCGGTGGGCCCGGCTTCCCTCCACCAGACACTGCTGTTCCGCCAGTTGACCGACGACCTCATCTACTTCACCGGCGGCACCCGACTCGACGAGGACACCCGGGCGCGCTTCGCCGCCCGCAGCATCCGTATCGTCGACACCCCCGTCGACCAGGTCGTGGCGGCCGAGGGCGGAGGTATCGCGGGCGTGCGCCTGGCGGACGGTCGGTTCATCCCTCGCCGCGTCCTCGCCGTCGCGACCACCATGCGGGCGCGCTCCGCGGGCCTGGAGGATCTGGGGCTGCCGATGCAGGACCTGCCCGGCGGGATGGGACGCCACTTCGCCACCGGCATGGCCGGCACCACCGAGGTGCCGGGCGTGTGGGTGGCAGGCAACGCCACTGATCCGACCGCCCAGGTCGGCGCCTCGGCAGCAGCAGGCGCCCTGGCCGGGGCCCACATGAATGCCGACCTGGCCACCGCCGACACCGAGGCGGCCCTCGCCGCCGCGCAGCGCGACATCACTCACGCCTGACCGCCCGCCCGTCACCGGCCCCGCAGCCGCTGCGCTCCAACCGCGTAAGAGACGGGCGGAACCCACCCCTACGCCCCCTGGTGCTTCAGCTTTGCTCCAGCGCCGAGATCGGCATGTCCGTTGAGAGGAATTGATGAGTACGAACCAGCCTGGCAAGGTGAGCGCTGAGCCGAGGGGCGTCGCCGGCGAGGGGGTGCCCGACGCGCGTCAGCGTCGCACGATCCTGATCGCCGTCTGTGTCGCGCTGATGGCCGTCATCGCCTCGGTGTCCGGGCTCAACGTCGCCCAGCCCGACCTCGCCGTCACCTTCGGCGCCTCGCAGAGCACGATTCTGTGGATCATCAACATCTACACCCTCAGCCTGGCCGCGCTCCTGTTGCCCCTCGGCGCGATCGGCGATCGCGTCGGCCGCAAGCCCATGCTGCTGTCCGGCCTGACCGTCTTCGGTATCGCCAGTGCAGCGGCAGGCTTCGCCCCGTCAGCAGCGGTCATGCTTGCCGCACGCCTGCTCGGCGGCGTCGGCGCGGCGATCATCATGCCCATCACGCTCGCCGTCATCACCTCCACCTTTCCCGAAGGCGAACGGGGGCGGGCGATCGGCGTGTGGACCGGCGTCGCCGGAGGCGGCGGCATCCTGGGCATGTTCCTCTCCGCCGCCCTGGTCGACGTGGCCGGCTGGCGGTGGCTGTTCGTCCTCCCCGTCGCACTCGTCGTCGTCGCGCTTACCATGACGCTGCGATCCGTACCCGACTCCCGCGAGACGTCCGGGCGCACTTTCGACACCGTCGGCGCGCTCACCTCCATCGTCGCCGTGGTCGGGCTCATCTTCGTCCTTCAGGAAGGCCCTGAGCGCGGCTGGACCGCGCCCGCGACTCTGCTCAGCCTCGCCGTCGGCATCACCGCCGCCGGTGCCTTCGTGGCCTGGGAACTGCGCCGCCGCGATGCCGCGCTCCTGGACGTGCGCCTGTTCGGCGAACGCTCTCTGGCCGGCGGCTCGATCACGCTGTTGGTGGTCTTCGGGGTCCAAGCGGGCATCTTCGTGGTCCTCTTCCCCTTCTTCCAGGCCGTCCTCGGCTGGTCGGGGCTGCTGTCCACCCTGGCGCTGATGCCCATGGCCGTGCTGATGATGACGGTCTCCGGCCTCGCACCCAAGCTGGCCGCGCGTATCGGCCCCCGAGCGACCACGGCCACTGGAATCCTCCTGGCCTGTGCCGGTCTGGCGCTCATGGCCGCCATCGTCTCCGTCGACGGCGGCTATCTGTCCGTCCTGCCCGGCATGCTCGCCATGGGCATCGGCATGGGGTTGTCGATGACACCCTCCACCGAGGCCATCACCAGTGCCCTCCCCCGCGAGCGTCAGGGCGTCGCGTCCGCACTCAACGACGTCACCCGCGAATTCGGCACCGCGCTCGGCGTCGCCCTGCTCGGAGCACTCCTGTCCGCCGGCTACCGCAACGCCATCGACTCCCGACTCGCCGGCGTTCCCTCGGGCCCGGCCGATGCCGCGCGTGAAGGCGTCGCCAACGCCGTCGACGCCGCGGACCAGGCCGGCCCTCATGCGCGAGTTCTGATCCGTGCCGCCCAGGAGTCGTTCGTCGACGGCTGGCAGCACGCCATGTGGGCAGGGGTCGCCGTCATGGCCGCCCTCATCGTCTACGTGCTCGCCCGAGGCCCCCAGCACCCCATCCGCACACCGGCGAACGAACCGGAACCAGCCGACGCGACCGCTGGATAACACGGACCACCGCCTGCCGCTGCGACGAAAGTCCACAAACGAGAGGAACCCCGGCCGGCACAGGGCCGGGGTTCCTCGAGGTGGTGCATATCGGTCAGCAGGTGGCGTCGCCCACGCAGTGAACCGCTCGTCCACGCACCGGCAGACCGCACCACATCGCGATCACCGTGGATCGGGCAGGTCAGTGCTGCAGGGTGAGGAGGCCCGGTCGCCACGGCAGTTGGTCGTAGGGGCCGCCCGCGTTGGGGGACTTGCCCTGGTAGAGGAACTGCAGGTTGCAGGGGTCGATGGTCATGGTCTGGTCGGGGTTGTTGCGGACCAGGTCACCGTGGCTGATGTCGTTGGTCCAGGTGGCACCGCTGTTGGCCTTGCCCGCGAAGGGGTTGCTCTCGCTGGCGGCCTGCGGGGTCCAGGAACCGCTCAGGCTGGTGGCGGTGAACGAGCGGAAGTAGCGCTGCTCATTCGCACCCCGAGCCTCGACGATCATGAGGTACTGGTTCTGGCCCTGGACCTTGTAGACCTGCACCGCCTCGAACAGGTTGGCCGTCGTGTCGCTCATGACCGTCGTGTACGACGAGCCGAAGTTGCCCGGGAAGTTCCCGATCGGCATGCTCGCCCGGTAGATCTTGCCGTTGTCACCGGCGAAGAACAGGTACATGTTCTGGCCGTCACCGATCAGGGTCTGGTCGATCGGGCCGGAGTTGGGGATGCTGCCGGTGAACAGCGGCTGCGGCGCGGACCAGCCGTTGGGGTTGGTGGGGTCGCTCGACGTCCGGTAGACGAAGGGCGACGCACCCCACTGGGACGCCAGCACCCAGATGTTCTTGGGTGCGAAGTAGAACAGCGTGGGCGCCACCGCGGACTGGCTCATCCCGGTCTGGCCGGCCGACGCCATGTCCGACCAGTTCGTGAACGGACTGAACATCATCGAGCCGTACGACGATCCCGACACGTTCGACGCGTAGACCAGGTGCTTGCCGTTGTACACCACGTTGGTGAAGTCCTTGAGCGAGACCCACCCGTTCGCCGGCTGCGCCAACGGACCGGTCGACGTCCACCGGTACGTCGACGGAAGAGAACACGTGCCGCCCCCCGGCGGGGTCGACGTCCCGGACAGGCCGGTCCACTTCTGGTTGCTGCCGCCGTTGCACGTCCAGATCTCCACCGCCGTGCCGTTGGCCGTACCGGCACCCGTGACGTCCAGGCACAGGCCGGACTCCACGCCGACGACCGTGCCGTCGGAGTTCACCCGCCACTGCTGGTTCGCACCGCCGGTACAGGTCCAGATCTGCACCCGGGTACCGGCCGCGGTGGCGTGGCCCGGAACATCCAGGCACTTGTTGCCGTACACGGTCAGCTGGTTGCTGTCCGTCAACGTCCACTGTTGGTTGGTCCCGCCCGAGCAGTCCCAGATCTGCAGGTAAGTGCCGTCGGTCTGACTGGCGCCCGGCACATCGAGACACCGGCCGGAACCAACACCGCGCAAGGCGCCGCTGGTGGCCGCCTGAGCCGGGTTGGCGACGAGCAGCGCCGCCAACGCGACCAGGGCCGCAACCGCAGCGGCGAGCACCACAGACAGATGCCTGCGGCTGAAACTTCGTCCGCGCATGGGGACCTCGTATTCCTTGAGTAAGCGGTTCCGGTTTACCCGTTCAGGGGCTGTCCGGACTGTCGATGTGGTGCTGTTCGCAGCCGTCCGTGGGCACTGGGCTGACCCCTCGTGGCTTCCCGGCGGCCTGCGAGACCTTCGACACAGTCCTTGCTGCCGTGGCGCCACGTGCCATTGACGGTTCGCTCGCAAGCTCGTGCCCGCACGGTGCCGTGCCTGGCCCCGGCGTTTCAGTTCTCCAGGCGCCAGTGCTGGTTCGCACCGCCCGTGCAACTCCACAGCTGGACTTTCGTCCCGTTGGCGGTCCCCTGACCGTTGGCGTCCAGGCAGAGCCCCGACTGCACCGCTGTGATCGTGCCGTCGGAATTGATGTTCCATTGCTGGTCTGCCTGTCCGCTGCAGTCCCAGATCGCCGCCGGGGTGCCGTTGCCCGCCGCCTGGCCGACGCCCAGGCATTTGTTGCCGTAGACAACCAGCTGCTTTCCAGCACCGTAGGTCCACCGTTGGTTGGAGCCGCCGTTGCAGTCCCACAGTTGTGCCTGCGTGCCGTTGGCCGTGGTGGAGTTGTTGATGTCGAGGCAGCGCCCCGACTGCTGGCCGACGATCTTCTGGTTGCCGGAGGGCGGTGGCGGATTCGAGCCGAACTGGGTGAAGAACTGCCACACCGCTGCCGACGTCCAGGTGCGCGATCCGTCACCGGTGGAACCGTCTATGGGGCCGGGGTCGTGGCCCGCTCCGTCGAACGCGGCCCAGACAACGGGGTATCCGGACCTGCATCCGGAGTAGGTGGTGATGATGTGCGTCAGGCTTCCGTAGGCCGGCTCGGGCGGGTTCTGCGGAGTGCAGCCGTTGTTCCGGACGAAGGTGTCGCGCAGTTCCCGTCCCAGCGAGATGGGCAGCACGTTGTCCCTGATGCCGTGCAGGCCCATGTAGGCGATGGGCTGAGTCCCGCCGTCGCACCCGCTGAGGTTCGCGCCGGAGTAGACCGCGACCGCGCGGAAGACCGTTGCCCGGGAGCAGGCGAGGGCGTACGACATCGCGCCGCCGTAGCTGAAGCCGGCGGAGAAGACCTGGGTCGTGTCGACGCACAGACCTGATTCGATCTGGCTGACCATGGCGTCCACGAAGGCCACGTCCTGGCCGCCGGAATTGGCCCAGCCGTTGCCGATGCCCTGGGGAGCGACGAAGATCGTGCTGTTGTTCGCGTTGTCCGCCAAGCGCCGCAGGCCGTAGTAGGACCAGTTGTACCCGTCCGTTCCGCCCGAGTCGACGTCGCCCGCCGTGCCGCCCCGCCAGTGGAAGCCGAAGATCAGCCGATAGGGGTGGTTGCTGTCGTAGCCGGAAGGAACCCGCAGTATGTAACTGCGGGTCTGACCGCCGCTCTGAATCGTGTGTGTACCACTCGTCAGCGTCGGGGCCTTGCCGCAGCCGGCGGTCGCCCGGACGGCGCCGGTGGTCGTGGCCGACGCGGGCACGCCGAGGCCGCTGCTGAACGAGGTGCCCGCGGTTGCCAGGACGAGAAGTACCGCGGCTGCGATGGACGTTAAGAGGGATGTGCGTTTCATACACTCCTTCTTTCGAAGTCGATGGGTCGGGCCGGGAGTGCAACATCGCGTCGCACCGGGAGGTGTGCGCGCCGACCCGCCCCAAGGCGCGATCAGCGCTCCGCGCGCACGACGCGATCCGATGCCACGGCGACTTGACCGGGGCGGCCTGGCCGGCGGCCGTCGACAGCACCGGCAGCTCGAGTGCCAGGACGATGCCGGCCCCAGTGCCGGACGGCCGGGTCTCGCTCTCGACCTCATCCGGTCCTCCTGCGGTCGGGCGCCACTGCGCTGCGGCGCGCGTGTTGGGCGGGGCGGCTCCCGTGGGTGGGCGGTACACGGCGCGGCGACATGCCGGGGCGGCGATGGGATGCCGCCCCGGAGTCGAGCGCGGGTGCCTCACCGGGTCAGCTCAGCGACCATTGCTGGTTGGTTCCGCCGTTGCAGGTCCACAGCTCGGCGAGGGCTCCGTCAGCCGTGGCCCCTCCGATGACGTCCAGGCACAGGCCGGACTGGACGCCGGTGATCGTTCCGTTGGAGTTCAGCGTCCACTGCTGGTTGGTCTGGCCGTTGCACGGCCAGATCTCCACCTTCGTCCCTGGGGTGGTCTGGTTGTTGTAGGCGTCCAGGCACATCTGGGCGCTGCCGGAGTAGACGGTGAGCTGGTTGGAGGTGGAACGCGTCCATATCTGGTTGGCCCCGCCGTTGCAGCTCCAGATCTCCACCTGGGTGCCGGCGGTCGTGGTCGAGTTCGGTACGTCCAGGCACTTGCCCGCACCCACCGCGTGCAGCTCACCGGTCACGCTGGTGCCGCCGCCGCTGCTGGTGCCGCCCGCGACCCGGTACATCACCGTGCCGTGCGCCGGAACCGAGGCGCTGATGGTGCCCGAGGTGGTCGAGGACGCCCCCGACCACAGGTCGGTCAGGGTGTACGTGGACGCCCCGGTCTTCCCGATCGCAGTCGCGGTGGTGGTGATGGTCGCCGTCGAGCCCGTCTCGTTGAACAGCGCCACCGACACGTCTCCGTTGGCCAGCGGCTTGGCGAGCACGTCCAGGCCACCCGAGGACGACACCATGGTGCCTTGCTTGCCCAGAGGGTCCTGGTCGACCGCGATGACCCGGGAGTTGGTGAGGATGGACAAGGTGCTCGCACTGGCCGAGGGGATGTTGGTGCCCGCGATCAGGGGCGCGGCCATCTCCGCCCACAGACTGAACTCGCTGCGGCTCTCGGTGGCCGTCAGCGAGCCGTTGCCGACCTCCAGCATGTCCGGATCGTTCCAGTGGCCGGGGCCGGCGTAGGAGGCCAGTCCCACGTTGCTGTGGAAGATCGACAGCATGCTGGAGTAGTCGGCGGTGATGTCCCCGGTGGTGCGCCAGCTGTTGCCCACGTCCGCGCCCCAGGTCCACACGTTCTCCTGGCCCCAGTTGCACAGGCTGAACAGGATCGGCCGGCCGGTGGCCGCCAGGGCGTCCCGCATCGCGGTGTACCGGGTCCGCGCCGGGGCCCCGGTGTTGTTGCAGTTGTCGTACTTCAGGTAGTCCACGCCCCACGACGCGAAGGACTGCGCGTCCGTGGTCTCGTGCCCCAGGCTGCCCGGATACCCCGCACAGGTCGCGGTGCCCGCGTCCTCGTAGATCCCCAGCTTCAGCCCCAGCGAGTGCACGTAGTCCGCGGTGCCCTTGATGCCGTCGGGGAACTTGGCCGGGTCCGGCACCAGGTGGCCGCCGGAATCGCGGCTGTGGGTCATCCAGCAGTCGTCGATGTTGACGTACGAGTAGCCCGCCGCCTGCATGCCGTTGGTGTGCATCGCCTGCGCGGTGGACTTGATGAGCGACTCGGAGACGTTGCAGCCGTACGCGTTCCAGTCGTTGAATCCCATCTGCGGGGTCAGCGCGAGCCCGTTGCCGAGCGCGGCGGCGGGCTGCGCCGTACCGAGGGTGAGGAGGGGAACGGTCACGGCGAGCAGCATGGCCGAGAACGTGAGCGCCAAGGTCCGGCGCAGGGACGGCAGCGGGGGCAGCGGCCGAAGGCCCCTGGCTCTCGCAGTGGTCATGGGCATGGGTCATCGACTCCTGGGGCGAGGTGTGGGAGAGCACGTGCAGGACGGGGGGACAGTTCGCGTTGCGGCCCTTCGGCACCTGCGGGTGAACCACCGCCTCCCGAAGTGCTGAAGGCAGATCAGCGGTAGCCGGCCGCGGTGACGTCGGCCTGCACCGCGTTGTCGGTCGCGTCGGAGGGGTAGCCGGCGACGACGGCTCCTTCGTAGAAGGTGCCGGCGCTCAGATTGGCGCCGCCGCCGGGCTTGCAGCAGTCGCCGCCGCTCCCCAGGACGATGGCTCCCTGCTTCTTCATGGGGCTGTATCCGCCGGGAAGCCCGCCGTCCCAGAGGGTGGTCAGGCCGCCGGACTGCGCGTTGCCGCCTTTGAGGGCGAACCTCGACGTTCCGTTGTTCTTCAGCATCGCGGTGACGAACTTGCTCGGAAACGCCCGGTGGTCGGTGTTCCAGGACTGGCTGCCGCCGGAGTACAGGCCCCATTCGAGATCGGCCTGCACCGCCGGCGCCGGTGCCGACCATGTCGGCGCGGTCGCCAGCAACACGGTCAGCAGCGCCATCACGCATACGGCGGCGGCCGCCGGTAAGTGGAGTCTCCGGGCCGCAGGGGTCCGGGGCGAAACAGATGAAGGCTGCATTCTGTTCCTTGAATATGGGGGGAAGGGGACAGAGAGTGCCATACCTGTTCAAAGCGGATCACGATGGCTTAAAAGGTACGTCGACTGCTCCCGAGAGCAGTGCCCGAGAGCACCCACAGAGAACACTCAGACATCCCATGTCGCATAGTGATCCCACACGCCTGACACCCTGTCAATACACCTGTCACGCCGACTCGACTGCCCATCCATCCCATGTTTTGCCACGTCAGCCCGCCGTGACGGCATGCCGAAACCCGCGTCCGGCGACGGCCGCCGTGCCGGGCGCGGGTGTTGTGCGGCTACTCCGAGGCGATCCGGGGCAGAAGCGCGCGCTGGGCGCCGATCACCTCACCTGAGGTTCCAGTGCTGGTTGGCCCCGCCGTTGGAGTCCCAGACCTGGACCGGAGCCCCGTTGCCAGTCTGCCCGGCGGGAATCTCCAGCGCCCGGCCGGAAGCGACGTTGGTCAAGGTGTACGAACCGTCGCCGTTCCGACTCGCCCGCCAGTGCTGGTTCGCGCCGCCGTTGGCATCCCAGATCTCCATCCGCGTGCCATTGCCCGTCTGACCGCCCGGCTCGTCCAGCACCCGGCCACTGCCGACATTGGTCAGCGTGTACGAACCATCACTGTTCTGACTCGCCCGCCACTGCTGGTTCGCAGCACCACCGTTGGCGTCCCAGATCTGCAAAGGCGTGCCGTTCCCCGTCTGTCCAGCCGGGACGTCCAACACCCGGCCCGCAGCGACATCACTCAGCGAATACACCGTGCCCGAGACGATGCCTCCTGGGTCCCCCGGGTTCCCCGCACTGCCGCCCAACGCGGTCAGGACCGCGTCGTAGGCCGGCTTCTTGTTGCCGTTGCGGTCGAACAGCAGCGGATTGTCCCCACTTCGCCACGAGTCGCTGTCCCTGATCCCCCACACCGTGATGCCGGTGCAGCGGGCGACGTTCATGCACGCCTGGACGGTGTTGGCGTACGCCGTCGGCGGCGCCTGGGCGATATCGAGCTCGGTGATCTGCACGTCCACGCCGAGGGCGGCGAAGTTGGCCAGGGTGGTCCGGAAGCTCGACGGCGGGCCGCCGACGCCGAAGTGGCTCTGGAAGCCGACGCAGTCGATGGGCACACCGCGCGACTTGAAGTCCTTGACCATGCTGTAGACGCCCTGCGTCTTCGCGTCGGTCCAGTTCTCGATGTTGTAGTCGTTGTAGCAGAGCTTGGCCGAGGGGTCGACGGCCCGGGCGGTGCGGAAGGCCTCCTCGATGAAGCCGTTGCCGAGCACGTTCTGGAACACCGAGCTGCGGTGCTGGGAGGAGCCGTCGGCGAAGGCTTCGTTGACCACGTCCCAGGCGTAGATCTTGCCCTTGAAGTGGCTCATCTCGTTGGTGATGTGATTGTTCATCACGCTGCGCAGCGTGTTCGGGTCGGTGATCGAGCTGACCCAGCCGGGCAACTGCGAGTGCCATACCAGGGTGTGGCCGCGCATCCGCTGCCCGTGCGCGGTGGCATGGCCGACGATCTGGTCGGCCGGGCCGAAGTTGAAGTTGCCGCGGGACGGTTCGGTGGTGTCCCACTTCATCTCGTTCTCGGGGGTGATCATGTTGAACTCCCGGTCGAGAATCGTGGAGTACGTCGAGTCGCCGAGCCTTCCGGCAGCCACGGCCGTGCCGAAATAGCGGCCGCTGCCGGCCGCGGCCGCGCCCAGCGTGCCGGATGCCGCATGGGCGGCAGGGGACGCCGTCCCGGCCATGGCCAGTACCGTGCCGGCTGTCAGTCCGGTGGCCAAGGCCAGGGCCTTGCGGAGGCGGGGCTCCTCGTTGAACCAGAACATGAAGGATCAGTCTCCTTGTGTGGGGGGTGGGGCACCGTTCACGAGTCGGTGCTGCGGTGGGGTGGGGTCACGGAGCCGAGGTGACCGGCAGAGCGGTCCACTGCCGTTGGCGACGTTCCGCAAGGCGTGGCAGCCGTCGCACTGCTGCACAGGCAGCCGCAAACTGCCGGCCGCTCCATGCGGAGACCTGCTCCGGGGGCGGTTGCCCGTCGCCGACGGTGAGCCGGCCGCGGGCCGGAGCCGTTCAGGTCAGTTGAGGTTCCATCGCTGGTTGGATCCACCGTTGCACGGCCAGAGTTCGGCCGGCGCGCCGTTGGCCGTGGAGGCGCCGGTGACGTCGAGGCAGAGCCCGGACTGGGTGCCGGTGACGGTGCCGTCCGCGTTCAGCTGCCACTGCTGGTTGGCGCCGCCGTTGCACGGCCAGGTCTCCACCTTGGTGCCGGCGGAGGTCTGGTTGTTGTACGCGTCGAGGCACATCTGACTGCTGCCGCTGTAGACGGTCAGCTGGCCCGAGGCCGTGCGGGTCCAGGTCTGGTTGGCGCCACCGCTGCAGTCCCAGATCTGCAGCTGTGTGCCGGCCGTGGTGGACGAGTTCGGCACGTCCAGGCACTTGCCCGCGCCCACCGCGTGCAACGCACCGGTACTCGTCCCGCCGGCGGAATTGCTGTATCCGGCCGCGGTGATGTCGGCCTGGACGGCGTTCTCGGTGGCGTCCGACGGGTAGCCGGAGGTCATCACGCCCTCGTAGAAGGTGCCTTGGGCGCCCTTGCTGTTGTCGCCGCCGATGCCCAGGATGATGGCGCCCTGCTTCCGCATCGGGTTGTAACCCGGGACGTCGGGACGCGGTCCGTCGTAGAAGGTGGACAGGCCGCCGGACTGCGCGTTGCCCCCACGGATCGCCCAGTGGTTCGGACCACCCTTGACGATGGCGGTCGTGTACCGGTGGTCGATGGTCGGATCGCCCGCGTTGTAGTGCTGGTTCACCCCGGAGAACAGGCCGTTCTCCAGGTCGGCCATGATCCAGGGGCCGTTGCCCGCACCGTAGCCCCAGACCTTGATGTTGCCGAAGTAGATGGCCTCCATGGTGCCGTTGCCGTCGTCGTTGCTGTCCGTCTCGGCGTTGCCGTAGTCGAAGCAGCAGCCGCCGTTGTAGTGCGTGCCGTCGAAGATCGCGTACATGCCTTCGGGGTTGTCCCCGGTCGCGATGCCGTTGGTGTGGTTGTTGCGGTAGCCCGTGCCGGGCGCCACGAAGACGCCGTAGGCCTTGTGACCGCCCACCATGGTGGGCGCGGCCGTCGCGTTCGCGAGGTTGTCGGGGCCGCCCGCGGCACCGCCACCGGGCGCCTGGGTGAGGTTGTTGCCGCGGCCTGACTGGTCGTAGACCGTCGTGATCAGGCAGGTCGTTCCCGAGCAGAACGAGTCCTGGGCGGCGGCGTCGGCGTACCCGCCCGCGCTCAGGACGCCGATGTTCCGGGTGGTGTTGTCCGAGGTGCGCCGGACCTGGTAGAGCGGCCCGTTGTACGAGGCGTACAGCGCTCGGGTCGTGCTGTGCGCCGCCACACAGGGCGTGCCGCCCGCCGCATAGATGTCGCACGGCCCGGACGCGGCCGCACGGGCCGTGCCGGCCGTGGCCGTGGCGCCGACCAGTGCCCCGGCGACGAGTGCGGCTGCGGCCGCCGCCCGGGCCGACGTTTTCGACCGAGAGCGGGGCGAGCGCGTCGGCGGCGGAACGTGCGCCCGGTCCGGCACGCCACGCGGCCAGCCACGGTGCCGTACCGCCGCGAATAATCGCCGGACGCCACCGCGCCCGGACGGCAGGCGGCGTCCTGTACCTATGGTTGTCATCCGATCTCCCTACCGCGCCGACGCAACCCGGCCGGGTTGTGTTGGTGGCGCTGACAATCCGGAAGCGCTTCGAGGTGCCGTTTCGCAGCGAGATTGCAGAGAGGTTTCGGGGGGAGACGGTGCTCCCGGTTTCGCTGGGCTGTCAAGGGTGTGGAGCCCACTGTTGCAAAGGTCGTCGCGGAATCGATTCGAAGGCTGATTCCTGCCGTTCCGAAGCTCTCGGCCGGTCGAAGAGTCGTGGCGTGGGCACATGCGGACGGCGGCGTGACCGCCCGTTCCGCCGCCGTGGTGGGCCGCACAGGTCTGCGGCGACCACGTCAGAAGCATCGGGCTGATCCGCCGCCATGCCGCTGAGCAAGGGCGCAGCCGTAAAACCGGGGCGACGGGGGCCGGTTCGCAGGGCACTGGCCCAAGCGGCGGAGCCTCGGCTCGCGCGTCGGTTCAGCGCTCCCCTCCCGGCCCGCCATTGACCCCGCACACCGCCGGTCGTAGCATCCCGTCGAACCGCTTGCGTGGAATCGATTCGCTCCGAGCCTTCTGGGATTGCGTGAGACGCGGAACGCATGACGGTTCCGGCAGCCCGGCGCCGTTCCTCGCGGACTCACGCCCCTCGGGCATCCTGCGTCCTTCGTCCGCCCGGGCCCGCCACGACGCAGCCGTCCGCGTGGCGCCGCTGGGCACCTGGGGCTCGTCCAGCACCAGCCACGACGAGTCCCGCGGGGCGCCACTCGTCAGTATCCTTGCGGCCTGAGTGCGGTCTTGAGGAGCTGCATGAACATCGGGGAGATAGCTCGACGCGCGGGGGTGTCACGCAGCACGGTGTCGTACGCGCTCAGCGGCAAACGACCCGTCGCCGCCGGCACTCGCAGACGTATCGAAGACGTGATCAACGAATTGGGATACCGCCCCAACGCGACCGCGAGGGCCCTCAAGGAGGGCCGGACCCGGACCATCGGTCTCGTCGTCCCGCCGGCCGGCAACAGGCTCACACACATGCAGCTTGACTTCGTCGCCAGCGTGGTCGACGCCGCCGCCCGGGTCGACCTCGATGTGCTGCTGTCCCCTTCCGGCGGGGATCACGACCGTTCCTTCGAGCGGTTGGTCTCGGAGAGCCGCGTGGACGGCGTCATTCTGATGGAGATCCGCCTGGCGGACCCTCGTGTGGGGCGCCTCCAGGAAGCCGGGCTGCCCTTCGTCGGGATCGGGCACACGGCCGGCGACCACCAGATGTCCTGGATCGACGTCGATTACGCCGGCCTGGTCCAGCACTGCGTACGGCACCTCGCCGATCTCGGGCACCGCCGGGTGGCTCTGGTCACTCGTTCCCGGGAACTCATCTCGGCCGGCTACGGCCCCGCGCACAGGGCCAGAGAGGGTTTCCAGGCGGCCCTGGCGGAACGCGGGCTCGACGGTGTCGAAGTGCCGTGCGGGGATGACGCCCGCTCCGGTCAGGAATGCGTCGAGGCGCTCCTGCGCAGCCATCCGGACGTCACCGCTGTCACCACCATCAACGAGGCCGCCCTGCCCGGCGTCCAGCGCGCACTGGCGGACGCCGGTCTCGAAGTGCCGTACGACTTCTCCATCACAGGTGTGGCGGCCAGGACGTGGGCCGAGGACTTCCGACCACCGCTCACGGCCGCGGACGTACCGGCTCTGGAAATGGGCGAGAAGGCCGTTTCCCTGCTCGTGGAACGCATCGCCGCGCCGGACACACCGCCTCGGCACATCCTGTTGACCCCGCCGATCTCGTTGCGTTCCAGCACAGCCCCCGTACCCACCGGCGGGCCGGCACGGTCGAACCGCGCGACGCACTGAGCCACGCGTACGGCAATCACGTCGACACGACGCCCGTACGCGGCAGCGCGACCCGGGCGTTCCTCTGGTGGCGTGTCAATGTGCGGCAGCGGTACGGGGCACGGCCGTCAGGCGCTGAAGCGGGTGACCAGGCGGGTGGGCAGGATCAGCGGGGTGGGGTCCTGACCGCTGATGAGCGCGACGAGCATGCGCGCCATCTCCCGTCCGAAAGCCTTTATGGGCTGATGGACGGTGGTGAGCGGCGGATCGGCGATCTGGGCGACGGTCAGGTCGTCGAAGCCGACAACGGCGACATCGGCGGGGACCGATCGGCCGGCCTCGCGCAAAGTGCGCAGCGCTCCCGCCCCCATGTTGTCGTTGGCGGCGAACACCCCGTTCACCTCGGGGTGGTTCGCGAGCAGTGCGGCCATGGCGGCGGCTCCACCGGGTTCGGTGAAATCCCCCTCCTGCGGCGGGTACGGGTCAAGGCCTGCTGCCAGCATGGCGTCCCGGTAGCCGCGGTACCGGGCGCGCCCGACCTCGGTGTCCAGACGCCCGCAGATCGTGGCCACACGGGTCCGGCCACGGATGAGCAGGTACTCGGTGGCCTCGCGCGCTCCGCCGGTGTTGTCGACGTCCACATACCACCGGGGGGCCGGACCGAGCGGGCGACCGCCGAACACGACGGGCATCTCCGCGTCCTCTGCCACACGGGCCAGCGGATCGCCCTCGCGCAGCGCCATCAGCATGACGCCGTCGGCACCCCTGGACCGAAGGAGCTCCTCCACCCGCTTGTGGCCCCGCTCGGAGGCGGCCAGACACAGCATCAGATGCAGGTCGGCCTCCTCCAGGGCGGCCGAGGCTCCCACGATCACCTGGGCGAAGAACGGGTCCGCGAAGATGGACGGATCCTCTCCCGCGACGACAAGGGCCGCCGCTCCCGTCTGGCGGGTGGCCAGAGCGCGTGCAGTCGGGTTGGGGACGTAACCCAGTTGCTGGACAGCCCGCTCGACCGCCTCACGTTTGGCGCGGCTGACGTGCGGGGCGTTGTTGAGGACGCGTGAGGCCACCGAGCGGGAGACGCCGGCGCGTGCGGCCACCTCGTCGAGCGTCGACTGCCGGCGCGGCGCATTCTCCCCCATGGACCATGAGCCTTTCCCTCCCGGCCTCGCCGAAAGTGTGTCGTCCCCGACTCGGTTCCACTGCCATCCGGCCGGTGGGCGACGGAGGGCATATGCGGGCCCTTGAGGGACCGAAGTCTGGTAGCGCTTCCAGTTCCAGGACTGGCAGAGCCTTGTCTTCGTCATGTGAAGTGCGGGTCGTGCATCACCTCTTGACAGCTTCACCAAGGCGCAACACGATACCGGCCACACACCAAAAGTTCTCAGTGCTTTTGGGACCGCTTCCAATGGGAGCGCTCCCAAGATCAGCCTCCGGCTCTTCGGAGGGCGCCTCTGCCCCAGCCCGTCGGCCCAAGGGGGCTCGTACCACCGCACTTCCTCAGCGCGCTGCACGCTCGGAACGCGAGCGTGCGACGCATCCCTGCCAGGAAACCGAGGTACAGTCATGCGCCGCAGACTCCGCGCCCTCGTGGCGGCGTTCTCCGCTCTGCCGCTGGCGCTCGCCGTCGCACCGTCCGCCCACGCTGCCGACCCGACCACCATGACCAGCGGGTTCTACGTGGACCCCGACTCCAGCGTGAAGCGGTGGGTCACTGCCAACCCCGGCGACGGCCGGGCGTCGGCGATCAACGCCTCCATCGCCGACACCCCGATGGCCCACTGGTTCGGCTCCTGGAGCGGCACCATCGGCACCGCCACGGGTGCGTACGTGGGCGCGGCGGACAGTCGGGACAGGCTGCCGATCCTCGTCGCTTACAACATCTACAACCGCGACTACTGCGGCGGGCACTCCGCCGGCGGAGCCGCATCGCCGTCCGCCTACGCGAGCTGGATCGCCCAGTTCGCCGGCGGTGTCGCGGGCCGCCCGGCCATCGTCCTCCTCGAACCGGACTCCCTCGCGGACTACGGCTGCATGACCCAGGCTCAGATCGCCGAGCGCCAAGGCATGATCACCGGTGCCCTCGCGCAGTTCAACCGCCAGGCACCCAACACCTGGGTCTATCTGGACGCCGGCAACCCGAACTGGGCGAGCCCGGCGACCATGGCCCAGCGCCTCCATGAAGCCGGTCTCCGACAGGCCCACGGCTTCTCGCTCAACATCTCCAACTACTACACCACGGCCGAGAACATCGCCTACGGCAACGCCGTCAACAGCGAACTGGGCGCCCGCTACGGCTACACCAAGCCGTTCGTCGTGGACACCAGCCGCAACGGCAACGGCTCCAACGGCCAGTGGTGCAACCCCTCAGGCCGCCGCATCGGCACCCCCACCCAGAAGGGCGGAGGCGCCGAGATGCTTCTGTGGATCAAGACCCCGGGCGAGTCCGACGGCAACTGCGGCGTTGGATCCGGCTCCTTGGCCGGTCAGTTCCTCCCCGAGGTCGCCTACAAGATGATCTACGGCTACTGAGCCCGGACCGCCGTGGCCCGGTACGTCCCTGACCCGCGACAGGTCCACGGGACCGTCCGCCGCAGCCCGGCCGGGTCCGCCGCTCACCGCCTTCCGCCCAGGCGGTCGCCGGCCCGCCGCGGCGGCAGACGATCCCCCCAATCCACCCCCAGGAGCAGCCGTGAATCCACTCGGCCCACGACGCCGCGCCGCTGCCGTCATGGCGGCACTCACCGCCTGCGCCGCCCTCACCGCGACGCAGGCTCAGGCCACACCCGCGCAGGACGTGATCACTCCGGCCACGAAGTTCTACGTGGACCCGCACAGCAAGGCCGCGAAACAGGCCCTCGTCGACTTCGGGAACGGAGACATGGAGAACGCCGCGAACATGGCCTTACTCGCGAGCTGGCCGCAGGCCGAATGGTTCACCGAGGGCACCCCCGGCGAGGTGCGCGGCAAGGTGAACAGGCTTGTCCGCCGGGCGCGGGCCGTGGACCGGACCCCCGTCCTGGTCGCTTACGACGTACCCGGCCGGGACTGCTCCCAGTACTCCAGCGGCGGAGCCGCATCCTCCGCCGCCTACCGCAAGTGGATCGACGCCTTCGCCGCCGGCATCGGCGACGACAAGGCGGTGGTCGTCGTCGAACCCGACGGCCTGGCCAACCTTCCCAAGGACTGCGGGCCCACCACCGACCCGACCGGCGAACTCACTGCCGCCCGCGTCGCCGACCTCGCATACGCGGTCAAGACCCTGAAGGCCCGGCCCCGCACCGCGGTCTACCTGGACGCCGGCAACGTACAGTGGCGGGCCGTCGGCGACATCGCGCAGCGACTGCAGGATGCGGGGGTCCAGTACGGCGACGGCTTCGCCCTGAACGTGTCCAACAACCACCCCACCGACCACAACGCCAGATACGGCACCTGGATCGCCAAGTGCATATGGTTCGCCACCAAGGGCCCCGGGCAGGCACGCGGCCACACCGACTGGTGCGCCAGCCAGTACTACTCGTCCGCCGCCCCCAACGACGGCGCCCCGGGTAACGCCGTCTCCCCCACGGACCCCATTACCTGGCGGTGGACCGACGCCTGGTTCGACCAGAACGTGGGCACCCCGCCGACCGACGAGCTGCATCACTTCGTGATCGACACCAGCCGCAACGGTCGGGGCGCCTGGACCCCGGCGCCCGGCAAGTACAGCGGGGATCCGGAGATCTGGTGCAACGCGCCCGGCCGCGGTCTCGGCCCGCGCCCCACCGCCGACACCGGTGTCCCGCTCGTCGACGCCTACCTGTGGATAAAGATCCCCGGTGAGTCCGACGGCAGCTGCACGCGCAACACCGGCGGCACGATCGACCCCGAGTACGGCATCGTCGACCCTCCCGCCGGCACCTGGTGGCCCGACCAGGCCCACGCACTGGCCCGCAACGCGGTACCCCGCCTGACGTTCAATCGCTGAGTCCGGCGGACGTCTCCGTACGCGTCCGGACACGGAGCTCGATTCATCCTGAAGTTGCCGGTCACCGGGCTGCTGTGGGTGGGAATCGGGTTGCTGTTGTAGGTCGGCCTCAAGGGCGGACTTCCGTCACACGCTCGGTTCGTCCACGGTCAGCCCTCGCCCACGAGGTCGAGGTCGTCACGAGTTGCCACCGGGGTGATCTCCGGAACGGGCCACTTGCGGTGCAGCGGCGGGGACACATCCCGCCACCAGGGGTGCGTAGGGAGGTCGCCGGCGGGCTCGAAGGGCTGGCCCGGAACCGGGACTGCGACCGCCTGCCCGACTGCGTCGGCCGCGGCCTTCGTCCACTCGCCGGGCTCCGCCCACGCGTGGGGGGCGAGGTTGAAGGTGGCCCAGTGGATGGGGAGCAGAACACCGTGCGGCGCGCCGCCCTGGAGGTCGAGGTGGGCGCGCGTGCCCTCCTCGGGGGTCATGTGGATGTCCGGCCAGAAGTCGGAGTACGCGCCGATCTGGATCATCGTGGCGTCGAACGGGCCGTGTGCCGCGCCGATGTCCTTGAATCCCTCGAAGTAGCCCGTGTCGCCGCTGTGGTAGACGCGGTGCTCGTCGCCGGCCACGGACCACGACGCCCACAGCGTGTGCTGCCCGTTGCGCAGGCCGCGGCCGCAGAAGTGGCGGGCCGGGGTGGCGGTCAGCGTGAGGCCGCCGACCCGCGTGGATTCGTGCCAGTCCAGCTCGCGCAGCCGGTCGGCGGACACACCCCAGTGCTCCAGGTGGGCTCCGACGCCGAGCGGTATCGCGAACACGGTGTCCGTGCCGGCCAGGGCCTTGATGGTGGGCAGGTCGAGGTGGTCGTAGTGGTCGTGGGAGATGACGACGACATCGACGGGGCCGAGCGCGGCCAGTGGCAGCGGCACCGGGTGCAGCCTCTTGGGTCCGGCGAAGTCGAACGGCGAGCAGCGCTGCCCCCACACCGGGTCGAACAGCACCCGGTGCCCGTCGATCTCCGCGAGCACGCTGGAGTGACCCGTCCAGGTCAGCCGCAGCCCGCTCGCCGGGGGCTTGGCCAGGTCGGCGTAGGTCGTCGGGTGCACGGGGATCGGACCGGCCGGGGCACGGCGGGCGCGGTCCTCCTTGCGGAAGTACATCTTCGCCAGCTCCAGCGCGGACCCGCCCGAGGGACGGGTCCGGGTGCCCTCCGGGTTCACGAAGGCGCCGTCCGCGAAGTGCGGTGATCTGCGGATGCGCGCCAGGCGCTCCCCGCTGGGATCCACGCCGAAGGCGGTGGGTCGCAGCGCGCGGAGCCCGGAGCTCAGGGGACCGAAACCGGTCACAGCACCTCCAGTGGAGTGGGTGAGGTCCTCATTATGGTCGGCCCGTACGACAGTGCCGGGTCGGCCATGTCACACGGCGGCGTGCGTCCCGGACACGCTTCGCCACGCGGGCCGGATGTCACATCCGTGCGCGCCGGTCCGTCGTACCCGTGTGGGCGCCCACCACGGAGCGCCCGGGAACGACGCACTGGAGGTGCCCCATGGCCCGTATCTCCCTAACCCCGCGCCGCACGCTCTTCTTCCGCGTCATGGAGTGGTATTCGAAGCGGACGTACGGAAAGGTCCTCGACCCCGGCAAGGCGCTGGCCCACCAGCCGCGCGTGCTGTGGAGCGATCTGCGGTTCGAGCAGTCGGTGGCGAAGTGGAACAAGCTGGACCCGGACCTGAAGGCGCTGGCGGAGATGGCGACGGCCGCGGCGATCGGCTGCGCCTGGTGCATGGACTTCGGCTACTGGGTGAGCCGGGAGCGCGGTATGGCCCGCGAGAAGTTGGTCGACGTGCCGCGCTGGCGCGACAGCGGCGTGTACACGGAACTGGAGCGCGACGTCATGGAGTACGCCGAGGCGATGACCGCCACCCCGCCCACCGTCGACGACGCCCTCGTGGCACGGCTCCTGGGCCGGCTGGGCGAGCCCGCGTTCGTCGAGCTGACGGCGATGGTCGCGGTGGAGAACCTGCGCTCGCGCATCAACGCCGCGCTCGGACTGACGAGCCAGGGGTTCAAGGATTCCTGTGACCTGCCGCCCGTGGAGCGGCGGACGAGCTCCGCGCGGTAGCGCTCACTCCGAGGGCGCGCGGTTCCGACCTGTCTCGACGACCGCCGTGCCGACCTCCCGCAAGCGGGTGGCCCCTTTGAGGCTTCCGTACTCGGGTTTCGATGGACACGACGAGCGGCCCGGGCTCTGCGGAACCGCCGCGCTCGGCCTCTGGGTGAGCCGCAGGTGTTCACCCGTGAACCGCGCCGGCGAGCGCCTCGACGTCGTCGGACAGCCGGCGGTCGCCGCCGGGATCGTCGGCGCGGGCGCGACGCGTGGACGCCCCGGTCGCGGCCACCGGCGGCAGGGCACCGTCCGGGGCAGCGGCCTGGGCGCTGCCTTCCCCAGGCACCGGCCCAAGCTCCGCCCCCACCCTTCCGTTTCTGCCTGAACGGCCTCCTCCTCGAACTCCCTCCGGCGGTCGGGGAGTAGAGGCCCGGACTTCACACCGCCTGCGCGATCCGCACCCTGATGTCGTCCGGTGACAGCGTCCCCTTGGCCACCACCCGGTCCCCCGACGACTCTCCGCGCAGCCGCCGTCCGATCCACGGCACCAGGTACTCGCGTGCCCAGTGGATGTCGTCGCGCCGTACCTCGAACGTGCCACGCGGGGGCAGGGGCGGCCACGGCTGGTCCGGGTCGGCCGGTACCTCCATGCCGAGAACCTGGCCCGCCCGCAGGGCGACACGGGTGTGGCCCTCGGGCGAGAGGTGGAGACGGTCGTCGTCCCAGGCGCGCCGGTCCTGCACGGACTTGAGCGACCACAGGTCCAGGACCGGGCAGCCGTACCGGTCCGCGATCGCCCGCACATGGCCGTTGTAGGTGGCGATCTTGCCGCGCAGATGCTTGAGCACCGGCACGCCCCGGGTGTCGAACCCGGTTGTGACCATCACCGTGCCGACGGCGGACGTCAGGACCGCCACGGCCCGCTCGAACCGCTCGGCGACCTCGTCCGGGTCGGTGCCCGGCCGGATGATGTCGTTGCCGCCCGCGCAGAACGAGACCAGGTCCGGAGCCAGTTCGACGGCCTTCGGGACCTGGTCCTCGACGATCTGGTCGAGCAGTTTGCCGCGCACGGCGAGGTTCGTGTACCGGAAGTCGCCCTCGGGCCGCCGGTCGGCGAGGAGGACCGCGAACCGGTCGGCCCAGCCGACGAACTGCCCGTCGGGCCCGGGGTCGCCGACACCCTCGGTGAAGCTGTCCCCCACCGCCACGTACGACCCGATCACTGATGTGTTGTCATTCTTCGAATCGTCTGCCACATCGGTCCATGATTCACCTTGTGATGTGAGCTACGCGACCGTAGGAAAAGGTTGACGGACGGTGAGATAAACCACTCGCCGCATCCGGGTCGATCAGGAATAGGCCTCTGATCAGGTGTGTTGGGCGAGCCGCCGGACGCTGAACCGGGCAGGGCGATCAGATCCGGCGCAGATGGATGACCGTCGCATCGAAGTCACCGCGCAGCGCGGGACGCAGCCCGTGATGCAGGAGCACCGCGCCCCTGTGCAGTTCGCCTGTTTCTCGGCATTCGTACGTCGCCGCCGGGTCCAGGCCACGCAGCCGCAGGGGGGCGACCGGCTCGCCGTAGTGCTGTGCCTGGAGCCAGGCGAGGACCACGGTCTCGTCGCCGAGGACGTACTGCACCGCGCTCAACCCGCCCGCCGGCGGCCGCAGCCGGTACAGGTCACCGCGCTGGACCACGGGCCGGATCTCCTTGTAGAGGGTGACCCAGTCGCGCGCCTCGGCCAGCTCCTCCTCGGTCCACTGGGTGAGGTCGCCGCCGACACCGAGCACCCCGGCCATGGCGCTGACGAACCGGAAGCGCAGCGAGCTCACCCGCCCGTTGAGCATCGCGTTCGGACTGTCGGTGACCCAGGCGGCCATGACCCGGGCCGGATGGACCTGGCTGAAACCGTGCTGGATGGCGAGCCGGTCCAGCGGATCGGTGTTGTCGGAGGTCCACACCTGGTCCGTGCGGCTCATGACGCCCAGGTCGACACGTCCGCCGCCGCCCGAGCAGGACTCGAAGGCGACATGGGGGTGCGCGGCCCGCAGCCGGTCCAGCAGGGCGTAGAAGGCGCGCACGTGATCGACCCAAAGCCGCTGCGGGTAGGGCTCGCCGGGCCAGCCGGCGTCGGTGAAGCAGCGGTTGAAGTCCCATTTCACATAGTCGGTCGGGGCGCTGGAGAGCAGGGCGTCGAGCTGCTCCCAGAGATACTCCTGGACGTCCTCGCGGGCGAGGTTGAGCACGAGCTGGTTGCGGAACTCCGTCCGCTTCCGTCCCGGCTGGTACTGCACCCAGTCGGGATGGGCGCGGTAGAGGTCGCTGTCCGGGTTGACCATCTCGGGCTCGACCCAGATGCCGAACTGCATCCCCAGGGCGTGCACGTAGTCGGCGAGCGGCTTGAGGCCGGAGGGGAAGCGGTCCGGGTTGGGCCGCCAGTCGCCGAGCCCGGCGCGGTCGCTGGTACGGGCGCCGAACCAGCCGTCGTCGACCACGAACAGCTCCACCCCCATGGCCGCCGCCCGCCGCGCCAGCGCCCCCTGCTGCTCCTCGGAGATGTCGAACTCGGTGGCCTCCCACGAGTTGTAGAGCACGGGGCGGTCCCGGTCGGCGTCCGGAACGATGTGCGCACGCTGGTAGGCGTGCCAGGCACGGCTCGCGCCACCGTGGCCGCCGTCACTCCACAGTCCCGCGAAGACGGGGGTGGTGTACGTCTCCCCCGGCGCAAGGAGCAGCAGGCCCGAGTCGTCGTACCCCGCGCCGCCGGTGATCTGCACCCGGGCGTCCGGGAGCTGGGCCACGGCGATCCGCCAGGTGCCCGACCAGGCGAGCGTGCAGCCGTAGACCTCGCCGCTCTCCTCGGTGGCGTCCGTGTCCAGCGCGACCCACGGCAGGTGCTGGTGGCCGGTGTGGCCGCGGCGGCTGCCGATGACCTTCTCGCCGTAGGTGAGCTCGGACCGCACCAGCCTGGACTCGGCCGCCCAACGGCCGTGCAGGTGGGAGAGGCGCCAGCCCTCGCGCTCGGGCAGCGTCCAGGTGGCGGAGTCGGCGCGGAGGAGTTCGGCGGGAGCGGGGCCGTCGTTGGCGATGGTCACCCAGCGCTCCACGACATCGCCGCGCATCCGGTAGTGGAGGGTGATCCGGAGTCCGGCGTCGGTGAACCTGAGCCGCAGCTCGTCGCCGTCGGCCTCGAACGCCTCGAACGCCCACTCCGTGCCACGGCGCTCCTCGGCGCGCACGGACAGGGCGGGACGTACGAAGCGGGGGCCGCCCTCGACCGGATACTCCTCGCGACCGTCGAGCGGGGCCTCGAAGGGCCGGTACGGCGGTGCCGGGAGGGCCGCTAGCGCCTCGGCGTCGGCAAGGGCCATCCGCGGGCCCCAGTGCAGGTGCAGCAGCGTGTCGTCCTCAGCGAGCCGCAAAGCGTAGCTGCTCGTGGTCCCTGACAGCAGCCAGGTGCGGCCGTCCGCGGCGATCTCCAGCATCACATGCCCCCACAGATTCGAACAGGTGCGATCAGGCCCCAACATCATCGGGTGTGAGATGCCTCGCGGGCAACGCCTGTCCGTCACGTGGGCGCCTGCCGGGGACGATCGCCTGATCAACGGTGCCGTATCGTCGGGGCGCGGCCCGCCGGCGAACAGCGCCGGCGGTCGGATGGGAGGAGCCCTCGTGACGCAGCAGGTCCCGTCTACCGAGCCCGAGCTGACCGGCGTACGCAACTTCCGCGACGTGGGTGACCTGCCGACCGTGGACGGGCGGCGGGTGCGGCGCGGAGTGCTCTTCCGCAGCGGCCACCTCGCGCACGCGACGGAGCAGGACGCGGCCTTCCTCACCTCGCTGGGCCTGCACACGATCTTCGACTTCCGCAACGCGGCGGACAAGAAGCTGGAGGGCCCGGACGTCGAGCTCCCCGGCGTGCGGAACGTCAACCTGCCGCTGACCGACCCGGCGCACGGCGCCGAGTTCTGGAAGATGGTCCGCGACGGCGACCTGGAGCAGCTGCGCGGCCTGCTCGCCGACGGCAAGGCGGAGAACAGGATGATCCTGTCGTACCGCACGATCATCAAGGAGCGCACGGCCGAGCACTCCCAGGTGCTGCACGCGCTGGCGGAGGACAGCGTGCCCGCGCTGATGCACTGTGCCGCGGGCAAGGACCGCGCGGGGCTGTCGATCGCGGTGACGCTCCTCGCCCTCGGGGTCGAGCGTGAGGCGATCGTCGCGGACTACCTGGAGTCGAACGCGAAGCACCGCCGCTACAAGGTGCGCCGCAACGGCTCGTCGCCCGACGTGTACTCCCCCGAGGTGATGGAGTTGCTCAGCCCCCTCTTCGACGCGCGCGCCGAGTATCTCGCGGCGGCGATGGAGACCGTCGAGGAGACCTGGGGCGGTGTCGATGCCTACCTGGAGAAGGGGCTGCGGATCACGCCCGCGGTGCGGGAGCGGCTGCGTGACCGGCTGCTGGACTGAGGTGCGGTCCGGGGTGGGCGCTCATTTCGCGCCCACCTGGAACAGCAGGTAGATGAAGGCGGCGAACAGGTGGCCGACCGCGATGTAGACGATCAGCCGCACCCACAGTCCACGCGGGAACTTCTCCTCCATCATCCTGCGGGGGCGGGATTCGGGTTGCTCGGTCATGGCATCTCTCCAGGGGTGGGGCCGAGGCAGAGCGCGGAGGTCGGGCTCTGCAGCAGGGTGTGGACGAAGAGCAGCTCGGTGCCGTCGTGGTCGGCGGCGGCGAGGCGGTGCGGGGTCAGCGAGTCGAAGTGCGCGCTGTCGCCCGGGGCGAGTAGGTGGGTGGAGTCGCCGAGGCGCAGCCGCAGCCGCCCCTTGAGGACGTACAGCCATTCCTCGCCCGGGTGGACGCGCACGATGTCGCCCTGGGTGCCGTAGGGGATGTGCACCCGCAGGGCCTGCATGCCGCGTCCGGCCCCGCCCGCCTGCCAGTACGCCCAGCCGCCCGCCCGGGTCGGCTCCATGTCGGCGGCGCGCACGACGGCGTCCCGGTCGGCGACGGTCTCGCCGAGCAGTTCGGAGACGGTCGTACCGTAGATGCGGGCGAGCGCCAGCAGCATGGGCAGGGACGGCTGCCGCCGGCCGGTCTCCAGCCGGGACAGGTGCGCGGGCGAGAGCCCGGCGGCACGGGCCGCGGCCTCCAGGGTCAGCCCGGCGCGACGGCGCAGCGCACGCAGCTGTGGTGCGACGACGGGCAGGTCCTCGGACGGCCCGTCCTCGGTCCCGGTGCCGGGATCGGTCTCAGGAGAGCTCATGCCTCCATTGAGCCGGAGCCTTGCCCCACCGGCAAATTTCTTGCCTCAGAGGCAAAAGCTCCGGTTCCCGAAGGGCCGGTGGTTTCCGGGGGTCAGCGCTTTCCGGAAGGTCAGCGGTTCGCCACCGCCTGCTTGATCAGCGTCTTGCCGAAGTCCCACATCAGCCCGCCCCCGTGTGCGTCGTCCATCACCGCGGTGAAGGCGTCCACGAACCGGTCGACGTCCGCCTCGCCGATGATCAACGGCGGGATCAGCTTGATCACCTCCAGGTGGTCGCCGGAGACCTGGGTCAGGATCCGGTGGCGCTGCAGCAGCGGCACGACGACCATCTGCGCGAACAGGCCCTTCCGGGCGGCCTGGAGCACGGTCCACCGGCTGCGCAGCTTGAGCGAGCTGGGCCGGCCGAACTCGATGCCGATCATCAGGCCCCGGCCGCGGATCTCGCTGAGCATCTCGTACTTGTCGACGAGCTCGGTGAGCCGGGACTTCAGCTGCTCCCCGACGGCCCGGGCGTTCGCGACGACCTGCTCGTTCTCCATCACTGACAGGACGGCGAGCCCGGCCGCCATCGCCTGCGCGTTGGACCCGAAGCTCGCGGAGTGCACGAGGACCCGGTCCATGGACGAGTAGACCTTCTTGAAGATCCAGTCCTTGCCCAGGGTCGCGCCGACCGGGACGTAGCCGCCGGAGAGCGCCTTCGCCACGCACACCAGGTCGGGCTCGACGCCGTCCTCGTGCTGGTGGGCGTAGAAGTCGCCGGTGCGGCCGAGGCCGGTCTGCACCTCGTCCGCGATGAGCAGCGCCTTGTGCTTGCGCAGCAGCTCCTGCGCGGCGCGCAGATAGCCGGGCGGGGTCTCGTGGACGCCCTTGCCCTGGATCGGTTCGACGATGAGGGCCGCCACGTCCCCCTTCTTCAGCTCCCGGGTCAGGGCGTCGAGGTCGCCGAGCGGGACGGCGGTGTCGGGCAGCAGCGGGGCGAAGCCGTCGCGGAAGCCGTCCTCGCCGTTGACGGAGAGCGACCCGGTGGTCAGCCCGTGGAACGCGTGGGTGCAGTACAGGATCCTGGGCCTGCCGGTGGCGTACCGGGCGAACTTCAGCGCGGTCTCGACCGCCTCCGTGCCGCTGTTGCCGAAGAACACCCGGTCCAGGTGCGGGCTGTGGGCGAGCAGCTTCTCCGCCAGCAGCCCGGGCAGGGGCTGGCAGTCGAAGCGGGTGAGGTCGGCGAGCTGCGCGTCCAGTACGTCGTGCAGCGCCCTGCGGACCACGGGGTGGTGGCGGCCGAGGCCCATCACCCCGAACCCGGCGAGCATGTCCAGGTAGTCGTTGCCGTCGGCGTCCCAGAAGTGGGCGCCCTCGGCCCGCTCGTAGACCTTGTCGAAACCGATGGTGTGCAGCATGCGCGGAAGCTGATGGTTGAGGTACTTCGCGTGCAGCTCGTAGCGCTCGGCCCCGCGTTCGGCCAGGAGTGCGCCGAGGTCGAACTCCCGTTGCCCGGTGGGGATGGTCATTCCGCGTTCACTTTCTCCTGGGACAGCACATCCTTGGACAGCTCGTCCTTGGCGGCCAGGCAGGCGCTGATCCGCCCGGCGATCTCCACGGGCGTGAGGCCGATGTCGGCGAGCACCTCGCTGCGCTTGGCGTGCGCGAGGAACTGCTCCGGGATCCCGAACCGCCGCACCGGCACGTCGACGTCGGCGTCGCCGAGCGCGAGGGCGACCGCGGAGCCCACGCCGGCGGAGCGGCTGTTGTCCTCGACGACCGCGACGAGCCGGTGCTCGGCGGCCAGGCCCGGCAGGGAGGGGTCGACGGGTTTGACCCAGCGGGGGTCGACGACCGTGCAGTCGATGCCGCGGGCCTGAAGCAGGTCGGCGGCCTGCAGGCAGACGGGCGCCATGACGCCGACGGCGACGAGCAGCACCTGGGGCGTCTCGTCGCGGTGCAGCACGTCCAGGCCGCCCACCCGGTCCACGGCCGGGATCGCCGGGCCCACCGACTCCTTCGGGAACCGGATCAGGGTCGGCGCGTCGTCGACCGCGACCGCCTCCCGCAGCTGGGCCCGCAGCTGGTCGGCGTCGCGCGGCGCGGCGATTCTCAGGCCCGGCACGACCTGTAGGACGGACATGTCCCACATGCCGTTGTGCGAGGGTCCGTCGACGCCCGTGACCCCGGCCCGGTCCAGCACGAAGGTGACGCCGCAGCGGTGCAGGGCGACGTCCATCAGGAGCTGGTCGAAGGCGCGGTTGAGGAAGGTGGCGTAGACGGCGACGACGGGGTGCAGCCCGCCGGTGGCGAGACCGGCCGCGGAGACCGCCGCGTGCTGCTCGGCTATGCCCACGTCCCACACCCGGTCGGGGAACCGCTCGGCGAACCTGCCGAGGCCCACCGGGTGCAGCATGGCCGCCGTGATGGCGACGACGTCCTCGCGTTCCTCTCCGATGCGGGCGATCTCCTCGCCGAACACCGAGGTCCACGACGGGGCCTTGGGCGGCGCGAGGGGCTCGCAGGTGCGCGGGTCCATCACGCCGACCGTGTGGAAGTGGTCCTCCTCGTGGGCGAGGGCGGGCTCGTAGCCGCGGCCCTTCTCGGTGAGGCAGTGGATGAGGACGGGACCGTGGAAGCGCTTGGCGCGGCGCAGCGCCGACTCGACGGCCCGGATGTCGTGTCCGTCGATGGGGCCGACGTACTTCAGGCCCAGGTCCTCGAAGAGGCCCTGGGGTGCGAAGGCGTCCTTGAAGCCCTTCTTCGCACCGTGCAGGGCCTCGTAGACGGCGGGGCCGATGACGGGCGTGCGTTGCAGCACGTCCTTGCCCCAGGCCAGGACCTTCTCGTAGCCGTCGGTGGTGCGCAGGGTGGCGAGGTGGTTGGCGAGGCCGCCGATGGTGGGCGCGTAGGAGCGTTCGTTGTCGTTGACGACGATGATCAGTGGGCGGTCCTTGGCGGCGGCGATGTTGTTGAGCGCCTCCCAGGCCATGCCGCCGGTGAGCGCGCCGTCGCCGATGACGGCGACGACGTGGCCCTTCTCCCCCTGTACCTGTCGGGCCTTGGCGAGCCCGTCGGCCCAGCCGAGCGCGGTGGACGCGTGGCTGTTCTCGATGACGTCGTGCTCGGACTCCTCACGCGACGGATAACCGGACAGACCGCCCTTGCCACGCAACTTCGAAAAATCCTGACGCCCGGTCAGAATTTTGTGGACGTAACTCTGATGTCCGGTGTCCCACAGGATGCGGTCGACCGGTGACTCGAAGGCCCGGTGGAGCGCGATGGAGAGTTCCACCACCCCCAGATTGGGCCCCAGGTGCCCCCCGGTCCTGGCGACCGCGTGGATCAGGAACTCCCTGATCTCCTCGGCCAGTCGGCTCAGTTCTGCCTCGGACAGCGCCTTCAGGTCGCGTGGTCCCCGGATGTTCTCCAGAATGGTCACGCCGGGCCCCCTCTCGGTCCGTGCTGTTCAACTCACGGTGACGGCCGGCGCTCCCGGCCCGACGCCGTCCTTCTCCATCCGTTCGGCGATCCTCATCGCCTCCTCGATGAGGGTCTCCACGATCTTCGACTCGGGCACGGTCTTGACGACCTCACCCTTGACGAAGATCTGGCCCTTGCCGTTGCCGGAGGCGACCCCCAGGTCCGCCTCCCGTGCCTCCCCGGGGCCGTTGACCACACAGCCCATGACCGCGACCCGCAGCGGCACCTCCATGCCCTCGAGGCCGGCGGTGACCTCGTCCGCGAGCTTGTACACGTCGACCTGGGCGCGCCCGCAGGACGGGCAGGAGACGATCTCCAGGCGCCGCTGCCTGAGGCCCAGCGACTGAAGGATCTGGATGCCGACCTTGACCTCCTCGGCGGGGGGCGCCGACAGCGACACCCGGATCGTGTCGCCGATGCCCTGCGACAGCAACGCGCCGAACGCCACCGCCGACTTGATCGTGCCCTGGAAGGCGGGACCGGCCTCCGTCACGCCGAGGTGCAGCGGGTAGTCGCACTGCGCGGCGAGCTGCCGGTAGGCCTCGATCATCACGACCGGGTCGTTGTGCTTGACGGAGATCTTGATGTCCCGGAAGTCGTGCTCCTCGAAGAGCGAGGCCTCCCACAGGGCGGACTCGACGAGCGCCTCGGGGGTCGCCTTGCCGTACTTCTTCAGCAGCCGCCTGTCCAGGGAGCCCGCGTTCACCCCGATCCGGATGGGAGTGCCGTGGTCCTTGGCGGCCTTGGCGATCTCCTTCACCTTGTCGTCGAACTGCTTGATGTTCCCGGGATTCACCCGAACGGCCGCGCAGCCCGCCTCGATCGCCGCGAACACGTACTTCGGCTGGAAGTGGATATCGGCGATCACCGGGATCTGCGACTTGCGCGCGATCGTGGCGAGGGCGTCCGCGTCGTCCTGCGTGGGGCAGGCGACGCGGACGATCTGGCAGCCGGAGGCGGTGAGTTCCGCGACCTGCTGCAGGGTGGCGCCGATGTCCGACGTACGGGTCGTCGTCATCGACTGCACCGACACCGGGGCCCCGCCCCCGACCGCCACCGGCCCGACATGGATCTGCCGCGACATGCGCCGCTCGGCGATCGGCCGGGCCGGTACCTCGGGGACGCCCAGAGGAACGGCGGTCATCACGTCACCCGTTGTTCTGCTGGACGGTCTCACGCATGGCCCGCAGGGACTCCTTCAGCGAGCCCATGGTGGCGAGGACGGCGGTGGGCTCGTAGCCGCAGTGCGCCATGCAGTTGGCGCAGCGCGGGTCCTTGCCGCGGCCGTACTTGTCCCAGTCGGTCTTCTCGATCAGTTCCCGGTAGGTGGGCACGTACCCGTCGCTCATCAGGTAGCAGGGGCGCTGCCAGCCGAAGAGGGAGTAGTTCGGGATCGCCCAGGCGGTGCACGGGAAGTCGACCTTGCCCTCGAGGAAGTCGAGGAACAGCGGGGAGTGGTTGAGCCGCCAGCGGCCGCGGTTGCCGCCCGCGAAGGCCTTCTTGAACAGCTCACGGGTCTGTTCGACGCCGAGGAAGTGCTCCTGGTCGGGCGCCTTCTCGTAGGCGTAGGCCGGCGAGATCATCATCTCGTCCACCTTCAGGTCGTCATTGAGGTAGTTGAGCACCTCGACGACGGTCTGCGGGGTGTCCGTGTTGAAGAAGGTCGAGTTGGTGGTGACCCGGAAGCCACGCCGCTTGGCCTCCTTGATGGCCTCCACCGCCTCGTCGAACACGCCTTCCTTCGCCACGGACTCGTCGTGCCGCTCGCGCAGGCCGTCGATGTGCACGGCGAACGCGAAGTACGGGGACGGCGTGAACTTGTCCATCTTCTTGCGCAGCAGCATGGCGTTGGTGCACAGGAAGACGTACTTCTTGCGCGCCACCAACTGCCGGACGATCTCATCGATCTGCGGGTGCATCAGCGGCTCGCCGCCCGCGATCGACACCATCGGCGCACCGGACTCCAGAACCGCTCCCACGGCCTGCGCCACCGGCATGCGCTGCTTCAGCACTCCCGCCGGATGCTGGATCTTGCCGCAGCCCTCACACTTCAGGTTGCAGGCGAAGAGCGGTTCCAGCTCCACGATGAGCGGAAACTTGTCCCGCCTGCGCAGCTTCTGTTCGAAGAGATAGGTCGCCACCTTGATGGACTGGCGCAGCGGCATGGCCATCTGGCTCACCTCCTGGGGAGCAGCAAAGAACGGTGCCATTCGAAGAAAACAGGCAGCACGGCACGAAGAACACGGAAAGCTGATATTCCACCGCGAACGGTGCCGATGCGGACGAGTTCATGTTCTGGAGCGTCCACGACCACCCGGACGGCCGCAACCGGGCGGGCGCCCGTCCGAACGGCGCTCAGGAGCGTGGCCGCGGACTCCATGTCGACCGCGATCGCGCCGGTCGCGAGCAGTTCGGACCGCTCCTGACCACGGACGACGTGGTCCGAACCGGTGAGCGGTCCGGTGTGGACGGTGCGCCCCGGGACGGCGCGCACGAGTTCCTTGACGAGCAGGTCGGTGCCCTCGCACGGGGTGGTACCGCGGGGGTCCCGGGTCTCCTCGGCGACGACCAGGTCACCGGGGTGCATCCCCGGTGCGAGTCCCGCGCAGAAGCCCGTGGCGAGGACAGCCGCGAGAGCGAAGCCCGGCTCGCCGAGCGCCCGGGTGACCGACCGTTCGGCCGCCCGGGGTCCCATACCCGTACGGAGTACGGTCACGGGCCCGTCGGCACCCCACTTGCTCGGTTCGGCTGCGGGGCGCCGGAAGCCGGTGTCGAGAGCCCGACCGTGCTCGGCCCCTCCTTCGTCGGGGCCTCCGCGCTCCCCCGAGCTCTCGGCTCTTCCCCCACTCTCGGCTTCGCTCGAGCCGGGGGACCCCCAGGAGCAGGGGGGACCCCCACGGCCTCTCGACACCGGCGCGCCCCTTCGCCTCACGCTGTGACCGCCGCTGCGCAGGGCGAGGTGCTCGATGCCGAGCGCGCAGGCGATCAGCAGCGGGGCCGGCTCGGGCTTGACGCTCATCAGCTCCCCTTGGCCTTGGCGAACGGCTCGCCGTGCACATAGCGGCCCAGTGCGGTGAGCGGGAAGACCTGCCGGTAGAGGTGGTAGTTGATGGAGAAGTCCCAGGGGAAGCCGGTGCCGGTGAAGTACGGCTCGTCCCAGGAGCCGTCCTCGTTCTGGGTCTGGGCGAGGAACTCGATGCCGCGCTCGACGGCCTTGGACTCGCTCTCCCCAGCGGCCAGCAGCGCGAGCAGGGCCCACGCCGTCTGCGAGGCGGTCGAGGCGCCCCTGCCGCTCCACTTCCCGGCGTCCTTGTAGGAGCGCAGGTCCTCACCCCAGCCGCCGTCGTCGTTCTGCACGCTCTCCAGCCAGGCGACGGCACGGCGGATCGCCGGGTGCGCGGCGGGGATGCCGGCGGCCACCAGGGCGGGCACCACGGACCCGGTGCCGTAGACGTAGTTGACGCCCCAGCGCCCGAACCACGAGCCGTCCGGCTCCTGTTCGGCCAGCAGCCACTCGATGCCGCGGCGGGTGCGCGGGTCGTGGGCGAGGCCCTCGACCGCGAGCATCTCCACGACGTGCGCGGTGACGTCGGCCGACGGCGGGTCGATGACCTCGCCGAAGTCGCAGAACGGCAGCCGGTTGGGGAACGGGCTCGTGTTGTCCACGTCGAAGGCGCCCCACGCGCCGTTCTTCGACTGCATGCCGAGGTTCCAGCGCACCCCGCGCCCGATGGCCTTCTCCATCCGGTCCGGGTCGTGGTGTTCGACCCGGCGCAGCGCGAGGACGACCTCGGCGGTGTCGTCGATGTCGGGGTAGTTGTCGTTGTGGAACTCGAACGCCCAGCCGCCCGGCGGCAGCTGGGGGCGGCGCACCGACCAGTCGCCGGGCCGGACGATCTGCTCGCCCAGCATCCAGTCGGCCGCCTTTACCAGCTGCGGGTGGTCGGCGGGCACACCCGCGTCGGCGAGCGCGATGGTCGCGAGACAGGTGTCCCACACCGGGGACTGGCACGCCTCGATCATCCGGGCGCCGTCCTCCCGCCATACGGCGAAACGGTCCAGCGACGCGAGGCCCTCGCGCATCACCGGGTGCTGGAGGTCGTAGCCGAGCAGGTGCAGGGCGATGACCGAGTACACCGCGGGCGGCTGGATCCCGCCCCAGCAGCCGTCGTTCTCCTGCCGCTCGATGATCCAGCGGGCGGCCGTGTTCATGGCGGCCCTGCGCAGTCGGCGCGGGGCGACCTTGCGGAACTGGTGCAGCGCCTTGTCGAGCCGCTGGAAGACCCCGTCCCAGCTCGCCACCGGGGCGAGGTCTCTGTCCGGGCTGGGGTGGTCCGGGTCGGTGTGCAGCTCGTCGAGCGGGAACGGCGCGGGCCGCACCGGGCGCTCGGCGGAGACGATGGTGAGCGGCACGATGGTCTGCCGTGCCCAGCAGCCGAAGTCGTAGATGTTCAGCGGCATCCACTTCGGGAACCAGATCAGCTCCGGCGGGAGTTCGGGCAGGTCCTCCCACTTCCACCAGCCGAACAGGGCCAGCCAGATCCGGGTGAAGACGCGGGCGGCGGCGATGCCGCCCTGTTCGCGGATCCAGGCGGACGCCTTCGCCATGTGGGGTTCGTCCGGCGCGTCGCCCGCCAGGCGCAGGGCGACGTACGCCTCGATGGTGGTGGACAGTTCGCCGGGTCCGCCGTAGAAGGTGGCCCAGGTGCCGTCGTCGCGCTGCTCGCCGCGGATGAACAGCGCGGCGGCGCGGGTGGTCTTCTCGTCACGGATGCCGAGGAACTGACGCAGCAGCAGGTCCTCGGCGTCCATCGTGACGTTGGTCTCGAGGTCGCCCTTCCACCAGCCCTGGGCGTCCTGCCGCGCGAGCAGGAAGTCTGTGGCGCGCCGCATGGCGCGCTCGGCGGCGTCTCGAGTGCCTCCGGCCCCGGCCGCCCCCGGGATCGGTTCGCTGGTGTCGCTGGCCGAGGCAGCGCGGGGCGGCAGGGCCCCGGGGCTTCCGTCGGTCGTCGCTGTCATGGCTTCCCCTTCGTGCAGTCGTACGAAATCGTGCTGCTGTGGGTCCGCCGTCGGCCGGTGCGCGTGCGCTCAGGGCACCGGCCGGCGACTACGCGAGGTGTATTCGACCGATAGTGATCATCTCTTCCGTACGACGACGAAGTCGGCGAGCGCCGTGAACCGGTCGCGCACCTCCTGGGGCATCCGGACGGCGTCCAGGGCCTCGATGGCGATCGCGTGCTGGCGACGCGCCTCCTGAGCGGTCCATTCCCGGCCGCCGGCCTCCTCGATGAGCGCGGCGCGCGCGGCGAACTCCTCCTCCGAGAAGTTCTCGAAGTCGCTGCTCTTGGCGTCCTCTGCGAGCAGCTCGCCGAGCCGCTCGGAGGCTTCTCCGCCTGCCGCCAGCGCGGCCACGACCGGCAGGGACTTCTTGCGCTGGCGCAGATCGCTCCAGGTCTGCTTTCCGGTGGCCTCCGGGTCGCCCCAGATGCCGAGGAGGTCGTCGACGGCCTGGAAGGCGAGGCCGAGGTGGTAGCCGTACTTCTCCAGCGTGTCGGCCGTCGCGTCGTCCGCACCGCCGAGGACCGCGCCGATGGAGGAGGCGCAGGCGAGCAGGGCGCCGGTCTTGTTGCCCTCCATCTCCAGGCACTCGGCGACGGTGACCCGCTCGCGGTGCTCGTAGGAGATGTCCTGCGCCTGACCGTCGATCAGGGCGCGGGTGGCGGTGGTCAGCCGGCGGGTGGCGCGGCCGGCCTCGACGGTGCCGATCTCCAGCAGCACCTCGTTGGCCAGGGCGAACAGCGCGTCGCCGACCAGGATGGCCTGCGCGGGGCCGTGCACCTTCCACACGGTGTCGCGGTGGCGGCGCTGCTCGTCACCGTCCATCAGGTCGTCGTGCAGCAGGGAGAAGTTGTGCACCAGCTCGACCGCGACCGCGCCGGGCACGCCCACCTCGGGCGCCCGGCCGGCGGCCTCGGCGGACAGCAGGGCCAGCGCGGGGCGCACGGCCTTTCCGCCGTCGCCGTCCGCGGGGTTGCCCTGGGCGTCGATCCAGCCGAAGTGGTAGGCGGCGACGGTGTCCATGGGCGGCGCCAGGCGGTCGACGGCCGACCGCAGCACCGGGGTGGCCAGCGTCCGGCCGCGCTCCAGGAGCGCGGACACGTCCACCGCGGTCCTCGGGGCGGCCGTCTCGGCCGGGGGCACAGTGGGCACGGTCTCTCCTCTTGTTGCGATACCGGGGGTGCGGGGGCCCGTTTCCAGCGAATCGACGCTCATGCCGCCTCCTCGAAGAGATCGGGGAGGTGGGCGCCGGACCGGCCCAGCGCGCCGAGTGCGGCGCCCGCCGCACCGATGCCACTGCGGACCGCACTCTCCATGGTCGCGGGCCACCCGGTGGCGGTCCACGCTCCGGCCAGGCAGAGGCCGGGGGCCTTGGTGCGGGCGCCGGGCCTCAGACGCCCGACGCCAGGGCTGGGGGCGAACGTCGCCGTGCGCTCCCGGGTCACGAAGAAGTCCTTCACCTGGGCGCCGCGGGTGGCGGGCAACAGCCGCTGGAGCTCGGGCAGGTAGCGCTCGCGCAGTACGGCGACCGGCTCGTCGATCTCCTCCTGGGCCGCCGACTGCGACAGCGCCAGGTACTGGCCCTCGCGCAGTCCGGAGGCCTCGGTGCGGTCGAAGACCCACTGGACCGGGGAGCCGAGGGCGGCGAAGAACGGGCGGTTGAGCACCTTGCGGTCATAGACGACGTGGATGTTGAGGATCGGCGCGGTGCCGATGTCCAGCAGCCGCTCGGGGGCCTCCAGGGCGCCGGGGGGCAGCAGATCGTGGGCCTCGCGCTGCGGAACGGCGAGGACGACGGCGTCCGTTTCGATGCGCTCGCCGGGAACCTGAACGCTCCAGACCCCGTTTTCGTCAATGGAGATGGAGGTGACGCGTGTACGGAGCTCGGTTCGGACGCCCGCGGAGTCGAGCGCCTTGCGGGCCAGCCGGTCGTGCAGTTCGCCCAGCGGGACGCGTGCCCAGCCGATGTCGGCCGCGCCGGGGTCGGACAGCAGGCCCGTCTTGAACACCATCGCGGCGAGCCCGAGCGAGGCGTCGCCGGCCACCGCGTTGAGGGTGGCGACCCCGACCAGGTCCCACAGTGCCTCGACGGCACGCGCCGACTGACCGTGCGCGGTCAGCCAGCTGCCGAAGTCCTGCGCGTCGAGCGCGGGGTCCGCGAGGTCAAGTGCTCGCAGCGCCAGTGCGGCACGCCCCACCTTGGCGCGCTCGGCGAGCGAGAGATGCGGATAGGTGGCCAGGCTGCGCCCGAGATGCAGGGGTACGGGCAGCGCGTCGCGCCGTAGTCTGCCGAGCCGCCGTCCCGGTGCGGCGTTCGCGTCGAGAACGGGCACGTCGAGACGATCCTGCAGGGGCGCGAGCGTGGAGGCGTCGATGCGGTCGAGGAACCAGCGGTACGCGGTGCAGCAGCGCAAGTAGACGTGCTGGCCGTTGTCGACGGTCAGATCGCCGCGGTGGAAGGAGAACGCGAGTCCGCCGAGCCGCGGTCGTCCCTCCAGCAGGGTGACCCGCACCCCGGCGTCGGCGAGCGCCAGCGCGGCCGTGATCCCGGCGAGTCCGCCCCCGACCACCACGGCGGACGTGCCGGGCGAGGACGGCATGCCACGGTGACCCCCGGTGTCCGCGACCGGGTCCTCCGCATGGGTGCCGTCGCTCATCGTGCTTCCTCCCGTGCCGGTCCACCGTGGTGCTTGAACGATGCACGGCAGGCCGTCGCAGTCAGGGACGCCGCGCCGCATCGGAGGGTTGCCTGCCGCTTTTCGGAGGTGGCGGGAGACGGAACCGGGGTGTCGATCACACACGCCTCCTGACGGTCCGTCGGGACACGTTCCGCGCGTCGAGCCCCGACAGGCCGCGCACAGCGACGTACGCCTTCTCACGCCCGGGCAGCGAGACCCGGCCGCGCAGCACGGCCTCCGGCTCGCGCTCGATACGGTCCAGGAGCCGGCGGTAGATGCCGGCCATGGCGGCGACGCAGGCGCCGCTGCGCCGGTCGAGCATGGGCAGCAGCCGGTATCCCTCGGCGAAAAGAGCGCGGGCCCGACGCACTTCGAAGTGCACGAGGCCCGCGAAGTCGGAGCCCTCGGGTGGGGTCGGTCCGTGGAACCCTGCCGAGCAGCCGAACTTGGCGAGATCGTCGGCGGGAAGGTAGACGCGGCCGCCCTCGGCGTCCTCGCGGATGTCCCTGAGGATGTTGGTGAGTTGCAGCGCGAGCCCGAGCGTGTCGGCATACTCCGGCGCGCGCTCGGCGCCGCGCGCCCCCGGTTCGGTGCCGAACACACCCAGCGAGAGCCGTCCGATGGCCCCGGCGACACAGCGGCAGTAGACCTTCAGATCGTCCCAGGTCTCGTACGTCTCGCCGCGTACGTCCATCAGGACGCCGTCGATGAGTTCGTCGAGGCCGCCGAGGGGGATCGGGAAGTGCCGACCGGCATGGGTGAGGGCGACGGCGACCGGGTCGGTGTCGTCCTCGGCCACCTCCTCGTCACGGATACGGGCCAGCAGCGCGCGGGTCTCCTCCAGCCGAGCCGTCTTGACGTCGGCCGCCAGCGCGCCGTC
This sequence comes from Streptomyces cynarae, assembly GCF_025642135.1. Classification (NCBI taxonomy): domain Bacteria; kingdom Bacillati; phylum Actinomycetota; class Actinomycetes; order Kitasatosporales; family Streptomycetaceae; genus Streptomyces; species Streptomyces cynarae. The sequence goes on along the minus strand of NZ_CP106793.1, from coordinate 7,598,078 downwards.
ACCGATGTCGTCGACACGCCGGGAGAACGCGTAGAGCGCCGACATCGCGCGGCGCTTCGGCGTCGGCAGGAGCCTGATCCCGTAGGCGAAGTTACGGGCCTGCTGCCCGGTCACGGCCTCGCAGTAGCGGTACGCGGCGAGTACCGGTGGGGACACGTGTTCTTCCGACTCCACGGTCCGGATCACCCCTCTCCTCGCAGAGTCACGCCCACCTCGCGCAGCAACCGGAGCTTGCCGGGCTTGGGCGGGCCGGGAAGTACGTCGTAATGGGCTGCGGCGATCGCGTGGATGGCCGCCCTTCCTCCCGCCACGAAGCCCGCGAGCAGCAGCTTCAGCCTGCCGTGGACGCTACCCACCAGGGGGGCGCCTTCATTCAGGAGATCGCGGGCGCGTTCTGCTTCGTACGCGACCAGCGCGCGCACCGATGCGCCCGTTGTGGGCGTGGCGAGGTCCGCCTCCTGCACGTGGAAGCGCTTCATGTCCGCGGCGGGCAGATAAATGCGGTCGCGGTCGCGGTCCTCGGCGACGTCCTGGAGGTGCTCGACGATCTGCAGGGCCGTGCAGATCGCGTCGGAGCGGCGGACTCGCTCGGGGGTGGAGGTGCCGGTCACGGCGAGGACGAGGCGGCCGACCGGGTTGGCGGAGAGTTCGCAGTAGGCGAGGAGGTCGTCGTACGTCTCGTAGCGCTTGACGAGCTGGTCCTGGCGGTTGGCGGCGATCAGGCCGAGGAACGGCTCGGGGGTGAGGCCGGCGCGCCGGACCGTGGGCTGCAGCCGGCGCAGGAGGGGGTGACGGGGTGTCGCGTCGAAGACCCGGCGCAGGTCGGCCTCGAAGGCGTCCAGGAGGAGCAGGCGGTCCCCGGCCTCCTCGGGCGACACGCCGAGCAGGCGGGCGTCCGACCCGCCGGGGGCGAGGTCGCCGTCACCGATGTCGTCGACCAGCCGGGCGAAGCCGTAGACGGCCATGAGGTCTTCCCGCCAGGCCTTCGGCAGGAAGAACGGCGCCACGGGGAAGTTCTCGTCCGCGGCCTTGTCGAGGGTGCCGCGCTCCAAGTCGCCGATGCGCGCCGTCCCGGCTTGCGTCACCGCTCGCCGCCCGGCGCGGGGACGGCACATGTCCCGCGGAGCTGGAGACTTTCCGTAGCCATTGCCGTCACATCTCCCGTTCTACACCGCCGACCCAATACAACCTCTTTCGGACACGCCGCCCGACTGTCCGTGCAGCGCGACAGGTGTGGGGGTGTATGGCATTATCGCCCCACTTGCCGCGAATCAGCACTGTCACAGCTTACGTTGTACAACGCGCGGAGCTTCGGCGGGGTGTCCTGCACATCACAACAACACACCGATTGGCGCCAAGATTCCTGAGACGAACCCGAGTTGACGTTTCCTTTGCAGACGCAGGGCCCCGCCGAAACGTTGCGACGGGGCCCCGGGCGGCGGTGATCACTTGCCCGTGAACTTCTCGTATTCCTTCAGGACCTCTTCCGTGGGGCCGTCCATCCGGAGTTCCCCGCGTTCCAGCCACAGGACGCGGTTGCAGGTGTCACGGATGGATTTGTTGTTGTGACTGACCAGAAACACCGTGCCCGCCTCCTTGCGCAGTTCCCGGATGCGGTCCTCTGACCGCTTCTGGAAGGCGCGGTCGCCGGTGGCGAGGGCCTCGTCGATCATGAGGACGTCGTGGTCCTTGGCGGCCGCGATGGAGAAGCGCAGCCGGGCGGCCATGCCGGAGGAGTAGGTGCGCATCGGCAGGGTGATGAAGTCGCCCTTGTCGTTGATGCCCGAGAAGTCGACGATGTCCTGGTAGCGGGCCTTGATCTCCTCCCGTGACATGCCCATCGCCAGACCGCCCAGGATGACGTTGCGCTCGCCCGTCAGGTCGTTCATCAGGGCCGCGTTGACGCCGAGCAGCGAGGGCTGGCCGTCGGTGTAGACCTTGCCCTTCTCCGGGGGCAGCAGTCCGGCGATGGCGCGCAGCAGCGTGGACTTGCCGGAGCCGTTGGAGCCGATCAGCCCGATGGCCTCGCCGCGGTAGGCGACGAACGACACTCCCCTGACCGCGTGCACCCTGCGGACACCGCGCGCCGCGTCGTCGGAGCCCCGCTTGAGGATGCGGCTCAGAGCGGCGGTCGCGCTGCCCTTGCCGGCCCCGGCACCGTTGACGCGGTAGACGATGTGCAGCTCGTCCGCGATGACGGTGGGCACCCTGGCCCCGGTGTTCTGCTCAGCCACGGCCGTACCGCTCCTCCGCCTTCCAGAAGTACACGAACCCGCCGGCGAAGACGACGACGGCCCAGAACAAGGCGATGGCCCACACGTGCGGCGGGAGGTTGGCGGCGCCGTAGTTCTTGATGAGCGCGAAGCGCATCAGGTCCATGTAGACGGCGGCCGGATTCGCCTGCAGCGCGCGGACGACCCATTCCGGGCGGCCGGCGAGCATGGTGTGGATGGAGAACATGACACCGGAGGCGTACATCCACGTGCGCAGGATGAAGGGCATCAGCTGCGCGAGGTCCGGGGTCTTGGCACCCATCCGCGCCACGATCAGGGACAGGCCGGTGTTGAAGAGGAACTGCAGCACCAGGACCGGGATGATCAGCAGCCAGGACAGCCTCGGGTAGCTGCCGAACCCGATGGCGACGGCGAACAGCACGATCATCGAGAAGAGCAGCTGCTGGAGCTGCTGCAGCGCGAAGGAGATGGGCAGCGAGGCGCGCGGGAAGTGCAGGGCCCGGACCAGGCCCAGGTTGCCGGAGATCGCCCGGACGCCCGCCATGATCGAGCTCTGGGTGAAGGTGAACACGAACACGCCGGTCACCAGGAACGGGATGTACGTCCCGTGCGACATGCCCCGGCTGGCCTTCAGGATCAGCCCGAAGATGAAGTAGTACACGAGCGCGTTCAGCAGCGGGGTGGCGACCTGCCACAGCTGGCCGAGCTTGGCCTGGCTGTACTGGGCGGTGAGCTTCGCCTGCGAGAAGGCGAGGATGAAGTGGCGCCGTCCCCACAGCTGGCGGACGTAGCGGACGAGTCCGGGCCGGGCACCGCTCACCGAGAGGCCGTACTTGGCGGCCAGCTCGGCCGGGCTCAGCCCGCCATCGGCGGACGGGCCGTCGGTCACCGCGACGCGCCCGTCATGCGTTGTCTCACTCACAGGTTGGCAAACTCTCCGTTTTCGGGATGCGCGGGGGGCCCGCGCTCGGGTGGAGCCGCGATGTGGGCCCCCGCCCGCTGGCTTCCGAGTACCGAGCTTGTCAGATCACCGGGGGTCGGCCCAGTCGGGTGAGCCGCCAGACCGTACGCCACCGCATGGGCCGGCGGGGCCCGCAGGGGGTCGTCCAGCCCTCCCGGAAGCCGCCGAACCAGGCCCTCAGGGCGGCCCGCGAGGGGCGGCGCAGCAGCGTCAGGAGCATCCAGACGCCCAAGTACACCGGGACGAGGACGGCGGGCAGGTTGCGGCGGGCGAGCCACACCCGGTTGCGGGCGACCATCCGGTGGTAGACCGCGTGCCGGGAGGGCGCGGTCGTGGGGTGGTACAGCACCATGTCCGACCGGTAGTCGATCATCCAGCCCGCGTCCAGGGCCCGCCAGGCCAGGTCGGTCTCCTCATGGGCGTAGAAGAACTCGTCCGGCAGGCCGCCGACCTCGGCGAAGACCTTCGTGCGGACGGCGTTGGCGCCGCCCAGGAAGGTGGTCACCCGCGAGGAGCGCATCGGGTCGGAGGCGCGCAGCCGGGGCACGTGGCGGCGCTGGGTCTCGCCTGTGTCGGGGTCGGCGATGCGGAAGCTGATGATGCCGAGCCGGGGGTCCGCGGCGAAGGCCTCGCGGCACAGCTCGGCGGTGTCGGTGCGGGCGAGCAGGCCGTCGTCGTCGAGGAAGAGCAGCACGTCGGCGTCGGTGCCGCCGGGGCCGAAGGCCTCGATGCCGACGTTGCGGCCGCCGGGGATGCCGAGGTTCTCGGGCAGCTCGATCGTGCGAACGCCGTCGGGGACGTCCGGGACCGGGGAGCCGTTGCCGACCACGACCACCTCGACGGGGTCGCCGTCCTGCTTGGCCACCGAGTCGAGGAGGCCGCGGAGCTCGGCCGGGCGGTTGCCCATCGTGATGATGACGGCCCCGACCTTCAGGGCGCCGCCCGGGGCGGCACCGCCGCGTGCGGCGCCGCTCACTTCAGCCTGCTGGAGGCCAGGATGGACACGAGGTGGAGCACCGTCTGGAGCAGCGCGATGCCGGCCAGCACGGCCACGCCGAGCCGCTCGAAGAACAGGTCGCCCCGCACCGTGTCCACGATCGCCAGGACCAGGATCAGCAGGGACGCCTCGATGCCCAGGATCAGCCGGTGGAACTTGAGCGCGGCGGCGGCCCTGCGGGCCAGGGCCATGCCGGAGGAGCGCATCTCCGAGGCGGCCTCCTTCACCGGCGGCAGCCCGCCCTGGTGCCGGGCCACGCCGACCAGGTCGGTCTCGGCCTTGATCAGGATGGCACCGAGCGCGGCCAGCGTCCCGAGGAAGGCCCACAGCCAGTCGATACGGCCGCTGCCCCACAGGTCGGCGGCGCGCAGACCGAAGCCGACGAGCACGGCGGCATCGGTGAGGTAGGCACCGACTCGGTCCAGGTACACCCCGCCCAGCGAGTACTGCTTCTTCCAGCGCGCGATCTCCCCGTCGACGCAGTCCAGCAGCAGGTACAGCTGGACGCACACCACGCCGAGCACTGCGCCCCAGATCCCCGGCACGAGCAGTGCCGGGGCCGCGAGCACGCCGAAGACGGTCATCAGGTACGTGAGCTGGTTGGGTGTGACCCTGGTGTTGACCAGGTAGCGGTCGACCCGCAGGGACACCTCTCGCATGTAGAGGCGTCCCATCCAGTGCTCACCGCTGCGCCGGTCCTTCACCCCTGCGGGGTGCACGACGGGCCGGAGTTCAGCTACCGATGGCCTTGACATAGTCGGCGTAGGTGTCCTTGATCTGTTCGGGCTTCAGGTCGAGGTGTTCGAGGATCGTGTAGCGGCCGGGCCGGGTCTGCGGGGCGTACTCCACGACCCGGACGAACTCGTCCACCGTGAAGCCGATCTCCTGCGGCAGCACGGGCAGCCCGTGCCGGCGCAGCACCTGGGCCATGAACGCCGACTCCTCGTGCGCCCCGCGCAGGTACATCGCGAAGGCGGCACCGAGGCCGCACTGCTCGCCATGGGCGGCCGCGCGCTTGGGGAACAGCAGGTCGAAGCCGTGGTTGATCTCGTGGCAGGCCCCGGAGGAGGGGCGGGAGTCGCCCGACACGGACATGGCGATGCCGCTGAGGACCAGCGCCTCGGCGAGGATCTGGAGGAAGTCGTTGTCGCCGATCCCTCCGGGGTGGCGCAGCACGGCCTCGCCGGCCTGCCGGGCCATGGCCGCGGCGAGGCCGTCGATCTTCTCGCCGTTGACACGGTTGGCCAGCTCCCAGTCCGCGACCGCGGAGATGTTGGAGATGGCGTCGCCGATACCGGAGCGCACGAAACGGACGGGTGCCTCGCGGATCACGTTGAGGTCGATGACGACCGCGATCGGGTTCGGCACTCCGTACGAGCCGCGGCCCGCGTCGTTGTCGAGGGTGGCGACCGGGGAGCACAGGCCGTCGTGCGCGAGGTTCGTGGGCACGGCGACCAGGGGCAGGCCGACGCGCGCCGCGGCGAACTTGGCGCAGTCGATGATCTTGCCTCCGCCCAGCCCCACGAGCGCGTCGTAGTGGCCGGACTTCATCTCACCGGCCAGCCGGACCGCGTCGTCGAGGGTGCCGCCGCCGACCTCGTACCAGGTGGCACCGGGCAGGCTGGGGGAGAGCCGCTCCCGCAGCCGGGCGCCGGAGCCGTCGCTGACCGCGACGGCGAGCTTGCCCGAGTGGGAGATGCGCTCGTCCGCGAGCACGCCCGCCAGGTCGTCGAGGGCACCCGCACGGATGTCCACGACGACCGGCGAGGGGATGAGCCTCGTCAGTACCGGCACGCGATCTCCCGCCCCCGGGCCAGGTCGTCGTGGTTGTCGATCTCGACCCACGGGACGTCGCCGATCGGCGCCACGTCGATCTTGAAGCCGCGGTTGACGAGCTCCTGGTAGCCGTCCTCGTAGTACAGCTGCGGGTCGCGCTCGAAGGTGGCCTTGAGGGCGTCGGCCAGCTCCTCGGCGGCCTCGCCCTCGATGAGGGTGACGCCGATGTACTCGCCGGTCGCCTCGGCCGGGTCCATCAGCTTGGTGATCTTCTGGACGCCCTTGGCGGGGTCGACGACGACCTTCATCTCCTCGTCGGCGAGCTTCTTGACCGTGTCGAGGGCGAGGATGATCTTCTTGCCGTCGCCGCGGGCGGCGAGCAGGGTCTTCTCGACCGAGACCGGGTGGACGGTGTCGCCGTTGGCGAGGATCACGCCGTCCTTGAGGGCGTCACGGCCGCACCACAGGGAGTAGGCGTTGTTCCACTCCTCGGCCTTGTCGTTGTCGATCAGGGTGAGCTTCAGGCCGTACTTCTGCTCGAGGGCCGCCTTGCGCTCGTACACGGCCTCCTTGCGGTAGCCGACGATGACGCCGACCTCGGTCAGGCCCACCTCGGCGAAGTTGCCGAGCGTGAGGTCGAGGACCGTGAGGCTGTCCTCCGCGCCCTCGGGCCCCACCGGCACCAGAGCCTTGGGCAGGGTGTCGGTGTAGGGGCGCAGGCGCCGTCCGGCGCCGGCCGCCAGCACGAGGCCGATCATGCGGGTTCTCCTTCATCGTGTACGGCGGGTGCGCCGCCCTTGTGTGCGGCCACCCAGAAGCGGATGCTCTCGACGAGCACCACGAGCGCCACGTACCCGGCGAGGGCCGTGAGGGCGACCTTGAACTGTGCCGCGGTGAGAGTTGCGGCGAGAACCGTGACGAGCAGCGTCCGGCCCTCGTGCCCCCCGATCGCGCGCACCAGCCAGTGCGGCGGCGCGCCGGCGTCGCCGCGGATGCGGTACACCGTGTCGTAGTGATGGTAGGCGACGGCCGCCACCAGGCCGAAAGCCGCCGGCAGCACTCCGTTCACCCCGGACTTCGCGGCGAGTACGAGGACCGTGCCGTATTCGGCGGCCCGGAAGAGCGGGGGGACCAGCCAGTCCAGGGGGCCCTTGAGGGGGCGGGCCAGGGCCAGGGCCAGGGGCGACTGAAGCACGTAGAAGACGGCGCCCAGGACGGGCCACCAGCTGCCGTATCCGGCGAGCGAGGCCGCGAGCACGACGACGGCGCCGCCGACCAGGGCGGTGCAGGCGGGTGCCCGCAAGGACACCCGACGCGCGACGCGCGTCAGCAGCTCGGCGAGCGGCCCGCTGTCCGCGAGGTCCGCCAGCGCCCGAGCCGCCCGGTCGGTGCGGCGCGCCTTGCGCGTCACCGACCGGAGCACCCGGCCCGCCGTGGTGTACGTCGCCGCGAAGGCGCAGCCGATGAGCAGCACCACGAAGGTGACACGGGGAGTGGCGGCGGCCGTCAGGACGGCTATCAGCGCCCAGCGCTCCCCGATCGGCAGAACGATCATCCGGCGCACCCACACCGTCCAGCCGACGCTGTCCAGGCGGTCGGAGAGGGCCGCGGTGGGGCTGGTGTTCGCGGTCGCGTCGTGGTTGGCCTCGTTGAACGCGAAGTCGACCACGTGCCGACATGTCTGCAGGACCATCGCGCCGAGCGCGAGCGCCCACACGTCGTCGCCGCCGCGGGCGGCGCCGAGGGCGAGGCCCGCGTAGTAGGCGTACTCCTTGACCCGGTCGAACGTGGCGTCCAGCCAGGCGCCGAGCGTGGAGTACTGCAAGGAGTACCGGGCGAGCTGGCCGTCGGTGCAGTCCAGGACGAAGGACAGGATCAGCAGGACGCCGGCCGCGACGAAACCGCCGCGGGTGCCGGTGGCCGCGGCGGCCGCCGCGATGAGGGCGGTGACCAGCGAGGCGGTGGTGACCTGGTTGGGGGTCAGCCCGCGGCGGGCGCACCAGCGCGCGATGTAGCGCGAGTACGGGCTGATGAAGTGGGTGGTGAAGAAGCCGTCGCGGGCCTTGACGGCGCTGCGCAGCCGGACGGCCTCGTCGTCGACGGCGGCGACCGCCTGCCGGGCCTCGTTGCGGGACTGCGGGTCGGTGGGGACGGCGGCGACCAGGGTGCCGAGTTCGGGGCGGTGGACCGGGATGCCGTCGGCGTCGAGGGCGGCGGTGATGCGCTCGGCGAGGTTGTCGGTGACCACGGCCGCACCGCCGGCCGTGGCGGAGTTCTCGCGGGCCAGAGCACGGGTCAGGGCCGGGCGGGCGGCGGGCTGGGCGGTGACGGCACCGGGCACGGCGGCGGCCGGGAAGCGGGGATCGGTCAGACCGAGGCGCAGGGCGTGCAGATGCCCCACGAAGCGGGCGTCGACGATCGCGACCCGCTGGCCCGCCGGCACGGCGGCGAGGAGGGCCTCGGCGTCACCGGTGCCGGTGGCGACCCGCACGTCGAAGCCGAGGGACCGCAGATCGCCCTCGAGCGACGATCCGGGGACCGGCTGTCCGGTGAGGATGGCGGTCGACAGACGAACTCACTCCCTGAAGGCCGACGCGCGTACGGGCGCCGGTCATGTGTGCGATGCGGTACGCCCGGGCAGGGGCCGGGCGGCGTGTCGGCAGAGGCTATCGGATGCCTGGAAGCCCAGGTTCACCGGGCGTTCACGGGCTGATCAACCCGGCCTGTGCGGCCACCGCCGCGATCATCATCGGGGATGGGACGGGCAGGCCACAAACCGCGGGTGCGGATCCACCCATTCCCGACAGCTGGGCGGGCGGGGCCGGACGGCGTTCGCCGGACGGGCATAGGGTGAGGCTCCATGACATGGCTGATCACCGGCGGAGCCGGGTACATCGGAGCCCATGTGGCGCGGGCGATGGTCGCCGAGGGTGAGCGCGTCCTGGTCCTGGACGACCTCTCGGCCGGCGTTCGCTCCCGGCTTCCGGAGGGCGTTCCACTGGTGCGGGGCTCCGCGCTGGACGGCGAGCTGCTCAAGAGTGTCCTGGCCGAGCACGAGGTGACCGGTGTGGTGCACCTCGCGGCGCGCAAGCAGGTCGGCGAGTCCGTGGAGCGGCCGACGCACTACTACCGGGAGAACCTGGGCGGTCTCGCCACGCTGCTGGACGCGGTCGCGGAGGCCGGGATCAGGCGGTTTCTGTTCTCGTCGTCCGCGGCCGTGTACGGCGACCCGGATGTGGACCTCATCACGGAGGACACCCCCTGCACCCCGATGAGCCCGTACGGCGAGACGAAGCTCGCGGGCGAGTGGCTGGTGCGGGCGGCGGGCCGGGCGCACGGCATGGCGACGGTGTGTCTGCGCTACTTCAACGTGGCGGGCGCGGCGGCGCCGGAGCTGGCCGACACGGGCGTGTTCAACGTCGTGCCCATGGTCTTCGACCGGCTGACCCGCGGCGAGGCCCCGCGGATCTTCGGCGACGACTATCCGACACCGGACGGCACCTGTGTCCGCGACTACATCCACGTCGCCGACCTCGCCGAGGCGCACCTCGCTGCGGCCCGGCGGCTGGCCGGGGGCGCGACGGGCGACCTGACGGTCAACGTCGGCCGTGGCGAGGGCGTCTCGGTACGGGAGCTCGTCACGCTCATCGGCGAGGTGACCGGTGACGGCACGCCCGCGGTCGTCGAGCCGCGCCGCCCCGGGGACGCGCCCCGCGCGGTCGCGTCGTCCGCGCTCGCCGAGCGGGAGCTGGGCTGGAGGGCCCAGCGCGGGGTGCGCGACATGGTGGAGTCGGCCTGGCAGGGGTGGCTGCTGCACCACCCGGAGGCACGTCACGACTGAGCGGGACGCGAGCCCCTCGGCGGGGGTACGCGGGGCTGCGCCACGGGTGCGCGGCGCGTGCGCCGGCGCGGGTTGCCGTGGGCGCGCTCCCGCGTGGTTCCCCGTCGGTGGCGACGGGCACGATCAGGTATCCGACCGCTCTTGGCGCCCTCTCCGCGTGGTCCCGGACCGCTTTCGATACGTCCGTGCCGGGACATGCGGGGAGGAGCGAAGTGCCGGGAGTGCCGGATTCGTACGGCAGACTTGAGGCTGGACAACCGATGCGAAGGATGGGTATGCCGATCACACCTGCCACCGCGACGCACCGTTCGCCGAACGGCACCGCCGAAGCCGTCATGCTGGAGCTGGTCGACGAGAACGGCACCACGATCGGCACCGCCGAGAAGCTCGCCGCCCATCAGCCGCCGGGCCGGCTGCACCGGGCGTTCTCGGTGTTCCTCTTCGACGAGCGGGGCCGGCTGCTGCTCCAGCAGCGGGCGCTGGGCAAGTACCACTCCCCCGGCGTCTGGTCGAACACCTGCTGCGGCCACCCCTACCCGGGTGAGGCGCCGTTCGCGGCGGCGGCCCGGCGGACGTACGAGGAGCTGGGCGTCTCCCCGTCGCTGCTCGCCGAGGCGGGCACGGTCCGCTACAACCATCCGGATCCGGACTCGGGCCTGGTGGAGCAGGAGTACAACCACCTCTTCGTCGGCCTGGTGCAGTCCCCCCTGCACCCGGACCCGGAGGAGGTCGGGGCGACGGCGTTCGTGACCACGGAGGAGCTGGCCCAGCGGCACGCCGAGGACAGGTTCTCGTCGTGGTTCATGACGGTCCTGGACGCGGCGCGGCCCGCGATCAGGGAGCTGACCGGGCCCTCCGCGGGCTGGTGAAGCGGGGGTCCGTCCGGCCCGCCCGGACGGACCCGCACGGTCCGCGGATGCCGGACCGGCTCGGTGGACGTCCCTGCCGGCTCAGAAGACGCCCGTGGGCTTGAGCGGAAGCGCGGCCCAGATCACCTTGCCGCCGCCGGCCGTGTGCTCGACGTCGCACACCCCGCCGGCCTCCCTCGTCACCTCCCGCACCAGGAGCAGTCCCCGACCCCCGGTGCGGCCGTGGTCCGCCTCCAGCGCGCTCGGGCGGTAGGGGTGGTCGTCCTCCACCGCCACCCGCACCCACTCGGGGCCGACGGCGACCTCCACGGCGAGCATCGGCGACAGCAGCGCCGCGTGCCGGACCGCGTTGGTGACCAGCTCGGAGACGATCAGCAACAGCGCCTGCACGGTGTCGTCAGAGACCGGCACGCCCTGGCGGACGAGCAGGTCCCGCACCGCGTGCCGCGCCTGCGGCACCGAGGCGTCCACGGCGGCGGCGGTGAACCGCCACACCCCCTCGTACGGCAGCGGTCCCGTCGGCCTCACGCCTTCCGGCGCCCTTCCGCCGCCTTCAGGGCGTGGGCCGGACCCTCGCCCTTCGTTCTCCATCGTCCGGTCGCCACCCTTGCGCTCGATTGTCACCACACCTCGAGTGTTGGGAATGCGCTGGTCCGTCCCAAAAGACTGAACACAAGTCAGCAAGTATCGACGACATCTGACCATTGGCGTATGACACGGTCAGTTGTGTGACCGCTCCTGCTCCCTGCCGCGCCACCTTGCGAACTCTTCGGGTTGTACGCGTTCGTCGAGCCTTCGACGGCTGCGGATAGCATCCGGCGTATGGAGCCCCAGCTGCTGCACCGCGTCGCCGACGGGGTCGCGACCGTCGTCATCCACCATCCGGCCAAGCGGAACGCCATGACGGCCGCCATGTGGGAGACGCTGCCGCCGCTGCTCGACGCCCTGGCCGCCGACCCCACGGTCCGGGTACTGGTGCTGACCGGGGAGGGCGGAACGTTCTGCGCGGGCGCCGACATCTCCACGCTCCAGGACTCCCCCGAGGAGGCGCAGCGCCTGGCCGTGCTCGCGGAGGAGGCGCTGGCCGCCTTCCCCAAGCCGACGCTGGCCGCGGTGCGTGGGCACTGTGTGGGCGGCGGCGCCCAGCTTGCGGCCGCCTGCGATCTGCGGTTCGCCGAGGAAGGTGCGCTGTTCGGGGTGACGCCCGCGAAGCTCGGGATCGTCTACCCGGCCTCCGCCACCCGCCGACTGGCCGCGCTGGTCGGCCCGGCGAACACCAAGTACCTGCTGTTCTCCGGCGAGTTGATCGACGCCGGGCGCGCGCTGCGCACCGGTCTCGTCGACGAGCTGCTGCCCGAGGGCGAACTGGACAAGCGGGTCACCGAGTTCACCAGCGTCCTGGCCGCCCGCTCGCAGCTGACGCAGGCCGCGGCCAAGGAGTTCGCGAACGGCCGCACGCACCGCGAGGCGTACTGGATGGAGCAGGCGCGCGGCAGCGGCGACACCGCGGAGGGCGTCGCCGCGTTCCTTGAGCGCCGCGCGCCGCGCTTCACCTGGACTACGTCAGGCTGAACCGGCTGGAGGCGCGGAACTCCTCGACGAGATGCGCGGGCGCCTTCTCGGGCGACCCGGCGTCGTAGGGCGGCTGCGGGTCGTACTCGGTCAGCAACTGCACGGCCTGGGCGTGCTCGTCGCCGCCGATCCTGCCGACCAGGGTGAGCGCCATGTCGATGCCTGAGGAGACCCCGGCGGCGGTGACGTACTTGCCGTCGAAGACCACTCGCTGCCCGGTCGGCTCGGCGCCGTACCGGCGCAACAGGTCCCGCGCGATCCAGTGACTGGTCGCCCGCCGTCCGCGCAGCAGGCCGGCGGCCGCCAGCAGCAGCGACCCGGAACAGACGGAGGTCGTCCAGGCGCTGGTCGCGTCGGCCGCGCGCAGCCACTCAGCCAGGGCCTCGTTCTCCAGCTGCGCGAGCGTGCCGGGGCCGCCCGCCACCACGACGATGTCGGGGCGGGGCACCTCCCGCAGGGCCTTGTCGGCGGTGAGGGCGAGGAATCCCGTGTCGGTGCGGACGGCGCCCGGCCGCTCGGCGACGAAGTCGACGCGGGCGTCCGGCAGACGGCTGAGGATCTCGTAGGGCCCGACGACGTCGAGGGCGGTGAAGCGGTCGTAGACGACCATGGCGATCTGCATGAAGGTCCCTTTCAGGGGGTGGTGGCGGGGCGGAACCGGCGGCGGTACTCCGCCGGGGAGGCCCCGAGGGCCTTGACGAAGGCACGCCGCATGGCCTCCGGGGTGCCGTAGCCGCTGGCGCGGGCGATCTCCTCCACGCCGTCGCCGGTGTCCTCCAGCAGACGGCGGGCGTGTTCGAGGCGGACGCGGTCGACATAGCGGCCCGGGGGCATCCCTGTCTCGGCCTGGAAGGCGCGGGCGAAGTGACGGGGCGACAGCCGGGCCCGGGCGGCGAGCGCCTCCACGGTGAGGTCGTCGTCCGGGTGCTCGCTGATCCACTGCTGGACCTCGCGCAAGGGCTCGCGCCGCGCGGTCTGGGCGGCGAGCTGAGCGCTGAACTGGGCCTGGTTGCCGGGGCGGCGCAGGAAGACGACCAGGTGGCGGGCTATGGTCAGGGCGGTGTCACGACCCAGGTCCTCCTCGACGAGGGCCAGGGCGAGGTCGATGCCGGAGGTGACGCCGGCGGAGGTGGCGACGTGTCCGTCGCGTACGTAGATGGGGTCGGGGTCGACCTCGATCTCCGGATGGTGGCGGGCCAGCGTGTCGCAGTACGCCCAGTGGGTCGTGGCCCGGCGCCCGTCGAGGAGGCCCGCGCGGGCCAGCAGGACGGCGCCGGTGCAGACGGAGACCAGACGGTCGGCGCGGGGACCGTGTTCCCGCAGCCAGTCGAGCAGGCGCTCATCGGGGTGCCGGCTGCCCTGACCGCCGGGAACGATCAGGGTGTGCGGGGCGGGCGCGTCGCAGAGGGCGTGGTCGGCCGCCAGCGTGAGGCCGCTGGAGGTGCGGACAGGGCCGCCGTCCAGGGAGGCGGTGACGAGGCGGTAGGACCCGGGGCGGCGCAGCTCGGCGCCCGCGAAGACCTCCACCGGGCCGGTGACGTCAAGACTCTGAACGCCGTCGAAGAGGACGACCAGGAGGGTGCGCATGCCGTCGATTCTTGGCGGTGGGCGACATGGCTGCAACGACGAAGATCCCACCTTTCCTGCCATGCCGGGCCGTGCGCTTTTCGACGTACCGACCAGTCGGTAACCTGCCGGTCATGACCTCTCCCCTACCGGAGCGCGCCGCGCGGCGCTGCCACAATGTGATCAATCCGCTGCACTCGACGCACTACTTCTCGCCGGATCTGAGCCGGGAACTGACCGCCGTGGGCGTGTCCGACAGCAGAGCCGCCTACTTCGCGGTGCGGGCCGCCGCCATGGGCCCCGTGGGCGCGGGTGTGGTGACGGCCGCGTTCTTCAACTTCCACCCCGGGCTGGTGGCACGGCATGTGCCGGCCGTGTGGGAGACGGCGTCCCCCCAGGTGGTGCTCGCGGCACGCGCGCGTGCAGTCGACGCGACGCTGCGGCGGCTGCTGGGCGAGGAGACCGTCGCCGCCAAGGAGACGGCCGAGGCGGCGCAGCTCGCGCTGCGCGCGACGGAGGCGTGCACCCGGCACGCGCGCCCCCTGTATGCCGCGCACGCCGATCTGCCGGTGCCCGACGAGCCGCACCTGGCGCTCTGGCACGCTGCCACACTGCTGCGGGAGCACCGCGGCGACGGCCATCTCGCGGTGCTGCTGGCGGCGGACCTCGATCCGGTGGAGGCACTGGTGACGCACACCGCGACCGGCAAGGGCATGTCCCCCAAGTGGGCGCTCGGCACGCGCGGCTGGAGCCGGGAGGACTGGGACGCGGCGTGCGGGCGGCTGCGCGAGCGTGGACTGCTCGGTGCGGACGACGAGTTGACCGAGGCGGGCACCGCGCTGCGCGGGGAGATCGAGGCGGAGACCGACCGCCTGGACCGGGCCCCCTACGAACACCTCGGCGCCGCGGGCGTCGAACGGCTGACGGATCTCGCGGGCGCGCTGCTGACCAGGGCCCTCACGGCCGGGGCCTTCCCGGAGGGCATGATCGGCAAGGGATGAGGTACCCGGCCGTCACCCGATGGTCCACACCGGGAGACGAAAGGGGAAACTTGTGTTCCGTGCGATCGCAGACGTACTGCGCCAGATCGGCGGCGCCGTCGCGACCGTCGTGACGCTGCCGCTGCGGGCACTGGCCCGGCTGTTCGGCGGGGCTTCGGACTCCGCCCGCCGGGCCTGAACCGCCCGAGGACCCCCAGCCCACGGGGCGGCGCGGACGGCGCCGCCCCGTCCTCGTGCCCTTGCGCCCCCGTTGTCGGTGCGACCTGCCACAATTGCCGCGCAACCTCAGTGGAGAAGGCGGTACGGGATCGTGACGACACCCGGGTCCCTCGGAGCAGGGTCCATCGAAGGCAGGATCGCCGAGGAGCTCGGCGTACGGGAGCGGCAGGTGAAGGCCGCGGTCGAGCTGCTGGACGGCGGCTCGACGGTGCCCTTCATCGCCCGCTACCGCAAGGAAGCGACCGAGATGCTCGACGACGCGCAGCTGCGCACGATCGAGGAGCGGCTGCGCTATCTGCGTGAGCTCGAGGAGCGGCGCACGGCGATCCTCGAGTCGGTGCGGGAGCAGGGCAAGCTCACGGAGGAGCTCGAGGCGCGGATCCGGGGCGCGGAGACCAAGGCGCGCCTGGAGGACATCTACCTCCCCTACAAGCCAAAGCGGCGCACCAAGGCGCAGATCGCACGCGAGGCGGGGCTCGAGCCGCTGGCCGAGGGCCTGCTCGGCGACCCGACGGTGGAGCCCGTGGCCGCGGCGGCCGCGTTCGTCGACGCCGACAAGGGGGTGCCGGACCCGCAGGCCGCGCTGGAGGGCGCGCGGGCGATCCTCACCGAGCGGTTCGCGGAGGACGCGGACCTGATCGGCGAGCTGCGCGAGCGGATGTGGGTGCGCGGACGCCTGGCGTCCAAGGTACGGGAGGGCAAGGAGGAGACGGGCGCCAAGTTCGCCGACTACTTCGACTTCGCCGAGCCCTTCACCGAGCTGCCCTCGCACCGGGTCCTCGCTCTGCTGCGCGGCGAGAAGGAGGAGGTCCTCGACCTCGTCCTGGAGCCGGAGGAGCCGACGGACGGTCCGTCGTCGTACGAGGGGATCGTGGCGCACCGCTTCGGGATCGCCGACCGCGGCCGTCCTGCCGACAAGTGGCTGCTGGACACCGTCCGCTGGGCCTGGCGCACCCGCATCCTGGTGCACCTGGGCATCGACCTGCGGCTCAGGCTGCGTACGGCGGCCGAGGACGAGGCCGTCAAGGTCTTCGCTGCGAATCTGCGCGACCTGCTGCTCGCCGCCCCCGCCGGCACCCGCGCGACGCTGGGCCTGGACCCCGGTTTCCGTACGGGCGTGAAGGTGGCCGTGGTGGACGCGACCGGCAAGGTGGTCGCCACGGACGTCATCCACCCGCACGTCCCGGCCAACAAGTGGGACGAGGCGATCGCCAAGCTGGCCCGGCTGGCCAAGGAGCACGCGGTCGAGCTGATCGCGATCGGCAACGGCACGGCGTCCCGCGAGACGGACAAGCTCGCCGGTGAACTCATCTCCAAGCACCCCGAGTTGGGGCTGACGAAGGTGATGGTGTCCGAGGCCGGCGCGTCGGTGTACTCCGCCTCCGCGTTCGCCTCGCAGGAGCTGCCGGACATGGACGTGTCGCTGCGTGGCGCCGTCTCCATCGCGCGCCGTCTGCAGGACCCGCTCGCCGAACTGGTGAAGATCGACCCGAAGTCGATCGGCGTCGGCCAGTACCAGCACGACCTGTCCGAGGTGAAGCTGTCCCGCTCGCTGGACGCGGTCGTGGAGGACTGTGTGAACGGCGTGGGCGTGGACGTCAACACGGCGTCGGCTCCGCTGCTGGCCCGGGTCTCCGGCATCTCCTCCGGGCTCGCGGAGAACATCGTGGCGCACCGCGACACCAACGGCCCGTTCACGTCCCGCGCCCAGCTGAAGAACGTGGCGCGGCTCGGGCCCAAGGCGTACGAGCAGTGCGCGGGCTTCCTGCGGATCCGGGGCGGTGACGACCCGCTGGACGCCTCCAGCGTGCACCCGGAGGCGTACCCGGTGGTCCGGCGCATGGTGAAGACGACGGGCCAGGAGGTGGCGTCGCTGATCGGGAACACGGCGGTGCTGCGCTCGATGAAGGCGTCCGACTTCGTGGACGAGACGTTCGGTCTGCCGACGGTGACCGACATCCTCAAGGAGCTGGAGAAGCCGGGGCGCGACCCGCGGCCCGCGTTCAAGACGGCCAGCTTCAAGGAGGGCGTGGAGAAGATCTCCGACCTGTCGTCCGGGATGATCCTGGAGGGCGTGGTCACGAACGTCGCCGCGTTCGGCGCCTTCGTCGACGTCGGCGTCCACCAGGACGGTCTGGTGCACGTCTCCGCGATGTCGAAGACGTTCGTCAAGGACCCGCGGGACGTGGTGAAGCCGGGTGACATCGTCAAGGTGAAGGTCCTGGACGTCGACATTCCGCGCAAGCGGATCTCGCTGACGCTGCGGCTGGACGACGAGGCGGCTCCGCAGGGGCAGCCCTCCGGCGGCGCCCGGCAGCGCGGCGGGCGTCCCCCGCAGCAGCGCCAGGGCCGCCAGGGCACGGGCTCCCGCCAGGCGCCCCCGCCGGCCAACAGCGCGATGGCGGACGCACTGCGCCGGGCCGGTCTGCTCGACCAGAAGCCGGGCCGCCGCTGAGGTGCCGGGCCCGGGCCCCTGCTCCGTAGGGGAGCCCGGGCCCGGGTTCCCTCCGGCCGAGCCGTACGGGATCAGGTCGTCACAGGATGTCGGCCAGGCGGTCCACCTGGGCCGGGTCGAGGCCGTAGCAGTAGAGCATCACCTCGTCGGCACCGAGGTCGGTGAAGGCGGTGATCGCCTCCTGGATCTCCGCCGGTGTGGTGAGCATCCCGGCGACCATCCGGTCGGCCATGCCGGTGAAGGTGTAGTAGGCGTGCATGGCGGTCCGTGCGTCGTCGATCACGTCCTGCGGGCCGAGCGCCACATTGACCTGCGCGACGAGGCGGGGCTCGCCGTCGCGGCCGTACTGCTGCCAGAACCCGCGGACGGTGTCGAACAGGCCGCCCGCCCAGGAGGGCGGCGCGGCGGCCAGGAAGCCGTCGCCCCACCGCGCGACGCGTTCGAGCGCGGCCGGCTTGAACCCGCCGAAGAGGACCTCGGGGCCGCCGGGGCGAGCGGGCGTCGGCCCGATCGGGCCGACGCCCTCACCGTACGGCTCGCCGGACCACAGGCGCCGCATGACCTCCATCTGCTCGTCGAGGCGCCGACCCCGGGTACGCGGGTCGGTGCCCGTGGCCCGGTGGTCGTCGTCACGGCCGCCGATGCCCAGGCCGAGGACCAGCCGCCCACCGGTCATCCGGTCGAGGGTGGCGGCCTGCTTGGCGAGCAGGGCGGTATCCCGCAGCGGGGCGAGCAGCACCTCGGTCTGGACGCGGATGCGGGAGGTGGCGCCCGCGAGGACGGAGAGCGCGACCAGGGGTTCCGGGTTGTCGTAGACGAGCCGGTCGAGCAGGCCGAGGGTGCTGAAGGGCCCGGCGTCCGCGTGCCGCGCCCAGGTGAGCAGGGTGGTCGGGTCGCCGATGGGCAGACCGATACCGATGTTCATGCGGGAGACCTCCGACAGGAAGGGTCGACAAGGACAGCTGCCGCCCCTCCGGCACCTCGGTGAGGTGGGACGCTCCCGCTCTGCGGCGTACTTCGGGGGAACATCTCGTCGGAGTCAACTCACTCTAGGACGAGCACAGTTCGGGGAACAAGCCGATTGCCCGACGCGGTCACGGGTGTTCCGTCACCTTGCCGTCCGCCACCTCCAGGCGGCGTGTCACCCGTACCGCGTCCAGCATCCGGCGGTCGTGGGTGACGAGGAGCAGAGTGCCCTCGTAGGAGTCCAGGGCCGACTCCAGCTGTTCGATCGCCGGCAGGTCCAGGTGGTTCGTCGGCTCGTCCAGGACCAGCAGATTGACCCCCCGGCCCTGGAGCAGCGCCAGCGCGGCACGGGTGCGTTCGCCCGGGGAGAGGGTCGCTGCCGGGCGCAGGATGTGGTCCGTCTTCAGGCCGAACTTGGCGAGCAGGGTGCGGACCTCGACCGGCTCGGTGTCGGGGACCGCGGCGCGGAACGCGTCCAGCAGGGATTCCGGGCCGTGGAACAGCTTGCGGGCCTGGTCGACCTCGCCGACCAGGACGCCCGAGCCGAGGGAGGCGTGGCCCGCGTCCAGCGGGACACGGCCGAGGAGCGCGCCGAGCAGGGTGGACTTGCCCGCGCCGTTCGCGCCCGTCACCGCCACCCGGTCCGCCCAGTCGATCTGGAGGGACACCGGGCCGAAGGTGAAGTCGCCGCGCCGCACCTCCGCGTCCCGCAGCGTGGCGACGACCGCGCCCGAGCGGGGGGCCGACGCGATCTCCATGCGCAGCTCCCACTCCTTGCGGGGCTCCTCGACGGCCTCCAGGCGCTCGATCATGCGCTGGGTCTGCCGGGCCTTCGCGGCCTGCTTCTCGCTGGCCTCGCTGCGGAACTTGCGGCCGATCTTGTCGTTGTCGCTCGCCTTGCGGCGTGCGTTCTTGACGCCCTTGTCCATCCAGGCGCGCTGCATCTGGGCACGGTCCTGGAGGGCGGACTTCTTGTCGGCGTACTCCTCGTACTCCTCGCGGGCGTGCCGGCGGGCCCGCTCACGCTCCTCGAGATAGGCCTCGTATCCGCCGCCGTAGAGGTTGATCTGCCGCTGCGCGAGGTCGAGTTCGAGAACCTTGGTGACCGTGCGGGTGAGGAACTCCCGGTCGTGGCTGACGACCACCGTCCCGGCGCGGAGCCCGCTGACAAAGCGCTCCAGCCGCTCCAGGCCGTCCAGGTCGAGGTCGTTGGTGGGCTCGTCGAGCAGGAAGACGTCGTAGCGGGACAGCAGCAGGGAGGCGAGGCCTGCGCGGGCCGCCTGCCCGCCGGACAGGGACGTCATCGGCTGGTCCAGGCCGACGCCCAGGCCCAGGGAGTCGGCGACCTCCTCGGCGCGTTCGTCGAGGTCCGCGCCGCCGAGGGCGAGCCAGCGCTCCAGGCTCGCCGCGTACGCGTCGTCCGCGCCGGGCGCCCCGTCGACGAGCCCCTGCGTGGCCTCGTCCATCGCCCGCTGCGCGTCGGCGACGCCTGTGCGGCGGGCCAGGAACTCCCGTACGGTCTCCCCCGGCCGGCGCTCCGGCTCCTGCGGCAGGTGCCCGACCGTGGCGGTGGGCGGGGACAGCCGCAGCTCGCCCTGCTCGGGGGTGTGCAGCCCGGCGAGCATGCGCAGCAGGGTGGACTTGCCCGCGCCGTTGGCACCGACGAGCCCGATCACATCACCGGGCGCGACGACGAGGTCGAGCCCGGTGAAGAGCGAGCGGTCGCCGTGCCCGGCGGCGAGGTTCTTGGCGACGAGGGTGGCAGTCATCAGACCGCCGATCCTAACGGCCGCCCGGTGCCGCGCGCGCCCGGATTCTCACCGCGTCACGGCCTCCACCAGGACACTTCCCGAGGTCCGCGCCACGAGGAACGCCTCGCCCTTCACCGCCTTGGAGTCAAGGGCGATACGGTGACGGCCCGGCTCCAGGACGCCGTCGAAGACCTCGCTGGTGTGGGTGCGGTAGAGGCGGTCGAGGCGGTGGGCGGTGAGGCGGACACGGCAGCGGGAGGTGACCTCTACGTACGCCGCGCCGTCGGTGGCAGCCAGTCCCGTCAGGCGGCGCTGCTGGGCCGGGGCGCGGTCCAGCGCCTGCTCGATCTGGGCGACGAGCAGCGGGACGATCGGGGCGAGTCCGTCGACGTGGGCGACATCGAGCCCGGCGTCCTCGAAGGACCGGCGTACGGCGGCCCGTTCCTCCTCCGTGACCGCCCGTCCGAAGGCGACGGCACCGTACTGGCGCAGTTCCTCGGTGGGGACGCCGGTCGCGTCGCGGGTGATGTCGGCGCCGATGCCGATGGTGCGCAGGGCGGCGGCGAGCTTGGCGAGCACGGCGACACGGGCGCCGATCAGCAGCACGCGGCGCCGGGACGCGGGGGCGCCGCCGTCCAGCAGCGCGCCCAACGCGGCACGGTACTCGGCTCCGTGGAAGCGGAAGGGGCCGATGCCGTGGTAACCGTTGAGTTCGAGATCGGCGGTGTCGTCGGTCTGCCAGGCGAAGTCCCGCCAGACGTAGTCGTCGCCGTCGCGTGCGATGACCGCGGTGACCGCTCCGCACGCCAGGTCCTCGCACTCGGGGCAGCCGTACAGGACGTACCGGCCGCCCGGCAGCGGCGCACCGGTCTCCAGCAGCAGCCCGCGCACCTGCGCGGTGAAGATCGCAGGCGGTATGTCGGAGGCCAGCGGGGAGACGGCGTCGAGGTCGGAGAGCCGGTGCAGCAGCGGGCGTCCGTCGACGACGAAGTCCACGAAATCCCGGTGCGCTTCGTAGTCGCCACCGGTGAGCACGGCACCGGCCCGCATGGCCGGTGCCAGGCCGAAGGTCGCGTATTCGGCAGGCATGCCGTGAGTATCCCCACGCGGGGGGTGATGTGAGCACGGCAGAACGGATTCGATCGGCCTACCGCGCCGGCAGGGGCGGCCGGGCCGTGGACCCGGCCGCCCGAGGCTGTGTCGGATGCCGTGCCGCCGTCAGCGGCCGTCGGGGACGCGGTGGTCCCTGTGCGGGCTCCGCAGGCCGTACGGCGTGGTGGGCGCAGCAGTTGCCGACGTCGCCCCGGAGGTGGCGCCCGCGAACGCCGCGGCCCCTCCGACGAGCGGCACCCGGGCCGCCGTGCGGGACAGGTCCACGGTCAGGGTGGGCGTGGTGGACGGAGGGTCGATGAGGTCCTTGTCGGTGCCGGCGACGATCAGGGCCAACCGGTGGCCCTTCGGGACGACGTGGTCGGTCGCGGCCAGGTCGAGCGTGACGGTGTAGGGCCTGCCCGGGGTCAGCGGGACGCCCTTCGCGTCCGAGGCGTAGTGGCCGAGGTCGGCCCAGCCGCGGCTGAACACCGTGGAGGTGACGTCCGCCTTCTTGGCCTGGGTGACCTTGAAGCAGGCGCTGTCGCCGGCCGTGCTCGCGCCCCAGCAGGTGCGGTCGGTGAGCGTGGTGATGCCCTCCTGGGAGTCGGCGTAGTCGCGGATCGTGTCGGCGCCGAGGTCGACGAGCACGGCGGACAGGTGGGCGGAGGAGGTGGTGGGCGTGACGGTGACGGTCACCGTGGAGGAGCCGGAGATCCGCAGGTCCCTCGACAGCGTCGGGGTGACGAACCCGGCCTTGTCGGGGGTGGACCGGTCGATGTGCGCGGCCCAGTCGGTCTCGCTGAGCTGCGGGTCGTCGGTGAAGGTCTCGGTGCCGGTGCCGGAGCGCAGTCCGAGGGTGCCGACGCCGGCCCGGTCGCCGTGGCCGGGACGCAGCGTGGTCGTGGCCGTGTCGCGGGGCGGCCAGACGGTGGAGGTGACCCACTGGTCGGGGTGACGTTCGATGTCGGCCACGGGCTCGCGGTCGATGCCGTTGTCGTATCCGAGGAGTTCGTGGTCGAACCAGCGGTGCAGGGTGTCCACCCATGGGGCGCGCCGGTAGTCGAAGGGGTCGACGTGCCCGGTCTGCGAGAGCCAGATCTTGCGCTTGACGCCGTGCTGGGCGAGGGCGTTCCACCACTGGCCGAGGTGCTTGGTGCGCACGTTGAGGTCCTGCATGCCGTGCACGAGGAAGACGCTCGCGCGGACCTTGCCCGCGTCCTTCACGTAGTCGCGTTCGGTCCACAGCGGTGTCCAGTCACCGGTGCGCGGCGCGCCGTCGACGAGTCTGTGCTGCACGGCGGCGCACTTGGCGCGGGCGTCGGGGCTCTCGACGTAGTCGGACAGCCAGTTGGGGCCGGAGTCGTACAGGGGTGCGCCCTTGGCGAAGTAGTAGTCGTACCAGGAGGAGATGGCGCTGATGGGCACGATGGTCTTCAGGCCCTTGACGCCGGTGGCGGCGACTCCGTTGGCGATGGTGCCGTCCCAGCTCTTGCCGATCATGCCGGTGGCGCCGTTGGTCCAGGACGCCTTGGCGGGCGTGGTGCCGGTACGGGTGGTGTAGGCCTTGGCGCGGCCGTTCAGCCAGTCGATCACGGCCTTGGCGGACTGGATGTCGGAGCGGCCGCCCACGTCCACGCAGCCGTCGGAGCGATCGGTTCCGGCCAGGTCGACGCCGACGAAGGCGTACCCGCGCGGTACGAAGTAGTTGTCGTAGAAGAGCGGCATCTGGACGACGTGGCCGCTCGCGTCGTAGGTCTTCTTCTGACTCTCGTTGCCGCGCCCGCAGCAGGAGTAGTAGGGGCTGGCGTCCATGATGACGGGCACCTTGCGGCCCTTGGCCGCGGGTTCACGGGGCCGGACGACGTCGGCGGCGACACGGTCGGACTTTCCGTCGCCGTCGCCGTCCAGGCCGGTGTCCACCCAGACCGACTCACGGATGGCGTTGTCGTACGAGTAGACGGGCCAGCTCTCCCGGGGCGCGCTGTGGGCGGCCGACGGGATGAGGAGGACCGCCAGGAGCGCGGCGGTGGCCGCAGCCGCGAGCGGTCTGAAGGCTCTGAGGGGGGTGCTGATCCGCATGCGCGGGACGGTACCGGGATCAACTCCTGTGCAGAAGAGGGCATCTGAGGGACTGTCCGGTTCGGGTTCCGGCGTGGCCGGTGGGGCCGGATGGACGGGTGGCTCATGTCGGCCGGATGGCGATCGTGTGACAGAGGGTGCCATGGACATGCCGGGCAACGCCGGGTCTGAATAGGCTCCGGACACAACAGACCTCGTGCCCCTACGACTTGGAGTTCTCGTGCACCGCAGACTCATCGCCCCGGGCGCACTCGCGGCGGCTTCCCTGTTGCTGGCGATCCCGGCATCGGCGGCCACCTACCAGCCCGGTGCCCCGGGTATCGGCGATCCCTACTACCCGTACTACGGCAACGGCGGATACGACGTCTCCCACTACGACCTGCGGCTGACGTACCAGCCGAAGACGGACGAGCTGCAGGGCACGGCGACGATCCTGGCGCGGACGACACAGGACCTGTCGCGGTTCGACCTGGACTTCCTGCTGGATGTGAGCGAGGTGCGGGTGAACGGGGCGAAGGCGTCCTTCACCGCCTCGGGCCAGCACGAGCTGGTGGTCACACCCGCGAACCCGCTGGCGAAGGGCACGCCGATCACCGTCGTGGTCCGCTACAGCGGCGTGCCGTCCACCAAGAGCGCCTACGGCTTCACCACCTGGCACCGGACCCCGGACGGCGCGGTCGCCGCGGACGAGCCCGAGTCGGCGTGGTGGTGGTTCCCGAGCAACGACCACCCGAGCGACAAGGCGACGTACGACGTGTCGGTGGCGGTGCCGGACGGCACGCAGGCGATATCCAACGGCACGCTGCAGTCGACGAGTTCCAAGCTGGGCTGGACCCGCTACAACTGGCGGGAGAACAAGCCTCAGGCGACCTATCTCGCCACCCTCGCGATCGGCAGGTTCGACATCACGACGAGCGCCTCGGACGGCGGGGTCCCGGTCGTCAACGCCTACAGCAAGGACCTGGGCGACAACGACGGGGCCGCGCGGGCGAGCGTGGAGCGGACCGGGGAGATCGTCGACTGGCTCAGCGGCTACTTCGGGCCGTATCCGTTCAGCTCGGCGGGCGGCTATGTGCCGAACACGACCACCGGGTACGCACTGGAGACGCAGACCCGGGTGTACTACAGCCCCAAGCAGTTCGCGAACGGCTCCAACACGTCCGTCGTGGTGCACGAGCTGGCGCACCAGTGGTACGGCGACGACGTGTCGCTGAAGGGCTGGAAGGACATCTGGATCAACGAGGGCTTCGCGCGGTACGCGCAGTGGCTCTGGTCGGAGCACGAGGGCGAGGGCACGACGCAGGAGCTGGCGGACTACGTGTACGCCGCGCACCCGGCCGACGACGCCTTCTGGACGGTGAAGCCGGGTGACCCGGGGCCGGACAGCCAGTTCGACATCGCGGTCTACGACCGGGGTGCGCTGGCCGTCCAGGCGCTGCGGAACGAGATCGGGGACGACGCATTCTTCGCCGTCCTGAAGGGCTGGCCGAAGGAGCACGCGTACGGCAACGCCTCGGTCGCCGACTTCCAGGCGTACGCGGAGAAGGTGTCCGGGAAGCCGCTGGGGGCTCTTTTCGACACCTGGCTGTTCCAGCCCTCGAAGCCGGCGGCACCGGCGGCACGCGCCGCGTCCGTCGCACCGGCTTCGGCTGCCGTGACGCAGCCGAGGTCCTGGAAGAAGATCGAGGCGACGAACACCGCTCACTCCGGCTGATCGGCGCCACTCCACGCGCGGCCCGAGGCCGGCTCCGGGACGTACCCGCGTAGTCGGCCTCGGCAAGCAGTGCCCGGGGCGCTACCGGCTGGGCTTCGCCACAGGCCGACGGCGGTGATCCTCCACGTGTCCGCTGCTCAGTCACCGTGGTCGTACACGGTCACCTGTATCTCCCGCCGTACTAGCCGTTGCTCAATCAGCGGCTCCACCTGGGACCACGTACCGCCCGCCAGCCCGCAGCCGATGCGCGGCATGTGCACGGAGGCGCCGAGTTCGAGGGTCTTCTCGCCCAGCGCGGCGAGTGCCGCGTCGATCGCCTCATACCTCACCGGCACCTCCGTGCCGCTGCTCCCGCGCCTGCGTATCCCCCGCTGCCCGACCATGTTGGCCACCCACAAGGAGGGCTCAACGCGGACGTACTGAACAGCCCCCAGCCCGAAGTCGTTCGCCGCGCGGTCCCGGTGCCAGGCGCGGTACGCCGCCTCAGGCTCGGGCCAGCGGTGCGACAGCGCTCGGACGAACCCCTTCCCCCAGCCCCCGATGTCATTGCAGACATGGGCGATCACCTTGGGGCCCTCGCCCGAAGGCACGGTGGCATCACCCCGGATGTATGCGATCTCCGGCATGACGCCACCGTAGGAGCTGCCACTGACAGCGGCCCCTGAGCTGCTACTTCGTGAGGTCGGTCAGTTCCTGGTTCGTGGCCTGTTCGATGCGGCGGCGCAGCGCGAACCAGCCGCCGACGAGCAGGGCCGCGATCACGGGGATGAGCAGCAGGGTCTTGCGGCCGACGTCGGGGTCGTTCCACATCAGGCCGAGGCAGACCAGCAGGAAGGCGATCGTCGCGATCTCCGTGACCGGGCTGCCGGGCAGCCGGAAGGACGGTCGGGTGAGGTGGCCCGCCCGGGCACGGCGGACGAAGACCAGGTGGCAGATCATGATGATCACCCAGGTGCTGACGATCCCGAGGGAGGCCACGTTCAGCACGATCTCGAAGGCCTGGCTCGGCACGAAGTAGTTCAGGCCCACGCCGATCACGCAGACCGCGCAGGTCAGCAGGATGCCGCCGTAGGGCACCTGGCTGCGGTTCATCCGCGCCGTGAACTTGGGCGCCGAGCCCGCCATCGCCATGGAGCGCAGGATGCGGCCGGTGGAGTACAGGCCGGAGTTCAGCGAGGACATCGCGGCGGTGAGGACGACCAGGTTCATCACGTCGCCCGCGCCCTGGACACCGATCTTCGACAGCACGGTGACGAAGGGGCTCTCGTCCCCGGAGTAGACCGAGCCCGGCAGCAGCAGTGCGAGCAGGACCACCGAGCCGACGTAGAACAGACCCACACGCCACATGATCGAGTTCACGGCGCGCGGCACGACCTTCTCGGGCTCCGCGGTCTCGCCCGCGGCGACGCCCACCAACTCCAGGGCCGCGTAGGCGAAGATCACGCCCTGCATCACCAGGACGACGGGCATGAGCCCGTGCGGGAAGATCCCGCCGTGGTCGCTGATCACGCCGAGACCGGGCGTGCGGCCGTCCACCTCGTGCCGCGTGGCCAGCAGGAAGATGCCGACGAACATGAAGGCCACCAGGGTGGCGACCTTGATGATCGCGAACCAGAACTCCATCTCGCCGAAGATCTTCACCGAGATCAGGTTCACCGCCAGCACGACCGCGAGGGCGATCAGGGCGAGCACCCACTGCGGGATGGAGGTGAAGAAGCTCCAGTAGTGGGTGTAGAGCGCGATGGCGGTGATGTCGGCGATGCCGGTCGTCGACCAGTTCAGGAAGTACATCCAGCCGGCGACGTAGGCGCCCTTCTCGCCGAGGAACTCGCGCGCGTACGAGACGAACGACCCGGACGACGGCCGGTACAGGACCAGCTCGCCGAGGGCGCGCACGACGAAGAAGGCGAAGACGCCGCAGACCAGGTACGCCAGCGCGAGGGCAGGACCCGCGTTGTGCAGCCGTCCTCCGGCACCGAGGAAGAGTCCGGTGCCGATCGCCCCGCCGATCGCGATCATGTTGATGTGGCGGGCCTTGAGGTCCTTGCTGTAACCGGCGTCGCCCGCGTCCGCGGGCGCCCGGGTCGCATCGGTGTGGGATGCAACCGCGGCCGTGTTCACGGCGTCCTTGCTCACGAGTGGATCTACTCTCTGGTACGCCCGGCGCTGGGGTGGTGCGCGGGTTTCCGGATGGGGCTCGGTCCGGCCACCCTTGACGCGGCACAGACCAAGGGCTCACCTTCTCGCAGAGGCCGATTTCCATGCGATGGCGCAGGTCACAGAGCGGGACTTCTCACATGTTCCCCACATGGGCGTCCCAGAGTGGTCATAAAGGCACGGCGGGGGACCCGTGCGGGACTCCTGGTCCCGGGTCCCCCGGCCGTCTCAGCGGGCGTCGTCCACCGTCTCAGTGAGCGTCGGTGAACCGCTCCCCCTTCTCCGCCTTCTCCACCAGCAGCGCGGGCGGCGTGAACCGCTCGCCGTACCGCTCGGCCAGCTCCCGGGCCCGGGCCACGAAGCCGGGCAGGCCTCCCTCGTAGCCGTTGATGTACTGCAGGACGCCGCCGGTCCAGCCGGGGAAGCCGATCCCGAAGATCGATCCGATGTTGGCGTCGGCGACGGAGGTCAGTACGCCCTCCTCGAGGAGCCGGACGGTGTCCAGCGCCTCCGAGAACAGCATGCGCTCCTGCATGTCCCGGAACGGGATCCGGTACCCGGGCTCGGTGAAGTGCTCCCGCAGGCCCGGCCACAGCCGGCCGCGCCTGCCGTCCTCGCCGTACTCGTAGAACCCGGCGCCGCCGCTGCGCCCGGTGCGGCCGAACTCGTCGATCATGCGGTCGATGACGGCCTCTGCCGGGTGCGGTGTCCAGGTGCCGCCCGCCTCCACCACGGCCCGCTTGGTCTCGTTGCGGATCTTCCGGGGCAGGGTGAGCGTCAGCTCGTCCATCAGGGACAGCACCTTCGCCGGGTAGCCCGCCTGGGCCGCCGCCTGCTCGACGGACGCGGGCTCGATGCCCTCGCCGACCATCGCGACACCCTCGTTGATGAAGTGGCCGATGACCCGGGAGGTGAAGAAGCCCCGCGAGTCGTTGACCACGATCGGCGTCTTGTTGATCTGCCGCACCAGGTCGAAGGCGCGCGCCAGCGCCTCCTCACCGGTCCGCTCCCCCTTGATGATCTCGACGAGCGGCATCTTGTCGACCGGCGAGAAGAAGTGCAGCCCGACGAAGTCGGACTGCCGCTCCACACCCTCCGCGAGCGCGGTGATCGGCAGGGTGGAGGTGTTGGAGCACAGCAGCGCGTCGGGCTCGACGACGTTCTCGATCTCCTGGAACACCTTGTGCTTGAGCGCCGGATCCTCGAACACGGCCTCGATGACGGCGTCGCAGCCCGCGAGGTCGGCGGCCTCGGCGGTGGGGGTGATGCGGGCGAGCAGCGCGTCGGCCTTCTCCTGGGTCGTACGCCCCTTGGAGACCGCCTTGGCGCACAGCTTCTCGGAGTAGCCCCTGCCCTTGACGGCCGCCTCGAGGGAGACGTCCTTCAGGACGACCTGGATGCCCGCGCGGGCACACGCGTAGGCGATGCCCGCGCCCATCATGCCGGCGCCGAGGACGGCCACCTTGCGGACCTGGCGCGGTTCGATGCCCCCCGGGCGGTTGGCGCCCGAGTTGACGGCCTGGAGGTCGAAGAAGAACGCCTGGATCATGTTCTTCGCGGTCTGCCCGGTGACCAGCTCGGTGAAGTAGCGCGCCTCGATGGTCAGGGCGGTCTCGAAGTCGACCTGGGAGCCCTCGACGGCCGCCGCGAGGATGTTGCGCGGGGCCGGGTAGGGGGCGCCGTTCAGCTGCTTCCTCAGGTTGGCCGGGAAGGCGGGCAGGTTGGCGGCGAACTTCGGGTTGGACGGCGTACCGCCCGGGATCTTGTAGCCGGGCCGGTCCCAGGGCTGGTGGGACTCGGGGTTGGCGTCGATGAAGGCGCGGGCCTTGGCCATCATCTCCTCGGGGGTGGCGGCGACCTCGTGCACGAGACCGTTCTCCAGCGCGCGCCGGGGCGAGTACTGGGTGCCCTGGAGCAGCACCTTCAGCAGGGCGTCGGCGATGCCCATCAGGCGCACGGTGCGGGTGACGCCGCCGCCCGCCGGGAGCAGACCCAGGGTGACCTCGGGAAGGCCGATCTTGGAGCCGGGGGCGTCGAGGGCGATGCGGTGGTGGGAGGCGAGGGCGATCTCGTAGCCGCCGCCGAGGGCCGCGCCGTTGAGGGCGGCGACGACCGGCTTGCCGAGGGTCTCGATACGGCGCAGGGAGTTCTTGATCGCCACACCGGTCTGGAACGCCTGCTGGGCGTCCTCGGGGCCGGCCTTGATCATGTCCTTGAGGTCGCCGCCCGCGAAGAAGGTCTTCTTCGCGGAGGTGTAGACGATGCCGCGGATGGAGTCCTTCTCGGCCTCGGCCCGCTCGGCGATCGCCGCGATCGACTCCTTGAACGCCTGGTTCATGGTGTTCGCGGACTGGTTCGGGTCGTCGAGGACGAGGGTGACGACGCCGGTGTCGTCCTGCTCCCAGCGGATGGTGGTGGACTCTGTGCTCATCGGGGTGCTCCGTAAGGTCCGTTCGAACCGTTCGATCCGTTGGGGAAGGTCAGACGCGTTCGACGATCGTGGCGATGCCCATGCCGCCGCCCACGCACAGCGTGGCCAGCCCGTACCGCTTGTCCTGCCGCTCCAGTTCGTCCACCAGCGTGCCGAGGATCATCGCGCCGGTCGCGCCGAGCGGGTGGCCGAGCGCGATGGCGCCGCCGTTGACGTTGACCTTGTCCAGGGACAGCCCCATGTCCTTGGCGAAGCGCAGCACGACCGCGGCGAACGCCTCGTTGATCTCGACGAGGTCGATGTCGTCGATCGTCAGCCCGGCCTTGGCGAGGGCCTTGCGGGTGGCGGGCGCGGGTCCGGTCAGCATGATCGTCGGCTCGGAGCCGGAGACCGCCGCGGACACGATCCTGGCCCGGGGCCGCATCCCGTACCGCTCGCCGGTCTCCTTGGAGCCGATGGCGACGAGGGCCGCGCCGTCGACGATGCCTGAGGAGTTGCCCGCGTGGTGGACGTGGTCGATCTGCTCGACCCAGTGGTACTTCTGCAGCGCCACCGCGTCGAAGCCGCCCAGTTCGCCGATGTCCGCGAACGACGGCTTCAGCTTGGCGAGAGAGTCGGCGGTGGTGCCGGGCCGCATGTGCTCGTCGTGGTCGAGGACGACGAGACCGCTGCGGTCCCTCACGGGGACCACGGAGCGGTCGAAGCGGCCGTCCTTCCAGGCCGCCGCCGCCCGCTCCTGGGACAGCGCCGCGTACTCGTCGACGTCCCTGCGGGAGAAGCCCTCGATGGTGGCGATGAGGTCGGCGCCGATGCCCTGCGGCACGAAGTTGACGGTCATGTTGGTCATCGGGTCGGCGAACCAGGCGCCGCCGTCCGAGGCCATCGGAACCCGGGACATCGACTCGACGCCGCCCGCGAGCACCAGGTCCTCCCAGCCCGAGCGGACCTTCGCGGCGGCCAGGTTGACCGCTTCGAGACCGGACGCGCAGAAGCGGTTCTCCTGGACGCCGGCCACCGTGTCGGGCAGTCCGGCGGCGATCGCGGCGATCCGGGCGATGTCGGAGCCCTGGTCGCCGACCGGGCTCACCACACCGAGCACGATGTCGTCGATCGCGGCGGGGTCGAGATCGGGAAAACGCCGCCGCGTCTCGTGGATGAGCCCGACCACCAGGTCGATGGGCTTGGTGCCGTGCAGGGCGCCGTTGGCCTTGCCGCGTCCGCGCGGGGTGCGGATCGCGTCGTAGACGTACGCTTCGGTGCTCAACTGTCAGCCTTTCGAGGAGGGTCGGCCGGGCAGGCGCGGCTCGGGAGGGTCGAAAGCTTCGTCGGTCGCCGCCCCGAGGAGTCGCGGCACGTCCCAGTCGCGGGCGACGTCCTCGGTGTCGGCGCCGGGCTGCGCGGGCCCGCCGTGCACCGCCGTATGGGTGACCGAGAAGCGGGGCGCGGGCGCCGGCTGGGTGATGCCGCCGTGGTCGGTGAAGGTGCCGCGGGCGGCGAGGTGGGGGTGTGCCGGCGCCTCCCGGAGTGACAGGACGGGCGCCACGCACGCGTCGGAGCCTTCGAAGACGGCGGTCCACTCGTCGCGCGTGCGGGTCTTGAAACGGGCCGCGACCAGCTCCCGGAGTTCATCCCAACGGGCGACGTCCTTGCGGGCCGGGGCCCGGTCCGCGATCCCCAGCAACTCCACGAACTCCCCGTAGAACTGCTGTTCAAGGGCACCCACCGCCATGTAACGGCCGTCGGCCGTCTCGTAGGTGCCGTAGAACGGGCAGCCTCCGTCGAGCAGGTTGGCGCCGCGCCGGTCCTGCCAGCCCCCGGCGGCGAGCATGCCGTGGATCATCGAGGCCAGGTGGGCGGCACCGTCGACGATGGCCGCGTCCACCACCTGGCCGGTTCCGGTCGCGCGGGCGTGGTGGAGGGCGGCGAGAACGCCGACCACGAGGTAGAGCGCG
This sequence comes from Streptomyces cynarae, assembly GCF_025642135.1. NCBI lineage: Bacteria > Bacillati > Actinomycetota > Actinomycetes > Kitasatosporales > Streptomycetaceae > Streptomyces > Streptomyces cynarae. The sequence goes on along the minus strand of NZ_CP106793.1, from coordinate 7,566,445 downwards.
CCTCCCGCGTAGTCGCCGACGAGGTTCGCGGGGACCGCGGGCGGCGCGTCCGGGGCGCCGATCATGCCGAGCGTGCCGGTGAGCGCGATGTAGGCGATGTCGTGTCCGGCGCGCGGGGCGAGCGGGCCCTCCTGGCCCCAGCCGGTCATCCGGCCGTAGACGAGCCGGGGGTTGCGGGCGTGGCAGGTCTCGGGGCCGACGCCGAGGCGCTCCGCGACGCCCGGGCGGTAGCCCTCGATGAGGATGTCGGCGCGCTCGGCCAGGTCCAGGACGCGGGCCGGGCCCTCCTCGGTCTTCAGGTCGACGATCACCGAGCGTTTGTTGCGGTTGGTGACGTCGTACTCCGGGTCGACGGCGAGTCCGGAGCCGTTCGGCCGGTCCACGCGGACGACGTCGGCGCCGAGATCGGCGAGGAGCATGCCGGCGAACGGGCCGGGCCCGATACCGGCCAGCTCGACGACGCGCACGCCGGCGAGGGGGCCCAGCCCCGGCGTCCTTGCCACTGCCATCCGGCCCCCAGCTCCGTGAGACACCCGATCCGAGATCGGCGTTGTCGAGAACGTGTTCCAGTACGGGCACTATCCGATCGAGCAAGCGCTTAGTCAAGCGTGGGCCTCGACCGCATACTCTCCGTACGCACATTCTCGCCTCACCGTAGTCGCGGCCACCGACAACGGCACGGGGGGCAATCGTCGGCCGGCGTCAGGACCCCCACTCCAGGACCGTGACGACCATCCCGACGATCCAGGCGAGCCCCGCGAGAGCGGTGAGCAGCAGAGCGGCCGTCACGGCACGCTCGACGGGCTGGGCGGGGTGGCTCACGGTCTTCGGCGCACGGTGTGTCGTCATGTGTCCCACCTTGCCGATCACGGCGGTGCGGCCACATCCGTTCACCTACTCAGGCGCAGTACTCAGGCCGCGGACCCGACGGCCTCCTTGAGGGCGCGCCTGCACAGGCTGTCGGCGCGCCGGGTGGACTCGGGGATGCGGTACACCGGGGCGAGCGCGAGGGTGTGCGCGCAGGCGGTGTCGAGGCCGACCCCGGTGCCCCACGGAGACGAACACCGGCTTGACGCCCGCCTGGGTGCGCAGGGCGCTGCCGACCTCCTCGCTGCCCGCGAGGAGCGGGCTGCTGCTGCCGCGCTCGGTCCCCGGCTCCGCGTAGGCGAAGGTGAACGGGTTCTTGGCGACGCCGATCGTGGGCAGTCCGGTGAGGACGCCGAGGTGGCTCGCCAGACCGAACCGGCGCGGGTGGGCGAGGCCGTAGCCGTCGCAGACGACCATCCCGGGATCGCGGTCCAGGGCCTCCAACGCGGCCAGGACGGTGGGGATCTCCCGGAAGGCGAGCAGACCGGGAACGTACGGGAAGGAGACCTCACCGACGGCCGTGGCCTCGGCGAGAGGGGTGAGCGTGGCCGCGTCCAGGACGACGGCCGCCGCCGCGACCACGCCGCGCTCGTCGTCGTAGGCGACGTCGACCCCCGTCACGGGGCCGGTCCCGGGCGGCGGCCCCGGTTCGTCGAGGATCACCCGGCCGCGCAGCTCGTCCTGCACGGCACGGGCCTCTTCTTCGGTCGCGGGCCAGCCCGCGGGGGTGCGTACGACGGTCATGGTGGTGACGAGCGTACGACCCCCCGGACCGCCGTCACTTGCCCAGCGCGCGCTGAAGCTCGCTCTTGTTCATGTCCGAGCGGCCGCGGATGTTGCGCCGCTTGGCCTCCTCGTACAGTTGGTCGTACGTCTGCCCCTGGGAGCCCTTGCCCGAGCGCTGTCCGCCGCGCTTGGCGGACGACTTGTCCTGGGTGGACGTGCGGCTCGCGGTCTTGGACTCACCGGAACGGGCGCGCTCCTTGTTCACGGTCCGCGCCGCGATCTCCTTGGCGCGTCCCTCGCCCTCCCCGCGGTCGCGCGCGCTCTCCTTGATGTGCTCGTACTGTCGTTCCCGCTTGGGGCTCGAGCCGCGTGGCATGACCGTCACTTCCTCTCCGAATGCGGTGCTCCCCGAGTACCCCTTTCGCCGCGGTTCACCGCCACCACCCGCCCGGGAACCGAACGCGCGTACGCGGTGTCCTCTCCGGTGTCCCGGAGACCGCGGGACACCGGAGTGATCGCCCTCACCGTGCGCCGTCCGGTGGCATGGACTCGGTGACAGAGGTCACTCGCATTTCATGTGCACGGATTGGCCGATTCCATCGTCTCTTCAAGTGCCTGGCCTCATCCGCCCGAAGTCCGTCCAGCCGTCACAAGGGAGCAAGGCGTTGTCGACCGTCATCGAGCAGCCCGTGGAGGCCCGTCTCGTCGCTGCCGCGCCGCGCATGCAGAGCATTCCGGCCGTGCTCCACTACGACCGGAGCGACCCGTTCGCCGTCCGCATGACCTTCCCCGCCCCCGCCACCCTGGAGGGTGTGGAGGTGTGCTGGACCTTCGCCCGCGAACTCCTCGCCGCCGGCCTGGAGGGCCCGGAGGGGCACGGGGACGTCCGGGTGCGGCCGTACGGCTACGAGCGCACCGTCCTGGAGTTCCACGCCCCGGAGGGCACCGCCGTGGTGCACGTCCACTCGGACGAGATCGAGCGCTTCCTGCAGCGGACCACCGAGCTGGTGCCGGTGGGTCTGGAGCATCTTCAGGTCGACCTGGACCACGACCTCGCGGAACTGATGCGGGACGCGTGCTGAACTCCTCGGTGCGCCCGCTCGCCGTCCTTCGGTCCGACGTCGCGTGCGGGTCGTCCGTGGCCGGTCGCGCCCGGTCGGCGGAGCCGGACACGGTCACAACCCCGCATCCCTTCAGGCCTTCTGGCTGCTCCCGCCCAGCAGCCCGTTGAGCTCGCCGTAGTCGAGGCCGGCGGCCAGTGCGTCGTACGTTCCCGCGTCGAGCAGCTCCCTTGCGGCGCGGCGGACCAGGGCGTGGGCGGCCTGTGCGATGCCCGAGCCGACGCTGACCCGGGCGACGCCGAGGGCGGCCAGTTCGGCCACCGCGGGCGCGCCCGGGCCGGCCATCACGTTCAGCGGGCCCTCGATGCCCTCGGCGAGTGCCTTCACCGTCACCGGGTCGACGGCCCCGGGGACGAAGACGCCGTCCGCTCCGGCGGCGAGGAACGCGGCTGCCCGCTCCAGGGTCTCCTCCAGGCCTCCGGCGCCGCGCAGATACGTGTCGACGCGCGCGTTGACGAACAGAGGCACCCCGGCCGCCTCGGCGGCCTCGCGCGCGGCGGCGATGCGCGCCGCCTGCTCGGCGACCGGGCGCAGCGAGGCGCCGCCGCCGTACAGGCCGTCCTCGATGTTGACGCCGACGGCGCCCGCCGCCAGCACCGCCCTGATCGTGGCGCCGACGCCCGCGGCGTCATCGGCGTACCCGGTCTCGACGTCCGCGCTCACCGGGACGCGCACCGCGTCCGCGATCCGGGTAAGGGCCGCGAAGGCGTCGCCGCCGGAGAGGCGGTCGCCGTCGGCGGCGCCCAGCTCCCAGGCGAGCCCGGCGCTCGTCGTGGCGACGGCCGCGGCCCCCGCGTCCTCGACGAGCCTCGCGCTGGCGACGTCCCAGACGTTGGGCAGCACGAGCGGACGACCGGGCACATGCAGGGAACGGAAGGCGAGGGCCTGCTCACGCGGCGAGGTCTTGTTCGTCATGCGGACGAGTCAACCAACGGGCGGGGGCCGGTGGCTGGCGGAAATCCGACATGCGGGTAGGGCGGACGACAAGGGCGAGGGACCGGGGGCGCCCTCCGCGCATTTAATTGCGTTGACGCTCTCCCGAGCCCCTCGTACGGTGTTCAACGCTTCTGTTGCCGCCGGGAGGAGAAGGACGTTGCTCGTCTGAGGTCTTGAGACACCGCGTCGCACAGCACTGCCCGTGTCTGTGTGCGTCGCGTGCGACCTCGGCGTTCGAGCCGTCCTTTCGGTGCGGAGCTTCCTCTTCCCTCCGTTCGCGGACCGTCGCCTCATGCGGTGTCTCACACGCGTTGCCCGACACCCGCCCCTGAGCAACCGCGAGGCCCGTATGTCATCTTCCATCACCTGCACCTCCCTTTCCTTCTCCTGGCCCGACGGCACCTCCGTCTTCGAGGACCTCCAGGTCGCCTTCGCCGCCGGCAGGACCGGGCTCGTCGGAACCAACGGATCTGGGAAGTCCACCCTGTTGAAGCTGATCGCCGGCGAACTCACCCCGGCTTCGGGCACCGTGCGCGTCACGGGAGAGGTCGGCCATCTGCCGCAGAACGTGACGCTCGACACCGCCCTGCGGGTCGACGAGGCCCTCGGCATCGCCGCCCAGCGCGCCGCGCTCCACGCCATCGAGGCGGGCGACGTGGCGGAGGAGCAGTTCACGACCGTCGGCGACGACTGGGACGTGGAGGAGCGCGCCGAGGCGATGCTCGGTGAACTCGGCCTCGGTCACATCGGGCTGGACCGCACCATCGGCGAGGTCTCCGGTGGCGAGTCCGTCCTGCTGCGGCTGGCCGCGCTGCTGCTGCGCCGCCCGGACGTGCTGCTGCTCGACGAACCCACCAACAACCTCGACCTGTACGCGCGCAGACGGCTGTACGCGGCGGTCGAGTCCTGGCCGGGGCTCATGGTCGTGGTCAGCCACGACCGGGAACTCCTCGACCGGGTCGACCAGATCGCCGATCTGCGCGTCGGGGAGGTCACCTGGTTCGGCGGCACCTTCTCCGCGTACGAGGAGGCACTGGCCGTCGAACAGGAGGCGGCCGAGCGCATGGTGCGCGTCGCCGAGGCCGATCTGCGCAAGCAGAAGCGCGAACTGGTCGACGCGCAGGTGAAGCTGGCGCGCCGCAAGCGGTACGGGCAGAAGATGTGGGACAGCAAGCGCGAACCGAAGATCGTCATGGGGGCACGCAAACGGGCCGCACAGGAGTCGGCGGGCAAGCACCGTCTTCTGCACGAGGAGCGGCTCGCCGAGGCCAGGGAAAGACTGGACGAGGCGGTCGAGGCGGTCCGGGACGACGACGAGATCCGCGTCGACCTGCCGTACACGGCGGTACCGCCGGGGCGGTCCGTCCTGACGCTCCTGGACCTGGAGCTGACGTACGGCGCCCGTGTGCAGGGGGGCCTGGAACTGCGCGGTCCCGAGCGGATCGCGTTGATCGGGCGCAACGGCGCGGGCAAGACCACGCTGCTGCGCACCATCGCGGGCGAGTTGGACCCGGTGGCGGGCGAGGCGACGGCGCATGTGCCGCTGCGCTTCCTGCCGCAGCGACTCGACGTCCTGGACGACGGGCTGACGGTGGTGCAGAACGTGGCCCGGTTCGCACCCGCCGCCACCAACAACCGGATCCGGGCACGCCTGGCCCGCTTCCTGTTCCGCGGCACCCGGGCCGACCAGCCGGCCGGAACCCTGTCGGGTGGCGAGCGCTTCCGCGCCGCCCTGGCCGCGCTGATGCTCGCCGAGCCCGCGCCGCAGCTGCTCATGCTGGACGAGCCGACCAACAACCTCGACATGGCGAGCGTGCGGCAGCTCACCACGGCCCTGGAATCGTACGAGGGCGCGCTGATCGTGGCGAGCCACGACCTGCCGTTCCTGGAGTCGATCGGCATCACACGCTGGCTGCTGCTCGACGGAGAGCTGAAGGAGACCACGCCGGAGGCCGTCGGGGAGCCCGACCGGCCCTGACCGGAAAGGCACCTGGTCCGGACGGGGCCGAAACCCGGGGCTTTGTCCCCGGGTTCCGGCCCTGCATGATGGCGGGCGACATCATCAGCCGAGACGGAGTCCCGCACGTGCCCAGCAAGAAGGCCCTCATCCGCCGACCCAGCCCGCGCCTGGCCGAGGGGCTGGTGACCCACATCGAGCGGGAGAAGGTCGACGTCGATCGCGCGCTCGAGCAGTGGGAGGCGTACGCGCGGACGCTGCGCGAGCACGGCTGGGAGACGATCGAGGTCGAACCGGCCGACGACTGCCCGGACTCGGTGTTCGTCGAGGACACGGTGGTGATGTACAAGAATGTCGCACTGATCACGCGACCGGGCGCCGAGTCACGGCGCGAGGAGACGGCGGGCGTCGAGGAGGCCGTGGCCCGGCTGGGCTGTTCGGTGAACTGGATCTGGGAGCCGGGCACCCTCGACGGGGGCGACGTCCTGAAGATCGACGACACGATCTACGTCGGCCGCGGCGGACGCACCAACGCGGCCGCCGTCCGGCAGATGCGCGCGGTGTTCGAACCACTGGGCGCCCGAGTGGTCCCGGTGCCCGTCACGAAGGTGCTGCACCTGAAGTCGGCGGTCACCGCGCTGCCCGACGGAACGGTCATCGGCCATGTGCCGCTGGTGGACAAGCCGTCGCTGTTCCCGCGCTTCCTTCCGGTGCCGGAGGAGCCCGGGGCGCACGTCGTGCTGCTCGGCGGCGACAGGCTGCTCATGTCGGCCGCAGCGCCGAAGACGGCGGACCTGCTCGCCGACCTCGGTCATGAACCGGTCCTGGTGGACATCGGCGAGTTCGAGAAGCTCGAGGGATGTGTGACGTGCCTGTCGGTGCGGCTGCGGGAGTTGTACGGCTGACCGGCTGAAGCGGCCACCCTTTCGCCCGTGTTCATCCCTGTCCACCCCGTTACATCCCCGTCGACTTCGCGTCAGCGGGGACTTCCGCACGCCGGACGGAGTCCTCCCCTTGCGGTCTTCCGGGCGTACGGGCAGGGCTTTTACAGCGCCCTTAACCTACGGATTCGTAACCTACGGGTTCGTAGCCTACGATCCCGTAAGTTCCGGCACCGCTCGCCGGCTGCACCGCTGTTCCTCCCCGTCTCCCTGGAGTTCCTGTGACGATCACCTCTCCCCACCTCGGCAGCCCCTCCGTCTGGACCGACGCGCGGCTGCTGTACGCCCTGGAGGAAGTGGTCGAGAACGAGCTGAACCGGCATCTGAAGGTAGCCAGGGACTGGATGCCGCACGAGTACGTCCCCTGGGGCGACGGCCGCAACTTCCCGGGCTTCTTCGAGGACGGTGTGGCCTGGGAGAAGGAGCAGTCGAAGGTCACCGACATCGGCCGGATCGCGCTGGTCGTCAATCTTCTGACGGAGGACAACCTCCCCAGCTACCACCACGAGATCGCCACGCTGTTCGGCCGCGACGGCGCGTGGGGCACCTGGGTGCACCGCTGGACGGCGGAGGAGGGCCGGCACGGCATCGTGATGCGGGACTACCTGCTCGCCTCCCGCGCTGTCGACCCCGACCAGCTGGAACGTTTCCGCATGGCGCACATGAGTGAGGGCTTCGAGTCGGACAACCGGCACTCGATGCTTCACTCCGTCGCCTACGTCGCCTTCCAGGAGCTGGCGACCCGCATCTCGCACCGCAACACCGGCCACCAGTCCGGCGACCCGGTCTGCGACCGGATGCTGGCCCGCATCGCGACCGACGAGAACCTGCACATGGTGTTCTACCGGAACCTGCTGAAGGCCGCGTTCGAGATCGCACCCGACCTGACCATGCAGGCGGTGCGGGACGTCGTGGTGGGCTTTCGCATGCCCGGCCACGGCATCCCCGGCTTCGAGCGCGCCGCCGCGCAGATGGCGATCGGCGAGGTCTACAACCTGCGCATCCACCACGACGACGTGCTCCAGCCGGTGCTCCGCTTCCTGAAGGTCCTGCAGATCGACGGCCTGGGGCCCGAAGGCCTCCGGGCTCAGGAGGAACTCGGCCTGTTCATGGACGGCCTCGACAGCGAGGCCACGCGGTTCGACGAGAAGCTGGCCACCCGCAAGGCCCGGATGGCGGCCAGGGCCGAGGCGTAACCGCGTCGGTACCCGCATCCGAGTCCGTAACCGCGTCGGGTACCCGCATACGAGTCCGTATCCGCCTCCGGATCCGCCGCAAACGCCACGCCGCGCCACCCTGTTCGCCGCACTGGAGCATCCCTCAGGATGCATATGCCGGGTGGACGTCCCCGCGGGCCGACCCGCCCGGCCTGTCCCTGTCGTACGCCTGGTCGGGCCGGTCGGGCCGGGTGGCGCCCCTGGAGCGGGTCATGACGAATCCGATGTGGATGCGAGGCGTCCAGTGGCTGGCCGCCGCCGCACCGGACCCGCACGCCTGCGCAGAGCAGTGGGAGCGGGGCGAGGGCACGGTGCTGCTGGAGGCCGGACGCCACTGGGACGTGGTGAGCGTTCCGCGCCGCCTGGGGCTGCTCGCCCTGGACATTCTGTGGGACGACCCGCTGCGGACGCCCGGACCGACGCTGGTGGACTCGGCGGCGCTCAGGGTGGGTTTCCTCGTGCCGCCGGATCCGCCCGGCCACTGGGCCGGCGCCGGGGTCCGCCATGCGGGCAGGGGTGCCTGGGTCGCCGTGCCCCCGCCGTACCGGCCTGCCGGTTCCCTGGAGTGGATCGTCCCGCCCGACGGAAACGGGCTGCTGCATTCCCCGGTCGTCCTGCGGCGCGCGCTGCGCCTGGCGGGCGAGACGCTCGCCGTCCTGGCAACCGTCAGCGAGGACTGACCCCGGACCGCCCCGGGCCACAGGCTCCCGGGTCCCAGGGCCTCTCGTTCGGATCATGCCGGGCTCGCGGGGGCTGGCACGCACTCCCCCACTGCCTTGACGGCGTGGGGACACCCCCAGCGGCGTTGTCGTCACTCGCCGACTCCCCCACGCTCGAACACGCTCGCGCGGCGGGACCCCCGCCGCGGTAGCGGCTGATGTCACAGCCTCCTCCGCCTTGCAGCTGCACGCTCGAACACGCTCGCGCAGGGGCACCCCCCATGGCCCCGCTCACTGATCCCGCCTGAGCCAAACGAAAGACCCTAGGCGGCCTCGTAGTGGTGGGCGTCCGCGCCGCGCCACTTCACCCACGCCGGGTCGTCGAGCAGGTCCTCGGCGTCGGGCAGCCCGGCCCGGCCGAGGAACTCGATCACGTCCTCGTCGGAGAACGCCACCCCCAGGCTCTCCCCGCGCGCGGTCACCCGGCGGCCGCCGGTGCCCGACGGCGGATGAACGATGACAGGAGCCCGTCCGGACATGTCTCCAGCATCGTCCCGGGCGTCCGGCCGCGCATCCGGACGGGTGAGAGCTCTCACTTGCTGTCCGGCGTCCGCCTCAGTTGCAGCCGCTCCTTCTCGGACAGCCCGCCCCAGACGCCGAACCGTTCGTCGTGGGCGAGCGCGTATTCGAGACACGCGGCACGGCTCTCGCACAGCCCGCAGATACGCTTCGCCTCCCGCACCGAACTGCCCGGCTCGGGGAAGAAGAAATCGCCCCCCGTCTGCGCACAGAGCGCCTGGGCCTGCCAGGGGATGTCGGACGCGATGATCGCTTCGATGTGCATGGCCGAGATCGTGCCGCGCGGCGAAAAACGTTCGATCAACACGTGATCAACGGCGGACCGGCCGTCCCCGGGCCCACCGCGACCGGGGACGACAACTGACAACACACGGCCTCGCAGGGCACGACGTCGTGGGGCTCACGGCCTCGTGCGGCTCCCGATGATGTCCTCGCCTCACGGCGCCGCGCACGGCGGCGCGCCGAGAACTCCGTGACGAGAGCGCACGCTGCCGATACACGTCGTCACAGGAGCCCGCCGCGTCATTCCGGCGGCGATTGTCAGTGGGGGGTGGAAGACTCGGCAGAGCAGGCACCGGGAACCCTCGAAGGAGGGCAGAGATGCTCACCACCCGTTTCGTCAACGGCGCTCCGAACTGGCTCGACATCGGCACCCCGGACATCGACGGCGCCAACTCCTTCTACGGCGACCTCTTCGGCTGGCGGTTCCAGTCGGCGGGCCCCGACGCCGGCGGCTACGGCTTCTTCCAACTGTCCGGCAGGACCGCGGCCGGCGGTATGCAGACCACCCCGGAGCAGGGGCCGCCGTCCTGGACCGTCTACTTCCAGAGTGCCGACGCGGAGGCCACGGCCAAGGCGGCCGAGCAATCCGGGGGCAGCGTGCTCATGCGGCCCATGGACGTGATGGGTGAGGGTCACATGGCCGTCCTCGCCGATACGGCCGGCGTGCCGTTCGGCATCTGGCAACCGGGCCGCACCAAGGGCATCGAGGTGGCCGGCGACCCGGGCTCGTTGTGCTGGGTCGAGCTGTACACGCCGGACATCGCCCGCGCCGCCGCGTTCTACCGCCAGGTGCTCGGCTGGGAGACCGAGGGCGTCCCCTTCCCCGGCGGCACCTACACGTGCATCAACCCGGAGGGCGGCGGCCGGGACGACATGTTCGGCGGCCTCGTCCCGCTGGCCGACGACCCCACGGAAGCGGAGGTCGGTGCGCACTTCCTGCCGTACTTCGAGGTCGCGGACACGGACGCCACGGTGAGCCAGGCGCAGGAGCTGGGCGGCAGCGTCCAGGTGCCCGCGGCGGACATCGAAGGGGTGGGTCGTATCGCCCGGCTCGCCGACCCGTACGGAGCCCGCTTCGCGGTGATCAAGAGCGCACCGCCGCAGCCGCAGCAGAGCTGACGCCGGTCGGTTCCGGGCGCGGTGCCGACGTCCTGTTCGCACGCACGGCGCCCCATCCTTCTTCCGCCCCAAAAGCGGTCCCCGCGCTGTCACTTCTTGAACGCGAAAAATTTCTGAGAGCGCTCTCAGTCATAACCCTTGACGCTTCAACTCCTCCTGGGAACAGTGGGACCACTCCTCCTCCCCCCACATCCCAGGAGCCCCCTCGTGATATCGCGCCGAGCGTTTCTGTCGGCGGCCACCGCGGCCGCCACCTCCCCCGCCTGGTCGGCCGCCCTCGCCCCCAGCACCGCCCAGGCGGCCCCCGCCACCTGCCAACTCGCCCTCCGCAACGCCTCGTTGCCTGGCACCGTCCGGGCGTACGTCACGGGACACGAGCAGTCGACCGGCAACTGGATGCTCCTGCGCGCCGACGGCAGCGTCTACCGGCCGGGCTCCCCCTCCGCGCCGCACAGCCCGCTCCCCGTCGACTGCGCGATCCCCCTGGGCCCCGCGGGCTCGCCCCCCACCGTGCTGACGCTTCCCCAGATGTACGGTGCCAGGATCTACTTCGTGCGGGACGCCGCCCTCGACTTCTTCCTCAACCCGGGCCCGGCCCTGGTGGAGCCCGCCTTCGCCACCCCCGCCGACCCCAACTACGGCAAGACCTGGTCGTTCTGCGAGTTCACCTTCAACTCGGCGCAGCTGTACGCGAACATCAGCTATGTCGACCTGGTGACCGCCCTCCCGATCGGACTCACCCTGGAGGGCGACGCCACCCACACCGTCGCACCGCTCCCCGACGGCGCCGTGGACCGGATCGCCTCGGCCCTTTCGGCCCAGGCCGCGAAGGACGGGCAGCCCTGGGACAAGCTGGTCATCCACGGCTCGGACGGCAAGGTGCTACGCGCCGTCTCCCCGCAGAACCTGATGGCACCGTACTTCGGCCAACCCGACCGGATGCCGTTCCGCGAACTGTGGACCGCCTACATCGACCAGGTCTGGGACAAGTACCGCGCCACGGACCTGAGGATCGACCTCCAGGGGGGCCGGGGCGTGTTCACCGGCCGGGTCACCGGCGACACGCTCACCTTCACGGGCGGGCACACCTTCTCCAAGCCCACCTCCAGGGACGTCTTCACCTGCGACCACGGGCCGTTCGCCAACAACCCGGGCGACCCCGACGACAAAAAGGCTCTGCTCGCGCGTCTCGCCGCCGGCTTCAACCGCTCGCTGATGCTCACCCACCCGTACCAGCCGAACGGCCTGACCAGCGCGGACTACTACCGGGGCGCGGTGACCAACCACTGGGCGCGCTGCGTGCACGCGAACTCGCCGATCGGGTACGCGTTCCCGTACGACGACGTGCGTCCGGACGGTCAGCCGGACGTGTCGGGGGCGGCGTACGACGGGAACCCACGCCGGTTCACGGTGACGGTCGGTTCATGACCGTGCCGTCACGCCGACGCACGCCGTACCAGCGTCGTCGGCAGCACCACGCTCGACGGCACACCGCCCACTCCCGGATCTTCAGCGCGCCGGTCGAGGCCGCGCAGCAGGAGGCGGGCCATCAAACGCCCCATCTCCTCGATGTCCTGGCGGACCGTCGTCAGCGGCGGGTCGGTCTGTTCGGCGACCGGCAGCATGTCGTCGAAGCCGATGACGGCGACGTCGTCGGGCACCCGGCGGCCCTCGTCGCGCAGCACCCGCAGGGCGCCCGAGGCGCTCAGGTCGTTGGCGGCGAACACGGCGTCCAGGTCCGGGCAGCGGCCCAGCAGCTCCCGCATCGCCCGTTCGCCACCCGCCGGCGTGAAGTCCCCCTCCACGACGAGCCCCGGGTCGGCGTCGACCATCACGTCGCGGAACCCGTCGAGTCGGTCCACTGCGGACGTCTGGTCGAGGGCGCCGGTGATGTGCGCGATACGGCGGCGGCCGAGCCCCACGAGATGGCGCACGGCCTCGCGGGCACCGCCGCGGTTGTCGCTGTCGACGTAGACGGCGCTGCCGGTGCCGTCGCCCCAGCCCGGCCGCCCGCCGAACACGGTGGGCACCCCGGCCCGCTGCACCAGCTCGGGCAGCGGGTCGTCGAGGTGCAGCGAGAAGACGAGCGCGCCGTCGACGTGCCCGCCTGCGAGATAGCGGCCGACCCGGGCGTGGTCGGCGCGGCCCTCCGTCAGCAGCAGGACGAGCTGGGAGTCGTGGGCCGTCAGTTCCTTGCTGATGCCGCGTAGTTGCAGGGCGAAGAAGGGGTCCGCGAAGACCCGGGTCTCCGGCTCGGCGATCACGACCGCGACCGCGTCGTGCCGCTTGGTGACCAGGCTGCGCGCGGCCTGGTTCGGCACGTACCCGAGTTCCTCCACGGCTCGGCGCACCCGCTCGACGAGGGGTTCGCGCACTCCGTCGCCGCCGTTGACGACGCGGGACACCGTCGCCCGGGAGACCCCGGCCCGGGCAGCCACGGCCTCCAGCGTGGGGCGCGGCGCGGTCTCGGTCACGTGGGGCTCCTCCTCGGCGGTTGCCGATCAGGATAGCCCCGGCCGCCCCTGCGCTGAGAGCGCTCCCAGACCTAGTGCTTGTGTGACGAATCGTCGTATTCGGGGATCGTTCCGTCCTCTCTCCGCACGAGGAACAGCCCGGCCATCCCCTTGTCGGAGTGCCTTTGGACGTGGCAGTGGTACATCCACGCGCCCGCGCCGCCCGACTCGCCGGCGATGACCTGGAAGCCGAAGGAGGCACCGGGACCGACGACCCTGGTGTCGATGAGCTGGCTCGAGTCCTCGGGACCGGCGAGCAGTCCCGTGCGGTTGTCCGCCCACCGGTGACCATGCAGGTGGAACGTGTGGAAGTCGTCCCCGTGCGTGATCATCACGAACTCGACGCGCTCCCCCACGACGGCCTCGAAGGTGGGTCCGGCGTGCCCCTTGCCGTTGTTGATCGACGTCTCGTTGAACACGATGGTGTGCGTGGTGTCGGGGATGAGGTCGCCCTGACGGCGCACGATCAAGCCGCCGAACAGGCCCGCGCGCACGCCACCGGTGCCGTGCGAGGTGCCGATGGCATGGTCGTGGTAGTGCCAGTAGCCCGCGCTGCCCTCCCGATAGGTGCCGTCCTTGCGGCGGCCGGGGGCGTGCGTCTTCCACACGTAGGTGCGTTTGCGGCCAGGTTTCACGAGGCTTCCGGTGAGCTTCGTTCCGTCGTTGCTGATCGTGTAGTCCACCCCGTGCACATGCAGGCCCGTCGAGACGTCCAGCCGGTTCTCGAACTCGATGTACAGCGTGTCACCCTCGACCGCCTCGATCACCGGGCCCGGGATGGTCGCCTTCTTGCCTGCGAGGCCGTAGCCCATCCGACCTTTACCGAGCTCCGCGGCGAAGAGTTTGATGTGCCTCTCCTTGCCACCGGCGGGCGCCGTCCGCGGCCCACCGTCCGCGAAAGCCTCAGGAGCAAGTGACAACGATGTCGCAACGGCGGCGCCACCGATCAGCATCCGCCGGTGGAAGCTGCGTCTGTCCATGCGGAACTCCCCATCCTCGTACGCAATTCACGGAGAAGAGCCGCTGGGGCGAACAACGGACCGGTAGCGGCACAGCGCGAGCTTATCCGCATAAAGGACAGATTCTTCGTATTGCCGACATACCGACATATAAGTGTCGTGGGGAGGGTGACGTCCGCGCGGGTCAGGGAGACGTCGGAACAGGTCGGGTCACCGGGGACGCAGAACACGTCAGGAGGCGGCCGGCCCCTCGGGGGTCTCCCGCTTCCGCTCCCGCCGTGCCCGGCTCGGCTGCACGCGCTTCGGCTCGCCCGGCATCTTCGGATACTCGGGCGGATAAGGCAGATCACCGAGCCCGTGGTCGTGTTCGTCGCGGCGGGCGAGTTCGAGGAGCGCCTCGAGGGAGAAGGCGTGGTCGTCCATGTCCGCGTGGACGTCACCCAGTTCGGCGAACCGGCGGGGCATGGTCGCGAGGTCGAAGTCGCCGGGTTCGGCGTCGTCGACCTCCTCCCAGCGCAGCGGCGCCGACACGGGAGCATGGGGTCTCGGGCGTACCGAGTAGGCGGAGGCGACGGTGCGGTCGCGGGCGGTCTGGTTGTAGTCCAGGAAGATCTTCTCGCCCCGCTCCTCCTTCCACCAGGCGATGGTCACGTGCTCGGGCATCCGCCGCTCCAGCTCGCGCCCGACGGCGATCGCGGCGCGGCGCACCTGGGTGAAGGTCCAGCGGGGCTCGATGGGCACGAAGACGTGCAGGCCCCGGCCGCCGGACGTCTTGGGCCAGCCGCGCAGCCCGCCGTACTCGTCGAGGACGGCGCGCAGTTCATGGGCGGCACGCACGGCGTCGGCGTAGTCGGTGCCGGGCTGCGGGTCGAGGTCGATGCGCAGTTCGTCGGGGCGGTCGACGTCGGCGCGGCGCACCGGCCACGGATGGAAGGTGAGTGTGCCGTACTGCGCGGCCCAGACGACGGCGCCGGCCTCGGTCGGGCACATCTCGTCGGCGCTGCGGCCGCTGGGGAAGGTGATGTGCGCGGTGGGGATCCAGTCGGGCATGCTCTTGGGCGCCCGCTTCTGGAAGAACCACTCGCCGGTCACCCCGTCCGGGTAGCGCTCCAGGGTGGTCGGCCGGTCGCGCAGGGCGCGCAGGATGCCGGGCCCGACGGCCATGTAGTACTGCGCGAGGTCGAGCTTGGTGAAGCCGCGCTCCGGGAAGAAGACCTTGTCCGGGCTGGACAGCCGCACCGTCCGGCCCGCCACCTCCAGCTCCACCGCATCGCCCATGCGAGCCACGGTAGGCGTCCGCCCCCCTCCTCGCACACCGGGCGAACCGCCTCGCCGGGCAGCAGAATCGAAGGCATGGACCTGCCGGTGATGCCCCCTGTGAAGCCGATGCTCGCCAAGCCCGTGGCGGCGATCCCGCCCGACATGCAGTACGAGGCCAAGTGGGACGGCTTCAGGGCCATCGTGTTCCGCGACGGTGTGGAGGTCGAGCTGGGCAGCCGCACGGGGAAGCCACTGACCAGGTATTTCCCCGAGCTGGTGGAGGCGCTGCGGGAGCGGTTGCCCGAGCGGTGCGTGGTGGACGGGGAGATCGTGATCGCGCGGGAGGGCCGCCTGGACTTCGACGCGCTGACGGAACGGATCCATCCGGCGGACTCGCGGGTGCGGATGCTGGCGCAGAAGACCCCGGCGTCGTTCGTGGCGTTCGATCTGCTGGCGCTGGACGACGACTCGCTGCTCGACGTTCCGCTGGGTCAGCGGCGCGCCCTGTTGGAGCGGGCGCTGTCCGGAGTGCGGCCGCCCGTCCACCTGGCTCCGGCGACGACGGACCGCGCGGTGGCCGAGCAGTGGTTCGAGCAGTACGAGGGCGCTGGCCTGGACGGGGTGATCGCCAAGCCGCTCTCCCTGCCGTACCGGCCGGACGAACGCGTGATGTTCAAGGTCAAGCACGAGCGCACGGCGGACGTCGTGGTGGCGGGCTACCGCTTCCACAAGAGCGGCCCGGTCGTGGGGTCGCTGCTGCTCGGGCTGTACGACGACCGGGGCGCGCTCCAGCACGTGGGGGTGTCGGCCGCGTTCCCGATGAAGCAGCGGGAGCGGCTGGTGGAGGAGCTGGAGCCGCTGCGGATGGACGATGTCGCCGGGCATCCCTGGGCGGCCTGGTCGGACGAGGAGGCGCACGAGACGGCCCGGCTGCCGGGGGCGCCGAGCCGCTGGTCGGGGAAGAAGGACCTGTCATGGGTGCCGCTGCGGCCCGAGCGGGTGGCGGAGGTGGCGTACGACCACATGGAGAACGGCGAGCGCTTCCGGCACACGGCGCGTTTCCGCCGCTGGCGCCCGGACCGCATCCCCGAGAGCTGTACGTACGCGCAGTTGCAGGAACCGGTGCGCTACGACCTCGCGGAGATCCTCGGCGTCCGGGACTGACCTCCGGCCGACGCTGAACCTCCGGCGGACGCCGGACTCCGCGGCGGACGCCGACCCCCGCGGACGGCACTCGCGGACTTGGACGCGGCGGGTGCGGATGACGACCGCCGACGGGTGCGGATGACGAGCGCCGGAGGGTGCGATGACACCCGACGGCGGGGCCGGGTGCGATGACACCCGTCGGCGGGGGCGGGGCGGGTGCGTGCCGGTGCCTCCCGCCCGCGCGTGAGGGACTGTCCCCGTCTACGCCCTGCGCCCCAGCCGGCGTTCGATCGCCGCTCCCGCCTCCCTGCGGTCGGGGGCGAGCGCTTGGCGGGCCTCCTCGGGCGAGCCGAACCCCAGAGCGGCCGCGATCGCCTCCCAGGCGACGCCGCCCATGAGCAGCGCCTCCACCGCGGCACCGACGGCGACGCCCGCCTCATGGCGGGCCCGGTCCAGTTCGGTGAGGGTGCGCAGCAGGTCGGGTGCCGTCGCGGCGTCCGCGAGGCCGCTCTGGGCCGCGTGCCGTGCCTGGTCGGCGGTGACCCACCAGTCCGCGGAGGTGTGCGGGGGACGGGTGGCGAGGGTCCGGTCCACGGTGATGCCGCCTTCCTTCGCAGGTACGCGTCTGGGGTGCCGCGGGGCACCCAAGTCTAGGTCCGCAGGTCCGGAATGCGGTGGTCACCGTCCGCTGAACGGACCAGCGGGGCCGCGCCCGGGCCGCCCTCCGGGCGGGGACCGGCCACGTTCCTCCGACTCCTCGGAGTGTGGGGTCAGGCCTTGGCCGCGAGGGGTTCCGCCGGGTTGCGCAGGTCCTCGGCGGCGTCCGCGACACGCCGGATGAGGTCGAGGAAGAGGGTCTGTTCCTCGGATGTGAGCGGGGCCAGGAAGACCTGGTTCATCCGGGCCGTGCGCACGGTCAGCTTGCGGTGCGTCCGCACACCGTCCTCCGTCAGGCGCAGCAGGAAGCGGCGGCCGTCCTGCGGGTCGCGGACCTTGTCGAGGAGGCCCCGCCGGCCGAGCCGGCTGATCACCTCGGCGATCGTGGACCGGTCGAGGCCCACCCGCTCCCCAACCGTGCGCTGGTCGAGGCCCGGCTCGGCGACGAGCGCGTTCAGGACCGCGAACTGCGGCGAGGTGATCTCCTCCGAGACCATCGTGTTCCACAGCAGGTAGTGCGCCTGCTGCAGCCGCCGGGCCAGGTGCCCGGGGTGGGCGGAGAGATCCACCGCGGCCATGAGCGCTCCTCAGCGTCCGTCCGTCATGCTTCGGCCATTCCATCGGTGCACTGAACAATACCGCCTGCTCCCACCTAGGCCCATGGCGCGCATGTGCTGATCTCGCTGGACTCTTGACGACTCAAGCGTCGGGTGGCAGCGTGAGTGAGACCTCACAGAAATAGTCAGTGCGCTGAGTAATTCGGTGGTCCTCGTGGTTTCGAAGACGGATGGGGCTTGACGGATGGACAAGGTGGTCGCCACGGCCCTGGAGGCGGTGGCCGACGTGCCGGACGGCGCGTCGCTGGCGGTGGGCGGGTTCGGGCTGAGCGGTGTGCCGAACGCGTTGATCCAGGCGCTCCACGAGCGCGGGGTCAGCGGCCTGAGCGTCGTCTCCAACAACTGCGGGGCGATGGAGTCCGGTCTCGCGGTCCTGCTGGCCGCCGGACGGATCGCCCGGGTGACCGGCTCCTACATCGGGGGGAACAAGGAGTTCGCCCGCCAGTACCTGGCCGGGGAGATCGAGGTCGAGATGATCCCGCAGGGCACGCTGGCCGAGCGGCTGCGGGCGGGCGGGGCCGGGATCCCCGCGTTCTACACCCCGGCGGGTGTGGGGACGCAGGTCGCCGAGGGCGGGCTGCCATGGCGGTACGACGGGCAGGGCGGGGTCGCTCTGGCCTCTCCGCCCAAGGAGGTCCGGGAGTTCGACGGCACCGAGTACGTGCTGGAGCGCGGCATCCGCACCGACTTCGCGCTGGTGCGGGCGGCGAAGGGCGACCGGCACGGGAACCTCGTCTTCAACAAGTCCTCCCGCAACTTCAACCCCCTGGCGGCCATGGCCGGCGACGTCACGATCGCCGAGGTGGAGGAGCTGGTGGAGCCGGGAGAGATCGAACCGGACGCCGTCCATCTGCCGGGGATCTTCGTGCAGCGGGTCGTCGCGCTCACGCGCGAGCAGGCCGCGGACAAGAAGATCGAGCGGCGCACGGTCTCCGCGCCCGAGGCCCGAGGAACGGTGAGCGCGTGATGGCGTGGACGCGTGAGGAGATGGCGGCCCGCGCGGCGCGCGAACTGAAGGACGGGCAGTACGTCAACCTCGGCATCGGGCTGCCGACCCTGATCCCCAACCACCTGCCCGAGGGTGTGGAGGTGGTCCTGGAGTCGGAGAACGGCATCCTGGGCACCGGCCCGTATCCCCCCGAGGACGAGGTCGACCCGGACCTGATCAACGCGGGCAAGGAGACGGTCACGGTCCTCCCCGGCGCCGCCTTCTTCGACTCGGCGCTGTCGTTCTCCATGATCCGCGGCGGGCACATCGACGTCGCCGTGCTGGGCGCCATGCAGGTCTCGGCGAAGGGCGACCTGGCGAACTGGGCGATCCCCGGAAAGCTGATCACGGGGATCGGCGGGGCGATGGACCTGGTGCACGGCGCCCGCACCGTCATCGTCGTGATGACCCACACCGCGAAGGACGGCAGCCCGAAGATCCTGAAGGAGTGCGCGCTGCCGCTCACCGGCAAGGCCTGCGTCGACCGGATCATCACCGACCTCGGCGTCCTCGACGTCACCGACGACGGCCTGGTCCTCGTCGAGACCGCCCCCGGCGTGAGTGTCGAGGAGATCACCGCCAAGACCGACGCCCCGCTGACCGCCGCGGAGGAACGCAAGTGAAGACCGTCTACGTCGTCGACGCGGTCCGCACCCCGATCGGCCGCTACAACGGCGGCCTCGCGGGCGTCCGCCCGGACGACCTGGCCGCCCACGTCATCCGCGAACTACTGGTCCGCACGCCCGATTTGGACCCGTCCCGCATCGAGGACGTCTACTTCGGCAACGCCAACGGCGCGGGCGAGGAGAACCGCAACGTCGGCCGCATGGCCGCCCTGCTGGCCGGTCTGCCCACCTCCGTGCCCGGCGTCACCGTCAACCGGCTGTGCGCCTCCGGCCTGGAGGCCGTGATCCAGGCCGCCCGCGCCATCGCCGTCGGGGACGCCTCGATCGCGCTGGCGGGTGGCGTGGAGTCCATGACCCGCGCCCCCTATGTACTGCCCAAGAGCGGCAGGCCGTTCCCTGCCGCCCACACGGAGCTGTACTCCACCACGCTGGGCTGGCGCATGGTGAACCCGGAGATGGACCCGCAGTGGACCATCCCCCTCGGCGAGAGCGCGGAGCTGATCGCCGACAAGCACAAGATCAGCCGCGAGCAGCAGGACGAGTTCGCCCTGCACAGCCACCAGAAGGCCGCCAGGGCACAGCAGCAAGGCCTGTTCGACGCCGAACTCGCCCCCGTCACCGTCCCGCAGCGCAAGGGTGACCCGCAGGTCCTCGCCGCCGACGAGTGCGTACGCCCGGACGCCTCCCTGGCGGCGATGGCCAGGCTCAAGCCGTCCTTCCGCACCGCGAGCGAAGCGAGATGGGGGTCCCCCCGGCCGGAGGCTGGGGGAGGCACCGTGACCGCGGGCAACGCCTCCCCGCTCAACGACGGCGCCGCCGCCCTGCTGCTGGCCGACGAGGAGGGCCTGCAGGCCATCGGCCGCGAGCCGCTCGCCCGGGTCTCGGCGACCGGTGTGTCGGCAATCGACCCTCAGTACTTCGGCCTCGCCCCCGTCGAGGCGGTGGGCCGCGCCCTGGCCAAGGCGGGCAGGAGTTTCGACGACCTGTCGGTCCTCGAACTCAACGAGGCCTTCGCCGCCCAGGTCCTCGGCTGCCTCGCCGAATGGCCAGAGTTCGACCCGGCGATCCTCAACCCGCAGGGCGGCGCCATCGCCGTCGGCCACCCGCTCGGCGCCTCCGGTGCCCGTCTCGCCGGCACCGTCGCCCACCAGCTCGCCCGCCGGGGCTCCGGCACCGGCGTCGCCACCCTGTGCGTCGGCGTCGGCCAGGGCCTCGCCCTCGTCCTCGAACGCTAAGGAAGCGTTAGGAACCCCCATGGCTCTCACTCAGCAGGACATCGACCTCGAGATCGCGGCCGAGCACGCCGCCTATGAGAAGCGGGTCGCCGACGGCGGCCCCGTCGAGCACCACCCGCGCCGCGACTACGCGCCGTACCGCTCCTCGGTGCTGCGCCACCCGAAGCAGCCGCCGGTCACCATCGACGTCAGCAAGGACCCGGAGCTGGTGGAGCTGTCCTCCCCGGCCTTCGGCGAGCGGGACATCACGGAGATCGACAACGACCTCACCCGGCACCACCGGGGCGAACCCGTCGGGGAGCGGATCACCGTCTCGGGCCGCCTCCTCGACCGCGACGGACGTCCGATCCGCGGCCAGCTCGTCGAGATCTGGCAGGCGAACGCGGCGGGCCGGTACGCGCACCAGCGCGAGCAGCACGACGCGCCGCTCGACCCGAACTTCACGGGCGTCGGCCGCACCCTCACGGACGACGACGGCTTCTACCGCTTCACCACCATCCAGCCGGGCCCGTACCCGTGGCGCAATCACGTCAACGCCTGGCGGCCGGCCCACATCCACTTCTCGCTGTTCGGCACGGCGTTCACGCAGCGGCTCGTGACGCAGATGTACTTCCCGAACGACCCGCTGTTCCTCTACGACCCGATCCTGCAGTCCGTGACGGACGACGCCGCCCGGCAGCGGCTGGTCGCGACGTACGACCACAGCCTGTCGGTGCCGGAGTTCTCGCTCGGCTACCACTGGGACATCGTGCTCGACGGCCCGCACGCCACCTGGATCGAGGAAGGACGCTGACCTGCCATGACGAGGATCGACACGAGCAGGCCGGAGAGCGTGCCGCCCACCCCGTCGCACACGGTCGGCCCCTTCTACGGGTACGCGCTGCCGTTCCCGGGCGGCGGTGACATCGCGCCGGTCGGCCACCCCGACACGATCACCCTCCAGGGGTACGTCCTGGACGGCGAGGGCAACCCGCTGCCGGACGCCTTCGTGGAGCTGTGGGGCCCGGACCCGGAGGGCACGGTCCCGACCACCGACGGCTCGATCCGGCGCGACCCGGCGACCGGCGGCTACCTGGGCCGCAACGGGGTCGAGTTCACCGGCTGGGGCCGCGTCCAGACCGATGCCAACGGCCACTGGTACGCCCGTACGCTGCGGCCGGGCGCCCGCGGGCGCAGCGCCCCGTACATCAGCGCCTGTGTGTTCGCGCGCGGTCTGCTGATGCACCTGTTCACGCGGATCTACCTCCCCGGGGACGAGGCGGCTCTCGCCGCGGACCCGCTGCTCGCCCAGCTGGAGCCGGAGCGTCGCGACACGCTGATCGCGGTGGACGGGGGCAACGGCACGTACCGTTTCGACATCCGCCTTCAGGGCGAAGGCGAGACGGTCTTCCTGGAGTTCCGGTGACCTCTGAAGAGTCCGGCACCGGCCTGCTCGCCCCCGGGTGGGCCGGCTCCCCCGCCGCGTCCGCGACGAGCGACACCGCATATCTGCGGGCGCTGCTGGACGCGGAGTCGGCCCTGACCCGGGTGCAGGCCGGACTGGGGCTCGTTCCCGAGGAGGCGGCCACGGCGGTGGCCGCGGCGGCCCGGTCCGGTCGCTTCGACGTCCGGGACATCGCACTGCGGGCCAGGGACGGCGGCAACCCCGTGATCCCGCTCGTCGCCGACCTGACCGAGGCGGCCGGAGAGGAGTACGGGCCGTACGTCCACCGGGGCGCCACCAGCCAGGACATCCTGGACACGGCGACGATGCTGGTCGCCGTGCGCACGCTGGACCCGGTGCTGGCCGATCTGGAGCGCACGCAGGAGGCGCTGGCCCGGCTCGCCGCCCGCCACCGGGACACGGTGCTGCCCGGGCGGACGCTCACCCAGCACGCGGTGCCGACGACATTCGGGCTGAAGGCGGCCGGCTGGCGGTCACTGGCGCTGGACGCCCGGGACCGGCTACGGGCCGTGCGCGACGGGCTGCCCGCTCAACTGGGTGGTGCGGCGGGCACGCTGGCCGCGTTCACCGCATACGGTGCCGAGGATCCGACGGCGCTCGTGACCGCGTACGCACGGGAACTAGGCCTGTGCGCACCCGAGTTGCCCTGGCACACCCTGCGCACCCCCATCGCCGACCTCGCGGGCGCGCTCGCTTTCACGGCCGGGGCGCTCGGCAAGACGGCCACGGACGTCCTCACGCTCTCGCGTACCGAGATCGCCGAGGTCGCCGAGGGCGCGGGCGGCGGCTCCTCGGCGATGCCGCACAAGGCGAACCCGGTTCGGGCGACGCTGATCGCCGCGGCTGCCCGGCGGGCACCGCAGCTCGCGGCCACCCTCTACGGGTCACTGGCCGCCGAGGACGAACGCCCGGCCGGAGCCTGGCACGCCGAGTGGGAGCCGCTGCGCGATCTGCTGCGGCTGGTGGGCGGCGCCGCGCACGACGCCGTGCACTTGACCGAAGGCCTCCGGGTGGACGCGGACGCCATGCGGGAACACCTCGGCCTCACCCACGGGTTGATCGTCTCCGAGCGGCTGGCGGCCCGGCTGGCGCCCGTGCTGGGCCGCGCCCGCGCCAAGGAGCTGCTCACCGAGGCCGCCCGGCGGGCCCGCACCGAGGGCCGCACGCTCGCCGAACTCCTCGCCGAATACATCGAGTTGACGGACATCGACCTCGACGCCCTGACCGACCCGGCCCAGTACACCGGCTCCGCGGGAGCCCTCACCGACCGTGCTCTGGAGCGCTCGTGACCGACAAGCTGCTGCACCACCGCATCGAGGGTCCCGCCACCGCTCCCCCGCTGATACTCGGCCCCTCGCTCGGCACCTCGTACGCCCTGTGGGACCCGGTGGCACCGGAATTGTCGGTCACCCACCGGGTGATCCGCTGGGACCTGCCCGGCCACGGAGGCTCGGCCCCGGACCTCATCGGGCCGGGCGCGACGGTCGGCGACCTCGCCGAACTGGTCCTGGCGCTCGCGGACTCGCTGGGCGTCGACCGGTTCGCGTACGCCGGCGTGTCACTCGGCGGCGCGGTGGGGCTGCACCTCGCCGTGCACCACCCCGAGCGGATCTCGTCACTGGCCGTGATCTGCTCCTCCGCCCACTTCAACGGCTCCAAGCCGTGGGAGGAACGCGCCGCCCTGGTACGCCGCGAGGGGCCGGCACCGGTCGCCGCGACGGCCGACTCCCGCTGGTTCACGGCCGGGTTCACCGTGCCCCGGCTGGTGCAGGACCACCGGGACGCGGATCCGGACGCGTACGCCGCCTGCTGCGACGCGCTCGCCGCGTTCGACATCCGTGACCGGCTGGCATCGATCACCGCACGGACGTTGTTGATCGCGGGCCGCCAGGACCCGGCGACGCCGCCCGCGCATCTGCGGGAGATCGCCGACGCGGTGCCCGGCTCCGCGCTGGTCGAGATCCCGGGCGCCTCGCACCTGGCGCCCGCGCAGTGCCCGAAGGCCGTCCTGGCGGCACTGCGCACGCACCTGACCGGAGCGCCGGAGCGCGGCATGGAGGTGCGCCGCCAGGTCCTGGGCGACGCCCACGTGGACCGGGCTCAGGCGCGCCAGACCCCCTTCACCGCGCGCTTCCAGGACTTCATCTCCCGTTACGCCTGGGGTGAGATCTGGACCGACCCGACGCTGTCCCGCCGCGAACGCAGCATGATCACGCTGACGGCACTGGTCGCCCACGGTCACCACGAGGAGCTGGCCATGCACGTTCGGGCGGCCCGGCGCAACGGTCTGACACCGGAGGAGATCGGCGCGGTGCTGCTGCAGACCGCCGTCTACTGCGGAGTGCCGGCGGCGAACTCGGCGTTCGCGGTGGCACAGCGGGTGCTCGCGGAGGAGGAGGCCGCCGGAGGGTGACCCTGCTGGTCGTAGCTTCAGCAGCACCCCTCACAGCCCGCCCGCGCGTGCCTAGGGTGGAAGCATGTCGACTGTTCTCATCACCGGTGCCACCTCCGGACTCGGCCGGTACGTCGCCTTCGAACTGGCCCGTTCCGGACACGTGGTCCTCGCCCACGGGCGCGACGCCGGCCGCACCGACCGGCTCGTCGCGGAGTTGCGCACCGAGGGCGAGGCGCACGGCTTCGTCGCCGACCTCGCCTCGCTGGCCGAGGTGCGCCGGCTCGGCGACGAGGTCGCAGCGGCGCACCCCGGGCTGGACGTCCTGATCAACAACGCGGGGGTGGGCGGCGGCGCGCGTGGCTCCGGGCGCGAGGTCAGCGCCGACGGCCACGAACTGCGGCTCGCGGTCAACTACCTGGCACCGGTCGCCCTCACCCGCGCCTTGCTGCCGGTGCTGCGGCAGAACACCCCCGCCAGGATCGTCAACGTGGGCTCGGCGGGCCAGGAGCCCGTGGACTTCGACGACCCGGAGCTGACCCGCGGCTACAGCGGCGTCTCGGCGTACTGCCGCAGCAAATTCGCCCTGGCCGCGCACACGTTCACGCTGGCGGAGGAGCTCCGGGGCACGGGCGTGTCGGTGAACGTCCTGCACCCCGCGACCTACATGGACACGGCGATGGTCCGCGAGGCCGGGGTCACTCCCTGGAACACGGTGGCGGACGGGGCGGCGGGGGTGCTGGTGCCGGCGACGCAGGAGGTGGGCAGCGGCGGCTACTTCGACGGGACCAGTCCTTCACGGGCGCATGAGAGGGCGTACGACCGGGAGGTACGCAAGCGCCTGGAAGCGGTCACGGATCAACTACTGGCCCTCTAGGGCCTGTTGCGAACGTCCCGCGTGGGCCGTGACGCCCGGCACGCCCGCAAGGGGCGCGCGGTCACGGTGCTCCGACGGCCTCCAACGCGTCCCGGGCCCGGACGGCCAACCCGTCCGCCCCGCAGGACTCCGCCAGCGAAAGCCCCCGTTCGAGTTCGGGCACCGACCTCGTGGCGATCCCGTACTCGACCAGCGCGGCGGCGTGTTCGTACTGGCAGGGTGAGGCCTCGAGGTACGCCACCGCCTGCCCGGCCAGGCGCACCGCACGCTGCCCGGTCTCCAGCGCGGCAGCCACCCGCAGGGCCTCGCCGATGGCTGTGTCGGTGCCCAGGAGCTCGGCCTGCCGGCGGGCAAGAGCGGCCAGATCCGCCGCACGCCGCGGATCGTCGGCGGCCAGTGCCCGCGCCAGGTCCCCCGCCCAGGGGGCCAGCACCGGGTTGTGGCCGCGCCCCGCGCACGCCTTCTCCGCGGCCTCCAGCTCGCCCACGGCCTCCTCGGTCCGCCCGACGGCGAGAAGCAGCCGGCCGCGCACGGAACGGGTGTCGGGCAGCACGATCGTGGACGGGTACGGAGGTGCGAAACCGTACCGCTCGGCGAGGGACCAGGCCTCCTCGACGTGCCCGCGGGCGAGCAGCGTGTCGACGAGGCCGCAGGTCGCCGACCAGTACAGGGGCAGCCCGCGCCCGACGCGCTCGGCGAGGCGCAGCGACTCGCGCAGGGAGGTCTCCGCGTCCCGGAGCCGACCGCGCCTGCGGTGCGCGAGTCCGACGTAGGCGTGGGCCAGGGAGAGATGACCACCGCTCCAGCCGGCGGACTCGTATGCGCGCAGGCCCTCGGTGAACAGGCTCTCGGCCCGGTCGAGCCGGTCGCTGTAGGCGTACGCGCTGCCCAGCATGAGCAGCAGTTCGATGCCCCACTCGGTGTCGGTCCAGCCGAATCCCGGGGCGAGGCGGCCGTTGACGAGGGCCCGGTCGCACACTTCCACGACCTCTTCGGCGTTCTCGCCGTGGGTCATCGCGTCGAAGCCGCGCAGGATGAGCAGGGCGCGCTCGGAGTTGTCCCTGCCGGTGCAGGTGCGGGCGAGTTCGGCCAGCTCGCGGGAGCGTGCCGGGGAGTCCTCCTCGGCCGCGTGGATGCTCTCCCACATGTAGTGGACGGCCTGCAGACGCATCCGGGAGGGGCCCGGTTCCAGACGGGCGGCCTCCTCGTCGACGGTGCGGATGGCGTCGTCGAGCTGGTCGTTGTGCAGCAGGGCCTGGGACAGGCGGTGGACGGCATCCACCCGGTCGTCGCCTTCCAGGCCCGGCAGGGCCAGGGCGGCCTGGAGGTAGTCGATGGTGGTGGCCGGTGCGGTCAGCAGCGTGGCGCAGCCCAGTTCGTAGAGCACGTACGGGTGGGCCTCGGGCGTCGGCGGTTCGGCCAGGGCGCGCTCCAGGCAGCGGCGGGCCGCTTCGGGGGCGCCGACGGCGAGGTGTTCGCGCGCCGCCTCCCGCATCTGCTCGACCAGTTCCTCGTCGTCGTCCGGGTGGACTTCGAGGAGGTGGCGGGAGGCGGCCGCCGCGCCGAGCCCGGAGTCGGTGACGACCCGCGCGGCGATGCCGTGCATGGCGGTACGCAGGCCGTCGGGGATCGAGCGGTAGACGGCACTGGCGATCAGCGGGTGGACGAACTCCAGCTCAGCGCCGTCCGTCCGGCGGCCCGCTACACCCGGTGCGGTCAGGATGCGGGCCGCGCTGAGCAGTTCGGCGCAGCGGGCGGCCTCCTCGGGGCGCATGGTGGCGAGCTCGGCCACCAGGTCCAGGGTGATGCCGGTGCCGAGGATGGCCGCGGCCCAGGCGAACCGGGTGGCGTCGATGCCGAGGCCCTCCAGGCGGGCGACGAGGCCGTTGCCGCGGGCCGAGCGGTTCAGGTCGCGCAGCTCGGCGCACGAGGCCTCGACCGGGTCGAGCCGGCTGTCCTGCACCTTGGCGAGCAGTTCCACGGTCTCGTACGGGTTGCCGCCGGTCACGGCCCACACCTCGCGGCAGAACGGGGCGTCGGCGTGCGCGCCGACGGTGGCCCGGGTGAGTCCGGCGGTCGCCTCGGGGGTGAGCGCGCTGAGGGTGCTGACCGGGCGACGGGCGGCCGCGGTGATCGCGTCGAGGTGCCGGGCGCCCTCGCCGGACGCCTCGCCGGGGCGCAGGGCCACCACGAGGAGCACGCGCAGGTCGGCGAGGCGTTCGCAGCAGGCGGCCAGCCAGTGCAGGGTCTCCTGGTCGGCCCAGTGGGCGTCGTCGACGATCAGGACCAGCGGCCACTCCCGCCGGGCGAGCCGGGAGACGACCTCGACCAGTCCGTCGCACACGCCCTGCGGGTCGGCCTGCCGCTCTCCGGGGTCCGCTATGCCGAGGGCGGGGCCCGCGACCTCGTACCAGTCGCCCAGGTACTCCCGCGCCTCCTGAGGCATCAGGGACAGGAGCACGGGCTGGAGCAGTTGTCGTACGACGTTGAAGGGCACGGACGTGACGGTCTCGCCGCCGCGCGCCCACCAGACCGCGCAGCCGCGCTCGTCCGCGATGCGGCGTGTCTCGGCGAGGAGGGCGGTCTTGCCGATGCCGGCCTCCCCGCTGAACACCAGCAGACTCCCCGACTCCGAGGGCGACGCGTCGTCGCAGAGCGCGTCGACCGCCTCGGTGATGACGGTCAGCTCCGCGTCGCGTTCCCACAGGGAAGCCGAGGCGGCCGCGCCGGGCCGTGCCTCCGTCATCCCGGTACCTCCCCAGGTCGCCCAAACGACGTACGGACATCGAGCCTAGCCGTCCCCGTGCCCCGGTGGAGGGACGTCGGGGCACCTGTTGCCGTGACGGGTGACGCGAGGCACCCCGGGGCGACGCGATCCGGCGCCGACCAGCCGCGGCGCGGGTAATAGGACGTCAAAGTCCGTGCGGAGCAAGCGCATTCTCCCTCAAGTGCAATCTCCACCCTCGCGGCGACGGCCTGGTTCCGGCGTGTACGTGGTGCCGTGCGGCAGCTCCGAGTCCGGCACGACGGACCCGCGGCGCCGCGGGCCGGCCGGGCCGATCGGCAGTCGTCGGGCAGTCGGGCAGTCGGGCAGTCGACTCACCGTGGGCCGGGTGCCCAGGTCGGGCGCTCTCATCTGCCTTTCACTCCCGCCTCATACCGTGGGGGCATGACGCAGGTGACTCCTCCCGGGTGGTACCCCGACCCGGGGCAGACAAGTGACGGGCCCGCCACCGAGCGGTGGTGGGACGGCAAGGCGTGGACGGACCGGGTCCGCCCCGTGGACGCGGGCGCCTCGTGGGGTCCTCCGGAGCAGCCGCCGGTCGCCGGCGCGTATCCGGGCGAGCCGTTCGCCGCCGCCCCCTACCCCGGTGCCGCGCCCGCTCGGGCGCGGCACGGTGTGCGGACCGGGATAGCCGTGGCGGCGGCGATCGTGGTGCTGGCGGGCATAGGCGGCGGTGTCTACGCGCTCACGGCGCAGGACGGCGCGAGCGGCCGCTCCGCGGGTGCTCAGGGTCCGGGCGGCCCGGGCGGCTTCGGTGGCCAAGAAGGCCAGGGCGGTCAGGGCGGCCAAGGTGGTCAGGGCGATCCGTTCGGGGGGCAGGGCGGGCCCTTCGGCGGTGGTTCCGGGGGTTCGGGCGGTCAGACGCCCGCGCCCGGTCGGTCCGGGCAGCCGGGGACCGAGGACGGGTACGCCGCCGACCCGTTCAACGGCATCAGCATCCCGGTGCCCGCCGGGTGGACCGGCCAGACCGTCGAGGGCGGGGCGGCCGTCCAGTCGAACGACACCTACAAGTGCCCCGGTGACGCCTCGAAGACCTGCAACACCGGCGGGGCCTACTCGGCCTCCGCCGAGCAGCAGGGGCTGACGGCCACGACCGCTCGGGCGGCGGCCCAGCAGGACATCGCCAAGAACGCCGAGGAGTCCTACGGCGGCACGTCCTACGGCGGGATCACCTCGCACCAGGTGCTGGCCTCGGAGGCGGTGACCGTGGCCGGGCAGAACGGCTACATGGTCCGCTGGAAGGCGGTCACGGCTAAGGGCACGGACGGCTATGTCGAGTCGCTGGTCTTCCCGTCGCCCGCAGACTCCCGGCAGCTCGTCGTCGTACGCTTCGGCCTCGACGCCGGGTCCGGCGGGCCCAAGCCGTCCGTCCTGGACCAGATCACCAAGGGCATCAAGGAGTCGTCGGCGGGCGGCACCGGACAGAAGGTCTAGGGGTCCGTCCGAAGACGAAACACTCTTGCCGCCCCGGCCGATGCGATGCGGCCGGGCGGGGCTCCCCTCCGCTCTGGAGGAGCCCCGCCCGGCCGGGGATGCGCGCCGCCCCCGTCCCCACGGTGCGGCGCGGTCGGGCCGACGTCCGGTCATCCCACGGACGGCGACCCGGTCCTCAGGTGAGTCCCAGCGACGGGAGCACCACGGCCTCGACGAAGCGCGTGAGGTACTCCTCGTCCGCGTACTCCCCCTCCAGGAGGGGGCGGACCCGCAGCACGCCCAGCACTTGTGCGGGGACGTACTCCAGCGCCGGATGGCCGGCGGGCACCTCCTCGCGCTCCACACCACGCCGGACGATCTCCTGCAACGCCCTGACCTCGGGCTCGACCAGTGCTTCGCGCAGCGCCCGCGCGAGCTCCGGGTCCTGCATCGCGGCGTGGCCGAGGGCCTGGTGGAGCTTGGTGTCCCGGCGCGACCACTCGGCCGCGGCCCGCGCCACTGCGCGCAGGTCCCCGGCGAGCGAACCGGTGTCGACGCCCGCGAACCGCGGGCAGCGACTGGCCCTCAGGGCGGCGGCCACGAACTGCGGCTTCGTCTTCCACTGCCGGTACAGCGTCGACTTGCTGCATCGGGTGACGGCCGCGACGCCCTCCATGGTGACCGCGTCGTAGCCGCATTCGCGGATCTGCTCCAGCACGGCGTCGAAGAACTCCTGCTCGCGCTCCGGCGTGAGCTTGGAGCGGCGCGAGGCGGCCGCCGACTGCGGTACCTCCGCTGCCTGCGACGTCATGGCTTCTGCTCCTCGGTCGTGGTGCCGGCCGCGTGGGCCGCTTCACACCAGTGTATCGAGACGCCAGTGTACCGGTACGCGAGCGTATCGGTACACTGGCGTATCGATGAGCCTTGGACAGGACCCACTCCTCTGTCGAGTGGGTCCCCTCCTGGGCTCACCACACACCACCCCACACGTACTGTCAGCAAAGGGGGGCGGGGATGGATTCCCGCACCGAGCCCGAAGGGGAAGGGGCAGCCGCGATACACCGGCCGCCCCTCGTCCGCGAGCTCCTTCTCGTCGCCGGGCTCTTCCTGGTCTACAAGTTCGGCCGGCAGCTCGCGAACGGCCACACCGCG
Organism: Streptomyces cynarae; assembly: GCF_025642135.1. Taxonomy (NCBI): domain Bacteria; kingdom Bacillati; phylum Actinomycetota; class Actinomycetes; order Kitasatosporales; family Streptomycetaceae; genus Streptomyces; species Streptomyces cynarae. The sequence goes on along the minus strand of NZ_CP106793.1, from coordinate 7,535,977 downwards.
GAGGCGTTCCACAACGCGCACCGCGTCTGGGACTGGGAGCGCGCGCTGCGGCTGCCCGGCGAGGGCGCCGTGCAGTCCGCACTGCTGCACGGCGACACCCTCGTCCGCACCGCGAACCTCTACTACGTGGCCGTGCACTTCACGGCCACCGCGGCGTTCCTGGTGTGGCTGTACCTGCGGCGGCCGGACCACTACCTGTGGGCCCGCCGGATCCTCGCTCTGGTCACCGGCGCGGCGCTGGCGCTGCACCTCACGTTTCCGCTCGCCCCGCCGCGAATGCTCCACATGGCGCACCTGGTGGACACCGGGCAGCTGTACGGGCCGACGGTGTACGGGGCCGAGCCCGCGACCGACTCGATGGCGAACCAGTTCGCCGCCATGCCCTCGCTGCACTTCGGCTGGGCGCTGATGGTCGCGGTCGGCCTGATCGCGGCGACCCGGTCCCGGTGGCGGTGGCTGTGGCTGCTGCATCCGCTGGTGACGCTGCTCGTGATCGTCGGTACGGCGAACCACTACTGGCTCGACGCGGTCGTGGCGACGGTCCTGCTGGGCATCGCTCTGGCCGTGGTCCCGAGCCCGTCGGCGAAGCCGCAGCGAATCGCCCCGGCGGTGCGGCGCGCGGTGCCGTCGGCGAGGTCCGCGGAGGCCAGGACCGCCGACGGCCACGGCCTGGTGGGGGCCGGGCGATGAGCGCCGCCGTCCTCGCGATCGTCCTGTCCCTGTTCTCCGCGGTCGCGTACGCGGCGGCCGCCGTGGCTCAGGAGCGACTCGCCGCCCGGGAGAGCGGGACGGGTGTGGTCCGGCTGCTGGCGTGCGGCGCCTGGTGGTGGTCGGTCGCACTGAACGCCTCCGCCGCGCTGCTGCACGTCGCCGCTCTCAAGTTCGGTCCGCTGACGCTGGTGCAGCCGCTCGGCGCGCTCACCCTGGTGGCCGCGGTGCCGCTGGGGGCGCGGGCGGCGGGGCGCCGGGTCCGCGCGGTGGAGTGGCGGGGCACGGCCCTGACGCTGCTCGGTCTGGCAGCGCTGCTGGTGACGGCGTCCGGGCCGGAGCCGGACGAGGTGCTGAGCCTGCCCGAGGCGCTGGCGGTGGCCGGGGCGACCACCGCCGTGATCGGCGTGCTCTCCCGGCCGGGCGCCCGCCCCGGGCTTCGGCACGCGACCGCTTCGGGCTTCGCGTCCGGTGTCGCCTCGGCGCTCACCCAGACCGTGACGGTGGCGGCGACGGACCGCTCCGAAGCGCCGCTGAGCGCGCACGTCGTCGTGGTGGCGCTGCTGGTGGCGCTGTTCGCGACGGCCGGTCTGCTGCTGTCGCAGACCGCGTACCGGGACGGCCTCGGCGCTCCGCTCGCGCTCGTCACCCTCGCCAACCCGGTCGCGGCGGCGGTCATCGGTCTCAGTCTGCTGGGCGAACGCCTCCAGGGCGGCGCGGCAGGTCTGCTCCTCGCGGCGGCGGGCGCGGGCCTGGCGTCCTGGGGCGTGGTGACGCTGGCGCGGTCCGGCCCCGCTGCCCTCGCCCCGGTCGACGACGACCACCCGGTCGCCGCGGTGCTGGCTCTGGAGCCCGGGCCGGCCCCCTTCGAGCCGTCCTTGCCCGCTCAGCGGCCGGCCGCGCCGGAGCACCTGACCACCCTGTGAACACGCCGGTGGCCGGCACTGTACGTACGTGCCGGCCACCGCCGTTTTCCGTCTTCTCTCCCGCGGCTCAGCCGAGACCGCGGGAGTCCTGCTTCAGCGCCGTGTCCACGGTCAGTGCGGTCGCCACCACCAGGCTCAGCAGCGGCTCGGGCAGTTGGTAGTGGATCTGCAGGACGTAGTTGTCCGCGGTCGTGAACATGGTCTTCGCCAGGCCCTCCCAGGTCTTGGTGATCCGGGCGACCTCGTTCTCGGCGTGGTCGACGATCGCGAAGTTCCAGGCGCGCCAGTTCTCCGCCTTGATCGCGCCGACCTGCCGGCCGTCCGCGTTCATCGCGAAGTGGATCTTCCCGATCATGTTCTGCTGGACGATCTCGCCCACGACCTGACCGTCCGGGCGCTCCACCACCACCCGCGACTTGAAGACCTTCGCGGGCCGGGTCAGCACCAGCTGCGGCTGCCCGTAGCTGTCGCGGATCTCCAGCTTGTGGGTCATGAACTGGTCGAGACTGGAGACGAAGCGCACCGCCTTCTTCAGCGCGCTCTGCCCGACCTCCGTGACCGATCCGATCTGGTTGCCGTTCTGGTCGAAGACGCTGTACTCGTTCGTCAGCTCGATCAGCTTGGCCTTCTGGTTCACGACCAGCACCGGTTCGGTGAACAGCGTGCCGCCGCCGGGGCCGCTCGGCGCGACCCCGGCCTGCTGCTGCACCTGGTGCTGGACGCGCTGATCGTGGGCCGCGGCCTGGTGACCGTAGGGCTGCTGACCATGGGGCTGCTGACCGTAAGGCTGCTGGCCATAGGGCTGCTGACCATGGGGCTGCTGACCACGGGGCTGCTGACCGTAAGGCTGCTGGCCGTATCCCTGCGGACCCTGCGCCTGCTGCGCGGGCACCTGCTGCGGCGCCTGCTGCGCGGCCTGTGCCTGCTGCTCGGCGTGGGTGTGCTGCGTCCACTGCGAGCCGTCCCAGTAGCGCAGCGTGTGCGGTGCGCCGTGGGGATCGGGGTACCAGCCTGCAGGCGTGTTCGAATGCGTGGTCACCGGGGCACACTACCGCGAGCCGGCCGGAAAACCACGGACACCGGATCCTCCCGTCATTCCGTCACGATCGCGGGGTCGCTCACACCCGGCCGCCCGTTCTCCACGTGCCCGGCGAAGCGGCGCAGGAAGGACGGGTCGGCGTCGGAGGTGACGGTGAGGTCGTACCAGCGCCTGCTCGACCCGAGGTCGACGGTGTGCTTCACCGTGGCACCGGGGCGCACCGTGACCGTCTGCGGGCGGCCGCCGTAGCCGCTCGTGACCTTCAACTTCACCGTGCCGGAACCCTTGTTGGTGAACGTCAGCGCGAGGTCGTCACCGGTGTGCCGGGCGGTGACCTCGGGACCGGCGGCCTTGCCATGGCCCTCGAAGACGCGCAGGGAGCCGTTCGGGCCGTGCACGGTCAGATCGTAGGAACCGCCGGAGTACGCCGAGTTCCAGGTGTCCGAGACCGACGTGCCGGCCTCGGTGGTGTAGTTCCAGGGGCCGTCGGTGCGGTTGCCGGAGGTGACCAGGAAGGCGGCACCGGCGTGCGCGCCGGAGGCGAAGGTCAGGGTGAACGTCCCGGCCGCGGTGTCCGCCGAACCGTCCACGGACGGCGCGTACTTCAGCGGGCGGGTGGGTCGCAGGCCGCGCTCCTGCTTGGGCAGGGTTCCGTCGGCGGGCGGGGTCGGCACATAGTCGGGGTGGCGGTCCCGGTCCGGCGGCTGGTAGCCGTCGGTGGACGGCAGCGCTACCGGCTCGGTGTCCTTGCGGGAGAAGTCGAAGGCGGAGGTCAGGTCGCCGGATATGGCGCGCCGCCAGGGCGAGATGTTCGGCTCGTGCACACCGAAGCGGCGCTCCATGAACCGGATGACGGAGGTGTGGTCGAGCGTCTCGGAGCAGACGTAGCCGCCCTTGCTCCACGGGGAGACGACCAGCATCGGCACGCGCTGCCCGAGCCCGTAGGCGCCGGCGACGTGGCCGCCGTCGCCCTTGAAGAGGTCCGGTCCCACGTCGACGGTGGACCTGCCCTGCGCGGCGGAGGCGGGCGGGATGGGGGGTATCAGGTGGTCGAAGAAGCCGTCGTTCTCGTCGTAGGTGATGAACAGGGCCGTCTTCGCCCACACCGCCGGGTCGGAGGTGAGCGCGTCGAGGACCTGTGAGATGTACCAGGCGCCGTAGTTGGCGGGCCAGTTGGGGTGCTCCGTGAAGGCCTCGGGGGCGACGATCCAGGATATCTGCGGCAGCTCGCCGGACTTCACGTCGGCCTTGAGCTGGTCGAAGAAGCCCTCGCCCTTGCGGGCGTCGGTGCCGGTGCGGGCCTTGTCGTAGAGCGGGTCGCCGGGCTTCGCGTTCTGGTACTGGGTGAAGTAGAGCAGCGAGTTGTCGCCGTAGTTGCCGCGGTAGGCGTCCTGGATCCAGCCCCAGGAGCCGTTCGCGTCGAGGCCGTCGCCGACGTCCTGGTAGATCTTCCAGGAGACCCCCGCCTTCTCCAGGCGCTCGGGGTAGGTGGTCCAGCTGTAGCCGGCCTCGTCGTTGCCGAGGACCGGGCCGCCGCCCTGGCCGTCGTTGCCGGTGTAGCCCGTCCACATGTAGTAGCGGTTCGGGTCGGTGGAGCCGATGAACGAGCAGTGGTACGCGTCGCAGATGGTGAACGCGTCGGCGAGCGCGTAGTGGAAGGGGATGTCCTCACGCGTCAAGTACGCCATGGTCGTGGAGCCCTTGGACGGCACCCACTTGTCGTACTTGCCCCCGTCGAAGGCGGCGTGCCCGTCGTTCCAGCCGTGCGGCAGGTCCTGGATGAAGGCGAGGCCCAGGTCGTCGGCGTCGGGGTGGAACGGCAGGATGTCCTTGGTGCCGTCCGACTGGTGCCAGACCGTCTTGCCGTTCTGCAGGGTCACCGGGCGCGGGTCACCGAAGCCGCGGACGCCTCTGAGGGTGCCGAAGTAGTGGTCGAAGGAACGGTTCTCCTGCATCAGGACGACGATGTGCTCGACGTCCTCGATGGTGCCGGAACGGTGGTTGGCGGGCAGGGCCGCGGCGCGCTCGATGCTGCTGGAGAGGGCGGTGAACGCGGCGGTGCCGCCCGCGAGTTGGAGGAATCGGCGCCGATTCACTTCAGGCATGACGGGGGGACCTCTTGTCCTGACGGGGCGCGATACGCCCAATGGTGAGGGAACCTGCGCGAAGGGAGTGTTCCAGGAGCACCGAACGTCAGGAAAGGGTGCGGTGGCGCCCATGTGAAAGTCGGCGGTACGGGAGATGTGGGGCGCGCCAAGGCCTGATGCGGGGTGTGCCAAGTCCCGGTGCAGGAGCCGTCAAGAGCTGCCCAAGGGGTCGCTCACGGCGCGGGGCCGCGGCCAGGCCGGCTCGATCAGGGGTGCCGTCCGCCGTCCGCCGTCGGGCCGATGGGCAGTGCCAGGTGCGCCAGGTCGTCCGGCCGGGGGGTGGTCACCGGCCAGAGCGGCGCGGGCGTCCCGTCGACGACGGCCGCCGGGGCGTCGGTCAGTTTCATCCGCTCGCGCAGGCGGCCGTAGAAGTCCATCGGCCCCAGCCGGATGGCCCTCAGGCGCCGTGGGGCGGGGTACACACCGATCCAGTCCCCCGGGTACAGGACGCCGCGCAGTTGGCCGTCGATGCTGACAGCGGCCTGGCCCGACCTTTCGAGCACCTTCAGCGCGACGGGTTCGTCGGGGGCCGCCACCACCGAGCGGTTGAAGGCCATGTGCGGGGCGACCGGCGTGAAGACCAGGGCCTCCGCGCGGGGTGAGACGACCGGGCCGCCGGCGGCGAAGCTGTAGGCGGTCGAACCCGTCGGTGTGGCCACCAGCAGCGCGTCGGCGGAGTACGAGGCCAGCAGCCGCCCGGAGAGGTAGACGCCGACCGACACCTGCCGGTCCCGTGCCAGCTTCTCCAGTACGACGTCGTTCAGCGCCATGACGTTCAGCGGGATGCCCCAGTCGTCGCACACCTCGCAGTGGGCGCGCACCTGCGGAGGCGGCAGGAGCGGTCCGCGGCCGTACCGGGTGAGCGCCTCCATCTCCGGCGGCACCTCCAGACGGCGCGAGGCACGCAGGGTGAGCAGCATGCGGTGGTCGACCGAGAACCGGTTCTGCCGGACGGCGTCGAGTGCCTGGCGCACCAGCGTGACGGGCACCTCCGTCAGGAAGCCCACCCGGCCGATATCGACCCCCAGGACCAGGGCGTCGTTCTCGGCGGCCAGCCGGGCGCCCCGCAGGAAGGTCCCGTCCCCTCCCAGGGTCACGATGAGGTCCGGGTCGCCCGCTGAGTCGACCTCGTCCCGGGCATGGCGCCGCCCACCGTCCTGCCACACGTCGATGTCGGCGCACTGCACGCCGTGCTCGGCGCACCACGTACGCACGGTCCGAGCCGCGTCCACGGCTTCGGCGCGGCCGCCGTGGACGACCAGACCTATACGTCCCACGGTCACGTCTCCGCCTCCGTCACCTCGCGGATGATCACCTGCTGCGCAGGCCCGGGCGTCTGCTCACCATGCCCACCTCCAGTCTGGCGGCGTTCGGTCCCCACGTCAGCGCGGGAGGCGCTCGGACATGGACGCCCGCGGCGCGGAGCACAAACGGAAACGACCGGGCACGCCTCTCTGGGTGAGCGCCTTCTCGTCGATGTGGCGACCGGTCGGCCCGAGGTCCTCTCCGGTGCTTCTGACCCGGATCAGCGGTGTGACGAGGCCGGGACGGTTTCGTCGTGCCGTGGCCGGGCGGGGACGGCGCCCCGGGGCACGATACGGAAGGCGAGCGGGGTGTCGCGGACGGCGAGCGCGATCAGCGGGAGCAGGGTGAGGGCGGCGGTGAACCTGCCGACCAGGGGCGGGCCGGTCAGACCGACGGAGGAGCCCAGGGCCGTTCCCGAGAGCCGGCGTCCGGCGGCGACTCCGACGTTGAAGGCGGAGGGGCCGCCGACGGTGTGGGGGCCGGGCCGTGAAGGCCCGGCCCCGGCGTGGGATCGGCCGGCGATCAGGGCTTCAGCAGCGTCTTGATGGCGCGGCGCTCGTCCATCGCCTTGTAGCCCTCGGCGACCTGCTCCAGGGGCAGGGTGAGGTCGAAGACCTTGCCGGGGTTGATGCGGCCTTCGAAGACCCGCTGGATGAGGTCGGGCAGGTAGCCGCGCACCGGGGCGGGGCCGCCACGCAGACCGACATGCGAGAAGAACAGCTCCTGACCGTCGATCGCGACGTCGTGCGGGACGCCGACGAAGCCGACGTTGCCGCCCGGGCGAGTGGAACGCAGGGACTGCTGCATCGCCTCAGGCGTGCCCACGCACTCCAGCACGCTGTCGGCGCCGACACCGCCGGTCAGGTCCTTCACGCGGGCGATGCCTTCTTCGCCGCGCTCGGTGACGATGTCGGTGGCGCCGAACTCCAGGGCCAGCTTCTGCCGGCTCTCGTGCCGGCTCATGACGATGATCCGTTCGGCGCCGAGCTCCTTTGCGGCGATCACACCGCACAGGCCCACCGCGCCGTCACCGACCACCACGGCGGTGGAGCCCGGCTTGACCTCGGCGGCCTTCGCGGCCCACCAGCCGGTACCCATGACGTCGGACAGCGCCAGCAGGCTGGGCCAGAACTGCTCAGCCGGATGCTCGTCGGTGGCGACGAGGGTGCCCTGCGCGTTGGGGATGCGCACGTGGTCGGCCTGGCAGGTGCTCATGAACTCGCGTCGCACGCAGTTGGACTGGTAGCCCGCCCGGCAGTTCGCACACGTGTTGTCGGAGGTGGCGAAGGAGCCGATGACGAACTGCCCCGGCTTCACCGAGGTGACCTCGCTGCCGACCTCCTCCACGATGCCGACGTACTCATGACCCATCGGGTGCGGCTGGTCGACGGGCTCCGCGCCGCGGTAGGGCCACAGGTCCGTGCCGCACACACAGGTGACCGCGGTACGGATGATCGCGTCGGTCGGATGGATGATCTTCGGATCGTCGAGCTCCTCGAAACGGACGTCGCCGGGGGCATGGATGACTGCTCCGCGCATGAGGGTGCTTCTTTCAGGTGTGAGACGTCTCTTGCAGCCAGTCCGAGGGGGAGCGAACGATGTCCGTCCTCCCGGGCTGCTCGTCATCGAGGCTCGCACGCGGGGCCGAGCACGGAAAGCGGAGAAATCCCTCCGGGGAGGGCCGTATCCCGGGAGAAGACTCTCCCCCCTTGTCGGGGCATGATCAATGCCATGCTGGGAACCATGAGCGACAACGCCACCGCCAATGAGCTGGGAGAATTCCTCAAGAAACGCCGCTCGGAGCTGAGCCTGCGCACGGTCGGACTGCCGGAGACGGGCGGCCCCCGCCAGGTCGCCGGACTGCGCCGTGAGGAGGTCGCCCAGCTCGCCTCCATCAGCACGGACTACTACACCAGACTCGAACAGGGCCGTATACAGGCATCCGCTCCCGTGCTCGAGGCCCTCGCCCGCGTCCTCCACCTGGACGACGACGAGCGGGGCTATCTCTTCCAGCTCGCGGGCAAGACCACGCCCCGCACGCGGCGGCGCGGCAGGCAGCAGGTCCAGCCGCAGCTCCAGCGCGTCCTGGACGACCTCACCGCCACCCCGGCCATCGTGCAGGGCCGGCGCGGAGACATCCTGGCGTGGAACGCGCCGGCCGCCGCCCTGGTCATCGATTTCTCCCGCATCCCGGAAAAGCACCGCAACTATCCCCGGATCCAGTTCACCGAGCCGGCGATGCGCACCCTGTACGCCGACTGGGAGACCTCGGCCGCAGATCTCCGTGGCGCAACTGCGGATGGAGGCGGCCAAGTATCCCGAGGACCCGCGTCTGATCGAGCTGGTCGGCGAACTGTCCACACGCGACCAGCAGTTCGCCAAGTGGTGGGGCGACCACAAGGTGGCCGCGCGCACCGTGGGCACCAAGACCCTCAACCACCCGGTCGTCGGCGAACTCGTCCTGGACTGGGACACCTACACCGCCAACACCGATCCCGATCAACACCTGACCGTCTGGACCGCCGTCCCCGGATCCCCCACACACGAGCGGCTGCGCATTCTCGCCTCCTGGGCTGCCGACCAACACCTGTCGGCCTCGTCCGCCCTCAGCCGATGACGACCGACGTGCCGGTCGCCCGGGACGCACCCGGATTCCGTCCCGTACCGCAGGGCGGGCCCTGACACCGAAGAACACCCTCCACCTCGAACCGCCGGGACCGCCCTGCTGGAGCTCGACGTCGACCATACGCACCCCACCGCGTCTCTACGCGTCGGCGAAGGAGCCGCTCCGTGCGGCGTGAGGGCCGATCGCGGCTCCGACCAACCGCTTCTCGAAGGACCGCAGTATCTGTTCGAGATCCGTCGCGTCGAACGACGTCGCATCCGTCCCCAGACTGATTCCGGCCGTCTCGGACATACCCCACACACTGAAGGAGAGCTTTCCGGAGTACGGATCGACGGGTTTGGGGAACCGTCTGTACCGGCTGGACGCCATGGCTCGCTCGATGTCCTCCTGTGCCCTGTCCGCCCGAGCCCGGATCAGCGTGCGGGGCGCTATGGGGCGGATGTTGACCACGTACGGGTTGTGTGCGGAGCGGCCCAGTTCGGCGGAGACCTCGTCCAGGGATCTGGCGTAGCGGTCGGGCTCTCGCAGGCTGACGGAGGAGGATCTGACGAGTGCCGCGTCGACGGCCCGGCACAGCGCCGGGAACCGGTCGATGCCGAGGGACGTGTCGACCGGGACGAGGGCCCTGCCGGCGATATGGGCCACCGCCTCGCGGGCCAAGGTGGTCTGCCGGTTGGCCATCACGGTGTTGAACATGCAGTTGACGACGCCGAGGTGCTCGGCGAGCGCGCACGCGTATGCGGATTGCAGGACGGCGGCCACGGATGTCCGGTACTGCTTCGCCAGACCGGCGGCCGCGAGCGCGACCGCCGCCGAGTCGAGGCATACGAAGTTGTAGACGGCGTCCCTGTGGCTCGCGGGCGCCCGGAGTTCGGGCATGACGGACTGACGGAGCATGGCCCGGTCATGGGTGTCGACACGATGGGCGTGCCGCAGCCCCGAGGGACTGGCCTCGAAGTTCGCGATCTGCCGCGGCTGCCACCCCGGACCGAGGTCGGCGCCCGGATCGGCGGCCAGTCGGGCTATGTGCTCGGCCACGATCCGGGCGGCCGTCGTGTCCGCCGAGAAGTGGTGCAATGACAGCGCGATGTGGATGGGTCTGCCGTCCACGGTGATGACGGCCGCCCGCAACGGCAGGTCGTCCGGGGCGAATCCGGGCTCGGCCAGTCGGAGGGTGAAGGCGCTCAGCTCGTCGTAGGTCGGCGGGGCGTCGGAGGCGTACTCGTCGACCCGGAGCACGCCGGAAGCCACGACGACCGCGCGCGGTTGTCCGTCCGCGTCACGTGGATACAGCGTGCGCAGCGCCTCGAAGTGGGACATGACCGCGGCGAAGGCACGCAGCACCGCGGCCATGTCGGGTCGGCCGTCCAGTGCCCGCCCCATCCGTACGTTCCTGTTGCGGGGTCCGTGGAGATGGGGGTGGCATCCTTCGCGTGCGTGGGCCTTCTGCGACCAGGTGAGTTCATGCTCTCCGGCGAAGCCGGCGACGAAGACGACGTCATGGCGTGCGATCTGTCGCATATCCACCCGGCCCTCCTTCGGTACGTCGACGGCGCGCCACCTCGATCGCACTCTCATGCAGTCGAAGCGCTTCGACGTTGGCATGACGCTGAGTCGTGTGTCAATCACAGGTCGCCCAGCCGTCGCAAGTCGTTCGTCCAGCACTGGCGTTCCACCGAGAGTTCGCCCGGAGGAGCAGTCCACCTGGGGAAAGGGCAGCATGGAGGGCGGAGCGCACCGCCACCCTCGACCGCGCCTGTTACCGGAAAGTGACCTGGACGGCCCGTTGTCGTGCCCGGAAACACGGCCTTAGTGTCACCGAAACGTCGAAGCGCATCGACTCGGATTCCTCCCGCCCTCCCGAGATCAGACCACCGGACGACGCAGCGTCGGCCCGCCCGCCGGTCGGATCCACGAAAACGAAGGGCCGCAACGACATGAGCATCGAGGTGAACCGCCGAGCCGTCCTGCGAACGGCCGCCGGTGGTGGTCGTGGGCCTCGGCGGATACGACCAGTACTGGCATCTGGCCAAGGGCATGCTCACCGGCGCGATCAAGGGCTGACGGGACGCCCATGATTCACCGCGTCACCGACCGCCTCGGGGGTCTCCCGACTCCGGCTGCGCCACCGGTTCGGCACCCTCGACGCGCGGGACGGGGCACCGTCCACCCAGCCCTCCCCGACCACACCAGAGCCGACCGGACTGCTGCTTGTACGCAGGCCCGTACGGACCCGCACCCGAAAGGCAAGGACGCATCATGACCCATGTCCCGCACCTCTCCCGCCGAGGACTGCTGGCCGCCGGTGCGGCCGCGGCCGCACTCCCTGTGCTCGCCCCCTCCGCTGCCTCCGCCGCGTCCGCCCGTGCGGCCGGGACCGTCCGACGCACGCCCTACACCTTCCGCAACGCGGAGATAGTCGGTGGCGGTTTCGTCACCGGCATCATCTTCAACCAGAGCGAACCGGGACTGGTGTACGCCCGGACCGACATCGGCGGCGCCTACCGCCTCGACACCGTGTCCCGGCGGTGGATCCCCCTCACCGACTGGATCGGCTGGGACGAGTACGGACACACCGGCATCATCAGCGTCGCCACCGACGAGGTGGACCCCGACCGCGTCTACCTGGCCGCAGGCACCTACACCCTTCCCGACTGGGACCCGACCATGGCGGCGATCCTGCGGTCGACCGACCGCGGCCGCACCTGGAAGGCAACTCCCCTGCCGTTCCGGCTTGGCGGCAACATGCCCGGCCGGGGCATCGGCGAGCGGTTGGTGATCGACCCCACCCGCAACAGCATCCTGTACCTGGGCGTGCGCGGGGGCCACGGGCTGTGGCGCAGCACCGACCACGGCAAGACCTTCGCGAAGGTGACCGGCTTCCCCAACCCGGGCAACTTCGTCATCGACCCCACCGACCCCGACGGCTACAACGGCGACAACCTGGGCGTGCTGCAAGTCGTCTTCGACAAGCGCACCGGCAGAGCGGGCAGGGCCACCCGGACCCTCTACGTCACCGTCGCCGACAAGGACAACATCCTGTACCGGTCGACCGACGCGGGAGCGACCTGGGAACGCGTACCCGGGCAGCCCACCGGCTTCATCCCGCACCACGCGGTCTTCGACCACGTCGGCGGTTACCTGTACCTGGCGACCAGCAACACCGCCGGCCCCTACGACGGGTCCAAGGGCGATGTGTGGAAGCTGGACACTGCCACCGACACCTGGACCCGCATCAGCCCGGTCCCCTCCACCAGCGACGACAACCAGTACGGCTACAGCGGCCTGACCATCGACCGGCAGAACCCGGACACCCTGATGGTGTCCACCCAGGTCAAGTGGTACCCCGACTGCCTCCTGTTCCGCTCCACCGACGGCGGCGCGAGCTGGTCCCGCGCGTGGGACCTGGGCACGAATTCCGAGCGCACCCTGCGCTACGACATCGACATCTCCGCCGCCCCCTGGCTGACCTGGAACGCCTCGCCGTCGCTGCCCGAGATCGCCCCCAAGCTGGGCTGGATGATGGAGTCCGTCCAGATCGACCCCTTCGACTCCGACCACTTCATGTACGGAACCGGCGCGACGATCTACGGCGCCGACAACCTGACCGACTGGGACAGCGGCGGCACAGTGCACATCTCCGTGCGGGCCCAGGGCCTGGAGGAGTGCTCGATCGGCTGCGTGATCAGCCCACCCGTCGGTCCCGCTCACCTCTTCTCGGGCGTCGGCGACGTCGGCGGCTTCCGCCACACGGATCTGAACAAGGCGACGAAGATGTACGACAACCCGACCTTCGGCGCCACCCCGGCCCTGGACTACGCGGAGCTGGCGCCCCACACCATCGTGCGGGTCGGCAACCCCACCAGCGGCTGGACCCAGCACTTCGCCATCTCCACCGACAGCGGCAACACCTGGAAGCCGTCGGGCAGTGAGCCGTCCGGCGTCACCGGCCCCGGAGTCGACGACCAGGCCGTCGCCATCAGCGCCGACGGCAGGCGGATCGTCTGGGCGCCGGCGGGAGCCCCGGTCAGCTGGTCCGACGACCACGGAGCCACCTGGACGGCGTCGGAGGGCCTGCCGGCCGGGGTTTCGGTGCGCTCCGACCGGGTGAACCCGGCGAAGTTCTACGCTTACGGCTCCGGCGTCTTCCACCTCAGCACGGACGGCGGCAAGAGCTTCAAGGCCACGGCGGCGTCCGGTCTGCCCACTGCGGGGAACGTCCGGTTCAAGGCGGTACCGGGCCACGAGGGCGACATCTGGCTGGCCGGCGGCACCAACAAGCCCACCACCCCCACACCGTACGGGTTGTGGCGGTCGACCGACTCCGGAACGTCATTCACCAGGTTCGAGGCGGTGGACGAGGGCGACGTCGTCGGATTCGGCAAGGCCGCACCCGGGGCCACGTACCCCGCCGTCTACACCAGCTCCAAGATCGACGGCGTGCGCGGCATCTTCCGGTCCGACGACGCGGGCCGGACCTGGACCCGCATCAACGACGACCGACACCAGTACGCCTGGACCGGCAACACCATGACCGGAGACCCCCGGGTCTACGGCCGCGTCTACTTCGGGACCAACGGCCGCGGAGTCATCTACGGCGACCCCAAGTGAGGTTCGGCTCCCGGCCGCCTCGCTCCGCACCCGCCGTCCCGAGGGGGAGACCGACGTGGCCCTGCCGCCAGGGCAGGACGACCGACTTCTCCTCTCCTGTGTGATCCCCCCACTCAGCACACAATCCGGAGGGCTGATGAAATTCCGTCTCGGCTGGGCCGCGCTTCTCGCGGCTCTGGCTCTCGTCTTCACCCTGCCGAACTCGGCAGTGGCAGCGTCATCGACGTACTGGTTCAAGCATTACGCGACCGGCGGCAACGCCTCGACGTGGTACAGCGACGACAACAACTGGGGTGTGAACTCCTCGACCGGCACCGGCTTCGTCGCCATGGTCAACGGCAAGGACTGGGGCTGGACGTCCCCGGTGACCACACTCCCCAAGAAGATCCGCGACGTCAGCCCCGACAACAACACGTGGTTCAGCCAGTCGGCGTGGCCGAAGTCCGGCTCGTACTACGACGCCACGTACGACATCTTCATCGACCCCTACCCTGCGCCGACCGACCGCAACTCCAAGACCGAGCTGATGATCTGGCTCAACTGGTACAACACCAAGCCGCTGGCCGACCACTACGACGCGAACGGCAACGCGATCCCGGCCGCGACCAACGTCAGCCTGGGCGGCCGCACCTGGGACATCTACGAGTACACCTGGAGCAACGGCGGCCACACCCTCAGCTTCCTGGACAGGAGCAGGTCCGGCTGGTGGTCCGGCAGCCTCACCCCGTTCTTCAACTACGGCATGAACAGGGGTTTTTACACCGGCGACCACTACCTCAACAGCATCATGGCCGGCTGGGAATTCGGGCCGGGTGACTACACCGCCCACTCCTGGGGCACCGCCGGCTTCTGACACCGCGACAAACCGAGAAGGCGAACCGGTGACCGACACCTGAAGCAGGGGGTGGGGCGGATGCGCCCCACCCCCTGCCCCGGACCCGGACGGCGTCCGGTCCCCGGGCTCGACGCGGAGGATCTCTTCGGCGGTGTGCCGTTCCAGGCCGCCTGCACTCCTCACACTCCTCACAGCACTCCAATGTCTGGCTCGACGTCAGGGCACAGGTCGGACGCACATCCCCAAGTAGCCAAGTAATGCGTGTCGCAAGACTAGACATGGGCAACGTTCGTGTCCGTTAATCCATCCCATGTATCAGTGGAGAGGGGTGATGGGACGGAGACCCCTGTGAATCTTCGGCCTCGTTGCCCAGCAGGGCTGCCACCCGGCCTCCAGCCGCCGACTCCGGGCGGAGTTCCGACGAGCGGAACAGGACCGACCGCAGTACCGGAGGAGTCTCACGCGCATCGGTTCTCGCCGCATGGCGGCCGGGGCGGTGGCCGTCACCCACGGCTCCGCTGTGATGTCGTCGGCCTGCTGGACGTATGGGACCACGTCGGCAGCAGACAAGCCCGTGACGTGCTGCACCTGACCGTGGGACATGTGAGCGAATGCACTGACGACCAAGCCGTCACTCCCCCCTCACCGAAAGGCTCAAGATGTCTTCCTCCGTCAGCAGACGGCGCCTGCTGCAAGTAGCCGGGGCCACCGCCGCCGCCTCTGCCACCGGATCCTTCATCGGCGCATCTCCCGCCCACGCGGCCATCCCTCCCGCAAGGGCCGACATCGGGGTCTCCGCACACCCCTTCGGACTCGGCCAGGTCCGGCTCACCGCGAGCCGGTGGCTGGACAACCAGAACCGCACGCAGAACTACCTGCGGTTCGTCGATGTCGACCGGCTGCTGTACAACTTCCGCGCCAACCACAAGCTGTCCACCAACGGCGCGACCGCCAACGGCGGCTGGGACGCGCCGAACTTCGGCTTCCGCACCCACATCCAGGGGCACTTCCTCACGGCATGGGCACAGTCGTACGCCGTCACCGGGGACACCATCTGCCGGGACAAGGCCACCTACATGGTCGCGGAGCTGGCCAAATGCCAGGCCAACAACAGCGCCGCCGGTTTCAGCGCCGGGTACCTCTCCGGCTACCCCGAGTCCGACTTCACCGCTCTCGAGCAGCGGACCCTGAGCAACGGCAATGTGCCGTACTACACCATCCACAAGACCCTCGCCGGCCTGTTGGACGTATGGCGCCACATCGGCAGCACACAAGCCCGGGATGTGCTGCTCGCCCTGGCGGGATGGGTCGACTGGCGCACCGGCCGGTTGAGCAGCCAGCAGATGCAGGCCATGCTGCAAACCGAGTTCGGCGGTATGAACACGGTGCTGACCGATCTCTACCAGCAGACGGGCGACGCGCGGTGGCTCACGGTCGCCCAGCGCTTCGACCACGCCGCGGTGTTCGACCCGCTGGCGTCCAACCAGGACCAGCTGGGCGGACTGCACGCCAACACCCAGGTTCCCAAGTGGATCGGCGCCGCCCGGGAGTACAAGGCCACCGGCACCACTCGCTACCGGGACATCGCCACCAACGCCTGGAACATCTGCATCACCTCGCACACCTATGCCATCGGCGGCAACAGCCAGGCGGAGCACTTCCGCGCCCCGAACGCCATCGCCGGCTACCTGAACAAGGACACGTGCGAAAGCTGCAACACCATCAACATGCTCACCATCACCCGTGAGCTGTTCGCGCTGGATCCGAACCGGGCCGCGTTGTTCGACTACTACGAGCGGGCGTGGCTCAACCAGATCATCGGCCAGCAGAACCCGGCCGACGACCACGGGCACGTCACCTACTTCACCCCGCTCAACCCGGGAGGCCGACGCGGTGTGGGCCCGGCGTGGGGCGGCGGCACCTGGAGCACCGACTACGGCACTTTCTGGTGCTGCCAGGGCACGGGCCTGGACGTGCACACCAGGCTGATGGACTCCATCTACTTCCGCAGTGACAAAACCCTGATCGTGAACCTGTTCGTGCCCTCGGTGCTCAACTGGTCGGAGCGCGGTATCACCGTCACCCAGACGACGACCTACCCTGTCAGCGACACGACGACCCTGCAGGTCACCGGCAGCGTCAGCGGAACGTGGGCGATGCGCATCCGCATCCCGGGCTGGACCACCGGGGCCACCATCAGCGTCAACGGCGTCGCGCAGAACATCACCACCACCCCCGGCAGCTACGCCACCCTGAACCGCTCCTGGACCTCCGGCGACACGGTCACCGTCCGCCTGCCCATGCGGATCGGCATCCGACCGGCCAACGACAACGCGAACGTCGCCGCGATCACCTACGGCCCGGTGGTCCTGGCCGGCAACTACGGTGACTCCTCGCTCAGTTCCCTTCCGTCGCTGAACACGTCCTCGATCACCCGGACGAGCAGCAGTTCGCTCGCCTTCACCGCCACCGCCAACGGCTCCACCGTCAACCTGGGCCCATTCCACGACGCGCACGGCTTCAACTACACCGTCTACTGGAACACCACCGGCAATACCGTCCGTCTCGCCAACGTGGGCAGCGGTCTCGTGCTGGGCATCCAGAACATGTCCACGGCCGACGGTGGCCGCGCTCTGCAGTGGACGGACAACGGCACCGCCGACCACAACTGGCAAATGATCACCGACGGAAGCGCGGTCCGCTTCCGCAACGCCCACAGCGGCAAGGTGCTCGGCGTCCTGAGCATGTCCACGACGGACGGCGCGACCGTCCTGCAGTGGTCGGACAACGGCACCGCCGACCACAGGTGGACGCTGCTCGACCAGGGCGACGGGACCTACAAGATCCGCAACGAGAACAGCGGCAAGCTGCTCGCCATCGCGGACAACTCCACCGCCGTCGGCGCGTTCGCGGTCCAGGACTCGGACGACGGCACCGCCGACAACCGGTGGCGCATCTTGTCGAACTAGGCCTGCTGCGGAACTTGCCGTTCTCCCCCCTCCAGCTTGCTCGACGCTTCGACCATCGTTCGGTATGGCGAACACTACTCAAGGATGACGAGGTCCCCCATGCACCGACTTGGTTTCAGCCGCAGACGCCCGTCTGCGGTGCTCGCCGCCGCGATCGCGGCCCTGGTCTCTTTGGCGGCGCTGCTCGTCGCCACCCCGGCTCAGGCGGCCACCACCGGCACCCTGCGCGGTGTCGCCTCCGGCCGGTGTCTCGATGTGCCGGGCGCCAGCCAGACCGACGGCACGAACGTGCAGATCTGGGACTGCCATGGCGGGACCAACCAGCAGTGGACGCTGACGGACAGCAACCAGCTGACCGTGTACGGAAACAAGTGCCTGGACGTCCCGGGTCACGCCACCACGGCCGGGACCCGGCCGGTGATCTGGTCCTGCAACGGCGGCACGAACCAGCAGTGGCGGGTGAACGCCGACGGCACGGTCGTCGCCGTGGAGTCCGGGCTGTGCCTGGACGTCTCGGGCGGCGCCACGGCCAACGGCACGGCGGTGCAGCTGTGGAACTGCACCGGCGCAGGCAACCAGAAGTGGACCGGCCTGTCCGGCACGACCAACTCGTGTGCGCTTCCGTCGACGTACAAGTGGAGCTCGACCGCTCCGCTGGCGCAGCCGGCCAACGGCTGGCTCTCGCTGAAGGACTTCACCACCACGACGTACAACGGCAAGCACCTGGTCTACGCGACGTACTCCGACGGCAACTGGCACTCGATGGGCTTCAGCCCCTTCACGAACTGGTCGGACATGGCGTCGGCCGGTCAGACCGCCATGAGCCAGTCCGCAGTGGCGCCCAAACTGTTCTACTTCGCGCCCAAGAACATCTGGGTACTGATCTCAAACGGGTGGGGCACCAACTGGCCCTTCGTCTACCGCACGTCCAGCGACCCCACCAACCCCAACGGCTGGTCCGCGGCGCAGGCGCTGTTCACCGGCAGCCTCCCCGTGGGCGGCCCGATCGACCCGACCATCATCGGTGACGGCCAGAACATGTACCTGTTCTTCGCCAATGACAAGGGCGGCATCTTCAAGTCGACCATGCCGCTCGGGAACTTCCCGAGCAGCTTCGGCTCGTCGTACACGACGGTCATGACCGACACGGAGAAGAACCTGTTCGAGGCGCCGGAGGTCTACAAGGTCCAGGGCCAGAACCAGTACCTCATGATCGTCGAGGCGCGCGGTGTGAACGAGGACCGCTTCTTCCGCTCCTTCACGGCCACCAGCCTGGACGGCCCGTGGACCCCGCAGGCCGCCACCGAGTCCAACCCCTTCGCGGGCAAGGCCAACAGCGGCGCCACCTGGACCAACAGCATCAGCCACGGTGACCTGGTCCGCAACAACCCCGACCAGACCATGACCATCGACCCCTGCAACCTCCAGTTCCTCTACCAGGGCCTGGACCCCAACACCCCGCAGGGCACCCCCTACCAGAACCTGCCGTACCGGCCGGGCCTGCTCACCCTGCAGCGCTGACCCGAGCGCGCCCGACCACAAAGCTGGTGACCGTGCCTGGCAGGCACGGTCACCAGCGACTTCCGCTTTTTCTCTCCCCCCAGGAAGGAACCCTGCATGGTTTCCATGCACAGGCGACTGCTGCGTCTCCTCACGGCCACCGCGCTGACGCTCTCCGCCTGCGTCACCGCCTCCGCCGGCACGACCGCCGAGGCCGCGCCGGGCAGCCCCGCGCTCACCCCACCGCTGGGCTGGAACAGCTGGAACAGCTTCGGATGCGGGGTCGACGAGACACAGGTCCGCCAGGCCGCCGACGCGATGGTGTCGTCGGGCATGAAGGACGCGGGCTACCAGTACGTCGTCGTCGACGACTGCTGGTTCGACCCGCAGCGGGACGGCGCGGGCAACCTCCGGGCCAACCCGACCAAGTTCCCCAGCGGCATGAAGGCGCTCGGGGACTACATCCACAGCAAGGGCCTGAAGTTCGGCATCTACGAGGCGCCCAACGAGAAGACGTGCGCGCAGGGCGTGGCCACCTACCCCGGCTCCACCGGCAGCAAGGGCCACGAGGTCCAGGACGCCAACACGTTCGCCTCCTGGGGCGTGGACTACCTGAAGTACGACTGGTGCTCCGGTAGCGGCACCCTGGCCGATCAGGTCGCGCAGTTCACCGTCATGCGCGACGCCCTGCGCGCCACCGGCCGCCCGATCGTCTACAGCATCAACCCCAACAGCTTCCACGCCATCACCGGTGCCACCTACAACTGGGGCGAGGTCGCCGACCTGTGGCGGACGACCGAGGACCTGCTCGACGTCTGGCAGAACGGCAACACCAACAGCTACCCGATGGGCGTCGGCAACGTCCTCGACATCGACGCGCCGCTGGCCGCCCAGTCGGGTCCGGGGCACTGGAACGACCCCGACATGCTGGTGGTCGGCCGTCCCGGTCTGTCGCTGACCGAGTCCCGCTCCCACTTCGCCCTGTGGGCGCTGCTCTCGGCCCCCCTCATCGCGGGCAACGACATCCGGACCATGTCCGCCGACGTGAGCGCGATCCTGCGCAACCCGCGTCTGCTGGCGGTGAACCAGGACAAGCTGGGCGCGGGCGGGCGCCGGGTCCGCGACGACGGCGACACCGAGGTGTTCGCCAAGCCCCTGTCCGACGGCTCGGTCGCGGTCGGCCTGTTCAACCGGGGCAGCGGCACCGCCACCATCACCGCCACGGCCGCGCAAGTCGGCCTCACCGGAGGGCCGTTCACCCTCACCGACCTGTGGACCGGCGGCACGTCGAGCACCTCCGGCCAGATCTCGGCGAGCGTCCCGGCGCACGGTGTCGCCGTGTTCAAGGTGACCGGCGGCAGCCCGCTGGCCTCCACCACCGCACGTCTGCGCGGTACCGGGTCCGGCCGCTGCCTGGACGTGGACGGCGCCTCCACCGCGTCCGGGACGAAAACGCTGATCTGGGACTGCCACACCGCCGCCAACCAGCTGTGGACCACATGGGCCGGCGGCGAGATCCGCGTCTACGGCGACAAGTGCCTGGACGCCTCCAACCAGGGCACCACCAACGGCACGCCGGTCATCATCTGGCCCTGCAACGGCCAGGACAACCAGAAGTGGACCATGCAGTCCGACGGGTCGATCCGCAACGTCCACGCCGGGCTGTGCCTCGACGTCAACGGGGCCGCCACCGCCAACGGCACCCCGGTCATCCTGTGGACCTGCAACGGCCAGAACAACCAGAAGTGGACCACGCTCGCGTGACCCGCCATCCCTGCCACCGCGCCGGGAGTAGCCCGGTCGGTCGAGGCAGTCCCACGACAGCAGGCCATGCTGCGGCGACTGCTCTCCTGCACCGGGACCGGGCCTTCGAGCCCATCGCCGCAGGCACCGGCCAGGCACTCCCGTGGCAGGTCACGTCCGGTCCTTCAGCCGTGCGGGGCCGCGGGCCGTTGCGGCTGCGGCCCCGCACGGGCGCTGAGGCAACACGCCATGGGGGCCCGCACAGAGGAGTCATCAACAACGCGGCCGGTGTGAAGGAGTCGACACGGCGGGCCCTGCGGCGAGCCATCAAAAAGCTGGGGTGCGTGCCCAACCCCGCGGCCCGATCACTGGCCGGGCCGCGGGCCGACGCCATGGCCCTCGTCCTGGGCTCATTGCCAGATAATCACGGCAGCACCCCGATCCGACCTGTTCACCGAGCCCATCAGCGGCCACCTCAGGAGTGAGCCACCCAGCGGCGGTGCTGCGCAGACCTTGCCGCCGCTGGGCAAGAGGCATGGCAAGACCCTGACCAGCTCTTTCACAGAGACGCTTCCGCCTGACAGAAGCCGCCTTGCGCGGCAACCACACCCGTCACGACCCTGAGTCCAACCACGGCACGCGGGGCGACGGCGCCCCGCCGACAGGGACGGGAACCCATGCCTCACATGACCGCCTTCGCCAGGAACCAGTGGTACGTCGCCGCCTACAGCCATGAGGTCGGGCGCGAGCTGCTCGGCCGCACGATCCTCGGTGAGCCGCTCGTCTTCTACCGCACCGAGGACGACGGCACAGCGGTCGCCCTGGCCGACCGCTGCGTCCACCGCCGCTTCCCGCTCTCGGAGAGCCGGCTCGACGGGGACCGCATCGTGTGCGGGTACCACGGGTTCACGTACGACACGACGGGCGCCTGCGTGTACGTGCCGGGGCAGAAGCGCATCCCGCGTACGGCCCGCGTCGCCTCGTACCCGGTCGTCGAGCAGGACTCCCTGGTGTGGGTGTGGATCGGTGATCCGGCGCTCGCCGACGCGGGCACCATCCCGCGGGCGAAGCACCTCGACTCCCCGGACTGGGTCACGGTGCGCGGCATGGAGCCGATCGACGCCGACTACGGTCTGCTGGTCGACAACCTGCTCGACCTCTCCCACGAGACGTATCTGCACGGCGGCTACATCGGCACACCGGAGGTCGCCGAGACGCCGATCACCACCGAGGTCGACGAGGGCGCCGGCATCGTGCGGGTCAGCCGGCACATGGACGACGCCGAGTGCCCGCCCTTCTACGCCCGCTCCACCGGCATCGAGGGCCGCATCACCCGCTGGCAGGACATCGAGTACCACGCCCCCTGCCTCTACCTGCTGCACAGCAGGATCGCGCCGGTCGGCGTGCTGCCCGAGCCGGACGGCAGCGACCCGAACGGCTTCCACACCGAGATCACCTACGCGATCACCCCGTCCTCCGACGGCAAGGTCTACGACTTCTGGGCCGTCTCCCGGGACTTCGCGAAGGACGACGAGGAAGTCACCACGTTCCTGCGCGACTTCAACCACACGGTCGTCATGCAGGACGTCGACGCGCTCAACCTGCTGCAGAGGACGCTCGGCACCGAGCGGGCCGGCTACCAGGAGCTGAGCATCAACATCGACACCGGCGGTCTCGCCGCCCGCCGTATCCTCGCCCGACTGGTCGAGGAGGGCGACAAGCCGGTGGAGAAGGTCCAGTGAGCACGCCCTCCGGTTCTGCGCTGCGCGAGGTCTACCGCATCGACTGGCTCCCGGGCACCGACATCCTGCACGGCACCTGCCACTGCGGCGCCGAGCACACCGACCAGGACCCGGTGGAGATGTGGGAGTGGATGCTCGCGCACCCCGAAGGACACCAGCCCCGAGGAACCGTCTCATGACCGCGTACGAAACCGAACTCGTCGTCGACCGCCGCGAGCCGGCGGCCGAGGGCGTGCTCGCCCTCACCCTGCGCCACCCGCTGGGCGAGGAGCTTCCGGCCTGGGAGCCGGGTGCCCACGTCGACGTCCTGCTCGGGCCGGGACTGGAGCGGCAGTACTCGCTGTGCGGCGATCCCGCGGACCGGCAGGCCTGGCGGATCGCCGTGCTCCGCGAGGCCGACGGGCGGGGAGGGTCGGCCCACGTCCACGAGCAGGTGCGCGAGGGCGACAAGGTGCGCGTGCGGGGACCGCGCAACCACTTCCCCCTGCACCCCTCCCCCCGTTACCGCTTCATCGCCGGCGGCATCGGCATCACGCCCATCCTGCCGATGCTCGCCGCGGCCGAGGCGGCGGGCGCCGACTGGACCCTGCTGTACGGCGGCCGCACCCGCCGCTCCATGGCGTTCACCACGGAGCTGGAACGGTACGGGGACCGGGTCACCCTCGCCCCGCAGGACGAGAACGGGCTGCTGGACCTGGCCTCGGTGCTGGACGACGTGCCCGACGGCACGCTCGTCTACTGCTGTGGCCCCGGCCCACTGCTGGACGCGGTGGAGGGACGCTGCCCCGCCGGCACGCTGCGCGTCGAGCGGTTCCAGCCCAAGGAGCAACCGACGGGGGACGACGGCGAGTTCGAGGTCGTCCTCGCGCAGAGCGGCCGTACGCTCACCGTCCCGCCGCGCGTCTCCATCCTCGACACCGTGCGCGACGCCGGCGTCGAGGTGCTGTTCTCCTGTACGGAGGGCACCTGCGGCACCTGCGAGACCGACGTCCTGGAGGGCACCCCGGACCACCGGGACTCGGTGCTGACGGAGGAGGAGCGGGAGTCCGGCGAGACCATGATGATCTGCGTGTCCCGGTGCCGGGGCGGGCGACTGGTGCTCGATCTCTGACCGCGCGGACCCCTGGGCCGGGGCCGCGGTGGCCCCGGCCCTAGATCCGGCTCTCCGTCGCCGTGTCCGCCGAAAGTCGTTGGGCGACGTAGATCGGGATCACCGACAGCAGGACCAGCACCGCCGCCACCACGTTCACGACGGGCGCCTGCTGAGGGCGTGTCATGTTGTTGAAGATCCAGATCGGGAGGGTCTCGATGCCGGGGCCCGCGGTGAACGTGGTCACCACGATCTCGTCGAAGGACAGCGCGAACGCGAGCAGCCCGCCCGCGAACAGCGCCGAGCGCACCAGCGGGAACGTCACGTCGACGAAGGCGCGGAACGTGTCGGCCCCCAGGTCCATAGCCGCCTCCTCGTAGGAGCCGGAGGTGCGGCGCAGCCGTGCGACCACGTTGTTGAAGACGACGACGATGCAGAAGGTGGCGTGCCCGACGATCACGGTGAACAGGCCGAGACCGACGCCGAGCGGCTGAAGGACCGTGCCGAACGCCGAGTTGAGCGCGATGCCGGTGACGATGCCGGGCAGCGCGATCGGCAGGACGACCACGAACGAGATGGCGCCGCGGCCGAAGAAGCGGTGCCGGGCCACCGCGAACGCGATGAGCGTGCCCAGCACCAGCGCGATGGCCGTGGCACCGAGGCCCGCCTTCACCGAGACCCAGAGCGCGCTCCGGGCGCCCGTGTTCTCCCAGGCCACCGACCACCAGTGGAACGTCCACCCGGGCGGGGGCCAGCTCGCGCTGCGGTCCGGGTTGAAGGAGTTGACCAGGACGAGCGCGAGCGGGACGTAGACCACCGCGAAGCCGAGCCCGGCGGCGATGCGCAGCGCGATGCGCGCGGAACGGGACAGTTGCATGACGTGGGACCTCTTCTGGAGGCTGCCGAGTTGTGGTGGCTCGGGCGTTCTACAGGCTGCTGAGCGCGCCGGTGCGGCGCATCGCCAGCAGGTACAGCACGATGACCACCACCGGGACCGTGCCCAGCGCGGCGGCCATGGGCAGGTTGAGCTCGATGTTGGAGTAGACGAGGTTGCCGATCAGCTGGGTCTTGCCGCCGACGATCTGCACGGTGATGTAGTCGCCGAGGCTGAGCGAGAAGGTGAAGACCGAGCCGGCGGCGACGGACGGCAGCACCATCGGCAGGACGACCGAGCGGAAGGTGCGGCCGGGCCGCGCCCCCAGGTCGGCGGAGGCGTCCAGCAGGTTGGCGGGCAGCTGCGCCAGTGCCGTGTGGACGGGCAGGATCATGTACGGCAGCCACAGGTACGTCAGCGTGATGATCGCCGCCGGGAGGCCGAACCCGGGTCCGCTCAGCCCGAACGGCTTCAGCATCCAGTCGGCGAGCCCGCCCTCGGACAGGATCAGCCGCCACGCGTACACCTTGACCAGGTAACTCGCCCACAGCGGGGTGAGGATGGCGACGACCAGCAGCGGTCGCCACCTGGGCTTCGCCACGCGCGCCGTGTAGAAGGCGAGCGGGAAGGCGATCACCGCGCACAGGGCGGTGACCGAGAGGGCCACGACGATGCTGCGCCAGATGACCTGGCGGAAGACGGAGGTCGTCAGCAACGCGTGGAAGTTGTCGGTCGACCAGACCTTCACCACCTCGGAGGTGAAGGAGTCCGTCGTCCAGAACGCCGAGACGAACAGCACTGCGAGCGAGCCGAGGTAGAGCACGGCCAGCCACAACAGGGGGGCGGTGAGCAGCAGGGACAGCCGCAGCCGAGGGCGGCGGTGCAGCATCCCGGCGAGCCGCCGGACGGGGGCCCGTCCGGCGGCCTGCGCGGTGGCGGTCATCGTCGTGCCTCAGCCCTTGATCTCGGTCCAGGCCTGGACCCACTTGGCGTACGGCACGCACTTGACGTCGCTGCGGCCGTCGAGGCACTGCTCGATGGGGGTGTTCCAGAAGGCGATGTTCTTCCAGTACGCCGTGTCGGCGGCGTGGAAGGTGGTGCAGAAGTTCTTGTCGCTGGTCTGCTCGCACGCCTTGGCGTTGGCGGGGGCCTCACCGAAGTACTCGGCGACCTGCGCGTTGACCTTCGGGGAGATGATCCAGTTCATCCACTGGTAGGCGCAGTTGGGGTGCTTGGCCTTGGAGTAGAGCATCCAGGTGTCGGACCAGCCGGTCGAGCCCTCCTTGGGCACGGTGGCGTCGACCTTGGCGCCCTCGCTCTTCGCCAGGTTGGCGATGACCTGCCAGGTGGTGCCGACCACGGAGTCGCCGCTCTTGAAGGCGGAGACCTCCTTGAGGTAGTCGCCCCAGTACTCGCCGATGTTCGCGTTCTGCTTCTTCAGCAGGTCGACCGCCGCGTCGAACTGCTTCTGGTCGAGCGCGTACGGGTCCTTGATCTTCAGCTCGGGCTTGGTGGCCTTCAGGTACAGCGCCGCGTCGGCGATGTAGATCGGGGAGTCGTACGCCGTCACATGGCCCTTGTACTTGCCGGCGTCGTCGAAGACGGCGGACCAGGAGGTCGGCGCGGGCTTGACCTTGTCCGTGTTGTACATGAGCAGGTTGGCGCCGCGACCGTGCGGGATGCCGTACGCCTTGCCCTTGACGGAGTTCCAGGCCTGCAGCTTCAGGTCGCTGAAGACATCCTTGTAGTTCGGTACGAGGTCGGTGTTGACCGGGGCGGCGTCACCGGAGGCGATCAGGCGCAGGGAGGCGTCGCCGGAGGCGGAGACGGCGTCGTACTCGCCGGTCTTCATCAGCTTGACCATCTCGTCGGAGCTGGCCGCCACCTTGGAGTGGACCTGACAGCCCGTCTGCTTCTCGAAGTCGCCGACCCAGTTCACCTTGGGGTCGTTGGAGCCGTCCTCGACGTAGCCGGCCCAGGCGATCAGGTTGACCTGCCCCTCGTTCTTGCCCAGCTTCGACTGCGCCTTGAGATCGGGCGGGTTGAGGCCGGTGGACGACGAGGAGCCGCCCGAGCCGGAGCCGGACGAGCCGCAGGCGGTTGCCGCGAGCAGCACCGCGGCCGCGACGGTGGCTTTCAAGGTACGCGTGAGACGCACGACGTTCTCCATACGTGACGGTGACCTGGCGTGGGGGATGGTCAGCGGGCGGTGGGGACCTGGACGGCGTGGCGGCGGTGCCACGTGAGGCGCACCCGGGTGCCGCGGTAGGCGGCGACGTCCTCGGAGGAGGTCTCCAGGTTCTGCTGGAGCGCGGTGAGGCGGCCGCCCGCGTCGAGGTCGACGAGGAAGCGGGTGGCGTCGCCGAGGTAGACGACTTCGGCGACGGTGCCGGTGGCGCTGGAGCGCTCGGGCTCGTCGGCGAGGGCGGACTCCTTCAGCACCCGTATCTTCTCGGGCCGGATGCTGTAGGTGCCCGGGGTGCCGGTGACCCGCTCGGCGGCCTCGCCCTCCAGGAGGTTGGAGGTGCCGACGAAGGAGGCGACGAAGGCGGTCGCGGGGCGCTCGTAGATCTCGGCGGGGGTGCCGACCTGCTCGATGCGGCCCTGATTGAAGACGGCGATGCGGTCGCTCATCGTCAGGGCCTCCTCCTGGTCGTGGGTGACGAACACGAAGGTGATCCCGACCTCGCGCTGGAGCGCCTTGAGCTCGACCTGCATCTGCTCGCGCAGCTTGAGGTCGAGGGCGCCGAGCGGCTCGTCGAGCAGGAGGAGGCGGGGGCGGCCGACGAGGGCGCGGGCGAGTGCGACCCGCTGGCGCTGGCCGCCGGAGAGCCGGCTCGGCCGCCGCTTGCCGAAGCCTTCGAGGCGTACGTCGGCGAGCGCCTTGCGGGCCCGCTGGAGCCGTTCGGCCTTGGGCACCTTGCGGACCTTGAGGCCGTAGGCGACGTTCTGCTCGACGGTCATGTGCGGGAAGAGCGCGTAGTCCTGGAAGACGGTGTGGACGTCCCGCTCGAAGGGGGCGAGGCCGGTGACGTCCTGACCGGCCAGCTCCACGGTGCCGGAGGTGGGGCTCTCGAAGCCCGCGATCAGGCGCAGGACGGTCGTCTTGCCGGAGCCGGACGGGCCGAGCATCGAGAAGAACTCCCCGTCGGATATCTCCAGGTCGACCCCGGCCACGGCGGTGGTGCCGCCGAACTCCTTCCGCAGACCCTGCAGCCGGATCGCGCTGCCCTCCATGGACGGGAACCTTTCTGGAGCAGTCTTCCGTTCTTACCCAGGGTCGTAAAGATATGAAGTCATAGTTCAAAGCTCAAGACCCTCTTAAGGTAAAGGTTGAGTCAATGCACAAGGTGGTGGCCGTGAAGCAGAACAGGGACGGCGCCGCCCGGAGAGCCGTGTTCGCTCCGGTGGACACCCGGGCGCGCGTCGAGACGGTCGTCCGCCGGCTCGGCGACGCCATCGAGCTCGGGTTGCTCGCCGACGGAGAGCAGCTGCCCGGGGAGGCGGAGCTGGCCGGGCAGCTCGGCGTGTCCACCGTGACCTTGCGGGAGGCGCTGATGGCGCTGCGGCAGCAGGGGCTGGTCACCACCCGGCGGGGGCGCGGCGGCGGCAGCTTCGTCTCGCTGCCCGCGGACCCGGCGGAGGAGCGGATCAGGCAGCGGCTGGCCGGCTGGAGCACGGAGGAGCTGCGCGACCTCGGTGACCACTGGGCGGCCGTCTCCGGTGCCGCCGCCCGGCTCGCGGCCGAGCGCACCGAACCGGACGATCTCCAGCATCTGCGGCGCACCCTGGAGGAGTTCGCGGCGGCCGGGGACGCGGCGGCGCGCAGTCGCGTCTACGGCCGGTTCCACGTGGAGCTGGCCGCCGCCGCGCAGTCGGCCCGGCTCACCCGGGAGCAGATCGCGCTCCAGACGGAGGTCGGGGCACTGCTGTGTCTCGTCCTCGGGGACGACGCCTATCGCGAGGAGGTGGCCGCCCGCCACCGCTCCCTCGTCCACGCCGTGCAGGACGGGTCCCGGGATGCGGCCAGGGAACTGGCCGAGCGGTGCGTCCAGGAATCGACGGCACGGCTCATCGCACTGCGGGTGACGCTGTAGGGCCTGCCGCCGTGCTGGGCCCTGTCGCCGTGCTGGGCCCTGCCGCCGTGCTGGGCCCTGCCGCCGTGCTGGGCCCTGCCGCCGTGCTGGGCGCTGTCGCGTGCGAACGCTGGGGCTGACGCACGGCAGGAACGAGCCCCGGCGCCGTCGGTGACCTGAACACCGACGGAGCCGGGGCCTCCGCGGCAGCCTTACGCCGGCAGCTCGGGCACCACGCTGAGGTGGTTCGCCGTGCGCCGGGCGCGGCGCGGGCGGTGGGCGGGCGGTGTGGGACGGCGGGCCTCGCGCAGCACCAGGGTCAGCCGGGAGTACCCCATGTCCTGCAGGGTCTTGGGGGTCTCCCCCACCACCCGGCAGTCGGGGCCCCAGCGCGGGTCGGGGTGGAGCAACGGCCGTACCGCCCCGTCGTGCTCCACGGCGTGCGGTCCGGCCGCGCGGATCCAGTGCGGCAGGCCGTCCCGGTAGGCGGCCTCCATGATCGGGTCCTGGGCGATGTCCCGGCGGATGGACTGGAGCCCGTGGTCCTGCCCGTGCCGCTCCACGGCCGCGGCGAAGTGCGCGAGCATCGGCAGGCACCAGCTCGACTCGTGCTCGCCGAGGACCGTGCCCGCGTCCGGATGGAACAGCACGAACCGCAGGAAGTTGTCGCAGGGCATGGCCGTCGGATGGGACGCCACCCCGCTGAACAGTGTCCTGAAAGCGCTGTTGGCGAGCACCACGTCCCAGCGGTGGTCGAAGACGACGGACGGGAAGGGGACGGCCTCGAGGAGCGTGGCATAGTCCTGCAGATACGCCCGTGCTTCCGGACTCTCGGGGAGGGACCGCGGCTGCGACCGCTGCCCTCCTGCCTGAAACGCCATCGGGAGGTCACCCCTCTTGCCATTGCGGCCTTCACGTGGCGCCTTGATCCTGCTGCCCCGCATCCGGCGTGTCAACTATCGTGGCATTTGGCGTCTGTTGACGGCTGAATCTCGCCACAGTTGTGGCGAGACCTGGATGTCTGTTCGAGGGAACGGCTAGTCTCCGGTTGGTTCCGGGCAAGCGAGAACAACGACCTGAGCGAGACGTAGGAGACCTGTCGGTGACGGATGGCTTCGAGGTGCCGGGAGCTGCGGCGCCGGGTCTGCTGCCGGCCGTCGTGGCCCGTGTCACCGCCCTCGCCGACCGGCTGGGCGTGCCGCACGAGCGGATCTTCGACGTCGCGCGGCTGTCGGTCGAGTCCGGCGTCCCGGAGCCGGTGGTGAAGGCCCTGCTGAGCGGAGTGCCCGCCGGGGAGCCGGACCTGCAGGCGCGTTTCCTGCAGCGACTGGACCTGCTGCGCCGCACGCGGCTCAAACCCAACGGGCGCAAGTACACCCAGCAGGAGATCGCCGACGGCGCGGGCATGTCGCGGCAGCAGGCGGGTGCCCTCATCAATGGCGACCGGCGCCCCACCATGGAGCACTGCGACGCCATTCAGCGCTTCTTCGGCGTGCATGCCGGGTTCCTCACGGCCGAGGACCCGGAGGCGCTCGCGAACGCCCTCCAGCGCTCCGAGCAGGAGCTCCTCCAGCAGCTCGCGGACCGCGAGCGCGCGGTGGCCGAGGCCGCCGACGACCCGCTGGAGCGGCTGTTGCAGGACCACGGCGTCCGCGGCATCGCCTGGCGGGCGGCCCAGCTGCCCACCGACCAGCACCGGGACAAGGTCGCCGAGTGGCTGGACATGCTCCTGGAGAGCGTCAAGCGGCCCGAGTCGTGATCCGGGAGAGAACCGTGGGCATCGGAAGGGAAATGCGCCGCCTGTGCGGCGAGTTGGTCGCGGAGCTCTCGCTCCCGGCACCGGCGGAACCCGCCGACCTGTACGCCGCGCTGTGCGACGGCATGAGCAGACGCCGCGGCCGTCCCGTCCAGTTCCGCACCGCTCCCTTCCCGCCGGGCACGGCCAGCGGCCTCTGGCTCGACATGGCCGAACAGGACCTCGTCGTCATCGAGGAACGCACCGCCCCCGACCACCAGTTGGTGATCCTCGGCCACGAGCTGTGGCACATGAACGCCGGGCACCACGGCCACCACGTGGAGGGGGCCGCGGTCGCGGCGCGGCTGCTGAGCGACACGGCGGATCTGCGGGCCACCGTCCACAAGGTCGCCGCGCGTACGCACTTCGACCTCGCCGACGAGAAGGACGCCGAGAGCTTCGGGCTGCTGCTGGCGAGCAAGTGCCGTACCTGGCTCGTCGGTTCGTCCCTGCGCGGGCCCGTCAAACGGGACGACCTGGCGGGGCGGATCGAGGCGTCGCTCGGTTATCGCGGACCGCGGGGCTGAGGGGCGCGGACGCCGATTCCATGGACGGTTCCAGCTATTACATTCCGGCCGCGGCGATGGGGCTGGCGCTCACCTTCAAGGCGCCCGCACTGGCCCGTTCGTGGCGCGATCCGCTGCTCAGGTCGGTGTGCGCGCTGATGGCGCTGGCCGGCCTGGTGTTCTTCTTCGCCGCACCCCCGACCATCGCGAAGGTCAACGACCTCACCGGCGTCACCAATGTCTCGGCGCCCCTGGTGTACTGCCTGCTGAGCGCGTTCAGCGCGTCCTGCCTGGTCCTCGTCGTCAACTGGCGCGGCGGCCCGCCCGAGCGGACCCGGCGCACCACCCGGAGGATCATCACCGGGTACGGGGTGGTCATCGTCGCCCTGGTGGCGCTTTTCGCGCTCGGCGACGCCCCGGTGGAACGGCTGGTCGACTTCGACACGTACTACGCCCGCACCCCGTACATGCGCGAGATGATCGTGCTGTACCTGCTGGCGCTCACCGTGGCGGGCGTCGCGATGAACTTCATGTGCGGACGCTGGGCCCTGCAGGTGCGCGGCTGGCTGCGCGTCGGACTGCTGATCATCGTGACCGGCTATCTGTTCAACCTGGCCTATCTGTCGACCAAGTTCACCGCCGTCGTCGCCCGCTGGTACGGCCACGACCTGGACTACCTCAGCAGTGACGCGGCGCCGGTGCTGGCGTCCGCCGGGGCGCAGATCAGCGCGGTCGGCTTCTGTCTTCCGCTGGCCTGCCAGCGCGTCGGGGACAGCTGGAGCACCTGGGCGACCTATCGCCGGCTCGGGCCGCTGT
Organism: Streptomyces cynarae; assembly: GCF_025642135.1. Classification (NCBI taxonomy): domain Bacteria; kingdom Bacillati; phylum Actinomycetota; class Actinomycetes; order Kitasatosporales; family Streptomycetaceae; genus Streptomyces; species Streptomyces cynarae. The sequence goes on along the minus strand of NZ_CP106793.1, from coordinate 7,504,669 downwards.
GGCGCGAGCTGCGACCGGTGTCCGCCCACGCGGACCACGGGGTGCGCATCTCCTGGTGGTCGCCGGTCGAACTCCAGGTCACCCAGCGGGAGTCCGACATCCACGACGGCATGCTCGGCCTGTACCCCTACTTCGACTCCGAGGTGCGCTCCCGCGCCTACGACGCCGCCCTGGCGGCCGGCTCCGACCCCGTCCACGCGCAGGCTGAGGCCGACGCGGCGATGGTGGCCGCGGCCGTGCGGGCGAGGGCCGCCGATCCGGAGGGCAGGGTGATCAGCTCGGCGGGGACGGACAGCGCTCCCGCAGCGTCCCTGGAGGTCCCCCGCGACCTCGTGCGGATGTCGGTCGCCCTGCGTCAGTCACCCGTCGTCGCGGCCGCCCGGGGGCCGGCCGGGACCAGGCCAGGAAGCGACTTCCATGAGCGAACCCGCTAGCACCTCCCCGGACGCGAGACCGCGTCGCGCCGTCGTGATCGGCGGCGGCATGGCCGGCATGCTGGCCGCCGCGGCCCTGCGCCCCCACGCCGACGTCACCGTCGTCGAGCGGGATGTGCTGCCCGAGGGCCCCGAACCGCGCAAGGGGCTCCCACAGGCCCGGCACGTGCACGTGATCTGGTCCGGGGGCGCCCGCGCCATGGAACAGCTGCTGCCGGGGGTGACCGAGGCGTGGCTCGCGGCGGGCGCCCGGCGCGTCCCGCTGCCCACGGGGCTCGTGTCGCTGCAGATGCGGGGCTGGTTCCGGCGCTGGCCCGAGATGCAGTTCATGATCGCGTGCAGCCGTGATCTGCTCGACTGGGCGGTGCGTGAGCGCGTCACCGGGAGCGAGCGCGTGACGGTGTTGCAGCGGACCGAACTGCTGTCCCTGGAGGGCGACGCGTCGCGGGTGACGGGCGTGCGGGTGCGGACGGCCGACGGCGAGGAGCGGGTGCTGGCGGCCGACCTCGTCGTGGACGCCGCGGGGCGCGGTTCGCGCGCGGCGGCCTGGCTGAAGGAACTGGGCGTGCCCGCGGCGCCGCTGGAGGAGGTGGACTCGGGGCTCGTCTACTCCAGCCGGATCTTCCGGGCGCCTGTGGGCACGGAGGAGTTCCCGCTGGTCAACGTGCAGTCGGACGCGACGGTGCCGGTTCCGGGGCGGACCACGACCATCGAGCCGATCGAGGGCGGACGGTGGCTGGTGACGCTGTCGGGCACGCGCGGCGGCGAACCGCCCTCCACCCCCGAGGAGTTCGAGACGTTCGCCCGCGAGAGCGTGCGGCATCCGGTGGTGGGCGAGCTGATCGCGCACGCGGAGCCGCTGACGGACCCGGTCGTCACCCGCAGCACGGTCAACCGCCGGCGGTTCTACGAGAAGGTCGACGGCTGGCCCGAGGGGTTCGTGGCGATCGGCGACTCGGTGGCCACCTACAACCCGGTCTACGGGCACGGGCTCTCGGTCGCCGCTCAGGGTGCCGTGGCGCTGGGCGAGCTGGTGGCCCGGCACGGGACTGCCGCGCCGGGGCTCGCGCGCCGGGTGCAGCGGGCGGTGGCCCGTCCGGTGGCGACGGCCTGGGAGTTCGCTACCAGCACGGACATCCTCTACCCGGGCGCGATCGGCAAGGCACCGAGCCTTGCCAACCGCGTCCTCGGCGCGTACGTCAACCGGCTGATGCTGGCCGCGACCGGCCGTCCGCTCGTCGCCAAGGCGTTCTTCGACGTGGTCACCCTGTCGAAGCCGATGAGCGAACTGGTCCGACCGGCTGTCGTGATCGCCGTCCTGCGCGGCCCTCGCCGTCCGCTCCTGACTGCGCCGCCGCTGACCACGGACGAGTGGAAGGCGGTCACGGGATCGGCGGAAGGCTCACAGGACGGCGAGGGCCGGGAGAGCGCGGCCTAGTGGGGCTTGTCTCTCAGCGGGGCTGCAACGGATCAGCGGCCGGCGATGAGGTGCGGGGCGGACTGTGCGGGGAGGCGCTGACCGGGCCGCCCCCGCAGGTGAGCCGACCGGGTACTCATGCCTGCTCGAGGAGATCCACCAGCAGATCCCCGGCCTGGACACCGTGGTGGTCGCGGTCGGCGGCGGCCTGTTCGCCGGCGTCGCGACCGCCGCCCGGCACCACGGCATCCGCACCGTCGCCGTCGAGCCGGACAACTGCCGTGCGCTGAACGCCGCCCTGGAGGCCGGCCGCCCCGTCGACGTCACCGTCGGCTCCGTCGCCGCCGACTCCTCGGCGCCCGCCGCGCCTCCGCCATGGCCCTGCACGCCGCCCAGCAGGACGGCGTGCACTCCGTACTGGTGCCGGACGCCGAGATCGTCCGCGCCCGCAAGGCACTGTGGGACCACCGCAAGGTGGCCGTCGAACACGGCGCCGCGACCGCCCTCGCCGCACTCACCTCACCCGACGAGCGTCTGTTCCGAGGAGCGTCCGCCCGACGGCGACCTGCCGGTCCGGCCCGACACCCCCCATCGCGGCTACCGGCCCGGAAGGGGAGAGAAGGTCTGCGTCGTGCTGTGCGGCGCCAACACCGACCCCACCGATCTGACCGAACCGCCCACCGGGCAGTGACCAGCGCGACCGAAGTGGTCCCCGGGGCCGAGGCGCCTACTTGAGTTCGATCACCAGGCCGAAGTCGTCGCCCCGGTGCCAGCCCGTGCTGATCTTCGGGCTGTGGTGGGTGTCGTCGGCCCAGCTGTAGAAGTGCGACCAGGTGACGTCGTCGCCGTACCAGTGGTCGTAGTCGGTCTCCGCGTACGCCTGGACGGCCTTGCCGTCACGCTTGGTGTCCCACAGGTAGAAGGCGCCGGAGGCGTACGACTTGCCGTTGACCTTCTTCGTGCACTCCATGTACTTCGCGGCGCCCCCGGTGATGTGGATCTCCTTCCAGCCGGAGCACTTGTTGGCCGCGGCCTCCACGTTCGCGGCGGACTGAGCAGACCGGGCGGACGGTGCGCCGGTCGCTGCCGGGGCGGCGGCGAGGCCGCCCACCAGGGCCAGTCCGGCGGCTGCGAGGGCGATGCTCTTGCGTGACATCACAGTGGATCCCCTTCCGTCGGCCGACGGACGGTCCCCCGGTGGGTCCCTCGTGGTCCGTCGGCACGACACCACCGTGCCCGGCCTCCCCGTCCCGCCCCAGCGATCCCCGGCCACATGACGCCCTTACGGGACCCCACCCCCTGTGACCTGCCGGGACGTCGCCATGGATGGGGGAACGGTGGGACGGTTCCGCGGGATGTTCCTGCGGAACGGCAGCAGCGGGTGGCGGTAGCGGGCGGACGCCAGGCGGACGGTCGTGCGGAATTCCCTGCGCCGCACGGGACCCGCCGCCTACGATGCGGTGCCATGACCTGGCGACATTGATCCCGCAGCCATGCCTCCCGAGGGCCGCCCCGGACGCCCTGCTCCCGGCGTCCGAACTGTCCCTGCGGGAAGGCCTCATGACACTCTCACCTGCACGTGTGCCCGCCACCGGGGTCCGGCGGCTGACCGCGAAGCTGTACTGCTACGCGTTCCTCGACGACTTCGTCCTGCTCTACCCGGTGTACGCGCTGCTGTTCAGCGACACCGGTCTGTCGCTGTGGCAGATCTCCTCTCTCTTCGCCCTCTGGTCGGCCACCGGCGTACTCCTGGAAATTCCTTCGGGGGCTTGGGCCGACGCCCTCTCCCGTCGGCTGCTGCTGTGGCTCGGCCCACTCCTCACCGCCGTCGCCTTCGTCCTGTGGGTGCTCGTCCCGTCGTACGGGGCCTTCGCCCTCGGCTTCGTCCTCTGGGGCGCCGGCGGAGCTCTCCGCTCCGGGGCGCTGGAGGCACTCGTGTACGACGAGTTGGGCCGCCTCGGCGCCGCCGAGCGGTACACCCGCGTCATGGGCCGGGTCCGCGCGGCCGGGCTGGTGGCCGTGATGGCGGCGATGGCGCTGGCCGGCCCGGTATTCGCCCTGGGCGGCTATCCCGCCGTCGGCGCGGCGAGCGCGCTTGCCTGCCTCCTCGCCGCGGCGACGGCGGCCCGGCTGCCGGAACACCGGGCGCCGGCCGCACGGAACGGCGACTGGGTCGTGACGCTGCGGGCGGGGCTCGCCGAGGCCCGAGCCGACCGGTCCGTACGCGGAGCCCTGCTGCTCGTCCCGGCCGTGGGCGCCGTGTGGGGCGCGCTCGACGAGTACACGCCGCTCCTCGTGAAGGGCACCGGCGTGCCCGATGAAGCCGTCCCCTACCTGCTCCTCCTCGTCTGGGCCGGGGCCACGACCGGCGGCCTGTCGGCCGGGGCGTGCGCACGCCTGGGCCGGGCCGGACTCTCCGGACTCCTCGCGGGCGCCGCGCTCGCCCTGGCCGTCGGCGCAGCGCTGCGGACACCGGCCGGCCTCGTCCTCGTGGCCCTCGCCTTCGGTGGCTTCCAACTGGCCACGGTGCTGGCCGACGCCCGGCTCCAGGCACGCATCGACGACGGGCACCGGGCCACGCTGACGTCGGTGGCAGGCCTCGGCACCGACGTGGCCACGATGGCGGTGTACGGCGCGTACGCGGCGGTCAGCTCGGCCACCACGCACAGCACCGCCTTCGTATGGGCCGCGCTGCCGTACCTCGTGACGGCCCTACTGGTGGCGGCCGGCGGCCGCGCTTCAACCAGATGATCGTCACGTGGCGCTGCGCTCGCTCGCCTCCCGTACGTCCCTGTCCGGTGCCCGGTTCCCGGAGTGGCCGGGACGGCCGGCCCGCAGCAGCGCCCGCCAGTGGTCGCGGCTCCACTCCGCCGCGGGTGTGGCACCGGTGAACTCCTCGACCAGAGCCAGGAAGCGCGCGGGGTCGGTGTGGAACGGGAAGTGGCCCGCGCCCTCGAAGATCTCCAGACGGCTGCCGGGCATCGCCTCGTGCGCCCGGTGGGCGTGCCGCACGGGCACCACACCGTCGCGGTCGCCCCAGATCAGCAGGGTGGGCATGCCCTCGGTCAGGTAGCAGCGGTCGAGCATGGTGACCGCCTGGCCCCGCCAGTCGACCACGGCCCGCAGCGTGCGGATGAAGGCGCTGCGGGACGTCGCGTCCGGCAGCGCGTCCACCAGGGTCAGCAACTCGGCCGCGTCCTGGCCCAGATCGGTGTCCAGCAGTCGCATCAGGCGGGCGAACAGGCCGAGGTTGAGCCGCATACCGGGCAGGCGGAGCGCGGCGAGCATCAGGTGCGCACCGGGCAGGGAGGCGGCCCGCAGCACCGGGTTGACCTCCCGGCCCACTCCCCCGGCGCTGACCAGAATCAACCGCTCGGTGCGCTCGGGGAACTGGTACGCGAACTGCATGGCCACGCCGCCGCCCAGCGAATGCCCCACCAGGGTGGCCGACTCGATGCCGAGAGTGGTGAGCAGATCGCGTACCCCGTTCGCGTACGCGGCCACGGAGTAGTCGGCGCGCGGTTTGTCGGATGCTCCGTGGCCGAGCAGGTCCGGCGCGAGCACGGTGTGGGTGCGGGCCAGGTCGGGGATCAGGTCGGCCCAGGTCGCCGAGGAGTCGCCGATGCCGTGGACGAGGACGAGCGCCGGGCCCTGGCCGGCCAGGCGATAGGCGCGCCGGTAACCGTGCACGATCCGGTGGCGCGGGCGCAGTTCGCCCTCGCCCACGGGGCGCCGCCCGGGGGCGCGCCGCGCATGCCCACCCGTGACCTCCTCCACCGCCCGCCTCCCTTCCGCCGGCCCCCGCGAAGGCGTGTGAAAGCCCTTGCCCCCCAGCGTAGGGGGCGTGTTCCCCGCTGGATTTCGGCCAGGTTTCGCCTCGGCTAAGCGGGCGAACCCGCAGGGAGGCGAACGGGATTGTCAGTGGCGGACGGCAAGCTTGGGAGGTGCGTCCGAGGTGCGCGCGGCGGCCGTCCGCGTACCGCCGGCGCGTGCCGTGCACGAACCGCCGTGCGACGCCCCCGTCGCACGGCCGAAACCGGGGAGAGCCGACCGATGCCGACCGCCGTCCTGACCGACCGCCAGCGCGCCGCCGTGCAGGCCTATCTGCGTCTCCTGCACACCGTACGAGCCGCCTTCGACGGCCCGCCGGACACGCACCGACCTCCCGTGGTCCCGACCGCCGCGCTGGCCGAGGCGGACCGGGCCCTGGCGGAGGCGGGGCTCACGGGCACCGAGGAGGAGTTCTTCCGCCTGCTCGGCGACTGGTGCCCCCGATGACCGGGCGGACGACTCGGAGGGCGACTCAGAAGTGGTGCACGGCGACGGCCGTCGCGAGCAGGCCCCCGCGTACGGTCCAGCGACCGTCGAAAGCATCGACGCGGCGGCCGTCGACCAGCGGGCCCGGCACCAGGAGCCGTGCCCGGAAGCCGCCGGAGGCGTCCGAGGCGTCCCGGGAGTCCGACGGCTCCGAAGCGGCCCGGGAGTCCGGCGAATCCGGGGAGTCCGGGGCCTGGAGGGCGGTACCCGGGTCGATCTCCACGTCGGCCTCGAGGAAGTCGAGCCACTTGCCGGTCAGGGGGAACCACGCCTTGTAGACCGACTCCTTGGCGCTGAACAGCAGCCGGTCCCAGTGGACGGATGGACGGCTGCGGGCGAGGCCTCGCAGCCGGGTCCGCTCGGTGGGCAGGGCCACCGCGTCCAGTACGCCGTCCGGCAGCCGGTCGTGGGGTTCGGCGTCGATGCCGAGCGAGGCGAGTTCGCCCGCCCGGGCCAGCGCGGCGGCACAGTAGCCGACACAGTGCGTCATGCTGCCGATCAGCCCGTCCGGCCAGCGCGGTGCGCCGTGCTCGCCGGGCAGGACCGGCTGCGGCAGGACTCCGAGCTTCTCCATGGCGTGGCGTGCGCAGGCCCGTACGGCGGTGAACTCCCGGCGCCGCTTGTCCACCGCCCGCGCTATGACAGCTTCTTCCTCGGGGTGGAGGCTGACGCCGTCGCCGAGCGCGTCACGGCCGTGCGCCTCCACGACCGCGACCGGCCCCGGAAGCAGCTCCTCGATCACCTGCTTGGTCCTCCATCGGCAGAATGCGCCGCAGTTCCCCTGGCGGCTGCGGGCGCGGGCCCCACTCACGGGGGTAGCCCAGGGACACCTCTTCGAAGCGGACGCCCTCGTGGTGGGTGGTCCGCGGAACGTGCAGATGGCCGTAGACCATGCACGCCACCGGAAAGCGGCGGTGCCAGTCGGCGGTGAGGCGGGTACCGCACCACATGGCGAACTCGGGGTAGCGCAGGATGTCCGTCGGATGCCGGTCCAGCGGGTAGTGGTTCACCAGCACCACGGGGAGATCGCCGGGGATCTCCGTCAGCCTGCGCTCGGTCTCGGCCACCCGGGCCCAGCACCACGCCTCGCGGCTGGGATAGGGGTCGGGGTGCAGCAGGTGCTCGTCGGTGCACACGATCCCGGTGCCCTGCGCGTAGTCGAGCCCCTGCTCCTTGGTCGTGCATCCCTTCGGCAGGAACGAGTAGTCGTAGAGGAGGAACAGCGGGGCGACGACCGCCGGACCGCCCGGGCCCTCCCAGACCGGGTAGGGGTCCTCGGGTGTCGTCACGCCCAGCTCCCGGCACACGGCCACCAGGTGCTCGTACCGCTCGACGCCGCGCAGGGTGACGGTGTCCTTCCGGTGGGTCCACAGCTCGTGGTTGCCCGGAGCCCAGACCACCTTGCCGAAGCGGCCGGCGAGCAGTTCCAGGGCCCAGCGGATGTCGGCGACGGTCTCGGCCACGTCACCGGCGACCAGCAGCCAGTCCTCGTCCGACGTGGGCCGCATGCACTCGACGAGGGCGCGGTTCTCGGCGTATCCGACGTGCAGGTCGCTGATGGCGAGCAGGCGTCCACGGCCGTCCGTCGACTCCACTCTCGCCCCTTTCGAGATCCGAATTGGCTCCACAAGACCACATCGGGATGCGGAGGGACAAGAGCGACCCGCGGCAGGTTCCCGGCCGTGGCCGAAACAGCGGGCACCGGGTGCTCGGCCGTCCTGGGCCAGGCCCCTCGCCGCCTGATCGGGAGCCGCGGAAAATCCGTAACCCGCGCGTAGCAGTGGTGGCGCCCGGAAGGCCCTATGATCGCCCCAGCACATCCGTCGCGGACGCCGCAGAAGCGTACGGCGGTTCGGTGCACCTCCCTCTCCCCTGGCCGGGCACGGCCTGCTTCGCCCTGCCCGCACAACCGTGAAAGGCGGCCTGCATGGTCTCTCGCGTACGCGTCTGGCTCAACCGCACGTACGCGGAGAACGTGTTCTTCATGGATCAGCTGCGGAGAAATCCCAGCGACCGGGCCGTCGAGATCCACGCCACGCACGGTGACCCCGACTCGCCCGTCCTGGCCGCCGCGGACACCGCCGATCTGGAGCCGGAGGGCCTGTCCCCGGCCGCGTACGTGGAGTACGCCCTCGACCAGTGCGAACGGCGTGGCATCGATGTCTTCGTGCCCCGCCTGCACCAGTCGGCGATCGTGGCGCACCGAGCCGAGTTCGAGGCGGCGGGTACGGCGCTGCTGGCGCCGCCGCCGGAGGCCGTGGCCGTCTTCGAGGACAAGGTGATCGCGTACGAGGCCGTGCAGGCGATCGGTGTGCCCGTGCCGCCGTGGTTCCGGGTGCGGTCGGCGGACCAACTCGTCGCCGCGGTGGAGGAGTTGGAGGCCGGTGGGTTCAAGGCGTGCCTCAAGCCGGCGTCCGGTGCGGGCGGGGTGGGCTTCCGGGTCGTCACGCGCACCCCGTTCTCGCTCGCGCACCTCACCGGGTTCCCCAGCCCCTATGTGCCGCTGGACCTGGTCGTGGATGCGCTGGAGCAGGCCGAAGAGCCGGTCGACTGGCTGGTGATGCCGCGCCTGGAGCAGCCGGAGGTGTCGGTGGACTGCCTCACCGGGCCGGACAACCGGGTGCGGCTGGCCATCGGCCGCACCAAGGACGGCCGTCGGCGCGGCTTCACGCAGCACGAGCAGTGGCTGGAGCCGGCGCGGCGGATCGCGGAGGGGTTCGGGCTGCACTACCTGTCCAACATCCAGTTCCGGATGTTCGGCGAGCAGCCCGTGCTCATGGATGTCAACACGCGCCCGGCCGGCGGCTTGCACCAGCTCTCCCTGTGCGGGGTCAACGCGCCTTGGGCTGCGGTGCAGTTGGCGCTCGGGGAGGATCCCGGGGAGATCACGCCGCCGTTCCTGGGCCAGGACTACACGGTGGTGTCGGGGCCGCGGCCCCTGCGACCGGTGTCGCTGCCTCAGCAGCGGGTCGAGCAGGCGGAGCCGTTGCTGCCGGCGGTTCCTGCCCCCGTCGAGGCAGTCGAAGCAGCGGCGGAGGCACTGCCGCTCTAGGTCTCTTGCGAAAGTGGCGCCGTCGCCCGAAGGGCGGCGCCCGGGCGTCCGGTGCGTGCTCTGGGGTGCCCCACGCTCGAAGAGCTTGGGGAGTGCCGCCCGGAAGCCCTCGTACTGGGTGTACTCGGGCTCTCGGGCGGTGCGGCGAGCGGGGTCCCCGCTCGAAGAGAGCTTGGGGGAGCGTGCCCGGCGTCGCGCGGCAGGCGTCGCTCTCGCAACAGGCCCTGGGGTCGTCGGCCGGGTGCGGGGCTTTCGCCCCCGGTCACGCCGTCACGTGTACGCGAGCGGTGCCGCGGATGCCTGCGGTGCCGCCGGCGGGAGCGGCGAGTGCGTCCGGGAGCCCCGGAAAGTCTGAATCACCGGCGCGGCGAAGCGCCGGGACGCCGCCGCCCGCGCTGCCGGCGATGTGGCCTGGACGCCCGCGTCGGCCGTGACCATGAGGACCAGGTGGTCCAGGACGAAGTCGGGGCTCGGACGTCCGGCGGCCTTGGCGCGATGGGCGAGCCGGCGGGCTGCGCCACGACCCGCGTCTCTCCGCTCACCGGTATGGACCAATTCCGTCATTCTCCTTGACACGCGGATTGGTCCATACCAACTTGGTTGCGCATCGTTTCGCATGTCCCTGCCACTCCCGAACACCCCACATCCTCCAGGGAGATCGCGTGCGCAACCCACTCAGGCGTTCCAGACGCCGACTCCTTGCTCTGCTCGGTTCCGCCGCCCTTGCGGTCGGTGGAGCCATCGCCCTTCCGGGCACGGCCCAGGCGGCCAACATTCTGACCAACCCCGGCTTCGAATCAGGCTCCCTCTCCCCCTGGTCCTGCACCGGAAACCTCGGCTCGGTCGTCTCCTCGCCCGTGCACGGGGGGTCCAAGGCCCTTCAGGGAGCGGTGAGTTCGAGTGACAACGCCCAGTGCAGCCAGACCGTGGCGGTGAAGCCGAACACGACGTACACGCTTCAAGGCTGGGTGCGGGGCAGCTACGTCTACCTCGGCGTCGACGGCGGCGCCTCCACGTGGACGTCGTCCCCGTCGGCCTACAGCCAGCTGTCCGTGTCCTTCACCACGGGTGCCTCGCAGACCAGTGCCACCATCTACGTCCACGGCTGGTACGCCCAGGGCTCCTACTACGCCGACGACATCAGCCTCGACGGCCCCGGCGGAGGCGGCGGCTCGGACACGCAGGCGCCGACCGCGCCCAGCGGACTGACCTCCACGGGCAAGTCGTCGTCGAGCGTGTCGCTGAAGTGGAACGCCTCGACGGACAACGTCGGTGTGACGGCGTACGACATCTACAGCGGCTCCAGTCAGGTGCTCAGTGTCTCCGGTACGACCGCCACGGTCAGCGGGCTGTCGCCCAGCACCTCCTACGCCTTCACCGTGAAGGCGCGGGACGCGGCCGGGAACACCTCCGCGGCCTCCAACTCCGTGACCGTCACCACGGACGCGGGCACCGGCGGCGGCACCGGCTTCAAGCAGGCCGCGCCCTACCTGTACGAGGGCTGGGGTGACCCACCGAGCCCGACGACGGTGATGAGCGCGACGGGCATCAAGTGGTTCACGATGGCGTTCATGCTGGACTCCGGCGGCTGCAACCCCGCCTGGGACGGCAGCAGGCCGCTGACCGGCGGTGTCGACCAGAGCGCCATCAACGCCGTCCGCTCCGCCGGCGGTGACATCGTCCCGTCGTTCGGCGGCTGGCAGGGCAGCAAGCTCGGCGCCAACTGCTCCTCGGCGAGCGCGCTCGCCGGGGCCCTGCAGAAGGTGATCGACGCCTACTCGCTCAAGGCGATCGACATGGACATCGAGAACACCGACGAGTTCGAGAACGAGGCCGTCCAGGCGAAGATCCTCACCGCCCTGAAGACGGTCAAGGCCAACAACCCCGGCCTGAAGACCATCGTCACCTTCGGGACGTCCACCACCGGCCCGACGTACTACGGCAACCGCCTCATAGAGCAGGCGCAGTCGCTCGGCGCCAACATAGACGTCTTCACCATCATGCCTTTCGACTTCGGCGGCGGCTCCGACATGTACGGCAACACCGTGAACGCGGCCGAGGGCCTGAAGGCCAAGCTGAAGTCGGCCTTTGGCTGGGACGACGCCACCGCGTACTCCCACATCGGCATATCCGGCATGAACGGCCTGTCCGACCAGCAGGAGAACACGACCCCGGCGATCTGGACCCAGATCAAGGACTGGGCCAACTCGCACCACATCGCCCGCCTCGCCTTCTGGTCGGTCAACCGGGACCGACCGTGCCCGGGCGGGGGCGTGGTGAGCAACTGCTCCGGCATCAGTCAGAACAACTGGCAGTTCACCTCGATCACGGCCGGCTTCACCGGCTGAGCGAGGAAGCCGGCAACGGGAAAGGGGGGTGCCCGGCACGTCGGGCACCCCCCCTGACGCCTCAGAAGCGGCCCGAGCCCCGGTACAGCTCCAGCTCGCCGTCCAACTCGACCGCGAGGACGGTGGCGTACGGGTCCAGGTCGGCCTCGGACGGCGGGTCGATCCACAGCACGCCGACCGCCTCGTGCAGTCCGCCGACGACCCGGTGGCCGAGTTCCGTGCCGGTGCCGAGCACGGTGACCTTGCGGACCGGCGTGGCCAGGCCCCGGACGCCGATCTCGGCGCGCGGGACGTCGAACAGGGTCAGGTAAAGGGTGCGGCGGTCGGCGGAGAGGGTGCTGGGGCCGTAGTGGTGACCGGCCGGGAGGCCGCGCACCGTTCCGTACACCGCCTCCGCATGCCTGCGGATCCACTCCCCCAGGCCCTCCAGACGCTCCACCTGGGCCTGCGGGATGGTGCCGTCCTCCATCGGGCCGACGTCCAGGAGCAGGTTGCCGCCTGAGCCAATGGTCTCGGTGAAGTAGCGGATCAGCTGGGACAACGACTTGTGGTTGTGGTCGTGGTGCTGGTAGCCCCACGAGTCGTTGATCGTCAGGCACAGCTCCCAGGGGCCCTCCGGCGGAACGATGGGAGCGCCCTGCTCCGGGGTGGCGTAGTCTCCCTCGCTGAGCATGCGGGCGTTGAAGACGACGTGGGGCACGTAACTGCGGATGAGCGCGGCGAGTTCGGGGATGCGCCACTGCTCCTCGCTGCGGTCCCACTCGCCGTCGAACCACATCAGGTCGGGACGGTAGCGGGAGGCCAACTCCTTGATCTGGCCGTCCCGGTAGGCGATGAACCGCTCCCAGGCCTCAAGGTCCTCGTCCTCGGCCGCCACCTCGGAGTAGCGGTTGTCCTCCAGCTCCGGCGGGCGGCCCGGCTTGCGCGTGGAGGCGTAGTCGGGGTGGTTCCAGTCGGAGTGGGAGTAGTAGAGGCCGACCTTGAGGCCCTTCTCGCGCAGGGCCTCGGCGTACGGGCCGATGTAGTCCTTGCCGAGGTTGAGGTCGCCGTACCGCGTGTCCCACAGGGCCACTCCGTCATGGTGACGGCTCGTCAGCACCGCGTACTTGGCGCCGGCGCGGGCGAACAGGTCCGCCCACGCCTTCGGGTCGTAGTCGGCGCCGGTGAAACGCTCCAGCTGGGACATGTACTGGTCGTGCGGCACGATGTCGTCGTAGAACGACCAGGACTCCTGGACGCCGTCGACGGCATAGATGCCCCAGTGCACGAAGATCCCCAACTTGGCGTCGGTGAACCAGGGTTGCATGGCCACGCGTCAGCCCCTCCGCAGACGGAGCGTCAGGATCTGGAAGGGCCGCAGAGCGACGGGGACACCGCCGCCGACGATCTCCGCGTCCTCCAGCGGGCGCTCCAGCAGGTCCGTCACCTGGGCGCCGGCGAGCGGGAAGCCGGTGCGGAGCACGCCCTCGGCGCGGCCGCCCCGGGACTCGTAGAGCCGTACGACGACGTCACCGGACTCGTCGTCGGCGAGCTTCACCGCCTCCACGGTCACGCCCCCGCCGTCCACGGAGACGACCGGCTCCGGCGCGCCCGCCGCCTCGGCCACCCGGAGCGGGAGGTTGAGGGCGTAGCCCTCGGCGACCGCGTCATCGATGGTCGCACCGGGGAGCAGGGAGTACGTGAAGCGGTGGCGGCCCTGGTCGGCGCCGGGGTCCGGGACGCGCGGGGCGCGGACCAGGCTGAGGCGGACCGTGGTGGTCGTACCGCCGTCCTCGCGGACCGTGCGGGAGACGTCGTGGCCGTAGGTCGAGTCGTTGATGACCGCGACGCCGTAGCCGGGCTCGGCGATGTGCACCCAGCGGTGGCCGGAGACCTCGAACCGGGCCGCCTCCCAGCTGGTGTTGGTGTGGGTGGGCCGCTGGACGTGCCCGAACTGGATCTCCGCGGAGGAGTGCGGGGCGCGGATGTCGACCGGGAAGCCCGCCTTGAGGAACTTCTCCGCCTCGTGCCAGTCGATGTCCGTCTCGAAGTCGATACGGGGGCTGCCGGCGCGGAGCGTGATCGTCTGCGTGATCTTCGAGCCCTTGCCGAAGCTCCGCTCCACCCGGATCGCGCCGAGCAGCGGGTCCTCCTCGACGACCGCCACGGAGTCGGCGTCCAGCAGATCCGTGTAGCGGTTCTTGTAGTGCTTGTCGACGTCCCAGGCGTCCCAGTAGTTCGGGAGGTCGGTGTGCAGGCGCAGCAGATTGCCCTTGTCGGCGAGGACCTCACGGCCACCGGCCCGCAGGTCGCGTACGGAGGCCAGCGTGCCGTCCTCCGCGACCTCGACGCGCACAAGGCCGTTGTCGAGCACGCGACCGCTCACCGTGACCGGCTGCGGCGGGTCGGCTACCGCGACGGGGGCGCTGCCGTTCGCCGGCACCTCGGCGTAGGCCGGGACGCCCGGGGCCGTGCGGACGACCTCGGCGCGGTCGAAGGGGCTGGTGTTGAAGGCACGGGTGCCGCCGGCGCCCAGCGCGGCCACCGCCTCCGCCGTCAGCTCTTCCAGCTCCTGGGCGACGCGGGCGTACTCGGCCTCGGCCTCGCGGTGCACCCAGGCGATCGACGAGCCCGGCAGGATGTCGTGGAACTGGTGCAGCAGGACCGTCTTCCACAGCCGGTCCAGCTTCGCGTACGGGTACGCGTACCCCGGCGCGTGCAGCGCGGCCGTCGTCGCCCACAGCTCCGCCTCGCGCAGCCGGTGTTCGCTGCGCCGGTTGCCCTGCTTGGTGCGGGCCTGGGAGGTGTAGGTGGCCCTGTGCAGCTCCAGGTACAGCTCGCCCACCCACACCGGGGCGTCCGGGTACTCCTCGCGGGCCTTGGCGAAGAACGCGTCGGGGTGTTCGACCTCGACCCTGGCGGAGCCCTCCAGGTTCTTCAGCCGCCGCGCCCGTTCCATGATCTCGCGGGTGGGGCCGCCACCGCCGTCACCCCAGCCGAAGGGGGCCAGCGAGCGCGTCGCGCCGCCCTTCTCCTGGTAGTTGCGCACCGCCCGGGCCATCTCCTCGCCGCTGAAGCGGGCGTTGTAGGTGTCGACCGGCGGGAAGTGGGTGAAGATGCGGGTGCCGTCGATGCCCTCCCACCAGAAGGTGTGGTGGGGGAACTTGTTGGTCTGGTTCCACGAGATCTTCTGGGTGAGGAACCACTCGTTGCCGGCGAGCTTGGCGAGCTGCGGGTAGGCCGCGGTGTAGCCGAAGGAGTCGGGCAGCCACACGCCCTTGGTCTCGATGCCGAAGTGCTCGATGAAGAACCGCTTGCCGTGGATGAGCTGGCGGGCGATGGCCTCGCCGCCGGGCAGGTTGCCGTCGGCCTCCACCCACATGCCGCCGACCGGGGCCCACTGGCCCTTCTTCACCGACTCCTGGATACGGGCCCACACGTGCGGGTAGTTGTCGCGCACCCACTCGTACTGCTGGGCCTGCGAGCAGGCGAAGACGAACTCCTCGTACTCGTCGGCCAGGGACGTGACGTTGGAGAAGGTGCGGGAGGTCTTGCGCTTGGTCTCCCGGATCGGCCACAGCCAGGCGGAGTCGATGTGCGCGTGCCCGACGCCGGAGACGATGTGCGCGCTCGCGTGCGCCGGCTTGGCGAGGACGGGCTTCAGCGCCTCGCGCACGGAGGCGGCCGAGCCGGAGATGTCGTCGAGGTCGAGCAGGTCCATCGCCCGGTCGAGGGCGTGCATGATCTCGTGCCGGCGCGGGTCGTGCTCGCCGAGCTCCAGCATCAGCTCGCGCAGCACCTGGATGTCGAGGTCGAGGTGCCATACGTCCTCGTCCAGGATGGCGATGTCGGCGCGCCGGAAGGTGTAGAGCGGCTTGTCCCCGGCTGTGAGCACGTCGCCGAGCGGGGTGGGGGCCGCGAAGTCGTTCGCGAGGATGTCCGGGTTGGAGGCGGCCTCGACGAGGTAGTGGATCTCCTCGCCGCCGACGGCCGGGTGGGCGATCGGCACGTACTGGTTGAGCGGGTTGACGGCCTTCAGCGGCCGGCCGTCGGTCAGGTGCACCAGGGCCTCGGCCTGGTTGCCGGGCCAGTCGCCCACGAAGCCGAGGTCGATCACGGCCTCGACGCGTCGGCCGGCCCACTCCGAGGGAACCTGCCCGCTCATGCGGAACCAGGTGGTGCCCCAGGGCGGACCCCACGGGGTGCCCATCGCGAAGGGCGCGTACGGCGCGGCGGCGGCCTCGGCGAACGGGACCGGCTCCCCCGGGGCCTGCCAGGCCTCCACCTCGAAGGGAACCGTGGCGGCGTAGATCGCGGTCTTGATGCGCTGGTCGTGGAGGCGCTGGACACGTTCCTCGATCCGGCGGCGTTCGTCGTGCATTCGGTGTCTCCAGGGAGAGCGGGAGGCGAGAGGGGAAAGCGCTTACTGAGAGGTGTTCACCTAAGGTACGCCAGCCCGGGGTGGACGGCCGTGTAGCCCTCGACCAGCCTGCGGGCCACGTTCACGGAGTCGACCAGCGGATGGAGGGCGAACGCCTTCACGGCCGTCGCGCGGTCGCCGGACTCGGCGGCGGCGAGCACCTCGCGCTCCACCGCCTTGACCGCGCAGACCAGTCCGGTGGCGTGGCCCGGCAGCGGGTCGACCGCGACCGGGTGCGCACCGTTCGCGTCGACCAGGCACGGGACCTCGATCACGGCCTCGGTGTCGAGGACGGACAGGGTTCCTCGGTTGCGGACGTTGAGGATCAGGGTCGTGCGCTCGTCCCGCGCGATGGCCCGCATCAGGGCGAGGGCGACCTTCTCGTAGCCGCCGGACAGGTCGTCGGCCTCGCGCTCGCCGGCGCCCGCGGTCTCGCGGTTCTCGGCCATGTAGGTCGCCTCCCGCTCGGCGCGGGTGCGCTCCCAGGCCTGAAGGGCGGAGGCGTCCGGCCGCGCGACCTGTTCGTAGAACTGCGCCTGCTGGTCGCGCAGGAAGGCGCCGCGGGTCTTCTCGGCGTGCTGGTAGGCGCGGACGGCCTCACGGTTGAAGTAGTAGTAGTGCAGATACTCGTTGGGAATCGCGCCCAGCGACTGCAGCCACTCCGTCCCGAAGAGCTTGCCCTCCTCGAAGGAGCCGAGCAGGTCGCGGTCGGCGAGCAGGCGCGGGAGCTCGTCCCGGCCGGCGATGCGCAGGCCGCGGACCCAGCCGAGGTGGTTGAGGCCGACGTAGTCGATCCACGCCTCCTTCGGGTTCGCGCCGAGCACACGGGCGATACGGCGGCCGAGGCCGACCGGTGAGTCGCAGATGCCGATGACGCGGTCGCCGAGGTGGCGGGACATGGCCTCCGTGACGAGGCCCGCCGGGTTGGTGAAGTTGATGACCCAGGCGTCGGGGGCGAGCCGGGCCACCCGCCGGGCGATGTCGACGGCGACCGGGACCGTGCGCAGCCCGTAGGCGATGCCCCCGGCGCCGACCGTCTCCTGACCGAGGACGCCCTCCGCGAGGGCGACGCGCTCGTCGTTCGCCCTGCCCTCGAGGCCGCCGACGCGGATCGCGGAGAAGACGAAGTCGGCACCGCGCAGGGCCTCGTCGAGATCGGTCGTGGCGGTCACCTCGGGCGCGCCGGGCACCCCCGCGGCCTGCTCGGCCAGGACCCGGGTCACGGCCGAGAGCCGGCCCGCGTCCAGGTCGTGCAGCACGACCCGGGTGACGCGGCCCTCGGCGCGGTCCGTCAGGAGCGCCCCGTACACGAGCGGGACGCGGAAGCCGCCACCGCCCAGAATCGTCAGCTTCACGCTTGCACCTTTCCTGCCACGATCACCTCGACGCCCGCCTCGTCCAGCGAGGAGCGGGTCGCCGCGTTCACCGGCGCGTCCGACACCACCACGTCCAGGTCCTCGGGACCGCAGACCTTCGCCATACCCGTGCCCGGGAACTTGGCCGAGTCGGCGAGCAGCACGACCTTGTCGCTCGCCTTGATCATGGCGCGCTTGACCGGCACCTCGACGACCGTCGTGTCCATCACCTGCCCGCCGGGCCGGACCCCGCTGGTGCCGAGGAAGAGCCAGTCCGCGTGGAGCTGGCGCAGGTTGTCCTCGGTGAGGAAGCCGACCAGGGAGCGGTACTCGCGGCGGACCATGCCGCCGAGCAGCACCAGTTCGATGCCCTCGTCGTCGGCGAGCTCCTCGTAGACGACGAGGTTGCTGGTGATCACGGTGAGCCGGCGGCCGTGCAGCTGGCGGGCCAGGCGGTAGGCGGTGGTGCCGATGTCGAGCAGTACCGACTGCCCGTCCGTGATCATCTCGGCGGCGTGCGCGGCTATCGCGTCCTTCTCGGACACGCGCACCTCAGCGACCTCGGCGAAGGGCTGGTCGCCCTCCTCGACGACCGCGCCGCCGTGCACCCGCGTGAGCAGGCCGTCCTCCTCCAGCTTGACGAGGTCGCGCCGGATGGTGGCCGGGCTCACACCGAGCTGCTCGGAGAGATCGGTCACTGACGCGGGCCCGCCGGAGCGCAGGACCCGCAGGATGAGTTGGTGTCGTCGTTCTGCCAGCACGCCGCGAACACTACTCGTCATCTTCAATCATTTCTATGCTCACTTCTGCTTGAGTATTGACCAATCTCGTCGATGAGCGCACGATTCCGTGCACCGAGTTTGAGCAGTTCTGACGAGAGGACCCACGCGTGGACGTCGACCGGCCCGAGGTGCTGTTGACCGGGCTGCTCTTCTACGACCTCGTTCTCACTGGCCTGGGCAAAGCACCGACGCCGGGCGAGGAGATCTGGACGGCGGGCATGGGCTGCGGCCCGGGCGGCATCGCGAACCTCGCCGTGGCCGCCGCCCGTTTCGGCCTGCGGACCTCCCTGGCCACGGTCTTCGGCGACGACTTCTACGGCGCGTACTGCCGGGAGGTCATCGGCGACCAGGAACACGTCGACCTCTCGCTCTCCCGCACCGCGAACGGCTGGCCCACCCCCGTCACCGTCTCGCTCGCGCTCCCCCAAGCTCTCGACTCCGCTCGACCAGGGGGGACCCCCGTCGCCGACCGGGCCCTGGTCACGCACGGCCAGGAGCCCCCGTACTCGCAGGACGAGCTGATGGGTGAGGTGCCCGAGGCGCGCACCGCCCTGGTGCACCTCGAGGCCGAGCCCCGAGCCTGGCTCGCCAAGGCCGCCGCGAACGGCACCCAGATCTACGCCGACGTCGGCTGGGACCCCACCCAGCAGTGGTCCCGGGACCTCCTCGACCAGCTCGCCCTGTGCCACGCCTTCCTCCCCAACGAGACCGAGGCGATGGCCTATACCCGCACCGGCAGCGCGGTCGCGGCACTCGGCAGGCTCTCCGAGCTGGTGCCGGTCGTCGTGGTCACGCGGGGCGGCGACGGCGCCATAGCCGTCGACCAGACGACGGGCGAGTACGCTGAGGCCCCCGCCCTCGACGTCGACGTACTGGACGCGACGGGCGCCGGCGACGTGTTCGGCGCGAGCTTCGTCGCCGCCTCGCTCGGCGGCTGGCCGCTTCAGGAACGGCTGCGGTTCGCCGTGCTCGCCGCCGGCCTGTCCGTACAGCACCACGGCGGGGCCCTCGCCGCCCCCGGCTGGTACGGCGTCGACCGCTGGTGGCGCTCCCTGACCGACCCCGGCCTCAAGCAGGCGTACGGCTTCCTGGCGGACCGCCTCCCGGCGGACGTCGGCCCACCCGTACGCCACGCCCCCGTCACCCCGCCGATCCCTCGCACGCCCGTCGGCCCACGGGCCTCCGCACGGCAGCACTGACTCTCATCACGCCCCTCAGCACCACGAACAGGAACAACAGGAGTGACCCGTGGACCTTTCTCGTAGAGGCTTCCTCCAGGCCGCCGCGCTCACCGCGGCCGCGTCCGGCCTGACCGTCGCATGCGGCAGCGGCTCAGGATCGAGCGGCACCAAGAACGGCAAGAACCTCACCTTGTGGTACTGGGGCGGCGCACTCAGCGACAAGGTGGTCGCGGAGGCCAGGACGCACTTCAGCAGCGAGGCCAAGCTGACCGTCTCGTCCATCGGCGGCGACTTCAAGCAGAAGCTCACCACCACCCTCGCCGCGGGCACCTCCGTGCCCGACATCACCGGCATCAAGGGCGAGGACATGGCGTCCTTCCTGCCCAACGCCGGCCGCTTCCTCGACCTCAACGACCTGGGCTTCAAGAAGATCTCGTCCCAGTACCTGGACTGGAAGACCAAGCTCGCCCAGACCACCGACGGCAAGCAGGTCGGCTTCCCGATCGACATCGGTCCCACCGCGCTCTTCTACCGCGCGGACCTGTTCGCCAAGGCCGGGCTGCCCACCGACCCCGACAAGGTCGCCGCCCAGGCCAAGACGTGGGAGGACTACTTCGCGCTCGGCACCGAGCTGAAGAAGAAGGTCCCCGGCACCTACCTGGTCAACAACATCAGCTCGGTGTTCACCATGACCGTCGGCCAGGGCACCCAGCGGTTCATCGACAAGAACAACCACTTCATCGGCGACCAGGACCACATCCGCACCGCGTGGACGACGGCGGTGCGCCCCTACACCCTCGGCCTCGACGCCAGGATCAACGACAACACCTGGAACGCCGCCATCGGCAAGAGCCTGACCACCGAACTCGGCGCGGCCTGGCACGCGCTGGACATCGAGCAGGCCGCCCCGGGCACCAAGGGCAAGTGGCGGGTCTGCGCCATGCCCGGTGGACCGGCCAACCAGGGCGGCTCCTACCTGGCCCTGCCCAAGCAGTGCCGCAACCCCGAAGAGGCATTCAAGATCATCAGCTGGATCCTCAGCCCGGCCAACGACGCCCGCGGCTTCACCGACGCCGCCATCTTCCCCGCCGCCCCGGCCGCGTACGCCATGCCGGCCATGACGGGCCCCGACGCCTTCTTCGGCGGGCAGAAGATCATCGAGGTCTTCGGCCCGGCCGCCAAGGCCATACCGGACAGCTACGAGGCGCCCGCCGACGCCGCCGTCATGGCCCCCTACATGACGGAACTGACCAACATCGAGGCCAAGGGCAAGAAGCCCGACGACGCCTGGAAGGACGCGGTCAGCCAGGCCAAGCAGATCGCCCGGCGACAGGGGGTGAACTGAGGTGGCGTCACCTCCGGTCACCGGCCCCGCCACGGTGCCCGAGCACCGTGGCGGGCCGGGCCCGGCCCGGTTCCGCCCGCGGCGCGCCACGCCCGCGGGCGCCGCTCGGCCCAGGCGGGGCGGGCTGTTGTCGTACTGGCGGCAGTACCTGGCGATCTCGCCCTTCTACCTGATCTTCATCGCCTTCTCCTTCTTCCCCGTCTTCTACTCGCTGTATCTGGCCTTCCAGCGCTGGGACGGCATGGGCACCATGCAGTTCGTGGGCCTGCAGCAGTTCCGGTTCCTCTGGTCGGACCCGGTCTTCTGGCTGTCGATCCGCAACACGCTGGTGATCTGGGTCCTGTCCACCGTTCCCACGCTCTTCGGCGCCCTGGTGCTGGCGACACTGCTGCACTCGGTGCGCCGCTTCAAGGGCTTCTACCGCATCGCCCTGTACGTCCCGAACGTCACCTCGATCGTCGCGGTGGCGATCTTCTTCGGCGCGGTGTTCAGCAACAACTTCGGTCTGGTCAACGCGATCCTGGGCACGGTCGGCATCTCGCCCGTCCCGTGGCTGAGCAACCCGTGGCTGATCAAAGTGGTCATCGCGCTGCTGATGACCTGGATGTGGACCGGCTACAACATGATCATCTATCTGGCCGGTCTCCAGGCGATCCCGACGTCGATCTACGAGGCCGCGAAGATGGACGGTGCCGGGCCCGTCCGCACCTTCTTCCAGATCACCGTCCCGATCATGCGGCCCATCATCCTGTTCACCGTCATCATCTCGACCATCAACGGCCTGCAGAGCTTCAGCGAACCCCAGGTCCTGTTCGCCAACAACGCCGCCAACGCGAACCTCGGCGGCCCGGGCCAGGCCGGTCTGACCACGTTGCTGTACTTCTACCAGTCGGCCTTCCTGAACAACGACTACGGCTACGGCGCGGCCATCGTGTGGGCCTTCTTCGTACTGATCCTCGTGCTGGTCGCCATCAACTGGCGCATCACCCGAGGAGGGAGGAAGTCATGACGACAGCGGACACGACGCGGCCGGCCACGCGCGCGCGGCGGCTGCGCCGCCCCAAGGGCCTGACCGCGCACATCATCCTCATGCTGGCCGTCCTGATCTCGGTCTTCCCCTTCGCGTGGACGATCGTCATGGCGACCAACACCACCCAGGAGATCTACAAGAGCCCGCCGAAGCTGACGTTCGGCACCCACCTGCTGGAGAACATCCGGCATGTGCTGAACACCATCGACTTCTTCGGGTCGATGCTCAACACGGTGATGGTCGCGTGCGTCACCACCGCCCTGGTGCTGTTCATCGACTCCCTGGCGGCCTTCACCTTCGCCAAGTTCGACTTCCCCGGACGCAAGGTGCTCTTCGGCACTCTGCTGTTGTTCATGATGCTGCCGCTCCAACTGGCCATCCTGCCCCAGTTCATCCTCATGTCGAAGATCGGCTGGGTCGGCATGCTCAAGGCGCTGGCGCTGCCCTCCCTCGCCAACGCCTTCGGCATCTTCTGGCTGCACCAGTACATCCAGAACGGGGTGCCCGACGAACTCCTCGACGCCGCGCGCATCGACGGCGCCGGGTTCTTCCGTCAGTACTGGAACATCGCGCTGCCGATGATCAGGCCCGCGCTGTCCTTCCTCGCCATCTACGCCTTCGTCAACTGCTGGAACGACTACATCTGGCCGCTCGTCGTGCTCACCAACCCCGACCATGTGACGCTCCAGGTGGAGCTCGCCCAGCTCAACGTCGGCCACACCACCGACTACAGCATGGTCATGGCCGGTGTGCTCATGGCGGCCCTCCCGCTGGTCGTGGTCTTCAGCATCTTCGCCCGCGGGTTCATAGCGGGCGCCACCGAAGGAGCGGTACAGGGCAGCTGAACCGGTGTCGCGAGGAAGAGGTGACCAGTGACGTACGACGTCGGCGGAGGGCGGCCGGGGCGCGGGAAGGTGCTCGTGGTGGGCATGGACGGGGTGCGCTTCGACCGGCTGCCCCTCCCCCGGCCCCCGGCCGGGGGAGCCCCCGTCTCGGTCCGCCCGCCGTCCACGGCACCCGTGCTGCACGGCCTCATGGCAGCAGGCGCCTTCGGCAACAGCCTGCTGCCCTACGGCGAGGTGGACGGTCAGGCCGAGAACGGGCCGACGACCAGCATGGCCTACACCGACTCCGGGCCCGGCTGGTCGAGCGTGCTGACCGGGGTGTGGCCCGACCGCCACGGGGTGCGGGGCAACGACTTCGCCGGCGCCGACTACGCCCGCTACCCCGACTTCCTCAGCCGCGCGGTCACCGCCCGGCCCGGTCTGCGCACCGCGGCCGCGGTGTCCTGGCCGGAACTGGTCCACCGCGGCACCCTCGGCCCCGCCATCGGCCGGCGGGTGCACCACGACGGCGAGTCCGACGGTTACGACACCGCCGACCGCCTCGTCGCCCGCACCGCCGCGCGCTGGCTCACCGAGGACGACCCGGACGTCGTGTTCGTGTACTTCGGTGCCACCGACGAGGCCGGCCACGACACAGGCCCCCTCGGCCCCGCCTACGACCGCGCCCTCCTCACGCAGGACACCCACCTCGGGCGGCTGCTGGAGGCCGTCGACGCCCGGCGCTCCGACCCCGCCCGTGCGGACGAGCACTGGACCGTGCTGGTCACCACCGACCACGGACACCTCGACACCGGTGGCCACGGAGGCGACACGCGTGCCGAGCGAGAGGTCTTCGTAGTCCTCGCCGAGCCCGGCGTGCCCGGCGGCACCCGGCTCGCCACGCCCCGCCTCATCGACATCGCGCCCACCGTCCTGGACCGGCTCGGCATCCCCGTCGACCCCGCCTGGGGCCTGCAGGGCCGTGTCCTGCCCGGCTCCACGTCACTCACGTCACCACCGACTTCGGAATGGTCATGACCGACGCACTCTCCGCCCTGCGCCCCTGGCAGGCCCCCGAACTGACCTCCTGGGGACGCCTGCCCATGAACGCCGTCGACCGGCGCTCCGGAGCACTCCCCCTGGACGGCGACTGGCGCTTCCAGTTGCTGCCCACTCCGGACGCGCCGGTCGGCGGTCCCTGGTCCTCGGCCCACGTCCCCGGCGCCTGGACCCTGCAGGGCACGGACGACCTGCCGCAGTACACCAACGTGCGCATGCCGTTCCCCGACTTCCCGCCCGGCTCCCCGGACGCCAACCCCACGGGCGTGTACGAGCGTGAGGTGGACGTGCCCGCCGAGTGGGCCGGGCGGCGGATCGTGCTCCAGGTCGGGGCCGCCGAGAGCGTGCTGCTGGTGCACGTGGACGGACGGCCCGTCGGCATCTCCAAGGACTCCCACCTGGCCGCCGAGTTCGACCTGAGCGGGGTCGTACGGCCCGGGGAGCGCGCCACCGTGCGCCTGACCGTCGTCAAGTGGTCCGACGCCTCGCACATCGAGGACCAGGACCAGTGGTGGCACGGGGGCGTCACGCGGTCGGTACTGCTGTACGCCACGGACCCCCTGCACCTCGACGACGTGACCGTGCGGGCGCGGCAGGACGGCGAGCTGCGCATCGACTGCCGGGTGCGCGACGCGCGCGGGGCGCTGCCCGAAGGGTGGTACGTCAGCGGCGAGCTGGAGGGCCGCCTCCTCGCGCAGGACACGGAGTTCGACCGCCTCAACGCCGAGGACGACCGCGTCTCCGACTTCCTCGGCGAGGCCCGCATCCACACCACCGTCCCCGGCGTGCGGACCTGGAGCGCCGAGACGCCGGAGCTGTACGACCTCACCGTCCGCCTGCACCGCGCCGACGGAACGGTCGCCGACACCTCGCGGCACCGCGTCGGCTTCCGCGACGTCGAGATCGTCGGCCGGGACCTGCTGGTCAACGGCGAGCGCGTGTTCATCCGGGGCGTGAACCGGCACGACTTCCATCCGCTGACCGGCCGCACGGTGTCGTACGACGACATGCGCGCGGACCTGGTGCTGCTGAAGCGGTTCGGCTTCAACGCGATCCGCACCTCCCACTACCCGAACGATCCCACCCTGTACGACCTCACCGACGAGCTCGGCTTCTACGTCGTCGACGAGGCCGACATCGAGTCCCACGACCACGCCCACGAGATCGCCGACGACCCGCGCTATCTCAACGCCTTCGTGGACCGGGTCTCGCGGATGGTGCTGCGCGACAAGAACCACCCGTCGATCATCATCTGGTCGCTGGGCAACGAGTCCGACTACGGCGCGAACCACGACGCGGCGGCCGGCTGGGCGCGGCGGCACGATCCGACCCGGCCGATCCAGTACGAGGGCGCCGCCAAGCTCGACTGGGCGGCGACCGACGACGCCTCCGACATCGCCTGTCCCATGTACGCGCCGCTCGAGGACTGCGTGGCCCACGCCCTGTCCGGCCGGCAGACCCGGCCCCTGATCCAGTGCGAGTACTCGCACGCCATGGGCAACAGCAACGGCACGCTGGCGGACCATTGGGCGGCCATCGAGTCCACGCCGGGTCTTCAGGGCGGGTTCATCTGGGAGTTCTGGGACCACGGGATTCTGCAACGCATGAGCGACGGCAGACCCGCCGGGCGCGCGGGCGCCGGGCTGTACGCGGGCGGCGTCGCCGCGCCCGGCCATCGCTGGGCGTACGGCGGCGACTTCGGCGAGACCATCCACGACGGCGCGTTCATCGCGGACGGTGTCGTCTTCCCGGACCGCACCCCGAAGCCCGCTCTGTACGAGCACCGGGAGATCGCGGCGCCGGTGCGCATCGAGTGCTTCAAGCACGAGGGCATCGTCCTCGGCAACCACCAGCACTTCCGGGACCTGGACTGGCTGGCCGGCGAGTGGCATCTGTCCCTGGCCGACGGCCGCACGCTGACCGCTCCCGCCGAACTGCCCGCGCTGCGGCCCGGCGAGACGGCGGCCGTACCCCTGCCCCTCGAGGTGCCCCGCGACGGCGGCGAGGCCTGGCTGACGCTGCGGGTGACCGTGGCCGAGGACCAGCCGTGGGCGCCGCGCGGCACCGAGGTGTGTGCCGCAGGTCCGGCTGCGGGGGCCCGACGTGGCCGGGGACGCCGCCGTGGACCGGCTCGTGGAGGTCGACGGCGAGGGCCTGCTGGTCCATCCCCTGCTGACGGCCGCCCCGGCGCTGTCGCTGTGGCGGGCGCCCACCGACAACGACGAGCTGGGCGGCATGGCGCTGCGCTGGCGGACCTGGGGGCTCGACTCGCTGGTCCGCAAGGTCGTATCGGTGCGGCAGGACGGCGGCCGGGTGACCGTGGACGCCGAGTACGCCGGCACCGTCGCAGTGGTGCGGCACCGGCAGGTGTTCACGCCGGTCGAGGGCGGCGTCCGGGTCGACGAAGAGGCCGAGCTGCCCGAGGAGTTCGACGACGTGGCGCGGGTGGGGTCGGTGTTCGAGACGACGCCGGGTCTGAATCTGCTGGAGTGGTTCGGGCAGGGGCCCTGGGAGTCGTACCCCGACCGCAGCGCGGGCGCGCCGGTCGGCCATCACTCCGTCCGTGTCGACGACCTGTTCACCCCTTATCTGCGTCCGCAGGAGAGCGGCGGCCGGCACGGCGTACGCCGGTTCACGCTGTCGGCGCCGGACGCGACCGGCCTCGCGGTCGTGCTGGACGAGCCGCGACAGGTCTCCGTCACCCGGCATCGCGCCGAGGACCTGACGGCCGCCACGCACCACGACGAGCTGGCGCCGCGTCCCGGGTGCGTGGTGCACATCGACGCGGCGCACCGGGGGCTGGGCACGGCGTCGTGCGGCCCCGACACCTTCCCCGAGTACCGCATCCCACCGGGCGTCCACCGCTGGAGCTGGACCCTGCGAATTCTTTGACCCCCCGCCTTTCCTGTCACGTCACCTGTCACGGAGCACGCGTGTGTACGTCGCATGACCACCATCAGGGCGAGGCCGCGCAGGCCGGTGCCGGAAGACGCGGCTTTCTCAGAGCCACCGCGCTGCTGGGCGCCGCCGCCACGGCCGCGGTCGCGCTTCCGGCCGTCGCCGAGGCGGCCGAGAGGAGCAGCCGGCGGCCCGACGCCGAGAGCCGGCGCTTCACCCTCGTGGTGATGCCCGACACCCAGTACCTCTTCGACGGGCCGAGCATCGACCCCGCACCCGTCGAGGCGTCCCTGCGCTATCTGCTGGAACACGGCAAGGACGAGAACATCGTCTTCCTGTCCCACCTCGGCGACCTCACCCAGAACGGCGCCGAGGAGGAGTTCGCCGCCATCAGCGAGGCGTTCGAGCTTCTCGACCGGCGGGGCGTCGGCTACAGCGTCCTGGCCGGCAACCACGACATCAAGTCGTCGACGGACGACCAGCGCGGCTCGACGCCGTACCTGGACGCGTTCGGCCCGCAGCGCTTCAGGAGCAAGTCGACGTTCGGGGGCGCCTCCCCGGACGGCTACAACACCTACCACCTGTTCCGGGCGGCCGGACGCGAGTGGCTGGTGCTGGCGCTGGACTGGCGGCTGTCGGCGAAGGGGTACGCCTGGGTGAAGGACGTGCTCGCCCGGCACCCGAGGACGCCGGTCATCCTCACCACGCACGAACTGGTCGTCGAGGACGACCAGTTGTCGGCGTACGGTGGGCAGTTGTGGGACCGGCTGATCGAGGACCACGACCAGATCTTCCTGACCCTGAACGGCCACTACTGGCCCGCGGGCCGCGCCACCCGCAAGAACGCGGCGGGCAACGAGGTGCATCTGCACCTGACGAACTACCAGAACCGCTACTTCGGTGGGGCGGCGATGATCCGCCTGTACCACTTCGACCTCGACCGGAACGTCATCGACGTGGAGACGGTCTCCCCGTGGATCCTCGGGCGGGCCGCGAAGGGCCTCAACGAGCTGGAGCGGCAGGAGATCGAGCTGAGCGGTGACGCCGACCGGTTCTCGGTGGAGATCGACTTCGCGGAGCGCTTCTCCGGCTTCGACGCCGTCCCGGCCCGCCCCGCGCGGCCCGTGTCGCAGATGCTGATACCGGGCACGGTCGCCTACTGGCGCTTCGAGTCGCCCGTCTCCGGCACCGTCCGCGACCTGTCCGGCCGCGGCAACGACCTCACCGTGGTCTCGGTGGGCGGCGACTCGCTCGGCTGGTCGCCGGACCACCACCCCGACCAACCGGGCCACGGCAGCCTGGAGCTCCAGGGCTTCAAGTCGCCACTGAAGGGCGCGTACCTGCGCACGGTGGACGGAGCTCCGCTCAACTCGGCCACCTTCGAAGACGGCTACACCATCGAGGCCTTCTACCGGCTGCCAGCCGACTGGGACCCCGACCACAACGCCTGGTCGGGCATCGTCAGCCGTACGGGCACGGGCGGCGCGGCAGGGAAGACCGCCGACGACCCCGACGAGCCGCTGGCCACCCTCTCGTTGTCCGACGACCGCGAGCCGCAGTGGGCGATGCGCCCGCTGAACCAGGAGGGCATCGCCACCAACTGGGGCCAGGAGACCCCGCTGGAGACCTGGTGGCACCTCGCGGTCGTCAACGACGGCCGGCACACCACGCTGTACGTCGAGGGCTGCCCGGTCGTCCGCAACCCGAAGGCCGCCGCGGTCGGGATCACCTCCGTCGGACTGCCGTGGCTGCTCGGCGGCTACGAGTACGCCGGGAAGATCGACCAGATCCTGCACGGCCGCCTCGGCGACGTACGGATCGTCGAACGGGCACTGCCTGTCACGTCGTTCATGAACCGGCCGACTGATCGCCGTCAGGACGTGCGGCTTGCAGGCTGATGGCGGAACAGGCCCTATCGGGTGACGGGGCCGACGGTCACGGTGTGGTCGTCGGGGCCGTCGCCCTTGGCGGGCAGGTTCACCCTGAGTCGCAGGATGTGCGGGTGGATCTCACCGGGCAGGATGATCACCGCGCGGGTGAAGGTCACTCCGCTGCCGCCACCGTAGTTCTGCGGCACGACCAGCACGAAGGTCGCGCTCCGGCCCGGGGGGAGGACGACGGTGTGCGGGGCCTCGACGCTTCGCCGGGCACGGACGTGTCCGTCCTTGCCGGCCAGGTCCACGCCCGGGAAGCCGTGCAGGGAGCAGGGGGCGGGGCCGGAGTTGGTCAGTCGCACGGGAATGTTCGAGTACGGGCCCTTGCCGTACGCGTCGCCCTTGGCGAAGGTCAGATGCCCGGTCCTGCACCGGGCAGCGGCTCTCGCGGTGGTCCGCGGTCCCGCGGACCCCGTGGCCGAGCCGGACCCCGTGGCCGAACCGGACGCCGTGGCCGAACCGGACGCCGTGGCCGAACCGGACGCGCTGCCCGTGCTGCCGGTCGCGGTCCCGGAGGTGGCCGTCGCCGGGGTGCCGCCGCCTGCCGGACCGCTGCCGGAGCCCTGAGTGGCGCCTGACGTGGACGCCGTGGCGGACGGAGCGGAGCTCGCTCCGTTGTGCTTGCCCTCGTCGCCGTTGCAGGCGGTGAGCGCGAGTCCCGCCGCGAGCACCACGGCGGCGGCCGGAACCTTGCGGAACTGCTGGACGCGCATGGGCTTCCCCCTGGTCTGGATGCGGGACCCGCCACGCGGGCCCTGCATGTCAGTTAGACGGGGGAAGGGGAGACGAGGTTGCGGCGGGCGCGGTGAGGACTCCCGTGCGCATTGTCACCCGACGCCGGAGCAACCGGGGCAGGGCTTCCAACGTGCGTCCCGCGCCCCTGCCCCGGACCGAACGCGTCTGCCTCAGAACCCGTGCCCGAGGCAGACTGCCCTGCCCGAGGCAGACTGCCCTGCCCGAGGCAGACTGCCCTGTCCGATGCAGACTTCCCTGCCTCAGGCAGAAAGCCCGGCCTCAGGCGTAGAACCGCGACAGGCTCTGCAGGACGGCCGCGGGCTTCCCGCCGCCGTCGATCTCTATCGTGCCGTCGACGGCGATCTGCACCCCGCCCGGCACGTCCTCCACCGAGGCGAGCTTCGCGACCAGCCGGATACGGGATCCGACCTTCACCGGTGCCGGGAAACGCACCTTGTTCAGGCCGTAGTTGACCTTCGTGGACACGCCCTCGACCTCCAGCAGCTCGGTGAAGAGCGGGATGAAGAGAGACAGGGTCAGATAGCCGTGTGCGATGGGCGCGCCGAACGGGCCGTCCTTCGCCTTCTCCGGGTCGACGTGGATCCACTGGTGGTCGCCCGTGGCGTCGGCGAAGGTGTTGATCCGCTCCTGGGTGACCTCGATCCACTCGCTGGTGCCGAGGTCGCTGCCGGCCAGCTTCTTGAGTTCGTCGAGGCCGTTGACGGTGATGCTCATCTGTGGTCCTTTGCCTGGGAGTCGGTGCCGTACCGGGAGCGGACCCGGGACTTGAGGAGCTTTCCGGAGGCGGTGCGCGGGAGGGCGTCCGCGACCACCACCGACTTGGGGATCTTGTACTTGGCCAGCCGCCCGGAGAGCGAGGCGATCACCTCGTCCGGGTCGAGCGTGGCGCCCTCGCGGGGGACGACGACCGCGCGCGGCACCTCGCCCCACTTCTCGTCGGGCACGCCGATGACGGCGCACTCGACGACGTCGGGGTGGGCGAGGAGCTGGTCCTCGATCTCGGCGGGGTAGATGTTCTCGCCCCCCGAGATGATCATGTCCTTGATGCGGTCGACGATGTAGACGTACCCGTCCTCGTCCACGCGGGCCGCGTCCCCGCTGCGGAACCAGCCGTCGGCGAACACGGCCGCGGTCTCCTCCGGCAGCCCCCAGTAGCCGGGCATGACGTGCGGTCCGCGCACCACGACCTCGCCGGTCTCGCCGACGTCGACCGGGGCGAGGTCGGGCCGCACCACCCGTACGTCGCTGAAGAAGTGCGGCACACCGGCCGAACCCGCCTTGCCGACCGCGTGCTCGGCGTCCAGGAAGAGCGTGCCGGGCGCGGCCTCCGTCATGCCGTAGCCCTGGAGGAAGGTGAGCCCGCGCTCCTGGTACTTCGCGATCAGCGGGGTCGGCACCGGGGAGCCGCCGCAGGTGAGGATGCGGAGGCTGGACAGGTCGGCCCGGTCCCAGCGCGGATGCCGGGCCACCTGGTCGAACATGGTCGGCACCCCGAACATGAAGGTGATCCGGTGGCGTTCGATCAGGTCGAAGGTGGCCTCCGGGTCGAAGGACTCGACCAGGACGCAGGTGCCGCCCTTGAGCAGGACGGGCAGGGTGAGCATGTTCAGCCCGGCCGTGTGGAACAACGGCGCGGAGACCAGGGCGCGTTCGTCGGCGATCAGGTCGTGGTCGACGAGGACGTTGAAGGCGTTCCAGACCAGGTTGCCGTGCGTGAGCATGGCGCCCTTGGGCCGGCCCGTGGTCCCCGAGGTGTACATGATGATGCAGGTGTCGTCGAGGGGGACGGGCTGGTCGATCGGTTCGTCACTCGCGCCGGCCAGCAACTCCTCGTACTCGGCACCCACTTCGACGTACGCGCGGACATCGGTGCTGCCAGGCAGTCCGGCCACCAGCGCGGCCAGCGAGGGCGCGTAGACGAGGGCCTTGGCGCCCGAGTCGGCGAGCTGGTAGGCGATCTCGGGGCCGGCGAGGCGGATGTTGAGCGGGACGAAGACCGCGCCGAGGGTGCCCGCCGCGAACAGTGTCTCCAGGTAGGCGGGGTGGTTGGGGCCGAGATAGGCGATCCGGTCGCCGCGGCGGACGCCACGTGCGCGCAGGGTGTGGGCGAGGCGGGTGGTGCGTTCGTACAGTTCCGCGTAGGTGACGCTCCGGTCGCCGTGGATCAGGGCCGTGCGGTGCGGGGTCTTGCGGGCCCGGCGTGCGGGCCACGACCCCAGTCCCTCGTTGCGCATCTCACGGCCCCTTTACGCTTTCGTCAACCCGAGCAGACGGGCGGCGTTCTCCTTGAGGATCTTCGGCCGGACCTCGTCCTTGATCGACAGCTTCTCGAAGTCGGCGAGCCAGCGGTCGGGGGTGAGGACGGGGAAGTCGGAGCCGAAGAGCACCTTGTCCTTGAGCAAGGTGTTGGCGTACTGCACGAGCTGCGGCGGGAAGTACTTCGGCGACCAGCCCGACAGGTCGATGTGCACGCCGGGTTTGTGCGTGGCGACCGCGAGGGCCTCGTCCTGCCAGGGGAACGACGGGTGCGCCAGGACGATCTTCAGATGGGGGAAGTCGGCGGCGACGTCGTCCACGTGCAGCGGATTGGAGTACTTGAGCCTGATCCCGCCCCCGCCGGGCACGCCCGCGCCGATGCCGGTCTGGCCCGTGTGGAACAGGGCGATGGCGCCGGTCTCCTCGATGACCTCGTACAGGTCGTACGCCACCGAGCGGTCGTTGGGGAAGAAGCCCTGGATGCTGGGGTGGAACTTGAAGCCCTTCACCCCGTACTCCTCGACCAGACGGCGGGCCTGCTTGACGCCGGCCTTGCCTCGGAAGGGGTCGATGGAGGCGAACGGGATGAGCACGTCCGGGTTGGCGGCGGCGGCCTCGGCGACCTCCTCGTTGGGGACCGGCTCGGTGCCGGTGGCGGACTCGGCGTCGACCGTGAAGATCACGGCGGCCATCTTCCGCTCGCGGTAGTACGCGGCGGTCTCCTCGAGGGTCGGCTTCCGCTTGCCCTCCACCTTGAAGTAGGCGGAGGAGGCGTCGTGCAGGTCGTCGTCCAGGGAGGAGTGCCCCTTGGAGGACACCTCCGCGTGGGTGTGGACGTCGATCGCGACGAGTTCGTTCAGGTCCATCACGCCTCCGGGAACTTCGGCGCGGGGATGCCGACGGTCTGCGGTTCGGCGCCGACCGAGGTGGCCCACACGTCGGCGAGGGTGTCCGGGGACCAGCCGCCGTCCGCGTACGCCGTCCTGATCTCCTGCGGATGCGACCAGAGTGCCACCTTGTCGCCGCCGATGCCGACGCACTGGCCGGTCACCCCGCGCGCCGCCTCGGAGGCGAGGAAGGGCACGAGGGCGGCGCAGTCCTCGGGGGTACCGAAGCCCTCGCCCCTGCGGAGGAAGTCCGGCAGCGGCTCGCCGTTCTTCATCGCCTCGATGTAGGGGGCGAAGGCCGGGATGGTCTCGGTCATGGCGGTGGCGGCGACCGGCACGATCGCGTTGACGGTGATGTTCGCGCGGGCCAGCTCCATCGACCAGGTGCGGGCCATGGCGGCGATGCCGGCCTTCGCGGCGGCGTAGTTGGTCTGGCCGAAGTTGCCGCGCTGGCCGGCCGGGGAGCCGACCAGGATCAGGGTGCCGCCCTCGCCCTGTTCGCGCATGCGGACGGCGGCGGCGCGGGCGCAGGTGAAGGTGCCGCGCAGATGGGTGGTGAGCACCGCGTCGAAGTCGTCGTCGGTCATCTTCCACAGCACCTTGTCGCGCAGGATGCCGGCGTTGGTGACCAGGACGTCCAGTCGGCCGAACTCCTCCACGGCACGGGCCACCAGCCGGTCGGCGGCTTCGCTGGTGCCGACCGCGACGACCTCGGCCACGGCCTTGCCGCCCGCCTCGGTGATGGACTTCACGGCCTGCTCGGCCACGGCCTCGTCGACGTCGTTCACGACCACGGCGGCGCCGTGGGCGGCCAGGGCGTGGGCGTAGGCCAGGCCGAGGCCACGGCCGCTTCCGGTGACGACGGCCACCTTGCCGGTGAGATCGATGCTGGGCACGAGCGGGTCCCTTCCAGACGGGTCGGCCACCGGGCGCGCTGCGGCGAGGCGCCTGCTGCTCCGGCGGCGGTGCGGCTTCGAGATCGAAGCTAAGGACAATCATTGTTGTCGTCAATAGTTGTTGCCGACCGGTCCGTGCGGCATGCTGTGGGCAGCAGTCCGTACCGCCTCCCTCCGGAGGCCCGGCCCAGGGAGCCCGCCATCACCGGCCAGCAGCACGCCCCGACCTCCGCCGACCCCATCGACGCCCGGGAGCCGTGGATGCGCGGGCTGCACGCGGACACCGGCTATCTGCTGTACCGGCTCGGGCTGCGCTCGGGTCAGCTGTTCAACTCCTTCCTCCAGGAGTCCGGCCTGCGGTTGCGCCACTACGCCCTGCTGCGCTTCCTCGCCACCTCCGAGGGCGCCCTCCAGCGGGAGCTGAGCACCTCCCTCGGCTACGACCCGAGCGCGATCGTCGGCCTGGTCGACGACCTGGAGAAACTGGGGTTCGCCGAGCGCCGCCCCTCCCCGGACGACCGGCGCAGCCGTATCGTCGTGCTGACCGAGACCGGCCGGGCCTTCCTGCGCGACACCGACGAGGCCGGACTGCGGGTCACGGGCGAACTGCTCGGGCCGCTCGACGCCGCCGAGCGGGAGGTCCTGCACGCGCTGCTGCTCAGAGTCGCCGAGACCGGGCTCGGGTGACCCGATACCGATGACCGCCGACGCCCTGCCCCCGCAGACGGTGCGCTCCGCGCCGGACCGGCTGCTCGCCGTGCTCGCGGCCTTCGACCACGCACATCCGGCGCTCTGCCTCACGGACATCAGCCGCCGGGCCGGGCTCACCCTCACCACCACGCACCGGCTGGTGGGGGCGCTGACCGAATGGGGCGCGCTGGAGCGGGACGCGGACGGTGTCTACCACGTGGGCCTGAGGCTGTGGGAGGTCGCGGCGCTCGCCCCGCGAGGGCTCGCGCTGCGGCAGGTGGCGCTGCCGTACCTGGAGGACCTGTACGAGGCGACGCACGAGAACGTGCAGCTGGCGGTGCGCGACGGCGCTGAGGTCGTGTACATCGAGTGGCTCTCCGGGCGCTCCGCCGTCGGCGTGCACATCCGGGTGGGCGCCCGCTGGCCGCTGCACGCCACCGGGGTGGGGCTGGCGCTGCTGGCCCACAGCGAGCAGGCGTTCCAGGACCAGTACTGCGAGGGACCGCTGGCCGCGTTCACCCCGTACACCCTCACGGATCCGGTGCGGCTGCGCCGGGAACTGGCCGAGGTGCGGCGCTCGGGAGCGGCAGTGAGCAGCCGTCAGGTCACGGACGACGCCCTGTCGGTGGCGGCCCCGGTACGCGGCCGCGACGGCAGGGTCACCGCCGCGGTGTCGGTCGTGGTTCCCCACGCGACGGCCCAGGTACCGGCCCTCGTCCCGGCGGTGCGGCTCGCCGCGCGGGGTATCTCACGAGCGCTGGGGTGGCAGCCGGAGGCGCGGTGAGACCTGGGGCGCGGCTTCAGGCCTTGGGGCAGGACCCTGATGCGTCGGCACCCTTGGGCAGGAGCTGACGTTCGCCGGTGGTCAGCGGACGGTGGAAGGCCCGGCACAGCCCTCGGTACCAGACGTCGGGGTCGAGCGGGAGCGTCAGGGCGCCCCAGGTGGTCGCACCCACGACGGTGTCGCCTCGCAGGCTCCACTGGGCGTACGCCTGCTCCACGGGGAGGCTCGCGATCTCGAGTGTGCTTCCCTGCTGCCACACCTCGAGGTTCCGGAAATCGGTGGAGAGGAGATGTCCGTCCGGGGTGAAGCCGATCAGGTGGCTGGTGGCGCCTGCGGAGATCGCGGGTGACTGCAGACGGAACTCGGGCACGCTGCGGAACTCGATCCGCGCGGCGTCCATGGTCTTGACGTTGCTGAGCGTGGCGAGGGCGTTCCCAGACGGGTCGAAGACCTCCGTCTCCGAGGTGCTGATCGCGTCGGGGTTGGCCTGGAACTCCCCGACCGGCCGGCGTTCTCCGAGATCCCACAGGCTCATCTCTCCGTCGCGGCCCCGGACCAGGACCTGCTGCGGGTGCCCTGGCCGCGGCCACAGCGACTCGCCGTTGTCCGCGAACCATTGCTGCGTCGTGTCGTGCGTGTGCAGCGGAAGCGGTGCGCCGATGGCCCGTCCGGTGGAGGCGTTCCAGCGTGCGAGGACGCCCGCGTAGAGGGTGATGACACTGCCGTCACCGGCGGCGGCTACGGCCCCGCCGGCGTCCTCGCGCACCTTCGCGGGGCCCGGCAATGGTAGTAGATGCTCCAGCGACAGACCGGGCAGGGAGTAGACGGCGAGCCGGTTCCCGATCCGGGCGACCAGATGGCGGCCGTCGGAGGTGACGGCGTTCTGGCGCACGTCCATGAACGTGGGCAGGAGTTGCTGACGTGCCGCCGTCCCGGCCTGGTACCTCCGGCCGGTACGGGTGTCGAGGACCGCGAGTGCCTCGTCGCCCGCGTTGAAGTTCTCCAGGATGCGGAACCGTCCGTCCGGCGTGAACAACGGGAGAGGCCCGTTTCCCGGCGTGGGCAGGTCCGGGTTGGCGCCCGGCCGCGGCAGCGTGAAGCGCAGCACCGTTCCGCCCCTGACGCCGAGCACGGTCAACTGCCCGTCGTTCCGGGGCAGTACGACGTAGTCGGCGTCCTTGGCACCATCGGTGACCGGGACGGGGCCGTGGGACACTCCGCCCGTCCGGAGGTCGATCGCCACCACCGACTTCACCCCGTCGTCCCCGGTCGGCATCACGGCGTAACGGCCGGTGGCGTCCAGGGGCGCACCTCCACAGTTGATCCCGCCGACCTCGTACCGCGGTGCCCGCCCGGTCAGCGGCCGCACCCGGAAGGAGTCGTCAGGGCAGTCGACGACCGCCTGGGCGTCGAGCCCGATGGCGTCCAGGCCTTCGACCGGGACCTTGCCGAGTTGGGCACCGGTGCGCAGGTCGAACCGCTCGTAGCTCCCCGTCTCCTTGAGGGCGACGGTCCCGGAGGGCTGGGAGAAGCGCGCGGTGTAGAAGGCGCGGCCCGCGGGCAGCAGCGTGGTGGACACGAGCGCCCGGCGCTCCAGGTCCCAGACACCGAGCCGTTCCCTGGCGTTGTCACCGTCGGTCGCGAACAGGGCCAGCACCCGGGAGCCGTCGGAGGAGAAGTCGATGTCCCGGGTGTTCTCGGCCGCGTTCCACGAAGCGGGCACGGGCAGCCGCACGGGACGATCCGGGTGCGCGACGTCCCACACCGACAGCCCCTCCCTGTCGTCGAGCACACCGACCTTCCGGCCGTCACGGCTGAGCCGCACGATCGGCTCATGGGCGGTGACCGACCTGATGCGGCGCAAGGGGTGCACGGCCACCCGGCCGGTGAGGTTCGTGAGGACCTGAACCGCCCCCACCTGGTCGACCACCGCGGCGGCCCGGCCGTCGGGTGTGGCCGTCAGCAACTGCACGTGGTCGGTGCCGGGGAGATCCAGGGCGTACTCGGTGTTGCGCAGTTGCGAGTACATCGTCAGCAAGGCGCCGTACGCCTCCGGCTGACTGGAGTCGGTGCGCCAGGCCGTCAGGGCCAGCAGAGCCGCGGTGCTCGGGCTGTCGGCGGCCCTGCGCACCGCGTCCGGGCCGAGCAGACGCGCCGCCTGGGCGCGCAACTGCTGGTTCAGGGCCTGGGAACGCTGATAGAACAGCCCGGCCATGGTCGCGGCCAGCAGCGCGAGCACGGTGATCACCGCGGTGATCACCCGCCACCGCCGCACCTCCCAGCTCTGACGGGCCTGGGACGCCTGGATGTACGCGTGTTCCTCGGCCGTGATCTCCTGTGGCCGCTGCTCCCGCCACCGGACGGCCTCCGCCAGCGGGGCTCCCCGTAACAGTGCTCCTCTGCTTCCGCCGTCGAGCTGCCGCCACTGGCGCAGGCTCTGTCTGAGCCGCTCCTGCCAGTCCCGGAAGTCACGGTCCGCCGCCAGCCAGGACAGCAGCCGGTCCCAGTGGTGGATCAGCGCCTCGTGGGCGACGTCGATCATCTCGGCCCCGTCCACCGCCTGGGTGGAGACCAGCAGTTTGCGGTCCGTCAGCAGGCTCGCCACCCGCCTCTGGTCCTCGGGAAGGGAGTCGACGCGCACGGTGCGCCGGACGAAACCGCCGTCGTCCTCCGGCCGGGCGAGCTGGACGAGCAGGCGTCTGGCGGCGTCCCGTTCCGCGTCCCGCAGGTGGCGGTGGTACACCTCCTCGGCGTATCCGGCGACCGCACCCGAGACGCCGCCCATGGCGTCGTAGGCCTCATGGGTGAGCGTCCCGCCGCGGCGCCGGTTCCACAGCCGGGTCAGCGTGAACTCCACCAGTGGAAGCCGTCCGGGGCCGTCGCCCGCGTCGTCGAGGATCCGCTCGACCAGGCCCGCCTCGTGAGCGACGCCGGGAGCGGCGGCGAGTGGCCCGGTGATCGCCGCCCGCAGCTGGTCCCGGTCCATGGGAGCCAGCAACATGATGCCTTCCTGGAGCCCGCTCTGGTTGTCGTGGGTCAGCAGTCGGTCGAGGGAGCCGGAGCGCACCGTGAGCAGTGCCCGCACCGGCCGGGAACGCGGACCACCCTCGGCCAGTGCGGTGACGAGCCTGAGCAGTTCCCGGCCGGCGACCGGATCGACGGTGACGATTTCCTCGAACTGGTCGACGAACAGCAGGACACCATCGGGGTGACGGCGTGCCAGGCGTGCGGCCACCTCGGCGGTGTCCCCGGCGGACAGCCTCTGGGCCAGCTCGGCGCTGCTCAGTTCGCCGTCCAGCAGCGGCTGCACCGCGCCGGCCAGCGTCTCCTCGGGGCCGAGCCCCGGAGTGGGCCGGAAGTCCGCCGTCACCTGTCCGGCCCGTCTCAGCCCGGGCAGCAGTCCGGCCCGGACGAGTGAGGACTTGCCGCTGCCCGACGGCCCGGACAGCACGACGACCGGCTGCCGGGTGACCAGCTCCTCCAGGTGCAGGGCGTCCTTCTCACGGCCGCAGAAGACCGGTTCGTCCTCCTCCGTGAACGGTCGCAGACCGCGGTAGGGAGAGGAGGGCTGCGCGTGCTCCGCGAGCTCCGGCCAGGCCCGCAGGATCGACGAGGCGGGGTGCAGATAGGCCGTGCCGACGGTGCTTCCCTGCCCGGCGGCGACCGCCATACCGACGACTCCGCCGAGGTCGACGTCCCACACCGGCGTACCGCTGAACCCCGGCTCCACCTGTGGTCCGGCCTCGCCCTGCATCTGCAGCCAGCCGGCTCCCTGCACGGCTCTCAGCCGGCCCCCGACCCACACCCCGTGGTCGCTGCCGGAGGGGAAACCGAAAAGGCGGACGCTGTGGTCCCACAGCTCGTCAGCCTCCACCAGCCACGGTGTCACCGTGCCGCAGGGCACATCCCCCTCGATGCGCAACAGCGCCATGTCCCCGGTCTCGTCGGGGAGTACGGGGTGCCAGCCCGCCACGGTGGCCCGGACGACCCGCGGACCGTCGCCCGTGCCCTTCGCCGCCGCCAGCGGGAAGTCGAGTCCGACGCGACCGGGCGGCGGGGCGGGGTCCCGCGCGTCCGTGCCCAGCGCACGCGCCACGACATGGGCGCAGGTGCAGAGCAGGCCCGGGGCCACGAGAAAGGCGGCGCCGACGATGCCGCCCCGGCCGTGCACCCGGGCGACGGCATCGGCGAGTACGGACTCCCCGGCGGTCACCGTTCGGCGGGGCGTTCGGCCGTGCGGTTCCACTCCACCGTCACGGTGAAGTTCGCCTCGGTCGCCGTTCGCGCGACCACCACGCCCGCGTCGGCGGAGAACTTGATCCCGAACTCCAGACTGATTTTGTCCGGCGGCGCGACGCCCGCGCGCAGCTGACTGACCACCGCCTGCATGGCCGGCCGTATGGGGGCGAGCACCTCCTGCAGGCTCCTGCCGGCCGCAAGGGCGGCGTCCTGCGCCCGGCCGGCCCGGGCCCAGCCGTTCTCGTCCCGCTGTTCGACCTCGACGTTCAGCTGCTCCCCGCCGTCGAGCGGAATGGTCAGGACGTTCGGCATCGTTCCCCCAACTCCGGTGGCGCCTGGCTCGATTGAGGATAGTAGTCAGCCCCGGGGTCCGAGGGACCGACGGGACCGGTTACCCCCGGACCGTCCTCCCTTCGTCCATCCCGTCATCCATCCCTCCATCCCTTTCTTCCTCCCTCCCTTCACGCCCTGAACTCCGTTCCATCCGAGGGACTTTCTCTGCTTCACCTCTTGACGACCGGAGTGACGGAGAGCACATTGAGCGCGCAACCATCGCTTGAGAGCGCTCTCAAAGAGCCGCGAGCGCTCTCCGGCAGGCACCCGCGCATCGACTCCCCGTACCCGAGAGGCACCCCCCATGAGCGATTCCCCGGGCATACCCCGCAGACGGCGCAGTGTGAGGCGGGCGTTCGTCGCCGCCCTCGGCACGACGGCGCTGGCCGTGGCCGCCGCCACGTTCGCCACGCCGTCCGCCAACGCCTCCGCTCCCGCTCCCCCGTCGGGCTGGAGCCAGGTCTTCCTCGACGACTTCAACGGCGCGGCCGGCTCCGGCGTCAACACGTCCAACTGGCAGTACGACACCGGGACGTCGTATCCGGGCGGTCCCGCCAACTGGGGCACCGGCGAGGTCGAGACGATGACGTCCAGCACCGGCAACGTCTCACTGGACGGCAACGGCAACCTGCTCATCACCCCGCGCCGCGACGCCTCCGGCCACTGGACCTCGGGCCGCATCGAGACCACCCGCACCGACTTCCAGCCGCCGGCCGGCGGCAAGCTGCGCGTCGAGGCCCGGCTGCAGATGCCGAACGTGACCGGCACCGCCGCCGAGGGTTACTGGCCCGCCTTCTGGATGCTGGGCGCGCCCTACCGGGGGAACTACCAGAACTGGCCCGGTGTCGGCGAGCTGGACATCATGGAGAACGTCCAGGGCCTGAACAAGACGTGGGCCACGATGCACTGCGGCACCAACCCGGGCGGCCCGTGCAACGAGACCAGCGGCATCGGCAACTCCACCGCCTGCCCGAACACGACGTGCCAGTCCGGCTTCCACACCTACACCATGGAGTGGGACCGCTCGGCGAGCCCGGAAGCGATCCGCTTCTACGTGGACGGCGTCAACTACCACACGGTCACCGCGAACCAGGTCGACGCGACGACCTGGACCAACGCCACGAACCACGGGTTCTTCGTCATCCTGAACGTGGCGATGGGCGGCGCCTTCCCGGACGCGCTCGGCGGCGGCCTGGACAACGACACGCAGCCCGGGCACCCGATGGTGGTCGACTATGTGCAGGTCCTCCAGTCCTCGGGTGGTGGGAGCGGTACCACGCCTCCGCCGCCGGGCAACCGGGACGCCTACAGCGCGATCCAGGCCGAGTCGTACGACAGCCAGTCCGGCGTGGCCACCGAGACGACCTCGGACACGGGCGGAGGCCAGGACATCGGCTCGCTGGCGAACGGCGACTGGGCCCTGTACAAGGGCGTCGACTTCGGCTCCACGGCAGCGAAGCAGTTCTACGGCCGGGTCGCGAGCGGCGCGGCGAGCGGGGTGAGCGGACTGGTCGAGGTGCGCCTCGACAGCCGGAGCAACGCACCGATCGGCAGTTTCGCGGTGGCCAACACGGGCGGATGGCAGAGCTGGAGGACGGTACCTGCCAACATCGCTTCCGTGACCGGCACGCATGACGTCTATCTGACCTTCACCAGCGGCCAGCCGGGCGACTTCGTGAACGTGAACTGGTTCGACTTCGGGCACTGACCACGTCCCTCCCCCATGGGAAAGGGGCCCCACGCGCGCGTGGGGCCCCTTTCCCGCGCACGGAACTCAGCGCAGCTCCGCCCGGAACGCCGCCGGTGTCGTGTCCGTGTGCTGATGGAAGAACTTGGAGAAGTTCGCCGCGTCGGGAAAGCCGACGGCGGCGCCGACGCGGCCTATCGGCAGGTCCGTGTGCGCCAGCAGGCGTTTGGCCTCGAGGATCACGCGCTTGTCGATGAAGCCCTTGGGGGTCTGACCGGTGGCGGCGCGGACGGCGCGGACCAGGGTGCGGCGGGAGTAGCCGAGGGCGTCGGCGTAGGCACTGACGCTGTGGTTGGTGGCGAAGTCCTTCTCGACCGCGTCGCGGAAACGGGTGAAGGTGGTGTCGATCTGGCCGCGGGCCGCCTCGGCGGAGCTGGTCGCGAGGTGCGCGAGACGTACCAGGAACGCGGTCAACGAGTGCCGCAGCACCTCGGTGTGCAGACCGAGCGGCAGCGTGGTGGTGTCCTCGTACTCGCGCCGGAGCTGGGCGAGGGCCGCCCGGAGCGCGGCGAGCTGGGCCGGGTCGGGGTGCAGCAGGGGCGGCAAATCGTAGCGGTACAGGCCCGTGGCCTCCACCGTGGCACGGGGCAGGAAGCCGGGTTGCATGGTGAGCACGGTGCCGCGGTACTCGCTCGCCCGGGAGAAGCGGTGGACCTGCCCGGGGCGGATCCACAGAAGGTCGCCGTCGGTCATCTCGTACTCGGCGAAATCCACCATGTGTGTCACGGGGCCGCCAGTGAAGAGCATCAGGACATGGAAATCGATGCGGTGGACACGGTCCAGCGGCGCGTCCTCGTGCCAGGTGCGCCCGGGCTCCATGGGGCCCACCTGCATACCGACGCCGCAGACGCTTCGGTCGACCGGGAACGCGTATGTCCTGATCCCGTCGTCGTCTTGCATGGTTCTGTCCGCCATGTCCTTCTTATGCCGCCTCGGTACCGCTGTCGATGTCCCACTTTCACCGAAGGCTGACACAGGCGCACCTTCCCCGGCAAAAGTCAGACTTTTAGTTTTGAACGCGTTCCACCAGCGATTCCGCATCCAGTGAG
Organism: Streptomyces cynarae; assembly: GCF_025642135.1. Classification (NCBI taxonomy): domain Bacteria; kingdom Bacillati; phylum Actinomycetota; class Actinomycetes; order Kitasatosporales; family Streptomycetaceae; genus Streptomyces; species Streptomyces cynarae. The sequence continues at coordinate 7,462,657 of NZ_CP106793.1, read as the reverse complement.
GACTCTTGAAGATGAGTGCGCAGAGCACCGACGGATTCGAATGGACCGAGCTCGACCGGCGTGCCGTCGACACCGCCCGCGTCCTGGCGGCCGACGCCGTGCAGAAGGTCGGCAACGGCCACCCGGGCACCGCGATGAGCCTGGCCCCGGCCGCGTACACGATCTTTCACAAGGTGATGCGCCATGATCCGGCGGATCCGGAGTGGACGGGCCGTGACCGCTTCGTGCTCTCTCCCGGCCACACCTCGCTGACCCTCTACACGCAGCTCTTCCTGGCCGGCTACGAACTGGAGCTGGACGACCTCAAGGCGTTCCGGACCCACGGTTCGAAGACGCCCGGTCACCCGGAGTACGGGCACACGGCCGGTGTCGAGACCACCACGGGCCCGCTCGGCCAGGGTGCCGCAAACGCGGTGGGCATGGCGATGGCCGCCCGCTACGAGCGCGGTCTGTTCGACCCGGAGGCCCCCGCGGGCGAGTCCCCCTTCGACCACACGATCTGGGCCATCGTCTCCGACGGCGACCTGGAGGAGGGCGTCTCCGCCGAGGCCTCCTCGATGGCCGGCCACCAGAAGCTCGGCAACCTCGTCTTCCTGTACGACGACAACCACATCTCCATCGAGGGCGACACCGCGACGGCCTTCTCCGAGGACGTCCTGAAGCGTTACGAGGCCTACGGCTGGCACACCCAGCGCATCGAGCCCGCCGAGAACGGCGACATCGACGTCCACGCGCTGTACGCGGCGCTGAAGGCGGCACAGGCCGAGACCGAGCGCCCCTCGATCATCGCGATGCGCACGATCATCGCCTGGCCGGCTCCGAACGCGCAGAACACCGAGGCCGCCCACGGCTCGGCGCTCGGCGCGGACGAGGTCGCCGCCACCAAGCGCGTCCTCGGCTTCGACCCGGAGAAGTCCTTCGAGGTGGCCCCCGAGGTCCTCGCCCACACCCGTCAGGCCCTGGACCGGGGTGCCGAGGCGCACGCCGCCTGGGACAAGCGGATCGCCGAGTGGCGCGGCGCCCAGCCCGAGCGCGCGAAGCTGTACGACCGTGTAGTGGCCGGGCAGCTCCCCGACGGCTGGGAGCAGACGCTTCCGGAGTTCGAGGAGGGCGCGTCCGTCGCCACGCGTGCCGCCTCCGGCAAGGTGCTCCAGGCCCTCGGTGCGGTCATCCCCGAGCTGTGGGGCGGCTCCGCCGACCTCGCCGGGTCGAACAACACGACCATCGACAAGACCTCGTCCTTCCTGCCGAAGGGCAACCCGCTGCCGGAGGCGAGCCCGTACGGCCGCACCGTCCACTTCGGCATCCGCGAGTTCTCCATGGCCGCGGAGATGAACGGCATCGCCCTGCACGGCAACACCCGTATCTACGGCGGCACGTTCCTCGTGTTCTCGGACTACATGCGCAACGCGGTCCGCATGTCCGCCCTGATGCAGCTGCCGGTGACGTACGTGTGGACGCACGACTCCGTCGGTCTCGGTGAGGACGGCCCCACCCACCAGCCGGTCGAGCACCTCGCATCCCTGCGCGCGATCCCGGGCCTGAACGTCGTCCGCCCGGCCGACGCCAACGAGACCGCCGTCGCCTGGGCCGAGATCCTCAAGCGGCATTCCACCAACCCCGCCCCGCACGGGCTCGCGCTCACCCGCCAGGGCGTGCCGACGTACGCCCCGAACCCCGAGGCGGCCAAGGGCGGTTACGTCCTGAAGGAGTCCTCCACCGGGACGCCGGACGTCATCCTGATCGCCACCGGTTCCGAGGTGCATCTCGCCGTGGCCGCCCGGGAGCAGCTGGAGGCCGAGGGCGTGGGCACCCGGGTGGTGTCGATGCCGTCCGTGGAGTGGTTCGAGGAGCAGCCCGCGGAGTACCGCGAGCGTGTCCTCCCGCCGTCCGTGAAGGCCCGGGTGGCCGTCGAGGCCGGTATCGGCCTGACCTGGTACCGGTACGTCGGCGACGCAGGGCGCATCGTGTCCCTGGAGCACTTCGGCGCCTCCGCCGACGCCAAGACCCTCTTCGCCGAGTTCGGCTTCACCCCCGAGAACGTGGCCGCCGCCGCCCGGGAATCCCTTGCCGCCCTCCGCGGTTGATCCGATCGCCAGAAGGAAGATGATCACAGTGACCGAAGCAACCGCAGCAGCGGAGCCCCTGAAGCGCCTGTCCGAGGCGGGCGTGTCGATCTGGCTGGACGACCTGTCCCGCAAGCGGATCGCGTCCGGCAACCTCGCCGAACTCATCGAGACCCGGCACGTGGTGGGCGTCACCACCAACCCGTCCATCTTCCAGGCCGCCATCGGCTCCGGAGAGGGCTACGAGGAGCAGCTGGCCGACCTGGCCGTGCGCGGGGTGACGGTCGAGGAGGCCGTCCGCATGATGACCACCGCCGACGTCCGGGCCGCCGCCGACATCCTGCGGCCCGTGTACGACGCCACGGACGGCCGGGACGGCCGGGTCTCCATCGAGGTCGACCCGCGCCTCGCCCACAACACGGCGGCGACCATCGCCGAGGCCAAGCAGCTCGCCTGGCTCGTCGACCGCCCCAACGTGATGATCAAGATTCCGGCGACCGAGGCGGGCCTGCCGGCCATCACCGAGGTCATCGGCCAGGGCATCAGCGTCAACGTGACGCTGATCTTCTCCCTGGAGCGCTACCGCGAGGTCATGGACGCCTACCTCGGCGGCCTGGAGAAGGCCCGGGCGGCCGGCCTCGACCTGTCGGCCATCCACTCCGTCGCCTCCTTCTTCGTCTCCCGCGTCGACACCGAGATCGACAAGCGCCTGACGAAGCTCGGCACCGACGAGGCCCTGGCTCTCAAGGGCCGGGCCGCGCTCGCGAACGCACGGCTCGCGTACGAGGCTTATGAGAAGACGTTCGCCTCCGAGCGGTGGAGCGCGCTGGAGAGCGGGGGCGCAAACAGGCAGCGCCCGCTGTGGGCCTCCACCGGCGTGAAGGACCCGGCGTACAAGGACACCCTGTACGTCGACGAACTGGTCGCGCCGGGCACGGTCAACACCATGCCGGAGGCCACCCTGAAGGCCACCGCCGACCACGGCGACATCCAGGGCGACACCGTGACCGGCGGCTACGAGCAGGCCCGCGCCGACCTCGCGGCCGTGGAGCGGCTCGGGATCTCCTACGACGAGGTCGTGAAGCAGCTCGAGGACGAGGGCGTCGCGAAGTTCGAGACGGCCTGGCAGGACCTGCTGGACGCCGTGACGAAGTCCCTGAACAGCAAGGGAGTTGACGCGGAATGAGCGACGAGACCATGGCACAGGGCGTGGCTCCGGCCGAGAGCACGCTGGTGCTCGAAGCCGCCCTCACCCCTCCGGACAGCGGTTCGTCCGCCTGGGACAACCCGCTCCGCGACCCCCGGGACCGCCGTCTGCCCCGTATCGCGGGCCCTTCCGGACTGGTCATCTTCGGTGTCACCGGCGACCTGTCCCGCAAGAAGCTGATGCCGGCGGTCTACGACCTGGCCAACCGCGGTCTGCTGCCGCCGGGCTTCTCGCTCGTCGGGTTCGCCCGGCGTGACTGGGCCGACCAGGACTTCGCGCAGGTGGTGCACGACGCGGTGCGCGAGCACGCCCGTACGCCCTTCCGCGAGGAGGTCTGGCAGCAGCTCGCCGAGGGCATGCGGTTCATCCCGGGCGACTTCGACGACGACACCGCGTTCAAGCAGCTGAAGTCCGCCGTCGACGAGTTGGACGCCTCCCGGGGCACCAGCGGCAACTACGCGTTCTACCTGTCGGTGCCGCCGAAGTTCTTCCCGAAGGTCGTCCAGCAGCTGAAGAAGCACGGCCTCGCCGACGCCCCCGAGGGTTCCTGGCGGCGCGCGGTCATCGAGAAGCCGTTCGGCCACGACCTGGCGAGCGCCCGCGAGCTGAACCGGATCGTGCACGGGGTGTTCGAGCCGGACCAGGTGTTCCGCATCGACCACTACCTGGGCAAGGAGACGGTCCAGAACATTCTGGCGCTGCGCTTCGCGAACCAGATGTACGAGCCGATCTGGAACCGGTCCTTCGTGGACCATGTGCAGATCACCATGGCCGAGGACATCGGCATCGGCGGCCGCGCCGGCTACTACGACGGCATCGGCGCCGCCCGCGACGTGATCCAGAACCACCTGCTCCAGCTGATGGCCCTGACGGCCATGGAGGAGCCCATCGCCTTCGACGCCGGGTCGCTGGTCACCGAGAAGATGAAGGTCCTGAAGTCGGTGAAGCTGCCGGAGGACCTCGGGGCGCACACCGTGCGCGGCCAGTACGCGGCCGCGTGGCAGGGCGGCGAGAAGGTGCACGGCTATCTCCAGGAGGAGGGCATCGACCCCGCGTCCACCACGGACACCTACGCGGCGATCAAGCTGGAGGTCGACAACCGCCGCTGGGCGGGCGTGCCTTTCTACCTCAGGACGGGCAAGCGGCTGGGCCGCCGGGTGACCGAGATCGCGGTCGTCTTCCAGCGGGCCCCGCACTCCCCCTTCGACACCACGGCCACCGAGGAACTGGGCCAGAACGCGATCGTCATCCGGGTGCAGCCCGATGAGGGGATGACCGTTCGCTTCGGTTCCAAGGTGCCGGGTACGTCGATGGAGATCCGGGACGTCTCGATGGACTTCGCCTACGGCGAGTCGTTCACCGAGTCCAGCCCGGAGGCGTACGAACGGCTGATCCTGGACGTACTGCTCGGCGACGCCAACCTGTTCCCCCGTACGGAGGAAGTGGAGGAGTCCTGGAGGATCCTCGACCCGATCGAGGAGTACTGGGCGACGCACGGCAAGCCCGCGCAGTACGCCTCGGGCAGCTGGGGTCCCGGGGAAGCCGACGAGATGCTCGCACGAGACGGACGGAGCTGGCGCAGGCCATGAAGATCGACCTGACCGACACCACGGCAAGCAAGATCAACAAGGCGCTGGTGCAGGGCCGCCGCGCCCTCGGCACCCCCGCCGTGGGCATGGTACTGACCATGGTCATCGTGACCGACGAGGAGAACGCCTACGACTCGATGAAGGCGGCCGAGGACGCCTCGCACGAGCACCCCTCGCGGACCCTGGTGGTCATCAAGCGTCAGGCCCGCACCCCGCGCGACCGCACCCGGTCGCACCTGGACGCCGAGGTCCGGGTGGGCGCCGACGCCGGCACCGGCGAGACGGTCGTGCTGCGGCTGTACGGCGAGGTGTCCGACCACGCCGACTCGGTGGTCCTGCCGCTCCTGCTGCCCGACGCGCCCGTCGTCGTCTGGTGGCCGGTGGACGCGCCGGACAACCCCGCCAAGGACCCGCTGGGCGCCCTCGCCCAGCGCCGCATCACCGACCTGTACGCCGTCGAGGACCCGCAGCGCGTGCTGCAGGCCCGGGTCGCCTCCTACGCGCCGGGCGACACCGACCTCGCCTGGACCCGGCTGACGCCGTGGCGGTCGATGCTGGCCGCCGCGCTCGACCAGGCCCGCACGAAGATCATCTCCGCGGCCGTGGAGGCCGAGGCGGAGAACCCGGCCGCCGAGCTGCTGGCCCGCTGGCTGGAGGCCCGCCTGAAGGTGTCCGTGGACCGGGTCGTCACCGCGGGACCGGTCGTCACGGCCGTCCGGCTGGGCACCGACAAGGGCGAGATCGTCATCGACCGCCCCGAGGGCCCGCTGGCCACGCTCACCCTCCCGGGTCAGCCCTCGCGCACCCTGGCGCTGAAGGTGCGCGCGACCTCCGAACTGATCGCCGAGGAGCTGCGCCGCCTCGACGCGGACGAGATGTACGCCATCGCCCTGCGCGGCGGCGACGGTGCCGAGGAGGGTGCCGCTCATGTCTGACAGCCCGAGGCTCACCCGGCGGCCCGAGTGGGCCGAACTGGAGGACCACCGTGCCCAGTGGCACGCGCACCTGCGGGACCTGTTCGACCAGGACCCCGGGCGTGCGGAACGCTACGTCGTGCGCGTCGGTGATCTGCGCATCGACTACTCCAAGCACCTGATCACCGACGAGACCCTGGCGCTGCTCCAGGAACTGGCCACCGCCACCGACGTGTTCGGGCTGCGCGACGCCATGTTCCGCGGCGAGAAGATCAACACCACGGAGCGCCGGGCCGTGCTGCACACCGCGCTGCGCGCTCCGCGTGACGCGGTGATCGAGGTCGACGGCGAGAACGTGGTGCCCAAGGTGCACGCGGTGCTCGACAAGATGACCGACTTCGCCGACCGGGTCCGCTCCGGCGAGTGGACAGGTCACACCGGCAAGCGCATCAAGAACGTCGTCAACATCGGCATCGGCGGTTCCGATCTGGGCCCCGCGATGGCGTACGAGGCGCTGCGCGCCTACACCGCGCGGGAGATGACGTTCCGGTTCGTGTCGAACGTGGACGGTGCCGACCTGCACGAGGCTGTGCGGGACCTGGACCCGGCGGAGACGCTGTTCATCGTCGCGTCGAAGACGTTCACCACGATCGAGACGATCACGAACGCGACCTCGGCCCGGTCCTGGCTGCTCGCGGCGTTCGAGGACGACGAAAAGGCGGTCGCCAAGCACTTCGTCGCCCTGTCGACGAACGCCGGGAAGGTCACCGAGTTCGGTATCGACCCTGACAACATGTTCGAGTTCTGGGACTGGGTCGGCGGCCGCTACTCGTACGACTCGGCCATCGGACTGTCGCTGATGATCGCGATCGGTCCCGAGCGGTTCCGGGAGATGCTGGACGGTTTCCGCATCGTCGACGAGCACTTCCGCAACGCGCCGGCTGAGGCCAACGCACCGCTGCTGCTCGGTCTGCTGGGCGTCTGGTACGGCAACTTCTTCGACGCCCAGTCGCACGCGGTGCTGCCGTACTCGCACTACCTGTCCAAGTTCACCGCCTATCTCCAGCAGCTGGACATGGAGTCCAACGGCAAGTCGGTGGACCGCGACGGGCACCCGGTGCAGTGGCAGACCGGCCCCGTGGTGTGGGGCACCCCGGGCACCAACGGGCAGCACGCCTACTACCAGCTCATCCACCAGGGCACCAAGCTGATCCCGGCCGACCTCATCGGCTTCGCGAACCCGGTCGCCGAGCTGAGCGACGAGCTCAAGGCTCAGCACGACCTGCTGATGGCCAACCTGTTCGCGCAGGGCCAGGCGCTCGCCTTCGGCAAGACGGAGGAGGAGGTGCGCGCGGAGGGCGTGCCCGAGGAGCAGGTGCCGCACCGCACCTTCAAGGGCAACCACCCCACCACCACGATCCTGGCCACCGAGCCGACCCCGTCGGTCCTCGGCCAGCTCATCGCCCTCTACGAGCACAAGGTGTTCGTGCAGGGCGCGATCTGGAACATCGACTCCTTCGACCAGTGGGGTGTCGAACTCGGCAAGGTGCTCGCCAAGCGCGTCGAGCCCGCCCTCACCCGGGGCGCCGACGTCCCCGGCCTCGACCCGTCCACCGCCGCCCTCGTGGCCGCCTACCGCACGCTCAAGAACGCTCAGGAAGAAGTGAACTGACATGCAGCTCGGACTCATCGGTCTCGGCAAGATGGGCGGCAACATGCGCGAGCGGATCCGCCGCGCCGGCCACACCGTCGTCGGCTACGACCGCAACCCCGAGGTCTCCGACGTCAAGAGCCTGGGCGAGCTCGTCGAGAAGCTCGAGGCCCCGCGCGTGATCTGGGTGATGGTCCCGGCCGGCGCCGCCACCCAGTCCGTCATCGACGAACTCGCCGCCCTGCTCTCCCCCGGCGACATCGTGGTGGACGGCGGCAACTCCCGCTGGACGGACGACGAGAAGCACGCCACCGAACTCGGCATCAAGGGCATCGGCTTCATCGACGCGGGCGTCTCCGGCGGTGTGTGGGGCCTGGAGAACGGCTACGCGCTGATGGTCGGGGGCGACAAGGAGCACGTCGACCGGCTCCAGCCGATCTTCGACGCGCTCAAGCCGGAGGGGCCGTACGGCTACGTCCACGCGGGCAGGGTCGGCGCCGGCCACTTCTCGAAGATGGTCCACAACGGCATCGAGTACGCCATGATGCAGGCCTACGCCGAGGGCTGGGAGCTGCTGGAGAAGATCAAGTCCGTGGACAACGTCCGCGAGGTCTTCCGCTCCTGGCAGGAGGGCACCGTCATCCGCTCCTGGCTGCTCGACCTCGCGGTCAACGCCCTGGACGAGGACGAGCACCTGGACAAGCTGCGCGGCTACGCCGAGGACTCCGGCGAGGGCCGCTGGACCGTCGAGGCCGCCATCGACAACGCCGTCCCGCTCCCGGCGATCACGGCGTCCCTGTTCGCCCGGTTCGCCTCGCGGCAGGACGACTCCCCCCAGATGAAGATGATCGCGGCGCTGCGCAACCAGTTCGGCGGCCACGCGGTCGAGTCCGCGAAGGAGTAACGAGCCGTGGGCGACCTCCTGCTGGTCCGCCACGGCGAAACCGAGTGGAGCGTCTCGGGGCAGCACACCAGCTTCACCGACCTCCCGCTCACCCAGCGGGGCGAGGAACAGGCCAAGTCCCTCGCCCCGCTGCTCGCCGGACGCACCTTCGCGCGCATCCTCACCAGCCCCCTCGGCCGCGCGATACGCACGGCCGAACTCGCCGGACTCTCCGGCGCCGTCCCCGACCCGGACCTGCACGAATGGGACTACGGCGGCTACGAGGGCATCACCACCGTCGAGATCCACCGCACCCGCCCCGACTGGTACCTGTGGACCGACGGCGTCCCCCAGGGCCCGCCCGGTCACCCCGGTGAGTCGCCGGACGAGGTCGGGGCACGTGCGGACCGGGTACTGGCCCGCATCGCGCCCGACCTCGCCGAGGGCGACGTGATCCTCGTGGCCCACGCCCACTTCCTGCGCGTCCTCACCGCGCGGCACCTCGGCCTCTCGGCGGCCGAGGGGCGGCTGTTCCAACTCGCCACGGGCACGCTCAGCCGGCTCTCCACCGAGCACGGCCGGCCCGTGATCGCGGAGTGGAACACGACCGGGGCGTCCGCGACCCCAGGTCCGTTCTAGTCAGCACGGTCTCTCAACGCACCGGCCGGCTCGCGTGCTGCGCCGCCAGCCGAACCGGTGCGTTCCTGGCGCCGTACCCCCGGTAGCCGCCGTCCCGTTGGACCAGTTCGAAGAAGACGCGGCCTACGGTGTGCGTGTAGCAGTGCAGGAAGGCGCCGTCCGCGTCGCGGTCGTAGAGGATGCCGAGGTCGCGGTACGTCTCCAGCTCGCCGTCGGTCAAGTCGTACTGGGCCGCCAGGTCGTCGTAGTAGTTGGCGGGCACCTCGAGGAGCCGGCCGCCCGCCTGGCGGAAGCGGCGGGCCGCCGTGACCACGTCTTCGGTGGCGAGCGCGATGTGCTGGGCTCGGGCGCCGTCGTCGTTCGGGGCGGGCCCGATGCTCAGGGCGATGCGCACGCTGCCGTCGGCGTTGGTGACCGCGCGGCTGCGGTGCAGTCCGTAGGGGTCGGCGACGTCGACGCTTTCCTGGGCGGCCAGCCCGAGCACGCTGCGGTGGAAGAGGGCCGCCTCGTCGAACTGGTGCCAGGGCTGGGTGAGGGCGAGATGGTCGACGCGGTCGATGCCGGAGGCCGGGGCCTCGTGCGGGACGTCCTCGAAGTCCTCACGCCAGTCGGGGAGTCGGGATCGTCCGGCGGCGCAGAAGAACAGCTCCGTGCCGTCGGGCGCGGACACCGCCTCCAGCGGCGCGTCCTGCGGGGCGCGGCGGCGTGGCAGGACCGGGGCGAGCAGTGCTTCGGCGCGCCGGGCGGCTCCTTCCGGGTCCGGGGACTCCAGGCCGATGGCGGCGAGGGCGGTGCCGTCACGGCGTGCGGCCGGGCCGGTGTTGACGAGGACGCGGGCGGCGCCCTGCTCCCACAGGTCGACGGGTTTCGTCCGGTGCCGGGCCGTGCGGGCGAACCCTAGCGCGCCGAGGACCGCGGAGACCGGGTCGACGTCCGGGGTGACGAGTTCCGCGAAGGCGACACCGGTCGGCACCACGGGCGGGGGCGGGGCCGCGAGTCCGGTCGCCTCCTGGAGGACGAGCAGCGAACGGCGGGCGTCCACGGCGGTGGGGGCGGCCTCGGCCTGGCGGAAGACGTCGTTGAAGACCTCCAGGGACAGCGGGCCGGTGTAGCCGGCGCGCACCACATGGGTGAGGAGCCCGGCGAGGTCGAAGCCCCCCTGGCCGGGGAAGCAGCGGTAGTGGCGGCTCCACTGCAGGACGTCCATCGCCATCAGCGGGGCGTCCGCCAGTTGCAGGAAGAAGATCTTCTCGCCGGGGATGTCCTCGATGCCCTTCGGGTCACTGCCCCGGGCGAGGATGTGGAAGCTGTCCAGGCAGACGCCGAGCGCCGGGTGGTCCGCGGCCTCGACGACGCGCCACGCGTGGTCGTATGTGCTCACGTGCCGGCCCCAGGCCAGTGCCTCGTAGGCGACTCGGATCCCGAACTCCTGGGCGAGATCGGCGAGTCGGCGCAGATGCCAGGCGGCGAGAGCGTCGTCGTCCTCGGCGTGCGGACAGACGCTGGAGCAGACCAGGACCGTGTCCGCGCCGAGCCGGTTCATGAGCTGGAACTTGTGGCGGGCCCGGCGCAGATTGCGCTCGAACTCCTCGGCCTGCACGGCCTCGATGTCCCGCATGGGCTGGTAGAGGTCGATGCTCAGGCCGAGGTCGGCGCAGCGGGCCCGGATCTCCTCGGGGCTCAGCGGGCTGGCGAGCAGGTCGTTCTCGAAGATCTCGATCCCGTCGAACCCGGCGCGGGCCGCGGCGGTGAGCTTCTCGGTGAGGGATCCGCCGATCGAGACGGTGGCGATGGAGGTACGCACCAGGGGTCCTTCCCTACTGACGGGCGGCCGTGGCCCCGGCCAGTTCGGTGATGTCCGTGAGCATGCGCGTGCTGTCCGGTTCCCGCCCGGTGAACAGGCGGAACGCGTCGGCCGCCTGGAAGACGGCCATGCCGCCGCCGTCGAGCGTGGCGCAGCCGAGCGCGCGGGCGGTGCGCAGCAGTTCGGTCTCCAGCGGGCGGTAGACCACCTCGGCGACCCACAGCCCGGGGTGGAGCAGCCGGGCCGGGAGCGGCAGCCCGGGGTGGGCGGCCATGCCGGTGGGCGTCGCGTGCACGAGGCCGTCGGCGCCCGTCAGGGCCACCGGCAGCGCGTCGAGGCCGGCTCCGGCCGCGCGCTCGGCGCCGAAGTGCCGGCCCAGGGAGGCGGCGAGGTCGGCGGCGCGCTCGGGCAGGGCGTCGACGACGGTGACGTGACCGGCGCCGAGCGTCAGCAGGGCGTGCGCGACGGCCGCGCCCGCGCCGCCCGCGCCGAGCTGCACCACGCGGTCCAGTGAGGCGTCGCGCAGCCCTCGGGCGAAGGACGCGGCGAAGCCGGTGATGTCCGTGTTGTGGCCGACGGCCCGACCGTCCTCGAAGACGACGGTGTTCACGGCGCCGAGTGCCTCGGCCTGCGGGGCGAGCGCGTCGAGGTTCGGGATGACCAGCTGCTTGCACGGATGGGTGATGTTGAGCCCGTCGAAGCCCAGGTCTCGGGCGGCCCCGACGAGCTCGCCCACGGCTGCCGGACCGGCTCCGAGACGGTCGAGGTCGATCAGTCGGTACAGGTAGCGCAGGCCCTGCCGGTCGGCCTCCCTCTCGTGCAGGGCGGGGCTGAGCGAGGGACCGATGCCCGAACCGATGAGACCGACGAGATACGAGTCCTTGGGCACCGGCGTCCTCCTGGCAGTAATGTACGAACTAGTACGTTAGTCATAGCAGCCGCCACCGGGCCGGCGGAAGCCCTGCGGGGAACGGAGGGCGACCGGAACGGAGGGCGACCGGGCTTCTACAATCGCGGGCACGCGAACGAGTCAGACTGCCCTTCCCTCGCCCCAAGGAACTCCATGACCAGCGTCGACGAACCGGCACGACCGAACGGCCGCATCCGCGACGCCGCCCGCACGAGGGCCGAGATCCTCGACGTGGCCACCCAGGAGTTCGCCCGCGCCGGGTACGACGGGGCGCGCGTCGACGAGATCGCCGCCCGCACCCGTACCACCAAGCGGATGATCTACTACTACTTCGGCGGCAAGGAGCAGCTGTTCACGGCCGTCCTGGAGCGGGCCTACGGGGTGATCCGCCAGGCCGAGCAGGAGCTGGACGTCGAGCACCTGGACCCGGTCGCGGCCATCCGCCGGCTCGCCGAGGTCACCTTCGACCACCACGAGCAGCACCCCGACTTCATCCGCCTGGTCAGCATCGAGAACATCCACGGCGCCGAGCACATCGCCGCCTCCGAGGAGTTGGGGACGATCGGCTCGCCGGCCCTGGAGGTGACCGGCCGCATCCTCGCGGCGGGCCGGAAGTCCGGGCTGTTCACGGCCGACGTCGACGCCGTCGACCTGCACGCCCTGATCAGCTCGTTCTGCTTCTTCCGGGTCGCCAACCGGCACACCTTCGGCGCCCTGTTCGGCCGGGACCTGGTCGCCGCCGACCAGCGCGAACACTACCGCCGGATGCTCGGGGACATGGTGATCGCGTATCTGACGGCGGACCGCACGGAGGACTGACCGCCGCACCGGCTGTCCGGGCGCGACCTCTTGACACCGGGGAAACGCGGGCGCAACATCCCACCCACCGCTACTAACTATCCAGTGGGTTAATTAGCCGAATCCGGCGCCTCTCCTCACCCGCTCACCCATCCGCTCACTCCACCCGTTCGTCTACGGTCGGAGTCCCTCGAAGGAGCCCGTCGTGTCCGTCCCCGCCCCGCCCGACGACGCCGCCGCCCCGCCCGGCCAGCCGAGGAAGGCCGCGACGGCCGCCTGGATCGGCAGCGCCCTGGAGTACTACGACTTCTTCATCTACGGCAGCGCGGCCGCGCTGATCTTCCCGAAGGTCTTCTTCGACGCCTCCGACCCGGCCACCGCGACCCTGCTGTCGCTGGCCACCTTCGGTGTCGCGTACGCGGCCCGTCCCCTCGGCGCGCTGTTCCTCGGCCACTACGGCGACCGGGTCGGCCGTAAGAAGATCATGGTGTTCACGCTGGTCCTGATGGGCCTGTCGACGTTCCTCATCGGCTGTCTGCCCACCCGCGCCGAGGTCGGCACCCTGGCCCCCGTCCTGCTGGTGCTGTGCCGCGTCCTCCAGGGGATCTCGGCGGCCGGCGAACAGGCGAGCGCCAGTTCCATGAGCCTGGAGCACGCGCCCCCGCACCGGCGCGGGTTCTTCACCAGCTTCACGCTCAGCGGCACCCAGGGCGGCCAGCTCATCGCCACGCTCGTCTTCCTGCCGGTCGCCGCGCTCCCGGAGAGGCAGTTGCTGTCCTGGGGCTGGCGCCTCCCGTTCTGGCTGAGCGTCGCCGTGGCCGTCGTCGGCTATGTCATCCGCCGCAGGCTCGCGGAGACACCGGCCTTCGCCCGGCAGGCCGGCGCCGAGGGGCCTGCCCGGCTGCCGCTGGCGGTGCTGCTGCGCGAGCACTGGGCGGACGTACTGCGGGTGATCGCGGGCGCCCTCATCGCCTCGGTGAGCACCATCTTCACGGTCTGGGCGCTGGCGTACGCGACGAGCGACGCGGTGGGCGTGTCCCGCTCCTCCATGCTGTGGGTGGGCGCGCTCGCCAATCTCGTCGCCCTTGCCGCGATCCCGCTGTGGGCGGCACTGTCCGACCGCATCGGCCGCCGCCCGGTGTACCTCATCGGTGCCGTGGGCAGCGCGGTGACGATGTTCCTCTACCTGTGGGCGATCTCCAGCGGCTCCTACCCGCTGATCCTGCTGACCGGGATCGTCGCCTTCGGTGTCGTCTACAGCGCCGCGAACGGCGTGTGGCCCTCCTTCTACGGTGAGATGTTCTCCACCCGGGTCCGGATGTCGGGCATGGCGATCGGCACACAGATCGGCTTCGCGGTCGCCGGGTTCGCGGTGACGTTCGCCGCCGAGATCGCCGGGCCGGACGGCACCGACTGGTCCTCGGTGGCCCTGTTCACCGCGGCCCTGTGCGTCCCGCCGGTCGTGGCCGCGCTCACCGCCCGCGAGACGCACAAGGTGCCGACGGAACGGCTCGGCGAGCGCCCGGCGGGCGAGGCAGCGAGCCGGGAGACGGTCACGGCCTGAGCCCCGCGCGTCCGAGTCCCCGACCGCGCCGGCGGTTCGGGGACTCGGACGCGCCACGCTCGCCGCTGCTGCGGCGAGCGCCCGCGCACCCACCGTGCCCCCGCGCCCGGACCGCCCCGGCCCGCGCACCGTGCGCCCGCCGTCCGAGTGGCCCGCACCCCGTGCGACCCGGCTGTCACCCGCGCACCCTAGCCTGGCCGCATGCCCCGTCGTCCGTCCCGTCGTCCCGTACATGCCCTCACCCTGGCCGCCTCCGTCCTCGCCGCCCGGGCGCGCCCGTCCGGGCCGTCGGCCGAGCCGTCCTCCGCACCCGTACCGGCACCGGCCGGGCGCCCGATCCGGCCCGTGCCCGGACGCGTGCTGCACCTGGTCACCGACGGACTGCCGCACCAGCGCACGGGCTACACCCTGCGCACCCAGGCGCTCGCCCGGGCGCAGTCGGAGGCGGGGCTCGATCCGCACGTGGTGACGCGCATCGGATTCCCGGTCACCCACGGTGTGTTCGACGCGCGGTCGCTCGATCTGCTGGACGGAGTGCCCCAGCACCGACTCCTGCCCCGGTGGCTGCCCCACGGCGACGGCCCGCTCCTCGCGCGCAACACCGAACTGGCGGCGCGGCTCGTCGAGCGACTGCGGCCCTCGGTGCTGCACGCGGCGAGCGACCACGGCAACGGCCGGGTGGCGCTGGCCCTGCGCGAGACCTACGGGCTGCCCGTGGTCTACGAGGTGCGCAGCCTACCGGCGGAACCCTGGCCGGCACGGACCCCCGGACGTTCGGGCGCCGACGAACCGCGCCCCACCCTGCACCCGTCGGAGACGTACTGCCTGCGCGAGGCCGACACCGTACTGGCTCCGAGCGAGGCGCTGAAGGCCGACATCGTCGCGCGCGGGGTGCCCGTGGGGCGGGTACGTGTCGTCCCGGACGTCGTTGATCCCGTCTTCCTTCAGCCCCCGTCCGACGGCAGCGCTCCGCGCGCCCGCTTCGGCATCGTCGCCCGCGACCGCACCTGGTCGCAGATCGCCGCCACGACCCGCGCGGTGTATCAGTCACTCGGATGCCTGTGAGAGGTCCGACTCGGTATCCGGCGTGCTCGCCCGGCCCGGCATAGAGCGCAGCCCCGATCTGTTGACACCGCTGAGGGATGTGGTGTCGGCGGCACCCTGATCCCCCACCGCGGCTCCCCCAGTGCCGTGCCCCCCACCATGCCGCCACCGTCCGGAGCAGGAATGAGCGCTGCGACCATCACTACATCCGCGACCAGGATCCTCCAGGTCTGGCGCCGGGCAGCGCCGCACCCGCTCTTCCTGGTCATCCCCCTGGTCTTGATCGTCTCCATCCCGGCGGCCGACGCGTTCCTGCCGCCGGACATCCATCTCGCCCATCTCCTGGTCGTCGCCACCGCGGTGACCGCCATCGGTGCCGGTCCACGGCCCACGGCGCTGATCGGCGCCCTCGCCGTCCTCGCGCTGATCGCCGCGGGGGCGGAGCGGCGGACCCTGATCACCGAGAGCGTGCTGGTCGAACTCGCTTCACTCGCCGTGCTCTCCGTCCTCCTGGTCGCCTTCACCCACCTGCGGGACCGGCACCATCGGGAACTCGTCAGAGCGCGCGCGGTCTCCGACACCGCTCAGCGCGTCGTCCTGCGCCCGCTCCCGGAGCGGGCCGGGCCGGTGTCCCTCGCCGCGGAGTACCACAGTGCCGAGGCCGACACCTACATGGGCGGCGATCTCTACGCCGCGGCCCGCACCACCGACTCCACCCGCCTGATCATGGGAGACGTGCGCGGCAAGGGCCTCGCGTCCATCAGCGACACGGCGATCGTGCTGGGTGCCTTCCGCGCCGCGGCCCACCGGCAGATGCCGCTGACGGAACTGGTCGCCTACGTCGAGGACGCCGTCCGCTGGGGCCTCGCGGAATTCTCGCAATGCGAGCCCGACGCCGCGGAACGCTTCGTGACCGCCGTCGTGCTCGACATCCCGGACGACGAGCCGGTGGTCCACATGATCAGCTGCGGCCATCCGCCGCCGCTGCTGTTGCGCCGGGCGACCGGGACCGCCACCGCGCTCCATGTGACCGAACCCGCCCCGCCGCTCGGCCTCGGAGCCATGTCCGACAGCACGTACACGGCGGCGACCTTCCCCTTCCACGAGGGGGACAGGATCCTCCTCTACACCGACGGCGTCACCGAGACCCGCGACGGCGAGGGCACGTTCTACCCGCTTGCCGAACGCGTCGTGCGGTGGAACGACCAGGCCCCCGGGCCGCTCCTGAGGGAGATCACCACCGACCTCCGGGCTTACGCGGGCGGCCTGCTCAACGACGACATGGCCATGATGCTCGTGCAGCGGGGCCCCGGGACTGCCTAGGGCCGCCCAGGGGTGCCGTCGTCGACGCTCGCGTCGAGCAGCGGTCCGAGTTCCCGCACCACGGTCGTCAGGGCCCGCTCGTCCCGTTCGGCGCGGGCGATCAGCAGGGCGCCCTCCAGGGCGCTGATCATGAGCGTCGCGAGCGGTTCCGCCCGGGCCGCCGGGACTCCCATGCCCGTCAGCGCCTCGGCGACCGGGCGCGTCCAGTGGGCGAACGCCGCCGCGGCCGCCGCGCGCGTGGAGTCGGTGGACTGTGCGCAGTCCACGGCCGCCGCGGCCACCGGACAGCCGCCCTCGAAGCCGGTTCTGGCGTATTCGTCCGTCCACTGCCGGACCATCTCGGCGAACAGCCCGCTCGGTGTCGGCTCGGCCATCGAGGCGAGGAAACGGGCGATCCGGTTGGCGGCGTACCGGCCGGCCCACTCCACCGCCTCGTTGACGAGCTGTTCCTTGCCGCCGGGGAAGTAGTGCTGGAGCGAGCCGCGCGGCGCCCGCGCGTGCGCGGCGACGTCGCGCATACCTGTCGCGGTGACCCCGTCGCGCCGGATCAGCTGGGCCGCGCTGAAGACCATCCGCTCGCGTGGCCCGCGGTCGGGCACCGCCATCGTGACCTCCGTCTCGACACTTCGGCACCCACCCTATGACCGGTGTCATAAAGCCCGCTACTATGACCGCTGTCATAACTCATGACGACGCCTCGCAGGGAGGGCGGTCCCCATGGACGTCGGTTTCATCGGTCTCGGGGTCATGGGTCAGCCGATGGCGCTCCGTCTGGCCTGGGCCGGCACCCCGCTCCTGGTCTGGAACCGCACGGCCGCCCGCACCGATCCGCTGCGTGCGACCGGCGCCGAGGTGGCGGCGGATCCCGCCGAGGTGTTCGCGCGGACGGACGTCGTGATCCTCATGCTGGCCGACGACCTCGCGATCGACGCCACCCTGGGCCGCGGCACCCCGCACTTCGCGACCCGCGTCGCCGGACGCATCGTGGTCCACATGGGCACGACGTCGCCCGGATACTCGCGCGCCCTCGAGGCCGATGTGCGTGCGGCGGGCGGGCGCTATGTCGAGGCACCGGTCTCCGGGTCCAGGGTGCCCGCGGAGAACGGGCATCTGGTGGCGATGCTGGCCGGGGACGAGTCCGCCGTGGAGGTCGTACGGCCGCTGCTGGCACCCCTGTGCCGGGAGACCTTCGTCTGCGGTGCCGCACCGAACGCCCTGCTGATGAAGCTCTCGGTCAACCTGTTCCTGATCACGCTGGTGACCGGGCTGTCGGAGGCGTACCACTTCGCGGACCGGCACGGTCTGGACCGGCGGCTCTTCCTCGACGTCCTGGACGCGGGCCCGATGGCCAGCGGGGTGTCCCGTATGAAGGCGCCGAAGCTGTACGCCCGCGACTTCACGGTGCAGGCGGCGGCCCACGACGTCCTGAAGAACAACCGGCTGATCGCCGAGGCCGCCCGCAAGGCGGGGGTCGCCTCCCCGCTGCTCGACGTCTGCCACGCCCTGTTCGAGGAGACCGTGACGCTGGGCCACGGCCACGAGGACATGGTGGCCGTCCTGCGCGCGATCGAGTCACGCACCGAGGACGCCCTCCACGGTTAGCCCAGGTTCGCCCCCTTGGGGATGCCGTACGCGCGTTCGACGCGCAGGCGCAGCACCAGGCGGCGGTCGCGGACCATGGCGGCGCGGTACTCGTCCCAGTCGGGATGCTCGCCCAGGACGTCACGGTAGAGCCGGATGAGCTCCTCGACCGTCGCGTCGTACGGGTCCTCCGCGACGGGTGAGAGCTCGGCGGTGCCCTCGACGACCGTGTACGCCCACCGGTCGGCGCTCGTGACGTGGTAGGAGGCCCTGGGGTCCCGGCGCAGATTGCGGGTCTTGGCGCGGTCGTCGGTGATGGAGACCCGGATGATCCGCTCGCCGGGGTCATAGGCGTGGCTGACATTCGACAGCTGGGGCCGACCGTCCCGCTTGAGGGTGACCAGCACCCCGCCGTGCCCTTCGGAGAGCAGCGCGAGCAGCGCGTTCTGTGTCCCGTCCTGAGTCATACCCGGGTCAACTGCCCGGGCCGAGCCGCGCATTCCCGAGTGGGCACTGTCCGCGCACGTCTGGTGGACACCCGCTGCGCCGGGGCAGCGCGGCGATCGGGGTGGCACCCGGCGTCAGCTGGGTATTGAGCAGTTACCTGCTGCAGGAGGGTGCTCGGCCCCGCCCCGGGGCGGACCGCTCCGCCAAGGTTGGATGGGCCCCGGTTCCGTGGCGGCGCATGAAAGGTTGGCCCCGGAAGCCCGGGACCGCACCGGGAAAGACCGGAGGAGAACGATGGGACACCTGCGACAGGAGGTCGAGCCGGAGGAGGTCGGACTCGACCCGAAGGCACTGGCCCGCCTCGACCAGCACTTCGCACACCAGGTGGACGACGGCCGGCTGCCCGGCTACCTGGTGGCCCTCTCCCGGCACGGCCGCATAGCCCACCTGACCACGTACGGACACCGGGACGTCGCCGAGCGGCTCGCGGTGGAGACCGACACCTTGTGGCGGATGTACTCGATGACCAAGCCGGTCACGTCCGTCGCCGCGCTGATCCTGATGGAGGAGGGCCGCTTCGGGCTGGACACGCCCGTCGCCGACTTCCTGCCGGCGTTCGCCGAGCCGCGGGTGTACGTCGACGGCACCGGCCCGGCCGTCCGGACCCGCCCCGCCCAGCGGCCCATCCTGGTCCGCCATCTGCTCACGCACACCGCCGGCCTGACGTTCGGCTTCTACCACTCGCATCCCGTGGACGCGCTGTACCGGGAGGCGGGCATCGACTCGTCCGTGGTGCCCGGCACGGACCTCGCCGAGACCTGCGAGGTGTACGCGCGGCTGCCGCTGCAGTTCGAGCCGGGCACGCAGTGGAACTACTCGGTGGCGACCAACGTCCTGGGCCGGCTGGTCGAGGTCGCCTCGGGCCAGGACCTGGACGCCTTCCTCGCCGAACGGGTCTTCGGGCCGCTGGGCATGGACGACGCGTGCCTGCACGTCACCGAGGACCGGGCACCGCGCCTCGCGGAGCTGTACGGCGAGACGGAGAGCGGCGGCATCACCCCGATCCCGGGTCTGCCGCTGCACGGACGGCCCCGTTTCCTCTCGGGCAGCGGCGGCATGGTGGCGTCGGCGTACGACTACCACCGCTTCATGGAGTTCCTGCGGCGCCGCGGCGAACTGGACGGCGTCCGGCTGCTGACCCCCGACACGGTCACCGCGATGACCTCCAACCACCTCCCGGGCGACGCCGATCTGCGGTCGTACGGCAGCCGGGTGCACCGCGAGCCCGGCAGGGCGGGCCTCGGTTTCGGCCTGGGCGTCTCCGTCGTCACCGACCCGGAACTCACCCGGTCCCCGGCGGTGCGGGGCGCGTTCGGCTGGAGCGGGGTGGCCACGACCACGTTCTGGGTGGATCCGCAGCACGACCTGACGGTCCAGTTCCTCACCCAGCTGCGGCCCACCGGCTCGCACACGGTGTACCCGGAGCTGAAGCAGCTCGTGCACGAGGCCCTGCCGGGAAGCGTCAGGTCCACGGCGAGGGCCGGCAGGTAGTCCGGCAGGCAGCGGCCCCGCCAGGCCTGCGCCGGGCCGGCCCGTACGTCGAGGACTCAGACCTCGCCCCGCCCCCCTCCCCCGGCACCGAATGCCCGGACCGCCGCGTCGAAGTGCTCCCGGCAGCGACCCCAGGCGCCGCCCACCTCGAATTCCAGCAGCAGCGGGGTGAGCGCGGCCGAGAAGTCGGTGCTGGACTCCAGGGGCAGCAGGGACGGGAGGTTGTCGATGGCGATCAGGTCGAGCACGGGGTGCTCGCGCAGCCGGCGTACCGGGTGGTCCCAGTCGGTCAGGGTGTCGTAGACCGGCAGGAGGTTCAGGGGCGAGCCGACGTCGGCCGTCACGTCGCACAGTGTGCGCAGCCGGCGTCCGGGGTCGTCGAGGTCCTTGTCCGTCAGGAAGGGCGGGACGGGCCGGGTCGTCAGCACGGTGTTGACCATCAGTTCGTGCGCGAGCAGGGTCTGACGGTCCAGGTTCCGGGTCTCGGCCAGATCCCAGCACGTGGGGTCGGCGCCCGCGACACCGAGCGCGACCCGGGCGCCGCGCCCGCTGCGGCCGAGGGCGCCGATCACGAGCGCCCGCACCTCGCCCGAGGCGGCGCGCAGTTGTTCGTCCAGCTCCTCCTTGGACGTCGGCCGCAACGGCGCGGTCAACCGGCCCTGGTGCTGGAGCAGGGCGAGGGCGGCGCCCAGGTATCCGGCCCAGTAGCCGAACGCGACGAGCCGCCGCCCGTCCTCGTCCACCAGGTACTCCAGGTCCAGCAGGGCGCCACCGCCGGCGACGAACCGGCGCAACAGGGCCTCGGCACCCGGCTGCCCCTTGAAGGCGTGCCCGAAGAACAGGTGACGGTGGACCAACGCGGCAGGCTCATCGGGCAGTTCCTTCAGGCCGGCGATCAGCGCCTCGGGCGGCGCCGACACCCAGGAGCCCGGGTCGGCGACATGGCAGCCCACCTGCTCGTACGCCTCGGCCGGGAACACCCGCTGCGGGGAGTCCTCGACCGTCACGGTCACGCCGCTCTCGACCAGGCGCCGGGCGTCGGACGGCACGATCGGTGTGCGCCGCTCGGTGGTACGGGACTCGTGGCGGAGCCACAGGTGGAGTGCGGTCATACGCGGTTGACCTCCGGGCGCGGGGCGTCGGCGGCGAAGCGTCCGACGCTCACGGGGCTGACGTCGACGAAGGGTACGCGCCCCGGGAGGAGATCCCTCAGGATCTCGCCGACGGCGGGTCCCGGCGGGAGGCCGTGGCCGCCGCGGTCGGTGGACCGACGGGAGCGGGCTGCGCGGCGGCGGCGCCGGACGGCCGCCGCGCGGGCCGCTCACGAGGACTGCACCGCCGCGTCCAGGTGCGGCAGGTAGTGGTCGAGCCGCTCCCGCTTGGTGCGCAGGTAGGTGATGTTGTTCTCGCACGGCGGTATCAGCAGCGACACCTGCTCGTCGACCTTGATGCCGTGCCGCAGCAGCGCCTCGCGCTTGCGCGGGTTGTTGGAGAGCAGGCGCACGGACCGTACGCCGAGGTCGTGCAGAATCTCCGCGGCGACCCGGTAGTCCCGGGCGTCCACCGGCAGACCGAGGGCGAGGTTGGCCTCGACGGTGTCCAGGCCCTCCGACTGGAGCTTCATCGCGCGCAGTTTGGCCAGCAGACCGATGCCGCGGCCCTCGTGGCCGCGCAGGTAGACGACGATGCCGCGGCCCTCTGCCACGACCTGCCTGAGGGCGGTGGAGAGCTGGGGCCCGCACTCGCAGTGCGTGGACCCGAAGGCGTCCCCGGTCAGGCACTCGGAATGCAGGCGGACGAGCATGCCCTCTTCCTCGATGTCGCCGTACACCAGCGCCACTTGTTCGTCGCCGCGGTCGTGGTCGAGGTAGCCGACGGCCTGGAAATCACCGTACTTGGTGGGCAGGGGCGCATTCACGACTCGGGTGACCCCGGTGGGCACGTTCGCGATCCGGGTGACTCCCGAGGGGGCATTCCCGCCGGGCACGCCGTCAATGTCTGTCATGATCTGATTCCTATCTGGTAAGCGCAGGCGGTACGAGACGAAAGGCCGTGAAGTGATGAGCGGTTCGGGAACTGCGGACACTGCCGGGGGCCACACCGCGGGTGTGCTGCCGTCGGACACCTCGCGGGACGTGCGGGAGCGGGCGGAGGGCCCGCACCGTCAGGTGGCCGTCCTTCCCGTGGGCAGTTTCGAACAGCACGGTCCGTACCTTCCGTTGGCGACCGACACGCTGGTCGCCTGCGCGATCGCCCGCGAGCTGGCCGCCGCGTATCCGGTTCACCTCCTTCCTCCGGTGACGATCTCCTGCTCGCACGAGCACGCGGCGTGGCCGGGAACGGTGAGCATCTCCTCCGTCACTCTCCATGCGGTGGTACGGGACATCGCCGCGTCGCTCGAACGCTCGGGCGTTCAGGCCCTGGTCCTGGTCAACGGTCACGGCGGCAATTACGTCCTCGGCAATGTCGTCCAGGAGGGCAATGCCGTCCGGGATTCCTCGGGCAGCGGTGTGCGGATGGCGCTTTTCCCGGCCCCGGAGGACTGGGAGGCGGCCCGGGAACGGGCCGGGGTGCGTACCTCGCTGCTCAGCGACATGCATGCCGGGGAAATCGAGACCTCCATTCTTCTGCACTGTCATCCCGAATTGGTCAGGCCTGGTTACGAGACCACGGATTTCATCGCCGACGACCGGCGGCATCTGCTCACCCTCGGTATGTCGGCCTATACGGAGTCCGGTGTCATCGGGCGTCCTTCGCTGGCTTCCGCGGACAAGGGGAAGCAGTTGCTCGCGACGCTCGCGGAGTCCTTCGAGCCGTATTTCTCCCTGGTCGGGTCGGACGGCGACGAGGGCGGTGCGACACATCGGCGGTGACCCCGCGTCAGGAAGCGCGCGGAGGCGGAGCGGGCGCGGCGGGTGTGCGGACGGGGGGCGCGGAGCGCGTGGGGGGTACGCTCCGCGCCCGGTACGGGGGGCCGGGAGGGTGCAGCGGGGGCCTGGTCCTCCTCGGCGGCGTTCTCCGTCGCGGTGCGCGGGTGCCGCAGACCCGTGTACCAGCGGGCGAGGAGGACGAGCAGGCCGGGCAGGCTCGCCACGAAGCTGAGGACGCCGTAGACGACCGCGACGCCCAGCCCGGTGTCCGCGCCGAGGCCCGCCGCGCCGAAGGCCCAGGCGGTGACGCCCTCCCGGGGGCCGAAGCCGCCGATGTTCAGCGGCAGGCCCATCGCGATCAGCGCGAGCAGGGCCAGGGGCAGCAGCGTGACCGGGGAGGCGTGCGATCCGGCGACCCGTGCGGCCACCAGGAACATCAGGAGGTGCCCGGCGAGCACGACGACGGACGACAGCAGGACGGAGGGCCAACTCCCCCGCGCCAGCAGGGCGGTGCGCGCCTCGGTGAGCGCGGCGCCGAGAGCCCGGCGCCGGCGGGAGGGGCGGAGGGTGCGGCCCATGCGGACGGCCACGACGATGGCGAGCGCTCCGAGCGTGGCGAGCGCCGTCAGGCCGGCCAGGTGACGGGCCTGGGTGAGCACCGGCGAGGGCAGCGTGAGCAGGACCGGTACGCCCACCGCCACCAGGGCGACCTGGCCGGCGGTGCGTTCCAGGACCACGGCGCGGACGCCGCGGCCGACGTCACCGGCGCTCTGCCCGTGCCGCACCGCGCGGTGCACGTCGCCGAGGACGCCGCCGGGGAGCGCCGCGTTGAGGAACAGGGCGCGGTAGTAGTCGGCGACGGCGGCGCCGAACGGCAGCCTCATGCCGAGCGCGTGGGCGACGCGGCACCAGCGCCAGGCGCTGAACACGGTGGTCAGCGCGCCGATCCCGAGCCCGGCGAGAAGGGTCGGCACATCGATCCGCCGCAGCCCGTCGAGCAGCACCCCGGTCCCGAGCCGCCACAGCAGCATGCCGAGGATGAGCGCCCCGGCGACGGTCCCGAAGTGGGTGCGCAGGGCGCGCAGGACCCGGCGGCGCGGGGGTGCCCCGGTGTGGGCGGCGACCGCCACAGGGACGGTTTCCGTCACGGGCACGCGCACCTCCTCCGCCGCCGTCGCCAAGGCCGCCGTACGCGTCGTCATCACGCGCCTCCCGTCGGGCGGGGCAGGACCAGTACGTCGCTGTGGTGGACCGTCACGCGCAGATCGCCCGCCGCGCAGGCGGCCAGGCGGTCCCGCAGATACGTCTCTGCGCGGGGCGCGAGGTCGGGGCGCTGCTCCACGGCCGCACCGACCCAGCCGCGCAGCCACTCCTGCGTCAACTCCCGCTGCCCGGCGCCCAGTCGCCAGGGGCTCGGATGGACCCGTACGCTCGCGCCGAGCCGGTCGAAGGCCTCGCAGGCCGCGCTCACCGCGTCGGGGCCGAGGAGGTCACCGCGCCGCTGGTGGGCGTTGAACGCCTCGCCGATCTCCCGGTCCAGGGGGTGCTCGGGCGCCAGTTCCACGCGGCCCACGACGGACAGCGTCAGCAGCGCCGGGCAGCCCGCGCCCACGCAGGCCCGGGCGAGCGTGTCGATCTCCTCGGCCGTGAGCACGTCCAGCAGCGCGGACGCGGTCACCAGCGACGCCCCGGTCAGCGCGTCCGGGGTGAGCCGTCCGATGTCGCCGCGCTGGGTGGTGACCGTCACCGGGCTGCCGTCGGCCGCCGCTCGGGGCGCCCCCACGGAGGCGAAGTGCAGCAGGTAGGGGTCCCGGTCGTGCAGCACCCAGTGCTGGGCGCCGTCGAGCAGCGGGGCGAGCCAGCGGCCCATGGAACCGGTGCCGCAGCCCAGGTCGTGCACGATCAGCTCGGTGCCGTGCCGGGGCCGGTTCGCGAGGCGGATCCGCAGCGGGTCGAGCAGTTCGTGCGCCCGCGCCTGCGCGTCGGCGGGCTCCCGCAGCCTCAGCCACTGCGGGGCGTACCGCGGCACCTCGGTCTCGCCGCCGCCGGGCGCGGGGATCGCAGGGAGCACCCCGGGCCCCGGTTCCGCGGACGTCTCGGACCCCGCCCCCGATGTCGTACCCGTGCTCATGCCGCCCTCCGAGGATCGTGCAGCCGGCCCAGCACACCCGCCAGGCTGCGTGCCGTGGTCGCCCAACCGTCCAGTGCCGCCCGGCGGCCGCGCGCGGCGGCCTTGAGCCGGCGCCGTACGTCCGCCTCGCCGAACCAGCCGCGCAGCTCGGCGGCGATCGCGGCGGGATCCTCCGGCGGGACGAGGATGCCGGGCACCCCGCCGTCCGGCGCGCGCCCCACCGCCTCGGGCAGGCCGCCGACATCGGTGGCGAGGACCGGGATGCCGCGCGCGAGGGCCTCGGTGACGGCCATGCCGTACGTCTCGGCGTACGAGGTGAGGACCATGAGGTCGGCGGAGGCGTAGCTCGCCTCGAGTTCGGCGCCGGACCGCGGTCCTGCCAGGTGCAGCCGGTCGGCCAGGCCGTGTTCGTCGATGAGGGCGCGCAGCCGCTCCACGTACTCCGGGTCGTGGCCGAGCCCGCCGACGCACACGCAGGTCCACGGCAGGTCCTTCACCGCGGCGAGGGCCTCGATGAGCCGGTGCTGCCCCTTGCGGGGGGTCACGGCGGCGACGCACAGCAGCCGGGAGACGCCGTCGGTGCCGGGAGCGAGGGGCGCGATGTCGGCGCCGGGGGCTGCGACATGGACCCGCTCGGGGGCGAGACCGTGGTGGGAGACGAGCCGGCGCACGGCCCAGTCGCTGGTGGCGATCACGGCGGGCACGGCCCGCAGGGTGGCGCGCTCCTTGGCGTCCAGTTCGGCCGCGGCCTGGGGGTCGAGACCGGTCTCGTCGCCGAGCGGCAGGTGCACCAGGACGGCGAGGCGGAGGCGTTCGGCCTCGGGTACGACGATGTCGGGGACGCCGCAGGCGACGAGGCCGTCCAGCAGGACGATCGTGCCGTCCGGCAGGTCCCGCAGGGTACGGGCGAGTTCCGCCCTCGCCTGCACCCCGGGCCGGGGCCAGGAGCCCTCGACCAGGTGCCTTTCCACCTGCCAGCCGAAGCCGGGCAGGTCCAGGCAGACCCGGCGGTCGTAGGCGTTGCCGCCACTGGGGGTTGCCGGGTCGTCGACGCCGCCCGGCATCACGAAGTGCACGGTGCGCAGGGACATGGGGATGATGTCGGCGTTCCTGAGGGCCGTGTTCTGCACGGGCACATAGCCGAGACGGGGCTGGGCCGGCTGCCCGGCGGTGTGCGGGGACGCGTGGCCGATGGTCGTGTCGGTCACAGGGCACGCTCGTAACTCGCCCAGGCGATGTGCGACTCGTGCAGCGTGACG
The DNA here is from genome assembly GCF_025642135.1 of Streptomyces cynarae. Classification (NCBI taxonomy): domain Bacteria; kingdom Bacillati; phylum Actinomycetota; class Actinomycetes; order Kitasatosporales; family Streptomycetaceae; genus Streptomyces; species Streptomyces cynarae. Next base: position 7,436,426 of record NZ_CP106793.1, on the reverse strand, counting down.
GTGATGCCGGCGACGCCGCGGGCGTTCTCGCCCAGGGCGCCCTTGTGGATCCGTTCGGCGAGGCGGTCGGCGATCACCTTGGCCAGGTACTCCGTCGAGGTGTTGATGTTCGCGAAGTCCGGTTCGTTGTCGAGGTTGCGGTAGTTGAGCTCGCTCACCACCGCGCCCAGCTCCTGCGTGGCCAGTCCGATGTCGACGACGATGTTGTCGTCGTCCAGCTCGGCGCGGCGGAAGGTGGCGTCCACGAGGAACGTCGCTCCGTGCAGGCGCTGCGCGGGTCCGAAGACCTCGCCGCGGAAGCTGTGGGCGATCATCAGGTGATCGCGGACGGTGATGCTGAACAACGGACGACCCTCCAGGTGCGGTGCGTCTGGTCCCCTTCCGGGGTATGCCGTGTAGTACGGCTGACCCCTCCGCGTTGTTCAGCTGCCCGTTCTCCTTGTTCGGAGGTTCCTTGGGAAGTCCTTGGGAGTTCGCCCCAAGGTCGGGCAACTCGGGCGGGGCGGGACTCAGTCGGTGGGATACAGGATGCGGTGGCACAACCCCTTGAGCTCACCACGGGTGAGGCGTGGCAGCACGTCGGGGAGGTCTTCGAAGGGGGACTCACCGGTGACGAGCGCGTCGAAGGCGGGGTCGGCGAGCAGGTCGAGGGCGAGGGCCATGCGGTCGGCGTAGTCACGTCCGGTGCGGGCGCGCGGCGAGACGGTGCCGACCTGGCTGCTGCGGATCGTGAGGCGGCGGGAGTGGAAGGCCTCACCGAGCGGCAGGGTGACGCGCCGGTCGCCGTACCAGCTGAGTTCGACGACGGTGCCCTCCGGCGCGAGGAGTTCCAGTGAGCGTACGAGCCCCTGTTCACTGGCGCTGGCGTGGACGACGAGGTCGCAGTCGCCGAGGGCGTCCTCGGGCAGGGCGAAGCCGACGCCGAGCGCGCGGGCGGTCCGGGCGCGCTCCGGATCGGCGTCGACGAGCTGGACGCGGACGCCGGGGTGGCGGGCCAGGAGGGCGGCGACGGAGCATCCGACCATGCCGCCGCCGACGACCGCGATCCGGTCGCCGAGCTGCGGGCCCGCGTCCCACAGGGCGTTGACGGCGGTCTCGACGGTGCCGGCCAGGATGGCACGGTGGGCGGGCACGGCGTCGGGGACGACGGTGACGGCCGAGGCGGGGACGACGTACCGGCTCTGGTGCGGATACAGGCAGAAGACGGTCCGCCCGACCAGCTCGTCCGGCCCCTGCTCCACCTGCCCGACACTCAGATAGCCGTACTTCACGGGGGCCGGGAAGTCGCCCTCCTGGAACGGGGCACGCATGGCGGCGTGCTGGCTCTGCGGGACACCGCCGCGGAAGACGAGGGTCTCGGTGCCGCGGCTGACACCGGAGTACAGCGCGCGCACCAGCACGTCGCCGTCGCCGGGCTTCGGCAGCTCCACGTCCCGCAGCTCCCCGTGGCCCGGCGAGCGCAGCCAGAAGGCGCGAGCTGTGAGGTCCATGTGCGTCTCCCTGAACGATCCGGCGTTTCACCACGTACGCAGCTACGAGAAGTCGCGCACAAGGTACGCGCGAAGATCGAATCTGTCACTTGGCCGGAGGGTGAGCGGTGGCCCTGAACCACACATACGAGGCGAGGCTCTTGCAGCAGGAGACGACCGTGGGGGCGGGCGTGCAGGTACTGCTGCTGACCTTGCTGGGCACGGCGATCGGCATGGGACCCGCCGGCTGGCTGACGGGCCTGGCGTTCGCGCTCGCCACCTGGGCCGTGCTCACCCGGGCCGTGCTCCGCTCCCGGCTCAGCTCGTTCGGCCCGGCCAACCGGGTGACGCTGGGCCGGGCGATCCTGGTGGGCGGGGTGACCGCGCTGGTCGCGGACTCGTTCGAGAGCGCGCCGCCGGTGACGGTGTTCGTGGGGCTGACGGCGGTGGCGCTGATCCTGGACGGCGTGGACGGCAAGGTGGCCCGCCGCACGGGCACGTCGACGGCGCTGGGTGCGCGTTTCGACATGGAGGTCGACGCGTTCCTGATCCTGGTGTTGAGCGTGTACGTGTCGATGGCGCTGGGCCCGTGGGTGCTGCTGATCGGCGCGATGCGGTACGTGTTCGTGGCGGCGGCCCGGGTGCTGCCGTGGCTGAACGGCGAACTGCCGCCGAGCATGGCCCGCAAGACGGTGGCGGCGGTGCAGGGCGTCGCGCTGCTGGTGGCCGCGTCGGGGCTGCTGCCGTACGCGGTGGGAGCGGGGGTCGTCGGGTGCGCGCTGGCGTCGCTGGTGTGGTCGTTCGGTCGGGACGTGCTGTGGCTGTGGAGCGTGCGGGGCGGCGCGGCGGTGGCGGTCTCCGCCGAAGTGGTGGTGGAGCCGGTCGCGGAACTGGTGGCGGGCGGCTGACCGGCGCCATGGCTTCAGGTCGTCAGGAGGTGGCCCTCGGACCGTCGAGCCGTCCGATGCGGGCCACGTTCTCCCGGTCCTCGGGGTCCCCGCTGGGGCGGGCGGCGAACCAGGCGTCGAGGATCTCCTTCAGGAGCGGCTCGGAGGTCAGGCGCAGGCTGAGCGCGAGCACGTTGGCGTCGTTCCAGCGGCGGGCGCCGTCGGCCGAGTACGCGTCCGTGCACAGCGCGGCCCGTACGCCCGGCACCTTGTTCGCGGCGATGGACGCGCCGGTGCCGGTCCAGCAGCACACGACCGCCTGGTCGCAGGTGCCGTCGGCGACCTCACGGGCCGCCGCCTCGGAGCACGCGGCCCACTGCGGGTCGTCCCCGGCGCGCAGCGCACCGTGCGTGAGCACCTCGTGGCCACGCTCGCGCAGTTCGGCGACCAGGCTGCGGGCCACGGGTTCGTCCATGTCCGAGGAAACGGAGATCCGCATGTCTCGGAGGGTACCCGCTCACACCCCCCTGGTGGTTCCGCCGGCCTGCGGGGTACTCGGCCCCGGGACCGAGGCGGAAGGAGCCGGACGTGGGCGACAGCGATCGGCTGCGGGAGTACCGCGGCAAACGTGACTTCGACCGGACCGCCGAGCCCCGGGGCGACACGGCGGCATCCGGCGCGGAGCCCCACTTCGTGGTGCAGATCCACGACGCGAGCACCCTGCACTTCGACTTCCGGCTCCAGGTGGGCGACGTCCTCAAGTCCTGGTCCATCCCCAAGGGCCCGTCCGCCGATCCCGGCGACAAGCGGCTCGCCGTGCCCACCGAGGACCATCCGCTGGAGTACGAGGACTTCGAGGGCGTCATTCCTGCGGGCGAGTACGGGGGCGGAACCGTGATCGTCTGGGACCGCGGAACCTATCAACCGCTCAGCCACGACCGGCGCGGGCGCCCCGTGCCCTTCGAGGAGTCGCTGGAGCGCGGGCACGCCACGTTCCGGCTGGACGGGGCGAAGCTGCACGGCGAGTACGCGCTCACCCGGTTCCGCGGTGGCGAGAGGGGCGGCGAGCAGGAGGCCTGGCTGCTGGTGAAGGCGGGGCATGCCGGGTCCGGCGGCCACGGGACGCCCGACCCGCGCCGCGCCCGATCGGTCCGCAGTGGACGCACACTCGCGCAGGTGGCCGCGGACGGCGGTGAGGGGTGAGGAGCCGTCAGCGGCATCCTTCAGACGCTGCCCGCCGAGCAGCGGGCACGGGTGGGCGCCGGCCGGTACCCCCTCTGGAGGAGGCACCGACCGGCGCCGTGAGCGAGCCCTGCCCCGGCCCGCCCCGGTACCGGCCAACTGGTGGCCGCCGGGCGGCGTCACGTGCCGGACGTGGCAGTCTCCCGCTCCGGCGCGCAGCGGCTCGCGGCGCACCCTCGGTGTGCAGCGCGCGCCTGCCCGGTACCAGCAACGCGGCCAGCGCAGCGCCGAGGCACAGCACCGCCAGCAGACCGAAGCCACGCGTGTACCCGGAGCCGTACGGCAGGCCCGTCGGCTGCAACCGGCCCGTCACCAGCACACTGGTGACCGCCGCGCCGATGGAGCCGCCGATCGTCCGGATGTTGGCGTTCATTCCGGTCGCCGCACCCGTCTGCTCGGCCGGAACGCTGCCGACGATCAGGTTGGCCATGGAGGCGAAGGCCAGTCCGATGCCGAAGCCGAACACACCCGCGACGAGGGCCACCTGCCATTGCGCGTCGTGCCACAGGGTGAGGAACCCGCAGGCGACCGCACCCAGCGCGGCACCCGCGGTGAGCAGCGCCTTGGCTCCCACCACCGGCTCCAGGCGGCCGCTCAGCACGCCCGAGACGAACATGGCCACCAGCATGGGCAGCATGAGCAGCCCGGACGCGGTGACGGACGCACCGAAGCCGTATCCGGCGGCGCGGGGCGTCTGCACGAAGGCGGGCAGGAAGGACCAGATCGCGTACATGCCCGCGCCGAACAGCAGCGCGGCCGTGTTGGTCGTCCGCACGGCGGGCAGCCGCAGGACGCGCAGATCGATGAGCGGGCTACGGGAACGCGCCTCGGCCGACAGCCACAGCGCGAACAGCACGGCGGCGGCGAGGAAGAGACCGATCACCTGGGCCGATCCCCAGCCCCACCTGGTCGCCTGGCTGAGCGGCAGCAACAGCGCCACCAGCCACGCGGACAGCAGAACGGCACCCGGCCAGTTGACGCGTCCCTCGGCACGGCTCGGCGACTCGGGCACGAAGCGCGCGGCGATCAGCGTGGTGACGGCGACGACGGCGACCGGGATCCAGAACAGCCAGCGGTAGTCGAGCGCGGAGACGATGGGGCCGGCCGCCACGATGCCCACGCCGCCACCGGCGGCGATCACGGCGGACAGGTTGCTGATGCTGCCGCTCACCTCGGCCGGGGCGAACTCGTCCCGGATGATTCCGAACGACAGCGGGAACAGCGCGCCGCCGGCGCCCTGGACGACCCGGGCGACGATCAGCACGCCGATGTTCGGCGCGAGCGCGGCGAGCAGACAGCCGGCCAGCAGCGTCAGCAGCACGGCGACGAGTGTGCGTTTCCTTCCGACGAGGTCGCCGACCCGGCCGAGGATCGGTGTGAAGACCGAAGCGGACAGCAGGTACGCCGTCATCACCCAGGTCGCGGTGGACTGCGAGGTGTGCAGCGCGTGCTGGACGGTCGGCAGGGCCGGCGCGATCAGTGACTGCAACATGGAGAACACGCCCGCACCGGTCGCGAGGACCGCGAAGGTGAGGCGGGTGGACTTCCGGGGCATGAAAAGCCTCTCCGAACAGGCGCGGCCGAGAACTTCCGGCCGCGGTCGTAGGACTCCGTCGTGCTCAGGGCAGCGTGGAGCACGCCGACGGCCGCGGGGAGCGGTGGCGGAGCGGATGGACGGGCGGGCGGTGCGATCGGCGCGGGGCCCGTGGTACGAGGTCGGGGGTACGAGGCCGACGAGGGGGCGTGCGGCCGCACGCGCCCAGGGCGGGCGCACCCCGACTGCTAAAGTGGAGGTGTACCTCCACTGTAGCGGAGGCACACCTCCGCTTCAACCGGCCCGCCTCGGGAGGCAGCAGTGACGACCCCGCCGTTCCCCGTCAGCGAGATCGTGGCGTCCCAGCGGCCGCACCGTAAGGACGCCGCCCGCAACTACGACGCCCTGATCGCCGCCGCCCGCGAGGCCTTCGCGGAGCACGGCGCGGAGGCGTCCCTGGAGGACATCGCACGCCGCGCGGGCGTCGGGATCGGCACGCTGTACCGCAACTTCCCCACCCGCCGCCATCTCTTCGAGAGCGTCTACGCGGGCGAGGTGAACGACCTGTGCCGGGTGGCGCGGGAGGTCACGGACCGTGAGCCGTGGGAGGCGCTCACCTCCTGGCTGCGCCGGTTCGTGGACTACACGGTGACCAAGCGGGCGATCCGCGAGGCGATGGACGACGAGTCGGAGATCTTCCTGGCCTGCCGGGAGTCGATGTACCGGGCGGGCGGCCCGCTCTTCGAGCGCGCGCAGCTGGCCGGCGAGGCGCGCACGGACATGACCTTCGACGACCTGCTGCGGATGGTCGCCGGCATCACGGCGACGAACTTCCTGGACGACGCCCAGCGGGACCGGGTCCTGACGGTGGCCCTGGACGGGGTGCGGGCGTCCGGCGCCTGACCGTGCTCGGGCGCCGGATCACGCTCAGCTGTTCCAGCTCTCGTCGTACGGGTCGCTGGGGGTCGCGACCGGTTTCGCCTGTATGACGTCGAGGTAGGGGATGATCCCGCCGTTGACGGGGTCCTTGGTGCGCTTCGCGGTGTAGGTGCCGGTGACGTCGAGCCAGGAGTCCGGCTGCAGGACGGGCGGCAGCTTGCCGGTCAGGCCGATCTTGACCGGCTGGGCGTCGGCGGCGCAGCAGTTGAGGGCCATGCGGACCAGGTAGGGCGTCCCCGTGCGGTCCAGGGCGACGAACCCGGTGATCTCCACCTTCCGGCCGCCGAGGGAGCGTCCGTGGCCGTACGCCGCGCGGCCCGCGTAGTCCACCAGGCCGAGCCTGACCGGGTCGCCGGACGGCAGGGCCGGATAGGCCAGGGGCTGCTGGAGGGCCGTACCGGAGCGCACGGCGCTGTAGGAGCCGAGCGCGGGCGGGGCGACCAGGATGAGCGCGAACAGGGGGAGCACGAGGAGCCAGGAGATCCGCGGCTCGCGGTGGACGTGGCCGTCTTCGTGCTCGTCGTCTTCGTCGTGCGCCTCGCCGCCGCCGGGATGCTTCCGGGCCGCCCGCGCTCGGCGCAGCTCGTACCAGAAGGTGGCGGCCGCCGTCACGATCAGGACGGCGCCGGCCGCGAGCAGCAGCGGCTGGAGGCCCGCCTTGACGTAGCGCAGGTACAGGCTGGTGGTCCCGGCGTGCAGCAGTGCCCCGCCGACCAGGAACAGGACGGCCGCTTGGGCCTGTCGGTTCACAGCAGCACCGCCCCGGTCAGGACCGACACCAGGACCGCCAGCGCGAAGGTGGCGGGCGCGAACCGCAGCGCGAAGGAGCGGCCGAAGGTGCCGGCCTGCATCGCGAACAGCTTCAGGTCGATCATCGGCCCGACCACCAGGAACGCCAGCCGCGCGGTCAGCGAGAACTGCGACAGCGAGGCCGCCACGAACGCGTCGGCCTCGGAACAGATCGACAGCAGCACCGCGAGCACGGAGAGCGCGAGGACCGCCACCACCGGGTTGCCGGCCGCCGTCCGCAGCCAGCTCGCCGGTGCCACGGCCTTGAGGGTCGCCGCGGCCATGGCGCCGACGACCAGGAAGCCCCCGGCGTGCATCACGTCGTGCCGTACGGACCCCCAGAACGCGGCCCCCTTGCTCTGCCCTTCATACGACGCCCGGGCCGGCGGCCGCAGCCAGTCGGTGCGGCCGAGCCGCTGCCACAGCCAGCCCATCGCGCACGCCACCAGCAGGCTCGCCAGGAACCGGGCGAGGACCATCTCCGGGTCACGGGGGAAGGCCACGGCGGTGGCGGTCAGCACGATCGGGTTGATCGCGGGCGCGGACAGCAGGAAGGCCAACGCCGCCGCGGGCGTCACCCCCGGCGCACCAGCGCCCCGGCGACCGGCACCGAGGCGCATTCGCAGCCGGGCAGGACCGCCCCGGCCACCCCGGCGACGGGCACCGCGAGGGCGGGCCGTTTCGGCAGCGCTCGGGCGAAGAACGAGGGCGGGACGAACACCGCGAGCGCCGCGGACAGCAGTACGCCGAGCACGAGGAAGGGGACCGCCTGGACGACCACCGCGAGGAACACGGTCATCCAGCTCTGCATCACCGGCGCACCCAGCGCCCGGCGGATCGGGCCCTGCCCGACGACCAGCACGAGCAGCAGCAGGGTCAGGCCGAGGGAGGAGTTGAACTGCCAGCCCTGCGAAGGCTCCTCGTCGTGGCCCCGGTCGACCGGGGCCGGAGGTGCTTTGACGACGGTCACGGGCGGGGTACCTCCGGAAAGGAGCGGGCGGCGCGGGGGTGGGGCTCCCCCCTCCCCACCCATACGAAGTCCCGGGCGCGGTGTCTCACCGCGGACCCGGGACTTTGCCGCTCGATGACCTTCCGCTCAATGACCTTCCCCGGTCACCGGCCGCTGCCGTACGCCGGTTTCGGCTGTCCCCCGGCGGCCGGGGCGTGCCGGCGGCGGAAGAGGGACGGCAGGCTCGGCACGGTCAGGAAGCCCTCGGCCCGTGCGCTGGCGATACCGATGCGCGGTATGTCGCGGGTGTTCTCGAACAGCAGGAAGCGGGGCTCCCAGACCGGCCGGTACTTGGCGTTGGCCCGGTACAGGGACTCGATCTGCCACCAGCGGGAGAAGAACGTCAGCACCGAGCGCCACAGCCGCAGTACGGGGCCGGCGCCGAGTCGGGAACCGCGTTCGAAGACGGCGCGGAACATGGCGAAGTTGAGCGACACCCGCTCGATGCCGAGGTCGCGGGCGCGCAGCAGCAGCTCGATGACCATGAACTCCATCAGGCCGTTCTCGCAGTCGCGGTCGCGGCGCATCAGGTCGAGGGAGAGGCCGTGCTCCCCCCAGGGGACGAAGCTGAGCACGGCGCGCGGCTCGCCCTCGCTGTCGCGGCACTCCAGCATCATGCAGCACCCGTCGGCGGGGTCGCCGAGGCGGCCGAGGGCCATGGAGAAGCCGCGCTCGGTGGCGCCGTCGCGCCAGTGGTCGGCCTTCTCGATCAGCTCGGCCATCTCGGACTCGGGGATGTCCCCGTGGCGGCGGATCGTCACGGTGTAACCGGCGCGCCGGACCCGGTTGTGCGCCTGCCGCACGACCCGCATCGCGCGTCCCTCGAGGCTGAAGTCGGCGACCTCGACGATCGCCTCGTCGCCCAGTTCGAGGGCGTCCAGTCCGTGCCGGGCGTAGATCGTGCCGGCCTCTTCGCTCGCGCCCATGACGGCGGGCGTCCAGGCGTGCCGACGGGCTTCCTCGAGCCATTCCTCGATGGCACCGGGCCAGGCCTCCGGGTCGCCGATCGGGTCGCCGGAGGCGAGGGTGACACCGCCGACCACCCGGTAGGCGATGGCGGCCTTGCCGCTCGGGGACCAGATCACGGCCTTGTCGCGGCGCAGCGCGAAGTAGCCGAGGGAGTCCCGCTCGCCCTGCTTGGCGAGCAGTTCGCGCAGCCGTCGCTCGTCCTCCTCGCCGAGGAGCTCGCGGCCGCGGGGCGCGCGGAAGCAGGCGTACAGGACGAGGAGGAAGGTCGCCGCGGTCAGGACGTTGATGGTGATGTCCACCCAGCGGGGGGCGTGCACGTGCTCGATGTGGTCGGCGAGCGGGCCGACGCTGACGCCGCGCAGCAGCGCGTACACGATCTTGTCAGCGAGGGAGGCCGAGGCTTCGGTGTGCGCCTTGTTGGTGGCGTCCACCAACAGGGTGCCGATGCCGCCGCTGACGACGATGCCGCAGGCGGCGACGATCAGCGCGAGCTTGGGGTTCGAGCGGTCGCCCACGGCCCGGAACTCCTTGCGGCCGAGCAGCAACGCGGCCACGAACAGGCCGGTGAGCAGGGCGGAGATCCAGTTGAAGACGTGGCGGTTGTACTGGTGCTGGGTCAGGGCGGCCGCATAGAGCGCGAGCAGCGGGCCGGCGAGCAGGATGTTCACGATCCAGGCCGCCCGCTTGCGGCGCCGCATGACCATGGCCAGGAACAGGGCGAGGACCGCCGAGACCAGTCCGGCGGTGGCCAGGTACGGGGTGAAGAACTGACCGCCGTTGTGCTCGTGCACCTCCTTGCGGAAGGGCAGCGAGACGACGGCCACGATGTTCAACAGGGCCATCAGCCGCAGGTACCAGACCGTGGCGACGGCCGCCCCGGGGCCAAGGCGCGCGGGCAGGGAGGGGCCCTCCCCCGCCGCGCCCTGCGGGCGCCGGGCGCGCTGCTGGACGATCTCTGCTTGCTGCTGTGGGGGCACCGCGATGACTCACCTTGACGAGAGAGAGGCCGGAGCGACCGGCGTGGACGGAAGCACTCGCATCGACCCTACATTTCGTAGGGGTAACGGTGGCTTTTCCTAGGGTAGGAGTCCGGCAAGGACGATCCGGTTCCCCGCAAACCCGGCAAGGGTGGCGCGGGACGGCCGCCGGGGGGGCCGCCAGGTTCACCCGTACGGGGACCGTTGAAAGTCTACGGGCTACCCAGGGTGCTCTCCTCGGTGTGCTCCAGCCCTGCACGTTCGAGTTCCGCGAGTTCGAGCAGGAACGGCACGATCGCGCGCTCCAGCAAGGCGCGCTCCCAGACCTCACGGGCCCGGCGCACCCGGGGATCGCGGTCCATGGGGTCCTCGCCGTCGCCGCGGCGGGTCCGGGCGCGGGCCGCCAGAAGCCAGGCGAGGTCCCCGAGAGCCGCTCCCGCCGTCACGACGGCGGCGATCACACCGGACATCACGAGCCCGTCGCCGATGTGCGGGCGCACGGCGAAGGCCCGCAGCCCGAAGCCGCACAGGAGGAACACTCCTGTGGCCGCGGCTCCGAGGCTCGGCACCAGGACCGCGAGCGCCGGCAGCAGTCTTTTCTGCATACGATCGTCGCCGTCCCCCTCCGGCCTGTCACGGCGGGCTGCCGCGGCCCGCACCGCGAGGTAGTGGTGGTACTCGTCGGCGGCGATCCCGGCGAGACGGTCGCGCGCCTCCAGCGCCCGCGCACGCAGCTGCTCGCGCGCCGGTCCCGCACCGGTGACGCCGATCGCAGCCGCGATCCCCGGATGGCCGAGGGCGCGGTCCACCATCCGTTCGAAGATCGGGCCGCCCGCTGGTGACGGCTCCTCGGACTCCCGCACTGATCCCCCGATCGGCTCACAACGGGCCGGCCGATACCGACCGGCGGACGGACGAGCCAAACCCTACAACATGTAGGACCTCCGGCCGGGGCAGAGTGTGGAGACCGTACATTCCCCGGAGCGGCGGCCGGCTCGGGCACGCGGTCAGTGCTCCTCGGCCGGCTCGGCGTCCAGGCCGGTGCACGCCAGCTTGCCGTCCACCTTGGCGCACGCCTCCACGTCGTCGGGTGACGTCACGGCGAGCATGGGGCTCGCCGAGCCGCCGGAACCGTCTCCCGGATACGCCGCGGACAGCACGTCCCGCCCCTTGCGGACGGAGATGACGCGGGCGTCGGAGGCGTCCGCGTCGACCTCGGCCCAGGCGGTGCCGCAGGCCGCGGAGTACTCGAGGCGCACCGCATAGGAGGTGTCGCGGACCTTGCTCTTGGTCTGCGCGTCCCGGTCGCAGGCGGACACGTCGGGCAGCTGCCCCTGGCAGGCGCCGCCCCGGCACCGGGGCGAGGCCGCGGCGAGCCGTCCGCCCGGGGCACCGGAGCGGTCGGAGGCGAGGAGGGCGACGGCCACCGCGGTGACCGTGACGATCAGGGCGACCGCCGACAGCGGGAGCCGGCGCGGCCGGGCGGTCCGCGGCGGGGGCCGTCGTGCGGCGGCGTGCCGGCGGGCGGCCGGCGGTCGGCCGCCTCCCACAGGGTCAACGCGGGTGCGGGGTCGGCGCCGGCGAGCGCGGCGAGCGCCTCGACCGCCGAACGAGGGGGCCGCCCGGCGCCGGTGAGATAGCGGTGCCAGGCGGACTTGCTGTACGGGGTGCGCGCGGCGAGGGCCGCGAGGCTGAGACCGGTGCGCTCCTTCAGATCGCGCAGCGTGGTCACGAACGCCTCGTCCGTCTCTGCGGGCGGTGCGGCCGAGGGGCCGCAGGGCGCCGCCGTCCGTGCCGCGCCGGCTTTCACGGTCTGGATCCTTGGGGCTGTCGCATGACCTGTCCCTCAACACCTAATCCTATTTGGGCTGTTCGCCCTGGTTGGTGAGATGTGTTCCCGGGGGTGCGGTGCCGCCACACATCGGGACCGGTATGAGAAGTGCGAAAACGGGAGCCGCGACGGAACATGCCGACGGCCTGCCCGGTCACGTGCGTGACCGGGCAGGCCGTCCCTTGGAGGGGAGAGCGGTCGCGGCGTCAGCACCAGGGCAGGGCGCCCCGCGTGCGGACGTAGTGGGCGGAGACGTAACCCTGGTTGCCCGAGAGCTTGTACCAGCGCCGGTTGCCGAAGACGTACGAGCCGTTCTTCTTGCAGACCAGTACGAGGCGGCCGTTGACGTGCGCGTGGCCGACGACGCGGTAGCGGAAGCCGGGACCGGAGCGGACGTTCAGCCTGGTGTGGCGCGTGGCGACGTATCCCACGAGGCGGACGGGGCGCCGGTGGTGGGCCACGCGCGTGATGTGCCGGGTGTGGCGGGCGGGGTGGGAGCACCGTGTGGAGCGGTGCGCGCGGTGCCGGGCCGGGACGTGCCGGGCCGGGGCGGGGAGCAGGATGTGCGGGCGGTGCGGAACCGTCCGCACGACCGGCGCCGAGGTGGGCCGGCCGCCGTCGGCGGCGACGGCGGCCGTGGGCACCAGCGCGAACATCGCGACCGCGGCCACAAGGCCGCTCTGCAGTGTCCGGCGAATCATGGGAACCTCCGTGCTGACGATGCCGATCACGGTCTGCGTGATCTCATGTCGCCCAGCGTTTCCGTGTGGACGGCCGGGGATTCCGTCCCGTTGTGCCAGGGATGGGGGAAACGTCCCGTGGGACGACCGGCGGCGGCAACGACCGGCGGCGGCGAGCCACCGCAGCGCGGGCCGCACACGACGGCGCACGGCAGGGGCGGGGGCCTGCGCGGCGCAGGCGTGGCGACGTGCGGACGTTCGGACGCCGGACGTACGGACGTGCGCCGACGTGCGGACGTGATGGACGTTCGAACGTACGGATGTGCGAACGGTCCCGCCCCAAGAGCGGGGCGGGACCGTCGTCGGACTGCCGGATGAGGAACGTCGTCGGAGTGCCGGATGAGGAACGTCGTCGGTCTGCCGGGTGAGGAACGTCGTCGGACTGCCGGGTGAGGACCGTCGTCGGACTGCCGGGCGGGGACCGTCGTCGGACTGCCGGGGGCATCGCCGCCTGGCTACCGGGTCGGTGTGCCGTGCGGGGCGGGGGCGCACCCGGCGGGGCGGGTGGTGAAGGGCCCCCGCCCTGGGTGCGGCTGCGCAGGCGGGTCGCGTAGCCGAACAGCTCGGCCGGCGGCACCGTCGCGGTGACCACCGTGGCGCCGGTCCGTGCCGTGGAGCCCGAGACCCGGCCGCGACGTGCCGTCAGGTCTCCGTCCTCACCTGCCTGCCGGTTGGGCGGGCAGGTCGAAGACGTGCCCGGGCGTGACGAGCTTCGTGATCGCTTCACCGAAGAGCGTGCTGGGCTCCTGGCCGGCATGGTCGATGTCGGTGTTCAGCAGCACCACGAGGGTCGTCCGCGCCGACGGGAGGTAGACGGTGAGGGACTCGTACCCCGGCAGGGAACCGTTGTGCCCGATCCAGCCGTGGACATCGAAGATGCCCAGGCCGTATCCGGCACCCGGAATGGGAGTCGGGGGTGTGGTGAGCCGTTGTTTCTGCAGGGCGGGGCTGATCAGGGTGCCGCCGCTCGGGAGCATGCCGGTGGCCACCGTCCGCGCCCACACCCGCAGGTCCCGCAGATCGGAGATCATCGCGCCGGCCGCCCACGCCCAGGAGGGGTTCCAGTCGGCGGCGTCCTCGACCTTCCCGCTCGCGGTCTGGTCCGTGTACCCCTGCGCGTGCGGGGTCGGGAAGCCGACGTCGAGCGGGAACAGCGTGTGGTGCAGGCCGGCCGGTCCGAGGACGTTCTTCCGGATGAAGTCCGCGAGCGGCAGACCGCCGGCCTTCTCGACGACCAGGCCCAGCAGGACGGTGTTGGTGTTGGAGTAGTCGAACTTCTGCCCGGGCGGAAACAGTGCGGGGTGCCTGAAGGCGTAGTCGAGCAACTGCCGTGGCGTGAAGGACCGTCGCGGATCGGACGTCAGCGCCTTGAAGAAGTCCGGGTCCTGCGAGTAGTTGAACAACCCACTGCGCATACCGGCCAGTTGGCGCAGGGTGATTCTGTCGCCGCCCGGTACGCCGTCGACGTACTTGCCGATCGGGTCGTCCAGGCCCACCCTGCCCCGGTCGACCAGCTGGAGCAGCGCGGTCACGGTGAACGTCTTGGTCTCGCTGCCGATCCGCAGGTACAGGTCCGGCGACATCCGCCGCCCGGTGCTCTGGTCGGCGACGCCGAACGACCGTACGTAGCTACCCTGGTGGGGCGTCCACAGCCCCACGGTCACGCCGGGCACGTGCGCCTCCCGCATGACCCGCCGAACGGCCTCGTCCAGTCGCCGCGTCACGGCGGGGGTGAGGTCCCGAACCCCGCCCGAGGCGTCCCGGACCCCGCCCGAGGCCGACGGTGTGGGCGGTTCGGCGACGGTGACGGTCGTGGCGAGCGACCGGCCCGCTCCGAGCGCGGTACCGCCCGCGACCGGCACGAGGAGCATCCCCGCCGCCACGGCCACCACGGCCACCCTGCGCCAGCGCGTACACACACGTGTCATGGACTGACTCCCACAGAGCCGAAGGTCCCGAGGTTCCGGGCCAGCCTAGGGGCGTCCAGGCACCGCCGCCTGTCGACGCCCAGGCGACTTCAAAGACCCTAGGGGGTCGCCGTGGTGCCCCGGACGACCAGGCGCGGGGCGATGACGGTCTCTCTTCCCGAGGCCGTTTCGCTGTCCCGCTCCCCCTCCAGCCGGGCGATGGCGCGGCCGACGGCGAGTTCGGCCAGACGGGGGATGTCCTGCGCGACGGTGGTGAGGTCGATGTGGGCGAGGCGGGCCAGACGGGTGTCGTCGAAGCCGACCACGGACACCTCGGTGGGGACGCCGACACCGGCCCGCAGGAAGGCGTCGAGGACGCCCGTGGCACAACGGTCGTTGAAGGCGAGGACCGCGCTCGGCCGGTGGCCTTCGGCGAGCAGGGTGCGGGCCGCCCGCGCGCCGTCCTCCTCGGTGAGCCCGCCGGGCAGGAGGCGGCTGTGGCCCGAGAGGCCGTGGCGGTTCATCGCGGTGCGGTAGCCGCGGCGGCGGTCGGCGGCACCGGGCGCCCTGCCGCCGTCGATGTGCACGATGGCGCGGTGCCCCAGCGCGACCAGGTGGTCGACGGCCTGGCGGGCGCCCTCGTCGTCGGCGGTGCGTACGACGTCCACTCCGGGCGGGGCCGGCCGCAGCCGACGAGCCACCGAGACCACGGGGACCTGAGCCGCGATGTCCGCCAACCGGGCGACGGGCATCTCGGGACCGAGCAGGACCAGGGCTTCGCAGCGGTCGGCGAGCAGCGCCTCCACCGCCTGCCGCTCGCCGCGGGAGGGCGCGACCGCGCTGAGGGCCACCTGGTAGCCGGCGGGCTCGGCGGCGGCGTAGATGCCCTCCACCAGGTGGGTGTGGAACGGATGGTGCAGCCCGAACTGCACGCCGAGCAGGCGCGAACGGCTGCTGCGCAGAAGGCGGGCCCGGGTGTCGGGCCGGTAGCCGATCTCCTCGGCGGCCCTGAGCACCCGCTCGCGGGTGGCGGCGCCGGCGCCCTTGGCCCCGCGCATCACGATGGAGACCAGGGCGACGGACACGCCCGCCCGTGCCGCGACGTCGGCGAGGGTCGGCCGTCTGCCGTCTCCGGCCGCGGAGGTCGTCGGCACGGCTGCCCTCCCTGTTCGAGCCGGTCACGGTGTGCTTCCCGGCGAGGATCGTAGCCCGTGCCAGGGTACTGCAACGTTCTAGTCCACAGACGTGCGAACGCTTGACAGAAGGGGACGGTGACTGGCGTACTGCTGCGGTCCTACTAGAACGTTCTAACAACTAGAACGTTCTAGTCGACGGAGCCACGAGAGCGTGAGGGAAGGCGTTCAGCCATGTACACACTGGCCGTCTGTGCCGAGATGGTCTTCCGGGACCTGCCGATCCACGAGCGCGCGCGACGGATTCACGACGCCGGCTTCCAGGTCGAGATCTGGGACTGGACCCGCCACGACCTCGACGCGCTCGCGCGGACCCCGGCCGAGTTCTCGTCCATGACCGGATACATCCGCGGCAGCCTCACCGACGAGGCGGGCGCCGCCGAACTGCTGCGCACCGCCGAGGAGTCGGTCAGGGCGGCCGAGCACCTGGGCTGCCCCCGGCTGAACCTGCACGGCACCGGGCTGGACGCCGAGGGCCTGCCGGTGGCGCCGGTCGACGGCGCGGCCACCGGCCCGATGTGGATCGCGGCCCACCGCACCCTGTCCCAGCTGTCCGAGCTGGGCGAGAGGGCCGGGGTCACCTTCACCCTGGAGAACCTGAACACGGCCGTCGACCACCCGGGCGTACCGTTCGCGACGGCCGCCGACACCCTCGCCCTGGTCGCGGCCGTGGACCGCCCCGGCCTGCGGATGAACCTGGACCTGTACCACGCCCAGATCGGCGAGGGAAACCTGATCGAACTCGTCCGCAAGGCGCACGGCCTCGGCCTGATCGGCGAGATCCAGGTGGCCGATGTACCCGGCCGCCGTGAGCCCGGCACCGGCGAGATCAACTACCCGGCCGTCGCCCGCGCCCTGGCGGACCTCGGCTACGACGGCACGGTCGCCCTGGAGGCCTGGGCCTCCGACGACGACGGTGACCGCGCCCTGGAGCGCTTCCGCGCCGCATTCACCCTCTGAGCAACGGCCCCGACGAGGGCAACGGCCCCCCGCGAACGCAACGGCCCTCACCAAGGCAACAGCCACAGCCACCCACGAACGTGCGGAGAACCCGATGACCACTCACCGGCCCCTCGCCATCGCCCTCATCGGCGCCGGACGCATGGGCTCCTTCCATGCCGAGACCCTCGCCCACCGCCTGCCCGGCGTCCGCCTCGCCGCCGTCGCCGACCCGGCCCCGGGCGCTGCACGGGGCCTGGCCGACCGGCTCGGCTGCCCCACCGCCTACACCGAGATCGGCGAGCTGCTGGCGGACCCGGCAGCCGACGCGGTCGTGATCGCCACCCCGGCACGCACCCACGCCGGCCTGGTCGAGGCAGCGGCGCGGGCGGGCAAGGCGGTGTACTGCGAGAAGCCGATGGCGGTCACGCTCGCGGAGGCCGACCGTGCCCTCGCGGCCGCCGCCGAGACGGGAACAGCGCTCCAGGTGGGCTTCAACCGCCGCTACGACACCGGGTTCCGCGCCGCCCACGAGAAGATCATCGCGGGCGCCATCGGCACCCCGCAGCTGCTGCGCTCGCTCACCCGCGACCCGAAGCTGGCCGATCCGGCCCGTATCCCACCGTGGACGATCTTCCTGGAGACCCTCATCCACGACTTCGACACCCTGCGCCACCTCAACCCGGGCGCCGAGCCGGTGGAGGTCTTCGCCTGGGCAGACGCCTTGATCCGTCCCGATTTCAAGGACCGCGGCCTGTTGGACACGGCCGTCGTCACCATTCGATTCGACAACGGCGCCCTCGCCACCGCGGAGGCGAGCTTCCAGGCCGTCTACGGCTACGACGTGCGCGGCGAGGTACTCGGATCCGCCGGCATGCTGACGATGGGCGACCTGCGCCGCACCCACCTGACGGCCCACGGACCGGACGGCGTCGCCGCCGAGTGCGTCACCTACGACCAGGACCTCTTCCACGACGCGTACGTCGCGGAGCTGGCCGACTTCGCCGACAGCGTCCGCACCGCCCGTACCCCGTCGGTCACCGGCGAGGACGCCCGCGCGGCCCTGACGATCGCGCTCGCGGCCATACGGTCGGTGGAGAAGGGACAGCCCGTACGCATCGCGGAGATCGAGGATCACGCCGACGCGGACGTCGAGGGGCAGACCGACCTATCCGGCGGCGGAGTGGCCGAAATGAGCAATTCGTCTCTTTTGTCAAGATAAGTTTTAAAATTACCTACGGCATCCAGCCGTTCCCTCAACGAGGACGGCGGAGCAGCCCAGCGGCGAGCCGGCGAGGGGAGTGATGCACATGGTCGTGGACAACGGCATCGACGTCGCCCCGGTTCGCGAGCGGTTCCTGCAGGGCGGGACCGTCGGGAGCGGCGTACGGAGCATGATCCTCAACTCCTGGCAGCGCTCCTTGCTGCTCGGCCTCTCCCCCGACCAGGCCGAGCTCCCGTACCGGCCCGACGTCGACACGGACGTACGGCTCGTCCGTGCGGCCGACCCCGTGCTCGACTGGCTGCAGAACCGATTCGCCGGCAGCCGGATGAACATCGGGCTGGCCGACGGGGAGGGAACGGTGCTCGCGCGCCGCTTCGGGCAACCGTCGCTGGCGCGCAGGCTGCCGCCGTTCCAGGTCGACCCGGGGTTCGTCTTCGCCGAGCACGTCGCGGGCACCAACGGCATCGGCCTCGCCCTGGCGGAGCGGCGGCTGTGCCGGCTGTACGGCGCGGAGCACTTCGCCGAGCGGTCGCAGGGCAACGCCTGTTCGGCCATCCCGATCCGGGACCTGCTCAGCGGACGCATCGAGGGCATCCTGTCCTTCGGCTGCCCCCGCACCGACGCCGGCCCGGTCATGGACACCCTGATCACCCGGGCCGCCCGCGCGATCGAGCGCCGACTGCTGGAACAGAGTTCGGCGCGCGAGCGTGCCCTGCTCCAGGCGTACCTCGACGCCCGGCGCGGCGCCACGGTCGGTGCACACCTGTTCGACGCCGCGGGGATCGGCGTGGACGAGCCGGCCCTGAGCGGGCTGAACGGGCGCGACCGGATGATCGTCAAGGAGAAGGCCGCCGAGCTGATCTCCGCGGCCCAGCGCGGCGCGGTCGAGGTGGCCCTCTGCGACGGCCGGCGGCTCACCCTGCTGAGCCAGGTGGTGACCGGCCCCGGCGGCACGGAGGGCGTCGCCGTCGAGGCGGTCCTGCACGAGAACGGGCCGCATCCGCTGCTCACGCTGCCCGGGCACCCCGGCGAGCGCGACCTCGTCCCGCCGGACACATCCGTCATTCCGGTGCCCCGGCACCTTCTCGGTGCGCCGTCCGGCCAGGTGACCACGGCCCCGCCCATCACCGTCCGTACCCCGGAGCAGTCCCGCGAGCAGTCCGTCGGCGACGCACCCGCCCCTACGACGGCCGACGGCCGGCTGGTCCTCGTCGGCGAGCCCGGCGTGGGAACGTACGCCGTCGCGGCGCGGCGCCGTCTGGAGCTGCTGTCCGAGGCGAGCGCCCGTATCGGCACCACCCTGGACGTGGGCCGCACGGCTCTCGAACTCGCCGAGATGGCCGTACCGCGTCTCGCGGACCATGTCGTGATCGATCTGCCCGAGGCCGTCCTGCGCGGCGAGGAGGCGGCCGACCCGCGCACCGGCATGGTGCGCGCGGTGAGCCACGGCACGCGTGACGACCTCCCCTTCTACGCGGTCGGCGAGCGCGTGGACCCGCGCCCCGCGACGCCCCAGTCCCGGTGCCTGGACCGCGAGCAGGCCGTGCTGGTACCCGATCTGCGGGTCTCCACCGGCTGGATCTCCCAGGAGCCCGCGCACACCGAACGCCTCGTCGCCAACGGCGTCCACTCCCTGATCGCCGCCCCGCTGCTCGCCCGCGGCGTCGTCCTGGGCATCGCCAGCTTCTACCGTTGCCAGTCCCCGTCGCCCTTCGACGACGACGACCGCTCCCTGGCCCAGGAACTCGCCACCCGCGCCGCGATCTGCATCGACAACGCCCGCCGCTACACCCGCGAGCACACCATGGTCCTGGCGCTGCAACGCAGCCTGCTGCCGAAACGGCTGCCGGAGCAGAGCGCCCTGGAGATCGCGCACCGCTACCGGCCCGCCGAGTGTGAGGTCGGCGGGGACTGGTTCGACGTCATCCCCCTCTCCGGCACCCGGGTCGCGCTGATCGTCGGCGACGTGGTGGGCCACGGTCTGCACGCCGCGGTCACGATGGGCCGGCTGCGCACGGCCGCGCGCAACTACGCCGAACTCGACCTCGCTCCCGACGAGGTGCTCACCCACCTCGACAAACTGGTGGGGCGCATGGACCGGGACGAGACGGCCTGCACCACCGCCGGGATCATCGGCGCGACCTGCCTGTACGCCGTCTACGACCCCACCTCGCAGCAGGCCACGGTGGCGCGCGCCGGCCATCTGCCGCCGGCACTGGTGCACCCGGACGGCAGCGTGACCTTCCCCGACCTGCCCGCCGGGCCTCCCCTGGGCCTCGGCGGCCTGCCGTTCGAGTCCACCGACATCCCCCTCCCCGAGGGCAGCGAACTCGTCCTGTACACCGACGGGCTCGTCGAGCACCGCGGGCGGGACCTGGACACCTCCTTCGAGCTGCTGCGCCGGGCGCTCGCCCACCCGGACCGCGCACCGGACGACACCTGCCGCGCGATCCTGGACACCGTGGCGCCGGAGCACCCCGACGACGACATCGCGCTGCTGGTGGCCCGCACCCACGCCCTGGACCCCGATCGGATCGCCGACTGGTCGCTGCCCGCCGACCCGGCCCGCGTCAAGGAAGTCCGCGCCGCCGTCATCCGCCGCCTGGCCGACTGGGGCCTGGACGAGGTGTCGTTCACCGCGGAACTGCTGCTGAGCGAACTGGTCACCAACGCCGTCCGCTACGGCAGCGGCCCCATCGGCGTACGCCTGATCCGCGACCGCACCTTGATCTGCGAGGTCGCGGACACCAGCAGCACAGCGCCGCACCTGCGCCACGCGGCCACCTACGACGAGGGCGGCCGGGGTCTGTTCCTGGTGGCGCAGCTGGCCCAGGCCTGGGGCGCCCGCTACACCGCCGAGGGCAAGGTCATCTGGGCGGAGTGCGCACTGCAAGCGCCGTCCGGCGGTCTGCCGGAGGCGACGCCGACGGACATGGACTGGGGGGACCTCGCTGGCCTCGCATGACGTCCCGGCCTTCGCCGCGAACGACAGCGGTGCGGAGCCCCTTCTGCGCATCCGGGGGCTCGGCAAGCGGTTCGGCGGCACGCTCGCGCTGGACTCGGTCGACCTCGACGTCCAACGGGGAAGCGTCCTCGCGCTGCTGGGTCCCAACGGAGCCGGCAAGTCCACCCTCATCAAGGTGCTCGCCCAGATCCACCGCGCCGACGAGGGAGAGGTGACGGTGGGCGGACACCCGCTCGGCACGCAGGCCGCCGCGCGTGCCATGTCCTTCCTCCACCAGGATCTCGGGCTCGTCGGGTGGATGACGGTCGCGGAGAACATCGCGCTGGGCACCGGGTATCCCCGGCGCCTCGGGATGATTTCGTGGCGGCGGGCGCGGGAGCGCTGCCTGGAGGCCCTGGAGATCCTCGCCGGCCACCTGGACCCGGACACCCGAGTGGCCGACCTCGGCCGGGCCGAACGTTCACTGGTCGCGATCGCCCGCGCGCTGGCCACCCGAGCCCCGCTGATCGTGCTCGACGAGCCCACGGCGAGCCTGCCCGCGACCGACTGCGCGCGCCTGTTCGACGTACTGCACGCCCTGCGCGACCGCGGCCACGGCATCGTGTACGTCAGCCACCGGCTCGACGAGGTGTACCGGGTCGCCGACCGCTTCGCCGTACTCCGCGACGGCCGCGTCGTCAGCCGGGGCCGCCTCGCGGACCATCCCCCGGCCCGGCTGGTGCAGGACATCGTCGGCCACGGTCCGGCGGTGCCCGACGGGCCCACGACGGCTCCCGCCCACGGACCAGTCGTCCACCCGCCCACGACGGCTCCCGCCCACGGACCGGTCGGCCCCCGGCCCACGACGGCCCCCGCCCACGGACCGGTCGTACTCCGCCTGGAGGACGTCCGCACCGAGACCGCGGGGCCGGTCAGCCTGCAACTGCGGTCCGGTGAGCTGCTGGGCATGGTCGGGCTCACCGGTGCCGGTCACATGGCTCTGGGGCGCGCGCTCGCCGGCTCGGGGACGATCACCAGTGGACGGATCCTGCTGGACGGCCGCCCCTACCACCCGCGGACGGTGGCCGCCGCCGTCCGCGCCGGAGTCGGTTTCGTGACCGACGACCGGCAGGAGGAGGGCTGCCTGCACGACCTCACCGTCCGCGAGAACCTCCTGGCCAACCCCCGGGCGCAAGGCCCGCGCGCGCCCCGCTGGATCGTCCCGCGACGCGAGCGCGCCACGGCTCTGTCCCTGCTCGACCGGTACGGGGTGCGGCCCCTCGACACCGAGGCCCGTATCGACACCCTGTCCGGAGGCAACCAGCAGAGGGTCATGGTGGGCCGGTGGCTCGGGCTCGGCCGGCGGCTGCTGATCCTCGAGGAGCCGACCGCCGGGATCGACGTCGGCGCCAAGGCGGCGATCCACCGCCTGCTCGATGAGGCGCCGGCCGCCGGGGCGGCGGTACTGCTGTGCTCCACGGACTTCGAGGAGGTCGCCGACGTGTGCCATCGCGCTCTGGTGTTCGTCGGCGGGACCGTGGCGGCCGAGCTGACCGGCGCGGCCCTCACCGTCCCGGAACTGACCCGCACGGCGTCGGCCGTGCCGGGCATCACCGGGACGGCGACGGAGCGATGACCGGCGCCGCCCCGCGGTCCCCGCACGAGCCCTCCCGCCCGCCCCGGTGGCGGCCGGTCCGTGCGCGGGGCCACGTCATCGGCGCGTACGGCCTGCTGTTCCTGACCGCCCTGCTGTTCCTCGTCTTCTCCCTCGCCCTGCCGGGCACGTTCCCGACGCTGGACAACGTCTCCTCGATCCTCTTCAACCAGTCGGTGCCGGCGATCCTCGCGCTCGGTGCGACGGTCCCCATCGCCACCGGCCGGTTCGACCTGTCCATCGGGTACGGCCTCGGTCTCGCCCACGTGATGGTCCTGCACCTGATGGTGGCCGGCGGCTGGCCCTGGCCGGCGGCCTGCCTGGCCGTCGTCGCCGGCGGCGGGCTCGTCGGCGTCTGCAACGGCCTGCTGGTCGAGTTCGCCCGGATCAACTCCTTCATCGCCACCCTCGGCACGGGCACGGTGATGTACGGGATCACCGGCTGGATCACCGGCGGCGCCCGGATCGTCCCCGGCCCGGGGGGCCTGCCGCCCGCGTTCACCGACCTCTACGACGCCACGTTCCTCGGCCTGCCCCTCCCCGCCTTCTACGTCCTGGCACTGGCCGTTCTGCTCTGGCTGCTGCTGGAGCGACTGCCGCTCGGCCGGTACCTCTACGTCATCGGCTCCAACCCGCGCGCCGCCGACCTGGTCGGCATCCCCACCCGCCGCTACGGCGTCTACGCCTTCACCGCCTCCGGCCTGGTCGTAGGCTTCGCCGGGGTCCTCCTGGCGGCGCAGCAAGAGCTGGGCAACCCGAGCGTGGGCATGGACTACCTGCTCCCGGCCTTCGTCGGCGCGCTCCTCGGCTCGACCGCCATCAGGCCGGGCCGTGCCAACGCCGCGGGAACCCTCGTCGCCGTCGCAGTGCTGGCGATCGGCCTGGCCGGCATCCAGCAGCTCGGCGCGGACTTCTGGGTCACGCCGTTGTTCGACGGCGGCACCCTGCTGCTGGCGGTCGGTCTCGCGGGCTACGCGGCGCGCCGCCGCCTCCGCGCCGCCACGACGGACGGCCGCCCCGCGCCGACGACCGGCGAAGGCCCTCCGCGGAACCCCTGAGGTGGACGCAGGTCATCCGCGACCCCCGTGACGTGCCCGAAAGCGGGAAACTGTGCACGTGAACCGCGCAACCGCCGCCGGGACCGCCGCCCTGGCCGTCGTCGTCCTCGCCGTCGGCTGCGAACACGGCTCGCGGCCGGGCACCGGGACCTCCGCCGAGCCCTCGACGTCCGGCTGCCCGGCCGCCTTCGCCCGGGCGCAGTCGGCCGTACGCCAGGCGGAGCAGCCCCACACCACCTGGAACGGTCCCACGACGGGCCCGAAAGCGGCACGCGGCCGGACCGTCATCTATGTCGCGCAGACGATGACCAACCCAGGTGTCGCCGGCACGGCGAACGGCGCGCGGGAGGCCGCGAAGGCCATCGGGTGGAAGTTCGAGGTGATCGACGGGGGCGGCACACCGGCCGGCATCCAGGCGGCGCTCAACCAGGCGATCGCGCTCAAGCCGTCGGGCATCGTGCTGGGCGGCTTCGACCCGAAGGCCACTGCGCAGCAGGTGTCGAGGGCTGACGCGGAGGGGATCCCGCTGATCGGCTGGCACGCGGTCGACCAGCCCGGCCCCAGCGAGAACCCCAAGCTGTTCACGAACATCACCACGCACGTGGAGGACGTCGCGAGGATCACGGCCGACTGGATCATCGCGCATTCCGGCGGCCGGGCGGGCGCCGTCCTGTTCACCGACGACTCGCTCCCGTTCGCGAAGCACAAGGCGGAATCGATCAGAGAGGAACTGGCCACGTGCGGCGGCGTGCGGCTCCTGTCCCACGAGAACATCCCGCTCCCGGACGCGAGCAGCCGCGTCCCCCAGGAGGTCTCTTCGCTGACCTCCCGCCTGGGCGACCGCTGGACCTACTCGGCGGCCATCAACGACCTCTACTTCGCCGACGCCGCCCCGGCCCTGCGCGCCGCGGGAAGGAAGGGCTCGGGTCCCCCCTTCAACATCGGCGCCGGAGACGGGGATCCGTCCGCGTTCCAGCGCATCAACAGCGGTGGCTACCAGGCGGCGACGGTCCCGGAACCGCTCACACAACAGGGCTGGCAGATCGTGGACGAGTTCAACCGCGCGTTCGCGGGGAGGCCTGCGAGCGGGTACGTGTCTCCGGTGCACGTGGCCACCGCCGGGAACACGGGAGGGGCGACGTCTTGGGATCCGGTGGGGTATCGGGAGGCTTATCGGGGGATCTGGGGGACGTAGTGGTCACGGGGCGGACCGATTCAGCCGCGCAGCGACTCGCCCGACCCCACCCGCGCCAGGATGCCACGTGTAGGCCGGACTCGGCCTCGGCACACGCGAGTCGGAGCCGACCTGTCAGGAGTTGAGAGCCACCAGCCGGGATAGCCGTCCGACCGGTGCGGGTCCCGCCGGGGACGCACTCCCTGCCGCTGGGTGAGTCCACGAGCTCGAGCAGCAGGTCACGGGCCAAGGCACCGAGCAACCAAGCCAGTTCGTGACGACTCACCAGCTCCACGGGCAGTGCCTCGATGCCGTGGACGGCACCCAGCGGCGCGCCGGTCGCGCAGGCGAGGAAGTCACCGTCCGGTTCACCGGCGGCACAGTCCTCCCAGACGTGCGCGGATCATTACCGGCGGGCCACGTCGTCCCGCGCGTTGCCGCCAGTAAGACAGGGCGAGTCCGCCCCGGGCCTCCGGTGAGGAGGTCGGCGACGTCCAGGCCCGTGGCATACGAAACCTTTGCGCTTTCGAGGGGATTGCTCGCACCGCCTTCCACCTGCGCGGGGTCCTCTTTGTCCGCGCGCACGGCCCGCCGGTCACACCAAGTTCACCGCGCTGCCCTTCCTCAGCTTTCTACGCGCGTGGTGTCATGCACGCGCCCCCCGCTCCGAACGTCAACTCGACCAGGAGTCAAGCATGCTGTGGAAGGTCCTCCGCCGTGCAGGTGTCGCCTTGGCGGCCGGCGCCGCCGTGCTCGCCACCGCCCTCCCCGCGAACGCCGCGAGCTACTCCGCGTTCGCGTTCTCGCAGAGCGGCAGCCAACCCACCATCTACGACTTCATCAACTCGGCCACCACCTCCCTCGACATGACCATGTACGAGCTGGAGGACACCACGGCGGTCAACGACCTCATAGCCCTGGAGAACAAGGGCGTCACCGTGCGGGTCATCCTGGACCGCCAGCACCAGAGCGCGAACAGCTCGGCGTACAACGCCCTGAAGAGCGCGGGCGTGGGGGTGGCGTGGTCACCGTCCACCTTCGTCTACACCCACCAGAAGACCATCACGGTGGACGACGTCAAGTCGCTGATCCTGACCGGCAACCTCACCTCCCAGTACTACACGACCAGCCGTGACTACGGCGTGTTCGACGACGACAGCCGCGATGTCGCCTCGGCCGAGAAGGTCTTCAACGCCGACTACACCGGCACATCGATCACCCCGACCGACGGCGACCACCTCCTCTGGTCCCCCACCGACTCCCGCAACCGCCTGCTGTCCGTCATCAACGGCGCCACCGCGAAACTCGACGTCGAAGAGCTGGAACTCAGCGACAGCACAGTGGTCAACGCCATCGTGGCGCGGGCGAAGGCGGGTGTGGCCGTGCGGGTGGTCCTGGAGAGCCCGTCCAGTTACTCCAGCCAGGTTTCCGCGATCAAGGCGGCGGGCGGCACCGTCGTCGGCTACTCCGACCCGAACGGCTTCTACATTCACGCCAAGGCGATGGTCGCCGACTACGGTCTGTCCACCCAGAAGGTGGAGGCGGGTTCCGTGAACATCAGCAGCAACTCGCTGGACAACAACCGCGAGCTGGGCCTCATCCTCACGGGTACCGGGGTGGCGCAGCCCGTCGCCACCACCATTGAGACCACCTTCGACAGCGACTACTCGGGCGGCACTCCCGCATGACCCGGATCCGGTGATCCGAACCCGATGCCCTGCGGTACCACTGCTCCGCGGGCATCGGGAGTCGGCGCACCCTTCGCCGTCGATCGCTGCGCCGGCCTGCGGCAGACGCCGCGCACCTCAAGCGTCTCGCAGACCAGCCCGCGCCAGCAGGACCGGCAGCGCCTGCGGCTTCACTTTCTGCACCGACCGCACCTGGCCGAGCCCCAGGTCCTCCCGCCCGACCGGGTTCCGGTACAGCGCGTCGGTCGCCTCCGGCAGCAAGGTCACGTCGACCCGGTAGGAGAAGTGGGGATCGTCGTAGGGCTCCCCTTCGATTTCTGCAACCGCCGCGATCACCGACTCGGGGTTGCTGAAGAAGAACCACAAGCGGTCCCCCCGACTCATGCGGTTGCGCCGGCTGAGCCAGAGATCGAGGTCAGGTTCTTCATGGGCGAGGCGGCGCATCGTCTCCTTATCGGAGGGCTCCCCGTCCAGCGTGTCCTTGTTCGGGTTGAGGATGTAGATCCAGTCCTCCACCGTTCTCCCCTCGCCTCCGTCGCCGCCCCGCCCGGGCACAGAGCTCGCGGTTCATGGTGCCAGCCGCGAGGGCCACCCGCAGACGATTGCTTAACCTCCGGCCGGCTGCCGCTGCGTCCGGGGCGCCAATTAGGCACCATGACGGGTGGCGCGGCTACAGCCCGCCGCCCATCCGGAACGACCGCCTTGTTGCGGGCTCCTCATCAGACCTGTCCGCGCCCCATCAAGGGGCGCGAACCGCCCATGCTGTGCGCGGCAAGCCCGCCGAACCCGTACGCGTCACCGACGACGCGCGGTCGGAGCCGCCGCGTTGGGCTTCCTGCGGTTGAAGACCCAGACGCCTTGGGAGTGGGTGGCACCCAGGACGCGGCCAGGAGTGAGCAGCCAGGGATTGGCCTTCTGGAAGGGAGCGAAGTTGTCGTTGGAGACGATCACTCCGCCCACCTCTTCCGCAATGCTGATGACCAGGGCATCTCCGCGGCCTTCGGTACCTGCCGGCGGTTGGACGACCGTACCGGCGGCGATGGCCTCCTCCACCAGGGGGCGTTCCTCCTCGACGACGTCATGCCGCAGGGTTGCGTCGACGACGACGTGGATGTCCCGGTCCGGATTCTTGAATCTGAGCGCCTTGATGGCCGCCTGGAGTGCCTGGAAACTCGGCCGCCCTCCTGCGGAGCGGGGCGGACGGCCGTTCCAGGCGAGGTTCGAGCCATCGACGATCAGGGGTGCGGCGGGTTGCTCGGGCCCGGACGTGGCCTTCGCCATGGAGGCGGGCGACGGTGCGGGCACCGGCACGCCAGAATCGGCGGATCGCCGGTCGCGCGGCGCGGCGGGCGACTGCTGTGGATGCGTCGGCCTGGGCGCGGTGTGGGGAGTGGAGCGCAGGGCGAGCAACTCCTTCAGCTCGTTCTCGATCTCCGGTGGCACGGTGCTGTCGCCGAAGACCTTGACCTCGCCGTCGAGGAGGACCTCCCCGGTCTTCTGCAGCGTGGCCTTGACCGCCAGCAGCCCTTCCTTGCTGTACGTGTACTCGAGGTCGAACACCCCGTCCTCTGCCTGGGACCGTTGCGGGTAGGACAGCACCAGCTCCGTCAGTTTGACGTTGTCGGGGTGGTCGACAGGCCGGTCCGGGTCCCCTTCCCACACCTCCACGATCAGCTTGGACACGCCGTCCTTGGAGGGCCGGTAGGACTTGACCCGTTGCTGCGGCAGACGCTGGTTACGGCCGATCAGCGCGCTGAACTCCCGCTTGCCGTACTGGTCCTTGGTGACCGTTCCCAGCGCGTGCGTGTTGACGACGCGGATGATGCTCTCCAACTCGCCATCCATGGCCGCGGCGCAGATCGCGGCGCCCTCGGCGACCGCCGTCATCGGATGGCACAGATCGACTCCCACGAGCTCGCAGTCCAGAGCTTCGGACACCGCGTCGCGGACGGCGGGGATCTGGCTGCTGCCGCCGATCATCAGGACGGCCTTCAGCTCGCTCGGGTCGATGCGGGCCTGCTCAAGACACTCCTCGACAGGGTCGAGCGCGCGGTTGATCAGGTCCTGGATCTCTGCGGAGAACTCGTCCTGGCCGATCTCGACGGGGATGCCGTCCGGCGTGGTGATACGAACGGACTCCTGAGAGGACAGCAGGATCTTGTTGCGTTCGATGTCCAAGGAGAACTGACGCTGTTCGGACTCCGACCACGCCCTGCGGGCGGGCGCTCGGCCGAGCACCATACGGCGCAGCCGCGCGTCGATCTCCAGACCACCCAGCCGGTTGACGCCCCGGCTGGCCTTCTCGTCGAAGAATCCGTCGTCGTGCAGCAGCAGGGTGGCGTCCATCGTGCCGCCGCCCCAGTCGAAGACGAGGAACTCGCCGTCCTCCTCCATGTTGTGTGCGTAGGCGATGGCAGCGGCCGTGGGTTCGTTGAGCAGCGTCTTGACGACGATGCCCGCCGCCCGCGCCGCCTCCCGGGTACGGAAGCGAGCCGCTCCGGTCGCGTTCGCCGGCACGGTGATCACGGCTTCCCCGATCTCCGTCGCGGCCTCCTCCTCGGCAGCCGTGATCATGGAGCGGAACACGCCGGCGGCAGCGGTGGTCGCCGCGAACCGTCGCCCGCCGACCGTTACGAGCGGTTCTTCACGCAACAGCCGCTTGCACGCCTCGACGGCCTTCTCGGACCGAAGTTTGGCCTCCCAGCCGAACAGAGCTCCGGTGCGCAGGGAACTGGTGCCCACCACCGACGGGTAGAGCTTCTCGAAACCAGGGCGCTCCCAGTCGGCGTCGAGCCCTTGGCCACCGAGTTCCAGGATCTCGACGTACTCGCCGTTCCACTGTGCGGCCACCGAGTTGGTGGTCCCGAAATCGATGCCCGTCGTCACGCTTCCTCCCCCACTGCAGAACCAGGCACCCGACGCAGATGTCCCGCCAGAATGACCTTGCCGGTCACCTCGTCCACGTACGCCGGGCGCAGCACCTCGAACGCCTCACCCTCACCTTCGGTGACGACGAACCGGTCGCTCGCCTCGGGCTCGGTCACCCTCAGGATGCGAAGTTCTCGCAGATGTTCCCGCAGAGCCCCGCCGAGCAGGTCTCCGCCGTGCTCCGCCTGCGCCCACACAAGAGCGTCGATCTCCGCAAGGCGTCCGGCGAACTGAGCACGAGTGCGGAACTCGTCGAGGACCGCCTTGCGCACTGCCACGCCGACAGCGGTGGCCGAGGGCATCCCGTCGGCGTTCGCGCCTTCCAGAGCGGCCGGTATCCGATCGACGACTCCCTGGATGACGGTCTTCGCGTCAATGGGTTCGGGCGCTGTGCGCTGTCCCGTGGTGGCCGTCGGCTCAGCCGTCTCCTGGGTCTTCTCCCTACGGCGTCTCGTCCCACCGGGCTTGTGCGGCGAGAGAGTCTGCAGCTTGCCGGGCTGTATCTGCCCGCAGTGGGGACAGAGGCGGTGAGGCCGCAGGTTCTTGGGGATCTTCTTCTCGGCGCGACGCGCCGCCCTTCTCCTCCGGGGGTCCATGAAGTGGTTCTGCCTCGCTCACCATCGTGCGTCGTCGGTCGGAAAACGCCGTCAGCGGGTGGACCCGTGACGGTCGAGGTGTGGTGCGGTGCTGCGGAAGTCGTCGAGCAGTTCGACAGCCGCCAGAGCGCGAATGGACTCGAGGTCCGCGCCGCTCGTGAGGGCGGTTCGGCGTGCCATCGGCTCCAGGGGCGGCACCAGTTGCCTCGGCACGGCGTCGGGCAACTCGTACCGCGACCAGTCCAGCGGCACTTGGAAGAAGACGTCGAATCCGGCCTCGTGGCCCGCGGCCTCATGGATACGGTCTTCCGCCCAGTTGAGCCGGGCCTGGCCCGCCCGGTCTCCCACCTGCTCGTACCGGCGGAAGACCTCCCGGCAGTGCCGCTCCCAGCCTTCTGCGCCATGGTCGAGGCCGAGTTCGAGGAACGGATTGGTCATCGCGCCCCGTCTGTTCTTCGGGGTGGACCTCCAGGTGCGCACGTGCGCGAGATTGCGCACCGCCACCGGATGACCGTTCTCTGCCGCCTTCTCCGCGTATGTCTCCGCCTGGGCGAGTCGGTCCCTTGCGGCCCGGTCGTTCTCGGCTTCGGGCGACGTGACCGCAGTGACGTAGGCGGCGATGGTGTACGCCTCGTCCATCAGGTCAGTGGACAGGGAATGGCCCTTCTTTCGTTCCCGTACGAAGGACTCCGCCTGGCGGTCGGCCCCTTCCAGGTCACCGGACTTCAGCAGGTCGTAGGCGCGGTTGAGCGCGACCAGGGCGTAGAACTCGCTGCGTCGGGGGTCGACGGGCCCGGTCGGGCGCCACAGGGCGGCCATCAGCTTCCACAGGCCTCGGTCGCGGACGGTGCCGCCGTCCCACTGACCGACGAGCGCTCCGGATCTGAGATCGCGCAACTGGATCTGCTGAGCGCGCGGCAGGACGGCGTCCAAGGCGTCGAGGGACGCCACTTGGACGTCGCTGACCACGTCGTACAGCAGGTCCCAGACGTCCTCGGGTTCCTGCCGCACGATCGTCTGTCCGGCGAGGAACGCCCGACGGCGCAGCAGGCCGTCCCAGCCGAGCCGCTCGGCCTCTTCAGGACTGATCGAGATGGGGTTGAGGCGGGCCCGCAGATAGAGGGCTTCGTCCTCGTCGCGCTCCGTCCACGGCTTGTCCTCTGCCAGCAGGCCGCCGTGCTCCACCAGGTCGTCGAGGACGGACAGCGGTGCCCAGGGGAGGACTTGGGCCAGAACGGCGTTCGGTACCGGGATCGCGCCTCGGGTGGCGGCGGTGGCGAACAGAGAGAAGGCAGGGCCGCCCGAGACCGCACGGGATCTTGCGTTGACCAGTTCGATACCAGGAGCGGTCGCGCACAGGATGCGGCACCGCTCCAGGCCCGCTTCGTTCAGCCATCGCACCCCGGCGGCCCATAGAGCTCGCAGGTGACGGAGCACGGCCTCCGGCTTCAGACCAGCCAGGCCGGCCCGAACCACCGGGAGCAGCGCCTCCCGGTCGGGTGCGCCTGCCTGAGCCTGACCAAGGGTCTTGCACTGACTCTCCGTCAGGGGGGCCGCCTGCTCGATGTCCTTGAGCACTTCCAGAACCGTCTGGACGGCTTCACCACCGTCGACGCCGACCCAACGCCACTTCCGCTGCGCGAATCCGCTCGCGCCTGCCGGTCCGCCGCTGCGCCGGCGCTCGCGCGCCCGAGCCAGGCGCTCCTTCTCGGCGGCTATCGCCGCACGTCGGGCGGCAACCGGGTCGGTCATGTCGTACACGCCGACAGATTATCTGTGCACATGAGCATTACATAGCCCTTACATCCATCACGTTTCCGCAGGTTGACATGGCTGATGCTCCTCATCCTCGGCGACGGGGACGATGCCGCGACCGGTTAGCCGCTCTTCTTCCACTCCTTGCACCGGCTGGTCTTGAATACACCCCGTTCTTCAGCGTCACTCGGCCCGGCCCTTCGGGGCGCTGGACACAGGCCGGCCTCGTCGAGCGTGAGGCCCCCGCCCCTCATTCCCGGCCTGTGAGTCAGCGCCAAGCGTCGCCGGTCAAGGCGCGGGGTCTGTCTTGGCCGTGTCGTTGACGTTGTTCAGGCAGGCCTTCATGAAGAGGTCTCTGTGGATGCTGCCGCCGTTGGGCTCCTGCGAGATCTGGGAGTACTCCTGCGAGCAGGTGCTGTCGCTCGCGGTGTAGGACATGCTGCCGTCGTCGGCGTACACACCTCCGGAGATGACGCCGGCCGCATAGGCGCCGAGAAGCGTCGAGCGGCCGAAGACGGGCTTGTCCACGGTCTTGGTGACGACCTCGGGCGGGCGGGATGCGGCCTGCCGGGCGCGGTGGTCGGCCGCAGCCGCCTGGCGGCGGGCAGCGGACAGCGCGGAGTGGCTGCTGACGTGGTCTGCCACGGCCACGGTGACCGACAGTGCGGTCAGCCCGCAGGCCGCGATGGCGATGACGTGGGCTCGGTTCACAGGAGTCCTTCGTGCGTGGGGTCGGATGGAAAACGACGCGGGCGGCGCCTGACCGCCCGTCGGCATGGTGCGAGCGGTCACGCACCGGGGCGGATCGCAGCGGGGTGGACCTGCGCGTAGACCGTGAGAAACAGCTCCAGATCGGCGCGCTCGTCAGGCGAGGCCTGACCAGAGGCGAGACGCGCTCGGACCTCACGATGCGCGAGGCGCAGGTGGCCGCTGCGCTCCAGGTGGCGCCACAGGAGGCGAAACGCCTGCTGATGGTCGTAGAGGCTGGTCTCGTATGACGCCTTGGTGATGTGGCGGGCCTGGACGAGCAGGGCCCGGAAGTTCTCCCCGTCGTCGCGCTCCGTCAGCCGCACCAGGTGGTGGTGGTACACGGTCAGTTCGGGCTCACCCGTCTCGGTCAAGCGGTTCTCCCACTCGTGGGTCTGAGGGATCAGGCCGGTGCGGAAGCCGCCCCGGCAGGAGCAGTCGGACACAGCGCGAGCGCTGGTCGGCGAGAGGCGCCGTACGTCCTCGCCGCGCTCGGAAGGTGGGCCCTGGGCTCTGCATGCCCGTCAGCCGGCGTTCGTGTCGGTCCACTTGCCGCTGAAGATGTCCTTGCTGATCTCGCAGGAGGCGAGGTTGTAGCCGCCCGAGGCGGTGGACTGCGAGATGACCTTGCCGTTGACCTTCAGCTGGCAGGTGACGTGGCCCCCGCCCTGAAGCTGCGCGGTGATCGCGTAGTACTGCGGGTTCCGGAGCGGCTTGGTCACGCTCATCGGCACCTTGCCCTGGGCGGAGGACCCGGCCGGGCCGTACTGGACGTCGGCGCCGCCGGTGCCGGTGACGACGTAGGTGACGGTCTGCGGCGTCTCCTTCCGGGCGGTGGACCGCGGGGCGGCGGCCTTGGCGCTGTGACCCGGGTCCGGGGACGCGGCGGCCGGGCTCTGGGCAGCAGGGGCGCTGCTGGAATTGCCGCCGCCGGCCACGGAGATCACACCGCCCAGGATCACGACGCCGACGATGCCGAGGCAGCCGGCGCCGGCGCAGGTCTTGACCTTGCTCTTCTTCTTCGGTTCCGGGGCCTGCGGCTGATGCGGCTGCTGGGCCCAGGGAGGCGCGGACATGATCGGGTACCCCCATGCGGTGCTGCGAGAAAAGGACGGACGTGGCCGAAAGGGCATGCCGATGACACGGCGCCGCGGCCCGAGGCTGCTTCCAACCGGAAGCATCACCAGATAAGCATGACACTGAAAGCATCGTCAAACACATTGACAGATTTGACCGCTGCTGTAGCTTTGGTGGCGTGTCCACTACCGAAGGGCCCGGGGCGTCCGCCATGCCGCAGCCATCCGTCCAGGTGACCGCCGCCGAGATCTCGCGCATCGCGGGGGTCACGCGCGCCACGGTCAGCAACTGGCGCCGTCGGCACGCCGACTTTCCGGCTCCGTCCGGCGGCACGGAGAGCAGCCCGCTGTACGACCTGGAGGCCGTCCGTTCCTGGCTCGCCTCGCGCGGTCACGCCGCGGCGGCGAGCCCGTCGGAGGAGTTGCGTACGACCCTCCGCCTGCACGCGCGGACCGGCGGCGGTACGGCGGACCTGCTGCTCCTCGTCCTCGCGGCGGCCGGCCGCACACCTGATGAGCTGACCGCCGCCCTGCAACTGCCGGACGCGGATCGCCGCTCGCGCCGAGCAGGACGCGGCGGCCGTCGCCGACGCCGTGCCGGGCGGGGACGCCGTCCGCTTCGAGGCGGCCGACGCTGAGGTGTTGCGCGCGCTGTACGCGTGTGTGCGGGACGAGGGCGGCCAAGCCACCTTGAGCGTGCTCGCGGAGCGGGAGCTGGAGGACAGCGCGGCGAGCGGCGCCTACCGGACGCCCCCCGCGCTCGCGGATCTTCTCACGCGCCTGATCCCCGGCACCCCGGCCCGCGTATTGGATCCGGCCTGCGGCAGCGGCTCCCTACTGGCTGCCGCCGCCCGTCACGGCGCGCGTGAGCTGTACGGCCAGGACGTGCTGCCCGTACAGGCTCAGCGGAGCGCGGTGAGCCTGATGCTGACGGCGCCGGACGCCAAGGTCACCGTGTGCGCCGGTGACAGCCTCCGTGCGGACGCTTTTCCCGACCTTCTCGCGGACGCGGTGCTGTGCAACCCGCCGTACGGTGTGCGGGACTGGGGTCACGACGAGCTTGCGTACGACCCCCGCTGGGCGTACGGCGTTCCGGCCCGCGCGGAGTCGGAGCTGGCCTGGGTGCAGCACGCGCTCGCGCACCTGACGCCCGGCGGCCACACGGCCCTGCTCCTGCCTCCCGCCACAGCGGGCCGCGCGTCCGGGCGCCGCGTACGGGCGGAGCTTGTACGCAGCGGCGCGCTGCGCGCAGTGGTCGCGCTGCCGGTCGGCGCGGCGGTGCCGCTGCACATCGGGCTCCAGATCTGGGTCCTTCAGCGGCCCGAAACGGGCGGTGCGGAGCGCAAGTCAGTGCTTTTCGTCGACACGGCGGATACGGGGACGGAATTCGCAGGCGGTAGGGCGGTGGGCACGCGCACTCGGGGCGGGAGTCGCTCCGCCTCCCTGGACTGGGACCGGATCACGGCACAGGTCCTCGGCGCGTGGGAGGCGTTCACGAGCGACCCGGACGCGTTCGAGGGCGAGCCCGGGACCTCTCGGGCAGTCGGGGTGATCGACCTCCTGGACGACGTGGTGGACCTGACCCCGGCACGCCTCGTACGCGCCTCACGGGCCGAGGTCGACCCGGCGCAGCTGTCGGCTGAAGTCGACGCGACCCGCCGCGACCTCGTGACGGCCGCCAAGTCCCTCGGCAGGGCGGCCGGTTACGAGGACTGGAGCGCCGTCGGCCCCTCGGCGCGCGAATGGCGAACGGCGACGGCGGCGGACCTCGCGCGGGGCGGTGCGCTGACGCTGCTGCGAACGGTCCCGGAGGGATCACGGGGACACGCGGAGCCCGGCGGCGAAGGCCCGGCGGACCGCCCCGTCCTCACCGGCTCGGACATCGCGGGCGGATCGGGCCCGACGGGAGACCCGGTGGAGGTGCGCACCGACACGGCACCGGTCATCGCCGTCGGGGACGTGCTCGTACGAGCGGTCGCGAGCGGCGGTGGACCGATGGCCCGGGTGGCGGGCGAGGCGGAGGCCGGCGCGCTGCTCGGCCCCCACGTCCACCTCTTCCGGCCGGACCCGGCACGCCTGGACCCCTGGTTCCTCGCAGGGTTCCTCGGCGCGGAGGACAACATCGCGGGCGCGTCGACGGGCAGCACGGTCCTCACCGTCAGCCCGGGCCGGCTGCGCGTGCCGCTGCTGCCGCTGGAGGAGCAGCGGCGGTACGGGGAGGCGTTCCGGCGGGTGCACGAGCTTCGGGCGGAGGCGCAGCGGGCGACGCGGCTGGCGGAGGAGACGGCGCGGCTGCTGTCGGGGGGCTTGACCGGGGGGCAGTTGCTGCCGTCCCCAGGGTCGCGGCCCACACGTTCACGAGGTGGCGGCTCACCGCGATGAAGAACCTCACAGGTTCTTCACTCCAAGGGGTTGATATCTCCATCCGGCAATCCCCGTTCCCGACCCCAGCCGCATCCACTACCGTGTCTTCAGGCGCGCGTCGTGGCTGATCAGGCGCTTGCCAAGAGACTGAAATTCGAGGACACACGTGCAGATCACGCCCCTGAACCCCGAGGACCCCGTCTCGCTGGGCGACTTCGAACTTCTCGGCCGTATCGGACAAGGAGGCATGGGTCAGGTCTTCCTGGGAGAATCGCTCGGCGGCGAGCCCGCCGCAGTGAAGGTGATCAAGCCATCCGTCGTGGACTCCGAATCCCGGCAGCGGTTCTCACAGGAGATCGAGGTACTGAAGACGATCTGGGGTCCGCGCATCGCGGCGTTCCTGGGAGCCGATGCCGAGGCGGACAAACCGTGGCTGGCCACCGAGTACGTGGACGGCCCGGACCTCGCCCGGCACGTGAAGACGTACGGACCGCTCCCTTCCGTCCTCACCGCGGCGCTCGGCGCTGTCCTCGCCGAGGCACTGTCGGCCGTGCACACCCAGGGTCTGCTGCACCGTGACCTCAAGCCGGCCAACATCCTGCTCGGGCCGAACGGCCCCAAGATCATCGACTTCGGTCTCGCCGCCTTCACCGAGTCGCACGTCACCCTCACGGCCCCCCACCAGGTGGTCGGCACTCCGATCTGCATGGCTCCGGAGCAGGCCGCCGGCGTGAAGCCGCTGACGGCGGCCGTGGACGTGTACGCCCTGGGCGCCGTGCTGCTCTTTGCCGCGACAGGCCACTATCCATACGAAGCGGCCACCCCGTACATGGTGTTCCACCTCGTCACCGACCCCGATACGGCACCGGATCTGTCGGGTGCGCCCAGCGAACTGCTGCCGCTCCTGACCGGCATGCTCGCCCACAACGCCGAAGACCGGCCATCGCTGACCGACGTGGTGCAGCAGTGCCGCTCGGTGATCGAGGCCCAGGGCATGAAGATCGCCCAAGCGCGTCGCAGGCTCACCGCGCACACCGCGGGACTCAAGTACGAGGCCCCCTCTGCGAACGGCTCCGCCACCGTCCCTTGGTCTGCCCCCGCGCCCGCCGTCGGGAGCGACGAGCTGCACACGGGAACGGCCCGAGGGGCCCAGGACGCGCCGCTCCCGCCCAGTCCCCCGGCAACCGACCCCGCCGTGGCCGAGCCCGGCCCCGCTGACCCAACGGTCCACGACTCCTCAGGCCCCACGCCACCCGCCGAGCCGGACCCTTCCGACGGCGTCCACCGCGAACAGCCCGCACCGAGCCGCCCGCCCACGGCCTCCGGACGGCCCAAGCAACCACCGCGCACACTGCGGCACTCCCTGCAGGCCCGTAAGACAGCCGAGCGACTGCGTACCGCGTATGCGGCACGGGCTCCTTTCTGAGGCCTGAGCCCAGCCCGCTGCGTCGAGCCGCACAGCAACCCCTTGACCACGCGTCCCGCCCGTTCGACGGTGGCACCACCAGCCACCCGCAAGGGGACGCATCCAACCCACCGACGTGAACGCCCAGGAGGCACCCGCGTGACCGCCGACTTGAGCACCGCCCCCGCGACGAGCAGCGAGGACGCCCAGTTCCCGCCGGGCGCCCAGATCCTCGTACGCGACGAGGTGTGGCTGGTGCGCAACGCGACGCGGACCGAGCACGACGGTGCCCGGATCGAGGCCGTCGGCGCGTCGGACTTCGTGCGCGACCAGGAGGCGGTGTTCTTCACCGGGCTGGACCGGATCGAACTGCTCGACCCGAGGCGGACCCGCCTGGTGCGGGACGACTCGCCGAACTTCCGCCGCTCCCGCCTCTTCCTGGAGGCGGTCCTGCGCAAGACACCGCTGCCGCAGGCCGAGCGCGGCCTCGCCCTCGCGGACTCCTTCCTCCTGGACTCGCTCCCCTACCAGCAGCGTCCCGCGCAACTCGCCCTGTCCGGCCGCAACCTGCGCCCGCGCCTGCTCATCGCGGACGTCGTGGGCCTCGGCAAGACCCTGGAGATCGGCCTCACGCTCGCCGAGCTGATCCGCCGCGGCCGTGGCGAGCGCATCCTCGTCGTCACCCCGCAGCACGTCCTGGAGCAGTTCCAGCACGAACTGTGGACGCGGTTCGCGATCCCGCTGGTGCGCCTGG
This sequence comes from Streptomyces cynarae, assembly GCF_025642135.1. NCBI lineage: Bacteria > Bacillati > Actinomycetota > Actinomycetes > Kitasatosporales > Streptomycetaceae > Streptomyces > Streptomyces cynarae. The sequence continues at coordinate 7,398,633 of NZ_CP106793.1, read as the reverse complement.
ACTCGGTGGGCATCGAGCGGATCCAGCGGGAGATCCCGGCGGGCCGCAACCCCTTCACGTACTTCAAGCGGGTCATCGTCTCCATCGACACGTTGAAGAACACCGACCAGTACAAGCACCACCTGGAGCGGATCACCTGGGACGCGGTGGTCATCGACGAGTCGCACAACCTCATCAACAAGGGCTCCCTGCGCAACCAGCTGGCCCGCACGCTGGCCCCGCACACGGACGCCCTCCTCTTGGCCTCCGCGACCCCGCACAACGGTGACGCCCGTTCCTTCGCCGAGCTGATCTCCCTGCTGGACCCGGCCGCGATCCGCGACCCGGAGCACTACCGTGCCGAGGACATCAAGCACCTGTTCATCCGGCGTACGAAGGTCAGCCCCGAGGTGCGGGAGCAGATGAAGGGCCAGTGGGCGGACCGCGGCCCCTCCCGCTCGATCCACGTGACGGCGACACCCGCCGAAGAGAGGATCTTCGAGGAGCTGGCCGCGGTCTGGCTGCCGTCCGACGGCTCCAAGTCGGTCAGTGACGTCCCCCTGTTCCCGTACACGCTGCTGAAGTCCTTCCTCTCCTCCCACACCGCCCTGAAGGCCACGGTCACCACGCGCATCAAGACGCTGGAGAAGAAGAACGCCCCGGAGTCGACGGCCGCCGAACGCGCCGCCCTGCACCGGCTCCTGGAGCTGTCCTCGGGCATGACGGAGACGGACTCGGGCAAGTTTCAGGCTCTGCTGGAGCAGCTGCGGGAGATCGGGGTCGGCCCGAAGTCCGACACCCGGGTCGTGGTCTTCTCCGAGCGCGTGCAGACCCTGGAGTGGCTGGCCAGGACCGTGCCGCAGGCCCTCGGCTTCAGCGGCAGGGCCGCCCAGGAGGCGGCCCGCGTGATGCACGGCGGCCTGTCGGACGAGCAGCAGATGCAGTGCGTGGAGGACTTCGGCCTCGCGGACACCCCGGTACGGATCCTGTTCACCGGCGACGTCGCCTCGGAGGGCGTCAACCTGCACCGCCAGTGCCACCAGCTCATCCACTACGACGTGCCCTGGTCGCTGATCCGCATCGAGCAGCGCAACGGCCGCATCGACCGCTACGGGCAGGCGCACGAGCCGCAGTTCCGGGCGCTGATCCTCACCAGCTCCGTCGACGGCGCCAAGGACGACACGCTCGTCGCGGAGCGCCTGCTGGAGCGCGAGGCGCAGGCCCACCAGTCACTGGGCACGGCGGAGGCGGTGTCCGGACTGTACCGGGCGGAGGCCGAGGAGAAGTCCCTCATCCAGGACCTGCTGCGAGGCCGCACCGTCGACGAGTCCCTGGACACCCGCCGCTCCCCCGGCACCGGCGCCGCCGCCACGGACGACGACGCCATGGACGACTTCCTCGCCGACTTCTTCGGCGCCGTGAACGACGAGCCGGAGGAGACCGCCGGCACCGGCACGGACGGCGGCGATGGCACCACGGCGGTGCCCAGGGCGCACGTGCCCCGGCTGTTCGCCTCCACCCGCGAGTTCCTGGACGAGGCGCTGCGCGAGGTCTACCCGGACGCGCACGACCGCCTGGACCTGTCCGCCGATCCCGAGACCGGCCTGCTCTCCTTCGTCCCGCCCTCCGACCTGGTCCACCGCCTCAAGGCACTGCCGCCGGACTACGTCCGCGAGCAGGGCCTGCGCGACCGCCTGAAGGTCACCTTCAACCGGCGACTGGCCGACCACAGCCTCCAGCGCGCCCGCGCCTCCGCGACGTCGAGCTGGCCGGACATCTCGCTGCTGACCGACCTGCACCCGGTCATGGAGTGGCTCACGGACAAGGTCCTGGTCCGCCTGGACCGCCAGGAGGCACCGGTGCTGACGGCCGAAGTGTCCACATCCACCTATCTCGTGCAGGGCATCTACTCCAACGCGCTCGGCCGCCCGACCGTCGTCAAGTGGATGGCGGTGACCGAGCACGGCGAGGTCGACGACGACATGGTGGCCGTCCTGCGCCGCGCGAAGGTCGGCCCGACGATGGCGAACCCGGGCCTGGCCCATGACACGACCGGCCTCGCCGAGGCGATCCCCGGCGTCCTGGACACCGCGGAGGCGTTCCTCGAGCAGCACCGCGAGGCCTGGGACGAGCCGCTGCGGGCGCCCATCGAGGAGTACAAGACCCGCCTGGGCTCCTGGGAGCAGCCGACGCTGACAGGCAGCGGCTCCGCGCCCACCGGCACCCGCGAACGCCTCGCCTCCCTCGCGGACTCCCTCCTCACCACAGGCCGCCCGATGCTCCGCGTCCTCGCCGTCCTCGCCCCGGCCCACGCCGCCTGACTCATCACCCAGAGGTTCACCACGATGACGTTCGACTCCCTGGTCAACCGCGGCGACTACTTCTCCGCGCACTACCTCGCCGAGGTCCTGCCCAAGGACCTGAAGTCCGGGCTGCTCGCAGAGTGGAAGCAGCGCGAGGAGGACGCCGCCGGCGCCGAGCGCCCCGAGGGCGCCCTGCCGGTCACGCCGCGCGCGGGCCTGCGGGCGCTGCGCCGCCCCTACTTCGCGGCGCGCTCGTACTTCACGATGGACGAGGAGCGGGCGGCGACCGGCGACGACGCCGTGATGTACGACGCCCCCGAGTGGCGCGACCGCGTCCGCGCCCTCAACGCGGAAGTGCTGCGCGCCCTCGGCTTCGACGCCAAGCCCGGCACGATCACCGTCGTCCGCGCCGACCAGTCCTACGAGGTGAAGGTCGCGCACACGGAGAAGGACCTCGTCGCCCTGGACTGCGGCTGGTCCGCCGAGCCGGACGACGCCCTGGACCCGGAGGGCGCGGGCCGCCTCCTGGACGAGCTGCGCCTGGACGGCCAGCACACGATCACCACCGGCTCCAAGCTCGCCTCCTTCCTGTTCGCCTGCGAGGACGCCCCGCGCTACGTGCTGCTGCTGGTCGGCGGCGTCGTCGTCCTCGCCGACCGGGCGGCGTGGGGAGAGGGCCGCTACCTGGCCGTCTCCCTGGACACGGCACTGGAGCGCAACGACACCAAGGCGGGTGGCGAACTCGACACGGTGGCCGCTCTGTTCGGCGCGGACTCGCTGCGCACGCCGGAGGAGGGCGGCGAGAACCCTCTCGCCACGCTCGTCGACAAGTCGACCAAGCACGCGGTGGGCGTCTCCAGCGAACTGCGCGACGGCCTGCGGCTGAGCGTGGAGTTGATCGCCAACGAGGTTCTGGACCGGTTGCGCGAGGCGGGCGTCCGCCCGGAGCAGGTCAAGGAACTCCCGGAGCTGGGCCGCCAGTTGACCCGAGAGTCGCTGCGCTACCTGTACCGCATCCTGTTCCTGCTGTACGCGGAGGCCCGCCCCGAACTGGGCATCCTGCCCTCGGACTACCCCGAGTACCAGATGGGTTACGGCCTCGGCCGCCTCGGGGAACTGATCGCCGAGCGCGACCTGGTCGACGAGAAGTCCCGCAAGGGCTTCTACCTGTACGAGTCGCTGGACCTGCTGTTCCGCAAGGTCCAGGAGGGCTACCGCCCGCGCCGCACGCACGGGGTGGACGCGGAGCCGGCGGAGGCCGTGACGGCGAAGACCTCGGAGGACCTGGGGCTGCGGTTCGAGCCGCTGCACTCCAAGCTGTTCGAGCCGGACGCGATCCGGCTGATCGGGCGGGACTCGGTTCCGGACCCGCGCGTCGACAGTGAGGCCGTGGCCGAGGCGGGCGCTGAGGGCGGGGAACGCTTCATCGACACCCGCCTGCACAACGAGACGCTGTACCGGGTGCTGCGCCTGCTGATGCTGACGCGCGGCAAGAAGCGGGAGCGCGGCGGCTTCATCTCCTACGCCCAGCTGGGCATCAACCAGCTCGGCGCGGTGTACGAAGGCCTGATGTCGTACTCGGGCTTCGTCGCGGGCGAGAAGCTTTACGAGGTCGCCAAGAACGGCGATCCAAAGGACGGCTCTTGGCTTATCCCCGCCACGAAGGCCGACGAGTACCCCGACGAGGTGTTCGTTCGGCACAAGGACGAGGACACCGGCGCGGACGAGCGCGTGTGGTACACGCCAGGTGCGTTCGTGTACCGCCTGTCGGGGCGTGACCGCCAGACCTCTGCTTCGTACTACACGCCGGAGTCCGTGACCCGCGTGACGGTCCAGCTCGCGTTGCAGCACCGCCTGGACCAGCACGACACGGTCACCGAGGCACGCGAGCTGCTGGACTGGAAGATCTGTGAGCCGGCGCTCGGCTCAGGTGCGTTCCTCAACGAGGCGATCAACCAGGTCGCGGCGGAGTACCTGCGGCGCCGCCAGGAGGAGCTGGGCGTCGCCATCGACACGGAGAAGTACGCGGTCGAGCTGCAGAAGGCCAAGGCGTACATCGCGCTGCACAACTCCTACGGCGTCGACTTGAACGACACGGCGGTGGAGCTGGCGGAGGTGTCGCTGTGGCTGAACACCATGCACCCTGGCATGGAGGCCCCGTGGTTCGGCCTGCACCTGCGTCGCGGCAACTCGCTGATCGGTGGGCGTAGGGAGATCTACGCCGCCGAGCGCCTGAAGAAGGGTGGCTGGCTGGGCACGACCCCGGAACGCTTCCCGTTGGCGGAGGCGCTGGCGGGTGCCCCGCTTCCCGAGGGCGCGGTGCACCACTTCCTGCTCCCGGCGAAGGAGTGGGGCGCGGTCGCCGCCGAGAAGGAGGCCAAGACGCTGGCCCCTGCGGAGGCGAAGGCGCTGGCGGCCTGGCGCAAGGCGATCACCAAGTCCCCCAACGTGACGCAGACCAAGCGGCTTCAGGGCTTGGCGCGGCGGGCGGAGTACCTGTGGGGGCTGGTCGTCCGCAGGCTGGAGATCTCCGAGCGGGAGATCTCGCGCCGGATCGACGTGTGGGGCGCGGAGGATGGCTGGCTGCACTCGCCCGAGGTCGCGGTGCCGAGGGAGAAGGTCAAGGCGGATTTGGAGGCCGTCGACACTCCCTACTGGCGCTTGAAGACGCTCATGGACGCGTGGTGCGCACTGTGGTTCTGGCCTGTGCAGGAGGCTGCGCTGCTGGACGGCTCGCACGAGTCGTACGCGCGGGCGGCGGAGGTCGCCTCCCAGTCGGCGGAGTGGGTCGTCTCGACGGCCCCGGCTCCGATTCCGGCCCAGTCAGGTGCGCCCACGCGGGAGACGTACGAGTCGGAGGACCTGTTCGGCGAGGTCAAGGTCGTCGAGGTCAAGTCCAAGGGCGCCCGGGGCGGCAGCCGCAAGGAACAGATCCGTGGCGAGCGACGCCCGGTGATCGCGCTGGCTTCGCTGGACGACTGGCTGGACTTCGCCGAGTCACTGTTGGGTACGCAGGACGTGGCTGCGGACTCATTGGTGGCCCACTTTGACACGCTGGACGAACTGGAGCGGTACGAGGACGAGTTGCCCGAGTGGATGGGCATGGAGCGGTTCTACTCGCTGGAGTCTCGGTATCCGTGGGCGGCGGTCGCGAGGGATGTGGCTGAGCGGCAGGGGTTCTTCCACTGGGAGTTGGAGTTCGGGCAGGTTTTTGGTGCGCGAGGTGGGTTTGACTTGCAGGTCGGGAACCCGCCTTGGGTTCAGCCGAAATGGAATTCAGAACTCGACCTAGCCGAGTACGAGCCGAGCCTCGTACTCATCACCGCAAGGGATACTGAGGAGACGGAATCAATCAAGCACACTCTTCTCCAGAAGCTCGAACTCCGCAAGGCGCATTCCAATGAATTCTCTTATCAGATCGGACTCAACACCTTCCTTACTTCCGCCGCAACATACCCACTTATCGTAGGCACGCAGGCAGACCTCTACCGGCTGTTCATGTGTCACACTTGGATGCATACACGAATCAGCGGAGTGTCAGGGCTAATTCACCAAGACTCACACTTTGATGGCCTGTCGGACATGCTTATCCGTGAAGCGGCATATCGTAGACTACGCCTGCACGCGCGCTTTTCGAATAGGCTCGCAATCTTTCCGGATGTGAGCCCCACGCGACAGTTCAGCGTAAACATCTACGGATCACCCGGCGATATTTCTTTCCTGCACCTCAGCTGGCTATTTACTCCTTCATGCCTCATGGAGTCTCTAACCCATCAAGGCCGAGGAAATATTCCGGCCATTAAGCACCAAGGCCGATGGGACGTACGGCCGCACAAAGATCGAGTCTTGCACGTTACGGAGGCAACACTGTCACATTGGAGCCCGCTCAGCGACTCCACACACCTACCCGCATCTCAAGCCCCTCTGCTGTACCCAGTCACTCGACATGAGTTCGGCCCCATCGACGCTTTGGCTAGCGTCGCCTACCACGTCCTCGACGTCCCGAACTATCCGGCAACAGGGTTCCACGAGAAAGGATCTCAGCGGAAATATTTGAGGAAGAATTCCGGTAAACCCAGCACACCACCGAATCTAGCCGATGCAGTCCTGCAGGGTCCTCACATCTCCATAGCTACGCCCTTCGCGCAACAACCAAAGATCCCTTGCACCTCTCCGAGAGACTGGTTCAAGACATTCCCGCACGCGTCAGACTTCCCAGAAATCCCGCGGACCGTCTACCAGCGAAAATGCTCGAAGTCTGAATTCGTTGAGGCCCACAAGAAATGGGACTCAAGGCCATACACAGAGTACTACCGCCTGGCCTGGCGATCGCAAATCGACTTTGACGGTCAGCGTAGCCTTTTTGCGGCCGTCATCCCTCCGGGCCCGAGCCACATCGACGGCGTTACATCTATGTGGTTTGGCGACAATCGACGGACGGTACTCAACGCTGGGTTCTGGGCATCTCTCCCATTGGACTATCTCCTACGGATCACTTCGCGCAAAAACCTCCGCGTGGCAGAAGCCTACAAAATGCCCGCTGCCGACCCTAACCATCCCCTGGCCCCTGCTCTGCTTCTCCGAACCCTACGACTAAATGCCCTTACAAGCGCCTACGCGCCTCTCTGGGGGGAGTTGTTCGACCGTAAGTGGCCCGGTTACGAAGACTGGGCTTCCCAAACGTGGGCTCACCTCAAGCCTCTGGCTGGGCAAATCAACGCCGACTGGGAGCACAACACACCGCTGCGCTCAGAGCACGAGCGTCGCGCGGCTCTCGTGGAAGTAGATGCGCTGGTCTCCGTGTGGCTCGGCATTACGGCTGATCAGCTAGTCGCGATCACTCAATCCCGTTATCCGCTTATTTGGGACTTTGATTCGGAAACGTGGTTCGACGCGGACGGGCGCAAGATCGCCGCGAACCACAACGCCTACGGCTACGGTCAAACCAAACAGGACTACATCGACCTTCTAGCCCACTTGAAGAACCCAGAGACCACTCCCCCTCCCGCTGGTTACACCGCCCCCTTCTACAAGGCAGACCGAGAGGCCGAGATGCGCGCCGCGCACGCCCACTTCCAAGCTCGCTTGGACAAGGAGGTCGCCGCTGGCCGCTGGACGCCGCCTGGGAGCCGCTAGGCCTGAGAGTCGTTCCTCATAACGACGGTCGGCGCTTCCTTGAGAGAAGCGCCGACCGTCGCGAGCAGCCGTATAACCTCACATCGTCTCAAGCAACGCCGCCCACGCCGCCGGACCGACCCTCAGCACAGGCCCACCCTCCACCGCCCGCTTCGAGTCCCGCACGTAAACGGCACAGCCAGCGACAGCGACCTCCACGCACTCGCCACCCTCGCCACTGCTGTAGGTGCTCTTGCGCCACGCCAGTTCACCGCTCGCCTTCACTTCGTCCACGGCGTTCATCGCTCTCCCAGTAGCTTCTCGACCAGCTGCAACGACTCGCGGGGTGTCAACGCCTGCGCCCGGAGGATGCCGTACTGCTCCTCATGCTCACGCACCGAACTCCGCTCGTGGAGCAGACGGCTTTCCTTCTGCACCTCCACATAGGCGATCCTCTGGCCTTTGACCGTCTCGATCAAGGTGAACGGTCCTGCCAAGGCAGCATGTTCGCTGACCTCGGTCGGCATGATCTGAATCTCGACGTTCCGGCTGCGCCCTCGGAGACAGATCTGCTCCAACTGCCCGCGCCAGACACCCCACCCACCGATCGGACGCCGTAGCACCGACTCCTCGATCACAAAGCTGATCGTCGGCAGGGGCTTTCGGTCGAAGACCTTTTGTCGTGCAAGGCGGGCCGCCACCCGCTCCGAGATGACCGTCTCGTCCAACAGGGGGCGCCGCGCTTCGAACACCGCCCGCGCATACTCCTCCGCCTGCAACAAGCCTGGCACGGCATGGTTGGCGTATACATGCAGCTCAACCGCCTCCGTCTCCAACTTCGCCGCGTCCCGGAAGAAGGCCGGATACCGTGCCCTCGCCACCTCATCCTTCATCACCGCCAGCAGACCGTCGGCCCCCAACACCGCATCCGCCCGCTCGATGAACTCCGGTCTCGGAATGCGGCGCCCCAACTCCACCGACGCGATCATGTCCTCGCCGTAACCGAGCTGCGCACCCAACTCCGCCCGCGTCAGCCCCCGGCTCGTCCTCAGCAACCGCAACTGCTGCCCGAAACACCGCAGGACACCCGTCTCGCTCTCACCACCATGAGCAGTCACCGGTGGCCTCTCACCTCACCCCGTACAAAGGCGCCCGCACCGCATCCCGCCGCAAGCACCACACCCACCGTCACCTGAGGCTCACTGTAGGGACGTGCCCCATGCCTGTTCCCCGGCTTGCGGCCAAGTCCCCCGTACCGCGTACGAGTGTCCGGCCTCCCTTGTACAGCCCCCGCCTGTACACCCGCACCCGCGTGATCCGCCACGGCACCGATCGCCTCACAAAGCGCTAAGGTTGCGCCGCAAGGGGAGGACAGAGCGGCCGTTGTGCCGCTCGCCGCATCAACGCGCGGAGACGGCAGCAGGGGTGCCCGTACCCCGCAGCTCAGCCGGCCGCGGAAGAGCCTGGGGGGAACGCGCCATGACAGACGAGCCGACGCACGCCGCCGACACCGCCGCGGACGAGGCCGACGACGCCGCCGACCGGAAGGTCGTCGAGCAGGAGCAGGCCGAGATCAAGGACTTCGTCAAGGGCCTGAGCGCCGACGACATCAAGTCGGGCAACTGGTTCACCAAGCTCGCGGCCCATGCCATGAACTCGTACACCGAGAAGGTCGACTGGCAGTACTTCCAGGACCGGTACGAGGGTGTGCCCGCGGATGCCATCGTGGATCAGCGGATCAAGATGGCGGCCCGGTACGCCGCGCTCGAAGGAGGACTCTCCGCCGGGGCCTACACGGCGACCGTCGCCGCCACCATCGGGAGCCTCGGGGGTGCTTCACCGGCCACCGTCCCCGCCGCCGTGGCGACCATGATGGTCGACGTCGCGTTCATCTCCCAGCTCCAACTCCGCCTGGCCTACGACATCTCCGTCCTCTACCGGGTCCCGCTCGACGTGCACGACCCCGAGGACCTGTGGAAGCTCATCCGCGTGGCTTTCACGATCAAGAGCGGGGAAGCTGCCCGCGAAGGTGTCGCCAAGGCGGTCCCGGCTCTCGTTCGGCCGTTGGTCAAGCGCTTCTACTCGAAATCGGTGCTCGCCGCCGGGAAGGCGCTCCCCGTCGTCGGGAAGCACCTCCTGCAGCGCAACGTCATCAAGATCGGCATCCCTCTGGTCGGCGTCCCCCTCGCCGTCCTGCTGAACCGCTACACGACGCTCCTCGCCGGCCGGCACGCGCGCGCCGTGTTCCGGAACGAGGCGCGAGTGATCGAGCTCGCCGAAGGAATGAGCGAGCGCAGTCGGCACCCTCAGTTGATGCTGTGGGTCGCATGGCTCGTCATCAGGGGGAACGCGAACGCCAAAATCGCCGACGACGAGGCGCTGCTGATGCGGCACCTGGTGCGGCTGGTCCGGGAGCGGCACGAGGTCGTCGACGAGCAGCTCGCGAACGTCGTCGACATCGACCCGGCCGAGGTGTGGAAGCGCGTGGACTCCGAGTCGGGCGACCTCAGCGATGTCCTCGACGCGGCGGAGCGCGTGGCCACCGTGGACGGTGACGTCACGTCCCGCGAGAAGGCGGTCCTCAAGGAGCTTCGGGAGCGGTGCCGCCGGGGCTGACGCCGTCGTGCGGCACCGCTCGCACGCCGCCCCCCGCCGTAGCCGTACAGCCGTGTACGCCGAAGCCGCACCCACCCCTACGACCAGCTCACGAAAACCGTGCGCCGGTCCAGGAAGGGGTTGGAGATGGGGGTCGGCGATCCTCCCGGAGTGGTAGGCACCGCCCTGAAGCCGGGGTCCTCGTATGCGTAGTCGTCGTCGTTCTGCTGGGCGTTGGGCGGGTGGACGGAGACGATGAACCTCTTCCCGTCCGGCGACACCAGCATCCCCTCCGCGACCATCCCGTCCTGCGGCCCGACCACGTTGACGGGGGCGCCCACGGCGCGGCCGGTGCGGGCGTCCATGGTTCGGAAAGCGCCGGAAGACGTGCGGCACAGCACCCGGTCGTCACCAAGCCAGCCGACAACGCCGACACATCCGCTGAGCAGCGCCGCCCCGCGCGCCGACGTCCTGGTGAGGGGCCCCGAGGAGTTCCACGTGTCGAAGACGGTGCCGAAGACCTTGGGTGCGGTCGCCGTGAGCCGGCGGCCGTTCGGCGCCAGGTGCACCATGTTCGCCTGGACTGCGCGAGCCGGCTGGCCCGTGACGATCAGGGGCAAGCCGTGCCCGGCGGCCGGACCTTCGTCCGTCAGGTGGTGGTCGCCCTCGGCGGACCGGGAACCGATCCTTTGCCTGCCGTCGGAGGCGGTGTACGTGAACCACACGCTGTGCCCGTCCGGGGACATCACCGCGTTCTGCTCGTCGTCACCTGCCGCACCTCCCAAACGGACGACGTCTTCTATAGCGGCGCCGCTCGCCACGTAACCGACGTGGGAGTCCTTCTTGTTCCGGGGATCTCGGAGGACCACCGCCATGCGCGTGAACGCCAAGTCGAAGAGGGCGCGGATCCGGGGAGCCATGTACTCCGAGGTGGAGACGCCGTAGGGGGAAGGGCTGTACGGGCCCACTCCACAGAGTTCCACGAGGGGACTGTTGACCGCCTTGTAACCCTGCACATTACTGAACGCGGCGTCGCTCGGGATGGGGAATTCCCGTTCCGCGCGCTTCTGCCACGTCTCGGGATCCCACGCCTGGACCGAGACACTCGCCCAGCGAGAGCCCATATTGCACGTGGCGGTGACCACCGTGCCCTTGCGGGTGAAGGGACTGGCCGGAAGGGCGTACCCGCGGTTGCCCAGGTAGGGTGCCGCGGGTACGGAAGGCCGGGAGTCGGGCTTCTCCTTGGCCGGTTGCGGGCTGCACGCCTGGACGCACAGGACGGCCAGGACGAGGAAGGCCACCGCCTTGCCCACTACAGCAGGCCGCACGTCGCCTCCTTGGGCTTCAGGTGGCACGGCGTCCAGGGAATGGATCCGAAGAACCACTTCTGCCGTGGGTTCAGGGGAACGGACTCCGTGCGGATGCGCAACGGCTTCCCCTGCCGGTCCTTCAACTGGACCCACTGTCCTTTCTGGTAGGCGTCGTTGTAGTGGACCTTGATGCCCCACTCGCACGACTGCCCCGGCGGCGCGATCGCCTCCACCCTGAGGCCGCCCGAGGGCTGACCGCCGCCCACCTCGATGTAGTGGGTGTCGAAGTAGGGCTCGCCCTGTCCCTCGGCGTCGTCGGTCAGCACCGGCTCGTCGGCCCGGGGCGGAACGTGGAGCTGGATCCCCTGATAGACGGATCCACCTTGCGGTGGAACGGCGACGACCGTCTGCGCGGTGCTCTTGCGGCACGCGACGTCGGTGACCTTCCAGTCATCGATGACCACGGCGGCGGCCCGAGTACTCAGCACGTTCATCTTGAAGGTGTCGGAGAGTTCCATGCGGCTGCTCGACGGCTGCTGCAGGTGCTGCTTGGGAGCGTGCTCCAGCACGGACGGGTACGTGAGCAGATGTCCGCCCAGTGCCTTCAGGTACGAGAAGGCGGCGGGACTATCCGTGCTGGACGTGAGTTTCCGCGTCTCGGCAGCGGTCAGTTCCCTGTCGAGAACCATGACCCATTCCTGACGGGGGTCGCCTTTGTCGGGCTGTACGGACACGGTGAAGGGCGCTTGGGAGGCGTCGTACTCCTTTTGCTTGTCGTTCTGGTTGTGGACGTCCCATCCCAGCAGCAAGTACGCGGCCAACGTCGTGGCGAGCACCCCGCAGAGGAAGGTCAGGATGTTGCGCACCGACAACACGACCGCCCACCGCGTCTTCTTGCGGCGGGAGGCCCCGGGATCGACTCCCAGCATCTCCGAGACGATCGCCTGAAAGCTTTCGTCCGCTTGGCTTCCCGTTGCGGTGGGGACTTGGGTTTGCTGGGGCGGTTGCGCGGGAGCGGCCGGCGGCCCTGCGTTCGAGTCCCCGCTCTGCCCGGTCGGTTCGGCGGAGGCGCTGCTGTCACCGCCTGACTGCGGCTCCGGTGTCCCATCCGATGGCGCGGTAGTTGTCATGCTCGTCCCCCCACAACGTGATACATCCGTCTTCGCTCAACACCTGGCACTCCGTTACGGTCGCACCTGTACAGAAACCGGCAGTACGGGGCGCCGACCGTCTCGCGTGACCACGATAGGGACAAGGTCCGTAACCTTCCCACCACTTGAGGCCGTCTCCACCCCCTTCCACGTACCGGCATCCGCCATCACGTACAGCAGCCTGTCGTACAGGCGTCACACCTGGTGCCGCACCGCCACACTCAAGACGCTTACGGCATGCACCTCCCTTCCCCTCAGCACTACCCGCTGTCCGAGACAACGGCAACGGCCGAATTCGCCATGGCCTTCACCTCCACCCCACGCGGCGCCCGCCTCGCCCGGCTCTTCGTCTCGCACTGCCTGGACTCCTGGGGCCACCCCTACGACAGCGACGCCAACGAGACGATGACACTCATCACCGCCGAGCTGTGCGCCAACGCCGTACGGCACGGGCGGATCCCGGGCCGGAACTTCCACGTCCGCCTGACTTCGGAGGCGGACGGCAAGCGGCTGCGGCTGGAGATCTCCGACACCCGCGCGGAACGCCGACCCGTTGTCGCGGACCCCATGGCTCCCGACGCCGAGTCCGGCCGCGGGCTCCTCCTCGTCACCGCCCTGGCCGACGACTGGGGTGTCACCGACCGCCGCTGCGGCCCGGGCAAGACGGTGTGGGCCGTGGTAAGCGCCGCATCGAAGAGCCGGTCCGGCACCCTTGGGGAAGCGCCCACCCCAGGCGATGTCAGTGGCCGGACCTAGCCTGCTCCGCATGTTGGTCCGCCCTCGCACCCGGACATGCCCTCGCCTCCGTCCAGGCCGCGTACGAACTCGACGGAGGCCATGGCGGCGCGGGCAACGCATCCGGCCCACTCCCCCGCGTCCCGATCACCGACCCGATAGGTTTCGTCCTATGCCTGGCCGTCTGCTCGAACTGCACGTCGAGAACTTCCGCAGTCTGCGTGACGTGACCGTGCCGCTCGGTCCGCTCACCGTGTTAGTGGGCCCGAACGGGGCGGGCAAGTCCAACGTGCTGAAGGTGTTCGACTTCCTCGCCGACATCATCCGCACCGACCTCCAGCCGGCGCTGGACGCGCGCGGCGGATTCGACGAGGTGGCCTTCTGGGGCGGGACCAAGCCGCCGACCTCCATGCGCATCCACCTCAAGGCGACGTGGACGACCAATTCCACCCTCAACGCACCGGACGAGTACAGCCTCACCATCCGGCGCCGGTCCCTGCGGTCGAAGCAGACCGGGGAACGATCGCCCTACTACGCCCTTTCCCGCGAGGAAAGCTTCGCGTTCAAGCGCAAGCAAGGACGTGGCCGGCGCATCACCATCTCGGGTGAGGAGGCGCGCATCCTCGACGTGCGGGCGGGCGAGAGCAAGGACAGCGGCAGCTTCGGCATCCGAAGGCTGAGCAGCGGCCTGTCCACGCTTCCCCGGCTCGGTCCCGCCGACGGCGGGGACGAGGTGACGCGGGTCGCCGACCGGCTGTCGTCGTTCCGGGTCTTCGACGTCGACGTCGCGGCGGCCCGGCAGCCGACTCGCCTGCGCGGTGCGGACTTCGCCACCCTCTCACCGCACGCCGAGAACCTGGCCGGGTTTCTGATCCACCTCAGTGGTCGCGAGGAGACCTGGGACGACCTGGTCGCCGATGCCCGTACGGTCCTGCCGCAGTTGGAGAACATCGAGTTCGAGGAGGTCGGCGGGGCGACCGACCAGCTGACCGTCGTGCTGCGCGAGCGCGGCCTGCGCCGCCTGACACCGCTCGCCGACGCCTCCTACGGGACGGTCCGGCTGCTCGGGCTGCTCGCCCTGCTGTACGACCCCAATCCTCCGGCGTTCACCTGCATCGAGGAGATCGACCACGGGTTGCATCCGCAGGCCCTGGAACTCGTCGTGCAGCGGCTGCGGGAGGCCGCCGAGCGGACGCAGTTCATCGTCGCGACCCACTCGCCCGCGCTCGTCAACCGGCTGTATCCGGAGGAGTTCGTCGTGTGCGACCGCGACGAGGACGGCGCGTCGATCATCCCGGCTCTCACCGTGGACGAGGTGAAGGACATCGTCGAGGAGTCCGGTGAACAGCCGCTCGGCGAACTGTGGTTCTCCGGGGTGCTGGGCGGCGACCTCACCGGGGGTGAACTGTGACCCCGAAGGGGCGACAGGGCGGCGGGCGGACGTCCCGGGCACAAGAACGGGGCGTCATCGTGCTCGCCGGTGAGGACCAGAACGACTGCGAGATCCTGGCCGCGCTCATACGCGCCCACCGGCCCGACCTCGGCGCGGCGGCCAAGCTGGTCCGCATCAACGACCCCGTGCGCCTGCGCAGGAAGTCCGGCCCGGACCTCGCCGCCGCCGTCAAGGCGCTGGCCGGCAAGGCGCGGGCCAAGGCACGCCAGCAGCGCGCCCAGTTGCTCGGCTTCGTCGTCCACGAGGACCTGGACGGCTACACCGACACCCACTACGAACGGGTCCGCAGAACGCTGACCGACGAGTTCGCGCGCCAGTGCCAGGAGTTCCGAACGGCACTCGCGCTCGCCGCCTGGGAGAGCGAGGGCTGGCTGCTGCTCTTCCCGGACGCCTTCCCGCACGTGCGTCCGCGCTGGAAAGTCCCCGCTCATCTGCTCGACCGGGACACGGGCCGCGTCAAGGACGCCAAGGAGGAGCTCAAGCGGGGGCTCGGCCTGCCGGTCTTCCGGGAGAGCGACGGACCCACGGTCGCCCGCAAGGCGCTGGAGCACCGGCTGATCCCGTCCCCCCGCGGCACCAACCGCTCGTACGCGGACTTCGTCGGGGACCTCACGGGCTGGACCTGACAGCCGTAGAACGCGCTGCCGGAGTGCGCGCGGTGTTGGACTGGTCGGCATGCGCGGCCATTACCGTGATCGTCTGTCGCATTCGCACCGTCAATCCCTTTCGTGGAGGTCCGGGATTCGACCAGACGGGTGCCGTTGTCCGAGGTGGGGGTTATTTTTGACGCTGATCGTCACGGTGCCTTCGCCCGCTGTCACGGTGGGGCGTACCCGGCGGTCCCCGTCACCGACTTGCCCGAAAGGTCCTCGTGAAGCCCACCCTGGCCGCCGCACAGCTCCGTGGCAGTCTGACGCAGTACCTCACGACGACGTACGCCCTGGCCGACGAGGACACGCGCCTCGCGCTGGAGAGGTTCCTCGGCGATCCGGACACGGGCATCTTCCGGGGGCCGTACCTGCGGATCAGGACGCCGTTCCACCCCGCCGACGACGGGTGGCGGTCGGCGCTCGAGTGGCAGCCGTCGTTCACGCCGTGGCGGCACCAGGCGAAGGCGTGGGAGCGACTGAGCACGTACAAAGGGGCGGCCGAGCCGACGCTCGTGACGACCGGCACCGGGTCGGGCAAGACCGAGTCGTTCCTGATCCCCGTCCTCGACCACTGCCGGCGGCAGAAGGCACTGGGCAGGCGCGGGGTGAAGGCCGTGCTGCTGTACCCGATGAACGCGCTCGCCACCGACCAGGCCGGGCGAATCGGCGACTACCTGGCGCAACCGGAGCTGGCGCAGGTGACGGCCGGCCTTTACATCGGCGACAAGCCGGACACGGACTTCCGGCGGGTCATGACGCGGCGCGAGGAGATGCGGCAGTCGCCCCCGGACGTGCTGATCACCAACTACAAGATGCTGGACCTGCTGCTGCAGCGGGCGGAGGACCGGCCGCTGTGGGAGGGGGCGGACCCGGCGTACGTGGTGCTGGACGAGTTCCACACGTACGACGGCGCACAGGGCACGGACGTGGCGATGCTGCTGCGGCGGCTGGCGGCCGCCGTGGGCGCCTCGAAGCCGGAGCGGCCGCTCGGTTCGATCTGCCCGGTGGCGACCTCGGCGACCCTCGGTGAGGGCGGGGGCGACACCGGCGGCATCCTCATGGTCGCCGAGCAGGTGTTCGGCGTGCCGTTCGGTCCGGACTCCGTGGTCAGTGAGGAGCGGCTGAGCGCGGACGACTTCGTCGGCGACATCGACTACGAGTTGCCCGAGCCTCCCAGCCCGAAGGAGGTCATCGAGGTCTCGGGCGGCCCGGGCGTGGAGTCCGACCCGGACCGGCTCGACCTGGACGGGCTCGCCGAGCGGTTGCTGGGGCGGCGCGGCCTTGATGCTTTCCAGATCGGGCGGCTGCTGAAGAAACACGACTTCACCCACGGTGTGCTCGCACTGCTGAACGGCGAGCCGCTCGACGAGTGGGGGCTGCGGGACCGTATGGCCCGCTTCGGCTACGCGTGGGCGCGCACCGCGCGGGAGAACCCTCGGCTCGCGCTGGAGGCACTGTCGCGGTTCGTGGCGCTGCTGTCGTCCGCGCGGGATCCGGAGTCCGACGAGCGCCGACCGCGTCCGCTGCTGCACATCGAGGCGCACCTGTGGGTCCGGCCCGTGAGTCGGGTGCTGAGCGGGGTGGGCGCCCGACCGGAGTTCCGCTGGTACGAGGACGAACGGGCCGTGGCGCGGCGCTCCGCGCTCACCGCGGCGTCCGCGTCCGAGGATCTGGCCGACAGCGACGAATGGCCGATGGCGGACTCGCGGCGGCCCCAGGCGCTGCCCGGTTCGGACACCGTGCAGCGACCGGCCCAGGCCCATCTCCCGGCGATCTACTGCCGCGTGTGCGGCCGCTCGGGTTGGGCGACCCTGTCCCCGGAAGCCGATCCGCAGAAGCTCGAGACGAGCCCGCAGCGGATCTGGTCGGCGGCCCTCGGACGTGACAAGCGACGGCTGCGGTACTTCATCTCGGCGACTCCGGCCGAGGCACGGGACGCCCTCGCGGCACTCACCGGCACCGGCCCGAAGCGGGCGGGCGGCGTCGATCCGCAGTCCGTGGTCGTGCTGGACGGCGCGGAGAGCACCTACCGCATGCCCGTGGCGGAGGACGGGGAAGGGCTGCAGGACGCCTGGTTCGCGCGGGCCATCCTGGGCAAGAAGACGGCCGACCAGGCCGCCCGGGACGACACCTGTCCTGCATGCAACGCCGACAACGGCATCAGGTTCCTCGGCACCGCGCTCGCCGCGCTGGCCTCCGCCACGGTCACCCAGCTGTTCACCGGCGGCCATGAGATCGCGCTGGCTCCCGAGGAGCGCAAGACGCTGCTGTTCAACGACTCCACCCAGGACGCCGCGCACCGCGCCGGGTACGTCGCCAACGCCTCGTACAAATTCTCGCTGCGCTCTCTGCTGGCGCACCAACTGGACGACTCCGGTACGCCGCTCCCGCTCAACGACCTCATCGGCGACGTCCTGGACTCCGTGGACGACCCGCAGACGCTGGCCGCGGTCGTCCCGCCGGACCTGCACGACGAACCGGGCGTGGACCGGCTCCTGTCGGGACGCGGCACGGGGGACGCGCGGACCTGGAAGCTCATCGGGGAACGGCTCGCGTTCGCGACCGTCATGGAGTTCGGGCTGCGGTCGCGACTCGGGCGCACGCTGGAGCTGACCCGGACGACGGCCGCGGAGGTGGTGGTCGAGGAACCCGACCGGATCGTCGCGCTCGCCCGCGACCTGCATCTCACGCTGCCCGGGCAGCTGGGGCTCGACAGTGGCCTGCCCACGCCCGAGCGGTACCTGGCGTACGTGCGGGGACTGCTGGAACGGCTGCGGCTGCGCGGCGGCGTCCGGCACCGGTGGCTCGACACCTGGATCAAGGAAGCGGGCGTCAACCAGTACCTGATCTCCGGGCAACGACCGGAGGGAATGCCCGCCTTTCCCGAGGGGTACGTGGCGCCGCCGCGGTTCCTTCTCGACGGACCCAAGGAGAAGACGAAGTTCGACACGATCACTGGTCGTGGCAACTGGTACCAGGACTGGACGCGGCGCTGCCTCGGCCTGGACGCGGCGCAGGCGACCGAGTACCTGCGCAGGCTGCTCCCCGTCCTCGCGGACGAGGGCGTGCTGTCGGTGCGCACCGCCAAGGACCGCACGACCCGCGTCTACGGCCTGCAACCTGGCCACATACAGGTGCGGCTGTTGGCGGACGACCTGGTCAACAAGGCGTTCGTGTCCTGCGAGGAGTGCGGCTGGCAGCAGGTGGTGCCGCCCGAGCGGCGCACCCGCTGGTACGGACACCCCTGCCCGCGCTGGCGGTGCACCGGCATCCTCACCCCGCCACAGTCCGGCATGTCGTCGACCGGTGCGGGCAGCGGCGGCTTCGGCGGGAAACTGGAGCGCGACTACCGGGCCGACTACTACCGCCGCCTGTATCTGACCGGCGGTACCTACCGGGTCGTCACGGCAGAGCACACCGGCATGCTGACGCGGCCGGAACGGGAGCGCGTGGAGCGGACGTTCCGGCAGGGCACCCACTACACCGACCCCAATGTGCTGTCCTGCACGCCCACGCTGGAACTGGGCATCGACATCGGCGACCTGTCGGCCGTGCTGCTGGGCTCGCTGCCGGGCGGGCCGGCGAACTACGTGCAGCGTGCCGGACGTGCCGGACGCAGGACCGGCAACGCCCTGGTGGTCGCCTTCGGCGGGCGCCGGGCCCGCGACCGGTACTACCTGGACGACCCGACCGAGATGATCGCCGGTGACATCGTGCCGCCGGGCTGCTACCTGTCGGCCGTGGAGATCCTGCGCCGCCAGTACACGGCGCATCTGCTGGACCGGGCGGCGCGCGGCGAACTGACCACCTCGGACGGCGAACCGCTCATGCCGCTCCCCCGCCTGTCGTCGGCGCTGTTCGGCACGACGGGCTGGTGCCAGGACCTGTCGGACGCGGCGCTCACCCACGGGGCGCGGCTGGTGGAGGAATTCCTGGCGCTGTTCCCGCAGGCACCCGGCGGCCCGGACGACGACCGGGGCGTGTCCCTGCACGCCGCGGACGAGTTGCGCGCCTACGCCACCGGCGGCATCGCACGGGCCCTGCAGGAGGCCGAGGAGGAGTGGACGGCGCGCCGCGAGGAGCTGCGCCGCCGTATCGCCGCCATCGACACCGCGGTGGACGGTCTGCTCGCCGAGGACCGTGAACAGGGCGCCGAACGACGTGAGCTGCTCGCGGAGCGGCGCGCCACGGGTGAGCTGCTGCGCGAGCTGAGCCAGGCCAGTGCGCACGGCGCGCTCGTGGAGCTGGGCCTGCTGCCCAACTACAGCCTCACCGACACGACCACGTCTCTGGAGGCCACGCTCTACTGGAAGGAGGCAGCTGGGGACGACGAGGGCACGGAAGCCCCGGAGGGCGACGACGAGCGCCGGAACTGGGTGTACCGCAGCGAGGTCCGCGACTACGAGCGTTCCCGCAAGCTCTCCCTCACCGAACTCGCGCCCGGCAACAGCTTCTACGTCAACGGCTATCGGCACGTCGTACGCGCCCTCGACATCGGCAGCCCGGAGCGGCGCGCCTGGGCCGTGTGGCGTCTGTGCCCGGCGTGCGGATACGCGCGCGCACACGGCGATCCGAAGAACGACACCTCGCCGTGCCCACGGTGCGGGTCACGGGAGATCGCCGACGCGGGCTGCTTGCACCACGTGCTCCAGCCCCGGCGCGTCATGTCCCGGGACAAGCGCGACGACGCCCGGGTGCGGGACGACCGCGACGAACGCGACCGGAGGCGGTACGCCGTTCTCACCACCGTCGACATAGACCCGGCGCATCTGGCGGCCGGATCATGGCGGCACGACGCCGCTGTCTTCGGCGCGGACTTCACGCGCAAGGCCGTCGTCCGCACCCTGAACCTCGGGGTCGACCGGCAGGACGGCAGCAGCACGGTTCCGCTGGCCGGGGACGACGTGCGCCTGAACCCCTTCTTCGTGTGCGCGAGTTGCGGTGGGGCGACCGCCGACGGGCGGCCGGTCGTCGACCAGTCGCAGCACGCGCTCACCGCCTCGCTCGCCCGCACCACCCGCGCGAGCGCCCACCACCAGTTGTGGTGCCCGCGCCGACGGCTGCGCGGCAGCGGGGAGGAGCAGGGCGCCGGACTGGACGTGCCGCTGCTGCTGGCACACGAGCTGACGACGGAGGCCGTTCGCATCCTGCTGCCGGCGTCCGTGGCGCGGGCCAAGGAGCGGCTCGCCTCGTTCACCGCCGCGCTGTTCGCCGGCATAGCGGCCCGCTACGGCGGCGACCCCGACCACATCGACATCACCGCCGCGTCCATGCCGGACGGCGAGGACCGCGACTGGCCGCGCCGGTTCCTCGTGGTGTACGACCGGCTTCCCGGCGGCACCGGCTACCTGCACCGCCTGGCGACCTCCGACGGCTTCCGCGAGGTCCTGCTGAAGGCCCGTGAGGTGATCGAGAGCTGCGGCTGCCTGGAGAAGGGGCTCGACGGCTGTCACCGCTGCCTGCTGCGCCGGGTGCCGCCGGCCGACTACGACAAGGTCAGCCGGAACGAGGTCCGGCAGATGCTCGACGAGCTGCTCGGTGCGGACGGCGAGCGCTGGCGCACCTCGCCCGTCACCACCACCCAGCACATCCCGATGCACCGGCAGGCCGAGAGCGATCTCGAAGTGCTGTTCATCGACACGCTGCGGGAGTGGGCCGGGCTGCCCGAGAGCCGGGCCAGCGGCGACGCCTACATAACGCCGGCGGGCACCCACGCTCTGGACCTGCGGCTGACCGCGGCCGACGGCACCACGTTGAGCTGGCGCGTGTCCCAGCAGCGCGTCCTCGACGGCACCCGCCCCGACGTCCTCTTCGAACGGGTCGACGCGCCGGGCCCGCGCGTGGCGGTCTACCTGGACGGCTACGAGTTCCACGCCGGCCGAGAGCACAACCGGGTCGGCGACGATGCCGACAAGCGCACGCGGCTGCGTGCCGAAGGGCTCAGGGTCTTCCAGCTCACCTACGGCGACGTGAAGGAGTGGCAGCGCCGCGTCCGGGACACCGGCTACGCGGGCGCCGGCCCGGCCGACCCGGTGTGGGAGCCGTACGGCGACCAGGCCCAAGGCAAGGCCCGCGACTACTACGCCACGGTGTTGGGCGGGCTTGCCGGTGAGCTCGCGGAGACGGTGTGGGTCAATCCGGCCGTGCAGCTCGTGGAGTATCTGCGCCGGCCGGACGCCAAGCGCTGGCAGTGGCGGGCGGAGGCCGCCCTGGCGGGCTTCATGGGCGCCGGGGCCCGCCCCGTCGCGTTGCCGCCGGAGGTGCTCGGCGAGCAGATCACGGCGGCGCTGCGGGGAGGAACGCCCACCGGGTCGCGCGGCCCGGTGCAGCTGTTCACGGTCACCGACCGCTCAGGGCTGCCGCTGGTCCTCGCCGCGGACGGCCGGGAGAGGCCCCCCGCCTGGACCGGCATCGCCCTCCTCGACGACGCACCCGGCGTCCACGCCCAGGAGGATGCGCACAAGCGCCGCTGGCGGGCCTGGCTGTACTGGTCCAACCTGCTGCAGTTCCTGGACACCGGCGGTGGGGACGCCGTCCAGCTCACGACCGGCCGTCTCGAGGGGTTCCCGGTCGAGACTCTGGCGGTCACGGGCGGCAACGGCGTCCTGGAGAGTGTCCGCGCCACGCTCGCCCCCACTGCGACTGCCGACGGCACGCCCGCGCCGGCCCAGACCGCCGCGCTTTCGCCGCAGGCCCCGGCCACCGCGGAGGTGTCCGCAGCGGGTGTCGCCCCGCCCGGCCGGGATGCGGCGTGGGACCGGGTCATCGAATACCTCGACCCGGACGAGCCCGGCCTGCTCCCGCTTGCCGAGGCGCTCGCCACGCGCGGTGTCCCGGTTCCCGAGGACGGCTACGAGCTCGACGAGAACGGCTGGCTCGCCGAGTTGGCCTGGCCCGGCGCACGCGTCGGTGTCGTCCTCGGCCCGCGTCCACCGGAGGGCGAGGACGAGGACCTGGAGGCCGGCGACCGCGACCGTGCGTTCGCCGCCGCCGGCTGGGAGGTGCGGCCCGCCGCCGACTGGACCGCGGACGACATCGCGGACCGCCTCGACGGCGCACCACCGTCCGGCGACCGGAAAGGTCGTGACCTGCCCGACGGCACCACCACGGAGAACGGGGAGAAAGAGCAACCGTGACCGGCAAGAACGTGACGCTGCGCCTGCTCGACAAGGCGGACCGGGAGATCCTCAAGCTCCCCCGCCCGGTCAAGGGTGCGATCTACGACTTCCAGCACAAGTTCAAGACCAATCCCGACTCCGCGGGCCTGCGTCTGAAGCAGCTCCAGGGGCACGACAAGCTCTACTCGGCACGCGTCAACGACGAGTACCGCGCCCTGTTGCTGCGCCTGGCCGACGACGACTGGCTGATCGTCTCGGTCAAGCACCGCAAGGACGTGTACGCGCACCTGGACCGGCTCACGTACTCGGTCAACCGCGTCACCGGCGGCATCGAGTACGTGGACCTGCAGGTCGTGCAGGAGGAAGTGCTCACTCCCCCGGCCCCGCGGCCCGCCGCACCCACCGAGCCGGTCGAGCCTGCCCGCCCCGCCGAGACGGCCGCTCCCGAGCCGCTGTTCGCAAAGTGGTCGGAACAGCAGCTCACCGACCTGGGTGTGGCCCCTTCCCTGATCCCGGTCGTCGCCGCGCTGACCACCGAGGACCAACTCCTCGGACTCGTGGAGTATGCGCCACAGCTCACCGGCGAGGTGCTGCTGGCGTTGTACGACGGCAAGGAGTACGACGACGTCCTGGAGCAGGTCACCGCCCCCGTGGCGGCGCCGGAACCCGTGGACCCCGAGGACTTCCGGGCCGCCGTCGAACGTCCGGCCACCATCGTCACCACGACCGACGACGCCCTGCGCGAGGCGCTGGAGGGCGAGGACTTCGGGCGCTGGAAGGTGTTCCTGCACCCCACCCAGGCCAAGCTGGTCGCGCGGGACTACAGCGGTCCGGCGCGCGTGGGCGGTGGCCCCGGCACCGGCAAGACGATCGTGGCACTGCACCGGGTCAAGCACCTGGTCGAGCAGCTGCCGGCCGGCCGGAACAAGCCGGTCCTGCTGACCACGTACAACAAGAACCTCGCGGCGGACCTGCGTTCGCGGCTGCTCGCCCTGGGCGGCGAAACGCTGCTGTCGCGTGTCGAGATCAGCCATGTCGACCAGCTCGCGCTGCGCACCGTCCGGGAGGCGGAGCCCGGCAACCGCAAGCGGATCATCGACGAGGCCCAGGCCGTCCGCGAATGGCGCTCGCTCCTGGACGAGCTCGGCGCGGACGGCTGGGACGCAGAGTTCCTGAACGACGAATGGACGCAGGTGATCCTCGGCCAGGCCGTCACCTCCCGCACGGACTACTTCCGTGCCCGTCGCGCCGGACGCGGAGGCACGGTCACCCGTGCGGAGCGCGCCGAGATCTGGCAACTAGTCGAGCGGTTCACCCAGCGCCTGGACCGGCTCGAAGTCCAGACGTGGGATCAGATCGCGGAGCGGGCAGCTCAGTTGGAGGTGGAACGCGCCCGGCGTATCCAGGCCATCGACCGTCAGCGGGAAGAAGCGGGCGGCCTCGACAACATCCACGTGGCCGACGGATCGGGAGGCTGGCTGCGCTACCGGTACAGGCACATCGTGGTCGACGAGGCTCAGGACTTGCGGCCTGCGCACTGGAAGATGCTGCGGGCGATGACCGCCCCGGACCGCAACGACCTCTTCCTGGTCGGTGACACTCACCAGCGCATCTACAAGAACCAGGTGACCCTCGGCAGCCTCGGCATCAACATCCGCGGCCGTTCGTCGAAGCTGTCGCTGAGCTACCGCACCACGCGGCAGATCCTGCGCTCAG
Organism: Streptomyces cynarae; assembly: GCF_025642135.1. NCBI lineage: Bacteria > Bacillati > Actinomycetota > Actinomycetes > Kitasatosporales > Streptomycetaceae > Streptomyces > Streptomyces cynarae. The sequence continues at coordinate 7,374,508 of NZ_CP106793.1, read as the reverse complement.
CGCTGAACGTGCTCGGCGACGAGAAGTACGACGACCTCGACGGCAGCACGGAGACGCTGGCCGGGTACCGGTCGGTGCTCAGCGGCGCAGTCCCGGACCTGCACAGGCTGAACGACTGGCAGGACGAGCGTGAGGCGATCGCCGCGCTGATCGAGTCCTGGGGTCAGGTGCCGCACGAGCAGATCGCCATCGCCGTACCGACCAACCAGATGGCCAGCGAAGCCGCGTACACGTTGGCTCAGCACGGTATCCGAGCGTTGGAGATCGGCCCGGACGGACCTCGCGGCGACAGCGGCGTCCACATCGGCACGATGTTCCGGTTCAAAGGTCTCGAGTACCAGCGCATGATCATCGCCGGGGTGACCGACGGGCTGGTGCCGCGCGCGAGCGTCCAGCAGCGGCGCACCACGGACCCGGCACGCTACCGGACGGAGATGCAGCGCGCCCGCTCGCTGCTCTTCGTCGCGGCCACGCGCGCCCGCGACAGCCTGGACATCTTCTGGCACGGGGAGCCCAGCCCGTTCCTCAAGGAACTGATCAAGGCCCGGCCGCCAGTCGCAGCCTGACCGGACCCGGATCGTGCCGCGGTCGCCCTTCGGCTAGCGCGGCACGATCGGCCCTTGGGGCACGAGGAACGGCCGTCGGGGATCCTCCGGCGGCATCCTGCGCATCACGAGCGCCGGATCGGGGCCCGGCAGGTACGGGGCGAGTGCCGCGTACACTTCCACCGCATCGCTGGGGCGATCCTCAGGACGCTTGGCGAGCAGTGCGTGCAGCAGGTCCTGGAGCGCCGCCGGTGCGTCGACGCCGTAGTCGGCCACCCGCGGCGGAGACGCGGTGAGGTGCTGAGTCACCAGCTGGGCGGGGCGCTCACTGTGGAAGGGGCGGTGACCGGTGAGCATGTGGTGCAGCAGGCACCCCACCGCGTACAGGTCGCTCCGTCCGTCCAACGGCTTTTCGCCGACGAGGAGTTCGGGTGACGCGTAGGCGACGTTGCCCAGCGTTTCGCCCGTCATGGTGAGTCGCGGATCGGTGTCCGAGAGAACCTTCACCAACCCGAAGTCGAGTATCTTCACCAGACCGCTGGTGCGGATCATGACGTTCTGAGGCTTGAGGTCGCGGTGGACGAGCCCGGAGGCATGCGCGGCGGACAGCCCTGAGCACAGTTGCGCGGCGACCGAGACCGCAGCCGACACAGGCAGGCGTCCGTCGTCGGCGCCATCGATGAGGTTGTCGAGAGTCGTGCCGTCGACGAGCTGCATCACCAGGCAGCAGACGTCCTCGGTGACGGCCGCGTCGTACACGGTGGTGATGTTGGCGTGGTCCAGACGAGCGGCGGCCTTGGCCTCCCTCTCGAAGCGAGCCAGAGCGGTGTGGCGCCAGTCGGGAAGGGCCAGAAGATCCGCGGCGACGGTCTTCACGGCGACGGGGCGCTCCAGATACACGTCCGTCCCCTGCCATACGAGCCCCATCGACCCTCTGCCCAGAATCCGGTCCAACCGGTACCTGCTGCGCAGAATCTTGCCCGCAGCGAACTGCTCCACGTCGACTTCCCTCGTCGGTGCGTCCAAGCCATCGGTGTGCCGGGAGCACGGACTGCCCTGCCAGAGCTCCGCCACCGGCAGTCCGCGCGGACAAGTCAACCAGGGTCGCGCACACCACACCTCGCACTGCTGCGTCACTCGTTGGCGACGCCGCCATTCGGGGACCGGCCGTATGCGGCTGCGGCCAGGCGTCCCATTCCGCAATCCGCTACCGGATGCTTTGCAGCAACTTACCTGTGGCTGTGACAGTCCAGAAGGACCACCCGTTGCGGTTCGGATTGACGTGTGGGTTGAGGGCCTGTACCACGGCGACTGCCGCTCCGCTGGGAGTCCCGTATTCGCCTCGGCCCGGGCCGGAGGGAATGGTCACGGTTCGGGACGAGGGGTCGTAGTAACCATTGACGCGTCGGCCTTCGTAGATCGCGTAGACCTCGACGCCATTCTCCGTGCGGAGATCTTGAACGGTCGCCCCTACGGGTTTGGGGGCGGTGGGGTCCTCTGCGATTACCTCCTCATCGGCAGGCGGTTCGTCGATGTCCCGGTGGGTGTCCTGGCCGGCGTACGCCGGAAGTCCCAGTAGCCGGTTGAGGACGTTGGCCTGCAAGCGCCTGCGTGCGGCCAGGAAGTCGGGGAACCGGTCCAGGGACCGGAGCTCCGGAGCGTCAGGAATCCACTGCTCGGCCAGGCGTTCCGGCGCGATTTCCGCCATGTACTCGGCGGGCAGCTTGGAGCCGATCATCTTGTTGGTCTGTCCCGTCACGAACGCGAGGTTGGCCAGACTGTTCCACTCCTCCTTTGGGAACGTCGCCTGCACTCGCGCCCGAGGAAAGACGTGGTGAAACTCGATCTTGGCGCCGGAACTGATGGGCTGATCGTTGATGGCGGTGTTGGTCGCCCAGTCCTTGGCCTTCCCCTGAAGTGCGGCGATGTAGAGCAGACGGAAGAAGGGATGAGTCGAGTACTTCTGTTCCAGGTCCCTAGGGTGAATCGGGCTGTCCACGGAGCGCGGACCGAAGGCGCGACGGATGAGTTCGGTGAACAGTTGCTCTCCGCCCCGGCCCTTGATCAGGCGTGCTTCGGCGTCCAGCTTCCCCTCAACCTGCAGTGAGTAGTGGCTGAAGGCCATCGCCGTGTAGACCCAGCGGCGCAGCAGCCCGACCTCTTCGGGCAGAAGCTTCCCCTGGCGATGGTGCAGCAGCAGTGCCGGGACCACCACGGCGTTCGGCGAGGTGAGTACGTCCGAACGGGGGATCCCGCACTCTCCGCGAAGGAAGTCAATGGCGAGACGAAGCGCAGTCTCGGTGGCCTGCCAAGCTTCTTTGAGAGCAGACGCGTCCATCGCAGCGCCGATGAGCTTGATATGGCGGGCGCCCGTCCCCGCGAGCAGGCTCATGAGCCGCAGGACTGCCTCACGGTCCAAGGCGAAGCCGATGTCCTTCAACTCCTCGTGGAAGGAGTCCATGGTCTGAAGGCCATCTGCCCAGCGAGCCGCGATGGCGCTGTAGACCAGGTCGCCCTTGGAGAGCCTGCGTCCGCCCTTGTTGAGCCGGGCGAAGACTTCGGCGACCTCCTCGTAGTCGTCGGAACTGTAGGTGACCACGACGATCTGCTGCTTGCGGATGTCATTGACCTTCTGAAGGCGCTTGGTCCACTCCTTGAACTCCGGGTGCCGCATCTCCACCCCGGCGTCCAACAGGATCTCGTAGAACTGGACCCCGTCCTGCAAGATCGCCGAGACGGGGATCAGGAGGGGGTCCTTGCGCTGGACCGCGCTGGGATTGACGAACTCCTCCGTCCGCACGTCGAAGCGGAGGTCGATGAGGCGGCCGTCAGCCTTGGATTCGGGCCGGTAGACCCAGGCAAGCGAGGTGAGTCGCTGCTGACCGTCAAGGAGGTACAGCGGCCGCTGGGAAGGCTTGGCTGACTGGACTACAGCCGCCGTCCGGAAGGGGGCCTGAAGGTTGGTTTCCCAGAGGAGCAGCGCACCGACTGGGTAACCCCGATACAGGGAGTCGAACAGATCGCGTACGTCTGTGCGCATCCAAACGAAGTCGCGCTGAATGGACGGGATCACGATCTTGCCGTTCAGCAAGTCTTCCACTGGCGAGATGATCGGCTCGTTGGACTGTTTCACGATTCCCCCCACGAGTGGCCAGTTCGGCCCGCATCCTATCCGCACATCGCCTTTGGAGCCCCCTGCTTCCACTCCAAGCAGTACCAGCTCGGCTCCGACAGGGCTGCCATCTCCTACGGCCGGGAAGCCGCGGCCCGGCTGCTGCGGGAGGGGCAGCGCGGGCTCCAGGAGGGAGGTCATCAGCAATGCGCGCTCGGTCGCCTGGAACGGCCACCAGGGGTCTCAAGGGATGACTCCGACTGTCCGCGTGAAGCAGTGACACCCTCGGCCGCCCGTCGTTCGGTTCTCACGCCCGCCCATGCGCCTCCTGCGACCGTCGGGACAGCGCGTCGATGACCGCCGCCGCGAACAGCACCCCGCCGGTGATCACGAACTGGACGGCGACCGGGATGCCCGTGATCGCCATGCCCGAGGAGATCGACTGGATGATCAGCGCGCCGAGCACCGCGGACCAGGTGGTGCCGCGTCCGCCGAACAGGCTGGTACCGCCGATGACCGCGGCCGCGATGGCGTTCAGCAGCAGGACGCCCGAGCCGGAGGACTGGCTCACGGAGGTGATCCGTGAGGCGAGGAACAGGCCGCCGATCGCGGCCATCGTGCCCGAGAACGCGAGCACCGCGGTCTGTACCCAGACCACGCTGAGACTGGCGCGGCGGGCCGCCTCGATGCCGCCGCCGAGGGCGTAGACCTGCCGTCCGTAGCGTGTGCCGCGCAGGAGGATGTCCAGGCCGGCCGTGATGACGAGGAAGATCAGGAGGGCCAGCGGCAGGCCCTGGAACCGGTTGAGTACGTAGGCGGCGCCGAACGCGACCACCGCGAGTGCTCCCGTGCGTACCCCGATCTCCCCGAGTGAGCGGTGCGGCAGGTCGAGGGCGCGCCGGCGGTGCCTGTCCCGGTAGGAGATGAGGAACAGCAGGCCGGCGCCGGAGGCCGCCAGACCGTAGGCGACGCTGTGGTTGCCGAAGTAGTAGCTGGTCAGCTGGGCGACGAAACCGTTCTCGTCGAGGTCGATGGTGCCGGTGGTGCCGAGGATGTAGAGCATGACGCCGTTCCAGGTCAGCAGTCCCGCCAGCGTGACCACGAACGCGGGTACGCGGGTCCGGGCGACGGAGAAGCCCTGGATGGTCCCCGTCGCGGTGCCCGTGAGGACGGCGAGGATGACGGCGAGCCATTCGGGCATGCCGTTGTTGACGTTCAGTACGGCGAAGACGGCCGCCGCCAGGCCGCTGATCGAGCCGACCGACAGATCGAGCTCGCCGATCAGCAGCACGAAGACGATGCCGACCGCGATCAGGCCCGTGCCCACGATGTCGACACTGAGGTTGGACAGGTTCCTGGGTGAGAGGAAGTTGGGGTTGAGGGACTGGAAGACGATCCACACCGCGGCGAGCACGAGGATGACCGGGAGCGAGCCCAGTTCACCGGCGATGAACCTGCGCCGGGACGCCGCGGCCCAGCCCGCCAGGACAGGGACGATCTTCCGCCCGGGTTGCGGCTGACGGGGGGCGGCGGGGGCGGCCCGCGTGTCGTCTGCCCTCTTGCGGCTCTCTTTCACCAGTCCACCTCCCGGTGGGCCACCCGATGGGGGACGTTCTCCGTGGCCCCGGTGATGGAGGAAATGATCTCTTCCTGAGATGCGGTGTTCACGTTGAAGAAGCCGTTGTTGCGGCCCAGTCGCAGCACCGCGGCCCGGTCTGCGAGAGCTTTGACGTCGGCCATGTTGTGACTGATGAGCAGTACCCCCATGCCGCGGTCACGCAGATGGTCGACGAGCTCCAGGACCTCGGCGGTCTGCTGGATGCCGAGGGAGGCCGTCGGCTCGTCCAGGAGGAGGAGCCGCGGGTCGCCGAGGAGCGAGCGGGCGATGGCGACCATCTGCCGCTGGCCGCTGGAGAGGGAGACGACCGGGCAGCGCAGATCGACCAGGCCGGTCGCCAGGCGCTTCAGCAGGTCCCGGGTGCAGCGTTCCATCTCCACCTCGTCGAGGAATCCCCACTTTCGGATCTCGCGACCGAGGAACAGGTTGCCGACGACGTCGAGGTTCCCGCACAGGGCGAGGTCCTGGTAGACGGTGGCGATGCCGAGTCCCCGGGCGTCGTGGGGACGCCTGATCTGCACCGGCCTTCCCTCCCACTCGATGACGCCCGTGTCCGCGGGCGCGACGCCCGAGATCACCTTGACCAGGGTGGACTTGCCCGCCCCGTTGTCGCCCAGAAGCGCCACGACCTCCCCGGCGCGAACCTCCAGTTCGATGTCGGTGAGGACCTGAACGACGCCGAAGCGCTTGCAGACGCCGTGCAGTGCCAGCAGGGGTTGAGCCGGCACGGAAACCATCTCCTTCCCGGGCCCGGCCGTGAAGCGTGAACGGCTTGTCCGGCCCGTCCAGCCGCCCGCTCGGCCTGTTCGGCCTGTTCAGCCGCAACGTCGGCCCTGTTGGGCCTATCCGGTGAGTCCGGCCTTGTCGCAGGCCGCCCTGAGTCGGGGAATGCAGATCTGCTGGATCGTGTACACCCCGCCTTTCACGAGGGTGTCCTTGATGTTGTCGGCGGTCACGGCCACCGGTGTGAGCAGGACGGCCGGAACAGCCTTCTCGCTGCGGTTGCTCACCTTGCCGGTGGCCATGCGGTCGAGGTTTTCGCCGCGGGCGGCGGCCACGGCCATGGCGGCACCCGCGGCGGCCTCGGGCTGGAACGGCTTCCAGACGGTCATGTACTGCTCGCCGTCGACGATGCGCCGGACGCCTCCGAGGTCCGCGTCCTGGCCCGTGACCGGAGGCAGTGGGCTGATCTTGTTCGCTCGGAGGGAGGAGATGATGCCGGAGGCGAGGGCGTCGTTGGCGGAGTAGACGCCGTTGATGTGGTCGGCGCCCAGGTCGGCGATGGCTCCCGACATGTTCATGTTGGCGAGGTCCGACCGCCACATGGGTGTGTCGAACATCTTACCGATCTTGACCTTGCCTCTGAGCACCGACAGGGCTCCCTCCTTGAACGCGACGGCGTTGGGGTCGGTGGGGTCGCCGTTGATCATGACGATCTCGTCGCCGTGCCCTCTCTCATGCATGGCTTGCAGGAGCGCCCTGCCCTGGAGCCTGCCGACCTCCTGGCCGTTGAAGGAGACATAGCCGGAGATGGGGCCCTCGGAGAGGCGGTCGTAGGCGATCACCGGGATACCCGCCTCCTCCGCCTTCCCGACCGCGGAACTGAGCGCCCTGGCGTCGACCGCCACGAGCACCAGTGCATCGACCCCTCTGGTGATCATGGAGTCGACTTGCTGCTGCTGGGTGGCCACATCGCCCCGGGCGTTGGCGTGTACGACCGTGCAGTCGCCGCACAACTCCTTGATCTTCTTCTCCAGCAGGGGCCTGTCGTTCGTCTCCCAGCGGGGCGTGACCGCATCCGGCACCAGCAGGCCGATACTCGGACCGCCGTTCCCGCCACCGACGGCACTCTCGCCGCTCTGTCCGCAGGCCGCCAGAGCGACGGACACCGACACCGCGGTCACAGTGAGGACGGCGTTCCGTATGCAGGTCTTCATGCGGGAGACCTCCCTGGGCCTTCCCACCGGGGCGAGGTCCGATCAGGTCCTCAGTTGTCCTCAGTCGAGGGCGGCCTCGGACCGGCAGGTTTCCACAGGTCCCTGGCCGTGACGGACACCGGGTCGGGACGGATACCGGCCGTGACGGACACCGGGTCCGGACGGATACCGGCCGGGACGGGTCCCGGCGGGACGGATACCGGCCGTGACGGACACCGGGTCCGGACGGATACCGGCCGGGACGGATACCGGCCGGGACGGGTCCCGGCGGGACGGATACCGGTCGGGACGGGTCCCGGCGGGACAGGTCACGGTCGGGGCAAGCCCCGGGTCCGGAGTCGTCGGCCCGACGGCGCACGTGGGCACGGCTGCGCCGTTCGGCGGCGGGGCCCTCGGCGGCGTCGTCGACAGGACAGGTCCTCCAGCGGGCACGGGCGCCTCCCTGACTGCGCACGGCGGTACCCGGCCTCCTCACCATGCCACTCGTACCGGCAGGCCGAGGCCCGCCCGAGGGCAGACGGCAACGATGCGGGCGCAGGCGCACTGCGCCCGCAACGTGCCGCCTGAGAGTGACATGACGGCCACGTCGTCAGTCTGGCATCGGCTGCGACGACCTGCGAGCGCAACGGGTCCATAGCGGTGGCCGGGGCCGGCGGCGGCACCGAGCGTCGGCGCACCGGTCACCCTCAGCCGCGTAGGAGCGGGTGCCGGGACCGGCGGTCAGCCGCGGTCGCGGAGGCTGGCTTCCTCGAGGTCGAGTTCGTGCTGGATCCGGCGCCGGGTGGCGTTGCTGATCTTGTTGGCTTCGTAGAGGCGCTGGAGCTCGGCCGCCTCGATGGCGATGAGTGTCCGGCGTATCTCGCGGTAGACGTCGGCAGGACGGGCGTCCGGGTCGCTGTAGTCGGCGTCTTCGACCTGGTGGATACGCGCTTCCAGATGGCGACGGGCCTGCTTCAAGGCGGCCTCGGCGGCGGCACCCAGTTCGGCGAGCTGATCCAGATCGCCGAGCTGTTTGAGCTCTTCGAGAGCGGCGTGGGCGATGTGCCGGCGGGTCCGGGCCTCCTCGCGGGCGGTGTGCTCGGGTTCCAGGGCGATGCCGGAACGGCGGACGACCGAGGCGAGGGTGAACCCCTGGAAGACAAGGGTGAGCACGACGGTCCCGGTGGTGAGTGTGAGGATGAGCGCCCGGTGCGGCAGCGGAGCCCCTGCGTCGGTGGTCAGGGGGATGGAGAGTGTGGCGGCCAGCGGCATGACGCCCCGGGTGCCCGCCCAGGACAGGACGGCCGGAACGCGCCAGGAGAGACGACCCTCACCCTCGCTGTGCCGGTGCTGCATCAGGGCGGACAGCGGGAACACCCACAGCAGGCGGATCGCCAGCACGGTGAAGGCGATCACCGGCACCCACAGCGGCCAGCCGCGCTCGTCGTGCGCGAGGTGGCGGACGGCGGAGGGGAGCTCCAGGCCGATGAGGGCGAAGACGACGCTCTCCAGCAGGAAGGCCACGGTGTCGTAGACGGCGTGGACCTGAAGGCGGATGGGGGCGTTGCTGAGCTTGTGACCGGTGCTCCCGAGCACGACGCCGGACACGATGACGGCGGTCACGCCCGAGGTGTGCGACTGCTCCGCGATGACGTACGAGGCGTACGGAGTGACCAGTGCGATGACGGTGTCCAGCATCGGGTCCTCGGTCCGTCGGCGGATGAGGGTCACCACTGCGGCGACCGCCGCGCCGATGAGGACTCCCCCGCCTGCGAGGATCAGGAACTGCTCGACGGTGCCGGACAAGGTGATGGCGCTGCCGGAAACCGCGGTGGCCACGGCGACCTTGTACAGGACCAGGGACGTGGCGTCGTTGAACAGGCTTTCCGCCTGCACCATGGCCTGTACGCGCGGTGGGAGGGAAAGGCGCCGGCCGAGCGCGGTCACGGCCACGGGGTCGGTGCTGGCCAGGACCGAGCCGAGGATGAACGCGGTCGCGACGGTCAGCGGGGTGATCGCTCGGGCGACGTACCCGACGGCGACGGCGGAGGCGAGGACCAGGCCGAAGACCAGGCCGGTCACGGGCCGCCACACGGTGCGCAGGTCACGGACGGAGATCTCCCCGGCCGAGGCGAAGAGCAGTGGCGGCAGCACCAGCACGTTGATCGTGTGAGGCGGCAGGCTCACCTCGGGAACCCACGGCATCAGCCCGACGACGAGACCGGCGACGACGAGCAGCGAGGGGGCCGGCAGGCTCCAGCGCCGCGCACCGGTCGCCACGGCTGTGGCCAGGACCACGAGCAGAAGGACGACGGTCAGGCCGGTCATGGTGCGTCCCCGGGTGGGTTACGGCTTGTCACTACGCTCTGACCAGGCTTTATCAACGTAACCGACCACGGGCGGCGACGCAGCCGACGATGTCTCGGACACCTCGGCCCACAGGGCGGTCCGGGTGCCCAATCATCAGGCGCTTCCTGCACCGGGCGCGGTGGCCGGTGCGGTCGCCTGGCCGCCGGGGTGGCGGGCATGCCGGGCAAGGAAGACCGACATGCCGGCCAAGCACCACACGGCGAGCACGACGTAGGGCTCGACGTGCTGGTCGTGAGGGAAATAGATGGCGTTGCGCTGGGCGCTCACCGACGCGCCCGGTGGCAGGAATCGACCGAGAAAGCCCAGGAGCGGGGGGAGCAGCGGCCAGGCGACCGCACCCCCGGAGGAGGGGTTGCCGAGGACGACCAGCAGCACCCACGTCGGCAGCAGCGCCCAGCGGCCCATGAAGGTGTCGAACGCGGTGAAGATCATGCCGGCGGTGAACATCGTGAGCGCGCAGACGCCCCACGACTGGGCGAACGGCAGCCGCACCACGCCGAGCACCCAGTCGGTCATGGCGCAGATGGACAGGCCGCCCAGCACGGAACAGCCGGCGGTGGCGGCGATCCGTTCGGCGGGGCTCAGCGCCTGGGCGTGCACACCGAGCTGGATGGCACCGACGAACCCCAGGATGATCGACCCCAGGGCGATGTAGAAGAGCGCGAGCCCCTGCGGGTCGGTGGCCGGAAGCGGTTTCACGTCCCTGACCTGAACGGGGATGCCCAGCGCCCGGCCCACCTCCGGGGCACTCCTGCTGAGGACCCGGGCGACCGACGCACCCGCCGCGCTCGCCACGTCGACCTCCACCCCGGCCGGACGGCGCTGCAGGATCGCGAACTCCCGTTGTGCGTCGACCGCGGCGAGGGCCCTGTCGTAGTCGGCATACGGGTGGAGGACCAGCGAGGTGCGCAGCGCGGCCTCCAGCGCGCCGACGAACCGTTCGCCCTGGGCCGACTTTCCCGTCACCGCGACGGGGATGCGATGCGGTACGGGAGCGGCCATGGCAAGGCAGTAGGCGCCGACGAAGAGCCCGGCCAGGGCCGCGACGATGAGGGAGATCACCACGGCCGGGACGAAGCGCGAGGACGTCAGCCGCGACCATCCGCCCTGACGAGGCTGCCGCCGAGGCTCCGCTGCGGACCGATGCTCGCCCATGGCCGTGATCGTATGGCGGTGTGGAGGGTGGCGCCCGGCTGCCGCACCGGACGCGTCACCGGCATGCCGGACCCGTGTCGACCGCGTCGGGGACCTCGGTGGTGCCGTCCTGGTCCTCCCTCTTTGACGCTCCGACTGCGCAGGTCTTGACCCGCCCTCACATCAGCACGTACAACGTCACGAGAAAACGCTTACTACATCTTTCACTCGGATCAGGCCGCGCGCGGACGACGCGCCCTTCAATCGGAGAGGTCCCTGACGATGCGAATTTCCGGCGACCAGGAAGAGCCCACCGCAGACAGAGCAGGCCGCTCGGGGGCGCTGTCCCGTCGGGGGGTGCTCAAGGGCGCGGCCGTCACCGTCGGTCTGGCGGCGGCGGGGATCGGCGCCACGCCGCTCGCCTACGCGGCGGGGGCCTCGGTCAGCGCGACCGCGCGCATGGGCGGCAACGCCATCACGATGTCGGTGGTGGACGGAGCGCTCCAGTGGTCCGCCCAGCACAACGGCAGGACCGTGATCGACACCTCCGCCCTGGGCCTCAGGCTGAGCGACGGGACCGTCCTCGGCGGCAATGTGACGGTGACCCAGAACCAGCACTGGACCCTCCACAACACCTGGTCCCCGGTGTACGGGCGCAACGCGACCGTCACCGACCACTACCAGGAGCAGCGCTGGAACCTCCAGGACACCGCATCGGGGATCCGCTTCAGCGTCCAGATCCGCGCCTACAAGACCGGCGTCGCGCTGCGCTACGTCCTGCTCGACACCGGCACCGCCACCGTCTCCGACGAACTGACGACGTTCGTGTTCCCCGACGGCACCACCGTCTACAGCGCCCGCGACGAGAACCCCTACAACCCGGTGGCACCGGGCTCCATCCCCGTCTCCGGCACCTCCAGCACGGACAACGGCCCCCTGACCGACCTGCCGCTGACCGCCACCCTCCCCGGCGAGCTCATCGCCTGCATCTGCGAGTCCGCGCGGATCGACTTCCCACGCCTGATGCTCAGTTCGATACCCGGGCAGCCCAACTCCCTGGCCGCCTTCCTGATGGAGCACACCGCCCGCGGCACCGGTCCGGTCGCGACCGAATCCACGGTCACCACCCCGTTCGCCACCCCGTGGCGCGCGGTGGTGATCGGCTCCACCCACGCCGAACTGGTCGACAACGCCGAGCTCGTACTCAACCTGGCGCCGCCCAGCGCGCTCACCGACACCTGGTGGATCAAGCCCGGCAAGGTCTTCCGCTGCGAGCTCACCACCGCCGCAGGCCTCGCGGGCGTCGACTTCGCCGTGGCCCGCGGCCTTCAGTACATCGAGTACGACGCCGGCTGGTACGGGCCCGAGTTCTCCACCCCCGACGCGACGAAGCCGATCACCGCCATCGACCTGCCGTCCGTCATCTCGTACGCGACGAGCAAGGGCATCGGCGTCTTCCTCTACGTCAACCGGCTCGCGCTGACCGACGCGGACTCGCTGTTCGGCCTCTACAAGAGCTGGGGCGTCGCGGGCATCAAGCTCGGCTTCATCAACGACGGCACCCAGGCGATGACGAACCAGATCACCGGCTGGGCGCAGACGGCCGCCCAGTACGAGTTGCTGATAGACATGCACGACGACGTCCGGCCGTTCGGCTACGAGCGCACGTACCCGAACTACATCAGCCTGGAGGGCGTCCGGGGCAACGAGAACTTCCCGACCGCCACGCACAACGTGACGCTGCCCTTCGCGCGCAACATCGGCGGCCCGCTGGACTACACCATCTGCTACGGCCAGTCGCGCGACAAGACGACCAACGCCCACCAGATGGCGATGGCGGCGGTCTACTACCAGCCGCTGAACTTCCTCTTCTGGTACGACAAGCCCTCGAAGTACTCCAACCCCGCGAACTGGCCCGGTCTGCCCTGGTTCAACGCCATTCCCACCACCTGGGACGAGAGCAGGACCCTGGCCGGTTCCATCGGCGAGTACGTGGCGGTCGCCCGCCGCAACGGGGACACCTGGTACCTCGGAGCGATGACCAACGAGACGTCCCGGACCCTGTCGATCCCGCTGTCGTTCCTGGGCGGCGGAACCTACACCGCGACCGTCTACGCCGACGGCACGCCGGGCACCAACCCGTACCAGACCCCGGTCGTGGTCAGCACCCGGACCGTCACCTCGCAGTCCACGCTCGACATCGCCATGGCCGGCGCGGGGGGCCAGGCGATCATCCTGAAGCCGAGCTGACCTCAGGCGGTCGTCGTCTTCGCCCAGTCCTCGATGAGCCGGAGCGTGCGGTCGACGTGTTCCTCGTGCAGGTAGTGGCCCGAGTCAGGCCAGTGCTCCACACGGGAGCGCGGCACGTGCAGCGTGCCGTGCTCCCAGGTCGCCGCCTCGTCGGAGGTCCATACGGTGAGCGCCGGCCTGGTGCGCAGGCGGAGGTACGCCTCGCTGTGCGGGCGGACGCCGACCGCGCCCCGGTCGGTGTACATGCCGGCGTACGCCTGGGCGATGACGTGGTCGGGCGTGCCCAGCATGGTGCGGACATGGGCTGTACGCAGGCCCGGAGGGGCACCCGGAGCGAACGCTGCGGACACGAACTCGGCAGCCGCGCGCGCCCCGTGTTCCCGGTACGCGGCGAGCCGGGCCGGAATCCCGTCCACCTCGGCCCCGTGCGCGCCGTGCGCGGGATCGAGGGCGACCACCGTTCGGACGCGGGCGGCATGGCGTACGGCCAGCAGGTTGACCACCTGACCGCCCATGGAGTGCCCGACGGCGACCACGGGACCGGTGCCCAGGGAGTCGATGAGGGCGGCCAGGTCGTCGGCCATCTCCACCGGTGTGTTGCCCTGGTCCGGCACCGGCGACCTGCCGTGCCCCCGCAGATCCGGTACGACGACCCGGAACCGGCCGGCCAGGGCCTCGGCGTGCGGGGACCACTCCCTGCCGTCCCCGCCCCAGCCGTGCACGAGAAGCAGGGCCGGAGCACCGGCAGGGCCCAGGTCGGTGTGGAACAGGCGGAGGTGGTCCATCAGGCGCTCCCCTGGTGGTAGGTCGCGTACGCGAAGTCCGCGTGAGGGCGGAATCGCGCAGGTGTGGATGCGCGGCGCGGGCAGCCGCAGGGTGCCCGCGCCGCCGCGACGAGGTCCGGCGTGCGTGGCGCGGGCCGGTGCAGTCCCCCGTGCCGCACCGGCCCGCGGGGCGGATCAGCCCCGGTCCGGGACGAACCCGTCAGCCCCGGTACAGGACGAGCGAGCTGCGCGGTCCGAGCTTCGGGCGTTCGCCCGCACCGACGGTCTTGCCGGTGGCGAGGTCGCGGGCCGGGCCGAAGTCCTGGCGGGCGGGCAGGGTTGCCGTCTTGTCGGTGCTGGTGTTCATGGCGATCAGGTAGTCGCCGTACTCGCAGAGGTAGAAGGGGGCACGGCCGACGAGCATGGTCTCGACGCCGTCGAAGTGGACGCCGAGTGTGGGATCGGGGACGTCGTCGGGGACGGGCGCGAGGTGGTAGACGTCGCCGGCCAGGGCCTGGTGGAGGGTGTCGCCTGGCGGCGGGAAGCCGCCGGGCGGGAGGTGGGAGGCGCCGGGGTCGTTGATGGCGTAGTCCCACAGGATCCAGTCGCGGGCGGTGAAGGTGGCGTCGGTGGTGCCCGCGGAGCGTTCCCGGATCGTGGCGGAGCGCTGGTCGACAGGCGTGACGTGGTGGATGCGGGCGTAGTCGTTCACGCCCTGGCGGGCGCGGAAGTAGAGCGAGGCGAAGAGCAGTTCCTGCCCGTTCTTCACGGCTATGCAGCCGTTGTCCTCGTCGGTGACGACGAAGTCGGGCTGGTCCCAGGCGGTCGGGATCCGGGCGGGCCGGGCGGGCAAGGACTGGAACTCGTCCCAGTCGCGCGAGAGGAACCGCAGGGCGTTCAGGCCCACCCGGGTCCAGGTGTGAGTGGCCTGGAGGTGGAGCTGCGGGTAGAGCTGGCCGTCGGCGACCATCTCCTGGGTCCAGCCGACGATCTCCGGGTCCTTGAACACGGCCGCGGTCATGACGGGGTTGGAGTCCCAGGCCGTACGGGAGGCGTACGCGATCTCGCCTGGGTAGACCTCGTTGCGCCAGCCGATGACGGTCTCGAGGCGGGAGATCCGGCAGTGGTCCTTGTCGACGTCGACGACCCGGAAGCGACCGCGCGCCTTGGTCATCATCACCATCTGCTCGCGCAGTTCGGGGGCGTCCTGGCCGCCGTAGCCGCGGGTGACGGACTCGTACATCATCACGAGCCAGTCCATCACCTCGCCGTAGCTGCCGACGTAGCCGAGTTCGCGGGTCAGGCCGGCCTTGGTGACCTGGTAGTAGCTCTCGCCGAGCGGCTTGGTCGGGTTGCCGTCGGCGTCCTCGGGCCCGAGGTAGGGCTTGAGGCCGATCGACTGGTACATGTAGTCGCGGGCCTTGTCCTCCGGCAGCGCCAGGTCGGGGGCGAGGAGCTTCAGGCCCCGGTTGGTCTGGTAGATGCCGATGGCGCAGATCTGGGACTGGTTGCTGTAGTGCGGGAAGTGCTGCCGCCAGTAGTCGCGGCTGGACTTGAGCATGTCGACGTACGCTTCCTTGCGCACCGGCGGCACGGGCGTGGTGGTGTCGGCGGGCGGGACGAGGGTGACGTCGTCGAACCAGGCGGTACCGGGGCCGGACAGGCGCAGGTGCATCTCCATCTGGGTGGCGCCGGCGGGGGTGGCGAAGACGAACTCGACGTACTCCCAGTCGTGGGTCCCCTTGCTCGCGTACACCTTGTGGTCGCTGCCGACCAGCTTGCCGCTCGCGTCGAAGAACAGCGGATCGATGTGGGCGCCGGCACCCGTGACGCCGTCGGTCTTGATCCAGGCGCCGTATCTGTATGTGCCCTGACCTATACGGGTCCGGGGGGCGGAGTTGACGTAGCTGTAACCGCTCGGGGTGGCGACCTGGAGCTTGAGGGAGGCGGAGCCGGAGCGGGACACCGTCGTGTCGCGGGCCCAGGTGCCGCCGCCGGCGGAGGCCCAGCCGGGCATCTGCCAGGAGGTGGGCGTGTCCGCGCCCGATTCGAAGCCGGGGTTGGCGACGGCGTACGGCGATCCGGTGACCTGTTGGTTCAGGCGGTCGCCGAGGTGCTCCCAGAGCAGGGCCAGCACCAGGCCGACCCGGCCGAAGCCCTGCCACTGCTGGTCTGAGCCGGTCATGACGGTGGCGTCGGACTTCCAGGCCATGTAGCGGCCGTCGATCGCCTGGAGTACACGGTCCAGCGCCTGCGGGTTCTGGTGGGCGGGGCTGCCGGACCACAGACAGCCCTCGGCCAGTGACTGCATGGCCCAGCCGTCCATGGTGGCCGGGTTGGCGGTGGTGAGGAGGTTCTTCTGGTCCTTCTGCACCCGCGCCTTGATGGCGTCCAGGACCTCCTCGCCGCCGGTGCGCGTGGTCGGCGTGGGCGCGGTGCCCTGGACCTCGCCCTTGGGCGGCACGAAGTACGGGTCGGTGTGGGTGTAGAGGCGGTAGATGCCACGGGAGGGCGTGGTCATGTTGTAGTAGAGCTGGGCCTGGTTCTGGCCGTAGGACCAGATGCGGCCCATGGCGCGGATCTCCAGCGTCACCTTGTCCTTGCCGGCGGTCATCTTCTCCGGCAGCGGCAGGGTGTGGAAGAAGAAGCGGCCCGGGGTGCGCGGCGCGGTGTCGAGGATGTCGAGGCTGTCGACCGCGCCCTGGTCCTCGTAGCCGACCTGCTTGCCCTCGCAGAACAGCTGCAGCCGCCACATGTGGGTGCCGGACGCGGCCTCCTCGGAGCTGTTGTCGTAGTCGTCGCCCCACAGCCGGACCGTGACGTACGTGGTGCCGGCCGGGCAGACGTCGACGTCGAACTTCAGCGTGCCGCCCCAATAGGACGCCGGGCTGGTGGGGTTGAGGACGCGGGCGCTCTGGCCGAGGCCGCCGGTGACCGTGTCGGAGAGGGTGGCGGTGAGGTTGTGCGCGGCCTCGGAGTCCGCGTCACCGAAGACAACGATGTCCAAGGGGGTGGACTCGCGCCGTCCGGGAGAGACGTCGGGGGTTGCGGCGGCGGCCGTCGGGGCCGACGGCAGACCGAGGACGGCGACGGCGGCACCGGCCGTTCCGGCGTACTTCAGCACGTCACGGCGTGCGGGGGCGTGGGACACGGCTCTGAGTCCTTTACTTGAGGCTGCCCATGAGGATTCCGCTGCGCCAGTACTTCTGGAGCGCGAACATGAAGACCGCCAGCGGGATGATCGACAGTAGGGATCCGGTGAGGACGAGGGTGTTCATGTCGCGGGATGTCTGCGCCTGTTGCACCCAGGAGAACAGGCCCAGGGTGACGGGGAAGCTGCGCTCGCCGTTGAGCATGAACAGCGGCAGGAAGAAGTTGTTCCAGATGTTGACGAAGTCGAGCATGAAGATCGTGATGCCGCCGGTGCGCATCAGCCGCAGGGCGACCGAGAGGAAGATCCTCGTCTCGCTCGCGCCGTCGATGCGCGCCGCCTCCATCAACTCGGCGGGCACCGAGGTGTCGGCGTAGACCTTGCCGAGGTAGACCCCGAAAGGGTTGATGAAGTAGGGGATCAGCACCGCCCAGACGGTGTTCGTCAATCCGATCTGGGCGAAGACCAGGTACAGCGGGAAGGCCAGCAGGGTGCTCGGCAGCAGCGAGGCACCGACGATGACGCCGAACAGCGCGCCTCGGCCGCGGAAGTCGTACTTGGCCAGACCGTATCCGGCGGCGAGGGAGATCAGTGTCGAGCCCGCGGCGCCGGCGGTGGAGTACAGCACGGAGTTGAAGATCCAGCGGCCGAACACGCCGTCGTGGTAGTCCCAGACCGCCCGCATGTTGTCGGCGAAGTGGTTGGAGGAG
The DNA here is from genome assembly GCF_025642135.1 of Streptomyces cynarae. NCBI lineage: Bacteria > Bacillati > Actinomycetota > Actinomycetes > Kitasatosporales > Streptomycetaceae > Streptomyces > Streptomyces cynarae. Next base: position 7,356,938 of record NZ_CP106793.1, on the reverse strand, counting down.
AACCACAGGCCGAAGGTGGAGTACAGGTCCGTCTGGCTCTTGGTCGAGGCGACCAGCAGGAACCAGGTGGGCGCCAGGGAGTAGAGCAGGAAGAGGACCAGCAGGCCGGTGGTCAGGGCGATCCCACGGCGGCTCGGGCGCACGCCGCCGCCCGAGCCGCCGGCGGCCTCGGTGGGACGGGCGGCCTTGGTGGGACGGACGGCCGTCGTGACGCTGCTCATGACATCTTCCTGTTCGTGACGCGGTAGAAGACGAAGGCGAGGATGCCGGTGACCACGGCGAGAACCAGGGATTCGGCGGCGGCGTACTGGAAGTCCCCGGTCTTGAACGCGCGGTCGAAGATCTCCAGCATCGGCGTGAAGTTCGTGCTGATCGACTCCGGTGCCACGTACCGCAGGAACAGCGGCTCGGCGAACAGCTGGAGCCGGCCGATCAGGGAGAACATGCCGGTCAGGACGAGGATCCCGGTGATGTTCGGCACCTTGACGGACCAGGCGATGCGCCACTCCTTCGCCCCGTCGAGCCGGGCCGCCTCGTACAGCTCGCGCGGCAGCGCCTGCAGCGAGGCGGAGATCAGGATCATGTTGAAGCCGATGCCCTGCCAGGTGAGCAGATTGCCCAGGGAGAGGTACGTGTTGAGGCCGCCGAAGAACGTGAAGTGCGCGCCCGCACGGTCGGCCACGTCGAGGATCGGGCTCGCGGTCGGGCTGTACAGGAACAGCCAGATCAGAGTGGAGACGACGCCCGGGATGACGTACGGGACGAGGAGGCCCGCGCGGAAGAAGCGCACCGCCCGCGCCGCAACACCGTCCAGGAGCAGTGCCAGCACCAGCGAGATGCCGAGCATCACCACGATCTGCACACTGCCGAAGAGCAGTGTGCGCAGCACGCCGGCCCAGAAGGTGCCGTCCGAGAGGATCGCCGAGAAGTTCGCGAAGCCCGTGAAGACGACCTTGGTCGGGCCGAAGCCGATGCCGCTGCTCTTCTTCTCGTGCAGGCTCTGGCTGAAGGCGTAGGCGATCGGCAGGACGTAGGTGGCGAGGAACCCGATCAGGAAGGGCAGCATGAACAGCAGGCCCTTGTAGGCTCCCCGCTTCCCGGCCCTACGGGGGGAGGTCCGCCGGGCCGGGGCGTCGGTGGCGACCGCGGGTGGTCGCGTCAGGGTGGACACGGGTGTCTCTCCAGGTGAGGTGCGGGGGCGGAGCCGCGGCCGGCGGCGGGGCGGGTCCTCGGGCGGACCGCGCGATCGGGTCAGCCGGCGGCTACGGCCTTGACGCCCTTCTTCTTCAGGTCGGCGAGCACCCACTGCTGAAGGTGCGTCAGCATGTCCTTGACGGTGAGCTGCTTCTTCATGACCTGGCCCCACTGCTTCTGCATCTCGGAGTACATGGCGGCGTAGTCCGGCCCGTACTGCCACTGCTCACCGACCCGGGAGGCCGCCGTGGTGATCACCTTGGCGCTGTCGGACTTCCCGTTGAACATCTCCGTCGGGATGATCTTGTCGACGTACGGCGAGACGTCCTTGACCGCCGGGAAGAGACCGGACTTGGACTTCGGGTCGGTCAGTGCGGTCAACGACTCCTTGCTGCTGGACAGCCAGGCGGCGAACTGGGCGGCGCGGTCGGGGTACTTGCAGCCCTTGAGGACGGCGGTGACGTCGAAGTTGCTGGAGGTCTGCGGCTTGGCGGGGTCGAAGACCGGCGCGTCGGCGAGCTGCCACTTTCCCCTGGACTTGGGGAAGTTGGTGTCGTAGATCGGCAGCTGCCAGGTGGACGTCGTCATCATGATGGTCTTGCCGAGGTCCCAGGTCTTGAAGACGCCCGGGTCCTGGTAGGAGGCGTTGGAGGCGAGGTTGTCGTCCACGAGCTGCTGGACGATGTCGCCGGCCTTCAGGGCCTGCGGGGTGGTGAAGCCGATCTGCCAGTGGTCGCCGTCCACCTTGTACCACTGGGCGCCGGCCTGCCAGGACAGGTCGACGAGGGTGCTCGGGTCCTCACCCGCCATGTTGAAGATCTTGACGTTCTTGTCCTTCTTCTGCACCGCCCTGCCCGCGGCGATCACGTCGTCCCAGGTGGTGGGCGCCTTGATGCCGTACTTCTGGAACAGGTCGGCGCGGTAGGCGGTGAACAGCGGCGAGGAGCCGGTGGGGATGCCGTAGGTGATGCCGCCGGGGCTGACGGCGTTCCAGGCCGGGGTGGTGTACCGGGACTCGTACGGTGCGGCGACCTTCGTGATGTCCGTGAGCAGGCCGTCGGCGGCGAAGTTCGCCAGGTTCATCCCGTCCATCTTGGACAGACAGGGGGCGTTGCCGGAGGTGATCGCGGCGCGCAGCTTCTGGTAGACCGTGTCGCCGGCCGCGTTGACGAACGTCACCTGGGTCTCGGGGTGTTCCTTGTTCCAGACCCCCACCTGGTCCTGGATGCCGTCGGTCCAGCTCCAGAACTCCAGCTTCACGTCGCCCTTGGTGGTCTTGCCCGCCGAGTCGGTGTCACCACCACCGCCGCCGCAGGCTGCCAGGACGAGGGACAGGGAGACGGCGGCAGCCGCGCCGGCCACGGCTCTCGTACGAATGGTGCTCATCGGTCCTCCGGGGAAGGGCGGGACAGCGCCTGCGACACGGAGAAGGGCGCGGGCAGCTGGAGGGGACAGCGAGAGGAACGGCCATCTGTTGTGTAACCGTTTGCTGTGGGACCGTAGGACTCCTCGGCCAACTTCCGCAAGGGGAAGGGACTTGCATGTTTCGTCAAGCTCTGCCCCAGGTAACCCCGCTGGCCCGTCTACCTGTTGTTTCTTCGTATGTCTCGATTTTGACGGAAGGGGAAGACGACGCGCGCTGGTCCCGCGAGAGCATTGACCGGCCGCCAGGGATGTCTCTAGCGTCGAATACGTTTACTTTATTTCTTCCCCCACTCAGCCGGAGATCACCGCCATGCCGCAGCCGCCCCCGCGCCGTGTTCGCCATGAACCCGGTGCACCTCCCCGAACTCTTCCCGCCCCGCCTCATGGCCCGGCTCCAGTCGCTGGTCCGGATCGATCCCGCTCCGGTCGTGCGGGACTTCGCGGATCCGGGAGTGGCCGGGGCTCCGGCGGAGGCGGAGGTGCTGATCACCGGTTGGGGTTGCCCGCCCGTCGACCGGGAGGCACTGGTCACCGCGCCCCGGATGCGGGCCCTGCTGCACGCCGCGGGCAGCGTGCGCGGCTGGGTGGGCGACGCGGTCTGGGAGAGTGGGATCGCCGTCTCCAGCGCGGCCTGTGCCAACGCACTGCCGGTCGCGGAGTACGCGCTCGCCGTGATCCTTCTCGCGGGCAAGGACGCCTTCGGACTCCGGGAGCGGTTCGGACCGAGCACAGGTTCCCGGCACCTGGCGACTACGCGACCGTCGGCAATCTCGGTCGGCGGATCGGGATCATCGGCGCCTCCCGAGTCGGCCGCCGGGTCCTGGAACTGCTGCGGCCCTTCGACTTCACGGTCACACTCCACGACCCCTACGTCGACGACGCCGAGGCCGCCGCGCTGGGTGCCGCACCCCTGCCGCTCGACGAGTTGCTGCGGACAAGCGGCATCGTCAGCCTGCATGCGCCCGACACCCCCGAGACCTACCGCATGCTCGACCGCCGGCGCCTCGCACTGATCCCGGACGGCGGAGTCCTCGTGAACACCACCCGGGGTGCGCTCGTCGAACCCCGCGCGCTGAAGGAGGAGTTGATCGGGGGGCGGGTCAGCGCCGTGCTCGACGTGACGGAACCGGAGCCGCCGTCCGCGGGCTCGCCCCTGTACGGGCTGCCGAACGTCTTCCTCACCCCACACATCGCCGGCTCGCTCGGCAACGAGCTGGAGCGGCTCGGGAGCACCGTCGTGGACGAGCTGGCGCTCCTCTGCGCGGGATCACCGCTCGCGCATGCGGTGCGCCGGGCGGATCAGGTCAACAGCGCCTGATGCGGGAGCGGTTGCAACGGTGCGGCGGGGGCGGAGCGGGGCGGTGTCACCCCGGCAAGGTGGCGCTTCAGCGCGGAAACCGTTTACCGACGGAGCACAGTCCATTTCCGGCCTGCGAGCTCGTGGGACAGAGCCGATGGAGTAACGTCGGACCCGTGACGGACAAGGAAGAGGGCCCGCCGAGCAGCCGTGGAGCGAGGAAGGCGAAGCGGAGCAGCAGGTCGACCGACAGGCCGAGCACGATCCGCGACGTCGCCGCGAAGGCCGGTGTCTCCGTAGCAACCGTTTCCCGGACTCTGGCGGGCAACTATCCGGTGTCCGCGCAAACCAGGGAGCGCGTGATGGCCGCCGTCGACTCCCTCCACTACGTCGTGAACGTCCATGCCAAGGCGCTCTCCGGACGCGTCGCCGGCCCCGTCGCCCTCGTCATCAAGGACATCACCGGCCCGTCCCTCGCCCATGTGGCCGCCGGAGTCGAACAGGAGGCCGGCAGCCGGGGCCGCCTCAGTCTGGTCTGCTCCACCAAGGGCGACACCCAGCGGGAGGACGACCTCGTCCAGCTCATGCGGGAACAACACGCGGCGGCGGTCATCCTCGTCGGCGGCACGGTGCCGGACGACGCCTACCACCGCCGTATGGCCAGTTACGCCAAGGCGCTGGACTCCGCGGGATCCCGGCTGGTGCTGTGCGGCCGTCCACCCCTGCCCGAGGGCGTCCCGGCGACGGTCGTGGACTACGACAACCGCGGCGGTGCCTTCCAGGCCACGGCGCACTTGCTCACGGCAGGCCACCGGCGCGTCCTCTTCCTCGGCGGCGCCCCCGGCTTCAGCAGCGCCGAGGAGCGCCACCTCGGCTACCGGGACGCGCTGCGCGCCCATGGCATGCCGTACGACGAGGAGTTGGACACCACCGGGGACTACAGCCGGAAGTCGGGCTACCTGCGCATCCGTGACGCACTGCGCGCGGGAGCGGAGTTCACGGCGGTCTTCGCGGGGTCCGACATGGTCGCCCTGGGGGCGCTGGCCGCCCTGCGCGAGGCCGGTCTGCGCGTCCCGCGCGATGTCTCCCTGGTCGGCTTCGACGACGTCCCCTTCGCGACCGACCTGACCCCGCCCCTCACCACGGTCCGCGTACCGTACGAGGAACTGGGCCGCACCTCCGTACGCCTCGCCCTGGAACGAGACGTGGGTTCCGCCTCCGACGACCACGTCGTGCTGAGCACCCAGCTGGTGATCCGGGATTCGGTGCGCCCGGCGAGAGCGTGACGCGGCACCGTCCAACCCTGTTCCGGCGCCGTCCAACCCTGATCTGTCGCGGTGCTGCACCTGGCTTGCTTCGCCGCTGAACGGCCACGGCATCCCGCGACGTCGTCCCCGGCGACCAGACCACCGCCTTACGTGACGTACATCACAGGCTCCCGAACTGCGCACTCAGGTCATCATATGACCTGATGACTTCGGGGTGACCTGAACAAACGGACGGCACGGCAGGACGAGGATGAGCATGAACGACCAGGACAATCCGGCGCAGCCGCGCGTGGGCGTGGTGGGACTCGGAGCCATGGGTCTCGGCATGGCCCGCAGCCTGCGGAACGCGGGCCACGACGTAGGGGTCCACGATCTGCGATCTGATGTGGCCGCTGCCTTCGCCCGTGACGGCGGGACGGCATTCGCCTCCCCCGGCGATCTGGCGGCCGCCGTCGACGTCCTGGTCAGCGTGGTGGTCAACGCGGCGCAGGTCGAGTCGGTACTGTTCGGCACCGCCAGGGCGGCCGACCGGCTCCGCCCGGGCGCCGTCTTCGTGATGTGCTCGACGGTCGACCCCGCCTGGTCCGCCGGGCTCGAGGCGCGTCTGGCCAGGAAGGGCGTGCTCTACCTGGACGCCCCCGTCTCCGGTGGCGCCGCGCGCGCGGCGGCCGGCGAGCTCACCATGATGACGTCCGGCTCCGACGCGGCCTACGCGCTCGCCGACCCGGTACTCGAGGCGATGAGCAGCACGGTCTACCGCCTGGGAGACCGTGCCGGGCTCGGCTCGAAGGTCAAGATCGTGAATCAGCTGCTCGCGGGCGTGCACATCGCCGCGGCCGCCGAGGCGATGGCTCTGGGCATCAAGGCCGGTGTTCCGGCCGAGGCGCTCTATGAGGTCATCACGCACAGCGCCGGCAACTCGTGGATGTTCGAGAACCGCATGGCGCACGTCCTCGCCGGTGACTACACGCCCCTGTCAGCGGTCGACATCTTCGTCAAGGACCTGGGGATCGTGCTCGACTCCGCCAGGCCCGAGCGATTCCCGCTCCCTCTGGCCGCCACCGCCCACCAGATGTTCCTCCAGGCCTCGGCGTCCGGTCTGGGCGCCGAGGACGACAGCGCGGTCATCAAGATCTTCCCGGGGGTCGACCTGCCCGAGCCGACGGAGGTCTGACATGGCGATCCGACTCGGCTGCATCGCCGACGACTTCACCGGCGCCACGGACCTGGCCAACAACCTGGTGCGCGCGGGCATGCGCGTGGTCCAGCTGATCGACGTACCGCAGGGCGGCACCGAGGAGGCGATGGACGCGGAAGCCGTGGTCATCGCGCTCAAGTCGCGGACCGTCCCGGCGGCCGACGCCGTCGAGGCGTCGCTCCGGGCACTCGCCCGGCTGCGGTCCGCGGGGGCCGAACAGATCTACTTCAAGTACTGCTCCACCTTCGACTCGACACCCGCCGGCAACATCGGGCCCGTCACCGAGGCCCTGATGGACGCACTGGGCACCGACTTCACCATCGCCACGCCCGCGTTCCCCGACAACGGACGCACGGTCTTCAAGGGCCATCTCTTCGTCGGTGACGTGCTGCTCAGCGAGAGCGGCATGCGCCACCACCCCCTCACCCCGATGACCGACTCCAACCTGGTCTCGGTCCTCGGTGCGCAGACCACGCGGACGGTCGGCCTCGTCGACCACACGGTCGTCGCCGGCGGCGTCCCGGCGATCCGGGCCCGCATCGACGACCTGCGCGAGGACGGCTTCGGGATGGCCGTCGTCGACGCCGTCTCCAACGACGACCTCCTGCGGCTGGGCGCGGCGGTCCAGGGGCTGCCCCTGGTGACCGCGGGCTCGGGTCTGGCGATCGGTCTGCCCGCGAACTGGGGGTTCAAGCCGTCCCCCGCCGCCGCACAGCTGCCGGCACCCGGCGGCCACGCGGCCGTCGTCTCGGGCTCGGTCTCCGTCGCCACCAACCGCCAGGTGCTGGAGTTCCTGCGCGGCGGCCGACCCGCGTTCAGCGTGGACCCGTTGCGCGTCGCAGCCGGCGACGACGTGGCCGGCGAGGCCCTGGCCTTCGCCGAGTCGCACCTGGACGACGGGCCGGTCCTCGTCTACTCCACCGAGTCACCCGACACCGTGCGTGCCGTCCAGGGCCGGCTCGGCGCCGCCGAGGCCGGTGAGCTCGTGGAGCGGACTCTGGCCCGTGTGGCCCAGGGGCTCGTGGAGCTGGGTGTCCGACGGCTCGTCGTCGCGGGCGGCGAGACCTCGGGAGCGGTCGTCCAGGCGCTCGGCATCACCGGACTGCGGATCGGACCGCAGATCGACCCCGGTGTGCCGTGGTGTGCCGCGACCCTTCCGGGCGGTGACACGCTCCACATCACCCTCAAGTCCGGCAACTTCGGGGCCCCCGACTTCTTCACCTCCTCATTCGCCCTCCTCGACCGGGAGACCTCATGAACCAGCCCCTGGAGACGGTGGGCGACAGGGAACGCGACGAGGCCTACGTTGAGGTCGACGCGGCACGCGACGAAATCGTCCGGGTGGGCACGAGCCTGTTCGCCCGGGGCTACGTCCACGCCAGCGCCGGGAACATCAGCGCCAGGATCGGCGACCACCATCTGATCACACCCACCGACGCCGCCCTGGGCTTCCTCGAACCCCACCGCCTGGCACTGGTCGACGCCGCCGGCGAGCAGATCGCCGGCGACCGCGCCAGCAAGACCCTGATGCTCCACCGACGCATCTGCGCCACCGACCCGACGGCGCGGTTCGTCATCCACACCCACTCCACGCACCTGGTCGCACTCACGCTGGCCGGCGTGTGGAGCGAGAACGACGTGCTCCCGCCCCTCACGCCCTACTACGTGATGAAGGTCGGGCACGTTCCGCTCATCCCCTACCACCGGCCCGGCGACCCCCGTGTGGCCGACCTGGTGACCGCCCGTATCACCGAGCGAGCAGCGAGCCGCACACCCATCAGGGCCGTCCTGCTCGACCGGCTGGGCCCCGTGGTCTGGGGCCCCGACGCGGCCACCGCCCTCGCCGTCCTCGAAGAACTCGAGGAGACGGCACGTCTCTGGCTCCTGACCGACCGTCGACCCGAGCCGCTCCCCACCGACGCGATCGCCGAACTGAGGAACACGTTCGGCGCCGCGTGGTGACCAGCTCCTCCCCAGTCGGAGAATCCCCCGAGCCGCACGAAGGATTCCGCTCATGTCCATGCCCACGACAACGGCGGCCGGCCTCCCCGGTCTCGCCCGTGAGAACGCCGTCTTCCGCAAGGTCACCGCACGCATCGTCCCCTTCCTCATGCTCTGCTACGTCGTCTCCTATCTGGACCGGGTCAACGTCGGCTTCGCCAAGCTGCAGATGTCCGCCCAGCTCGGGATCAGCGACGCGGCGTACGGCCTCGGTGCCGGCCTGTTCTTCATCGGCTACTTCTTGTTCGAGGTCCCCTCGAACCTGATACTGCAACGGGTCGGCGCCCGCACCTGGATCGCCCGGATCATGATCAGCTGGGGCCTGGTCTCCGCGGCCTCCATGTTCGTCACCAACGAGGCGACGTTCTACGTGCTCAGGTTTCTCCTAGGTGCCGCCGAGGCGGGGTTCTACCCGGGGGTGATCCTCTACTGCACCTACTGGTTCCCGTCACACCGTCGCGCCCGGGTGATCGCGCTGTTCATGTCGGCCATCCCCGTGGCCGGTATCTTCGGCAACCCCCTCTCCGGCTGGATCATGGACCGGTTCCAGGGCCTGAACGGCTGGCAGGGCTGGCAGTGGATGTTCCTGCTGGAGGCGATCCCCGCGGCCGCCATCGGTGTGATCACGCTGTTCTACCTCGACAACGGCCCGCGCAGCGCCAAGTGGCTCACCGATGAGGAGAAGGCCGTTGTCGGGCGGGCACTCGCCGACGACGTCGCAGACCACACGGTGCACAGCCGGCTCGGGTCCGCCTTCCGCGAGCCCAAGGTGTGGCTGATGTGTCTCATCTACTTCTGCTTCGTGCTGGGCCAGTACGCCCTGACCTTCTGGATGCCCACGTTCGTCCAGTCCACCGGCATCGAGGGGAACTTCGAGATCGGGGTGCTCAGCGCCGTGCCGTTCGTGGCCGCACTGGTCGCCATGAACCTGTTCGGGCGTTCGGCGGACAAGCGGCGTGAGCGCCGCTGGCACCTGGTCGTCCCGTCCCTCATGGGTGCCGTCGGGTTCTCGCTGGCCGCCGGCTGGACCGGGTCGACCACGCTGTCCCTCGTCGCGCTGTCCTGCGCCGCGGCCGGGGTTCTGACCTGCGCGCCGCTGTTCTGGTCGCTCCCCACCGCGTTCCTGAGCGGGACCGCCGCGGCGGCCGGCCTCGCCGTGATCAACTCGGTGGGCAACCTCGCCGGCTTCGTCAGCCCCTACATGATCGGCGCCATCAAGGACGCCACCGGCTCGGCCTCGATTCCGATGTACGTCCTCGCGCTCAGCCTCGTCGTCGGCGCCGCAGCGGTGCTCACCACCAAGAAGCACGTCGTCAACCACTGACCCGGGCCGCCCTAGGCCCGAAAACGGGAGCCACCATGCCGAGGTTCGCAGCGAACCTGTCCATGATGTACACCGAACACGATTTCCTCGACCGCTTCGCCGCGGCCTCGGCTGACGGCTTCGAGGCCGTCGAGTACCTCTTCCCCTATGCGTACGACGCCACCGAGCTGCGCCGCCGGCTCGACGACCACGGTCTGCGGCAGGTGCTTTTCAATGCGCCTCCCGGGGCCTGGGAGTCAGGGGAGCGCGGTATGGCGGCACTGCCCGGACGTGAGGCGGAGCTGCGCTCCGGGATCGACCGGGCACTGGAGTACGCCGCGGCGCTGGGGAGCCCGCGGGTGCACGTGATGGCCGGGCTGGTCCGGCCGGACGCGACGCCGGTCGAGCGGGCCGAGCACCGCGACACCTACCTGGCCAACCTCGCCCGGGCCGCGGAACGGGCCGCCGCGGCGGGCGTCGACATCCTGATCGAGCCCATCAACGGCCGCGACATGCCCGGGTACTTCCTGACCACCCAGGCCGAGGCCCACGCCGTGGTGCGGGATGTGGGAGCCTCGAACCTCAAGGTGCAACTGGACCTCTACCACTGCCAGATCGTCGAGGGCGACATCACCGCGACCCTGCGTCGCGACGTGCCGACCGGGCGGGTCGGTCACCTGCAGATCGCGGGGGTGCCCGACCGCCACGAGCCCGACCTGGGCGAGCTCGACATCCGCCACTTGTTCGACGTCATCGACGAGCTGGGCTTCGACGGGTGGATCGGCTGCGAGTACATCCCCCGCGCAGGCACGAGCGAGGGGCTGCGCTGGCTCGACGACTACCGAAGCGACCGGAGGAACAACGCATGAGGATCGTGATCACGGGTGGCTTCGGCTTCCTGGGACAGCAGGTGGCCGCCGCACTGCTGCGGACACGAACGTTCTGTGGTGCACCGATCGACCGACTCGTGCTCGCCGACCGGATCGTGCCGCCCGGAGCGACGGCGGCGGCCGACCCGCTCGTGGACGTCGTACAGGGCGACCTGGTGGACCACCTCGACGAGGTGTTCGGTGAGCCGGTGCATGTGCTGATCCACCTCGCCGCCGCGGTCTCGGCCGCATGCGAGGCCGACTTCGACCTCGGCATGAGCGCCAACGTGGACACGACCCGCGCGCTGCTCGAAGCGGCCCGGGAACAGTCGGCCGCCGGTGGCCCGAGGCCGCGGGTGGTGTTCTCCAGCAGCGTCGCGGTCTACGGTTCCGACCCGATGCTGCCGCTGCCGCCGGTGGTCAGCGAGTCGACCCTGCCCACGCCGCGGTCGAGTTACGGGACGCAGAAGCTCGTCTGCGAGCAACTGATCGCGGACTACACCCGCCGCGGCTTCGTCGACGGACGCGTCGCCCGCCTCATGACCGTCTCCGTACGGCCGGGCAAGCCGAACGCGGCCGCCTCCGGTTTCCTGTCCGGCATCATCCGCGAGCCGCTCGCGGGCCTCCCGGCCGGCTGCCCGGTGCGTCCCGAGCTGCGGGTGGCCCTGGCCTCGCCCCGGCGCACGGTCGAGGGCATCCTCCGCGTCGCGGAGGTCGAGCGAGGCGCCGGGCCGGGCCGCCTCGACGGCGGCGTGCCGGTCAACCTTCCGGCTCTCACGGTTTCGGTAGCCGAGATGCTGGCCACGCTGCGGCGGGTGGCCGGTGACACCGTCGCCGACCTGGTGACGATCGAACCGGATCACGACGTCGAGGCCATTGTGGGGTCATGGCCGGCTGTCTTCGACAACGCGCGCGCCGCCGCCCTCGGGCTGGAACCGGACCCGAGCTTCGAGTCGGTGGTACGGGACTACGTCGAGGACCACGCCGACGCGGTGCTGGTGGACGTCGCCCCGCTCGCAGCCGGGGCGGACGGGGCGGTGCCGATAGACTGAAGACCATGTTTTCCAAGGTGAACGGTCCCGTGCGGCTCGCGGACCAGGTCGCCGCTCTGCTGTCGGAGGAGATCGAGTCCGGGCGGCTGGCCGTCGGCGACAAACTGCCGACCGAGGTGGAGCTCGTCAAGCAGCTGGGCGTCAGCCGCACGGTGGTGCGCGAGGCCGTCTCCAGGCTTCGCAGCGCGGGCCTGCTCGAAGCGCGCCAGGGTCTCGGCGTGTTCGTCCTGCCCCGGCGCACCCGACCGCTCGACCTGGAAGCCGAGGCCTCTCAGACCAAGTCCAAGGTCCTGCAGATCGTGGAGGTACGTCGCCCCATCGAGGGCGAGGCGGCGTACCTCGCAGCCGCCCGTGCCGCACCGGACGACCTTGCCCGGATACGTCAGGCCCTCGACGCGATCGACGCGGCCGTGGCGGCCGGGGGCGACGGCGTGGACGAGGATCTCGCCTTCCACACGTCCATCGCCGAGTCGACCGGGAACCCCGTGATGGTCTCGACGGTCCGGTACCTGGGCGAGGTACTGCGCAGCGGAATCCGCGTCACCCGCGCGAACGAGGCGCGGCGGGGCGACTTCATCGAAGCGGTTCGGCAGGAGCACCACGCCATCTTCACCGCCATCGAGGCAGGTGACGGCGAGGCGGCACGCGCCGCCGCGCGCCGCCACCTGAAGCACGCCGCCTCTCGGCTCCAGGATGCGGACGACAGGTTCTGGACCGAGGCGCAGGACCTGGCCGTGGACCTCGGCACTGCTCCGTGACGGGTACGGCAGCCTTGATCACCGTTTGGGGCACGCGCGGCTGCGCCACCCCCCTTACGGGGTGCTTCGCAGGGGCCGCAGGGCGGCGGCGCCGACCCGCGCCATCGCGGACACCGGTGACCCTGCCCATCGCATGAGGTCGCGCGGGAAGTCGGCGTCGAGCTCGATGGTCACCCGCACGTATCGGGTGTGCAGCCGAGTGACCTTGACGGGACGCGGTGCGGCGGCGTCCGGTTCGCGCTGCAACGCCGCTCGGTAGGTGTCCTTGCGCTGGTTCATGCCTTGTCCTGTCGCTTGATGAGTTCGTCTGCGAGGTCCATGTACGCCGAGCCTTTGACGTCGACGGGGCTGCCGAACGACTGGGCGTACAAGTCGAGCCGCGGAATGTGGGTGGACAACACGTCGAAGCCCCGCTCGGTGAGAGCCTCGCGGGCGTCGGCGTCGGGGCCGGTGCGCGTGGCCTCGGCACGGTTCGTTCGGTTCAGCAGAACGGCGGCGCGGGCCGGCTGGGCGCGCAGGGACTGTACGTCGCCCATCTCGCCGCCGATGGGCGCCATGCGATCCAGCTCGATGGGGGCCGGGGTCACCGGCAGGATCCACTCGCTTGCGTACCTCATGGTGCTCCGGGTGATGTGCGCGTGGTCCTCGAGCTGCGGGGCGTCGAAGACGACGGCCTTGCGGTCGCCGAGGAAGTCGTTCACGCGCCGGTGCACGTCCCCCACCGGAAGAGCGACCACCGGAAACGGGAAGCCACCTGCCAATTCGCTCCAGCGCAGCGCGGAGGAGGCGGCGTCACTGTCGACCAGCAGCGGCGGGATACCCGACTCGTGAAGTGCGTGCGCCAACCAGACCGCGCTCGTCGTCTTTCCCACTCCGGGCTTCAGGTTCACAAAGGCGTAGCTCAGCGACACAAGAGTCAACGTACGGTCGCGAGCGGCCGTCGGCCGTCGGCTCGAGGCACCCGGTCCCCTCGTTCACCCTGCGGCGCCGGTGAATCATTCGTATGGGCCAGTACGGGGGCCGCGAGGCCCACCGGGCTCAGTCATCGAGCTCGGTCGGCCGCCGCGACCGCGTCCCTGATGAGGCGTCGAGCGGCCGCGTCGGTACGGGCCGCGTCATGGGTCACCAGGCGGTCCTGGCACAAACCGCGCAGGCCGGAGACGAGCAGCGTGGCGCCTGCCCGTGCCTGCTGCGGCGGGTGACCCAGCCGGACGTAGGCGGCGGCGATGGGGCCGATCATGACCTCGACGCTGTCGGCAGCGAGGTCGCCGTACTGCTCCGGATCGGTGGCGGCCAGGCTGAGCAGCTGCAGCAGCATGCGGACCGGCCCCGACTGCTCCCCCACGGTCATCGCTTCCCACAGGGCTTGGGCGGCCTTGCGCAGCCCGGCGGTGTCGTGGACGTCGTCGAACATCGCGTGGGCGTCGGGGCGGCTGGCGGCCAGTGCCTGGGCCAACAGGTTCTCGCGGCTGCCGAAGTAGTACAGAAGCATGCGCTTGGTGGTGCCGATCGACTCGGCGAGGGGGCTCAGCGACATCTGCGCGACGCCGTGGTGCTGGAGGTGGTGCACGACCTGCTTCAGCAGCTCGGCACGCTTCTCGACGTTGACGGGGCGAGGCACGGCTTTGACTGTACCGTCCGGTACACGTATGGTCCACTCAGCATAGATGTGCCGATCGGTACATGAACGGAATGGCGCCACGGTGACGGGCCGGCGCGGAAAACGGAGACAAGGGTGGTTCCGTGAAACACCGGATCGAACGTCCTCGGGGCATACCCTTGGCCAGGACTCTGACCGAGGCGCTGACGATCCCGGCGCTGCTCTTCCTCGGCCTGCTGTTCTGCTTCCCCATGGCCTTTCACGAGCCCCAGCCGAACCACGCGAAGATCGTGATCGCTGACCCGGCAGTGGAACGCAAGGTCGACACCGCTCTGCGACGGCAGCATCCCGGTGGCTTCGAAGTCGCCGCTGTGGCAGGCGCCCGGGAAGCCCGCCAGGCGGTACTGGACCGGGGCGCCGTGGCGGGCTACGCCACCAGGGGCGGACATGCCGTGCTGTACGTGGCCGGGGCCAACGGCGCGTCCCTCGAGCAGGTGCTGACCAAGGGCTTCACCCAGCTCGCGGCGCACGACCACCAGAGGCTCACGGTCACGGACGTGGCGCCCACCGTGAGCAAGGACGGGCTCGGCACGACCCTGGTCTACTTCGGGATCGCCTGGAACGTCCCCGGCTACATACTCGCGACCACCCTGCTGCGGGCGGTGACGTTCAACCGTCGAAAGAAGCTCATGACGATCGCGGGCGCGGCTGCGCTCTTCAGCGTCGTGGGCTTCTTCGTCGGCGTAGGGCTGGGCTTCTTCCCCGACGAGCCCTCGGCCCTGGCGATCGCCTTCCTGCTCACCACGGCGGTGGCCACGTTCTCCCTCGGCGTGGCGCCTTTCACCAAGCAGTTCTTCCCACTGGTGGGTCTGGGTCTGTACATCGTGCTGAGCGTCCCCTCCAGTGGCGTGGCCCCCGTCCAGTTGCTGCCGGAGTTCGTCCAGGGCCTGCACGCCGTCATGCCGCTGGGCAACGCCGTGGACGCCCTGAAGGGGGTCCTGTACTTCGACGATGCGGGGGTGCTCGAACCGGTCCTCGTGCTCTGCGCGTGGACCACGGCGGGTATGGCCCTGCTGGGCCTCGACGCGTGGCGGCACCACCGCATCGCCGTACGGCGGGGGCCGGAGGACGAGCAGGAGGACGTTCCGGAGCCGCCGGTGGAGGACCCGTCCGTGGAGGCGCCCGCGCCCACCGCGCTTCCGGTGCACCGGCACCACTTCGGCGAGCCGTTGCCGATGCTGGAGGGTACCGTCCACGACGGCGAGCAGCAGCCCCTCCGCCATGCCGCGGTGACCGTCATGGACGCCGGCGGCCGGCAGTTGGTGCGGACCGCGACGAACGCACGGGGCGAGTACGCCGTGACCGGTCTACCCGAGGGATATATCAGCGTCGTGGTCTCGTACCCCGGCCGCGATCCAGTGGTCCGCCAGAAGCTCCTGCAGTCCGGTGTGGCCGTCCGGTCCGACTTCACCATGCATGACCGGCGCAACGGGGTACCACCTCTCGCGGCTGCTCAACGCCACTGACAGTGCCATGGGAGGTGTGAGGGGGCCTGATCCCATTCAGAAGCGACACTGCTGAATCCGATGAGTTGGCGCTATTGGACTTCAGAGTCGCGCAGGAGCACCGTTGGGAGCGCCCCCTCGAACCGACGGGGGCATCCTTCACCGCACCACCCGGAGATCGCCCGATGAACCACGTCGCTGATCCTGAGCGCTACAACGGCACCATGCGCTACCGGCGCAGCGGCCGCTCAGGGCTCGACCTTCCCGTCCTGTCCCTGGGCTACTGGCACAACTTCGGCGACAACCGGCCGTTCGAGGCCCAGCGGGAGATCGCGCTGCGCGCCTTCGACCTCGGGATCACCCACCACGACCTCGCGAACAACTACGGCCCGCCCTACGGCTCCGCGGAGATCAACTTCGGGCGCCTGATGAAGCAGGACCTCGCGCCGTACCGGGACGAGCTGGTGATCTCCACCAAGGCCGGCTGGGACATGTGGCCCGGCCCCTACGGCCAGGGCGGCGGCTCCCGCAAGTACGTGCTCGCCTCGCTCGACCAGTCGCTGCGGCGCATGGGCCTGGACTACGTCGACATCTTCTACTCCCACCGGCTCGACGCGACCACCCCGCTCGAGGAGACCATGGGCGCGCTGGACACCGCCGTCCGTCAGGGCAAGGCGCTCTACGTGGGCATCTCCTCCTACGACGCCGAACGGACCCGCGAGGCGTCCGCCATCCTCCGGGACCTGGGCACGCCGCTCCTCATCCACCAGCCGTCGTACAGCATGCTCAACCGCTGGATCGAGACCGACGGTCTGCTCGACACCGCCCAGGAGGAGGGCTTCGGCGTCATCGGGTTCACGGCCCTCGCCCAGGGACTCCTGACCGGCCGGTACCTCGACGGCATCCCCGATGACTCGCGGGCCGCGCAGGGCACGTCGTTCGACACGGCGTGGCTGTCGGACGACATGCTGCACCGGCTGCGCGCGCTCAACGACATCGCGGCCCGTCGCGGGCAGACACTGGCCCAGATGGCCCTCGCCTGGGCCCTGCGCGACGAGCGCGTCACCTCCCTCGTCATCGGCGCCTCGCGCACCGAACAGCTGGAACAGAACGTCGCCGCGCTGGACAACCTCGATTTCACCACCGAGGAACTGGCCGAGATCGACAAGTACGCCACCGACGGCGGCGTCGACCTGTGGCAGGGCGCCCGCCTCGGAAAGCTCGGCTGACCATCACCGGTACGACAGAGAGCAGCGAAATGATCTTCATCACGGCGAAGTTCCGGATCAAGCCGGAGCACGCGGAGCGATGGCCGGAGATCGTCCGGGAATTCACCGAGGCCACCCGCAGCGAACCCGGCTGCCTCTGGTTCGACTGGTCACGCAGCCTGGCCGACCCGGCCGAGTACGTACTCGTCGAGGCCTTCCGCAACGGCGAGGCCGGCGCAGCACACGTCCAGTCCGCCCACTTCAGGGCCGCACAGCAGACCCTGCCGCCGTACCTGGCGGAGACACCGCGGATCGTCAACGCGGAACTGGAACAGGACGACTGGTCCTTGCTCGGGGAGATGGCCGTCGAGGGCTGATCCGAGTCGCAGTGCCCGAGGTTCTTGGGACGACCGGTCGGGCAGGCGCGGAATTGTTCGGAGCCCTCACGCGCTGACATATCCAGAAGGTATGGGACGCCGACGGCGTGCGAGCCGAGCGGCGCGAATGACCGAGGCGACAGACAGTGGAGGGGCCGACATGGCAACGCAGACACAGAGGGCCGTACTGGCGGGCGGTTGTTTCTGGGGGATGCAGGACCTGATCCGCCGGCTCCCGGGCGTGACGGCGACCCGGGTCGGCTACACCGGGGGCGACGTGCCGAACGCGACGTACCGTAACCACGGGACCCACGCGGAGGCCATTGAGATCCTTTTCGACCCCGAGAAGACCGACTTCCGCACGCTCTTGGAGTTCTTCTTCCAGATCCACGACCCGAGCACCAAGAACCGCCAGGGCAACGACATCGGTCTCAGCTACCGCTCGGCGATCTACTACGTGGATGACGAGCAGAAGCGGATCGCCGAGGACACCATCGCGGATGTGGACGCCTCCGGACTTTGGCCGGGCAAGGTCGTCACCGAGGTGGAGCCGGTGGGCCCCTTCTGGGAGGCCGAGCCCGAGCACCAGGACTACCTGGAGCGCTACCCCGACGGCTACACCTGCCACTTCCCTCGCCCGGGATGGCGACTGCCCGCCCGCACGGAGGGCTGAACCACTCCGCCACCGGCACAGGCCACGATCCGCATCAGCACGTCGCCGCACCGGTGCCCGCATCGTCCGCCCCACCGGCGGTGCCGGGCCGGCCGCTGATGGGGGTGTGGTCGCTCGACGAGGCCGGCCGGACGGACGGCAGGGGCTGAGGGGTTCGGTGTGCCGTTGGAGCGGCTCGCGGATCACCGGCAACCGGACATCGGCGCCCTGCCCCGGCTCGCCGACGCATCCGAGCCCGAACTGCTGAGCCTCCTCCGCGGCGGGGCGCCGAGCCCGTCTCTGCTTCGGCGGCCTGCGCCCGCGCTCCGCCTGCACACCACGGACCTCTTCGTGATCGCGGGTGCCGAGGTGCCCGACGACCTCGCCCCCGCGGACACCAGGGCCGGAGAGCGGGCGCCCGGCCTCATCCGTCACGCCGTCGCTCTGCCGCAGGCGAAGCTTGCCGAGTTGCGAGTTGCGCGATTTCGCGGCGTCCCTGCCACGCCAGGAGCGCACGCAGCCTGTTCCTGGCCTGCTGTCCACGAGCAGTGTCTTCCGGGCCCGAGGCTCCGCTGATGCGCATGGCCCGGAACCGCGATCTCGACCGGCTCGACACCGCCAGGACGTTCTCGATGGT
Source organism: Streptomyces cynarae (assembly GCF_025642135.1). Taxonomy (NCBI): domain Bacteria; kingdom Bacillati; phylum Actinomycetota; class Actinomycetes; order Kitasatosporales; family Streptomycetaceae; genus Streptomyces; species Streptomyces cynarae. The sequence continues at coordinate 7,338,594 of NZ_CP106793.1, read as the reverse complement.
CACCGGCCCGTATCGGTCGGCTGCCACCTACAGCGGGGTGGTCACGGTCGCACGCAGGTGACGCCCGAGCCGCTGGTCGACGTCTCCACTGTGCTCGACGTGCCCGCCGGCGACCTGGCGGCGTTGACCGGCGTCCCGCTCCCCCGCGTGTCCCCGAACCTCTGGTCGACCGCTGCCGGCCTCGCCGAGCTCATCCGTGACGCGCGGCATCTCACCGCGAGTCGGCTTCAGCAAGTCAGCGACACGGCGGAGTCCATGCTGCGGTAGCTCGGCGGACGGGGCCGGGCGGAGCCGGGGCGGTGTCAGGCCCACCCTCGCGGCCACGGCGACCGGGGCGGACGGGCGGTGCACGCCTTCCTCCTGCACGGCAACGATACGGGCAAGCCGCCGTGAGCAGTCGCCGTCCGCGTTCTTTGCCTTCCTTGCCGTCGTCGGCCACCTCCAGCGCCCTCCGACGACGAACGCGGTGGACCAACAGCGATGGTGCAAGGCCGCTGGATCCCCTTGCTGTGCTCGATCGTCGCGCATTCAACTCCCGTACGCGGCAAGGCGTCAAGGGAGTCGAGCGGGATCTGCGACGCAACTTCGTGAAACGGCACTGCGGGCCGGGACGCGCGGCCGTTCGAAGAAGTCGAAGTCAACGACGACAGGAACCTTTCCTGTCAGTTCTCTTGCGCGTTGCTTTCTTCGCTAGTTGACTTCGCGCTGCTCGGCCGCTCCATCTCCTCCCCCACGAACCGGTCCCTCACCAGACCCAGTTGGATGGCCCATGCGTATCAGACATCTGTCCCCCCTCGTCGGCTTCCTGGCGTCGGTCTCCCTGCTCGGTGCCGCCCCGGACGCCCAGGCAGCAGCCAACCCCGGACCAGGCTTTCCCACCCAGTACGTCGCACCATGGGTGGAGACCTGGAACTCCCCGTCCGCCATGGCGAACGCCCAGGCCGCCACGGGCGTCAACCACTTCCACCTCGGGTTCGTTCTCAGCGACGGCACCTGTAACGCCACCTTCAACGGCAACATGTCGATCGGCGACGCCGGCTGGACCACCGCGATCAACAACCTGCGGGCCTCCGGCGGCGACGTCATCGCCTCCTTCGGCGGTGCCTCCGGAACCGAACTCGCCCAGGCCTGCGGCACCGTGTCGGCGCTTCGGACCCAGTACCAACGGGTCATCGACACGCTCAACCTCACCCGGCTCGACTTCGACATCGAGGGGTCGGCGCTCAAGGACACCGCCGCCAACGACCGCCGGAACCAGGCCCTCGCGGGCCTCCAGGCGGCCGCCACGGCCGCCGGCCGGAAGCTGGACATCGACTACACGCTGCCGACGAACCCCGACGGTCTCGACAAGGACGGGCTGAGCCTGGTCAACAATGCCAAGTCCCGCAACGTGAGCGTCAACCTCGTCAACGTCATGACCATGGACTACTACCAGAACGTCTCCGACATGGGTTCGGCCGCCGTCAGCGCCGCCACCGCACTCCACACCCAGTTGGGGAACGTCTGGCCCACGAAGACCTCCGCCCAGCTGTGGGCCATGGAGGGCAACACCCCCATGATCGGCGTGAACGACTCCCTCAACGAGATCTTCACCACGGGCAACGCCACCACGCTCACCGACTTCGCCAAGTCCAACGGCATCCAGCAGATCGGCTACTGGTCCCTCGGCCGTGACACGGCCTGTGCGACCAACGGCACGCTCTCCGACACCTGCAGCGGCACCCCGCAGAGCCCCTACCAGTTCGCCCGCACCTTCAACGGCATCGGCGGTGGTGGCGGCGGTGGCACCACCCACACCGGTCCGATCACCGGTTACGCGGGCCTCTGCCTCGACGACAGGGGCGCTTCCACGGCCGACGGCAACCCGATCCAGGTCTACACATGCAACGGCACGAACGCCCAGACCTGGACGGTCAACGACTCCAACCACACCCTGGGGGTGCTCGGGAAGTGCCTGGACGTCACGGCCGGCGGCACCGCAAACGGCACCAAGGTGCAGCTGTACGACTGCAACGGCACGGGCGCGCAGGTATGGGTCCCGCAGGCCGACGGCTCGCTGCTGAACCCGCAGTCGGGCAAGTGCCTCGACGACACCGACTGGTCCACCACAGCCGGCACGCAGTCCCAGATCTGGTCCTGCGGTGGCAGCGCCAACCAGAAGTGGGTCCTGCCCGCCTGATCCGTTCCGCACCGGTAAGACCAGTCCGAAGGGCAGAACCTGCCATGCAACTGCGTCAATTCCTGCGGCGGATCCGCGCCGCGACCGTGCTTCCCGGAACCCTCGCGGCTGCGGCCCTGCTCTGTGGCGGCCTCGCCGGCCCGGCCTCCGCGCAGGGCACCGCCACCACCGGGGAGACGGTCGCCGCCTCGCCCACCGCCTTCACCCATCCCGGCGTGATGGTGAGCAGACCCCAGCTGGACTACGTCCGTGCCCAGGTGCGGACAGGCGTCCAGCCATGGGCATCCGCATACCAGCAGATGACGTCGAGTTCCTACGCCTCGCTGTCGCGCGTCCCCAAGCCGTGGTCGGTCGTCGAGTGCGGCTCCTACTCCAACCCGGACCACGGCTGCACCGACGAGCGGCAGGACGCCATCGCGGCCTACACCGACGCGCTGATCTGGTACGTCAGCGGCGACAGCCGGTACGCCGACAAGTCGATCCAGCTGATGAACGCGTGGTCCGCCGTGATCACCGACCACACCAACAGCAACGCCCCGCTGCAGACGGGCTGGGCGGGTTCGGTGTGGCCCCGGGCCGCCGAGATCATCCGCTACACCTACACCGGCTGGTCCTCCTCGGACATCGGCCGTTTCACCGCGATGCTGCGGAACGTCTACCTCCCCGAGGTCGTCAACGGATCCAACAGCAACGGCAACTGGGAGCTTTCGATGATGGAGGCAGCCGTCGGCATCTCCGTCTTCATCGAGGACCCGGCCGCCTACGACTCGGCCATCAAGCGTTACCTGAACCGGGTCCCGGCCTACATCTACCTGTCCTCGGACGGCTCCCTGCCCAAGACGGTGCCCGGCAGCGGCCTGGACACCTCGCAAAAGGTCATCGACTACTGGCAGGGCCAGTCGACCTTCGTCACGGGCCTCACCCAGGAGACCTGCCGGGACCTCACCCACACCGGGTACGGCATCTCCGCGATCTCGCACATCGCGGAGACTGCGCTGATCCAGGGTCAGGACCTGTACCCCCAGGTCGGTGAGCGGCTGCGGCAGGCGCTGGGCTTCCAGACCACCTACGAGAACGGCGCCGCGGTCCCGTCGTGGCTGTGCAACGGCACGCTCAACCTCGGCCTCGGCCCGATCACCGAGCCCGGTTTCAACGCCATGCACAACCGGTACGGCTATGCGATGGCCAACACCCAGTCGTACACGGAGTCGCACCGTCCGCAAGGCACCAACAACCTCTTCGTGGCCTGGGAGACCCTGACCAACGCCGACAACCCCTACGTTGCCTCCGGTACGCCGCCACCGCCGTCCCCGGCCGGTCCTGTCACCGGTATCGGTGGCAAGTGCGTCGACGTCGCCGGGGCCGGCACCGCCGACGGCACCGCCATCCAGCTCTGGGACTGCAACGGCACCGCGGCCCAGCAGTGGACCGTGGCCACCGACGGGTCCCTGCGCGCCCTCGGCAAGTGCATGGACGTCACTGGCGCCGGGACAGCCGACGGCACCAGGATCCAGCTGTACTCGTGCAACGGCACCGGTGCTCAGCAGTGGAAGCCCCAGGCGAACGGCACGCTGGTGAACTCCGCGTCCGGAAAGTGCCTGGACGCCACCGGTCAGAGTTCCGCCAACGGCACCCGATTGCAGATCTGGACCTGCGCCGGCACCCCCAATCAGCTGTGGACGCTGCCGACATGAGCTGACGCGGCCGCGTGACCGGCGCGAGCCCACTTCGCGAGGAAGGGCGCCCAAGATTCCAAAGTGATGGTCGGCAGACGACGTCACAGGGGAGGATTGCCGACATGACGGATGAAGGCTCCTCCATCGACCCCACCAAGCCCAGTATCGCCCGCGTCTACGACTACCTGCTCGGCGGCAAGGACAACTACGCCGTGGACCGGGAGATCGGCGACGTGTTCAAACGTGACCTTCCCGGTTCGGTGGCAATCGCCTTCGCCAACCGAGCAGCCCTGATCCGGGCGGTCGGGGAGATCGCGACGACCACCGACGTACGGCAGTTCATCGACCTGGGCAGTGGTCTTCCGACCGCCGACAACGTCCACCAGGTCGCACAACGGCACGCTCCGGAGTCCCGGGTCGTGTACGTGGACATCGACCCCCAAGTGCTCGTCCACGGCCGAGCACTGTTGGAGGAGAACGACCGGACCCGGTTCGTCCCGGCCGACGTACGCAACCCCGAAGACGTCCGTACCCACCCGGACACCCTGGAACTGATCGACTTCGATCGCCCCGTCGCCGTCATGTTCAGCGCGATCCTTCACCACGTCAACGACGAGGAGGACCCAGCCGCAATCGTCCGCTACTGGCGCGACCACGTGCCGTCCGGCAGCTACTTCTTCGTCAGCCACTTCCGTTCCGGCAACAACCCGGAGACAGCGGAGGCCGAGGCAGTCCTCCAGCGGACTTTCGGCCGCGGCCGGTGGCGCACCGACGAGGAGATCGAATCCCTGCTGGACGGCCTGGAGGTCCTCGACCCCGGGATCGTCCCCGCGTCCCTGTGGCGTCCTGACGTGGTCGACAACCCGTGGAACAGCAGCGGCGAACGGGAGCTCACCGTCTGGGAACGTCTCATCGCCGCCGGACTGGCCCGGAAGGCCTAGTGCCGCAACAGGCGACGTTTGCGTCGCAGTACTCGGGCCCTATGGACCGACGGAACTCGGTGCGCTGACGACGAACACCCGCCCCGGCCCGGAGCCGGAAGCGGGTGCCGGTTTCCCCTGCGCGTCGCTCCTTCAGGCCTGAGCGAGCGGTTCGACATGTGCCACGGCGCCGGGCGCAGCACCCTGTAGCCGGGTGAGGTGTTCGATGACGCAGATCGCCAGCACCGCCGCGCCGATGGTGAGCGTCTCCGCCACCACGACGAAGGCGATCGCGGATGCCTGTCCCACCGCGAACGCCACTGCGCCCGTCACAAGATGCGCGACCCAGACCGCCCACCAGGCGTTCACCAAAGTCGCTTTGCTCGCCTTCTGCGACACGCCGGCACTCGCGCGCTCGACGTCCAGCACGAACCGGCGGGGGAACCACCAGTTGAGCACGGGGATGAACCACGCCACGACAGACCAGACACCGGACGCCCCGACAGTTGCACCGGTGAGAATCTGCGCGTTACGCCGACAACGTGCCAGCCACACAAGGAACAACACGGCTGCCGCCGTCATCGCGTAGACGAAGACCATCGACGCGAACCCCGACTCCTTCAGCGACGCGTCCGTGGCATGCACGACGTGAGCCCTGACGGCCGTGGCTCGGTACACGTCCGCCACGGCCGCCACCGCTATCGCGCACTGCGCGAAGCCGGCGTAGAGCCGGGGTGACTTCGCATCGGGTGTTGTCATGGTGGACATCCTTCTTCTCGTGGCGCCGACTGTGTGACAGTCGAGGAAGCGGACAGCTGGACAGATTCGGGCAGCCCTGGTCTCCCAGGGACGAAAGCACTGCTGCCGGCCACGGCCGGTACGGAGAGGCGCCGATGAGGACAGCGTCGTACCGCGTCACCGACCACCAGGAGGACCAACGCCACACAGAAGAAGCGTCACCACCAGGGCTCGCGCAAAGAATAAAGACACTCCCGGCCCAAGGCACCGAAACGACGGACACACGCCCCGGCCCGGAGCCGGAAGCTGGCTGCGGCATCCGCACCTACGATCGGCCCATGCGAGGGTGGAGGAAGAGCCTGGACTCGGCTGGTGTCCGAGAGCCGGGGTTGCGTGAGGACTACGACCGTCAGCGGCAGACGGTGCGACGCTTCCGGCGCACCGCGTACCTGGCGGCCAGGCTGTTGCTGCCACGGCGGTTGCTGCCGCATGTGGTGGCGGCGACCGCCGTGATGCACCACGGGGACAACCTTCTCGATACCGGTCCCCTGCCGCAGCGCGAGACAGCGTGGGCGTCCTGGGAGCGGCAGGTGCGCGAGGTGTTGCGGACGGGGTCGAGTGACGACCCGCTTCTCCGTGCGCTCGTGCACACCGCGTCCGCTCATCCGCAGCTGCGGGAGATCATGGAGACCTACCTGGCGACCGCCACAGCCGAACTGCATTTCGCGGGCTTCGCCACGGAGGCCGACTACCAGGCATATGTGGACGCCTACTCGTACCCCGCCTTCATGCTCGTCGCGGGACTGCTCGCACCGGAAGGTGACGACCTGCGGTACCAGGCCGCATGCCGGACCTTCATCGACGGCAGTCAGCGGCTCGACTTCGTCAACGACCTCGCCGAGGACGTGCGGGAAGGACGCGTTGGCATACCGGTCGACGCGATGGAACGGTTCGGGGTCACCATGGGCGACTTGACGGCCGGCATCGGCGGCTCGGCCCTGGAGGAACTGATTGCCGAGCAGGTCACCATCGCACGCGGCGCCTTGCTGGCGGCAAGGGAGCTCCCGGCGCTGACCCCTGCCGACGGCCGACGGCTCGCAGGTGCGCTGGTGGAGATGGAACTACTCACGGCGGAAGCGGTGCTCGCACGGGGCGCCGGGGTACTGCGCGGTTCGGCGAACCCGCCGCTGGGCAGGACGCTACGCGTCCTCGCGCGCCGGTACTGACCGACCCCGAAGGGGGGCGGTGTTCTAGGACCCCCGTCGGCCCCATGAGGGCATCGCGAACGGTCGCCCGTTGCAGCCATTACGCATCCCGATCGCCGATCGCCGCTTTTGACGAGATGAGTCGCTCGGCATACGTCACCTTTGACACGAAACGCAGCCAATGGATTGCGCCGGGTGACGGACAGCCGTCAAGGACAGGGTGAGCGGCACCCTGGAGGAGGAGAAGGTGTGACGGCGGGAGAGGGGGCGTGATGCGAACCAGCGACGAGATCTATCACTGGATCCGCTGGGACCCGCGGTTCGACCCGGCCCGGTTCGTGCTGGGGATCAGCCAGCGCGGGGATGCCTTCAAACGCATCCCACTGCCTTCCTTCGTGCCCGGAGGCGACATCCCCTGGCATCGGGTGGTGTTCATCGAAGCGGACGGCGAGGTGGTCTGGGACCGCGCCACGGGTGTGGACCGCATCGACGCGTCGGGCGCCGGCCGGGTGCGGGACCCGCGAGCGGACCCGAGCTCCGGCAGGGGCGATCCCGCCGGCGTCCTCGGCGTGTCCCCGACGACCCGCACGGCGGTGGCCTGGATCCCGCCCGCCGAGCTGTGGCCGCCGATCCAGGACATCCGCCGGGATTACGATCCGCAGATCCACCGCTGGCCGCCGCACGTCAATGTCCTCTTCGGCTTCGTGCCGGAGTCCGACTTCGAGCGGGCCGCCCCGCTGCTCGCCGCGGCGATGGCCGAGACGCCGGTCTTCACAGCCCGGCTGGACGGGGTGCGCACCTTCCGGCACAGGGCGTACTCCACCGTGTGGCTCGACCCCGCGGCGGGGGGCACGGCGCCGTGGGCGGACCTGCACAGCGCACTGCAGCAGCGGTTCCCGCACTGTCGTGGGCCCGCCAAGAACTTCACCCCACATCTTTCCCTGGGCCGGACCCGGGATCCGCAGCGAGTCAGCGCCGACTGCGCCACCCGGCTCGACGCCATGACGGTGACAGTCTGGGAACTCGTCCTGCTCTCACGCAGGGGTCACGGGCCGATGCGGCCACGTGCCACGGTCGCCCTGCGCACGGGCGAGGTCCGCTGGCTGCCCGCCCCCGGCGTCGAAGCGCCCGGCCCGGAGGACACGGCATGGCTCTCCGAGATCACCGACAGGTGAGGTCATGGCCAGGTGGGGCATGCGCCGTTCCACACTGACGGCCACAGCCTCGTCGGCCTGCAGGCGGGGATCGACCAGGATCCCGCACCATGCCGGTCAAAGCCGCCGCTGCTGCAGGTCTTCAGCCGGGCCCGTACCAGCCTCCCGCGCGCTCGGCTCAGCGCAACCGTGACCTCGGGCGCCGCCCGGCCCCCGTCAGTCCGGCGGGACGGCGTGGTCCGCTGCCGCCAACCAGCGCCGCCCGGCATCCAGGTGCCCGGAGGCCCGCGGAAGGTCGCCGAGCGGGCCGGACAGCGCCCCCAGGGCCAGGCCCAGAGCGGCGGTGGGCACGCCGCGGGCGTGGAGGAACGCCGCACCGAAGGAGAGATAGTCGGTGAGAACCCGCGGATCGTCGACGTAGATCGCCGCGGCCAGGACGTCCGGGAGACGGCCGAACTCCTCCAGAACGGCCTCGGCATGCTCCGCGCCGGGGTCGCACAGCGACGGGTACCGCTCGCGCAGTCGGGCGAACAGCCGCCGCAGCAATTCGGCCCGCTGCCGGACGATCCGGGAGTACTCCTCGTCGGCCAGGTGCTCCAGGGGCGCCGTTTCACGTGGGGTGTCGGGCCACCGTACGGCGAGCATGTCAGCAGCGGCGGCCGGATCGGGCAGGTACAGGTCGGCTCCCAGCGTGCGGGCCCAGACGCCTGCGGGTCCGAAGCCCGCCCCGCCCGCGAGCACCGGCACCCCGGCACGCCGAGAGCACTCGACGAGGCGGTGTGCGGCAGGCAGGCATACCGGGATCACGCACGACAGGGCCACCAGGTCGGGCCCCTGCCGGTGCAGGTGGGACACCAGGCGCGGGACGAGGACGTTGGCGCCCAGGAACGTCAGGTCGAAGCCGCGCAGCCGCAGCACCTCGGCGGCGATCCGCGCGGGCAGGGTGTGGTGCTCCCCCTCGACGCACCCGCACAGGACACGGCGGCCCGGCGCGGAGTTCCGAGGGCGAGATGCAGAGGCCTCGGCGGCCACGGCGCTCACCACGCGCTCGCTCACGTGGGTGGCGGCGTGCTCCTGCGCCACGCTCCACTGAGTGGACACCCACCGGGTGCCGACAGCGGCCTGTGCGGGGGCGATCAGACGGAGCAGGACCTCCTCCGCCGAGGCACCGGACCGCAGCAGGCTCAGGGCGAGGGCGGTCGCCCCCGTCTCATCGGCGTGGGCGAGGTGGTCGTCGAAGGCGGCGCGGACGCCCGGCGCCGCGACGCGAGCGCCAGTCACCGCGGGGCTCCGGCGGTGCCGGACGAACCGGGCGAGGCCTGCAGGACCAGCACCGCGATGTCGTCGTGGGCGCGTCCGGCCAGCCAGTGGGCGACGCGCATGTCGACCCGCTCGGCGACCGCGCCGGCAGGCATCCCCGCGCAGACCTCCAGGTCGTGTGCCAGCCGCTCGGCTCCGTACTCCTCGGCACCCTCGGGGCCGCCCCGCGCCTCGGTGACCCCGTCGCTGTACAGCAGGATCAGCTCCTCGGGCGCCAGGTGAACTCCGGCCTGGCCGAATTCCGGGCCGGGCAGGGCCCCGACCAGCATCCCGCCCACGTCCACAGCCTCCACGGCGCCACCGCGGCGCAGCACTAGCGGCGGCGGATGCCCCCCGCCGGCGAGGACGACGTCCAGGGCGCCTCCGGAGCCCGGGCGGGCGGTGCCGATGACCAAACTGGCGAATCGTCCCGAGTCCGCCTCGAGCAGCGACTGGTTGAGCACGTCGAGCACACGGAGCGGCCGGGACTCGACGAGGGCCAGGGTCCGCAGGCTCTGACGGACGTGCCCGGTGAGTACGGCCGCCTCGACGCCCTTGCCGCAGACGTCCCCCAGGACGAATTCCACCCCTCCGCCGTCGTCCCGAGCAGGTTCCACCTGGTAGAAGTCGCCGCCGAAGCCCAGTTCCCCCGGGGCGGGGCGGTAGGCGGCGCCCAGCCGCACCCCCGGCACATCGGGCAGGGGCGCCGGATCGAGGCCCGCCTGGAGCACGTCCGCAGTATGGGCCTGCTGGGCGTAGAGGGCGGCGGTCGACAGCGCCATACCGGCCCGGAAGGCGAAGTCGCCCACCACGGCGGCGTCCTCGGCGTTCCAGCCCCCGGCTTCGGCCGAGCGGAAGAGAACCAGGGCCCCCGCCGGGGCCTCGCTGCCCGGCAGTGCCGTCACGAGTGACTCCCCTCCCCCCTTGCCCGGGTCCGGCGGCGCCCCACGGAGCGCGGCGAACTGCCCCGGTGGGCAGACCGCGGGCCACGGCCACAGGCCCGACAGGGCCCGCCTCAGGGGCGGCACACGCTCGAGGGAGGACGCCGGCAACGCGCCCGACTCCGCCGCCCCCGGCGCGGCGCAGCGGTACCAGTCCGCGTGGCCTGCACGCGGCGGTAGTACGAGCAGCGCCGCGTCCGCCAAGGCCGGCACGGCGAGCTCCACCACGCCCCGGGCCGTGCGCCCGTGGTGCAAGGACGCCCCCAGCCGTCGGCCCGCCTCGCTCAGGAATGCCGTCCGTGACCGTTCGGCGCGCAACTCGACCTCGCAGCGGCGAACCTCGGTCTCGTCACGGATGAGCCACACCGGACAGTCCCCCACAGTGCTCCGGCGTCCGGCCAGCCGGCGGCCGAGGAACTCGGCGTCGAAGCGCGCCGCGGAGGAGACCACCGCCTGCCCGAGGGGTCCGGCCACCGCGAGATCCGGCACCTTCCCCGGCCGCAGGCCCGGGAAGTAGACGCCGGTCAGGCGGTTGCACCAGCGCACCACGCCGGAGGGGTCACAGACCACGACCGCCTGGTCGACGAGGTCGAACAAAACCTGCGACAGCTTCCGCCCGGGACGGCCCCGCTTCTCTCCGTCACCGCCGTGCACCGCCCGGCTGCGGGCTCGGGTGTGCGTCACCGGCCCCGTGCCTCGCGAGGACGGGCCCCGGCACAGCGCGGAAGGCCGGCGGCCTCGCCGGCCGGTGCACGAGCCGCACGCGCCGCCGCTTCACACCGTGACACCCTGGAAGTCCTTTACATCCGATTCCTCACCATACAACCCACACGTCCACCGGACACCGGCCGCAGGATCCCGTGGCCGACCACGGATCCGGACCCGGCACGGCGGTACGGCCCTGCCGGCTGCATCGCACGGTCGGCGAGGCCGGGGAGGGATGCACTGGGCTCAGCGATGGCGTCCAGAGGTCTCGTCGGCGGTGTCCGACATGCGCCCTGCCATCCTCAGCCGTCGAACGCCCGTGCCGCTTCGGGCTCGTTGCGGACCAGCGAGTCCCGGACTGCGGCGACGGCGCGGCGGAAGTCCTGGGTGAGTGCCAGGTCCGGCGTCGCGCCGTCCGTCCGGGCCGGACGACCCGCGCCTCCGTTGGCGATGGTCATCCGAACAGGCGCCGCTGGATCTCCCGCCGGTAGTCCTCCAGCGTCCTGTCGAGATGCGCGGCCGTGGCCTGGGCCGCCTCATCGGAGCGGCCGTCGCGAATGGCCCGGTAGATCGCCTCATGCTCCTCGACCGCGGACTGGGTGTTCTCACCGAGCGTGTCGTGGATCCCGATCGCGCTGGACTGCCGCTGCAGTCGTCGTGCGTCGCGCACAGCGCTGACCAGGAAGGTGTTGTGCGAGGCCGCGGCCACGGCCGCGTGGAAGTCGTCGTCCGCCTGGTTGAACACGTCGACCCGGCCATGGACGAACCCGTGCCGGCACTCCTGCATGGCGAGTTCGATCGTGCGCAGCTCGGCGGGCGTGGCGCGGGTGGCCGCGAGACTGCTGGCGGCCATCTCCTGAACCCTGCGGAACTCGAACAGCATGAGGACGTGGTCGAGGTCGACCGGCCGGAAGAAGCCGCCCCAGCGGCTGGTGACGAGCATGCCCTCGTCGTCCGCGACGAACAGTCCGCGGCCCTTGTGCGCCCGGACGCGGCCGAGCGCCGACAGGATCTTCACGGCCTCCCGAACGACGGCCCTGCTGGTGTTCAGCTGCTGGGCGAGATCGTTTTCCGTGGGCATCCGGTCGCCCGGCACCAGCCGCGCCTCGGCGATGAATTCGAGGATGCGCTCGGCCACGACTTCGTAACCGGGGCGGTAGTCACGCTGCTCGTCCGAGTCTTTCGCCGCTGCTGCCGCAGCGGGAGAGGCCTGCGCAGGCAGGGCCGCTGCGATCGCGGGCGTGTCGTTCATCTGTCCTGCCTCCGGGAGTGACTGCGACGAGTGCAACTGACCGCTGTAGAGCCGCGTGCATCATACCTCAGACGTCCAATGAGTCGTACTTATCTTCCGGAAAACCAAGACATGAATCAAAGCACTTATTGGACATATTGGTGAATAGATACACAACCCCATGCGGTCACTGTCCTGGCGTCCATAAATCCACCGCAAAAAAGCCGACCATGCCCCTTGACTGGCACCTTGATAAGGCGGCTAATTTCTTCCGCGGCGGCAGCAGCACAGCCGTCCTCACCACCCGACGCCCGACCGGGACGGCCCGGCGTCGCCCTCATCCACGCGCCGCCCTCCCGATCTGCTCGGGGCGCCTGCAAACCCAGTGGAGTCGCTCATGACCCTCAACAAGCCTCCGGCCGCCCAGGAAAGAGTGCCCAGCAGGCGGCGTTCGGCGTTGCTGGCCGGCTGCGCGGCCTCGGTGGTGATGCTGACCGTGGCCGGCTGCAGCGGCGGAAGCGCTACCGGTACGACCGTCAAGGACGGCTTCGCCCAAGCGGCCCAGAAGGACGGCGCGTTGACCGTCTGGGTGGACGCGACCCGTCTGGACGCCGCGAAGCTGTACCAGAAGCTCCACCCCGACGTGAAGATGGACATCGTCACCTACGACGGCGACGCCAACGGCTCGAACTACCTCCAGACCAAGGTCCAGCTCTTCAACCGCACCGGCAAGGGCTGGCCGGACGTCGTCTTCAGCTCCCAGAACAACGAGGCGACCTGGGCGGTCGACGCGGGCTTCGCGGCGCCTCTCAACAAGGGCCTGATCTCCTCCATGACCCTGGCCGAATTCGCCAAGGGCGCCAACGACGTCTGCACGGTCAACGGCACCGTCTACTGCCTGCGCAACGACCTCTCCCAGGCGGTGCTCTGGTACAACGCGCCGCTGCTGAAGAAGTTCGGCTACACGGTGCCCACCACCTGGGAGGAGTACCAGCAGCTCGGCGAGAAGGTGGCCAAGGAGCACCCCGGCTACCTCGTGGGCGACGCCGGCGACTCCTTCACCCCCGAGATCTACCTGTGGGCGAGCAAGTGCGGCGCCAACCACATCACCGGCCCCAAGTCCGTCTCCGTGAACACCACCAGCGAGAACTGCACCAAGATGGCCAAGCTCATGGACGTGCTCATCAAGGACAAGGCCATGTCCGTCAGCGGCGTCTTCAGCACCGACTTCGGGAAGAACGAGGCGGACAAGGTACTGCTCATGCCGGGTCCGGCCTGGTACGGCAGCGCGCTGTTCCAGGGCACGTTCAAGACGCCGGCCAAGCAGATCGCGGCGGCGCCCATCCCGCAGTGGAAGGGTGATCCCTCACCGACCACCGGCAACGTCGGCGGCGGCACCTGGCTGCTGTCCCAGCACTCCGCGCACATCAAGGCGGCCACCGACTTCCTGAAGTGGGTCACCACCGACAAGGCCTACCAGGGTTCGAAGGCGCCGGGCTTCCCGGCCTACGCGCCCGCTGCCGACACCTGGCTGAACGCGCAGAGCACCGCCGGCTACTTCAGCGGTGACCTGAGCGCGCTCAAGGATGCCTCCTCCCAGGTCTGGCCCGGATGGGGCTCCGGACAGTTCAGCCAGGAGGCGATCTGGGCGGCCACGGTCAAGCCCGGCCTGACCCAGGGCAAGAGCATCGTCTCGATGCTCCCCGCCTGGCAGGACGCCATCACCAAGTACGCCGAGTCCGACGGATACAAGGTCTCCAAGTGACGCTCACGCACACCTCGGCCGGCTCTGCCGCCCGGCGCCCTCGCGGCGCCGCCCGGCAGAGCCGGGCCGGCATGGCCTTCGTCGCCGCATACGTGATCCTGCTGATCGCCTTCGGCGTCCTTCCGACCGCCTACGCGGTCTACTTCGCCTTCACCGATGCCGGGGGCACGTTCACCGGCATCTCCAACTTCCTCACCACGGGGCACGACTTCCGCTTCATGGGCGCCGTGAGCCACATCGCCGTGTACCTCGTCTTCTGGCTGGCGTCACTGGTGGTGTTCGTGGTGGGCCTGGCGCTGCTGCTGCACCGTCTGGCATCCGGGACGGCCGGCAAGGCACTCCGCTTCCTCTACTACATCCCCGGAGCGCTCGCCGGCGCCGCGAGCGTGCTGGTGTGGCTGTTCATGCTCGACCCGACGGTGAGCCCGGTCAGTTCGCTGCTGAGCGCGCTCGGGTTCCACACCTTCGGCGAGGTCATCGCACCCGGCAACCTGCCCGTGCTGTTCACGATCATCGCGTTCTGGACCGGCGCGGGCGGCTGGATCGTCGTCATGTACGGCGCGCTCAACAACATTCCCACGGACGTCATGGAAGCCGCCCGCATCGACGGCGCGAACGCCTGGCAGACCGCCTGGCGGGTGCAGATCCCGATGCTCCGCAAGTGGATCGTGTACATGGTGATCCTGGCCTTCGCGGGCGGCGCGCAGCTCTTCGTCGAGCCGCAACTGCTCTCCCTCGCCAGCGTGGGCGTGGCCGGACGCGACTACTCGCTGAACCAGCTGACGTACGACTTCGCCTTCCAGATGAACAACATCAACGGCGCCGCGGCGGTCTCGGTGGAGCTCCTGGTCGTCAGCGTGTCGGCCGCCGCAGTCTTCGTCGCACGGTCGGGGTTCTTCGATGCCGAATAAGTCCTTTGCCACACCGGTCGCCGCCAGCCCACGTGCGGAGGGGGGATCAAGTGTCATGAGCCGAACGCAGCACCGGGCTCCGGAGCGGCGGCGCCCCCGTCCCCAGCCGCGCGTCGTCTCCCGGCTGCTGACCGGCAGCGTACTGACCGTGTTCGTGGTGTTCTTCGTACTGCCGGTGCTCTGGCTGCTCCTCGCGGCGACCAAGACCGACCAGCAACTGGTCCACGACAGCCCGCTCTCCATCGGATCCTGGCACGCCTTCATGGCCAACTGGCACGGGCTCACGGCGTTCCAGGACGACGCCATCCTGCTGTGGCTGCGCAACTCCGCGCTCTATGCCGTGATCTCGCTGGCCATCACGCTGTGTGTCGCCGTACCGGCGGGATACGCCCTGGCCATGACCGAGTTCCGCGGTCGGCGCATGCTGCTGATCTCGACCCTGGTCGTGATGCTCATGCCGAACGCCACGCTGGTGGTGCCGCTGTTCCTGGAGATCAACGCGGTGCACCTGATCGGCACGATGTGGTCGATCATCCTGCCGTACTCGTTCTACCCCTTCGGGGTGTACCTGACGTACATCTACTTCACCACCGCCGTACCGAAGGACCTGCTGGCAGCGGCACGCATGGACGGCTGCTCCGAGTTCGGCGTCTTCCGGCACATCGCGTTGCCGCTGGCGACGCCGGTCATCGCGCTCGTGGGCTTCTTCAGCTTCGTCGCCAACTGGACCAACTACTTCCTGCCGTACGTGATGCTCCCCGAGAGCAGCCAGATGCCGATCCAGGTGGGTGTCGGCAACCTGCTCAGCAGTGTGCCGTCGTTCAATCCGGCCGTCGGCGACGTGGCGATCCAGCGCCCGGAGTTGGCTCTGGCGACGCTGGTCGCCATCACACCCGTGCTGGTCGTCTTCCTCTTCGCCCAGCGCTTCCTGGTCAGCGGGATGCTCGCCGGCGCCACCAAGGAATGACGCCGGGCCCGTCCGCCCGGCCGTCGTGCCCGGTGTGCGCACTCCCGCCTTCCCTCCGAACGGAGATCCTTCCATGCCCTTCAGCTCTGCCGACCACACCTCGGCCGAAGACGCCCCGCCCTCCGGCCACCCGACCCCGCCGCCCGAGATCCAGGCGGGGGTGCCGCTGCTCGAAGCCCCCGGCTGGGCCGTGGCCCAGCGGGCCCTGTTCGATCTGCTCGACCACGCCTGGCGGCGCTTCGCCCGCGACTTCACCGGCCCGGACGGACGGCTGAACTACACGGGCCGGCTGACCACCCGTGACGGGGTGGACGACTTCTACGAGGTGTTCTTCAACTGGCCCCAGCTGTATCTCCTCGGCGGCGCCGACGATCTGCTGCCCGCCAGTGAGAAGCACTGGGAGGGCGTGACCCGGCAGCTCACCGAACTGGGCATGCTCCGTGACGAGTTCGAACGCGGCTACGACTGGTTCCACCAGGGCGAGAGCCTGCTCCTGCTCTACTTCCTCTGCATGGCCGCCCCCGACCGCTGGTCCGAACGCGCTCTGCGCTTCGCCGAGTTGTACGTCGATCCGGACAAGGGCAACTACGACCCCGAGCACCGCGTCATCACCCGCCCGCACAACGGCAGCGACCCCGACCGCCGGGGCCTGTTCGACGGCGACGTCTATCCGTGGCTGCCGAAGGAAGCGGAGACGTACGGCTTCCCGCTGGACTGGATACCCGAGGCGGACGGCGGCCCGTACCCGCTCTCGGAGGATCCGCGTCTCGGTGCGCAGATGCGGGACCGGATGGGCGTCGGCGACACGGCGGTCAACCTCGCTGCGGCCGGACTGGTCCTCAACGCCTGGATCCTCACCGGCGAGGACCGCTACCGCGACTGGATCGTCGAGTACGTGGGCGCGTGGCGGGAGCGCACACAGGCGAACGAGGGCCTCATCCCGGACAACGTCGGCCCGGACGGAGTCGTCGGCAGCCTGCTGGAGGGCCGCTGGTACGGCGGCCACTACGGCTGGTCCTGGCCGCACGGCTGGCACAGCGTGGGCCACGCGGCCTGCGTGGCGGCGCTCGCGGCGGCGACGGTCACCGGGGACGACGACTACCTCTCCATGGTCGCGACCTCACTCGACGCCCTCATCTGCCGCGGCAAGGTGATGCCGCACGCGGAGGCGGACTCCAGCCTCCCCTCCAAGTGGGTGGCCGAGCTCGGCCCGGACGTCCACACGCCCACACTCCACCTCCCGTTCCGCCACAACGATTCCGGCTGGTTCGACTACAACCCGGTCACCCCGCCGGTGCCGGTGGCTCTCTGGCACCACACGGCCTCCGACGCCGACCGCGCACGGCTGGAAGGGCTGCGCGAGGCCGACGGCATCGACTGGCGCACCGTGCGGCCGTTCCGCGCCAAGGAGGAGTCGGGACACGAGAAGGCGTGGTTCGCCTTCCTCGCCGGCGACGACCCCGACTACCCCGAGCGGATGCTCGCCGCCGCGCAGGCCCAGGTCCGCCATCGCCTGCGCCGCATCGACCGCTACCGCGACCTGGACGTGCCCGAGGCCGACATCCACGTGTGGCAGCTGTGCAACCCCGTGGTCACCGAGGCCCTCGTGCAGCTGACCTGGGGCGGTCCTCAGGTGCTCTACAACGGCGGCCTGCAGCAGGCACGGCTGCGGTACCACGACGCCGACGCCCGCCGCGCCGGCCTTCCCCCGGGCGTGGCCGCGCTGGTCACCTCGATCGACCCCGAGGCGACCACCGTGGAACTGGTGAACCTCTCCCCCGAGGCAGACCGCACGGTGATCGTCCAGGCCGGCGCCTTCGCCGAGCACACCATCTCCGCCGTCCGGTACACGAACTGCGCGGACGACGGCTGGATCGGGGACATGTACGACTACGGCCACACGGAACCGGTGGTCACCGAGACGGAGCAGTCCTGCGACAGCGCCTTCCTGACCGTCCACCTGCCCGCCTCCACCCGCATCCGGCTCACTCTCCGGCTTCGGCTGCGCACCAACACCCCCAGCTACCGGACGCCCTTCACCCCTCAGGAGCGTGCGTGATGAAACGCATCGCACAGACCATCAGGCTCCGGCCCGAACACCGCCGGGAGTACCTCGAACTCCACTCCGCCGTCTGGCCCGGCGTCGAAGCGGCTCTGCACCGGGCGCACATCCGCAACTACAGCATCTTCCTCCACGGTGACGCGCTGTTCGCCTACTTCGAGTACCACGGCGAGGACTTCGCGGCCGACATGGCGGCACTCGAGGCCGACCCCGAAACCCAGGAATGGTGGAAGCTCACCGATCCCTGTCAGGAGCCCTGGCCCGACCGGGGCGACTCACGCCAGTGGACGGAACTCACCGAGATCTGGCACCTGAGCCCGCCGGGCGACGACACCACGGCCTGACTCGGCCTGACTCGGCCCGAACCGTACCGACCCGACTTGGATTCCCCAGTGACCTCCACCGCTGCACTCGTCGACGCCCACCACCACCTGTGGGACCTCGCCCTGCGCCCGCAACCCTGGCTGGACGACCCCGCCGTGACATCGATCCGCCGCACCTTCACCCCCGATGATCTGCGCTCCACCGCCACCCACCCCATCGCGGGCCGTCGGCTGCACAGCACGGTGGTCGTGCAGTGCGTGGCGGACGTGCCCGAGACCGAGGACCTGCTCGCGCTCGCGGAGGAGGAGCCGCTGATCGGGGCCGTGGTCGGCTGGGCGGACCTGACGTCCCCGGCTGTCGGTGACGTGCTCGACGGGCTGCTCGCCGGGCCGGGCGGCACGTATCTGCGGTCCCTGCGCCACCTCGTCCAGGGCGAGACGGACGCGGGCTGGCTGCAACGGCCCGACGTCGAACGCGGGCTGGCGGCGGTGCGGGACCGGGGGCTCCGCTACGACGTGCTCATCCGCAGTCACCAACTCGACCAGGCGGTCCGACTGGCGGAACGCTTCCCCGACCTGCCCCAGGTACTCAACCACGCGGGCAAGCCGTCCATCGCCCGAGGCGAACTGGCCGACTGGGGACGCCAGGTGCGCCTGCTGGCCGGACACCCCCAGGTGGTCTGCAAGGTGTCGGGCCTGATCACCGAGGCCGACCACGGCACCTGGACCACCGCCGACATCCGCCCGGTCTGGGACGTCCTGCTCAGTTCCTTCGGCCCGGACAGGCTGATGTTCGGTTCGGACTGGCCGGTCGCGAACCTCGCGGGAGGCTGGAACCGCTGGGCCGCCACCGTGGACGAGTTGCTCACCGGCTGCGCCGAGAGCGACATCCAGGCACTCCTCGCCGGCACTGCGTCCGCCTTCTACGGCCTTCCCCGGCACGCCGAAGACACGGAGCCGCCCACCGGCGCCACACAGCACACCTGAGCCGTCGACCCCACCCTCACGACATCCGTGCCCACACCGATCTGCTGCTGACCATCGGCGTCCGCGCTGAAGGGATCCTGACGACACCATGACACTCGCTGTCCGCTACACGGCCGCCCGCACCCTGGACACAGCGGTCGTCGACGCCCCCGCCCCCGGTCCCGGGGAGGTGGAGCTGGCCCCCGCCTACGTGGGTATCTGCGGTACCGATCTGCACATCTTCCACGGTGACATGGATGCCCGGGTGGCTGCGCCGGCCGTCCTGGGACATGAGATGTCCGGCCGTATCGTCCGTGTCGGTCCGGAGGTGGAGGGCTGGCAGCCCGGGGACGCGGTGACGGTGATGCCGCTGCGCTGGGACGGTTCCTGCCCGGCCTGCCGCGCGGGCCATCAGCACATCTGCCAGCACCTCGACTTCATCGGCATCGACTCCCCGGGCGCGATGCAGCAGCGCTGGAGGGTGCCCGCTTCGACCCTCATTCCGCTGCCCGACGCCCTCCCCCTGGACCGGGCCGCACTCGTCGAGCCGACCGCGGTCGCCGTGCACGACGTGGGCCGGGCCCGGGTACGTGAGGGCGAGAAAGTCGTGGTGGTCGGCGGCGGTCCGGTCGGCGTACTGATCGCGCTGGTCGCGCAGGCCGCCGGGGCCGAGGTACGGGTGGTGGAGCTGAGCGCCCACCGCCGTTCCCTGGCGCAGGAGTTGGGGCTGGTCACCTGGGACCCGGCAGGCGTCGACGTGCCCGGGCTGGTCGGTGAGTGGACCGGGGAGGCGGGCGCGGACGTCGCCTTCGAGGTCTCCGGTGCCGCCGGCGGGGTGGACACCGCGGTCGAGGTCCTCGGAGTGCGGGGCCGGTTGTGCCTTGTCGCCATCCACTCCCGGCCGCGGGAGGTGAACCTGCACCGCTTCTTCTGGCGGGAACTCACCCTGGTAGGGGCCCGGTTGTACGAGCGCTCGGACTTCGAGAAGGCGGTTGCGCTGGTGGCCGAGGGGACGATTCCGGCCGAGCGGCTGATCAGCAGGGTCGTGCCGCTGACGCAGGCGCCGACCGCGTTCGAGGCGTTGGAGGGCGGCGGCGAAGTGATGAAGATCCTCGTCGACTGCACCACCGACATCGAGGGAGCCCGAGCGTGAACGCTTTCGACCTCACCGGGAAACTCGCCGTCGTCACCGGGGCCCGGCGCGGCATCGGCCGGGCCATGGCCGGGGCCCTCGCCGAGGCCGGCGCGGACGTCATCGGTGTCAGCGCCACCCTGGAGACATCCGGCAGCGACGTGGAGAAGGACGTCACCGCCGCGGGACGCACCTTCGAGGCGATCCGCACCGACTTCGCCGACCCCGACGCCGTACGGGCGCTGGGTGCGGAACTCGCGGGCCGTGAACGGCCGGTGGACATCCTGGTCAACAACGCGGGCACGATCCGGCGCGCCCCGGCCGCCGAACACTCCGACCGCGACTGGGAGCTGGTGCTTCAGGTCAACCTGAACGCGCAGTTCGCGCTGTCGCGTGCGGTGGGCGGGGCGATGGTGTCCCGTGGCCAGGGAAAAATCATCTTCACCGCGTCGCTGCTCAGCTTCCAGGGCGGCATCACCGTCCCCGGCTACACCGCCGCCAAGCACGGCATCGCCGGACTGACCAAGGCCCTGTCCAACGAGTGGGCCCCGCACGGCGTCAACGTCAACGCCATCGCCCCCGGTTACATCGCCACCGACAACACCCAAGCCCTCCAGGGCGACCCGGTGCGCAGCAAGGCGATCCTCGACCGCATCCCCGCCGGACGCTGGGGCAGCGCCGACGACCTGGCCGGCGCCACCGTCTTCCTCGCCTCGGACGCCGCCGCCTACGTTCACGGCACCGTCCTGCCCGTCGACGGCGGGTGGCTGGGTCGATGAGCGGCACCGACGTGGCGACCGTGCTGGCAGGGGCCCGGATCATGCCGGTACTGACCGTGCCCGAACCGGCCACCGCCGGGCCGCTGGCCGACGCGCTCGCGGCGGGCGGGGCGCGGTACGCGGAGGTCACCTTCCGCACCGCCGAGGCCGAGCAGGTGGTGAAGGCGATGGCGGCCCACGGCGGCCTGGCCGTCGGCGCAGGTACGGTCCTCACCGCCGAGCAGGCGGAGCGGGCGGTCGCGGCCGGGGCCCGCTTCGTCGTCTCGCCCGGTTTCGACGAGGACGTCGTCACCACGTGCCGCGAACTGGGGGTGCCCGTGGTGCCCGGCATCGCCACCGCCACCGAGCTGATGCGCGCCCTCTCAGCGGGCGTGGACACAGTGAAGCTGTTTCCCGCCGAGCCCCTCGGCGGCCTGCGCACGCTGCGCTCGCTCGCGGCCCCTTTCCCCCGGGTGCGCTTCGTGCCGACCGGCGGGATCGACGCCTCCTGCCTGACCTCCTACCTCGCCGAGCCCGCGGTCCTGGCCGTCGGCGGCAGTTGGATGGCCACCCCCACCCACGTGGCGAACGGCTACTACGACGAGATCCGCCGGCTCACCGCCGACGCCGTGGACAGGAGCACCACATGATCGACGTACTGGCCCTCGGCGAGGTCATGCTCCGCTTCGACCCCGGCGAGGGCCGGATCCGCACCTCCCGCACCTTCCAGGTCTGGGAAGGCGGCGGCGAGTACAACGTCGTACGAGGCTTGCGGCGCTGCTTCGGCCTGCGCACGGCCGTCGTGACCGCCCTCGCCGACAACGCGGTGGGCCGGCTCGTCGAGGAGCTGATCCTCCAAGGAGGCGTCGACACCTCACTGATCCGCTGGGCCCCCGACGACGGCATCGGCCGCACCGCCCGCAACGGCCTCAACTTCGTCGAACGCGGCTACGGCATCCGCGGCGCGCTCGGCGTCAGCGACCGCGCCCACACCGCCGTCTCCCAACTGCGCAAGGGCGACGTGGACTGGGACACCGTCTTCGCGGACGGGGTGCGCTGGTTCCACACCGGCGGCATCTTCGCCGGCCTGTCCGACACCACCGTGGACGTCGCCGACGAGGCCATGGCGGCGGCCCGACGGCACGGCGTGACCGTGTCCTACGACCCCAACTACCGGCCCAGCCTCTGGGCCGGCCGGGGCGGCGCGGACCGGGCCCGCGAGGTCGACCTGCGCCTCGCCCGGCACGCCGACGTCGTGGTGGGCGCCCTGGGCCTGGCCGGGACGCATCCGGGGCACGGGTGCATCGGCGCAGACGAGGTGGCCGACGTGCTCGCCTCGGTGTCCGACCTGCTGCCCGAGGCGAAGATACTGGCGACGACCCTGCGCGAGGTGCCCTCGGCCGGTGTCAACGACTGGTCCTCGGCCGCCTGGTCCGCCGAGACCGGCTTCGTCACCGGCCCCCGTATGACCGCGCTGCACGTCCTGGATCGCGTCGGCTCCGGCGACGGCTTCGCCGCCGGGCTCATCCACGGCGTGCTCACCGGCGCCTCTCTGGAGCGTGCCCTCGCCTACGGCACGGCCCACGGTGCCCTGGTCATGACCACTCCCGGCGACGTCTCCATGGCCTCTCTCGCCGAGGTCGAGGCGCTGATCGAGGGCGGCTCGGCCCATGTCAGACGCTGACCGGCGTTTCACCCCGCGCCCATAACCGAGGAGCACGTCATGCACCACCGGAGGATCGAGAAGACGTCGGTCGCCGTCACCGAGCTCGGCTTCGGGGCCTCGGTGATCGGCAACCTGTACCGCGTGACCTCCGCCCAGGACGCGTCGGCCGCCGTCGACGCCGCCTGGGACGCGGGCATCCGGTACTTCGACACCGCGCCGCACTACGGGCTCGGCCTCTCCGAACGCCGCCTCGGCGCCGCCCTGCGAAGTCGCCCGCGTGACGAGTACGTCGTCTCCTCCAAGGTCGGCCGCCTCCTCGTCCCCAACGAAGAGCCACGGGGCGTGGACACCGAGGGCTTCGTCGTACGCGACGACCTGCGCAGGCAGTGGGACTTCAGCCGCGACGGCGTACTCCGCTCCATCGAGGACTCCCTGCGCCGTACCGGCCTGGACCGGCTCGACATCGTCTACCTGCACGACCCCGACGACCACTGGCAGCAGGCTGCGGACGAGGCCATGCCCACGCTCGCCGACCTGCGCGGCCAGGGCGTGATCGGCGCGATCGGCGCCGGCATGAACCAGTCGGCCATGCTCGCCCGCTTCCTGCACGAGACCGCCGCCGACGTGGTGATGCTGGCCGGACGCTACACCCTCCTCGACCAGTCCGCGCTGGACGACGTACTGCCCGCCGCACAGCAGCACGGCAAGAGCGTCGTCGCGGTCGGCGTCTTCAACTCCGGCCTGCTCTCCGCGGACCGTCCGACGCCGGGCATGAAGTACGACTACCAGGACGCCCCGCCGGAACTGGTCCAACGAGCGCAGGCCATTGCCGAGGTCTGCGAGCGGCACGGCACCACCCTGCCCGCCGCCGCCATCGCCTTCCCCTCCACGCATCCCAGCGTCGTCAACGTCACCCTCGGCATGCGGACTTCGGAACAGGTGGAGCGGAACGTGGAACTCCACCGGAGCGCCCTCCCCGAGGCTCTCTGGGACGACCTCCGGAGCCAAGGGCTGATCAGGCCCGACGTCCCCACCGGAGGCGGCGCCCGGGGCGCGGCAGACCGCACGGCGCCCGACGACTCGCAAGGTGGTGAAGCTCACCGGCGCGCCTCGGCCTTGGAGACGCTCAGGGACGGGGCGTGATGAAGATCCGCGACAACCGCACCGCGAACACCCAGGGAGCCGCCCTATGAACGCCTGCTCGACCGTCCCAACCAGCAGGAGGGGCAGACGATGAAGCCAGTCAGGTCGCCCTTCCGCACGTTGTCAGCAGTGCTTGCGACGGCCCTCTCGGCCGTGCTGCTGACGTCCCTCACCACGCCGACCCCGGCCGCGGCCGCGACCCAGGCGACGTACTACGTCGCTCCCGACGGTGACGACGCCAACCCCGGGACGATCACAGCGCCGTTCAAGACCCTGCAGCACGCTCGGGACGTCGTGCGCAAAGTGAACAGCAACATGACCGGCGACATCGACGTATATCTCCGCGGCGGCAACTACCCGGTGAGCAGCACGATCGACTTCACGTCGGCCGATTCGGGCACGAACGGCCACCGTGTCGTGTACGCCGCCTACCCGGGCGAGAAGCCGGTCCTGAACGGCGGCGTCCAGGTGACCGGATGGACCCAGCACAGCGGGAACATCTGGCAGGCCCCGCTGAACCGCGACGACAAACTCCGCGCGCTCTACGTCAACGGCAAGCGCGCTGTGATGGCTTCCAAGACGATCACCTCGGCCGGATGTGACGGAACGACCTACAACGTCACGGCCGGCCAGGCTCCCTGGGCCTGGGAGTCGGGCCAGACGTGCGACGGAGCCAAGTACAGCCTCTCCGATCTGCCCGCCATCGCCCAGAACCAGGACGACGTCGAGATTCAGACGGCGACGACCTGGACCACGTCCATCGTGGGGGTTCGCCAGATCACCACGAGCTCGGACGGCCTCAACCGCGTGGCCAAGTTCCAGGAGCCGGGCGCGGCAATAGCCCAGTACGCGTACAACGGCAACTTCCACGCCGGCGGCACCCAGACGTTCATGAACGCGTACGAGTTCCTGGACAAGCCGGGCGAGTTCTACTTCGACAAGACGAACCACATCCTGTACTACTACAAGTCCAGCTCTGATGACATGACGACCGCTCAGGTCTGGGCCCCCGACAAAGTGTCGACTCTGATCCACATCGCGGGCACGTCCACGACCGACCACGCGCGGAACATCACGTTCTCCGGGCTCACGGTCGAGCACTCGGACTGGAATCTGGTCAACGTGGACGGCTCCGTCTTCCGACAGGGCCAGCAGGGCAACGTCAACTCGTTCGTGTACACGCACGGGAACTTCCACCAGTACTACTACCGCAACGTCGACATCGGTCCGGGCGCCATTCAGATCGAGAACGCCGACGGGATCACCCTGCAGGGCAACACGGTTCAGCACACCGGCGACGACGGAATCAACATGGTCAACGACGTGTCGAACACACAGTTGATCGGCAACTACACGAATGACATAGCCGGATCCGCCATCACCGTGGGCCACCCCCAGCACGTGTACATAGGGGACTACACCTCCACGAACAACGAGAAGTACCCGACCGACGTCGAGGGTGTCTGCAAGAACATCTCGATCACCGACAACTACATCTACGACAGCGCGGTGCTGTTCCAGGGGTCCAGCCCCATATCGGCGTACTTCACCGACACCCTGTCCGTGCAGCACAACCGCATCGAGAAGGCCCCGTGGGCGGGCATCACGCTCGGCTGGGGATGGTGGAATTTCAACGGGTCGGCGAACTCGGTCTCACCCGGCAATCCGACCACCACGGCGAGGAACAACACCATCAGCTACAACCAGATCATCGACACGATGCAGACCCTCGGCGACTCCGCTCCCATCTACACCCTGGGCAGCCAGCCGGGAACGGTGATCAGCAACAACTACATCCAGGGCGTTCCGGCCGGCCACAAGTACGGACTTCACCCCGATGAAGGCTCCGCCTACATCACCTTCGACAGGAACGTGCTGAACGTGGACCCGAATGTCTACTACGCCGTCAACTCCGGTACCTGGGGCTACCAACACGACCTGAACATCACCAACACCTACGGCACCGTCAACACGATCTACAGCAAGAACGTTCCGAACAGCGACATCCAGAACGTGCAGGCGTACTCGGACGGCGTGTGGCCGTCGCAGGCGTACAACATCGCCCTGAACGCCGGCCTGGAGGACGCGTACAAGAACCTCGTCCCCCAGAGCAACGTCGCCCTGCAGGACTACGTCCTGCCCGCGAGCACGTTCATCGGTCAGGGTCAGTCGTCCGTTCCCGTGCGCGGCACGGGCGACTCGACCCGGACTCTCTGGCTGGCCCCTTCCGGCACGACGACGTTCGCCGTCGGCCCCACGATGACCAAGGCAAGCGGAACCGCGTCGAGCATCGCTGTTCCTCCGACGGTCGGCGACTACCACCTCTACGTGGTGAACGCGCAGGGGAACACATCGGCCGCGTCGCAGTCGATCGTGCGGCAGCGATGGAACTACGTCGACGACAAGAACACCGCAATGACCTACAGCCCGAGCTGGTCGAACTGGAACGACCCGCAGGACTTCGACGGGTCCGAGAGTTTCACCAGCAAGGCGGGCAACTACGTCCAGTACTCGTTCACCGGAACCGGCATTCGGTACCTCAGCATGAAGCAGCCGAACATGGGGAAGGTGGACGTCTACATCGACGGCAGCCTCGTGCAGTCGGGCATCGACGCCTACGCCCCGTCGGTGACGAAGCAGGTGGTGCTGTTCGAGAAGACGGATCTCGCCGCCGGCCCGCACACGATCAAGGTCGTGTGCACGGGAACGAAGAACGTGTCCTCGTCCAACACCGTCTGCGCGCTGGACGCCTTCGCCAACATCTCGTTCCCCGCCACGAACGCGTTCTACAAGCTCCTGAACAAGAACAGCGGCATGGCGATCGATGTCGGGGGCGGATCCACCTCCGACGGAGCGGGCGTCATCCAGTGGAACGACAGTGGCGCGCAGAACCAGCACTGGCGGTTCGTCGCGGTGGGTGACGGCAGTTACGAGATCACCAGCCAGAACAGTGGCAAGCTGCTGGACGTCAACAACGGTGCCACCACGGACGGCGCGTCCATCATCCAGTGGCACGACGACAGCGGCGCGAACCAGCACTGGACACTCACCGCCGCCGGAAACGGGTACTACAAGATCACGAATGTGAACAGCCACATGGTGCTGGCGGTGCCCAGTTCGTCGACGTCAGCGGGCACCCAGCTCGTCCAGACGACGGACACGGGCACCGACAACCAGCTCTGGAAGGTGGTGAACGTCGGCTGATTCCGTACGCCGCCGCCGCGCCCCGCACACCCCGCCCAGCCGCCCCAGTCGGCTGCTGCCGGTGAAGCGAAGGGCTGAGAGCGGCGAAGGACCCGCGGGCGGTGCCGGCAACGCGAGCCGACACTGCCCGCGGGTGTGCCCGCGTACTGGTCGGCAGCGGAAGCGGGTGCCGTGCGACCATGCCTCCGCGAGTCACCGTCAGGGGGTTCGGGCCGCGGCGGTGGCGCGGAGGAGGCCCGCGAAGGTCACCGCGGCGGGGGTGAGCGAGTGGTCGGCCATGCGAACCAGGAGGATGCGGCGGACGGGGGCCGGCGGCTGGAGGGGCAGGACGTCGACGCCGGGTCGGATGCCCTCCAGGGCCAGGGTGGGGGCGAGGGCGACGCCGATGCCGGCGGCGACCATGGCCTGGGCTTCCTGGTAGTCGTGGGCCTCGTAGGCGATGTGGGGCTCGAAGCCGACGGCGCGGCAGCCGCGGACGAGGGCTTCGGCCACCGGGTGATGGTCGGCGCGGGTGATCCAGGGGTCGTGCGCGAAGTCGGCGAGTGAGGCGGCGTCGCGGCCGGCGAGTGGATGGCGGTCGCTGACGAGAAGGGCCGGCGGGTCATCGAGGAGGGGGGTGATGACGATGTCCTCCCGGTCGATTCGGCTCCAGTCGTAGTCCCACATCAGCGACATTTCGATCTCCCGGTTCTCCAGCATCGTCCAGAGTCCGGCGATGCGGGCGCTGCGGACGGTCAGCCGTACGTCGGGGTGGGCGTCCCTGAAGGCGATCACGGCCTGCGGGAGGAGCGAGGCGCCGACGGTGGGGAAGGTGCCGATGCGCAGTGTGCCCGCGCGCAGGCCGGCGTAGTCGGCGAGTTCGTTTTCCGCGGCCTGCAGTTCGCGTGCGATCCGTTGCCCTCGTTCGGCCAGTGCCCGTCCGGCGTCGGTGAGGGTGACGCCCCGGGCGTGGCGTTCCAGCAGGGGCTGGCCTGCCTCCGTTTCCAGGCGGCTGATCTGCTGCGACACCGCTGACGGGGTGTAGTTCAGGGCGCGGGCTGTGGCGGTCACCGAGCCGCGCCGGGCGACCTCCGTGAACAGCAGGATGCGCCGGACATCGAGCATGCCGCCACCTCCAGCGTTCACTTCACCTTAATAGCCATGCAGATTTCCGAGATTGTACTTCACGCTGGCGTAACCCACCGTGGAGGACACCACGCACGGCGAGGCCGTCGGTGGACTTCCCTTTCCACGTCTGTGAGGAGTCGGTTGTGCTGCGTCTGCAGGGCGAGATGATCCGCGGAGGAACCAGCAAGTGCTGGATCTTCGACCACCGCGACGTGGTCGCCACGGGCGTGGACGTCGATGCCGTGCTGCTCGCCGCCTTCAACGCCGCCGACCCCCGCCAGATCGACGGCGTGGGCGGCGCCTCCTCCACCACCTCCAAGGCCGCCGTCGTACAGGCGTCGGGCCGACCCGGCGTGGACGTCGAGTACGCCTTCGCACAGGTCGGGATCGGCGACGAGCGCGTGGAGTGGGCCGGCAACTGCGGCAACTGCGCCACCGCCGTGGCGCTGTACGCCCTCCACCACGATCTCGTGCCGATCGCGTCGGACACCACCACCGTCCGCATGCTCAACGTCAACACCGGGGCCCGCCTCACCGGCACGATCCCCACCCCTGCGGGCGTGGCCCCGGAGGAGGGCACGGCCGTGGTGCCGGGTACCTCGGCGCCGGGCGTGCCGGTCCTGCTCGGGTTTCAGGACCCGGCCGGCTCGACGACCGGCAGCGCTCTGCCGACCGGCCGGGCACTGGACGAGCTGACCGGCCCGGACGGTCCCGTCGAGGCATCCCTGGTGGATGCCGGCGCGCCGGCCGCGCTGTTCGAGGCCAAGGCGTTCGGTCTCGACGGCACGGAATCCCTCACCGCGTTCGCCGCCGCAGTGCCCGCGCTGACGCTGCTGCGTCGCCAGGCAGCGCTGGCCATGGGCCTGGCCCGCGAGGGCGATCCGGTCAGCCACGCGGTGCCGAAGGTGGGCATCGTGGCCCGACCTGGCCCCTATCGCACCACCCAGGGCACACTCGTCAACCAGGACGAGTACGACCTGGCCGTGCGCATGGTCTCCATGCACGCCCCGCACCCGGCGATCGGCCTGACCTCCGCCGTGGCCCTGGCCACGGCCGCCGCCACCCCTGGCACCCTCGCCCACCGCGTCGCCCGGCAGACCGCCGACGGCACGCTGCGCCTGGGCACCCCCGCCGGCGTGGTCACCACCCGAGCCGTCCCCGCACCGGACGGCGCGTCCCCCACGGTGCTGCTGCACCGCGCCGCCCGGCGTATCGCCCGAGCCGAACTCCTCGTTCCCGTCCTGGAAGGACGCCCCGCATGAGCCGCAACGACGCCGCCCCGGGTACCGTCACCGCACCACCGGGCCGCACCCGCCGGATGCTGTCCCACCTCTACGTCCAGTGCCTGATCGCCGTCCTCCTCGGCGCCGCCGTGGGCGGGCTGTGGCCGTCCGTCGGCGCCGACCTCAAGCCGCTCGGCGACGGCTTCATCGGGCTGGTGAAGATGTTCATCGCGCCGATCATCTTCTGCACGGTCGTCCACGGCATCGCCTCCATGGGCAACGCCCGCGCGGTCGGCCGCGTGAGCCTGAAGGCTCTGGTCTACTTCGAGGTGCTGACCACCGTGGCCATGGTGATCGGCCTGATCGTCGTCAACGTCGTCAAGCCGGGCAGCGGTCTGCACATCGACCTCTCGACCCTGTCCACCAAGGGCCTGCCGCCGGAGGCGACCACGGCCCACGAGGGCTTCGCCGAGTTCCTCCTCGCCATCATCCCGGCCACCCTGGTCAGCGCCCTGACCGGCAACGAGATCCTGCCGGTGCTGCTGGTGTCGGTACTGTTCGGCTTCGGCCTGCACGCCGGCGGGGAGGCCGGCCTGGGCATCGCCCGGGGCATCGAGAAGTTCTCCACGGTCCTGTTCACGCTCATCCGCTGGGTCATGCGGCTGGCCCCCGTCGGCGCGTTCGGCTCGATGGCCTTCACCATCGGCAAGTACGGCCTGGGCACCCTGCGCCACCTGGGCCTGCTGGTCGGCTCGTTCTGGCTGACCGCCCTCTTCTTCGTCCTGGTCGTCCTCGGGACCGTGATGCGCCTGAACGGACTGCGGCTGCTGCCCTTCTTGCGCTACATCAAGGAAGAGCTGCTGATCGTCCTGGGCACCTCCTCCACCGAGCCCGTCCTGCCGCGCATGATGGCCAAGCTCCAGCACGTGGGCGCCTCGAAACCGGTCGTCGGCATCACGCTGCCCGCCGGGTACTCATTCAACCTCGACGGCACCGCCATCTACCTGACCATGGGCTCGGTCTTCCTCGCGCAGGCCCTAGGCATCGACCTCAGCCTCACCCAGCAGCTGACCATGCTCGCCGTCATGCTGCTCACCTCCAAGGGCGCCGCAGGCGTCACCGGCTCCGGCTTCATCGCCCTGGCCGCCACTCTCAGCGCCGTCCCGCACGTCCCGGTCGCCGCCCTCGCGCTGATCTTCGGCATCGACCGGTTCATGTCCGAAGCCCGCGCCCTGACCAGTCTGGTCGGCAACGGTGTCGCCACCCTGGCCGTCGCCCGCTGGGAGGGCGAGCTCGACGAGGACCGCGCCAAGGCCGTCCTGCGCGGCGAGCTTCCCTACGCGCCTGCCCCCGCTCCTTCCGCGGTGCCGGCCGAGACCGGTCCGAAGGAGACACCCGCACCGACCCGCGACCCCGTCCCCGCCGCACGCTGACGTCGCAAGGGCGGGCCGGTCCGGAGCGTCTGCTCCGGACCGGCCCGCCTGGCCGCTGCCTCCGTCCTGTCGGATCACCTTGTCACTGGATCGTCCACGTCTGGTTGGGCTGGTTCAGCGCCATCCACTCGTCGATGGCGGCACCGCTGGTCGTCGAGTTGCCGCCGACCTCCATGACCTGCCCGGTCTCGAAGTTGCGGATGACCCACCCGCTGCCGGCCGGTTCGAAGTACCAGAGCTGGTTGTTGCCGCCGTTCCAGGTCCACTGGTCCAGCGCCGTTCCCCTCCTGTGATTCCCGTTGGGCACGTCGAGGACCTTGCCGCTGTTCCGATTGACGATCTTGTAGAGCTGGCCGGTGACCTGCACGATGTTCCACTGCTGGTTGGCGCCGCTGTTGCTCGGCCACTGGATGACGGATGCGCCGTCGGTGGTCTGGCCTTGGTACACGTCGGCCAGCTGGCCGCTGTTGACGTTCTTGAGCGTGTAGTACGTCGACGGGTTGACGTTCGGCGTGCCGACCGAGTCCTCCAGTGCACCGTTCGCCTGCTGCACGCTGAAGTCGGCGATGAAGAAGTAGGCGCCGTCGGTCTTGGCCACCCGGATGTACCGGAACCTCTGACGTACGTCGATGTTCCCCGTGAGCGTGGAACCGAGCGGCAGGGTCGTGGCGCCCTGGCGTCCCACCACGCTGTAGGTGGCGAACGTGGGGTCGTTGGAGGCCCGTATCTCGAAGTTGCTGCGTGTCTCGGGCTGGTCGATGTCCTGGCGGGTGGTGAAGGAGTACTGCCCCAGCTCGTACGCCTGTCCAAGGTCGACCTGCCACCACGCCGAGGAGTCGGTGCCGGTGGGCGACCAGCCGGTCGAGGCGTTGTTGTCGTCGGCCTTGTCCGGGGTCCAGCTGGAGCCGGTGACGGAGGAGGCGGAGGCAGGCTTGCCGTAGGCGAGGTTGAGCTTCGCCGCCAGCCCCTGGTATGCGGGCTCGAGGCCCGAGGCTTCCATGACCGAGGTGCCGGTCGTGGAGTTGCCGGACAGGGTGACGCTGGATCCGTTGCGGTTCTGGTTGATGAAGCCGTCGGTGTGCGACAGGACGTTGTTCGAGACCGTCAGGTCGTCCGACCCCTCGTCCAGGTAGATGCCGGCCACCGCCGAACCGCACGCCGCGGGGCCCCGCGTGACGTCGTGGATGTAGTTGTTGCCGATCACCGTGCCCGGGTCGTTCGACAGGTGGTAGATGCCGGCGGTGTCGCACAGCCGGTTCAGCACATTGCCGATCCGGTTGTAGCTGATGGTGTTGTTGCCCTCGGCGTTGGCCGCGGACTCCCAGCCCCATCCCAGGGAGATGCCGGCCCATGGGGCGTCGGTGATGTCGTTGTGGTTGATCGTGGTGCCGTTGACGAAGCCCGCGTTGATGCCGGCCGTGCCCAGGTAGTCCTCACCGATCCGGGTGATCAGGTTGTCGGTGACCGTGACGCCCTTGACGACCTCCCGGGGGTCCTCGCCGGCCGGGGAGGTCGGAGGGTTGTAGATGGTGTGCATCTCCACGGTGGGGTCGGAGAACTTGCCCACCATGATCCCGTTGCCCGAGACGTCGTGGATGAGGTTGCCGGTCACGCTGCTGTTGTGGACCCCGTGGTGCAGGTCGAGAGCAGTCGCGCCCATCTGGGTGAAGGTGTTGCCGGTGAACGAGACGCTGTCGGCGTCGGCGACGTAGACGCCGGCGGGAGGACGGTTGACGTACTGGTTGTTGTTCGCGTCGGCGGAGATGTTGTAATTGCCGCCCTGGGCGTTGAGCAGGCCGTTGTCGGTCGCTTCCATCCAGGTGGTCTGGGCGAAGGTGATGCCGGAGAACCGCAGGTTGTGAGCCGGGCTGTCGAGGCTGGTGCCCTGGACGTCGAAGAGTGTCCGGAGGGTCGGGGCCTGCACGAGGGCCGTCGACATGTCCTCCCCGGAGCGGGGCTTGTAGTACACCTTCTGGGCGGTGGTGTCGACGTAGAACTCGCCCGGTTCGTTGAGGAACTCGTGGGCGTTCTCGAAGTGGAAGGGCGATCCGTTGGCCAGGATCGGGTACGGGCGCGGGAACAGGATGCCCGCTTCGTGGTTCTGGATCGAGACGTTGGCCGTGCTGCCCGAGGTGGTGTACGACTTCAGGCGCAGGTAGCTCTCAGCCCACTGCAGTTCCAGGTTCATCTCGACCTGGCTGAAGTTGCCCCAGTTGGAGATCTGCGAGCTGAGAACCTTCAGCAGCTGGTTGGTCTTGTCGCTGCCCTGCAGCTGGAAGTCCGACCCGAGGTCGGGGTAGCGGGCACGGGTGGCGCGCACCCCGTTGACGTACATCTGCCGGAAGTTGAAGGTGCCCACCGGCGCCTGGTACTCGCCGTTGCCGACGGCGGTCCAACCGCTGATGGTCCTGCCGCTGGTCACGACGGGCGTCTCGCCGTTGTACGCCTGGTAGACCACGTTGTGGCCGTTGGTTCCGGAGTCGCCGGTGCCGAACGTGATCGGGCCGGCGAGGGTGTAGGTGCCTCCGCGCAGGTTCACCACGATGTCGTCGGACATGTTCGTGTCGATGGCGCGGACCGCGGCCTGGGCCGCCTGGATCGTCTTGAAGGCCGCGGCGGTGCTGGTACCCGAGTTGCTGTCACTGCCGTTGACGGGGTCGACGTAGAAGTTCGTCGTAGCCGCGTTGGCGGTCTGGGCGGGCAGCACGGTCGCGCAGACGACGACCACCGCCGCGAATGCCGCCCTCAGCCCCGCGCCGATGCGTAGGGGTCTCATATGTGGCGTCCCTCCATGGAGCCCCGCTGTATTATGAGTTGTATTTATCGAGGCAGGGGCGCGACGGTGTCAAGACGATGGGCAGCGCAATATTTTTCCTGACGCAACACGGAGAACAGGCTGCCACCACGGAGGGAACTGCGCCTCCGCCCACTCCAAGAGACATCAGCAGGTAGAGACGCCGCCTTGGATGACGGAGACCGATTTGAACGTATTGCACCCCGACCGCTCACGCACACGTCGCACGCAACGGCAGCATCCCAGATCGGCACACACGACCCGGAGATGAGTAGTACTCATTTTGATTGCAACTGGCTTTGAAGGCCGGGTTCCGGGACTCCTCACGTCGGCGCACACGTCAGTACACCTGCGTCCCGGCAAGACGTGACCCGGCGCGGACGAAGACGGGTATGCGCTCCAGCGGAGCGGCGACGGGCAGCGTCTTGCCGCCCTCGTGTTCCGTCCCGGTCGCGGTGTCGATCCAGCGGGCCCCGTGCGGCAGATGGACGGTCCGCTCGCGGGCGCCCGCCTCGATCACCGGTGCGACGAGCAGGTCGGGGCCGAGCATGTACTGGTCGTCGACGTCCCAGGCGGTCTCGTCGTCGGGGAAGTCGAAGAACAGCGGGCGCATGGGCGGGGCACCGGTGCGGTGGGCGGTCTCGGCGAGCCCATGGAGGTAGGGGCGCAGGCGTTCGCGCAGCAGGAGGTGGTCACGCAGGACCGGGTAGGCCTGCTCGCCGTACGACCAGACCTCGTTGGGGCCGCCGCTCATCCGCGCGCTGAAGGGCTGGTTCGGTTCGCGGTCGCCGTGCAGGCGCATGACCGGGCTGAACGTGCCGTACTGGAACCAGCGGATGAGCAGTTCCCGGTACCCCGGGTCGTCCGGGTTGCCGCCCAGGAAGCCGCCGATGTCGGTGTGCCACCAGGGGATGCCGCTCATGGCGACGTTGAGACCCGTGCGGACCTGGGCGGCCAGGGAGTCGAAGGTGGGCAGGATGTCCCCGGACCACAGCGCGACTCCGTGGCGCTGGCTGCCGGCCCAGGCCGAGCGGATCAGGCTCAGCGGCCGGTCGTCGCCGGTTGCGCGCAGTCCGTCGGCGACGGTGCGCGCATGCTCGTGGCCGTATGCGTTGCCGACCTGCGGACCCGGTCCGGCGTGGTAGACGGCTCGCGGCGCGAGGCTCGGCGGCAGGTCGGGTTCGCAGGCGTCGAACCAGAAGGCGGAGACGCCCAGTTGTGCGTAGTTGGCGCGGAGTTGCTCCCACAGCAGTTGCCGGGCGCGGGGGTGCGTCGCATCGTAGTACGCCATCGGCAGGTAGCGCTGGTCACCGCCGCGCGCCGGCCAGTGGTGGCGCAGCAGGCCGCC
The DNA here is from genome assembly GCF_025642135.1 of Streptomyces cynarae. Classification (NCBI taxonomy): domain Bacteria; kingdom Bacillati; phylum Actinomycetota; class Actinomycetes; order Kitasatosporales; family Streptomycetaceae; genus Streptomyces; species Streptomyces cynarae. The sequence continues at coordinate 7,303,744 of NZ_CP106793.1, read as the reverse complement.
GTGGCTGTCGCGGACCAGGCCGCCGCAGGCGCGCAGGGCCTCGTAGTTGGCGCTGTCGTCCTGCAGGGTGGGCCAGACGGACACGACGAGCCGTACGCCGAGGGAGTCCAGCTCCTTGGTCATGGCAGCGGGGTCGGGCCAGTCCTCGGGGTCGAAGGACCAGTCGCCCATGCGTGTCCAGTGGAAGAAGTCGCAGACGATGACGGACAGCGGCAGGCCACGGCGGTGGTGTTCGCGGGCGACGCCGAGGAGTTCGTCCTGCGTGCGGTAGCGCAGCTTGGACTGCCAGAAGCCGCTCGCCCAGTCGGGCAGCAGGGGTGGGTGGCCGGTGGCGTCGGCGTAGGCGGCCATGATCTCGGCGGGTGTGTCGCCCGCGACGATCCAGTAGTCGACCTGGCGGGTCTGCTCGGCGACCCAGCGGGTGGCGTCCGCGGCGAGTTCGACGCGGCCGGTGGCGGGATTGTTCCACAGCAGTCCGTAGCCACGGGAGGAGTGCAGGAAGGGGATCGAGACGACGGTGTTGCGCTGGACCAGGTCGATGACGCGGCCCTTGTGGTCCAGGCTGCCGTGCGGCTGCTGGCCCAGGCCGTGGATGCGCTCGCCGTCGTAGCCTTCGAAGGTCTGCTCGGCGGTGTAGGTGCCGTCGCCGCGCGGGGTGTGGACGCGGGGGCCGGGACAGCCGTGGTACGGCCGCTTCTCGGCCAGCAGTTCGCGGGCCTCGTGCCCCTCCCCGGTACGCAGGAAGCGCAGTCGCCCGTGCCCGTCGGCCTCTACGGTGATGCGTCCGTTGACCAGGCGGGCTGTACCGTCCTCGCGGACGTGCGCCTCGGCCTTCCCCGCGCCCGGCACCGGCAGGTCGAGCGCCCAGCTCGGCCCGTCGTCGATGGTGTCGGCCGCCGCGCGTACCCGGACCGCGTGCAGGCCCCAGGGTTCGACGCGCAGCACCTCCCCCTGGGTGCGGCGCTCGATCCCGGCTTCGACGTGCTGGTACATGGGCGCGCGGTCCTTCCGATGAGGCATGCGGTTCGGTCCTGGGTCTCTCAGAGGGCTCCGGCCTCGACGTGCGGGTCGTCGGCGGGCGAGTCGAAGCGGAAGGAGGCGAGGCGGAAGGCGCCGTGCAGGGTCAGCCGCAGGTCGTGGACACCGTCGCCGGGGGCCGCGGTGTCGGCGGTTGCCGTGGTCCACGTGTAGCGGCTGCCCGTGACCGGTACGGCGATCTCCGTCAGAAGCCGGTCGCCGGCCCGGACCTCAAGGCGTGCTTCACCCGGCCCGGTGTCCTCGCACGCGACCTCCGCCTGGAAGCGGGCGGCCCCGGACAGGTCGACGGAGCGGAACAGCAGGGTCGCGGGGCGTGCGGGATCGGCCGGCGTGACCGCGTCGCCGGCGGTGCGGGTGGCGTCGACGAGGGTGACGTCCGTGTAGTCGTCGAAGTCGACGGCCAGGGTGCGCCGGTCGACGAGCGCGCGGGGCGCGGGTGGCGCGCCCGTCACCGTCAACGGTGCGGTGAGGGTGACGTGTTCCGCGGAACGGGCGACGAGGACCTCGTAGGCGCCGGGGTCCACGGTGAAGGTTCGTGTGGCGACGTCCCAGTGAGCGAGCTGTTCGGCGGGCAGCCGGAAGGCCAGCTGCCGGTTCTCGCCTGCTTCGAGCCGCACCTTGCGGAAGTCGGCGAGCTTCAGCCGGGGTGCCTCATAGCGGGCGTCCAGGGCACGGACGTACAGCTGGACCACCTCGCTTCCGGACCGCATTCCGGTGTTGGAGAGCGTCACCGTGACGTCGAGCGTGCCGTCCTGCGCCATCGTCGCCGTGGACAGCCGCAGGTCGTCGTGGGCGAAGTCGGTGTAGGACAGGCCGTGGCCGAACGGGTACAGGGGTGCCGTGCGGTGGTACTGGTAGGTCCAGCCCGCCTTGATGACGTCGTAGTCGAGGGGGTGCGGGAGCTCGTCGTCGCCCCGGTACCAGGTCTGCGGCAGCCGGCCCGCGGGGTCGGCCTCGCCGAGCAGTACGGCGGCCAGTGCCCGGCCTGTCTCCTGCCCGCCGTGGGACGTCCACACCACGGCGGGCAGGTGCTCGTCGGCCCAGTCGAGGGCGTAGGGGTAACTGCTCATGACGACCAGCGCCGTCTCCGGGCGGACCGCGGCGACCGCGCGCAGCAGCGCCTCCTGGGTCTCGGGCAGTGCGGTGCCCGAACGGTCCTCGGTCTCGCGGCCGTTGATGAGCGGGTGGTTGCCGAGGACGACGACCGCCACGTCGGCCGCCTCGGCGACGGCCTGGGCCTCGGCCGCGCCGTCCCGCAGCAGCTCCCGCTGCCAGCGTTCGGCGGCCTGCGGGGTCTCGGCGGTGACGCGGACGCGGCCGTCGGCGGGATCGACGGCCGCGTACCGGCCGGTGAAGACGTTGCGCAGAAGCACGATGTCGGCGTCGCCGGCCGGATCGGGCTCCAGGAAGAAAGTCTCGTTGATGAACCAGGTCTTGATGACCTCGTGGTCCGCGACGAGCGAGTCGTCGTCCTTGCGCGTGAGGTAGCGGCCGGTTGCGGTGTCGCGCAGGGTCAGGACACCGTTTCCCCACTCGGAGACGTCGAACGCGGTCCCGCCCAACGGGTCGCCCGTGGTGCGGGAACGCAGCGCGATCCGGTCGGCGCCCTCCACGGTGACGACGTCGCCGCCGCCTTCACCGAGCGCCGCGCGCAGCCCGGAGGCGATGCCGACCTGGTAGGGCAGGGTGCCGCTGTACCAGTCCTCGTACAGGACGTCGGCGAGCGGGCCGATGACGGCGATCCGCGGTGCGCGGTCCGCCTCGAGGGGCAGCAGGCCGTCGTTCCTGAGCAGCACCACCGAGTCGGTCGCGGCGCGCAGGGCGAGGGCGCGGTGCTCGGCGCAGTCGATCACCTCCGGACCGATGCCGGTGTACGGGTCGAGGTCCGCGTCGAACTCGCCGAGCCGGAAGCGGAGTTGCAGCTGGCGCCGTACCGCGCGGTCGATGTCCGCCTCGTCGATCAGGCCGCGCTCCAGAGCCTCGCGCAGTCGCCCGATCACGGTCGCGCTGTCCTCGTTCTGGTCGGTGAAACTGTCGATGCCGGCTTTCAGTGCCGCGGCGTGGCCCGAGGCGTGGTCGTCGAAGTAGTGCTCCTGATCGACCAGGTTGGACGGCGCCTCGGCGTCGCTGACGACGAACAGCTCATGTCCGGTGGACAGGGCCCAGCTGCGCAGTTCGGTCTCGATGAGCGGGCTGACGTGGCAGGGACGGCCGTTGACCAGGTTGTAGGCGGCCATCGCGCCGGTCGCCGCGCCCGAGGCGACGACGGGCCGGAAGGCGGCCAGGTCGTACTCCTGCAGGACGCGGGGGCGCAGGCCGGAGGAGGTGACGCAGCGGTCGTCCTCGTTGTTGTAGGCGAGGAAGTGCTTGAGCACCGCGGCCGCGCGCAGGTAGGTGGGGTGGCCGCCGGCCAGGCCCGCGCAGTAGGCCGTGCCCAGCCGCGCGGTGTGTACCGGGTCCTCGGAGTAGCCCTCCTCGTTGCGCCCCCATCGCGGGTCGCGCAGCAGGTTCACCACGGGGGCCCAGGCCTGGAGGCTGTTGGTGCCGATGCCGTTCGCCGTCGGGCGGTGGTGGTGGAAGGCGCGCAGTTCGGTGGAGACGGCCTCGGCGACCTGGTGGACCAGGTCCTCGTCCCAGGTCGCGCCCAGTCCCACGGCCTGCGGGAAGACCGTCGCCTCGCCGAGCCAGGACACGCCGTGCAGCGCCTCCGTGCCGGTGCGGAACGCGGCGATGCCGAGGCGCTCGACGGCCGGCGCGTACTGGTGCAGCAGCGCGATCCGCTCGTCGAGCGTGAGCCGGCCGAGCAGGTCGTCGACGCGCTTGTCGATCGGCAGCGCCGGGTCGCGGAACGGAAGCCGGGCGGCGGGCAGGGAGGGAGAACCCACGAGGAAGACCCCTAAGCAGGCTGGTTGCGGGCTGTCGAAGCGCTTCGACGCTCCCACCCGCTGCCGCAGACTGTCAACGACCTAGGCCAAAAGAAATTTCCTTGATGCCGCCCCTCTTGTTTCGCAGGAAAGGCCTCATTAACGTTTCGCCGCCAGGTGAAGCGCTTCGACAGTCGAAGAGGAAGGGTCGCCGCCTTGAGCAACGAGTTGAACCGCGGACGCCTCGTCGGCAAAGCAGTGTCAGCTCCTGCTTCGGCTCTGCCAACACACAGACGGCCCCGCTGTCGCTGCAGATGGCGGTGGTCGTCCTGACGCTCGTACCGCTGCTGATCGTCCACCCGTTCTTGCAGGCACTTCCGCACCGGTGTGCTCGCGGGCGCGATCAAGGGGGGAACCGGTCGCCCGCCCGCACCCCCGCCCTTTGACCGGGAGCGGCTCCCCCCGCCCATTCCCCGCTGCTGGAGCGGAGCCGCTCCCTCACCACCGTCTGGAAGGACACGGAGACACCAGCATGGTGACCATCGCCGACGTGGCCGGACACGCGGGTGTCTCGTCCAGCACGGTCAGCTACGCGCTCAACAGCAAGCGCCCCGTCTCCGCCTTCTCCGGACCGGCACAGGAACTCGGCGTGACGGTACGTGAGAGCAGTCGCCCAGCAGTTGCCAAGTCCCTTCGCTCCGAGGACCAGTCATGACCACCCGCAGCCTGACCGACCGCCTGGGCGGCCTCGCCTTCGGCGGCGACTACAACCCCGAACAGTGGGACGAGCCTGTGTGGAAGGAGGACGACGAGCTGATGCGCCGGGCCAGGGTCAACCTCGCCACGGTCGGCGTCTTCTCCTGGGCCATGCTGGAACCGGAGGAGGGCCGCTACGACTTCGCCTGGCTGGACGCCCACATCGACCGCCTGCACGCGAACGGCGTGGCCGTCGACCTCGCCACCCCCACCGCCTCCCCGCCCCCCTGGTTCACCCTGGCCCACCCCGACGCGCTGCCGGTCACCCCCGACGGCACCCGCCTCACCCACGGCAGCCGCGACACCTACTGCCTCACCGCGCCCGCCTACCGCAGCGCGGCCCGCCGCATCGCCTCCGCCCTGGCCGAACGATACGGCGACCACCCCGCCCTCGCGCTGTGGCACGTCCACAACGAGTACGCCACGCTCTGCTACTGCGACCACACCGCCGCGGCCTTCCGGGTGTGGCTGCGCGCCCGCCACGGCTCACTGGACGCCCTCAACGACGCTTGGGGGACGGCCTTCTGGAGCCAGCGCTACACCTCCTGGGAGCAAGTGCTGCCGCCGCGTACGACGCAGTGGCACAAGAACCCAGGCCAGGCACTGGACTTCCGCCGCTTCTGGTCCGACGAGATCATCGCCGCCTACCGCGAGCAGCGCGACGCCATCCGCGCGCACAGCGACCGGCCGGTGACGACCAACCTGATGCTCCCCGCCTACCAGAACATCGATCTGTGGGCCCTCGCCCGGGAGCTCGACGTGGTCAGCTCGGACCAGTACCCCGGCTCACCCGGCGTGGACGCCGCCGCCGACGCCGCCTTCCACGCCGACCGCACCCGCTCCCTGGCCGGCGGCCGCCCCTGGCTGCTGATGGAACAGGGCACCAATACCGTCTACGACCGCGACCGGGTCCTCGCCAAGGAGCCCGGGGACATCCTGCGCCACACCCTCGGCCACATCGGGCGCGGTTCGGAGGGCGCCCTCTTCTTCCAGTGGCGGCAGTCCCGGGCCGGCGCCGAGACGTGGCACTCGGCGATGGTCCCGCACACGGGGCCGGACAGCCGCATCTTCCGTGAGGTCACACAGGTCGGCGAGGCGGTCGCCCGGCTCGGCGAGCTGGCGGGATCGACGGTCACCGCCCCGGTGGCCGTCCTGCACGACTCGGACGCCTGGTGGGCGCTCGGCGTGGACGGCCTCCCCTCGGCGGACCTCGACTACCACGCGACACTCGGCCGGGCTCACCGGGCACTGTGGGACGCCGGAGTCACGGTCGACTTCGCCCACCCCGAACACGAATTGGGCCGCTACGCGCTCGTCATCGCGCCGGCCCTGTTCCTCCTCTCCGACGCGAGCGCCGAGAACCTGCGCCGTTACGTCGCCGACGGCGGAACCCTCCTCGTCCAGCACGCGAACGGATACGTCGACGACCGCATGCACGCCAGGCTCGGCGGCTACCCCGCCGCCCCCCTCCGCGAGGCGCTGGGCATCCGCGTCGAGGAGTACCGGCCGCTGCGGCGGGACGAGCGGATCACCCTGTCGGACGGATCGCAGGGCACCGTCTGGAGCGAGTCGCTGCGCTGCGAAGGCGCGGAGACGCTCGCCGCCTACACCCACGGCATGCTCGCCGGCAGCCCGGCGCTGACCCGTCACCGCTTCGGCACCGGGCAGAGCTGGTACCTGTCCACCCGTCTCGACGACGCCGACCACGCCGCCCTGGTCCGCCGTCTGCTCGACGAGGCCGGCATCGAGCCGGAGCTGCCCGGTCTGCCGCCCGGTGTCGAAGCCGTCGCGCGGCACGCGCCCGACGGCCGCCGCTGGCGCGTCCTGATCAACCACCGCCCCGAAACCGTGCCCCTGCCCGAGCCCGCCCACGACCTGCTCACGCGCAGCACGCCGTCCGAACTGCCGCCCGGCGGCTGCGCGGTGCTCCGCACGGCCTGACTCCCTGCCCGAGTCCGTCCCTTACCGCTGGGGCCTGCCCCCGCGCGTCTCACTCCCACCAGAAAGGCCACCATGACCAGCGCACCGCAGACCCTCCGCTGGGGCCACGCGGCCCTCGAGGTCGAGATCGACATCGGCGAGGACGGCACCGTCCGCCTCACCCGCATAGGCCTCCCCGGCGGGACACCACCCGAGCGGCGTTCCTGGCCTCCGCTGCCCCTGCTGGAGGTGACGGCCGCGGGGCACGGCCGTGCCTGGTCGAGCGGGCGTCTGATCGACTCGTACGTCGGCGGACGGCTGCGCCACCGCGCTCACCGTGTGACCCGCGACGGCGACTGGCATGTGCTGACCGTCGAACTCCGCGACCCTGAGACCGGGCTCGTCGCGGAGGTGACCTACCGCTCGCCGGACCGGGTGTCCGCGCTGCGCAGCGAGGTGGTCCTGCGCAACGACGGGGAGGCCACACTGCACCTGGAGTCGGTCTCCTCCCTCGTCGTGGGCTGCCTCGCGGACGGTCCGGAAGCCATCGGCGGCGCGGATCTGCTCTGGGCGGAGAACGACTGGGTCGCCGAATGCCGCTGGCAGCGCCGACCGATGCGGGTGACCTCGCCGGTGCTGAGCGACCGCGTCGTCTACGACAACGGCAAGGGCGAGTTCACGCTGACCGGGCGGGGCGTGTGGTCCAGCTGCGGCCGCCTGCCCATGGGCGGCCTCACCGACCGTCACTCGGGCCGCACCTGGCTGTGGCAGATCGAGCACAACGGCGGCGGCTGGCACTGGGAGTGCGGTGAACGCGACGAGCTCGCCTACCTGGCCCTGTTCGGCCCCACCGACACCCATCACGGCTGGCGCCATCCCCTGGAACCCGGCGGCGAGTTCCGCACCGTACCCGTCGCCCTCGCCTTCAGCGCCGACGGCGGCCCGGACAACGCGTTCGCCGCACTCACCCGTTACCGCCGTGCGATCCGCCGCCCGCACCCCGACCACCAGCAGCTCCCCGTCATCTTCAACGACTACATGAACTGCCTGATGGGCGACCCCACCACCGAGAAGCTGCTGCCGCTGGTCGACGCGGCGGCCGAGGCGGGCGCGGAGTACTTCGTCATCGACGCCGGCTGGTACGACGGCGAGAACGGCGGCTGGTGGGACAGCGTCGGCGTCTGGGAGCCGGCCGCCTCCCGTTTCCCCGGGGAGCGCGGGATCCACGAGGTGCTGGACCGCATCCGGGAGCGCGGCATGGTGCCCGGCCTGTGGTTGGAGCCGGAGGTGATCGGCGTACGCAGCCCCATGGCCAAGGCCCTGCCGGACGAGGCGTTCTTCCGCCGCGACGGCGTCCGCGTCACGGATACCGGCCGCCACCACCTGGACCTGCGCCATCCGGCCGCGCGCGCCCACCTGGACCAGGTCGTGGACCGCCTGGTCGGCGAGTGGGGCGTCGGCTACCTCAAGCTCGACCACAACATCGACCCCGGCTCCGGCACCAGCGCCCACCCCGGCGAGACCCCGGGCGCCGGCCTGCTCGGCCACAACCGCGCCCACCTCGACTGGCTCGACGGCATCCTGGACCGCTACCCGCACCTGGTGGTCGAGAACTGCTCCTCCGGCGGCATGCGGTGGGACCACGCACTGCTGTCGCGGCTGCAACTGCAGTCCACCAGCGACCAGCAGAACCTCCAGCTGTACGCACCGATCGCCGCCTCCGCGCCCACCGCCGTCACCCCCGAGCAGGGCGCCGTCTGGGCCTACCCGCTGCCGGAGGACTCCCTCGACGAGGTCGCCTTCACCATGGCCAACGCACTCCTCGGCCGCATCCACCTCTCCGGCCTGCTCCCGGACCTGCGGCCCGACGCCCGCGCCTTGGTCCACGAGGCCGTCACTGTCTACAAGGCCATCCGTGCCGACCTCCCTCAGGCCGTCCCCGCGTGGCCGCTCGGCCTGCCTGCCTGGGACGACCCGTGGCTCGCGGTGGCCCTGCGCACCCCGGCCACCACCTACCTCACCGTCTGGCGCCGCCCCGGCGCCGAGTCCACCATGGCTCTCCCCCTGCCTCACCTCCGCGACTCCGCCGCTCGCGTCGACGTCCTCTACCCCACCGCGAGCCAGGCCGTCGCCGCCTGGAACCCCGACACCGCCGACCTCACGCTGACGCTGCCCACAGCTCCGTCCGCCGTGCTGCTCCGCCTCACCCACACGGTGCCGCACGCACTCTGAGTCGCCCGGTGCCACATGACAACGATTCGATGATTCAAAGGACTTGACGGTATGCCAGACATGTCAGAAATGCAGCAGGACGCCGCCGTGACCAACCCCGTGGTACCCGGCTTCCACCCCGACCCCAGCGTCTGCCGCGTCGGAGACGACTACTACCTCGTCTGCTCCAGCTTCGAGTACTTCCCCGGCATCCCCGTCTTCCACAGCCGCGACCTGGTGAACTGGACGCAGATCGGCAACGCCCTGGACCGGCCGGCCCAACTCCGTCTCACCGCCGACACGCGGTCCTCGGGTGGCATCTACGCCCCCACGCTGCGCCACCACGACGGACGCTTCTGGCTGATCGTCACCAACGTGACCGAGGGCGCCGGCAACATGCTGTTCACAGCCACCGACCCGGCCGGGCCCTGGTCCGACCCGGTCCGACTGCCCGAGGTGAAGGGCATCGACCCGGATCTCGCCTGGGACGAGGACGGCACCTGCTGGTGCACGGTCGCCGGGGGCTCACAGGTCCGTATCGACCCGTACACCGGGGAGACGTTCGGGCCGCCGCACAAGGTCTGGGCCGGCACCCCCGGCGCCCAGGCTCCGGAGGCACCACATCTGTACCGCATCGGCGAGTACTGGTACCTGCTCATCGCCGAGGGCGGCACCGAGCGCGGCCACGCCGTCTCGATCGCCCGCGGGCGCACGCCCACCGGCCCGTTCGAGCCGTGCCCGACCAACCCGGTCCTCACCCACCGCGGCACCCACCGCCCCATCCAGAACACCGGTCACGCGGACCTGGTCCAGGGGCCCGACGGTTCGTGGTGGATGGTGTTGCTCGGCGTCCGGCCGCGTGGTGGCACGCCGGGCTGGCACGTGCTGGGCCGTGAGACCTTCCTGGCACCGGTGACCTGGGTGGACGGCTGGCCCGTCGTCGGCGAGGTGACCCCCGAACTGCCCGCGCCCGCCTGGCCGCTCGTCCCCGGCCCCGCCGAGGCCCCCCGGGACGACTTCGACCTCAGCGAGCTGCGGCCGCAGTGGATCTCCGTGCGCGACCGTCCGGAGGAGCACTGCACCACCAAGGAGCGGGCCGGATGGCTGACGCTCCGCGCCCGTGGCGCCTCACTGGACGAGCCGGACGTCGTGTTCGTCGGCCGCCGCCAGCAGCACCTGACCTGCCAGGTACGCGCATGCGTCGATCCGGCGGAAGGGCGCGGCGGCCTGGCCGTCCGGCTGGACGAGGAACACCACTACGAGGTCGAGGCGTCCGACGGGGAGGTGCGGGTGCTGGCCCGTGTCGGCACGCTGCGCACCGTCGTGGGATCCCGGTCCGTGCCCGCCGGGCCCGTGGTCCTCGGCGTCGGGATCTCCGGCACCCCACCGCGGGACTCCCGCACCGGGCCCGACACCGTCACGCTCGGCATCGAGGAGCCGGACGGCACGTTCACCGTGCTCGGCACGCTCGACGGCCGCTATCTGTCGACGGAGGTGGCCGGCGGATTCACCGGCCGGGTCATCGGCCTGTACGCCGCGGCCGGGACGGTCCACTTCGACTGGTTCGACTACGAGCCGCTCGGCCTCTGAAGCGGCGCCGCGAGCCGAGGCACCACGTCGCCTTCCGAAGACGACCCGCCCTCCCCCTCTACTGCCTGCCGCTCCATCCCCCACACACACACGGGCGGAACCCCGCTCGGCCAACACAGAGAGGTCAGAGATGAAGGGAACGCACCACCCCACCGGCCGGCGCAGAAGCGGCCTGGGCCGGCTGCTCGGCCTGCTGCTGGCGCTGGTCACCGCGATAGGGCTGACCGGCACCACCGCGTTCGCCGTACCGTCCCACAAGGACCCGTCCGCGGCGACGAAGAACATCGAGCTCAGTCCGATGAGCGCGGTGGCCGCAATGCAGCCCAGCTGGAACCTGGGCAACACCCTGGACGCCATCCCCGACGAGACGTCCTGGGGCAACCCACCGGCCACCAAGGCGCTGTTCGACACCATCAAGTCCCAGGGCTTCCGCAGCGTCCGCATCCCCGTCACCTGGAGCGGCCACCAGTCCTCCACCGCCCCCTACGCGATCGACGCGACATGGATGAGCCGCGTCAAGCAGGTGGTCGACTGGGCCCTGTCCGACGGTCTCTACGTCGTGATCAACGTCCATCACGATTCGTGGCAGTGGATCGCCGACATGCCCACCAACCACGACAACGTCCTGGCCCGCTTCAAGGCCACGTGGACCCAGATCGCGGCCGAGTTCAAGGACTCACCGAAGAGCCTCCTCTTCGAGAGCAACAACGAGCCGCAGTTCAACAACACCACCGACGCCCAGGGCATCCAGTACAACGACGAACTGAACACCGCGTTCCACACCGTGGTGCGGCAGTCCGGCGGCAACAACGCGACCCGTCTGCTCGTCCTGCCCAGCCTGCACACCAATTCCGGCCAGGTCTTCCTGGACGCCCTGGTGAGCGAGATGAAGTCGCTGAACGACCCCAACCTCGTGGCCACCGTGCACTACTACAGCTGGTACCCGTTCAGCGTGAACATCGCCGGCGGCACCCAGTTTGACGCCACCGCGCAGAAGGACATGACCGACAACTTCGCCCGGATCCGCGACACCCTCGTCTCCAAGGGAATCCCCGTCTACATGGGCGAGTACGGCCTGTTGAAGTACCCCGATTACCTCCAACCCGCGCCGCGTGTCGAACGTGGCGAGGCACTGAAGTACTTCGAGATGTTCGGCTACGAGGCCCGCATCTCAGGGGTGACCACGGCCTTGTGGGACGCGTACAACTTCCTGAACCGCTCCACGCTGCAGTGGCGTGAGCCCGAGCTGATCGACCAGATCAAGTCGAGCTGGACCACCCGCTCGGGGACCGCCTCCTCGGACCGTGTCTTCCTGGCGAAGTCGAGTGCGATCACCGCCAGGACACTCACCCTCAACCCGAACGGCACCAACTTCGAGGGTGTTTGGCAGGGCAGCACAAAGCTCGTCCGGGACCGGGACTACACCGTCTCCGGCAACCAGCTCACGCTCACCGCCACCGCGCTGACCCGGCTCGCGGGCGACCGCGCCTACGGGATCAATGCGACGATCGAGGCCCGCTTCTCCCGGGGCCTGCCCTGGAAGATCTTCGTGACCACGTATGACAGGCCGGTGCTCTCCAACGCGACCGGCGACACCAGCGGTCTCACCATCCCCACCCAGTACCGCGGTGACCAGCTGGCCACCATGGAGGCCAGGTACGCCGACGGCAGCAACGCCGGCCCGGTCAACTGGACTCCCTACCAGGAGTTCAACGCCTCGTTCAGCCCCGACTACCCCAACAACGGTCTCCTCCTCACCTCGGACTTCCTCAACGCGCTGCGTGACGACACCCAGGCGACGCTCGTCTTCCACTTCTGGAGCGGCGCCACCGTGACGTACCGCGTGACGAAGAACGGAGGCTCGGTGACGGGAACCGTCGCCTGACCTTCCTCGCCCCGGGTGTCCCCTGGCACCCGGGGCTCTCGTCCTGTCCGGTCAGCCCTTCGGCGGGTCCGTGCTCTCCCGGATGGTGAACGTGGTCGCTGTTCAGGGCCAGGGTCCACCGCTGGTTGCTGCCGCCGTTGTCGGACCACTGGTCGATCAGCGTGCCGTTGCCGGTTCCCGCGCCGACGGCGGCTTTGGCGCCGCGCCGGGGTGGAGCGCCGGGCAGGGTTCGGCGTGGTCAGGCGTTGCGCTTCTGGAACTGCTGGTTGCCGCCGGTGCCGCAGGGCCACTGGATGAGGCGCGTACCGTTGGCGGTGGACCCGTCCTTCACGTCCAGGCACTTGCCGCTGTGTCGGGCGACGAGGTGGTAGTAGCCGTTGCCCTGGTCCTGCAGCAGCCACTGCTGGTTGGTGCCGCCGTTGCAGCGGTACTGGTTCACGTCGGCCCCGTCCGCGGTGGACGCACCCGAGACGTCCATGCACTTGCCGCTGTGCTCGGCGATGACCTGGACGTAGCCGCCGCCGGCGTCGCTGAGCCGCCACTGCTGGTTGAGGCCGGTGCCGCAGTCCCACTGGAGGACGACCGCGCCGTCGGCGGCGGAGTTGTCCGAGACGTCGACGCACCTGCCGCTGTGCCGGGCGACGAGGTTGTAGTAGGGGCCGCCGCCCACGCCGGTGACCGTTCCGGCCGCCGTGTCGACGGCGATCTGCGGGTACCACGGCAGGTCCATGGTGGTGCTGGTGGGGAAGGTCAGGGACGGAGCATGGGGTTCCTCCGTGGAAGGCCGGCGCGTGAGGAAGGGGCCGGCGCTGGATTCGGCTCGGCACAGGCGGGTGGCTCTCCCTTTGAGGGAGCCTAGGAAAATGTTGGAACCTGTGCGTTTCTGCTGGAGCACGGTAGGGCCATGACAGGAGCCTCGTCAATGCTTCGGGCCGATCCGATCGTGAGTTCGCGGAGTCTGGTGGCTATCCAGACATCCGATGTGCACCGCGCCACCCACCTGTGCATTTTGCCGTCATCACGGACCGCCTGCGAGAAATGCGTGTCAAAGACCTAGACAGACACGTGGCAGACAGTTGTTAATCCATCCGATGTCTTGGATCCGGAACGGGGCAGGCAGCCAGCTCCCCCGGCCTCGGACCCACCGGCCGGACCCGTGCTGCCGTCAGGCTCAAGGTCGCCGACACCGGGCGGGCTTCAGTAGGATCGAACAGGAGGAACCAGAGGTGCCCGAATCCATCTCGCGCAGATCGGTTCTCGTCGGCATGGCGGCCATGACGACGGCCGCCGCGGTAGGAACCGTCTCGGTGGCGACGCCCGCGTACGCCGCGACCACCGCCCCACTGCCGCTCCCTCCCCTGCGGATCCCGCAGACCGACATGGGCGTCGAGCAGCAGCCCGACTCCAAGATCCAGTGGCTGCAGGACGCCAAGCTGGGCATGTTCATCCACTGGGGCGTGTACTCGGGCCCGGCCAAGGGCGAGTGGTGGATGCACAATGCGCCCATCACCCCGGCGGACTACCAGAAGTACGTCACCGACGCCACCAGCGAGCAGTTCACCGCGGACGCCTACGACCCGGCGGCCTGGGCGCAGTTGGCGAAGGACTTCGGCGCCAAGTACGTGACGCTGACCACGCGTCACCACGACGGTTTCGCCCTGTGGCCGCTGAACCACCCCAACAGTTGGAACTCCGGACAGGCCCCGCTGAACCGGGACTTCGTGAAGGACTACGTCGCGGCGGTACGGGCGGCCGGGTTGAAGGTGGGCCTGTACTACTCGCCGATCGACTGGCGCTACCCCGGCTACTACGACGTGTACGGCACGAACTGCGCGCCCAACCCCTGGAACTACACGACCGATCCCGCGCACAAGGAGAACGCGCGGATCATGAAGACCGAGGTGTACGAGTCCATCAAGGAACTGGTCACTCAGTACGGCGTCATCGACGACCTGTGGTGGGACGGCGGCTGGATCGCGGAACAGGGCACCGACGCCGACGGCGCGTTCTTCTGGGAACCCGGCCAGTACCGGGACCCGGCCAACCAGTGGCCGGTGGACGCCACCTATGGCGAGACCGACGCCGGTGGCAAGCCGCTCGGCCTGATGGGCATGGTGCGCAAGCACCAGCCCGACATCGTCGCCACCTCGCGCTCCGGCTGGATGGGCGACTACGCCAGCGACGAGGGCGGCTCCGTGCCCTCCGGGGCCATCCGCACCGGCAAGCTCGTCGAGAAGGTCTTCCCCGTCGGCACCACCTGGGGCTACAACTCCGACGGCAAGGTGATGAGTTACAGCACCGCCATGAACATCCTGGTCAACTGCTGGGTGCGGAACATCACCGCGATGGTCAACGTCGGCCCGGACCGCCACGGCACCGTCTCCGACGCCCAGGCGAGCCTTTTGCGGCAGATCGGCTCCTTCATGGCCGCCTGCGGCCAGTCGATCTACGGGACGCGCGGCGGCCCGTGGAATCCGGTCGACGGCCAGTACGGCTTCACCTGCAAGGACAACACCTTCTACGTCCACCTGCTGCCCGGCTACAGCGGCACCGCCTTCACCACCCCGCCGATCGGCGACGCCCAGGTCACCCGCGTCTTCGACGTGCGCTCCGGCAGCAACCTCTCCTACACCGCCGGCGCCGACGGCCGGGTCACCATCACCGGCATCGACCGCACGACCCACCCGCAGGACAGCGTCGTCGGCGTCACCCTGGACCGCTCCGTGCAGCCCGCCGACATCGCCGCCGGCAAGACCGCCTCCGCCGACAGCGAGGAGACCTCCAAGGGCAACACCGCCGCCAAGGCGGTCGACGGATCCACCGCCACCCGCTGGTGCGCCAACGACGGCAGCACCGGCCACTGGCTCAAGGTCGACCTCGGCTCGACCCGCTCCCTCACCGGCACCCGCATCGCCTGGGAGCTGGACAAGACCGACTACCGGTACAAGATCGAGGGCTCCACCGACAACACCACCTGGGCCACCCTCGTCGACAACACCGCCACCACCAGCACGAGCCAGGTCCAGGTGGCCGTGTTCCGGGCCCAGGCACGGTACGTCCGCGTCACCGTCACCGGGCTGCCCTCCGGTGCGTGGGCGTCCATCCGCAACCTGGAGGTGTACGAGCGGCCCTTCTCCGCGGACCTGGGCACCTACAAGCTGGTCAACCGAGGCAGCGGCAAGGTGATGGACGTCGCCAACGCCTCGATCGCCGACGGTGCCCAGGTCATCCAGTGGCCCTCGACGGGCGGCACCAACCAGCAGTGGAACCTCATGCCGAACACCGACGGCTCCCACCGGCTGGTCAACGTCAAGAGCGGCAAGGTCCTGGACAGCCCCGGCGGCTCCGCCCAGGGCGCGAACCTCGACCAGTGGACCGACACCGCCAGCGACAACCAGTGGTGGAAGCTCGTCCCCTCCACCACCAGCGGCTACTACCGGCTCGTCAACGTCCGCACCGGATGGTGCGCCGACGTCGCCAACGCCTCGACCGCCGACGGCGCCCAGGTCATCCAGTGGCCCACGACCGGCGGCGCCAACCAGGACTGGCAACTCCTCGCCCTGTGAACGTCGGCCCACGGGGCCGGGCCGCACGGCGGCACGGCCCCCTTCTCCCTGCGCTCCAGCCCGGTCAACGGGTTGCGCCGCCGACGGATCATGTGCCCGTTCGACGATGCGATCCGGAAGGTCACTCAGGCACGTCGACCCCGCAGCGCATGCCCCCCGCTGTGCCCTGCCCGACCTGTTGAGCGCGGTTCGGAGGGAGGTGTCTGTGCCCCTTGTCGCCGCAGGTGGCATTGCAACACCGGACACCGTCGCCGAAGCGCTTGCGACAGGGGCAGTGGCGGTCATGGTGGGCACCGTCCTGCTGCGCACCGACGAAGCCGGGACCTCGGCCCCCTACCGGGCCGCGCTCGCTGACCCGGCACGCCGTCAGACTGTGGTGACGCGGGGCGGGGCCGATGCAAGCCAGCCCTCCTGTCGCCCGCCTGGCTCAGCCAGTCCGGGCCGGTGTTCTGGACGACAGATTCGGGGGGTGTGTCGGGTGCCGAGCGTGTCGAAAAGAGGGTCGGGACTTGCGACGCCGGCGTAGTAGACGACGAGGGCCGTGACCGGGGGCTTCGAGCTGTGTGGATTGACAGCCGAGGGCGAGGTCGCGGCCTGGGTGACGAAAGTGCTCGGCGCCGCGGCGACGGGCACGGATCTCACACGCCGATCGGGGCCATCACCGCACCGACGTGCACTGGGAGCCCGGACCTATCAACTGCGAGGAATCAGGTCCCGGCACAAGTCCTCCTGGCCTTTGACTCCCCCGGCCCTGCCGCTTACGTTGCAGATAGTCGACCGGTCGACCAGTTGCGGCATCGGTCGTGGCAGTCCTCTGATCCGCTACGAAGGCAGAACACAGCATGCGTACCACCACCCTCGGCACCCACGGACCGCAGGTCGGCGTCATCGGCCTGGGCGCCATGGGGATGAGCTTCGCCTACGACATGGCCACCCCCCGCGACGAATCCACCTCTGTGTCCGTCGTCCACCAGGCCCTGGACCTGGGCGTGACCTTGATCGACACCGCCGACGTCTACGGTCCCTACACCAACGAGGAACTCGTCGGCCGGGCCCTGGCCGGCCACCGCGACCGCGCGGTGATCGCCACCAAAGTCGGCATGGAGTGCATCGACCCCACCGGCGGTCCCGGCGGTTCCCCGCTGGTCAAGCCCAACGGCCGACCCGAGCACGTCCGTGCCGCCATCGACGCAAGCCTGCGCCGCCTGGGCACCGACCATGTCGACCTCTACCAGCTCCACCGCGTCGACCCCGAGGTCCCGATCGAGGAGACCTGGGGCGCCCTGGCAGAGGCGGTCGCGGCCGGCAAGGCCCGGCACATCGGCCTGTCGGAGGTGAGCGTGGAGCAGATCAAGCGCGCCCAGGCCATCCACCCGGTCACCACGGTGCAGTCCGAGTTCTCCCTGTGGACCCGCGACGTCCAGGCCGAGGTCCTGCCCTACTGCGAGCAGCACGGCATCGGCCTCCTGCCGTACTCTCCGCTGGGCCGCGGCTTCCTCGCCGGCCGCTTCGCCTCCTTCGACGAACTGCCCCAGAACGACCAGCGACGGCGACTGCCGCGCTTCCAGCAGGACAACCTGCAAGCCAACCTCGACATCGCAACCAAGGTCAGTGAAGTCGCCGAACGGATCGGCGCCACTCCTGCGCAGGTCGCCCTCGCCTGGCTCGTCGCCCAGGGCCCGCACGTCGTCCCCATCCCCGGCACCAAGACCCCGAAATACCTCGCCGACAACGCGGGCGCCGCAGACGTCCAGCTCTCTCCGGCCGACCTGGCAGACCTCGACGCCATCCCGGCCCCCACCGGCGCCCGGTACTGACCCCACCACACCGGCACCAGGGCCCGCGCGGGACACCCCTCACAAAGCGAAACCGACGCCGGGGGCTTCCACGACGGCCTGCGGCTGGCCGCCCTCATCGTCGTGCTGTCAACCGCGGCCAACCAGCTGCTGCGCGGTGTCAGCCAACGCGTACACCTCGGCAACGGCCGCCCCCGGGTTTCCGATCGGCAACAGCCCGGCGCGCCGAACACGTTGACGTCGAATTGCCGACGCAGGTCGTCCATGCCGGACTCTTCGACGGTGCCCTCCAGGCCGTACCACATGGCCGACGATCACGGTGTGCCCGGTCGGGACCGTCGGCCCGCGGTGGCCGCGCAATCCCGCCGTCGACGCCTGGCAGACCGGCCGATCCAGGCGTACATCGGTTCTTCCGACGCGCGGCCGCCCGCCGGTAGAACCAGCCAGGCCACCCACTGGCCCGCCGACGACACGGCCCACGACCACCACCTTCGGCGTTCCGGTTCTGGCCGGACGCCTCACAGAGCGGAGTAGGACGATGCGAGAGTTCCTGGTCGAAATCACCACGACCATCCCTGATGGCACCAGCCAGGACGAGATCGACCGGCGGCGAGCCGCCGAAGCCGTCCGAGCCCGGGAACTGGCCGCCACCGGCAATCTCGCGCGGCTGTGGCGCCCGGTCGGAGAGCTGCGCAGCATCGGCATCTGGCGGGCCGACGACGAGGGCGAGCTCCACGAGAAGGTCCTGGGCACCCTGCCGCTGCGCCCGTGGATGACGCTCACCGTCACCACGCTCGGACCCCACCCCAACGACCCGGGCCGCAATGACGACACCCGGTGACAGCGCCGCTCCTCGGTCCACACCACCACCGCCGGTCCGCGTCGGCGGCGGTGAGTCGAGCCCCCGGCGAAAACCCGGCGGCACACAAGTACTCGGCGATGACGAGCGGCCCTCCTCGAGGGCACCTGCCCCGGTCCGGACAGGAACGGAGCTGAAGGGACACACGTCCTCTTCACCCATTGACCACGCCCAGCTCAACGGCTCAGCCGCTCAGTTGCGGTCGTCCCGCAGCAGGGCGGCCGCCTCGGCCGCCTGGGCCGTGACACGGGCGGCCGCGCGAGCCGCTCGTCCCGTCACCCGCCAGGCGAGCATGCTCAGCGCAGTGGCCGGAGCGGGCGGAAAGACGCCGAGCTGACCCAGCATGGCGATGTCGTCGCGCACCGCCTCATGACCCGCCACCTTGCCATCGCGGAGGTCGAGCACGTGGATCTGTTCGAAGTCGATTTCACGCCCCGTGGGGGGTATGGCCTGGTCGAGGACACCATCGCGGAATCGGACGAACGCGCCGGTGTGGCGGCCCTGCATACGCAGCCGGACCCAGACCTGGTGGTCGTGGGCGACGATGCCGAGGACGGGGAAACGCAGGTCGCTGAACGCCGACCGCATCCAAGCCCCGGAGGCGAGGACTCCCGCCGGTCCGGGAAGCGCGCAGGCCGGGGGTGAGACGGCCGCTTCGCGGTTGTGGAAGTCTTCGCCCACCACGTCGACGGCCAGTGCGGGATCTCCCGTCTCGAGGATCCGGAAAAGTCCGTGGGCCAGCTCCGTGGCGTCCATTCCCATTGCGTCCATGCCTCTCACCCCAAATTGAGGTTACATGGTACCTAATGAATAGGCCTGCAATGAAGTGACGCGCATTAAGATGACCCCATGCCCTCCAAGCGCCCCTATGCCTCCCCGTTGCGCGAGCAGGCGGCTGCGCGAACGCGCGAACTGATCCTCCGGCGGGCCACCGAGCTGTTCGCCGAGCGTGGCTACGGGCGGGTCACCGTCGCGGACATCGCTTCGGCCGCCGGTGTCGCGGCGAAGACCGTCTTCGCCAGCGTCGGGAGCAAGGGCGACATCCTGGACCACATCGTCGATCAGGGCGTGGTCTCCTCCGGTTACGAGCAGGCGATGACGGGACTACTGGCCCTGCAGACCTCGGAGTCGGTCTTGCAGGCGCTCGCCCATGGCACTCGTGTGGGCAACGAGGGTCAGTTCACGGTGCACGAGGCGATCCACAAGGCACTACCCGTTCACGAAAACGGGGAGGTCCTGTGGGAGCGCGCGACCGCGGCCTACCGGGACGCGCTGTACGCCGCGGCCCGACACTTGCACTCCTTGGACCCACCACCGTCGTTCCCGGTGGACGAGACAGCGGACCTTTTGTGGTTCTGGTTCGGCCCCACAGGTTGGCGCACGCTGGTGGTCGAGAACGGCTGGTCGTGGGACCGCGCCGAGGATGTCCTCTATCGCACGGCCATCGCCGCCCTCCGCTGACACGAGGCCGATGGCAGGCCGGGCGAATTCGATGGATCGAAGATCGAGGCGCACGGCGCACGGCACACGGCACGCGATGACGCATTGTTCCCCAGAAGTCGCGGCGGCGGCCCTCGTGGACGTTCCAGCGGTAGGTCTCGTGGTCGGGGTCGCCGGTGTGGTAGTCGGAGGTGTAGATCTCCATCCGGTGGCCGTCGGGGTCACGAGGCAGAGGTAGAAGGCGTTGGAAGACGCCGTGCCGGCCGGGCCCGCGTTCCATGTGGTGCTGCCGACCGATCGAGCCGAACAGGTCGGCGGTGCGCACGACTTGGTGGGATTCGCGGGTGACCACGCCCAGGTGGTGCAGGCGGGGGCCGGCGCCGCCGGTGAAGGCGACGTCGTCCGTCGAGGCCGCCCGTGTCGGTGTCGCCACTGGACCGCCGGCCTGCTCGTCCTCGGACGGGTGAAGGTCCGGGCGTCCCAGGAGAACGTCACTTCGTCGAGAGTTTCCGCAGAACGCAGGCTGGGACGTCCCGCAATCACCCCAAATCTGCTCAGCCGCTCGGCTACGCAGATCGCGGCTTGCAACCTCGGTGATGCAAGCGAGCGGCGCCGGTCGCGCGCCGCCACACCATGGCAAGGAAGGTGAACCTTGAAGGCACGCAACAGCATCGCCGCCGCAGGCGCAATCGCCGCTTTCACATTCGGGGCAGGAGTTGCCCTCTCCAGCCCGGCACAGGCTCATCAGCCACTCACGTCGGCCGCAACCTCGGCAGTGGCAGGCAACCCACTCGGCGCGACGAGGACATCACTCGACGGAACCCTGTCTCCGGCAGCTCCGAACACCAGCAGCGGCACCACGAAGCCGGCCGGCAGCTGGCTCGGGAAGTGCCACCCCTACCACAAGGCCGGCACGAAATGGGCCGGTGGATGGTGCGACGGCAACGGTCCCAACTGGCAGTACTGGGGGTACGTCAACTGTTCCGGAAACACCCGTTACTTCGGCCCACACCGCTGGGCGGGTGACCGGCGCGGCTCCTACGCCACATGCCCAGCAGGCCGGTCCTACAAGTCCGGTGGTGTCTACTCCGGCTGGGTCCGGTAGTCGCGCCGTCTGACAGCGGCACAACTGCGGTGTCCGAGTTCCGCCTCCGTGCGCTCCGCGCGGGGACGGAACTCACGATCACTCGCGCGCGACGCAAAGGTGTCCAGGTGACCCACTGATTGATCACTCGACAAAGCTGGTGATGCGAGCCCATCCCACGGTGACCTCTTGCAACGCCCGAGCCGTGAAAGCTCCTGCGAGGAGAACCGCAACCGAGTGGACGCCGGCCCGGGGATCCATCTCAGCGGGGCCGGCGGCGGCTCGTGGCGACTGCAGCGGCGCCAGGGCCAGTGGGATCTCCTCGAGCCTGACCCGGCGAGCGTGTTCAGATCCGCCGACGAGATCGCCCGGTGGGACCCTCCACGAGTACGAACGTGCGCCTGAAACAGGCCGGATGATGCATCGGCCCCCTCAGAGGTCCCGGCGTGACCGGATCCCCCGCGTCTCCCCGGGCACAAGGTCACGTTTCGGCATCCCCGTACGCACCTCTAGGCCGTACCGACTGGTCGGTACTAGCCTCTGCGCACACCTCCCTCGAACACAGAGACCCGGGATTCGGCCCACCAGGCCGAACAGCGCTCGCGCCTCGCCGCGCCGCAAGACGTGCACTGCCCGCACCCACCGCACCGGGCCCTCGGGCCCAAACCAGGAGCCGCCGCATGACTGCCATGCCCGCTTCGCCCGACGACACGCAACTAGAACCGACCGACACCGGCACGCCGGAAACAGACGGCCGCGCCGCCCGGCTGTGGCGTCGCGAGTTGAACCACTACCCCGTCACCTCACACCGCCTGGCGTACCTGGCGATCGTGGTGTTGACCACCGTGGTCCTGTACTACGCCCTCTACGTGCAGTACGCGGTCGCCACGTCGATCATCACGCACTTCCACATGACCTACAGCTATTTCGTGTGGGTATCCGTCATCGGCAACGCGGTCGGCGCGTTCGCCTCGCTCGTGGCGGGCCTCGCCGACCGCTGGGGCCGGGCCAACATGGTGGTCTACGGTCTTCTCATCGCCGCCCTGCTCAGCCTCCTCGCCCTGCCCAACGCCCCGGACAAGGGCACCTACCTGGTGCTCTTCGCCTGCCTCAGCTTCATCGAGGGCATCGTGCTCGTGGCCACGCCGGCACTGATCCGGGACTTCTCCCCACAACTCGGCCGAGCCACCGCAATGGGCTACTGGACCATGGGCCCGGTCATCGGGAGCCTGGTCGTCACCGTCGTCACCAGCAGCACCCTGTCCTTCGCCGGCTGGCAGGACGAGCTGCGCTACTCCGGCTGGGCCGGGCTTGCCGTCTTCGTTCTGGCGCTTGTGGGGCTGCGCGAGCTGTCGCCCCGGCTGCGTGATCAGATCATGGTCAGCCTCCGCGACCGTGCGCTGGTCGAAGCGCGGGCCAAGGGCATGAATCCGAGGACCGCGGCAGAGGGTCACTGGCGGCAGATGCTGCGGCTGGACGTCGTCGGCTCGGCCACCGCTGTCAGCCTCTTCCTCCTGCTCTACTTCGGCGCCGTGGGAAACTTCGTCGTCTATTTCGCCGCGACCTTCGGCTACAGCGAGCAGCGCACCAACGGGCTGGCCAACTGGTACTGGGCGGCCAACGCGGTCGCGCTGGTGGCGGCCGGGCTGGTCTCCGACAAGCTGAAGGTGCGCAAGCCGTTCATGGCCGCCGGAGCCGTCGGTTCGATCGCGGTCACCACGCTCTTCGCCCTGCACGCCACAGAGCAGCGCACCGGTTACTACACCTTTGCCGCACTGTTCGTCGCCATCGGTGTGTTCACCGGCGTCACCTACGCACCCTGGATGGCGAGCTTCACCGAGACCGTCGAGAAACACAACCCGGCCGCCACGGCGACCGGCCTGGCCGTGTGGGGATGGATCATCCGGGCGGTGGTCGCGATCTCCACAGCGTTCGTCCCGGTCGTGGTCACGTCGGCCACGCCACTGGTCGAGCATGGTGCCCAGGTGAAGGCCGCGAGCGTCCAGGCCGTCCCCGCTCTGGCCGTCATCGACGCGCACCCGCGGCTTTTCGCCGAACTCGAGGCGTACCCTCCGACCGCGGTCCCGCCCGCGCTGACCGCTCGGGCGATGCGAGAGGTCGGGGCCGACGATCTCGCCACCGTGCGCAAGGCCCAGCCGCAGTTGGCGCTGCTGCAACGCTACGGACCCCAGGTGAAGAGCGCCGCGGCCCAGGGGCCGGAACAGTGGCGCACCTGGTGGCTGATCTGTGTGGCCGGACAAGTGTTCTTCCTGCCGTTCATCTTCGTCATGGCCGGCCGTTGGAGCCCGCGGAAGGCACGCGAGGAGGCAGTGGAGCACCAGCGCACCGTGGAGCGTGAACTGGCGGCCCTCGCCGAAGAGGGCGACTGATCCCACGGCCACCCTCCGGCCTGGGTGGGCAGCGCAAGGGCTGCCCACCCAGGCCGCGGCTCGGCGATCGCGCCGTGCGCACGCCGCTCGGCCGGAACCCGTACGAGCACGGTCAGAGGTCCGCCTCGCCGACGGTCCCAGCCGAAGCCGGCTGTGCCGGCACCACCCGCAGGTGCCTACTGCGTCAACGTGTGCCAGACCCACCAGGTCGAGCACGAGACGCTGCTCGCCGAGGAAGACCTCGACCCGCTCGACGCAGCCCTCGCTTCCCGCGAGCCGGTCGGCCGTGCTCGGTTCGCGCACGACGGCGACGGCACCCGGTGGCAGTGCCTCCGACACTGTCCCGGTGAGCACCCGACCGACCGCGATGAACTCCGCGGTGTCGCTGCCGAATTCACGGGCCTCGACGCTGATCCGCACGCCGACGGCGACGCGCGGTCACCCGCTCACCGGTCCGGGCCGCTTCCCGCCGGCGCCAGGACGGACAGCACCGCATCCCCGTCCTCCGGACGGCCGACCGTCAGCCGTATGCCCTCCGCGGGCCAGTGACGGATGTGGATCCGCGCGGTGTTGAGCGCGTGCACCGTCCGGTCGGTGCCGGTGTCCGGCCCGGCGGCGAGCCAGAGGAAGTTGGCTTGGCTGGGCAGGACGGGCAGCCCGTACCTCGCGAGCCGGCGGTGCAGGCGTTCCCGTTCGCAGATGACGTCGTCCACGCGTGCGGTGAGCTCCTCGCCGGCCTCCAACGTGGCCTCGACCGCGGCGGCGGCAACCGCGTTGATGCCGTAGGGCAGTTGCTGCTCCCGTATGCGTGCCACCAGACGGGGGTCGCCCAGGCCGTAGCCCACCCGCAGCGCGGCCAGTCCATAGGCCTTGGAGAAGGTCCGCAGCACGAGGAGGTTCGGCCGACCGGCCAGCAGGGGGAGGCTGTCGGGAGCGGCGGGATGGCGCACGAACTCGATGTACGCCTCGTCCAGCAGCACGGTGACACGCTCCGGTACGCGGGCGAGGAACTCAGCGAGCTCAGACGCGGTGACGAGGCTGCCTGTCGGGTTGTGCGGATTGCAGACCACCACCACGCTGGTGGTCGCGTCGATCGCCCCGGCCAGGGCTGCCAGGTTCTGTCGCCCGTCGGGCAGCAGTGGCACTGGAACCGGCTCGGCGCCCGCCATGGTGGCCAGCATCGGATAGGCGTCGAACCCGGGCCAGGCGTACACCATGCGGTCGCCCGGCCGGACCACGGCCTGGAGGAGTTGGAGCGCCACGCCCACCGAGCCGCTGCCGACCGCGACGGCGTCGCCGTCCACACCGCACCAGCCGGCGATCCGCCGGGCCAGTCGGTCGGGGTGGAACGGTGGGTACCGGTGGGCCCGGTCGGCGGTCGCCCGGATCGCCTTCCGCACGGACGGCAGCGGTGGGTAAGGGCTTTCGTTGAGTCCCAGCAGGCGCGGGGACGGGAACACCGCGGTCACCGTCCCTGCCCCCAGCGGATCGCGGCGGCGCCCGCGTAGTCCCCGGCGTGGGCGAATCCGGCCAGCACCACCAGGTCGCCCTCCCGGATCCGCTGGGAGCGGATCGCGTCGTCGAGTGTGATGGGCATCGCGGCGCCGAAGAGGTTGCCGCACCGGTCGAAGGTGTCGGGGTGGCGTTCGACGGGCAGGCCCAGGGCGTCACGCCAGTTGCGCAAGAAGGTGCGGTTGGGCTGGTTGGTGATCAGGGAGTCGATGTCGGTGGTCTTCCCTCCCAGGCGACGGAACAGGTCTCGTACGACCTGCGGCACCAGGCGGTTGCCCCGCTGAAGCACGTTGGTGACTCCGCTCTCGGTGAAGCCGATGTGGACTTGGGCTTCACCGGCCTCCCAGTACTTGCGCCCGTCGTGGCGCACCATGGTCATGTCGCCGGCATGGGCGGCGATGTGCCGACTCTGGATCCCGAGGACAGGGGCGTGTGCGGAGGTTGTCACATAGCCGACTCCGCAGCCGTCGCCCGGGATGGCGGCCTGGGACAGACCGCGCACCTGCGACTGCGTGAACAACTGGCCCGCGGCGCTCTGTGCGTTGCAGATCAGGGCCGTGCGGGCGTCGCCGTGGAGCAGGATCTGCCGAGCCAGGTCGAGCATGTGCACGAAGGAGGCACAGCCGGCGTTGGCCACATCGATCAGCCACCGGGGCGCCAGACCCAGCCGGCGCGCCACTTCGGTGCCGGCGCCCACGAAGGGCTGGTCCGGCAGTTGGCTGTGCACGAGCAGGACGTCGACGCGGCGGATCGCCGCGCGGCCTTGTCGTTCGATCAGCGGCTGGACGGCACGCTCGATCATGTCCGCGTTGGTCTCGCCGGGGGCCACGTGGTGGCGTGCCGGGGGGACCTTGAACATGGGGCTGTGGCGCAGCTTGTCCTCCGCCGCCGGGTGCTGGGTGAAGAAGTCGGCGGGTACGGGATCGCCGGGCAGGTAGGTGGAGACGTCGGTCAGACTCACTGACGTCATCGGGCCACCTGCTTGGCCGGGGAGGTGCTGACGGGAAGACCGTTGCGGTGCCGGTGCTCGAGAATCGCCTTGAGATTGTGCATTTCGAGGGTGTGACCGGCGTAGAACAGGTCCCAGTACTCACCCACCCAGCGCCGGTCGGGGTGCGGTGCCAGGTCCGGGTGAGGATTGCGGCGGTAGTACGGGTGGCGGCAGTTGGTCCAGGTGATCAACGATCCGGAGCGGCCGAGGACGAGGGCGGCCGGAACCACCCTCATCAGGTAGACCATCCACAGCTCGTCGCCCTGGTCCCAGGCACAGTGGTAGTCGACGGTCATCGCGCCGGGGTGGGCCTCCGTCCGGCAGTAGATCCGGGTGCCTTTCTCCAGCAGGTCGTGACCCGACCACAGCCCCGGTGCGCCCGCGGGCTCGAACCCCCGCAGGCTGCACGTCCACTCCTCGAGGTGGTGGCCGCGGCTGAGATAGTCGTACGTCGCCTCCGGCGGGCAGTCGACGTACTCCTGGATGGTGCAGTACTCGCCGTAGACCTGCTGGTGCGGGTAGACGTCCGAGGTCATCTCCAGGCAGCGGGCGGCCAGTTCCTCCGGGCTGGTGTTCTCCACCCGCACGAGGCCCGGGATGTCAGCCAACGTGGATCGGTCGGTCATGGGTGTTCTTCTCCTCGTCATGGATCGGCCGGTGTCCGGGCGCGTCGGCGGCGCCCGGACCGGCTGCGGAGGCGGTCAGGAACGGCTGGAACGGTGGTGTCTCGCGGTGGTCGAGGTCCACGGCCACCAGGGCCGGTCCCCCGCAGTCGTTGCTGTGCAGCAACGCGGATCGCAGCTGTGCCGGGTTGCCGGCCGAGGCGACGCGCAGCCTGGGGAACATCGCCGACGCGCCGGCTGCTATGCGGGACGGGTGAAAGACGTTCTCGAGGCGGGCGCCGCCTTGGAAGAACTCCTCGCGCGTGACGCACATGGCGTGCGCGTTGTTGTTCAGGATGACGAAGGTGACCGGCGCGCCGTACTCGATGGCGGTGTGCACCTCCATGCCGTGCATGAAGAACGCGCCGTCACCGGCCACCACGTACGTCCGTCGGCCCGTGGCCAACGCGGCGCCTGTCCCGGCGCCGAAGGTGTAGCCCATGCCTCCCATGCCCACCGCCACGACGAAGCGTCCGTCACGGGGGGCCGGCAGAGCGTGGATGGCGGCGGCCCCCACGTTGCCCGCGTCCACGAAGACATGGGCGTCCTGTGGCAGCGCCTCGGCGATCGCGCCGATCACCGAGGTGTAGCCGGGGGTCGGACCGGAATCCCGAGCAGGGCGCAGGAGGGACGGCGGGTGATGGGCCGCGCAGGCCGGTGGCCGCGGTGACAGGTGGCGCTCCAGCGTCCGCAGAGTGTCCGCCACCGGCCCGAGCAGCGGGATTCCCGGAACGAAGGGCGGCTCCGGACCGACGCAGACCACGGGCATCCCGGTGAGCAGCGACTCCAGTCCTCCCCGAGCCAGGACGGGCAGACGCGTACCCACCAGCAGGCAGGCGTCGGCGCGGCGCAAGCAGTCCTCGACCTCGGGATGGCCCATGACCCCCGCCACGCCCACGAACCGGGGACTGCGGTTGTCGTAGACGTCCTTGGCGTCCGGGGACACAGCCACGCAGGCGCCCAGGTGCCGCACCAGACCGGCCAGTTCCTCGCGCGCCCTCGCCCCGGCCACGCCTTCGCCGGCGATCACCATGACGTGGGAGGCTTCCTCCAGCACGCCGACCGCCTCGCCGAGGCTGGCGGGATCCGGCTGCGGGCCGACGGGCGCGTGAGGCGTCCCTGCCGGCTGCGCCGCCCTGCCCGCTCCTCTCGCCGCGAGGGGTGTGTGCGCCGCCGTGCGTTTTCCCGAGGTTCGCGCGGCACTCGCGGGTGCTCCGGTGTTCGCGGGTACCGCGGACCCGGTGACCGCCGGCACCTCGAGACGTCCCTGCTGGGCGTCCTTGGGCAGGAGCAGCACGGCGGGGCCCCGGGGCTCGGTCTGCGCCACGGTGATCGCGCGGGCCAGCAGCCCGGGGATCTCGTCGGGTTCGGTCACCCGGGCGCAGAAGCGTGAGACGGGTGCGAAGACGTCCAGGGCGTCGAAGGAGCCCGCCTTGCCGCTGGAGTCCTGGAAGGCGCCCCGACCCTCCTGAAAGGTGGGCGGCTGTCCCACCAGGGCCAGTACCGGGATGCGCGAGGCGTGGGCCTCCGCCAGTCCCGGAACCAGGTTCATCGCACCGCCCCCTGACGTGGCTGCGACGACGCCGAGGCGCGCGGTGGTCCGGGCATACCCGTCCGCCATGGTGACCGCGGAGAACTCGTGTTTGGCCACGACACCGCGGATGCGGCCGGGGGCACGGTGCACCGCTTCGTACAGGTCCTCGATGTTGGCTCCACC
The DNA here is from genome assembly GCF_025642135.1 of Streptomyces cynarae. Classification (NCBI taxonomy): domain Bacteria; kingdom Bacillati; phylum Actinomycetota; class Actinomycetes; order Kitasatosporales; family Streptomycetaceae; genus Streptomyces; species Streptomyces cynarae. The sequence goes on along the minus strand of NZ_CP106793.1, from coordinate 7,275,463 downwards.
CACGCCGAACACATACCGGACACCGATCCGCTCCAGTTCGCCCGCGACGTAGTCCACGAGACGCATCCGGCACGTCATGCCGACCTCCGTTCCGCCCATGGCGGCTCGACGGCCGGGCCGGAGTGCGTCCGCAACTGGAAGTGGTGCCGATACTGTGCGGGGGTGAGACCGACGACGGCGGCGAATGCGCGCAGGAACGTCTCGATTGCGGTGAATCCGCAGCGGCTCGAGATCTGGCGCACCGAGAGATCGGTCGCCTCCAGGAGTTGACGGGCCCGGGCGATACGTAATCGCCGTACGTACTGACCCGGTGTCATCCCCACCGCCTGCGCGAAGACACGGGCGAAGTGACGTGGACTCATATTCGCGCGTTCGGCGAGTTCGGACACCGGCAGCGTGCGATGGAGGTTCTCCTGGATCCAGCCCTGAAGGGACCGGATCGGCTCCTGATCGGTCAGCTGTGTGTCAAGAACCATGCTGAACTGCGTCTGGCCACCGGGCCGTTTGAAGTACAGCACCAGGTACTTCGCCGCCTCCAGGGCGCACGCCGCTCCCAGGTCGTCCTCCACCAGGGCCAGGGCCATGTCGATACCGGTGGACACGCCCGCCGAGGTGATGTAGGGGCCGTCCCGGACGTAGATCGGCTCGGGATCAACCGTCACCTCGGGGTAGCGACGCGCCATCTGCTCCCCGAAGGCCCAGTGTGTGGTGGCCCGTCGTCCGTCGAGGAGACCGGCCTCCGCCAGCAGGAAGGCCCCGCCGCACACGGAGGCCACGCGTCGGGACCGTGCCGCGGCGCGCCTGATCCACGTGACGAAGGACGTATCCGTCAAAGTCTCTTTGAGGCCCGGTCCACCGGGCACGATGAGGGTGTCGATCGCCCCCTCCGCAGCGTCCAGGGGGTCGGTCTGCACGACGAGACCCGCAGAGGTGGCCACTGACGGGGAATCAGGGGAAACGCACTGCAGACGGTAGGCGCTTGCCTGCTCGGCCATCAGTCGGTTCACCGTGTCGAAGACTTCGAGCGGTCCGCTGATGTCCAGGGTCTGGGCACCGGGATAGACCACGATAACAACACGTCGTTGTCTCATGGTGACAGCCTGTTCCCAGCGGAGGACCGTCCACAATGACGGGCTGTTGACCATTCCTGCCACGCGCCGGGCTCACTGCGCTGACCGGGCAAAAGACTCCGGGCGAGCGCAGGGTGAGACACATCACGGAAGATGCGTGACACCAGCCGGCCGAAGGCCACTGCCGGCCGGGCGAGGCAGCGGCGGCCGGCGAGCCGCAGGCAGGCGGGGTTCCGACTGCAGCGAGGCAGCAACGGCGAGGCGGTCACCGGATGGTCACCGCGCCCCTTCACCCACCGTGTTCGCCCTTCGACCATGCGGAGCCATCAACTCGCTTCGGCATACGGGGGCGTGCCTCGCACGGGGACCTGTCCTTGCCGGAATTCTCATCCGCCCTGGCCGATGCGGTTGCGCGGCATCAGGTTCTTCAAGAGGAACGCCGTCATCAGGGGGTCGTCGACGATCACGGCAGACTCCGAGGATTCTCAGCGCTCGTGGTTGTGCATGACGTGCTTGGTGCAGCCGTCATGCTCGAACTGATCGTGAGCTTCACGTGGCAGCAGCATTCGGCTCTGCCACTGGACCGTGACTGGTCCCATGCTCGGCTGGCCGACGCACTGCCCGCCCACGAAGACGGGAAGGCGACCGCCGACCGGCTGACCAGTGACCGGGGGAAGTCCGGGTTGAGGATGTTCCGGCGGTGTCCGTCGTTGGGGGGCTGTTCGGCGAGCATCTGCTTGGTGATACCGACTTGGTGATGCCGACGACCATGCTCGTGATGTCCGGCTGCGCGTCGGCCACCGGGGCACCTTCACCGATGTTTTGGCCGGCACGCCTACGGACCCGAGCTGGCCGCCCAGACCGCTGAGTGCAGACCTGCCGCCACGAGTTCCTCGACCGCACCTTGAACTGGAACCAAGCCCACCTGCTCCACGTGCTCGGGGAGTTGGAGTCGATCTACGATCAGCATCGGCCTCACCGCACTCTGCGCCGCGCAGCTCCCCTGCGGCCGCTTCCCGGACCAATCACCGGAACGGAAAGACTCGGCTGCCTCGACGTCCGTCGACGCGACCGGCTCGGCGGCCTCCTCCACGAGTACACGCATGCCGCCCGACCAGATCGGACGTCATATTCGGCACCCGCACCGACCCCTACGAGACGCTCGCCGTCGTCCTCTGCGGCGCCAACACCGATCCCATCGACCGGTCTCACTGATCCGGCGCCACTGCCCGATGGCCATCGCGGAGCTTCCGCGCATCCACGTCGGACCGAACCCTGACGGTCGGGCGCAGGCCGGCTTCGGCCGAAGCAGCACCGGTCGGCTGCCGAGCCCCTCGGCCGGAAGACCGGGATGCGGTGGCGGAGGAGGGCGAGCCCGTGCCGTGGGTCCGCCTCCCCCTACGCGGCACGTGGTCCGTCGTGGTGGATCGTCGTCTTGGAATCAGTCAGGGGGACACCCGTCCCTCCGCGCCGGGTCGCGACGATCTCCGCCGCGATGGACAGCGCGGTCTCCTCGGGCGTACGGGCGCCGAGGTCCAGGCCGATCGGCGACCTCAGCCGGGCCAGTTCATGATCGCTCAGGCCGGCTTCACGCAGCCGCCGGGTGCGGTCCTCATGGGTGCGGCGTGAGCCCATCGCGCCGACGAACGCGACCGGCATCCGCAGGGCCGACTCCAGCAGAGGGACGTCGAACTTGGCGTCGTGGGTGAGCACGCACAGGGCCGTGCGTCCGTCCGTCGCCGTGCGCCGCAGGTAGCGGTCCGGCCAGTCGACGACGATGTCGTCGGCCTCGGGGAAGCGGGCCCGGGTGGCGAAGACGGGGCGGGCGTCGCACACGGTCACGTGGTAGCCGAGGAACTTGCCCGCGCGTACGAGCGCCGCGGCGAAGTCGATCGCGCCGAAGACGATCATGCGGGGCGGCGGTACGTTCGCCTCTACGAGCAGCGTGAGACCGCCGGGGCAGCGCGAACCGTCCTCGGAGAGACCGACCGTGCCGGTGCGCCCGGTGTCCAGCATGGCCCGGGCCTCGGCCGCCGCCGTCCGGTCCAGCTCCGGGTGACCACCGAGCCCGCCTTCGTGCGTTCCGTCCGGGCGTACGAGCAGGGCCGCACCGAGGAGGCGGCCGGGCCCCGGGCGACCCGGACGACGGCGACCGGCTCGCCCCGGACGGCGGCCGACAACGCCTGCCGGAACACCGCCGCGGCGGGCGCGTCCGCGCGGACCGGCGTGATCATCACGTCGATGACCCCGCCGCAGGTCAGCCCGACGGCGAAGGCGTCCTCGTCGCTGTAGCCGAACCGCTCGAGGACGGTTTCGCCGTCCTCGAGCGCCTGGACGCACAGGTCGTACACCGCTCCTTCCACGCAGCCGCCGGAGACCGAGCCGATGACCGCGCCGGCGCTGTCGACCGCCAGGGCGGCCCCGGGACCCCGGGGAGCGCTGCCGCCGACGGCCACGACGGTGGCGACGGCGAAGTCCCGTCCCTCCTCCATCCAACCGTTCAGCTCGGAGGCGATGTCAAGCATTCCGGCCCGCCATGAGGACGCGGTCAGGCCGGATGGGCAGGTTCCGGTGGCGGGTCCCCGTCGCGTGCCAGACCGCGTTGGCGACCGCCGCCGCGGCACCCACAATGCCGACCTCGCCGATGCCCTTGATCCCGACCGGGTCGTCGGGGTCCGGGTCGTCGATCCAGTCCGCCTCGATGTGCGGCACGTCGGCGTTGACGGCGACGTGGTAGCCCGCGAGGTCGGCGGCGTAGTGGCCACCCGAGGCCCGGTCCCGGACCGCCTCCTCGTGCAGGGCCATGGAGAGGCCCCAGACCATTCCTCCGAGGAACTGGTTACGGGCCGTCAGCGGGTTGATGATCCGGCCCGCCGCGAAAATTCCGAGCATGCGGCGCACGCGCACCTCGCCGGTGGCGGGGTCCACAGCGACCTCGGCGAACTGCGCTCCGAAGGAGTGCCGTTCCTTCTGCGCGAGGGCTGCGAGGGCCTCGGTGGTGTCCGACCGTACGGTGATGCCCTCCGGGGGGATGTCGGCGCCCGGCACGAGCCGCTCCCGCAGTTCCCCGGCCGCGGCCGTGACGGCCCAGGACCAGGAACGGGTGCCCATCGAACCGCCGGCGATCCCAGCCGGCCCGAAATCGCTGTCCCCGATGCGTACGTGGACGCGGTCCGGTTCCGTCCCCAGCGCGTCGGCGGCGACCAGGGTGAGTGCGGTCCTGGCGCCCGTTCCGATGTCCGCCGCGTTGATCCGTACGGTGAAGGTTCCGTCGGCCTCGGCCGTCACGGCCGCCGTGGACGGCATGGCTCCAGCGGGGAAGGACGCCGCCGCCGTGCCGGTACCGAGCAGCCAGCGCCCGTCGCGGCGCAGGCCGGGGCGCGGGTCCCGGTCCGCCCAGCCGAACCTGCGGGCGCCCTCCCGGAAACAGGCGAGCAGATTGCGGCTGCTGAACGGCAGCCCGGAGACGGGACCCCGCTCGGGCTCGTTGCGCATCCGCAGCGTGATGGGGTCGATCCCGCACTTCTCGGCGAGTTCGTCGAGCGCCGACTCCACGGCGAACGACCCCGGTGCCTCACCCGGCGCGCGCATGAACGTCGGCGTCGGCAGGTCGAGCCGCACCACCCGGTTGGCCGTGTGGTGGGCGTCGGCGTCGTACATCACCCTGGCCACGCCGGCACACGGCTCGACGAACTGGTGCACGGTCGACGTGAGGCTCAAGGAACGGTGCTCCAGCGCGCGCAGCCGCCCGTCGGCGTCGGCGCCGAGCCTGATCCGCTGCGTCGTGGGGCTTCGGTAGCCGGTGAGGGAGAACATCTGCCGGCGTGTCATGACGACCCGGACCGGACGCTGGAGGACGGTCGCGGCCATCACGGCGGCCACCTGGTGTGCGCGGACGCCCTTGCTGCCGAAACCGCCGCCGACGTGTTCCGACCGTACTCGCACCGACTCCGGGTCGAGCGAGAACAGGTTCGCCAACTCGGACGCGACCCAGGTGGTGCCCTGGTTGGAGTCGACCACCTCGAGCCGGCCGCCGTCCCAGCGGGCCGCCGCCGCGTGCGGCTCCATCATGCCGTGGTGTTCTTCGGGCGTGGTGTATTCCTCGTCCACGACGAAGGCGGACGCGGCGAGTTCCGCGTCCAGGTCGCCCTTTTCCGCCACCCCCGGCATATGGCCGTCCACCGCGTAGGCGTCCGGGCGGTCCGCGGAGAACGCGATGTCGTGCGGCTCCTGCTCGTAGTGCACCACGAGCGCCTCGGCGGCCTCCCTCGCCTGCTCGGAGGTCTCGGCGACGACCAGACCGACCGGCCAGCCGAGGTACGGTACCCGGTCGTGCTGGAAGACGGCCACGGTTGGGTCCGGGGCTCCAAGCATGCCGACGTAGTCGGTGTCGAGGCGCGGGGCGTTGTGATGGTGCAGCACGGTGAGAACGCCCGGCATCGCGAGAACGGGCTCGGTCTCGATCGACCGGATGCGGCCCCGGGCGACGGTGGACAGCACGAGCCAGCCGTGGGCGAGGCCCGCGAAGGGGATCTCTCCGGCGTAGCGGGCAGCGCCGGTGACCTTCTCGCGACCCTCCACACGGGTGTGCGCGGTGCCGACGGAGCCCTTCGCCGCCGTAGTGCGGGGTGTCGCGGTGGTCATCGGGCGGTCTCCTCGGCGAGTTCGGACAGGACGGCCACGACGAGGTTGCGCAGCAGGGTGACCTTGTATCCGTTGTGAGGCAGCGGCTTCGCCGCCGCCAGTTCGGCGTCCGCGGCGGCGGCGAACGTCTCGGGACCGGCCGGTGCCCCGGTCAGTACCCGCTCGGCCGTCCGGGCCCGCCAGGGCCGCGACGCGACGGCCCCGAAGGCGAGGCGCACGTCGTGCACGGCGCCGTCCCGCACGTCCAGCGCGGCGGCGATCGATCCGATCGCAAAGGCGTACGAAGCCCGTTCGCGTACCTTCCGGTAACGCGAGCGCGCAGCGACCGGGGAGGGCGGCAGGGTGACGCCGGTGATCAGCGCGCCCGGGGGTAGGGCCGTCTCCAGGTGCGGGGTGCCGCCGACAGGCAGGTAGAACTCGGCGAGTGACACCTCGCCGGGCCCGTCGGCGGTTTCGTACGCCACGACGGCGTCGAATGCGGTCAGGGCCACGGCCATGTCCGAGGGGTGTACGGCCACGCAGCGGTCGGAGGCGCCCAGGATCGCGTGGTTGTGATGCTCACCTTCGATAGCGGGGCAACCGCTGCCGGGTACACGCTTGTTGCAGGGTTTGGTGACGTCGGTGAAGTAGCCGCAGCGGGTGCGCTGCAGCAGATTCCCACCGACCGTGGCCATGTTGCGCAGTTGCCCAGAGGCGCCTGCCAGCACCGCCTGCGCGAGCGCCGGGTAGCGGCGCCGGATCTCGGGGTGGGCGGCCAGGTCCCCGTTGGTGACGGTCGCGCCGACGCGCAGACCGCCCTCGGGCGTCGTCTCGATCTGATCGAGCGGGAGTTCACGGATGTCGATGAGCCGGGCGGGTCGCTCGGCACCGGACTTCATGAGGTCGACGAGGTTGGTGCCGCCGCCGAGGAAGCGTGCGTCCGGATCGGCGCCGAGCAGTGCGACGGCGCCGGCGACGTCGGACGCCCGCTGATAGCCGAACTCCCTCATACCACGGCCTCCTTCGGACCCGCTGCGGGGTTCACGCGTCCCTCGCCCGTCCGGGATTCCGCCGCGCGGGCCACCGCCTCGACGATCGAGACGTACGCGCCGCAGCGGCACAGGTTGCCGCTCATCCGCTCCCGGATCTCGTCGGTGGTCAGGGCCGGTGGCCCCGCTTCGGGACGGACGTCTTCGGTGACGGCACTGGGCCAGCCCGCCGCGTGTTCCTCGATCACCCCGATTGCCGAACAGATCTGTCCGGGAGTGCAGTAGCCGCACTGGAAACCGTCCAGATCCAAGAACGCCTGCTGAACGGGGTGCAACCGCTCACCGTCGGCCACGCCTTCGATGGTGGTGATCTCGCGGCCCTCGGCCGCGACGGCCAGTTGCAGGCAGGCGACGGCCCGGCGCCCGTCGAGCAGAACGGTGCAGGCGCCGCATTGCCCCTGGTCACAGCCCTTCTTGGTGCCGATGAGATCGAGACGCTCGCGCAGCGCGTCGAGCAGGGTGGTGCGGTGGTCGACAGGCAGTGTGTACTTCTCGCCGTTGATCTTCAAGGTGATGACACTGGACGTCGATAAGGCCATGGGGTGCTTCTTTCGCGTTTTCCAGGACAGACGGGAGAGGGTCGGCAGCCGGAGTGCCGGGCGCGCGGAAAGTGCATCGTGCGGGCGTGCACCATGAAGGCGAAGCAAGCGTGCGGATTCTCGGACCGAACAGTGGCAGTTGGCGACTGCCGCAGTGTCGCGTCCACAGCTATGGTGAACGTAAGCGGACAGGTGTCCACTACAGGAAAATCTAACGGACAGCTGTCCGCTTAGCAAGGGCGAGGTTCGGTCGCGAACCATCGAGGAGGACGAGTGCCTCAGCAGAAGGACTCACCCCGGCGCTCGGACGCGCAACGCAACCGCGAGCGCATCCTGCAAGTGGCTCTCGCCGAACTGTCGCACTGCGCGGACACCCCGCTGAGCGCGATCGCCAAGAAGGCCGGCGTCGGACAGGGCACGTTCTATCGCAACTTCCCCAATCGCGGATCACTCGTCCTCGAAATCTACCGCCACGAAATGCAGCAGGTCGCGGACTGTGCGGACCGCCTTCTCGTGACCCGGGCACCCGACGAGGCCTTGCGCGCCTGGATGGACCGGCTCTCCGAGTTCGCCATGGCCAAAGCCGGACTGGCCGACGCGCTCCGGCAGGTGACCGGCACACCGGGCGGCCCGGCGAAGCCGTCCCCCACGCCGGTGGCCTCCGCGGCGGAACGCCTGCTTCGCGCCAACGAGGAAGCCGGCACCATCCGGCCCGGAGTCACCGCGGACGACTTCCTCCTCGCCATCACAGGTCTGTGGCAGCTCGACCCGCACGACGACTGGCATTCACGCGCCACCCGGCTCTTCGACCTGATCATGGACGGCCTGCGGACAGGAGCGCCCAACACGTGAGTGTCGCGCCGCCGACGGCGGACGAATCACCCCCCTCTTGGCATGCCCATACCCGCGTAATCGGATCTATGACTGAACAGTCAGCCTGAAGTCGCAGGCCAGGATGGCGTCGGCCTGGGAGTGCAGGACGTCGGACCAGGTCGTGGCGGCCCGGTTCGGGCGCGGGGTCGATCCCCTCGTTCTTGAGGATCTCTCAGACGGTGGAGGCGGCGACCCTGATGCCGAGGGTGGCGAGTTCGCCGTGCACCCTGCGGCAGCCCCACGAAGGGGTCTCCCGGACCAGGCGCAGGATCAGGATGCGGATCGAGCGAATGGTGGGCGGGCGGCCCGGCTCTGCGGTCGGCAGGTGCGGGCATGGCGCTCCTTGATCAGGTGGCGGTGCCATCGCAGCACGGTGTCGGGCTGGACCAGCAACCGGAGCCGACGCAGAACCTGGCGCGGCAGCGGCACCAGCAGAGCGGCGAGGAAGGCTCGGTCTTCCGAGGCGAGCTTCACCCGGTCCTTCCCGAACTGTCGCTCGAAGACCATGGTCTGGTGGCGCAAGGCAACAGCGCGCCCGCGCCTACCAGCGGCAGGAACGCCCCAACCGGCGAAGCGGCCGGCGGCCCTACGTCCTGCGAGGACGGCTGAAGTGCACTCTGTGCGGACGCGAGATGCAGCCCTCTTCGATCACATCGTCTGCCGGGCACTGGATGCATGGATCGCCCGCGCCTCCGCCCCCAAGCGGCTCACCGCCACGATCACCGCACTCAGCCAGGCCAGCATTGCGGCAAGCGTCGCGCAGCCCCAAACCCCCGAGCAGGCCCGAGCCCGCCAAGCTCTCAAGGAATGCGAGCGGCGTCTTGCCCGCTATCAGGCCGCCCTCGACTCCGGAGCCGACCCAGCCGTCGTCACCCAGTGGATCAACGACGCACAACGTGACAGGGAAGCGGCACAGAAGAAGCTCGACGCACTGCCCAGCGTCACCCGGAAGAAGGAACCACCCCTCACCGCCGATCAGATCCGGAGATTACTGAGAGACTCGGAGACATCGCTCAACGTATCCAAGCCGCCGACGCTGACAAGAAGGAACCCCTCTACGACGCCCCGGGCATCACGATCACATACGACAACGCAACAAGGACCGCGACCGTTAGGTCGAGGCCCTCGCTTGCGTATCGTTATAAGGAGTGTCCGAGGGGCGAGTTGACCGCTGACGATACGGCCGCGGTGGCGCAAGGGAAGCTCTTCCTCTGAGACACCTGTCGGCGTATGCCAAGAATCTGCTGCCGAGACCGCCTCATCCGTGCCGCGAATACCACCTGAGCACAGACACCGACCTGCAAGCCCAGGCATGACGAACTGGCGTCTGCTCAGGCGTGAGCGAGCGGTTCAACAGGCGCGACAGCGCGTAACCCAGTGATACTAATCCCGACGAAGCGTCAGCGCGGAATCATCACCCATCGAGGCGCGGTCGCGGTCGCCCCGGACAGAGAGGAACGCCGCCTTCCCGCCTTCCTCGTTCTCCACTTTTCCGTAGATCGAGGTCGTCTGCATTTCCTGCCAGCGCAGAGGTCTCTCACACCGCCGGCACAGCGGCAAGGTAATTCAAGCATCCCAGGCCATTTTGAAGCGTCGAACTCCGGCGACACCTACCGCTCCAAACCGAAAGGAGAGGTACGAATCCATGCCGCCAAAGCGGGCAACATGTTTGCCGGTAGGCTCTGTTATCAGTTCAGAAGGACCCTCGTAGCCATATCCACAAATAGCCAAGTCACTTACCTGTTCAAAAACGACACTGAATCTTACCGCATTCAATTCCGAATCGTCATCAGGGTTCGGGGACTCGAAAGTCATCACAAGTTCGATCGGGTCGGGGCCGACATGCACTGAAATCAGGCTGAAGCCGGACAGCGCAGCAAGTGAATTGGGTCCGATGCATTCACCCGATAGCTTTGCAGAAAAACGGACAAATTCATCAAAGCTTCCCATGGAATGCCTCCTCCCACGGATCAGGAATCGCCTGATAGCGCATACTGTCCACCACCCCCAGGAAGAAATGCCTCCGACTTTTTTCAGCATCGTCTGAGACAGTGCGGCGGTATGCGCTCACATGCCCAGCGCGCAGTCGTCCTACAGCATGGAACCGCACATCGATATCCTGGCCAGTGACCTTGAAGGCAGCCATCTGCCCACCCAGGGAGCGCCCAGAGATCTCGACTTCCCTGGGTAGTCGGGGGAGCGACGCACTAACCTCTTCTACGGCCAGGAATTCTAGCGTCGCTTGCACCGTGTCACAGCCAGCTTGAACCCATGCAGCCGGAACTTTCTCAGGAAAGGTGGGAAGGTCCACCCTCATGAGGATCGTCGGACCCGCAGGCCTGAGGTGCAACGATTGCAGTTGCACCTCAGATCGCTCCGGAAATTTCCCATAGAGATCCCGAATGCGACTATCGGGGTCCAAGAAACTAACCCAAGGATGGATCATAGTAATAGTGCTCCTGGGCGCCAGGGACTACCCCGTTGCGCTGGTCATCGTACGGACGGACATGCACATGGGGAGGCTGATCACCGACCCCACCGGCACCATAGCTGTGACCTGTGTAATGGTCCTGGTAGACCACGATTTCCCCATCGCCTGTGAGATAGAACTCCTCGGGGAAATGAATGGGCTGATAGTTCTCGTCGAACAACTGCTTACCGCCTTGCGATTCTTTCGTTGTCGACGGCGTGAACCCCGACTCCAGGGGATCCGACCCCTCGGGAACTCCAGCATCCGAAAGCGCCTGCGCCTTCGCTGCTGACCGCGGAATTCCCTCGCCTGGTCCACCGGCCGCCGGAACAGAGCAGGCAATAGTAGGGCCGTTACTGTTGTGTACCAGGACCGGTGTGCCGGCCGCCAGCACATAGTACGTGTGGAGCTGCTGAACGGTGAGGTTCCAGCGATTCGCCGTGCCCGGTGTGGTGTGGGTGGCGGCGACGTAGACGTGGCCGTTCGTCGCGGTGCTGAGGGCGTCGCCGTGGCGGAGCTTTCCGGCGGGGACCCAGCTGTGGGTGGTGTCGTCCCAGAAGGGGTGGTTGGCCGTGGTGTGAAGGGTGGCGGTGTGGCCGTCCTTGGTGCGGATCGTGACGTCGAGGAGGTCGTGGTCGTGATTGATCCATACGTGCTGGACGGTGCGGGGCCCCCGGCGTTTGCCGGTTGTCGGGTCTCCGGCTTCTACCTTGTCGCCGGGTTTGACCGCAGCGATCGCCTTGGTCTTGCCTTGCGCTAGCAATACGCGGGTCGATGGGCTGAAGCTGCAGCCTCCTTCACCGTTGCCGGAGGCTCCGGTGCTGGGCTTGCTGGGAACTGCGGCGGTTGCTGTGGCTTCCTCCGTGGTCTCGCTGATGACGTTCTTGACCTCGGCCGCGGCTGCGATCGCGTCCTGGGTGTCGCGGGCGTCGGCGATGGCCGCGACGGCTCCCTCAGGGGCATCGCCGCCGCTGGCTGCCACCTCCAAGATGACTGTCGTGGCTTTGCCGGCCTTGTACGCGTCCGTGTTGGTGTGTGCGTGCAGGGCGTGCGCTACTGCATGGCGCGGCGCTACGTACGCCGGCGGGCCCACAATGCCCGGGGCCATACCGTTCGCCAGGTCATGTGCGGAGTTCATCATCGCCCCGCCCGGCGAGAGTTGCTCAAGCTGCTGTAGGGCCTCATCGAGCATGCCGGCCACGAAATCCTTGAGCTTTCCCGAAGTTGGCGGCCCGTGATGCCCCATCTGGTAGGCGTTGTAGACATCGCAGCCGAACTTCGACGCGACGTTGCAGGCCGGGGCAGCGGCCGGAGCCGCTGTGGTGTCTCCGCTGGAGGAGGTGGTGCCGCCGCCCCCTGTGCCGCCACCGGAGTTATCGGTGCCGCTGCTACCGCAGTCGATGACGCACACGTTCATCGACGGGTCGTTGTACCAGTCGTCGTAACCAGTCGGGTCGCTGCTGCTCGCGGGGTTGTCGGCGGCGTAGGAGTAGCCGCTCATCTGGTTGGGGTCGCCAGCCTCCATCAGGGGGTCGGCGGTCAGGAATCGGCCCTGGACGGGGTCGTAGTTGCGGGCGCCGAGCAGGTCCAGACCGGTGGTGGCATCGGTGGGTTTCCCGAGGTAGCCGTGGTTGTCTGCCCAGGCGGTGGGCTGGGGGCCGCGGGGGTTGCCGTAGGGGTCGAAGTAGCGGCGGGTGACCGCGAGGTTGGAGGCGGCGATCTCGGTTGTCGCCGTTCCCTGAACGTTGGACACCTTGTAGGCCAAAGTGCCGTCGGAGGAGCGGACCTCGGTGACGCCGTCCGGACCGGGGTAGTAGCGCAGGCCGGAGACTGTTCCCGCGCCCGTGGTGAGGGTGAGTTGCTCGGCGCCGCCGAAGAGGTAGAGGATCTTGCTGGTCGGCGTCGTCTGCAGCAGCAGGCTGCCGCCTGCGTCGTAGAGATAGCTGGTGGACTGGTCCTTGCCGCCGGACGGAGTCGTCACCGAGGCCGTGCGGCCCTCGGCGTCGTAGGCGAACGACTGCGTGGCGCCGGGCAGGACATTGCCCATCGTCACGTTGGTCCAGCGCTGCGCCGACGTCGCGTTGCACGTATAGATCTGCAACTGTGTGCCGTTGGTGGTCGAGGACGACGGATCGTCCAGGCACTTTCCGGAGGCCGGGTTGACCAGTGAGCCGTTCGCACCGGCCTTCCACTGCTGACCGGCACCTCCGTTGCAGGTGTACAGGTCGATCTTGGTGCCGTTGGCCGTTCCACCGCCTGACACATCAAGGCATTTACCGAGCACGCGAACCGTGCCGTCGGTGCCCATCGTCCACTGCTGGGCGCTGGTGCCGTTGCACGTGTAGATCTGGATCTTGTTGCCGTCGGTGGTGCCGGACGAGGAGTCGTCGACGCACAGCTTCGTGCCCGAGCGGGTCAGGCCGGAGACGAGCGGACCCGTCGTGGTGACCGTACGGCCGGTGGTGTTGCCCACTCCGTCGTAGTGCGGCGTCATTGTCGCCGTGCCGTTCGGCCCGGTGGTGGTGATCTGGGTGGCGGTGTTCGGCAGGGTGGCGGCGGTCGTGCCGCTGCCCGGGTAGGTTGCCGTCCGGGTGAGGTCGTTGGCGGTGTTGCCGGAGGTGTCGTGCTGGACCTGCTGGGTGCGGTCGCCGAGCGCGTTGTAGCTGTAGGACTGCCAGTACGGGGCGGGGCCGCCGATGGTCGACGCTGCTGGGGTGCTGGTCGTGCATCCGCCGGTGCTGCCGACTCCGGCCGAGGTCAGGCCCGCCGTGTCGGTCCACGCCGTCGTCAATCTGTTGAGCTGGTCGTAGGTGAAGCACTGGGTGTCCGTGGTACCGCCGGACTGGCTGTCGGAGATGGCGGTGACGTCTCCGGCCTGGTTGTAGCGGTAGCTGGTGACGTCGAGCGCGGAGGTGGAGCTGGTCTGCAGGTTCACGCTGGATTGCGTGACGCGGCCGGTGGCGCCGTCGTAGGAGAACGTCGGCTCGACCTGTTCTCCGTACAGCCCCCACCTGGTGTCGGTCACCTGGCCGAGCGGGGTGTAGTTGGTGGTGTCGAGGTAGGTGCTGGTGCCGCCGAATCCGTCGAGCAGGCCCTGCAGGTCGTAGCCGTAGCCGACGGTTTCGGCGGGGAGGCTGCCGTCCGCGCCGTAGTCGGTCTCGGAGAGCAGTCCCATGATCGGGGTGTAGCTGTACTTGACGCTGTAGGTGTTGGAGTTGGTGCCGGTGTTGTTGCTGGGGAAGCCGGTTGATGTCGGGATGGTGGTGGCGGCGCCGGTGGGCTGGTAGTCGGTGGTGTAGCCGGTGATGGCCTGGGTGTAGGCGTCTCCGCCTGCGCCGCCCACGTAGCGGGTCGAGGAGGTGGGGTGTCCCTTGGCCAAGGTGTCGTAGCTGAAGGACGCGAGTTCCTTGCTCGTGTCCGGGGTCGCGGACCAGGCGCCGGAGTACTCGGCGGTCTTGCGGTCCAGCGCGTCGTAGGTGTATGAGAGCGTCTGGCCGCGCGCGTCGGTGGTCTGCAGCAGGTTGCCGAGCTGGTCGTACTTGTCGAACGTCGTGGTGCCGGTGTCCGGGTCGGTCTGCTTGATCTCTTGGCCCAGCAGGTCGTAGGTGTAGCTCCAGGTGTTGCCCGCATTGTCGCTCATCGTGGCGACCTGGCCGGCGGGCGTGTACGTGTAGCTGGTGACGATCGCGTCCGATGCCTTGCCGGTCGGAGTGGCCGTGTCGTCGTACTTCCAGGTCGCGGTCGTCTGGCCGAGGGCGTTGGTGAAGGCGGAGGTCGCCGTGCCCCCCTGGGCGGGAGTGGTGTCGGTGCGGTCGACGCCCGGGTAGGCGATGGTGGACTGCCACTGCTGCGTTCCCTTGGACCACAGTTGGGTGGCGGTCGTGCGGCCCTGTCCGTCGTGCACGGTGACCTGCTGCGAGGGCACCTGGGTGTCGTTAGCGACCCACATGGTGGTGGTCGGAGAGGTGGTGCTCTCGTAGTAGGTGTTGTTGGCCTTCCGAGCCCAGCCGTGGCTGTCGTAGAACGTGTCGGAGATCAGCCGTCCGGCCTGGTTGTTGGCGGTGGTGGACTGCTCCTGGCGCGGCTGCAGCATGCCGTCGTAGATGGTGATGGCAGTGCTGTAGTTGCCGTCGTCGCGCAGGGTGTTGGTGGTGACTGTGGTGGGTGCTGTCGTGCCGTTGACGGCGTAGGTGAACGTTCTGCTGGCGCTTTGTGAGGTCGGGCGTCCCGGTAGCCACATCGCGGTGCGGCGGCCGAGTGCGTCGTAGTCGACGGTTGTGACACGGCCGTTGGGGTCCGTGCTGGTCAGCGTCAGGCCGCGCAGCGGGTCCATGACGGAGGTCGTGTTCCAGCCCTGCGGGTTGGTGGAGACGACCTGAGTCGGCAGCTGTCCGGCGGTGGGGGTGAAGGTGGTCTTGGTGGTGTTGGCGGCCGCGTCCTGGACCTGGGTGGCGCGCCCGTACTTGTCATAGGCGGTTGCCTGGGTCGTGCGGTACGTGGCAGTGCCGCTGCTGTAGCCCGTGATGACCTGGGTGGCCGTCAGGTTGCCGGTGGTGCCCAAGTGGCCGAGTGTTCCGGGGTTGGCGACGGTTCCGTCGCCGTCGTAGAACACCCGCTTGTCAGAGACTGTGTTGCTCGCGCTCGGTGTGGTGCCACAAGGGCCGGCGACCGTGAGGATCTCGTCCGGGTAGGCGAGCATCATCGAGTTGCCGCTGGGCGGGGTGGCGTAGCTTGTGGTGGCGCACTTCTCCTGGGATGCCACGCTGACGTCGCCCTTGGCGTCGACCGTGGTGGGCATCGCAGCGTTGTTGTACGACGTGTCTGTTTCGGACTGGCGCCACATGCCGCTCGAGAGAAGCCCGTAGTTCCGCTGCTGACTGGTCTTGATCATGCGGGCGACGAGCGCGGGCAACGAGGAGCCGCGGCTGTGGGTCGCGGTGGTGGTGAAACTCTGCGGGAGATTAATGTGTTTGGCGTCGACGCTGCCGCTAGCCTGCGAGTAGGTATCGGCTTCCAGCGGGGTCCCAGTCAGCCAGTCGCTGTCGGTGACGTTGTCGCCCGCACTGTCCGTCACGGTGACCGAGCGCTTGGATCCGTCCGCGCGGAGGTCGCCGTCCATGCCCTGCAGGTACGTGGTGGTCGTCTGCGTGATCGGATCGGGGGCTGCACCGGTGGTGACGGTGACGGTGCGGTAGCCGCGGAACTGGTCCCACGTACGGTGGGTGTCGTCGGTCAGTTCGGAATCGTCGCGGTGCCAGGCGGGTCCGGAGTAGGTGTAGTTCGAGACCTGCATGGGCGAGCCGGCACCGGTGGCGTCGGAGACGTCGACCGTCTTGACCCTGGTCTTGTTGAACCAGTCGGAGACCGGGTTCACACCGCCAGGGGTGGTCCAGTACACGTTGTAGCAGGACATCGTGTCGGCGTCGGGTGCCGACGGCATCGTGTTGTTCAGTCGGGAGCAGTCCGGATCGTCGTAGGTGACGGCGATGGACTTGCCGGTCTCTGTGGTGATGGAGGAAATCCGCGGGTGAAACAGCGGGGGCTGGCTGCCGCCGTCGACCCGGTTGTCGATTTCGGTACCGAGGAAGCTGACCTTCGGCAGTGTGATCGCGCTGCTGCTGCCACCGCCGGTGGTGTCGTCACCGGTGTGCTGGATGGAGCTGAGCCACATTACCGACTGCAACTCGCCCTGGTCGGCCGAGTCCTTGCCGGACTGGCCGGTGACCGGATCGACCGTGCCTCCGGCATCGGAGTAGGTCTGGTTGAGCTGATAGGTGTCGACATTCGTCAGCGTGCCGCCGGCGTTGACCTGCGTGACGATCGAATCCAGCCGGTAGGTGGACCAGAAGGAAGGCGCGGTTGTCAGGCAGACGTTCGATCCGGTGCCGGAGGTGACGTCCGTGGAGGGACAGTTCAGGTCATAGGGGACGTCCGGCCAGTTGGTGGCGGTCGAGTTGTTCAGGTTCGAGTACGAGCAGTCGGTGAACGTCGACGAGGTCTGGCAGCGCTGGGCCGTATTGAACAGAACGCGCGCGCCGGGCTTGCTCCCGGCAATCTCGTCCGTCAGTTGATAGCCGTAGTCGATCTCTGTCAGGTAGCCACCGCGGATGTACTTGGTCAGCGTTCCTGAACCGCCGGAGGCCGCCACCTGGCCGCCGCCCCGGTCGTAGTAGTTCGTCTCGGTGGCGTAGGTGTACCGCTGCACGTTGCTGTGCGGGTCGACGACGAAGTCGAGGTTGAACCGGTACCCCATGGTGCACTGGGAGTTCTTGCCCTGACTGGAGTCGTAGCAGGGGTCTTGCGAGTTGGGGCTGTAGACCGGCTCACCCCAGGCGCTGTTGGTGGCCGGGTCCGAGGTGGTCCCGGGGGCGTGGTTGAGCCCGAAGTAGTAGGCGGTGCCGTCCGTCGTGGTGACCTTGAAGTACTCGCCGTTCCACAGGCCGTTGCCCGCCCCGCCGAGTTCCTCGACCTTGGTTCCGTCGTCCCCCTGCAGGTGCCAGGTCTGAGTCGCGGTCGGCGTGGCCGAGTTGCTGGAGTCGTCGCGAACCAGGGTGCCGGAGTGGCCGTTGAGAGAGAGGGTGGCGGCCCAGCCGCCCCAGCACAAGTCGCTGGAATTGCTGATTCCGTCCTGCTTGCAGGGCTTGTAGGACCGCTCGATGAAGCCGGGTGAATACGACCAGCCGTCACCGACCCACGATGACTGTGAATTGCGGGCCGAAGTCTCGCCGTCCTCGGACTGGGAGTCGTAGGAGAGGGCGACGCCGGGCGCGGATCCGCCGAGCGAGCGCGGCACGGAGATCGGGTACGAGTAGGTAAACGCGCCGGTCCCGGTCGCGCTCCAGGCGCCCGAAGGGGCCAGGCTGGTCGCCGTGTAGTCACCTTGCGAGCCGGAGGTACCGGAGATCGCCTCGACGGCGGTCATCGGCGCCATCGAGGTGGAGCTGGACGTGGTGTCGGCGTGGATCCCCGCGCGGACAGTACTTGAAGACGTTGCGCCGGGCAGGTCGAGAGTGGCCGTGAGTTTCTTGGCGACCGGGTCGTTGGCGGAGGTGAGCGGGGTGCGCACCCGGCAGGCGGCCTTCTGAGGCGTCGTCAGGATGCAGCCTGGTACGGACACCAGATGCAGGCGGGATGCCCACCCGCCGCCGTATGCCTTGTCCAGGGCCGAGTAGTCCAGGGTGATCGCCACCCGCCCCGACGACGGAGCGCCATCGCCGCGTCCGAAGCCGACCAGCATCCCGTTGGCTCCGGCCGCCTGGACCTGAGCATGGCTGGCCATTCTTACGCGCACCGAAGTCGGCGTTCTCGAGCCCGCTCCCGCCTTCTTCGCCGGGCCGACCCACACCGGCAGAGCCCCGGCCCGCACCGGGGAGGCCGCGGGCTCGCCACCGGCCTTGTGCTTCGAAGCTGACCTCGAGGACTGAGTCATACGCATCAGCGCGACCGTGCTGCTGCCGGCGCTCGGCCACGCCGGGCGGGCCGGCCGGTAGGTCCGCAGCGGCTGGACGCTCTTGGGGAGTTCGACGGTACGTCTTGTCAGGGGATGCCCGCCGACGCTGGGCGTCTTGTAGGTCGGCCCGGCGCTCCACAGCTTGCCCTTGTAGTGGTACTCGGGCACCCCTTGGGCGACGGCCATCTGCACGACCATCGCGGAAGCGGCGACGGTTGCCGTCGCCACCGTAAGTCCACGCCCCCATATCCGTCTGCGCACGGTCGCAAACCACCGCAGGCCAGAAGCCACCTCGACGCCCCCTCTTACCGAGCGCCTCAAGGAGAAGTGATGAGCAACCTGTGATGGCGCAGTGATCTTAGATCGGGGGAACCTTATTGATCGGCCATCAGTTCGGCAATACCCTGTGCCGGCGGTCCCGTCTGGAACTGTGGCCGCTTCTGTCACCCAACTCGCCCGTCCGTGGTCGGGCGACCATACAGGAAATACGTCCAGTCCACCCGCGTACGCGTGGCTTCGGCTCACTGAGGCCTCGTAGGACACGACGCCTGTCCTGATCCACACCTCGAAGGGGTTCCCATGGGGGGAAGAACGCGCCGGTACCGCATGCGATGGCATACGGTGCCGCACCATCCGGCCGTCATGGCGATCCTTGTGGCGTTGGTCTTCGCGGGAGCCCCGACCGCCGCCGCGGACAGCCGCGGTCCCACCCCCGGCAACCCGACCCAAAGTGCCCTCCTGCAAGCCCAGTCGACCGGCAAACCCGTCTCGATCGACTCACTGACCAGCGAGACATCGACCACCACGGCCAATCCGGACGGATCGCTCACAACCACCGAGTACGTCCAGCCGGTGCGAGTGATGAAGAACGACGTCTGGATGCCGGTGGACGCATCACTGGTGAAGAACTCCGACGGTTCGTTCAGTACGGCGGCCACACCCAACGGCGTCACGCTCTCAGGTGGCGGCAACGGGCCTCTCGTCAACCTCACCGACCCGGCGGGGCGCAGCCTCTCGCTCTCCGTGCCGTTCACCTTGCCGGTCCCAACCGTCAACGGGAACACCGCGCTGTACTCATCGGTCCTGCCGGGCGTCGATCTCGAGGCCACCATCACCGAACAGGGCGGCTTCAGCGACGTGCTGATCGTCCACGACGCCACGGCCGCCACCAACCCCGAGGTGCGCCGGCTGACCCTGGCAGCCACCACCCACGGACTCACCCTGACCGGTTCGGCTGACGGCGGGATGTACGCAAACGCGGCGGACGGAACCACCGCCTACACAGCCAGCGCCCCCATGATGTGGGACTCCGGCACCACAACGGCCAGTCCGCAAACCGCGTTTATGCGTATGGACGACGCCACGACCACTACCTCGCCCACCGACGGTCCTGCGCCGGGGGCCGATGTCGCGCCGGTGACCATGACGACCACCAGCAGCGGCCTCACCCTTACCCCCGACTCGTCCATGCTCACCGGTAGTAGCACCAACTGGCCGGTGTACATCGACCCAGGCGTCGCCCCGAGCGAGACCACCAACCACTACTTCGAGGCCCAGCAGGGCTGCAACTCCTCATCGGCCAGCTCTCACGAGTACGACTACCCGCAGCGCTTCGGCGAGGGCGTCGGCTACCAGCGCTACGCCTCCTCCAACGGCGACTGCATCGGAGCCGAGCGCACCTTTTACGAGCTGAACACCAGCAACCTCAACAGCAGCATGCACATCATCACGGCGTACCTCAACCTGAGCGAGACCTACGCCGAGGCCTACAGCTGCTCCCACACCGCACCCCTCACCCTCAAGTGGACCGGGCGCATCTCCTCCGGTATGTACTGGGACACGCAGCCGAGTGTGGTCTCCACCATCGGCACCCAGAGCCCGTCCAGCGCCTACAACGGCGCCTACGTCAGCCAGCCCACCAGCTGCGGCGACCAGAGCGTGAAGTTCACGGTGACTGACAAGATCGCATCCATCGCCGCAGCGAACGACTCCACCTGGACCGTGGGCCTGTACGGCAACGAGGACTCCTCCTCCAGCGACATCGACTTCATGCGCTACTCCACCAACCCGTACATCACCACCACTTACGACATCCCGCCCGACACCCCCACCGGCGAGGCCACCACACCCGACGCGCAAAACCCCTCCGGCGCCAACTGCGGAAGCAGCACACGCGGCTGGCTCGGGCAGACAACGTTGAACGGCAACACCAGCGACATCACGCTCAACGCCAAGCTGACCTCCAACGTCAGCGGCGAAAACGTCAAGGCCGACTACACCGTCTGGGATGACGAAACCGCCAACAGCAGCGGCAACCCGGCCACGGTCTCAACACCGAGCAGCGGCTACGTCGCCTCAGGCACGACAGTGCGCACCAACATCGGAACATCCGTGCAAGACGGCCACCAGTACGGATGGCAGGTCCGCGCCTACGACGGAACCCTATATTCCGGGTGGAGCAGTCCGTGCGGGTTCATCGTCGACCTCACCCCACCCTCCCAGGCCGCGGTGACCGCGCCAAGCGCTGTGTTCCCGCCCTCCGGAAGCAACCAGACACCCACCGGATACGCCGGCCAGACCAGCAGCATCACTGTCACCAGCAGCGACCCCACCCCCACCGGGTGCACCCGCGGCACCTGCCTGTCCAGCGGCGTCTGGCGCTTCTGCTATGCACTCGACGTACAGCCAGCAGTCAACTGCCCCGACTATGTCACCGCGACCAACAACTCCAGCGGCACACCCAGCGCGTCGATCCCGCTCAAACCGACGACGTGGGGCACCCACACCCTCTACGTCGAATCCCAAGACCACGCTGGCAACACTCAGGCGCTACCGGCGACATACACCTTCTACGCCCCCTGGAACCCAGCCACAAAGGTCGCCGCAGGCGACCTCAACGGAGACGGCGTCCCCGACCTGCTCGGCACTACCAAGAGCGGCGAGCTCACCCTCCTGCCGGGCAACACGGACCCAGGCAATTCCCCCACCGTCGCCTCCACCGCTTCCCAGAGCCCTGACGGCAAGAGCGTCTGGAACAACTACCTGATCACCCACCGCGGCAGCATCAAACAGGACGGCATCGACGACCTGTTCGCGTACAACGAGAACAGCCACAACCTGTATGTCTACAAAAACGACGGTGCCGTCTCCGGAGGAACCGCCGGGCACTTCACCAACACCGCGGACGTCTACGGCCCTCTCGCCAGACCTCAGTGCCTCGCCACGGCGGACAACACCGCCAACTGCGCCACCTACAACCAGACTGACTGGTCCTCGGTAACCCAAATGATCGCCCCCGGCGACATCTACGGAACCGGCTACCCCGACCTGATCACGATCGAGAACAAACAACTCTGGCTCTACAAAGGCTCAGCGCAGGACAGCAGCTACTTCGGCCCCGCCACCGGCGGCACCGCCAGCACCACGCCCGTGCTGCTCGGCACCGGCGACTGGTCCCACTTCACACTCATCGCGCCGGGCACCGTCAGCAACACACCAACGCTCTGGGCCCGAGACAACAACACCGGGACGATCTACACCTTCCCCCTCACCATTGACAGCAACAGCTTGCCCCCGTTGCTGACCGCACCCAGCTCATCTGTACTGAACTCCGGCCTGACCGCCAACGGCGGCTCCAACCTGTGTGCGGACGACTACCACTCCGCCACACAGAACGGCAACAAGATCCAGGTCTGGAGCTGCAACAACTCCCTCGCCCAGTCCTGGACCCCCGCCGCAGACGGTTCGATCCGCGTACTCGGCAAGTGCTTGGA
Source organism: Streptomyces cynarae (assembly GCF_025642135.1). Taxonomy (NCBI): domain Bacteria; kingdom Bacillati; phylum Actinomycetota; class Actinomycetes; order Kitasatosporales; family Streptomycetaceae; genus Streptomyces; species Streptomyces cynarae. The sequence goes on along the minus strand of NZ_CP106793.1, from coordinate 7,253,616 downwards.
CGTCACCCACAGCGGCACCGCCAACGGCACCCTGATCGACCTGTGGACCTGCAACGGCACCGGCGCCCAACAGTGGACGCTCGGCTCCAACAACTCGCTGGTCAACCCCCAATCGGGCAAGTGCGTGGACGACCCCAACTCCTCCACCACCACCGGGACCCAGCTGCAGCTGTACACCTGTAACGGCAGCAGCGCCCAAAGCTGGACATCCAGCGCACCAAGCACCTGGTACAACAACCGTGCCAACACACTGCCCGTCACCCTTGCGACCAGCGACTACCCGACCATCGCCTCGCCCGGAAACCTCAACGGAACCACCGCCGGCTACCCCGACCTCTACACGACCACGCCCGCCGGCGAACTCATCGAATACCCCGGCGCCGCCCCCGACACCAATGGCGTGGCCACCTTCGGCTCGCCCGTAACAGTCGGTTACTACAACTCCGCGAGCGCCGCCTGGCCCCTGAACGACGGCAGCGGCACCACCGCAACCGACTCCGTCGGCACCAACAACGCCACCCTCAACGGCGCTGCCGCCTGGACCAACGACTCGAGCCAAGGAACCGTCCTCAGCCTGGACGGCAACACCGGCTACGCCGCAAGTACCTCCAGTGCCCTCCAGACCGGCACACACACCGACCCCGTCGACGGCACGACCACCGACAACAACAGCTTCAGCGTCTCAGCCTGGGTCAAGCTCAACAGCCTGGCCAACAACTCCACCTTCGTCTCCCAGTCCGACAGCGCAGGCAGCGCCAACGCCTTCCAGCTGTACTACTCCTCCGGCGCCCAGGTATGGGCCTTCAACCGCCACAACGACGACACCACAAGCACCAACTTCACTGCCGCCTACGGCTCCAAGGCCACCACCGGCGTATGGACCCACCTCGTCGGCGTCTACGACGGTCCCACCAACACCCTCAACCTCTACGTCAACGGAGTCCTCACCGCGACCAAGACCTTCGGCGGCACACCCTGGCCCGCCACCGGCCCAGTCCAGATCGGCCGCCGCCTCTACCAAGGTTCCTACGGCGAATACGCCAACGCCTCCATCAGCAATGTCCAGCTCTACAACACCGCGCTCTCCTCATCCGAAGTAGGCGCACTCGACTACGACCAGACCCCCTACACACACCTCAGCTGAACCACGCCCACGTCGACGGGCCCCCGACTCATCAGAGACGGGGCCCGCCTCGCTGTGGGCATACGCGCCCCTCTCCGGCCTCCCCCGCCCTCGCGATTGTCAGCCTTGTCCTGCCCCAACCACCTCGGCCACTCCACCTCATGGGACACGGTCACAATGTTGCGTAAAAGATCCTCGGCATTTGTCATAGGCATCGCGATGCTGCCTCTCGTCCTGTGCTCCTGCTCGCCGTCGCCCAACAGGATCAGCCCCTCGGAGGCCAAGGCCCAATCCGAGGACCCCGACCACAACGTGTGGACTGGAGAAGACCTCAAAGCCCTCCTACTCCCTGTGAACGTACTACCCAAAAAATACAAGCCCAACAAGGACCTGACGGCCGACAGCGGAACCCACTTCGGCCCCACGGGGCAAAAACCCATTTCCACGGACTGCACGTTGCTTCAACGCACTTCTTGGGTTGATGCCGCTGGTACCGGCCTCGCCTCCTGGGCTCAGGCCGACTTCCGTAGTTCCTCCCAGGAAGAGTACTCCGAAGAGATCGACTCCTTCCGCGGCACCGACGCATGGACCGCGATGACCCGACTCAAGAAATACGCGGAGAGCTGCACTGCCTTCAAAGACTCCTACGACGGCACGACCGCGACGTACAAGGCGATAACGAAAACGGTGCCTGGACTGGGAGACGAAAGCTTCGAGACCGTCATGACGACCGCCGTCTACGACGGCGGAATGACCACAGTTGTCTCCCGGGTCGGCCACGACATCGTCTTCTCCAGCTACGACGTCCGCTCCAGCGACCTGGGGGCACCGGCCGTAGGGTTCGCCAGAAAACTCGTAGCCAATGTGAAGGCCAAGACCGGGAACTGAACCGCCGCCACGGTCGTGACCGTAGACCTGACCGCGCAGCAGCTGCTCATCCCATTCGTGCCGTTCAGCCTTGCAGCCCGCCACCGACAGCGAGTGCTTGCCCACAGTCGCCATGGGTTTACCCGCGTCGCCTGGGTGGCCTACCTCAATGCCTCGCCCGATGAATCTGCCCGTCCGCGCCTGCGACGAGCCGGTGTAATCTCAATCGTTCGCATGGGAACAACAGTCCGTACGCTTCTATCTTCTATCTCCACAGAACCGCGCAGGCGCGGATGAGCCCATGCCTTCAACACTGTCAGCAGCAATAGGAGGAACAGGTGGGCCAACGCCCCCTCAGACGCGGCTCCATCACGGTAGCCGCAGCGACCGCCCTGGTCTCAGGGCTCACCTCGTTCGCCGCGCCGATGGCCGTAGCGGACGCCCCGAGTGAGACCGTGGTTCCGGCGGCGATGAACCCGGATCCCGTCCCGGACACCGTCCTTTTCGCCGGACCAGGCGGTTTTCTCCACCAACGACAGTCCCAAAACGTGTGGACAAAGTACGCGGGAGGCCCGGACGTCCTCGTTTCAGGGGTTCACTATCCTGCGGTCGGCAACTCCGGGGCCGGTGCGGACATAGTGTCCACCGTCACCAGTAGTGGCGTTCATCTTCAGGACATGGACAGCGGCACGACGTCCACCATTCCGCTGCCGGGTGGGCAGCGTTACCGCGGGACCTTCGGATCCCGGGTGCTCACCGACACCTATCACACCGGTGCAGGCACCACCTATGACGTGCTGTCCTTGGTGAACGGACAGGTGGTCGACACCCCGGTCACCGGACTGCCCGCCGGGACGTACGTGAGCACCCTGCGGGCCGCTGACGCCAACTCCGTCGCAGTGATCTACGGCGCCAACGGCCAGTACCAGCTGGGACTGCTCGACATGGCCTCGGGGCAACTGGCACCACTGAACTCCGGCCCAGTAAGCCAGGGCACCCTCGCTGTGCTCACCGCTAACCGCATCGCATGGTACGACCCCACCGCCCAAGACCCAGTACTCCATCTACTGGACCGATCGGACCTCTCAGCACCTGAAACCACAGTCACGGTGCCCACACCGCCGCTGCCCGCCGGCTACACCGCATCGGTCCGGCAGATCGGCATCACCGGGAACTCGCTGCTCGTCGCGTACGCAGTGACACACAGTGGTGCCAGCACCACGGACGACACGCTCGGTTATCCGCTGTACTCCATGCCGCTGACCGGCGGAGAGCTCAGCACGGTCCTCGACCACGAGCGGGGCATCATCGAAACCTATGCCGACGGCGCCCTGGCGGTCGGCGGTCCGTCGCCCGCGGACTGGGCTGCTCGCCGGCTGGCACCCGCCTCCGATGGCACGTTGGGCTCTACCGCCCTGGACAACGACGACGCCAGGCCCTGGCCCATCAACGGTCTGTCGCTGGCCGGTGGCCAGCTTCTCACCATCGAGGGGACCTCGAGCGTCTACACGCGCAGCGTCCAACTCGGTACCCAGCCGACCTACGGGGCGCACACCGCGTTCGGGACCGCTGCGGTACCCAGCAACTGCGGCGTCGCCGGCTCGTGCGCACCGCCGATCGGCTCCGGCGACGGCCGGATGTCACAGCTGCAGGTCGGCACCAGCGGGGACTCGGCGACAACCCAAGGCCCCAAAAGCACCTCCAGGATGACCCCGGGCGCCCAGACCGGCGGAAGCCTGGTGGACTCCAACGGCCGTTACGTCCTGTACGGCAACACCTCCACCAGGGAGTTGTTCGTGGGCGACATGACGATGAACCACAGCTCGAACGTGCGCTACTACGAATCGCTCACCGCCTCCGCGCTGTCCGGCCAGACACTGTGGACCGCCAGTTCCAGCGCTGGTGTCCTCAACTCGCTCAACCTGTCGACGCTGCAGCCAGGACGGACCATCACCACCGGTCCGACGTGCAAGCCCACCGAGCTGCAGACCGCAGGCGGCCGCTGGATCTACTGGTCATGCGGTGCGTCAGGCCCGGCCGGCGTGTACGACCTGGCCACGGGCAAAGACATCTCTGTGCCCTCCGGGCCGTCCCAGCTCGGTGAAGGCTTCGTCGTCGAACACGATGCCACCCGCGGGAAACTGGTCCTCACCGACGTCCAAACCGATGCGGCGGTCACCACCGACCTCGCCGACCTCCCCGCACCGACTGCGCCGCTCACCGATGACCGGCACGTGACATGGGCGGTCGACAAGTACGACGGCGGCATCGCCTACCTTGACGCCACTGAGAACATCCACATCGTCGACCCCCACATCTCCCCCTCCCCAGCGTCGGGCTACCGCATCCTGCCAGGCCAGCGCCTCAACCCCGGTAACAGCCTGACCAGCGCCAGCATGAGACTGGTGATGCAGTCCGACGGCAATCTGGTGGCATACCTCAAACCGGGCGGCAGCGCCGCCCCGGCCGAGTGGTCCAGCGGAACCTGGGGTCACCCCGGCGCCTACGCAATGATGCAACCGGACGGCAACTTCGTCGTCTACAGCGCCGACGGCGGCCCCGGCACCGGCGGCGCGCTGTGGTCCAGTAACACCTCCGGCAACCCCGGCGCCTACGCCACCATTCAAGACGACGGCAACCTGGTCATCTACCGCCAGGGCACCACCGACCCGGCCAATGCACTCTGGTCCAGCGGCTCGTACGCACGCCCCCAGACCGTTGCATCCGGGCAGACCATGAAGCCCGGCTGGTGGACACAAGGCCAGTACACCTTCCTGGTGATGCAGCGGGACGGCAACCTTGTCATGTACCGCAAGCGCGACGGCGCGGCCATCTGGTCCACTAAGACCTGGGGGCACTCCGGCGCCTACGCGATGATGCAGAGCGACGGCAACCTCGTCGTCTACCCCAAGGGCAAGTCCGCCAGCACCGGCGGGGCCCTGTGGTCCACCAAGACCTGGGGGCACTCCGGCGCCTACGCGGTCATGCAGGACGACGGAAACCTCGTCGTCTACCCCAAGGGCAAGTCCGCCAGCACCGGCGGCGCGCTCTGGGCCAGCAACACCTGGAAGACCGCCTACTGACAAAACTGTGAAGGCGCCAGGAACGCCGTGATCGGCCTCGGCCTAACCAGCCGAGGCGGATCACGCCTCACAGGCACCCCAGGCACCCTCACCGGCCTCTACCAGCAGGCGCGCGTCTTGCCGCAGGCCATGACAGCGAACCGTGGCCAGTCACCCGGCAAGGGGTGAGCTGGGGCGAGTGAAGACCAGGACATCCTCGCGCTGGATGACGGCAAGGGGGATGCCAGCGCGGCGGGCGTCGCGGACGTTCTTCATCTGGAAGAAGGATGGGCGGGTGACCAGCCTGCCGTCGCGGATACCGGCCAGGAGCGCGACGCAGCGTTCTGTCGGGGTCAGCCTGGCGGCCTTGCCTGCGCCCAGGACGGCGGAGGGAAGGTCGATAAGTTCACCGTACTGGCGCCACGAGCGGGTGGTCACGGCCACCGTCCCGCCGGGCCGAAGAACCCTTCGGCACTGGGTGAGGATCTCCGTGAACGCTTCCAGCAGCTGGTCGGTGGAGACGTGGGCGAGGTTGGCCGGGTCGTGGCTGTAGCGGTGGTCCTTCTTGACCAAACCGCGAGTGCCGGTCTCCTTGGTGGAGCGGACCTGACCGTGTACCGAATTGCCGTAGGGAGGTGAGGTGACGACCAGGGCAATCCGACCGTGGTGTTCCTTGCCGATAAGGGTGGTCAGGCGGCGTGCGTCGCCGCAGACGACCTCGCCTCGGCCGGCCCCGGTGCCGGTGACGATGTGCTGGACATTGGCGGCGACCAAAGCAGCCCAGCGAAACTCGTATTTGGTGCCGATGGCCTGGCGGCCAAGCCGGATCGCTTCGACGAGGGTGGTGCCGATGCCGCACATCGGGTCGAGAACGAGGTCCCCGGGGCGGGTGTAGGTGGAGATCGCGTGGGCGGCGATTCGGGGCAGCATCTTGGCCGGGTGGGCGGCCGATCCTGGCACGTAGTTGTTCTTCGCTGCTTGGGCGCGGATGTGGGGGCGGTGTTCCAGATCGAGAAGGGAGGGGTCATGGGCTCTTCTCCTCGTGGACGGTGGGCTACGTGTGGCGGATGACGCCGAGGGCGATGAGGTCGCAGTGGGTGACGCCCGGGGAGGCGTCGGAGGGGGGCACCGGCACAAGTTGGTCGCCGTCCGGGTGGGCGTAGGCGACGACGATGTGCTGCAGGTAGCGGAAGCCCGCGGTGCGGGTGGCGGCGATCAGGGATCCGAGCGGGTCGGTGAGACGGCCGGAGTCCCGGCGCTGCCGGGTGGCCAGGAGCAGGTAGCCGTCGTCAGGGAGGAGTCGGTGGGCGCGGTGGAAGAAGCCGGGCCAGCCGTCCTCCGTCGTACCGGGCATGTCACCGGCGGTCGGGGTTGTGGATTCGCTGGGGGCGGGGAGCGCATCGGGGTGGAGTTCGGCCAGGAGGATATGCATGCGCTTGGGGGCGTCCTCGGTTGCCGGGTGCGCGGTGAAGGCGGTGGCGGGGATGCGGGCGTGGACGCCTGGATGCATGTCGCGAATCGCGATCTTCAACAGCGGCACAGGCAGGTGGTCGGGGTGCCCGACGAAGTCGGTGCGGACCTTGTCGATGGCCCAGACTGGGAGGCCACAGCCTGGGATCGGGGCGGTGTTGGGCTCGTCGGCGTCCGGAAGCCAGATTGTTGTCGGCAACGGGCTGCCGTGGTCGTGCGTCTTGCGGGGGGCGGTGGACTGGTTCATGGCAGGCGCGGCGCCGACGACCAGGCGACTGTGCTCATGCTGACACCAAGTCATAGAGAACTGCGGCCCGCGAGTTGCCATGGGGCGGGGCACATTCGAAAAACACGGTTTCGGGCAGCACGAGGTGACCAACGCATGACCCGCCTCGTCAACAGCAGGGGCCTGGTCGGCTGATGTGTATGAGAGCCAGTGCCGGTCCATGGGCGAGCCAGGCCCGGACCACACTTTCGGCCGCGTACGTGTGGCAAGACTCGGCCGCAGGATTCTTCTTAGTTCGATTTCTTGGACTTCGTGCGAAAAGTGCGGCAGGCCATTGGGCATGGTCGTGGGCGGCATCTCGTACAGGCCGGTCCATTTGTCCGGGCGTGCCACTGGGGTGGTCTGCCGGTGGGCCGGGGGCGGTTCGACGGCCTGACAGACGTGGCGGCGGAAGTTGTCCCCCCACGTCTCGGGAGTGCCGTCATGCAGCACCATCACCAAGTCCGCCGTCCCGTCGCCGCCCGTCAGTCGAGCACCGTCCGCCCCCCCTCTCATGGAGCTGGAGCAGGCGTTCCTCGCTCTCGTCCAGCGGTGGAGCCGCTCACGATGCCCGCCCGCCTCGTGTGCGACGAGCCCGACCGGGCCGCCTGGCCGGTCGACCTGATCCGCACCCACCTCGCCCACCCCTCCACACGACCGGAACTGCGCGAGCAGACCTGGCGTGAGGTGATCCGGCGCGCCCGGAGTCTGGGCGACCCCTGGGGCGTGGTCGCGGTGGCCATGTCTGTGCCCGTCCTGCGCCGGATGCTCGCCCGGCTGGCGCGACCCGCTCATCTGGAGCGGGCCGAGGTCGAGCAGGAGGCCCTCGCCGGGGTCGCCGCGGCGCTCTGCACCGTCGACGTCGACGGTGCACGGCCGGATCGTGAGCTGTTCCGGGCCGCTGACCGGGCCGTGCACCGTCTGGTGTACGCCGCACGGCAGCACTGTCTGCGCGAGACCGAGTTGGCGGTCGAGCACCCCAGGGACCTGGGCACGATGCTCCTGGAGGAGGTGGGCGAGCCGGTGGACGAGTTCACCGTGCTGGCGCAGGCGCTGCAGGCCGGCGTGGTGACTGCGGACGAGGCGCGGCTCATCGCCCGCACCCGGCTGTACGGCGAGCAGATGAAGGCTCTGGCGGTCGAGCGGGGGGTGAGCTGGCGGCAGCTGTACCGGCATCGGAGCGCCGCGGAGCGGCATCTGAAGGCCTATGTGCGGCACCGGATCCAGGAGCGGTAGGCGGAGCCGTTCGGACGACGTTCCTGGCGAGACGTCAATCCTCGGTGTCTGCTTTTCCATACACGGTGACGGCGGTTGAAGCGCTCGCGCATCAACCGCCTCTCCGGCTTCCCGGCGCGATGCATGTGCCGGGCTTGGGCCGGGTCCTCCGAGTGGTGTGGGGCGAGCACGACTGTCTCGTGCTGACACCCGAGATCTCAGTCCGTCAGCCTTCAGAAGGAGGTAGCGCCGGGCCCAGGGTCTGCTCGCCTCACACCGCTCCCCCCACCGGCGATGCTGCTGGCGTTGGATGCGACCTGGAGGCAGGTTACCGCCTCGGTGTGCGGTCTGGCTGAGCGTCACCACCGCCTGCACCGCCTTCGTGCATCCACACGACGGGCCGTTGAGGTCGAAGCGACAGCGCCCATTCGGGGGACGCTCAGCGGCCGGACGTCAATCTGCCCCGCTGCGGTCTCCATGCAGGGTGACGGCGAGCCCGCCCCCAGCCGCCGACCCGATCTGTGGCGCGCCACCCACACCGACCCTGGCCACAATCCCGACGAGCTCCCCGACCCTGGGCACGGGTCGTGGGGGTCGTCGAACATGACGGCGGGAGCCGCCGGGCTGGTACCTCCCCTCGGCGGGAACCAGCCCACCTGGCCCACCACGCCTTGGTCCGAGTCCCCCTGCGCCACCTCCCCGGCCGGGGCGGCGCAGCACGCTCAGGCCGGGCAGGTAGTGGTCCATGAGCCGGTACAGGGCCAGGTGCAGCCACGTAGGCGAGCGGCGCCATGAAGGAGCGGGTGGCCCACCAGCCGCCGTACAGCACCCCCCCTCCCAGCGGTGGCAGATCCTCCCCTCGGCTAGCTGCAGGGAGTTCCACGGCACACCTGACGCCTTCCTCTGGCAGTGGGCCGAGGAACCTGGCGGTCACGATCGCCAGCAGCAGCACGTACAGCTTGAGCCGGCCAGCGCCGCGCTGTGGTCCATCCCGCCCGGGCCCGCCGTATCCGGCTAGCACGCGCGGGAGTGGACGGTTGACGACCGTCCCTGGCGGTGACCGGGGCTGTCAGAGTTCTCCTCGGGCTCGTCCGCGGTGGGCACGTCCGGCTCCGTCTTCCTGCCCGTGGTCGGTCCTCGCCGCCCGGCTGCCCCGACCACGGGCCGCCAAGCAGGGCCTCGCTGAACAGGTCACCGACCGCCCACGCACCTACCGCCACTCCAACGAACCCGCCCACGAAGCGATCATCAGCCCCGATCTCTTCGATGCCGCCCGCACCGTGCGCACACAGCGCGCCCGCAACCAGGAACAGCAGGAGCGCGCCGGCAAACGGGGCGGGCGCCCCTACGCCCTGCGCGGCCGGGTCCGGTGGAGCCTGTGCGGGCGCAAGATGCAGCCCGCCACCATCCGCAGCCGCGTCTACTACCGCTGCGAGTTCAAAGAGGAAGAAGCCACCCTCTACCCCGACATGACCCACCCGCGCACCGTCTACCTGCGCGAAGACATCGTGTGCCAGGCCCTGGACCGGTGGATCGCCCGCGCCTTCGCCCCGGACCGGCTCTCCGCCACCGTCGAAGCGCTCACCCACGCCAGCGCCGCAGCAAGCACCGCAGAGCCCCAGACCCCCGAGCAGGCCCAAGCACGCCAGGCGATCAAGGAATGCGAGCGGCGGCTCGCCCGCTACCAAGCAGCCCTCGACGCCGGAGCCGACCCCGCTGTCGTCACCCAGTGGATCAACGAGGCCCAGCGGGACAAGGACGCGGCGCAGAAGAAGCTCGACGCACACCGCTTCGTCACCCGGAAGAGGCAGATCCCGCTCGACGCCCGACAGATCCGGCGGATCACTGAGAGTCTTGGAGAATCGCACAGCGCATCCAGAATGCTGCCGCCGAGAAGAAAGGCCCGCTGTACGAGGCCCTGGGCATCACGATCACCTATGAACACGCCACGAGGACCGCGACCCTAAGGTCGAGGCCCTCGTCACCGTATCGTCAATCGTTGTGTCCGAGGGGGGACTTGAACCCCCACGCCCGATAAAGGGCACTAGCACCTCAAGCTAGCGCGTCTGCCATTCCGCCACCCGGACGAGGTGTCCGCCGCCTTACCGGGGCTGTTCCCCGCGGCGACAGGGACAACAATACCAAGGTTTCGGAGTGCCCTTCACCTGCGTTTCCGTGCGGATGGCGTCGCCCCCCCCGGACCGACAGCGCGTGCGGACCTCCGGCGCGATCCGCGGAAGATCACGCGCTCGGTCCGGCTCCTGGTCGCTCCTGGTCTCGTGCGCAGACCCGGCGGTGACGGATGCCGCGGTGGGGAACTCGTCGCCGCCGGGAGCAACCTCATCCGGCTCAATCTGCCGCTGCCCCCAGGCATGGTCTCGCCCACCGGCCGGCCGGCGAGGTGATCGCCGGGTGGCGTCCGTCATGTGCGGACGCCACCCGGGCGTCCGTCACGGCATGAGCTGGTACTCGGGGAAGTTGCCCGGCAGCCGCTCCCCCGCCGGGCCCTGGGTCACCGCGCGGACCAGGAGGTCGCCGCCCACGAACGCGCCGCGCCAGGACGCGCCGAAGCCGCCGAACAGCTCGTCGCGGTCGCCGCGGGAGCGGGGCTTGCCGTGGCCGGTCTTGAAGGCGCGGATCTGCGGGGCCAGCCGGTCGAAGGTCGCCCGGTCGTCGGTGGAGAGCGTGGCGACCAGGGCGCCGTTGGACGCGTTCATCGCGGCCAGCAGCTCCGCCTCCGTGTCGACCAGGACGATCGTGTCGACCGGGCCGAACGGCTCCGCATGGTGCAGCGGTGAGGAACGCGGCGGGTTGAGCAGTGTCACCGGCTGGACGTAGGCCGAGGTGTCCTGGCCGGGCAGGAAGCGCGCGTCGGCCGCCTCGCCGCGGTGCAGCGGGATCGCGCCGCGGTCGATCGCCTCGGCGACCTGGTCGGTCAGCTCCTTGGCCTTGGCTGCGTTGATCAACGGGCCGAAGTCCAGCTCGGGGTAGGGGTCGCCGGGGTGCTCGACCGCGAGCGGGTGGCCGACCCGGAGTGTGCGGACGGCCGGCAAGTAGGCCGCGAGGAAGGAGTCGAACAGGTCACGCTGGACGACGAAGCGGGGATACGCGGTGCAGCGCTGCTTGCCGTAGTCGAAGAGTTTGGGGATGACGGCCGTGAGCGCGTCCCAGTCCGAGTAGTTCCAGATGCCCCAGGTGTTGAGTCCCTCCTGTTCCAGGATGTGCCGCTTGCCGAGGTCGGCGACGGCCGTGGCCACCGCGGCGCCCGTGTCGCGGCCGCCGACGAAGGACACGCAGCCGATCTCGGGCGCCCGCACCAGCGCCTCCGACAGCTCGCCCCCGCTGCCGCTGACGAGGGTGACGGGGACCCCCTCGCGTGCGGCGAGCGCGCAGGCCAGGGTGAGGCAGGCGACACCACCGTCGGTCGGGGTCTTGGCGATGACCGCGTTGCCCGCCAGCGCCTGTACCAGCATCGCGTGGACGAGCACGCTCATCGGATAGTTCCAGCTCGCGATGTTGGAGACCGGGCCGTCCAGCGGAGCCCGGTCGCCGATGATCTCTTCGATTCCGTCGACGTACCAGCGCACGCCGTCGATGGCGCGGTCCACATCGGCCTGCGCGAGCCGCCACGGCTTGCCGATCTCCCAGACGAGGAGGAGGGCGAGCAGTTCCCGGTGTTCGGTCAGGGCGTCGAGGGTGGCGGCGATCCGGGCCCGGCGTTCGGGCAGGGGCGTGTGCCGCCAGGCGCGGTGCTGGTCCAGCGCCGCGCGCACGGCGCGCCGGGCGGTGTCCCGGCCGACGCGTGGCGGGCCTGCGATGGGACTGCCGTCGACGGGGCTGGTGGCGGGCAGGGACCGGCCGTCCGGCTGCCAGGTGGAGTTCCAGAGGTTGAGGACACGGTCGTCCCGGAACGCCTCGGGGGCGACGGCGAGAGCGCGCCGCCAGGCGTCGGACCAGGACGTGCCGGATTTGAGGGTGAAGGTGGGTGCCATGAATGAGCTCCGCTCTCGGTGCACGGGCGAGAGGAACAGGGCGAGGAACAGGGTGCGTCCCCCGCACGGCTCGCACTGCCGTGCGGGGACGTCGTACGTCGTACGTCGTGCGTCCTGCGTCGTTCGGGGGAGCCGGTGACGCCGCGTGTCATGCGACGGTCACCTTCCGTCCACTATGGGTGAGGTCACGCCTGGTCTGCCAGTGCGCCGAGTGCCAGTCGTGCCGTTTCGGCCGGTGTGCCACCCACTTTCACGCCGACCGCCTCCAGCGCGTCCCGCTTCGCGCGGGCGGTGCCGGACGAGCCGGAGACGATGGCGCCGGCGTGCCCCATGGTCCTGCCCTCGGGCGCGGTGAAGCCGGCGATGTAGCCGACCACGGGCTTGGTGACGTGGTCGCGGATGTAGGCGGCGGCCCGTTCCTCCGCGTCGCCGCCGATCTCACCGATCATCACGATCAGCTCGGTGTCCGGGTCGGCCTCGAAGGCGGCCAGGCAGTCGATGTGGCTCGTGCCGACGACGGGGTCGCCGCCGATGCCGACGCATGTGGAGAAGCCGATGTCCCGCAGCTCGTACATGAGCTGGTAGGTGAGCGTGCCGGACTTGGAGACCAGGCCGATCCGGCCGGGCTTGGTGATGTCGGCGGGGATGATGCCCGCGTTGGACTGTCCCGGGGTGATCAGACCGGGGCAGTTGGGGCCGATGATCCGGGTGCCCGTGGACTTCGCGTACGAGGTGAAGGCGACGGAGTCGTGGACCGGGATGCCCTCGGTGATGACGACCGCGAGGGCGATGCCGGCGTCCGCGGCCTCCAGGACGGCCGCCTTGGCGAACGCGGGCGGGACGAAGACGACGGTGACGTCGGCCCCGGTGGCGTCCATGCCCTCGCGGACGGAGCCGAAGACGGGGACGGCACGGTTGTCGAAGTCGACACCGTGGCCCGCCTTGCGCGGGTTGACGCCGCCGACGACGTTCGTGCCGGCCGCGAGCATGCGGCGGGTGTGCTTCATGCCCTCGCCGCCGGTCATGCCCTGGACGAGGACCTTGCTGTCCTTGGTCAGGAAGATCGCCATGTCCGGTCTCCTCAGGCTGTCCGGGCGAGTCGGGCGGCACGGCGGGCGGCGCCGTCCATGGTGGTGGCCTGTTGCACGAGGGGATGCGCGCGCTCGTCGAGGATCGCGCGGCCCCGAGCCGCGTTGTTGCCGTCGAGGCGCACGACCAGCGGCCTGGTCAGCTCTACGGTGTCCAGGGCCCGCACGATGCCCTCGGCGACCGTGTCGCATGCGGTGATCCCGCCGAAGACGTTGACGAGGACCGATTTGACGGCCGGATCGGACAGGATGACGGACAGTCCGTCGGCCATGATCCGGGCCGAGGCTCCGCCGCCGATGTCGAGGAAGTCGGCGGGGCGCGCGCCGCAGCCGGCGACCACGTCGAGCGTCGACATGACGAGGCCCGCGCCGTTGCCGATGACGCCGACCTCGCCGTCCAGCTTGACGTAGTTCAGGCCCAGCGCCGCGGCGGCCGCCTCCAGGGGGTCGTCGTGGTGCTGGGCCTCCTCGGCGCCCCAACGCTCTTGGCGGAAGCCGGCGTTGTCATCGAGGGTGACCTTGCCGTCGAGGGCGACGATCCGGCCCTGCCGGGTGCGCACGAGGGGGTTGACCTCGACGAGGAGGGCATCCTCACGGACGAGCACCTGCCAGAGCCGTACGAGGACGTCGACGCTCTGCTGCGGCAGCCCGGCCGCACGGGCGATCTCGGCCGCCTTCGCGGAGGTGACACCCTCGGCCGGGTCGACGGGCACGCGCACCACCGCCTCGGGCCTGGTCGCGGCGACCTCCTCGATCTCCATGCCGCCTTCAGCGGAGGCGATGGCGAGGAAGCCCCCGGCCGTGCGGTCGAGGACGTAGGAGACGTAGAACTCCGCCTCGACGTCGATGGGTTCGGCCAGCATCACGGTGCCCACCGTGTGTCCCTTGATGTCCATGCCGAGGATCCGGCGTGCCGTCAGTTCCGCCTCCGCGGGATCCGCAGCGAGCTTCACCCCGCCCGCCTTGCCGCGCCCGCCCGTCTTCACCTGCGCCTTGACGACGGCCCGTCCGCCCAGCCTGCGGGCGATCTCGCGCGCCTCCTTGGGCGAGTCCGTGACCTCGGCCCTCGGCACCACGATGCCGTGATCCTCGAAGAGTTGCCTTGCCTGGTGTTCGTACAGGTCCATCCCGGCTCCTGTCTGCCAAGTCGTCTGGGGGCGTCCCCCAGACCCCCGAAAAGTGCCGCACGCCCCCTGGACACCACCCACCGGATGCGGGATAACAAGCTTCATACAGTATTCGTCGACTGTATGCAATGTACCGCGTGAGCCGTTCCAACCCCCTACGAAGGGACAGGACTTCGCCATGCCCGACGACACCCAGGACGTCATATCCGGTGGTCATCTCGTAGCCAAGGCACTGAAGGCCGAGGGCGTCGACCGCATCTACACCCTGTGCGGCGGCCACATCATCGACATCTACGACGGCTGCGTCGACGAGGGCATAGAAGTCGTCGACGTACGCCACGAGCAGGTCGCCGCCCACGCGGCCGACGGCTACGCACGCATCACCGGAAAGCCGGGCTGCGCGGTCGTCACGGCGGGTCCCGGAACGACCGACGCCGTCACCGGTGTCGCCAACGCCTTCCGGGCGGAGTCACCGATGCTGCTGATCGGCGGTCAGGGAGCGCTGACGCAGCACAAGATGGGGTCCCTGCAGGACCTGCCGCACGTCGACATGATGGCGCCCATCACCAAGTTCGCGGCGACCGTCCCGGACACGGCGCGCGCGGCGGACATGGTGTCGATGGCGTTCCGCGAGTGCTACCACGGTGCGCCCGGCCCCTCCTTCCTGGAGATCCCGCGCGACGTCCTCGACGCCAAGGTCCCGCTCGACAAAGCCCGCGTCCCGAAGGCAGGCCGCTACCGCGCCTCGACCCGCTCGGCCGGCGATCCGGAGGCGATCGAAAAACTCGCCGACCTGCTCGTGCACGCCGAGAAGCCGGCGATCCTGCTGGGCAGCCAGGTGTGGACGACCCGCGGCACGGAGGCGGCCGTCGAGCTGGTGCGCACCCTGAACATCCCCGCGTACATGAACGGCGCCGGCCGCGGCACCCTCCCGCCCGGCGACCCGCACCACTTCCAGCTCTCCCGCCGTTACGCCTTCTCGGGCGCCGACCTCATCGTGATCGTGGGCACCCCCTTCGACTTCCGCATGGGTTACGGCAAGCGGCTCTCCCCCGACGCGACCGTCGTCCAGATCGACCTCGACTACCGGACCGTCGGCAAGAACCGCGACATCGACCTCGGCATCGTCGGCGACGCGGGACTGGTCCTGAAGTCGGTCACGGAGGCGGCGTCGGGGCACGCTTTTAATGGATACAGGAACGGCGGCGCCGCGCAGCGCAAGGCGTGGCTCGACGAGCTGCGTGCCGCCGAGCAGACCGCGATCGAGAAGCGGCTGCCGCACCTGAAGTCGGACGCCTCGCCGATCCATCCCTACCGTCTGGTCAGCGAGATCAACGACTTCCTCACCGAGGACTCCATCTACATCGGCGACGGCGGCGACATCGTCACCTTCTCCGGTCAGGTCGTCCAGCCCAAGTCGCCCGGGCACTGGATGGACCCGGGCCCGCTCGGCACGCTCGGCGTCGGCATCCCCTTCGTGCTCGCGGCCAAGCAGGCGCGGCCCGACAAGGAGGTCGTCGCCCTCTTCGGGGACGGCGCCTTCTCGCTGACCGGCTGGGACTTCGAAACCCTGGTCCGCTACGACCTCCCCTTCGTCGGCATCGTCGGCAACAACTCCTCGATGAACCAGATCCGTTACGGCCAGGCCGCCAAGTACGGCAAGGAACGCGAACGGGTCGGCAACACGCTCGGCGACGTGCACTACGACAAGTTCGCCCAGATGCTGGGCGGTTACGGCGAGGAGGTCCGCGACCCCGCCGACATCGGCCCCGCGCTGCGGCGCGCCCGCGAGTCCGGGAAGCCCTCGCTGATCAACGTCTGGGTCGACCCGGACGCGTACGCCCCCGGAACCATGAACCAGACCATGTACAAGTGAGGAGCGCTTGGCATGACACACACCCCGACCAAGGCTCTCGACGGCATCCGCGTCCTGGACATGACGCACGTCCAGTCCGGGCCTTCCGCGACCCAGTTGCTCGCCTGGCTCGGAGCCGACGTCGTCAAGCTGGAGGCGCCGACCGGTGACATCACGCGGGGACAGCTGCGGGACATCCCGGACGTCGACTCCCTCTACTTCACGATGCTCAACTGCAACAAGCGGAGCATCACCCTCAACACCAAGACCGAACGCGGCAAGGAGATCCTCACCGAGCTGATCCGGCGCTCGGACGTCATGGTCGAGAACTTCGGACCGGGCGCGGTCGACCGGATGGGCTTCACCTGGGACCGCATCCAGGAGATCAATCCGCGGATCGTCTATGCCTCCATCAAGGGGTTCGGCGACGGCCCCTACACCAACTTCAAGGCGTACGAGGTCGTCGCGCAGGCCATGGGCGGGTCGATGTCGACCACCGGCTTCGAGGACGGGCCGCCGCTCGCGACAGGGGCCCAGATCGGGGACTCGGGGACGGGTGTGCACGCCGTGGCGGGAATTCTCGCGGCGCTGTTCCAGCGGGAGACGACCGGGCGCGGGCAGCGGGTGAACGTGGCCATGCAGCACGCTGTGCTCAACCTCTGCCGGGTGAAGTTGCGCGACCAGCAGCGCCTGGCCCACGGCCCGCTCGCTGAATACCCCAACGAGGACTTCGGCACGGAAGTTCCCCGCTCGGGAAACGCGTCCGGCGGCGGTCAGCCCGGCTGGGCGGTCAAGTGCGCGCCGGGCGGCCCGAACGACTACGTGTACGTCATCGTGCAGCCCGTCGGCTGGAAGCCGATCAGCGAACTCATCGGCCGGCCGGAACTCGCGGACGACCCCGAGTGGGCGACGCCTCAGGCCCGGCTGCCGAAGCTGAACAAGATGTTCCAGCTGATCGAGGAATGGTCCTCGACGTTGCCCAAATGGGAGGTCCTGGAGCGGCTGAACGCCCACAACATCCCGTGCGGGCCGATCCTGTCTACCAAGGAGATCATCGAGGACGAGTCGCTGGCCGCCAACGAGATGGTGGTGCGCGTCCCGCACCCGGAGCGCGGCGAGTTCGTGACCGTGGGCAGCCCGTTGAAGCTGTCCGACTCCCGCGTCGAGGTGAGGAGTTCACCGCTGCTCGGCGAGCACAACGAAGAGGTCTACATCGGCGAGCTGGGCCTCGGGGACGAGGAGCTGCGCCTGCTCAAGTCGAACGGAGTGATCTGACGTGATGGCCGAAGACCGGGCACTGATGGTGCGGTCGCTCCTGGACTCCGTGCGGGCGGAGGGACGGACCGCGCTCACCGCACCCGAGGGCAAGGTGATCGCCGACGCCTACGGGATCGCCGTACCGGGCGAGGAACTGGCGAGGGACGTCGACGAGGCGGTGGCGTACGCGGCGCGCTTCGGCGGGCCCGTCGTGATGAAGATCGTCTCACCGGACATCCTGCACAAGACCGACGCCGGCGGTGTGGTCGTCGGCGTGGAGGGCGCGGCGGACGTACGCGCCGCGTTCCACCGGATCGTCGAGAACGCCCGCGCGTACGCCCCGGACGCCCGCATCGAGGGCGTACAGGTGCAGGAACTGCTCCCCGAGGGGCAGGAGGTGATCGTCGGGGCGGTCACCGATCCGACGTTCGGGAAGGTCGTGGCCTTCGGACTCGGCGGGGTGCTCGTCGAGGTCCTCAAGGACGTCACGTTCCGGCTGGCGCCCGTGGACGCCGACGAGGCGCTGTCCATGCTGGACTCGATCCGCTCGGCGGAGATCCTGCGCGGGGTGCGCGGCCGGCCGGGTGTGGACCGGTGGGCGATCGCCGAGCAGATCCGCCGGGTCTCCCGGCTCGTCGCGGACTTCCCGGAGATCGCCGAGGTGGACCTCAACCCGGTGATCGCCACCCCGGACGGCGCGGTCGCGGCGGACATCCGCGTGATCCTTTCGGACGCGCCCGTGAAGGAGCGCCGGCGCTACACCCGCGAGGAAATCCTCGCCTCCATGCGCCGGTTGATGCAGCCGTCCGCCGTCGCCGTGATCGGCGCCTCGAACGAGCACGGCAAGATCGGCAACTCGGTGATGCGCAACCTCATCGACGGCGGCTTCTCCGGCGAGATCCACCCGGTGAACCCCAAGGCCGATGACATCTTGGGCCGCAAGGCGTACAAGAGTGTCACCGACGTTCCCGGTGAGGTGGATGTGGCGGTCTTCGCGATCCCCGCCAAGTTCGTGGCCTCGGCCCTGGAGGAGGTGGGACGCAAGAGGATCCCCAACGCCGTACTGATCCCCTCCGGGTTCGCGGAGACCGGTGAGCACGCGCTCCAGGCCGAGATCGTGGCGATCGCCGAGCGGTACGGCATCCGGCTGCTCGGACCGAACATCTACGGCTACTACTCGACGTGGCAGGACCTGTGCGCCACGTTCTGCACGCCGTACGACGTCAAGGGCGGCGTAGCGCTGACCTCGCAGTCCGGTGGCATCGGAATGGCCATCCTGGGCTTCGCCCGCACCACCAAGACCGGAGTGTCCGCGATCGTGGGCCTCGGCAACAAGTCGGACCTCGACGAGGACGACCTGCTGACCTGGTTCGGTGAGGACCCGCACACCGAGTGCATCGCGATGCACCTGGAGGACCTCAAGGACGGGCGCGCCTTCGTGGAGGCGGCGCGGGCGACCGTCCCGAAGAAGCCGGTCGTGGTCCTGAAGGCGGGGCGCACGGCGGCGGGTGCCAGGGCCGCCGGCTCGCACACCGGGGCGCTGGCGGGCGACGACGCCGTGTACGACGACATCCTGCGGCAGGCCGGTGTGATCCGGGCGCCCGGACTGAACGACATGCTGGAGTACGCGCGCGCGTTGCCGGTGCTGCCCACCCCCAAGGGCGACAACGTCGTGATCATCACGGGTGCCGGCGGCAGCGGCGTCCTGCTGTCCGACGCGGTCACCGACAACGGTCTGTCCCTGATGGAGATCCCGCCGGACCTGGACACGGCCTTCAAGAAGTTCATCCCGCCCTTCGGTGCGGCGGGCAACCCGGTCGACATCACCGGCGGTGAGCCGCCGTCGACGTACGAGGCGACGATCCGGCTGGGGCTCGAAGACCCGCGGATCCACGCGCTCGTCCTCGGCTACTGGCACACCATCGTCA
The DNA here is from genome assembly GCF_025642135.1 of Streptomyces cynarae. Classification (NCBI taxonomy): domain Bacteria; kingdom Bacillati; phylum Actinomycetota; class Actinomycetes; order Kitasatosporales; family Streptomycetaceae; genus Streptomyces; species Streptomyces cynarae. Next base: position 7,234,367 of record NZ_CP106793.1, on the reverse strand, counting down.
CTCCCCCGATGGTCTTCGCCGAGCTCACCGCGCGCGTGGTGGCCGAATTCAGGGAGCGCGGCATCGAGAAGCCGGTGGTGGCTTCGCTCGCCGGTGACGTCGAGGTCGAGGACGCCTGCCAGTACCTGTTCGAGCGCGGGGTCGTGGCGTACCCGTACACGACCGAGAAGCCGGTGGCCGTGCTCGGCGCGAAGTACCGGTGGGCGCGGGCGGCCGGACTGTTGGGGGGCGGTTCATGAGGTGAGTGAACCGCGGGGCGGCCGACGGTGCGCGTCGGCCGCCCCGGGACCCGTGCGCGCACGAAAGGCATTGGACAGGGGGCGCTGGCCAGAACTTTCGACGCAAGGGGTGCACGAGATGACATCCACCCAACATCCGACGTCCGTCACCTGCAGGCAGGCGACGGACGGCAACGGCCGCGTACACCGGGTCGGCGCGTCGGACGCCGACATTCCGGAGCAGCAGGACTCTTCGGCGACCCTGCGGTCCTTCGGGATCGCCCTCAGGGCGCTGCTGCGCACACACCGCTGCGGGCGCCGCGGCAGGCGGGTGACCGCCGGCGCGGTACCGGCCCGCTTTCTGAAGACACCGGGCAGGCCCAGCGTCCGGCGCATCGTCCCCAACCCGCACCCGCTCGGCGAGGAGATGGCGTGACATGACGGCAGACCCCATGGCAACGAACAGTTCGTCGGCCGGATCCGGCACCGCGCACCACCCCTACCGGGAGGTGACCGATGCGCATGGCCGCGTCTACCGTGTCGGCGAGACGGACCGGGACATACTAGGTCACTCGCGCAAGCTCATGGTGTACCTCCCGTGGATCTCCATGATGGCCATCAGCGTCTCCGAGTACGCCTACGGCTCCGCGGAGGACACCCTTTCCACAGCCCACGGCTGGACGCAGAGCAACACCTTCTGGATCCTCAGCGTCTGGGTCTTCTTCCAGGCGGGCATCGCCTTTCCGGCAGGCTGGCTGCGCGAACGGGGGATCCTCACCGCCCGCAGGGCCATGTACACCGGCTCGGTGATGTGCCTCCTCGGCTTCCTGGCGCTGTCGCACCTGCACAACGTGCTGCTGGCCATCCTCGGCTTCGGCGTCGTGGGCGGCATCGGCTCCGGGCTGATCTACGCGACGTGCATCAACATGGTCGGCAAGTGGTTCCCGGAGCGGCGTGGCGCGAGGACGGGCTTCGTCAACGGTGGCTTCGCCTACGGCTCGCTGCCGTTCATCTTCATCTTCAACTACGCCTTCGACACCGGCAACTACAACGAGGTGCTGGACCTCATCGGCGTCTACGTGCTGATCGTGGTCGCCTGCTGTGCCTGGTTCTTCCAAGACCCGCCGAAGAACTGGTGGCCGGCCGACGTCGATCCGCTGTCGCACTCCGGGAGCACCAGGAGCGCCGCGAGCCTGGCCAAGAACCCCCCGGCGGTGCGTCAGTACACGCCCAAGGAGGCCATCAGGACCGGCATGCTGCCGCTGATGTGGGTGACGGTCGTGATGACCGCCGGAGTCTCGATCTTCGGGATCTCCTTCCAGGTCGACTTCGCCAAGGAGATCGGCTTCGGGCCGCTGGTCGCGGCCTCGTCCATGGGCGTCATGGCCGTCATCAACGGCGTCGGCCGCGCGGTGGTGGGCTGGCTTTCCGACGTGTGGGGCCGCAAGACGTCCCTGGTCTTCGTGATCGTGGTGCTCGGGCTCGCCCAGTTCGGCGTCATCTGGGCCGGCGACATGAAGAACGAGTGGCTGTTCCTGTTCTTCGCCTTCCTCTCCGGCTTCGGCGGCGGCGCGTTCTACCCCATGTTCGCCGCCCTGACCCCGGACTACTTCGGCGAGAACTACAACGCCACCAACTACGGGCTCGTCTACAGCGGCAAGCTGGTCAGCGGCCTGTTCGGCGGCGGTCTCGGCTCCATGGTGGTGGGTGCGTGGGGCTACAACGGCGCCTACGCGCTGGCCGGCGGCGTCTCCATGGTCGCGGCGGCACTGGCGCTGTTGCTGCGGCAGCCCGGGCGCGGCGGCAAGGGTGTGCCGGAGACCGCGCCGCAGAAGGCGGGCTGACGGCACCGCTCCCGTGAGGAGGCCCTTCCCGGCTCGGCGGGAAGGGCCTCCTCACGTGTGGAGCGGTCAGTCGGCGTACGGGGCTGTCAGCACCTTTCCCTCAAGGAGTGCAGGTACGCGCTGGAACGGCGCGCGAACGTGAACGACTCGGCCGGGTTGTCGTGTTCCGCCTGCCAGTGGTGGGCGAGTCGCTCGCCGCGCAGCCGGGTCACGGCCGAGATGAACCGCTGGTAGTCGATGTCCCCGTCTCCGACGTCCGTCATGCGATAGCCGAACTGGTTCGAGGGGTCGCTCACACCGTCCTTCACGTGGAACAGCGGGTACCGGTGGGGCTGCTTCAGTACGTAGTCCAGCGGCTCGAAGGGGGCGGGAGTGCCGTCGGGGCGCTTGGAGAAGCGGAACTGGCCCGCGTACGCCCAGAAGATGTCCATCTCCAGGTGGACGAGGTCGGGGTCGGTCTCGGCGAGCAGGACGTCGTAGAGCCGGACCTTGGGGTCGTCGCTCGCGAAGCCGAACTCGTCCGAGTGGTTGTGCTGGTAGAACTTCATGCCGCGCGCCCTGGCCGCCGCGCCGTAGGTGTTGAACTCCTCGGCGGCGCGCTTCCAGGCGTCGACGGTCGAGCCGTAGCGGAACGGGCCCGACGCGGTACCGATGTGCTTGAGCCCCAGGGCCTCGGCGTCGTCGAGGACCTTGGTGAGGTTCTGGGCGAAGGTGTACGCGTTCGGGTCGCTGGAGTAGTAGCCGACGTGGCTGCCGATCGGGGTCAGCCCGTGGTCCTTCGCCAGCCGCCTCAGCTGGGCGAGGGTGATCGGGCCCGCCGAGCCCTGGGTGTAGCCGGCGAACTCGACCTCGTCGTAGCCGTACCTCTCCAGTTCGGCGAAGACGGGCGCGAAGCCGAGCGTGGCGACCTTGTCGCGCAGGCTGTAGAGCTGGATGCCGAGCCGGCCGGGCGGCAGGACGGGGCGGCCCCGGCCCGCGTCACCGGTCGTCGTGTCGGTCGCGGTCCCGGTGGCCGCGGCGGCGGGGGACGTGACGGCGCCCAGCAGCGCGGCGGCGGAGGCGCCGGCGGCCACGCCGAGCATGCCTCGTCTGGTGAGGCGGTGGGTGAGTTCGGGGTCGGTCTGCGGGATGCGGCTCATGCCTGGAACTCCTCGGTGTCTTGGGGCGTTGTCAGTGGTGAGTGCTTCACTTGTGACCAGTCGGATCCGGCGGCCGGTGGGGCCGGTACGTCAGGCGAGACCGGCGAGTTGGAGCAGGAGTGACTTCACATCGGTGGCCGCGACGCGGTCACCGACGGCACGGGGGGTGGAGCAGATGAGGAGCGGACCGTCGTCGTCGCTCGCGGGAAGGCGGCCGTGGCTGCCGCGAATAGGTGACGGGTCGAGGGGCACGACCGCCATGCGGTAGCGCATGCCGAGTTTCTTGCGCGCCAGGGCCGTGGCCGCTCTGACCTTGACGTAGGGGTCGAGGGGGTCCATGAAGAGTTCGGCCGGGTCGTAGCCGGGTTTGCGGTGGATGTCGACGAGCCGCGCGAAGTCGGGCGCACAGGCGTCGTCGAGCCAGTAGTAGTACGTGAACCAGGCGTCCGGCTCCGCGACGGCGACGAGTTCGCCGGAGCGCGGGTGGTCGAGGTGATGGGTCTTCTTGCCCTCGTCGTCCAGGAGTTGCTCGATGCCGGGCAGGCCGGTGAGGGCGGCCCGGGTGGCGTCGAGGTCCTCGGGGCGGCGCACATGGACGTGGGCGATCTGGTGGTCGGCGACCGCGAAGGCTCGTGAGGCCATCGGATCGAGGTACTCCATGCCGTCCTGCGTATGCACCTCGAGCAGTCCGGCATGACGCAGGGCGCGGTTGATGTCGACGGGACGGTTCACGCGGGTGATGCCGTACTCGGACAGCGCCACGACGGTACGGCCCTCGGCGCGGGCGTCGTCCAGCAGCGGCGCCAGCGCGGCGTCCAGGTCCGCGGCAGCCTTCGCCGAGCGCGGGTCGTCGGGGCCGAAGCGCTGCAGGTCGTAGTCGAGGTGCGGGAGGTAGCAGAGCGCCAGGTCGGGGTGCCGGGTGCGCAGGATGTGGCGGGTCGCGTCGATGATCCACTGGCTGGAGACCAGGTCGGCGCCCGGTCCCCAGAAGTGGAAGAGGGGGAACGTGCCGAGTTTCGCGGTGAGTTCGTCGTGAAGGGCCGGGGGCCTGGTGTAGCAGTCGGGTTCCTTGCGGCCGTCGGAGTAGTAGACGGGACGAGGGGTGACGGTGATGTCGGTGTCGGCGCCCATGGCGTACCACCAGCAGATGTTGGCGACCGTGTAGCCGGGGTGGGCGCGGCGGGCGGCGTCCCACAGCTTGTCGCCGGCGACGAGGCCGTTGTGCTGTCGCCACAGCAGGACGTCGCCGAGTTCGCGGAAGTACCAGCCGTTGCCGACGATGCCGTGCTCGGACGGCAGGGTGCCGGTCAGGAAGGTGGACTGGGCGGCGCAGGTGACGGCGGGCAGGACGGTGCCGAGCGGTGCGCGGCAGCCGGACCGGGCGAGCGCCTGGAGGCGGGGCATGTGGTCGAGGAGACGGGGGGTGAGGCCGACGACGTCCAGGACGAGGAGTGGGGTGGGGCCGGTGCCGGTCGGGGTGCTCATGGAAGCTCCTTCAGGCCGAGGTCCGTCAGCAGGTCGCGAGCCAGCGCGAGTTCGGCGGCGATGCCGTCGGCGAGCTGGGCGCGGGCGCGGGGCCGCAGCTCGGGCGGGAGGGCCTGCCAGGTGTACGTCTCGACCTCGAGGTGGCGGGTGAGCGGGTGCGGTCCGCCGACGAGCCGGGTCAGGGCGGCGCGGAGGACGGGGAGTGTGGAGGTGAGGGGCGCGGCGGGGGTCGCGTGCAGCGGGACGTGGAAGTGGGCGCGCCAGGGCGCGGTGTCGGGAAGGGTGTCGCCCTTCAGCGCCTGCGGGAGGTCGTCGGTGCCGCGCAGGCCCGCGGCGGTGAGGGTGCGGGTCTGGTGCAGGAAGCGGGGTTCGGCGAAGGCGGCCAGGGCCTCGCGGACCTCCGGCAGATGGGGGTGTTCGGCGTGCAGTGCGGCTGAGAGCTGCGATTTGACGACGGGGACGCGGGATCGCGTGAGCGCGTCCAGGGCGGTGTGCGGGTCTTCGAAGGAGGTGGCGAGGTGGCAGGTGTCGACGCAGATGCCGATGCGGTCGTGAGCGATCGCGGTCAGGGGGGCGATGGCGTCGCCGGTGGTCTCGACGGTGCAGCCGGGTTCCGGCTCCAGACCGACGCGGATGGAGCGGCCGGTCAGCTCCGCGAGGGCGTCGAGGCGTGCGGCGAGGGTGCGAAGGGCGGTGCGGGCCCTCTCGGCGCGCGCGGCGTCATCGGCGGTCCGCCAGGCGAGGGGCAGGGTGGAGATGCTGCCCTCGGTGACGTCGTCCGGGAGCAGGACGGCGAGGACGCGGGCCAGGGCGGTGGTGTGGTCGAGGCGTTCCGGGTCGGCCCAGTCCGGCTTGTAGACGCGGTACTTGACCTCCTCGGCGCCGAAGCCTTCATACGGGAAGCCGTTGAGGGTGACGACCTCGAGCCCACGGCGGTCGAGTTCGGCGCGCAGGCCGCGCAGGGCGGACGGATCGCTGACGAGGGTGCGGGCGGCGTCCCCGGCGAGCCACAGGCCGATGCCGAGGCGGTCACGGCCGAGGCGGCGGCGCACGGGCTCGCAGTGGTCGCGGAGCTGGGCGAGGACACCGTCGAGGGATTCGGCCGGGTGGACGTTGGTGCAGTAGGCGAGGTGGACGGTGGAGCCGTCGGGGTGCCGGAAACGCATCGCTCACTCCCCGCCGCGCAGCACGGAGTTGCCCTCGTGCGTGGGTGCGGTGGCGGCCACGTCGAGGGTGAGGCGGCCGCTGAGCCCGTAGAAGGCGACCGGGTTGCGCCACAGCACCAGGTCCACGTCGTCCTCGGTGAATCCCTCGGCGAGCATCGCGTCGGCGACCTTGCGGGTCTTCAGCGGGTCGCTCCTGCCCCAGTCGGCGGCGGAGTTCACCAGGACCCGCTCGGGCCCGTACGCGCGCAGGATCGCGACCATCCGCCGCTCGTCCATCTTGGTGTCGGGATAGACGGAGAACCCCAGCCAGCAGCCGCCGGCCTTGGCCTCCTTGACGGTGGTCTCGTTGAGGTGGTCGACCAGGACCCGGTCCGGGGGAAGTGCGGACTCCCGGACGACGTCGAGGGTGCGGCGCAGACCGGCGAGCTTGTCACGGTGCGGGGTGTGGACGAGCGCCGGCAGTTCGTGGTCGGCGGCGAGCTGGAGCTGGGCGGCGAGGGCGGTGTCCTCGGCGGGGGTCATGGAGTCGTAGCCGATCTCCCCGACGGCGACGACCTGGTCCTTGACGAGATACCGGGCCAGTTCGTCGAGGACGGGAAGGCAGCGCGGGTCGTTCGCCTCCTTGGGGTTGAGGGCGAGGGTGCAGTGGTGCGCGATGCCGTACTGGGCGGCGCGGAAGGGCTCCCAGCCGAGGAGGGAGTCGAAGTAGTCGAGGAAGGAGGCGGGAGAGGTGCGGGGCTGGCCGAGCCAGAAGGAGGGCTCGACGACGGCGCGGACGCCCGCGGCGTACATGGCCTCGTAGTCGTCGGTGGTCCTGGACGTCATGTGGATGTGGGGGTCGAAGATGCGCATCAGGACTCCTTGCCGTGGGGGGCGTCCGCGGAGTGCGGCGCAGGCGCCGGTTCGGTGAGGGCCAGCACGCGGTACAGGTCGTCGGGCACGGGACGGCCCGCGGCGGTGCGCTCCGCGGCGTAGTCGCCGAGCATGCGGGCCAGTTCGGTGTCGCCGCGGGCGCGCCCGGGCAGGTCGGCCACGCTGTCCACGCCGACCCCGGTGAACAGGCACTTCAGGACCGCCTGCCGCCACAGGTGGGGGCTGAGGTGCCGGGCGGCGTAGGGACCGACGGCCGCGGCGAGGAGCCGGGTGTCGTTGGTGCGCAGCGCGTCCTCGACGAGCGGCAGCCCTTCCGGGCCCGGCAGGAGGTGGGGCAGGGCGTGGAGGACGGCGCGGCGCTCGTCGGCGGTGCCCTGGTGGTAGACGCGGGTGAGCCCGTCCGCGTCGGGGCGCGCCGCGTGCAGGATGAGCACGCGGGCGGCGTCGGCGTGGGCGGTGCCGCACCGGCGGCGGCCTCGGCGAGGCGCAACTCCCACACGGAGATGGGCCCGTGGGTGCCGGGCTGGGCGGCCGCCTCGTCGAGGGCCTGGTCGAGCCAGGCGCGGGCCGCCGCGGGGAGCCGGGCGTCGAGGTGGGCGCGCAGTTCGGCCGGTGGGGTGAGGGCGATCCCGGTGCCGATCGTGGGGGTGGGCTGCCTGGCCTGCGGGTGGCTCATGCGGTGCTCCCTTCGGGTATGGCGGAGGGCTCGCCGGCAGGTGCTGCGGGGGGCGGGGCGTCCGGTGGGAGCCGCCGCCCGGTGGAGGAGGCCGCCGCGGTGTGGAGGAAGGGGAGGGAGATCGCGGCGAAGTGGGGTCCGGCGTGGGAATGACGGGGCAGTTCGACGACGGTCAGGCCCCGGTAGGCGGAGGCGGACAGGGCGCCGAGGACGGCCGGGACGTCGAGGTCGCCCTCTCCGAAGGGCAGGTGTTCGTGGACACCGCGGCGCATGTCCTCGATCTGGACGTGGCGCAGCCAGGGCGCGGCGGCGCGTACGCAGTCGGCGGGAGAGAGGGGTTCGAGGCACAGGCAGTGGCCGAGGTCGAGGGTGAGGCCGAGGTGTTCGGGGTCGCCGAGCGCGTGGCGCAGACGGTGGAAGTCGGCGAGGGTGGCGAGGAGGTGTCCGGGTTCGGGTTCGACGGCGAGGGGGACACCGGCGGCGGTGGCGGCCTCCAGGACGGGGGTGAGGGCGGTGGCCAGCCGTGTCCACGCCGTGTCGTCGTCGGTTCCGGCGGGGGTGACGCCGCTGAAGCAGTGCACGGCGTGCGCGCCGAGGTCGGCCGCGACGCCGACGGCCCGGGTCAGCAGGTCGATGCGGCGGGCGCGGTCGTCCGGGTCCGGGTCCAGGAGGGAGGGGCCGTGTTTGCGGCGCGGATCGAGCACATAGCGGGCGCCCGTCTCGACGGTCACCTCCAGGCCGAGCGCGTCCAGCCGGTGGGCGACCCGGCGGGTGCGGGCGGCGAGGTCGGGGGCGAGCGGGTCGAGGTGCATGTGGTCGAGGGTCAGTCCGACGCCGTCGTAGCCGAGGTCGGAGAGCAGGGCGAGGGCGTCGTCGAGGCGGAGGTCGGCGAGGCCGTTGGTGCCGTAGCCGAAGCGGAGCGGCGTGCCGCCGGGGGCCGGGGCGGACGCCGGGTCGCTCTGGGAGGGCAGCACGCTCATGTGACGCTCACCTTCCTCGCGAACCTGGCCGCCGACGGGGCCAGGGCCGCGGTCAGCAGGGCCGTGACCGGGGCGCCGGAGCGAGCGGACAGCGCGGCCTGGAGCGGGATCGTGGCGCGGATGCCGCCGCCGACGGCGCGTTGGGTGAGCGGGGGTGAGGGGTTGAGGGCGGCGTGGAGGTAGGGGCGGGCGGCGGTCGCGGCGTAGACGGCGGCGAGCGCTCCGCGCAGGGTGTCGGCTGCGGTGCGGAAGTGGGCCGGGCGCGCGGCGGTGGCCGGGCGGGCGCGCCCCCGGGCCAGCGATCGGGCCAGAACCCCCGTCGTGGCCAGCGCGGCGAGAGCGGGCACGGGCGAGCCGCCGCGGGTTTCCTGGCGGGACACGGTGGTGAGCGCCATGGTGTGGCCGGCGAGGAGGGCGGCCGGACGCAGGGCGGGGCGGACTCGGCCCGTGGTGGCCGCGGCGCCCAGGAGCAGGTCCAGGCCGCGGGCCGCCGCCATCGCGGCCGGGCCCGCCGGGGTGCGTTTCAGGGCCAGGTCGTACGCCCAGACGGTCGCCGCAAGGGGGCCGCCACGGTGAGTGCGGGACGGCCGGAGCGGGCCGCGAGGGCCAGCCCGGCCGTGGTGAAGGCGCAGGCCGCCGTGAGAGCGGCGGTGGGGCGGATACGGCCGGAGGGCAGGGGGCGGTGCGGGCGTTCCACGGCGTCCTCGGCGCGGTCGGCCCAGTCGTTGAGGGCCATGCCCGCCTCGTAGAGGCACAGGGAGGAGCCGATGGCCAGCAGTGTGCGGCGGCTGGGACGGGCGCGTACGGCGGCCGCGCCGGCCAGCGCGTCGCCGGGGACGGTGAACAGCGCGGGGAGGCGCAGCAGTTCGGCCCAGGCACGAGGGCCTCCACGGTCCCCGGTGCTTCCGCTCATCGGGCCTCCCCCGCCCGCTGCCCGGCTGGTGCCCGCCGCAGCCGCCGCGCGAAGTCCGTCAGTGCCGCGTACTGCTCCCCGAGCGCCGACGGCCCGTCCCCGACCGGATCCTTGAAGTAGAAGCCCAGGTCGGTGAGCGGGCCGGACAGGCCGGTTTCGTGGGCGCGCAGTGTCAGCCGGGCCAGGTCCAGGACCAGCGGGGCGGCCAGTGCCGAGTCGCAGCCCTGCCAGATGGTCTGCAACACCATGCGCGCGCCGAGGAAGCCGTCGAAGGCGACGTGGTCCCAGGCGGTCTTCCAGTCGCCGAGGGCGGGCACGTCGTCGATGTGGACCTCGCCCTCGACCCCCGCGCCGAGGGTGTCGGCGAGGACCCGCTCCTTGCCGGCGTTCTTCGCCGCTGCCGCGGCCGGGTCGGCCAGGGACGCGCCGTCGCCGCCTCCGAGCAGGTTGGTCCCGGACCAGGCCCGCACCGTGAGGGCACGCTGCGCGAACATCGGGCCCAGCACCGACCGCAGCAGGGTCTGCCCCGTCTTGCCGTCCCGGCCCGCGTAGGGCAGACCGCTCGCCGCAGCCGGCGACGCCAGCGCCGGGTGGTGCAGGCCCGTGGACGGGGTGAAGTTCACATACGGGCAGCCCGCGCGCAGGGCCGCCGCCGCGTACAGCGAGCTGGGCGGAAGCCGGTCGCCGGTGGCGGGAGGCTCGGTGGACGCCACGTTCACCACCACCGCCCGCGCGAGCCCCCGGCGTCGTACGAAGTCCTGGATGTCGGCGGCGAAGTCGTCGATCAGCTGTTTCTCGTCCCGGGTGTCCCCGGGCAGCGGGCCGCCCGGTCTGACCTCCCGGTCGGCGGCGGAGAGTTCGGCCGCGACGGCGGAGGGCAGACCGGGTGGCAGTACGCCGCCGGCGGCTAGGGCTTCCGCGCGTTTGGGCAAGGGGCAGTCCACCGTGTCGTGGCCGCCGAAGACGAGGGACGACAGGGCCACAAGGCCGCTGTCCGCGAAGACGGGGGTCTCGGTGACCATGCCCGTGGGCGGGTGCAGGCCCGCGGTCACGGCGGCGCAACCCGCGACGACGGTCGTGGCGACGGAACCGCGGGCGCCGATCAGCCACACCCCGAGACGGGCTCGGGCAGGGGATGCGGACATGGGCAGGCAGCCTCCTTGTCGTGCTGGAACCTCAACAGGGACGGGAGGAAAGCGGCGGGCGGGAGTCCGGCGTCCCCCGCCCGCCGCCGCTCACTTGCCCTTGACGGGCAGTTCCTTGATCCGGATGTCGCGGAAGGACACCTGGTCATCGGCACCGTGGTTCTGGATGCCGATGTGTCCGTCGGTGAGGCTCCGGACCGGATCGGTGTTGGTGAAATCGTTGATCTTCACGCCGTTGAGCCAGACGCGCAGGCGTTCGCCCTCCACGCGGATCTCGTACGTGTTCCACTCCCCCGGCGGGTTCAGCGCGCGGTCGCGCTTCTTGAGGTCGGCGGACTGGAAGCCGTAGACGGACCCGGTGGTCTTCTCGGGCACGTCGGTGGCGTCGATCTGGATCTCATAGCCGTTGTTCACGGCCGACCACGGGTCGTCCGAGGCCGGGAAGCTCACGAACACACCGGAGTTGTCGTCGCCGGCCGTCTTCCAGTCGAGCTTCAGCGAGTACGAGGAGAAGCCCGACGCGGCGTACCAGAGCAGGCCCATGCCGCCCTGCGACGTCAGGGTGCCGTCGTCCAGGGTGAAGGAGCCGGGACCCGCTTGTTTCCAGCCCTCGAGTGAGGTGCCGTCGAAGAGCGGACGGTAGCCGTTCTCCGGGCGGCAGTCCGCCTGGGCGTCGCCCACGGCCCACCGGATGCCGCCCAGCAGGTGCCGGCGGAAGGCGGGTTCGGCGTAGGACTCCTTGGTGTGGCCGCCACCGGTGTAGAAGGCGCGGCCGCCCTGGTAGTTCTGGCACCAGGCGATCGGGTGGTCGCCGTTCATGGTGCCGCCGGTGTACGAGGACTCGTCGAGCGAGGCGAGTACGTGGGCCCTCTCGCGGGGGTTGGAGCGGTAGTTGTACCACTCGTCGGTGCGTTGCCAGGTCCGGCCGAGCTCCGAGGTCGCCGGATGGGCGCGGTCCTCGACGTTCAGCGTGGCCGGCTGGATCGCCGGGTGCGACTGGAAGTAGGCGCCGGCGAGGCCGCCGTAGAACGCCCAGTCGTACTCGGTGTCGGCGGCCGCGTGGATGCCCACATAGCCGCCGCCGCGCCGGATGTAGTCCTCGAACGCGCTCTGCTGGGCGGAGTCGAGCACGTCCCCCGTCGTGGACAGGAACACGACGGCGTCGTACCGCCGCAGGTTCGACGGGGTGAAGGCGCCGGCGTCCTCCGTCGCGTCGACCGTGAAGCCGCCCGTCTCGCCCAGCTGCTTCACCGCCGCGATGCCGTCCGGGATCGAGTCGTGCCGGAAGCCGGCCGTCTTGGAGAAGACCAGCACCCGTGTGCCGTCCGCGGAGTGCGGGGCTGCGGGCTGGGTGATACCGCCGAGGAGCAGGGCGGCGCCCACCGCGGCCGTCGTCAGCCGTCCGGTCGTGTGCATGCCGTCCTCCGCTCAGCCGGTCGTGAAGGTGAAGTCGTCCACGTCGAACAGGGCTCCGGAACCGGTGCTCCCCTTGAAGACCAGGTAGAGCGTGGTCGTGCCCCTCGGCGCTCGGGACAGGTCGGCGCTGACGTCCTGGAAGTTCTCCCAGCCGCCCGTGACCGGCACGGTCGCCTTGCCGAGCAGGGTGCCCGTCGCCGAGCCCGCGCGGACCTCGAGGGTGCCGCCCGCGCCACCGGAGGCGATGCGCGCCGTGATCTTCTTGGCGTCGCCCAGCACGTACGGCGTGAAGGAGATCCAGTCGCCGTTGTCGATGTCGCCGACCGTCTTGCCGCCGTGCGCGGTGTCCTTGGCGATCACCGAGACACCGGAAGAGGTGCTGAAGTGCTCGGCCTGGCGGTGCCGGGGCTGGGCGACGTTCCGGTCGTGCGAGGTGAGCGGGGCCTGGCCGCCGCCTCCGCCGTCGGTGTACTCGGCGTCGAAGACGCCGAAGATGTTGGCGTCGTCGTCATGGCCGCCGTCCGCGCTGGTCTGGATGGTGCCGGAGCAGCCGTTCGCCGAGGTGAGCGGATGGCCGTGGGAGTCGTGGCCGAGGACGAAGGTGACCTTGACCTTCGAGCAGTCGACGCTCGCGCCGTCCTCCGGGTCGGTGACCCTCACCTTGAACGGGACGGCGTCGCCGAAGCTGAACAGCTGCCCGTCCTGCGGGAGTTCGAGCACCACCTTGGGCGCGGTGTTGCCGACGACGATCTGCACGCTCGCGCTGCCGGTGCGCCCGGAGGGGTCCTTGGCGGTCAGCGTCGCCGTGTAGGTGCCGTTCTTCTTGTACTTGTGGGTCGGGTCGGACGCCGTCGAGGTGGCCCCGTCACCGAAGTCCCAGCTGTAGGTGAGCGCGTCGCCGTCCTGGTCGCTGGTGCCCGCGGAGGAGAACGTCACCTTCAGCGGCGCCTGCCCGGAGGTGCGGTTCGCCGCGGCCTGCGCGACCGGCGAGTGGCCGTCGGTGGCGTTCTCGATGCGGTACAGGGCCGAGTGCTCGTCGCCGCCGAACCATGCGGTGCCGTAGTCGAGGACGTACAGGGCGCCGTCGGGCCCGAACGCCATGTCCATGATCTGTGTGCCGGACCAGGGGAAGGGGTTGATGGACTGCACGCTGCCGCCGGCGTCGGTCACGATGCGCTTGATCCAGCGGCGGCCGAACTCGCCCGCGAAGAAGTTGCCGTCGTACGCCTGCGGGAACTTCACCGGCGAGTCGAGCGCCGGGTCGTAGTGGTAGACCGGGCCGCCCATCGGGGACTCGGAGCCGTCGCCGAACTCGGGCACGGACGCGCCGTTGTACGGGATCCAGGCGGGCTGGGCCGGCGGCAGGTCGGTCAGGCCGGTGTTGTGCGGCGAAGTGTTCTTCGGCGCGGCGCAGTCGAAGCGCGCGCCAGACGTCTTCGTCGCGAAGTCGTAGTCGACGTAGGCGTCGTTGGCGCCGGTGCAGTACGGCCAGCCGAAGTTGCCGGGACCGGTGACACGGGCGAACTCGACCTGGCCGGCGGGCCCGCGGTTCGGGTCGGCCGCTCCGGCGTCGGGGCCGTAGTCGCCGACGTAGAGGATGCCGGTCTGCTTGTCGACGCTGAAGCGGAACGGGTTGCGGAAGCCCATCGCGTAGATCTCGGGCCGTGTCTTGTCCGTGCCGGGCGGGAAGAGGTTGCCGTCGGGTATCGCGTACGAGCCGTCCGCGTTCACCTTGATGCGCAGGATCTTGCCGCGCAGGTCGTTGGTGTTGCCGGCCGAGCGCTGGGCGTCGAAGGCCGGGTTGCGGTCGGAGCGCTCGTCGATGGGGGTGAAGCCGTCCGACTGGAAGGGGTTGGTGTCGTCGCCGGTCGAGAGGTACAGGTTCCCGGCGGCGTCGAAGTCGATGTCACCGCCGACATGGCAGCAGATGCCACGGGAGGCGGGCACGTCGAGGATCTTCTTCTCGCTCGCCGCATCGAGTGTCCCGTCGGTCTTCAGGACGAACCGGGAGAGGCGGTTGACGCCGTCGAAGGGCGCGAAGTCGGCCGCGGTGCCGGTCTCGGGCGCGTCACCCGCCGGGGTGTTCAGCGGGGGCGCGTAGTAGAGGTAGATGAAGCGGTTGGTGGTGAAGTCCGGGTCGACGCCGATGCCCTGGAGGCCCTCCTCGTCGTGCGAGTAGACGTCGAGCTTGCCGGCCAGACGGGTGTTGCCCGCCGCGTCGGTGATGCGGAGTTCACCGTCGCGGGAGGTGTGGAGGACGGAGCGGTCCGGGAGGACGGCCAGCGACATGGGCTCGCCGACCTCGGCCTCGCCCTTGGCGAGGGTGACCTGCTGGAAGTCCTCCGCCGCCGCGGTCCCCGTGTCGGAGACGGCTGCGCCGGCCTGGGGGGCGACGAAGGTGAGGGACGCGCCTGCCAGCAGGGCGCCGCCGAGCAGGGCGACGGCTCTGCGCAGGGACGGGCGTCGTTCGGGCGTGGTGACTCTGCCGGTGCGGGTGGTGCGGTCGTTCCCGTGCACGAATGCCTCCAGAATGGGGCCGGTTGTACGGGCGGGTGCGGTACGCCGGGATGCGCCGTCATCCCGGAGAGCTCGATGGGGGCCGATCAGTTGCCGAACGCCGCGTCGAACGAGGCCGACGGCGGCTCGAAGTCGTACGCCTTCAGCCGGGTCAGGGCCTCGGGGGCGCCCTGGAGCCGGTCCATGCCGGCGTCCTCCCACTCCACGGAGACGGGCCCCTGGTAGTCGATGGAGCGCAGCATCCGGAAGACGTCCTCCCAGGGGACGTCGCCGTGCCCGGCGGACACGAAGTCCCAGCCGCGGCGCGGGTCGCCCCAGGGCAGGTGGGAGCCGAGGCGCCCGTTGCGCCCGTCGAGGCGCTTGCGGGCCTCCTTGCAGTCGACGTGGTAGATCCGGTCGCGGAAGTCCCACAGGAAGCCGACCGGGTCGAGGTCCTGCCACACGAAGTGGGAGGGGTCGAAGTTCAGGCCGAAGGCGGGGCGGTGGTCGACGGCGGCAAGGGCGCGCTGCGTCGTCCAGTAGTCGTAGGCGATCTCGCTCGGGTGGACCTCGTGCGCGAACCGGACGCCCTCCGCGTCGAACACGTCGAGGACCGGGTTCCACCGCTCGGCGAAGTCCTCGTATCCGCGTTCGATCATCGACTCGGGGGCGGGCGGGAACATGGCGACCAGGTGCCAGATGGCGGAGCCGGTGAAGCCGATGACGGTGTCGACGCCGAAGGCGGCAGCGGCACGCGCGGTGTCCGCGATCTCGGCGGCGGCCCGCTGCCGTACACCCTCGGGCTCGCCGTCGCCCCAGATGCGGGCGGGCAGGATGGCCCGGTGGCGTTCGTCGATGATGGCGTCGCACACCGCCTGGCCGACGAGGTGGTTGGAGATCGCCCAGCACTTCAGGCCGTACTTGTCGAGGAGCTGGTGGCGGGAGTCGACGTACGAGGGGTCGGCGAGGGCCTTGTCGACCTCGAAGTGGTCGCCCCAGCAGGCCAGTTCGAGTCCGTCGTAACCGAAGTCGCGGGCGAGGCGGCAGACCTCCTCCAGGGGCAGGTCGGCCCACTGGCCGGTGAACAGGGTGAAGGTGCGCGGCATACGGCAGTCCCCCTCAGACCGCTATGGGCGTGTAGACGGAGTTCTTCTCGGCGCTCTCCTCCACCGCGGCGAGGACCCGCTGGACCTGCAGCCCGTCGGTGAAGGAGGGGTCGGGCGTGGTGCCCTCGGCGATCGCGTGGACGAGGTCGCGGGCCTGGTGGACGAAGGTGTGCTCGTAGCCGAGGCCGTGGCCCGGCGGCCACCAGGCGTCCAGGTAGGGATGGTCGGGTTCGGTGACCAGGATGCGGCGGAAGCCGGCGTGCGCATCGGGCTCGGTGGCGTCGTGGTACGACAGTTCGTTGAGCCGCTCCAGGTCGAAGGCGAGGGAGCCGCGTTCGCCGTTGAGTTCGATGCGCAGGGCGTTCTTGCGGCCGGTGGCGTACCGGGTGGCCTCGAAGGAGGCGAGGGCGCCGGAGGCGAAGCGGCCGGTGAACAGGGCGGCGTCGTCCACGGTCACCTCGCCGGTGCCGTCGGCCGATGCGGCGCTGAGCCCGCTGGTCGGACCGTGGGGCAGGGGCCGTTGCCGGACGAAGGTCTCGGTGAGCGCCGACACGCCGGCCAGGCGCTCCCCCGCGAGGTACTGGGCGAGGTCGACGATGTGCGCGCCGAGGTCGCCGAGCGAGCCGGAGCCGGCCAGCTCCTTGCGCAGCCGCCAGGTCAGCGGGAAGGAAGGGTCGACCAGCCAGTCCTGGAGGTACGACACCCGCAGGTGCCGCAGGGTGCCGATCCGGCCCTCGGCGACCATGCGGCGGGCGAGCGCGGTGGCGGGGACGCGGCGGTAGTTGAAGCCGACCATCGCGCGCTGACCGCGTGCGTGGGCCGCTTCGGCCGCCGCGGCCATCGCCTCGGCCTCCTCCACGCTGTTCGCCAGCGGCTTCTCGCACAGCACGTGCTTGCCCGCCGCGAGCGCGGCCAGCGCGATCTCGGCGTGGCTGTCCCCCGGGGTGCAGATGTCGACGAGGTCGATGTCGTCCCGGGTGATCAGCGCCCGCCAGTCGGTCTCGGCCGCCGCCCAGCCGTGCCGGTCGGCCGCCGCGCGCACGGCGGCCGCATCGCGGCCGCAGACCGCGGCCATCACCGGGCGCAGGGGCAGGTCGAAGACACGGCCCACGGTGCGCCAGCCCTGGGAGTGGGCGGCGCCCATGAAGGCGTAGCCGACCATGCCGACGCGCAGGGGCGGCTTCCCGGCGCCGGTCCCGGCAGGTGCCGGTGTCTCGCTCTCCGCGCCTTCTGACTGCTGCGGCTGTCCCATACGGAAGGTCCTCCTCGTCCTGGTGGTGGTGCGCCGTGGGGGGTGCGGGTGGAGCGTCACCTGAAGCCGGTGGGCATGTAGCGGTCGACGTTGTCCTTGTCGACGACGGCCGAGTAGAGGGTGATGGAGGCCGGGATCTCGTACTCGGCGAGGCCGCCGACGCCCTTGCCCTGGCCGAGGGCGCGGGCGAGGTCGATCGCGGATGCGGCCATGGTCGGCGGGTACAGGACGGTCGCCTTCAGCACGCTGTTGTCCTGCTTGATGGCCTGGAACGCGGACAGCGCCCCGGCCCCGCCGACCATCAGGAAGTCGTCGCGCCCGGCCTGCTGGATGGCGCGCAGGGCGCCCACGCCCTGGTCGTCGTCGTGGTTCCAGAGGGCGTCGAACTCGGGCTGCGCCTGGAGCAGTTGGGCCATCTTGGCCTGCCCCGACTCGACCGTGAAGTCGGCGGCCTGGCGGGCGACCTTCTTGATGTTCGGATAGTTCTTCAGGGCGTCGTCGAAGCCCTGGGTGCGCTGCTTGGTCAGTTCCAGGTTGTCGAGTCCGGCGAGTTCGATGACGCGGGCGTTCGCCTTGCCCTTGAGCTTCTCGCCGATGTAGTGGCCGGCGTTGAGGCCCATGCCGTAGTTGTCACCGCCGATCCAGCAGCGGTAGGCCTGCGGGGTGTTGAAGACGCGGTCGAGGTTGACGACGGGGATGCCCGCGCGCATCGCCTTCAGCCCGACCTGGGTGAGTGCCTTGCCGTCGGCGGGCAGCACCACCAGCACGTCGACCTTCTTGTTGATCAGCGTCTCGATCTGGCCGATCTGCGCGGCCGTGTCGTTGGAGCCCTCGGTGATCTCCAGCGTCACATCGGAGTACTTCTTGGCGCGGCTCTCGGCGTTGTCGTTGATGGCGTTGAGCCAGCCGTGGTCGGCCTGCGGGCCGGCGAAGCCGATGGTGACGTGCTTGCCGGGCTTGTCGCCGGCGGCCGGTTGGTCGTTCGCGGCGGGCTTGTCGTCCTTGACCTCGTTACTCGTGCAACCCGCGAGGAAGGCACCGGCGGAGACGGCGGCGGTCCCGAAGAGCAGTCCTCTGCGACTGGTGTGTGGCGACATGGCGGTGAACCCTTTCCTCAGGTCGTGCTCGCGGTACGGCGCTGGACCAGCACGGCGGCGACGATGATCGCGCCCTTGGCGATCTGCTGGACGTCGCTCTGCAGGTTGTTCAGGGCGAAGATGTCGGTGATCGTGGTGAAGACCAGGACGCCGAGCACGGAGCCGGTGATGGTGCCGCGGCCGCCGGTGAGCAGGGTGCCGCCGATGATCGCGGCGGCGATGGCGTCGAGTTCGTACAGGTTGCCGTTGGTGTTCTGGCCCGAGCCGGACAGGATGATCAGCAGGAACGCGGCGATGCCGCAGCACAGCCCCGACAGCAGGTAGAGGTACAGCCGCTGGCGGCGTACGTCGATGCCGGCGAGGCGGGCCGCCTCCGCGTTGCCGCCGACGGCGACGGTGCGGCGGCCGAAGGTGGTGCGGTTGAGCAGCAGCCAGCCGATGACGGTGACGACGGCGAAGACCAGGACGAGCGGGGGGATGCCGAGCACGTAGGAGTCGCGTTCGCCGAGCTTGAGGATGCCGTCGACGGTGACGATCTGCGTCCTGCCGTCGGTGATCTGAAGGGCGAGGCCGCGCGCGGAGGCCAGCATGGCGAGCGTCGCGATGAACGGGACCATCCCGCCGTAGGCGATGAGCAGGCCGTTGACGAGTCCGCAGCCCACGCCGACGACGACCGCGGTGAAGAGGATGCCCGCAAAGCCGTACTCCTGGGTGGCGACCGTGGTCGCCCACACCGAGGCCAGCGCGACGATCGCGCCGACGGACAGGTCGATGCCGCCCGAGGTGATGACGAAGGTCATGCCGACGGTGACGACGCCGATCACGGAGGCCTGGGTGAGGACGAGCTGGAGGTTGCGGGTGTCGAGGAACTCGTCCGGTTTGGTGATCCCACCGATGAGGACGAGCGCGGCGAGCACACCGAGGAGGGACAGGGTGCGGACGTCGACGCGGCCCACGAGGGAGCGCCAGGCGGGGAGTTCGGCCGCGGGCACCTTGTCGGCGGTGTCCCGAGGCGGGGAGACGGGCTGCGTCATGACACCGGGCTTCCTTCCATGACGAGGTCGAGTACACGGTGTTCGTCCAGCTCACGGGCCGGCGCGGTATGGACGACGCGGCCCTCGCGCAGGACCAGGACGCGGTCGGCGAGACCCAGCACCTCGGGCACCTCGCTGGAGACCAGCAGCACCGCGAGGCCCTCGTCGGCCAGGCGCCGGACGACCGCGTACAGCTCGGCGCGGGCGCCGACGTCGACGCCTCGGGTCGGTTCGTCGAGCAGCAGCACACGGCAGCCGCGCAGCAGCCAGCGGGCGAGGACGGCTTTCTGCTGGTTGCCGCCGGAGAGGGTGCGGATCGGCACGGCCGGGTTGTCGGGCCGCAGGGACAGCTCGCGGGTAGTCGCGCGCGCCGCGCCCCGTTCCGCGCCCCGGTCGATCCAGCCGCCGCGCGAGAAGCGGGACAGGGAGGAGATCGAGACGTTGCGGGTGACGGACTCCAGCATCAGCAGGGCCTGCGCCTTGCGCTCCTCGGGTGCGAGGCCCAGCCCGGCGCGCACCGCGGCGCGCACGCTGCCCGGACGCAACGGGCGCCCGTCGACGAGGACCTGTCCCGCGGTGGGCCTGCGGGCTCCGTACAGGGTCTCCAGGATCTCGGAGCGCCCGGAACCGACGAGCCCGGCCAGGCCGACGATCTCCCCGGCGCGCACCTCGAGGTCGAGCGGCTCGAACTCGCCCTGCCGGGCCAGACCCCGGACTTCCAGTACGGGCGTGCCGTGCGGCGGGGACGCGGACCGCTCGGGGAAGACGTACTCGACGTTGCGTCCCGTCATCAGGGCGACGACGTCGTGGGTCGGTGTGGTCTTCGCCGGCAGTCCGCCCGCGACGGCCCGCCCGTCCTTGAGGACGGTCACCCGGTCGCCGATGCGGCGGATCTCCTCCAGGCGGTGTGAGATGTAGACGACGGCGACTCCGTCGGCGGTGAGATCGCCGACGATTCGGAACAGGTTGTCGACCTCGTCCGGGTCGAGCGCGGCGGACGGCTCGTCCATCACGATGAGCCGCACGTCGTGGGAGAGCGCCCGCGCCATGGACACGATCTGCTGCTGGGCCGCCGACAGCTCGCCCACGAGACGGGACGGGTCGATCTCCGGATGCCCGAGTCGGCGGAGGAGCCCGGCCGTTGACGTCAGCGCCGTCTTTCGCCGTACGACGAAGCCGGCGGCCGTGGGTTCGTGGCCCAGGTGGACGTTCTCGGCCACCGACAGGTGCTCCACCAGGTCGAGTTCCTGGTAGATGGTGGCGATGCCCAGGCGCATGGCCGCGATCGGCGAGCGCAGCGTGACGGGTTCCCCGCGCCAGTGGATGGTGCCGGTGTCGGGCTGGTGGGCGCCGGCGAGGACCTTGATGAGGGTGGACTTGCCGGCCCCGTTCTGGCCGAGCAGACAGTGCACTTCACCGGCGTGGACGTCGAGGTCGACGCCGTCGAGGGCCCGGACCCCGGGGAACGACTTGGTGATGCCGGACATGCTGAGCAGCGGTGGTTCTGGTGCCATGTGGGTTCCCCTCGGCGGACGTGCGGGCCGGTGTCAGGGCGTGCCGCCGGCGCTGGGCAGGCGGTTTCAGGGCAGGGCAGAGCAGGGCGCTGTGCTGGAGTTCCGTATATGCGGCGGTTGCTTACGCGGGTGAGAACAGGTGGTCGCTGATGAGCCGGGCCGCGCCGATGACGCCGGCGTTCTGGCCCAACTCGCCGAGGACGATGGGGAGATTGCCGGTCGCGAGCGGCAGCGACTGGCGGTAGACCTGGGTGCGGATCGCGGCGAGCAGGGTGTGGCCGAGGCCGGTCACCCCGCCGCCGATCACCACGAGGCCGGGGTTGAAGAAGCTGACCAGGCCGGCGATGACCTGGCCGGTGCGGGTGCCGCCCTCCCGGATGAGGTCGAGGGAGGTGGCGTCGCCCGCGGCGGCCGCGGCGGCGACGTCGACGGCGGTGAGGGTGCCGTTCGTCTCCAGGCGGGAGGCGAGTTCGGCCGAGAGTCCCTGGCGGGCGGCCTCCAGCGCGTCACGGGCGAGTGCCGCGCCGCTGAAGTGGGCCTCCAGGCAGCCCCGGTTGCCACAGGCGCACGGGCGTCCCTCGGGCACGGCCTGGATGTGCCCGATGTCGCCCGCGCTGCCCGTCGTGCCGCGGTAGACCTCACCGCCGACGACGATGCCGCAGCCGATGCCGGTGCCGATCTTGACGCAGAGGAAGTCGCCCACGGTGCGGGCGACGCCCGCGTGCTGCTCCCCCATCGCCATCAGGTTCACGTCGTTGTCGACCATGACCGGGCAGCCGAGTTCCTGGCTGAGGGCCTCCCGCACCGGGAAGCCGTCCCAGCCGGGCATGATCGGGGGTGCCACGGGGACGCCCTCGGGGAAGCGGACCGGTCCTGGGACGCCGATGCCGGCGCCGTCGAAGCCCTCGGCCAGGCCGGATGTCTTCAGCTTGGCCGCCATGGCGAGGACTTGCTCGAAGACCGCGACGGGGCCCTCGCGCACGTCCATGGGCTGGTTGAGGTGGCCGAGCACTTCCAGTTCGGCGTTGGTGACCGCGACGTCGACCGAGGTCGCGCCGATGTCGACGCCGAGGAAGCGCAGGTGCGGGTTGAGCCGGATGTTGTGGGAACGGCGGCCGCCGCGCGAGGCGGCGAGTCCGTCGGCCACGACCAGTCCCGTCTCCAACAGCCGGTCCACCTCCACGGCCAGCTTGGACCGCGAGAGGTCCACCTGGTCGCCGAGCTGGGCGCGGGAGTTGGGGCCGCCGTCGCGCAGCAGCTTCAGCAGCCGGGCCTGATGGGCGTTGGCGGGTCGAGCCGTCATCCGTCTCACGAGCCCCTCCCCGCCTCAATCGGCCTGTGCGCGCCGGTTTCCGGCCACTTCTGTGGCTTGCTTTCGGAGGGAACGTAGCAGCGGCTGCCGGGACTGGGAAGAAGTTGCACAGAGATTACCGCCAACTTTCTCCACTCACAGGACAAAGAACGGGGATGCGTAGACGGCGCACTGGTGCCGTCGCGCACCGGCCCGCAGGATGAGCACGCACCACATCGGGGTCGGGCCGTCCGTGGCCCGGCAAGGGGAGAGGGGGACCGTGTGATTCTGGTGACGGGTGCCACGGGGAACGTGGGTGCCGAACTCGTCCGCGTTCTGGCGGAGTCGGGGCAGTCGGTGCGGGCACTGAGCCGCGCCGGCCGGTCGGAGGGCCTGCCGCCGGGGGTGACGGCCGTGGCAGGCGACCTGAACCGGCCGGAGACGGTGCGGGAAACGCTCGACGGTGTACGGGCGATGTTCCTGATGCCGGGCTACGGGGGTCAGCGGCAGATCCTTGCGGATGCGCGGGCGGCAGGGGTGGAGCGGGTCGCCCTGCTGTCCGGGAGGTCGGCGGGCACGGGCGACACGGGCAACGCGGTCGCCGGCTACCTGATCGAGGCCGAGACTGCGGTGCGGAAGTCCGGGCTGGCGTGGACGTCACTGCGGTGCACGAGCTTCATGTCCAACGCGTTGCAGCTGGCGGACCAGATCCGCAAGGGCGACACCGTGCGGGTGCCGTTCCCGGACGCGTACACGACCGACGTCGATCCGTACGACATCTCGCGGGTCGCCGCGCGCGCCCTGCTGTCGGACGAGTGGGCGGGCCGAGCTCTCGAAGTGACGGGCCCCGAAGCGCTGTTGCCCGCCGATCGTGTGCGCATCCTGGGCGAGGTGCTCGGCCGGGACCTGCGGGCCGTCGGCCTCACGAACGAGGAGGCGCGCACCGAGCTGGAGTCCCGCATGCCCAAGCCGTACGTCGACGCCTTCTTCAGCTTCTTCGTGGACGGCACCCTGGACGAGTCACAGGTGCTGCCGACGGTGCGGGAGGTGACGGGCCGGGAGCCGCGCACGTTCCGGGAGTGGGCTCGGGCGCACGCGGACGCGTTCTGACGGCGTTACTCGGTGGGGCGGACGACGCAGAGACCGGCAGCGCCGGACTACGGCCTCGGTCGTTCGTGGTACGAGCGTCGGGTGTGCTCGGTGTGTTCGCGCATGAGCTGGGTCGCGCGCTGTTCGTCGCGGGCGGCGACCGCGGCGATCAGGTCGCGGTGTTCGATCCAGGACTGCTGCCCGCGCTGCCGGGCGACCGGGGTGTAGTACCAGCGCACGCGGCGGTCGACCTGGGCGGCCAGTTCGGCCAGGACGGCGTTGCCGGCCAGTTCCATGATCTTGGCGTGGAAGCGGGCGTTCATCGCGACGGCCCCGTCCACGTCGTCGGCGGCGACGGCCTTCTCGCCCTCCTCGCACAGCGCCTCGAGGGCCTTGATGCTCGCGGCGTTCGCGTTGGCCGCGGCGAGCCGGGCGGCCTCCGCCTCCAGCAGCGTACGGACGGTGAGGAGCTGGTCGGCCTCCTCCTCCGTGGGCTCGTGCACGAACGCCCCCTGGGCGGGCCGCAGATCGACCCACCCCTCGGTGTTCAGCCGCTGCAGCGCCTCGCGCACCGGCTGCCGGGAGACCCCGAGGTGCCCCGCGAGCTCGCTCTCGACGAGGTGCTGGCCCGGCTGGAGGGCACGCGTGGTGATGAGTTCGAGCAACGCCTCGTAGACACGGTCGCGCAACGGGCCCGGCCGCTCCAGCCTGGGCACCGCTCCCTGCGGCAGTCCTGTCGACAACATCGCGGTCCCCCTCCAGTGCAACGGCGGCGCGGTACCCGGAAAGCCAGTATGAATTGTCTTTCGTCTACAGTCTACGGCGCACAAGGGCGGGCCCTGCGGGGAGTTGGCCATGTCACACGGCCGTCCGACTGGCGGACGACGACCCACGAACGGCCGCTCACGGGCAGCGAATCACCTGTCCCGCGTACGAGAGGTTCCCGCCGAACCCGAACAGCAGCACGGGTTCACCGCTCGAGATCTCCCCGCGCTCCACGAGCTTCGAGAGGGCGAGCGGGATACTCGCCGCCGAGGTGTTCCCCGACTCGGTGACGTCACGCGCGACGACAGCGTTCACGGCGCCGAGCTTCTCCGCGAGCGGTTCGATGATGCGCAGGTTGGCCTGGTGCAGCACGACCGCGGCGAGCTCCTCGGGCGCGATCCCGGCCCGTTCGCACACCCGGCGCGCGACGGGCGGCAGCTGGGTCGTCGCCCACCGGTACACGCTCTGCCCTTCCTGCGCGAACCGCGCGGGCGTGCCCTCGATCCGCACCGCGTGCCCCATCTCGGGCACCGAGCCCCACAGCACGGGCCCGATCCCGGGCTCCTCACCGGCGGGGCACGCCTCGACCACGGCGGCTCCGGCACCGTCCCCGACCAGCACGCATGTCGTACGGTCCGTCCAGTCCGTGACATCCGACATCTTGTCGGCGCCGATGACGAGTGCCCTGCCCGCCGCGCCCGCGCGCACGGCGTGGTCGGCGGTGGCGAGCGCGTGGGTGAAACCGGCGCAGACGACGTTGACGTCCATCGCGGCGGGCTGCGGCATGCCGAGCCGGGCCGCGACGCGGGCCGCCGTGTTCGGGGAGCGGTCGACGGCGGTGGAGGTGGCGACCAGGACGAGGTCGATGTCGCCGGGCGCCAGGCCGGCCGCCGCCAGCGCCTTGGCGGCGGCGTGCGCGGCGAGCTCGTCGACGGGCTCGTCGGCTCCGGCGATGTGGCGCGTGTGGATGCCCACCCGGGTCCTGATCCACTCGTCGCTGGTGTCGACCATGCCCGCCAGGTCCTCGTTGGTGAGCACCTTGGCGGGCTGGTAGTGGCCGACGGCGGTTATGCGTGAGCCGTTCATGGGTGGTTCCCCCTCGTTGCCGTGGGTGTCGGGATCCACCAGTCTGATCAGTGACTCACGGGTAGGGCGGCAGGTGAAACGACAGGAATGGGGCGCCCGGCTTGTCGGCTTCCCGCAGTTCTTCGGACGCCCGAGGATGTGCCTCGCAGTGTCAGCCGGTGAAGAGCTGCTTGGCCTTCAGGACGAGCTCGTACAGGCCGTAGCCCAGCGGCGCCCCGACCCACACCCAGGCGAGGGCGATCAGGGGACGCCGGTCAGGCGGGCTGCTCTCGGCGGCCATCGGCGGCCTCCTTCGGTGCGGGGACGTGGTGGCGGGGGTGGACGGGCCGGACCAGCTCGTTGGCGGCGAAGCCGACGACGAGCAGCCCGATCATGATCATGAAGGACAGTCCGTAGAGGGACGACCCGTGCTTTCCGGCTTCCTTCTGGTGGTCTGCGATCCAGTTGACGATCAGCGGCCCGAGGACCCCGGCGGTCGACCAGGCGGTGAGCAGCCGGCCGTGGATCGCGCCGACCTGGTACGCGCCGAACAGGTCTTTCAGATAGGCGGGGATGGTCGCGAAGCCGCCGCCGTAGAAGGAGAGGATCACCAGCGCACAGAGGATGAACAGCGGCTTGGACGAGTCGCCGAACGACGCGATGAGCAGGTACATGATCGCGCCGGCGCCCAGATAGACGCGGTAGACGTTCTTGCGGCCGATCAGGTCGGAGGCCGACGACCAGCCGATCCGGCCCGCCATGTTGGCCGCCGACAGCAGGGCGACGAAGCCGGCCGCCGCGGAGGCCGAGACCGGGGTGGAGGTGTCCGCGAAGAAGTCCGTGATCATGGGGGCGGCCTTCTCGAGGATGCCGATGCCGGCGGTCACGTTCATGCAGAGCACGATCCACAGGCACCAGAACTGCGGGGTGCGCACGGCGCTCCGGGCGGAGACCTGCACCCCTTCGAAGGCGCTCGGCCCGGCGGCCGCGCCTTCACGGTCCTCGCTGCGCGGCACCCGTACCAGCAGGACGCCGAGCGACATGAAGACGGCGTACGACAGGCCGTGCACCAGGAAGGCGAGCGCGATCCCGGAGTGGTCGGAGCCGAAGGACTGGAGCATCTGCGCCGACCACGGTGAGGCGATGAGCGCGCCGCCGCCGAAGCCCATGATGGCGATGCCGGTGGCCATGCCGGGCCGGTCCGGGAACCACTTGATCAGGGTGGAGACGGGCGAGATGTAGCCGATGCCGAGGCCGATGCCGCCGACGAACCCGTAGCCGAGGACGATCAGCCAGTACTGCTGTGTCTGCGCGCCCAGCGCGGAGATCAGGAAGCCGGTGGAGAAGCAGACCAGGGCGACGGTCATGGCCCAGCGCGGGCCGTTGCGTTCGACGAGCGTGCCGCCGAACGCGGCCGACAGCCCGAGCATCACGATGGCGAGCTGGAAGGGCAGCGCGCTCTGGGTGCCGCTGAGGTGCAGGGCGGATTCGAGCGGCGGCTTGAACACGCTCCAGGCGTAGGCCTGGCCGATGGACAGGTGGACGGAGAGGGCGGCGGGCGGCACCAGCCAGCGGCTCCATCCCGGGGGTGCGACAGGAGGGCTCATGATCCCGAACAGTAGGAAGGCGGACGGGAGTTGAGAACCCTGCGGGTCGACCGTATGCGGTGAGCGGTATCCAGGATGCGCCGAACGGTCGTGCCGCCCGGTTTCCGGTGCTGCACGGACCCTTGCCGAGCCAACTTCCATACTGTAGACAATATTTCGTCGACATCCCGTATCGACCCCTCTCCGGCAGTTCTTGCCACCTCCGCGGTACTCCCTCGACCGAACGGAGTGTTCCTGTGAAAGTCGCAGTTCTCGGCGCCGGTGCGATCGGCGCCTACGTCGGCGCCGCGCTGCACCGTGCGGGCGCCGATGTGCACCTCATCGCCCGTGGACCGCATCTGGCGGCCATGAGGCGGCACGGAGTGCGGGTGCGCAGCCCGCGCGGCGACTTCACCGCGCACGCCCACGCCACCGACGACCCTGCCGAGATCGGCCCGGTCGACTATGTGTTCCTGGGACTGAAGGCCAACTCGTACGCGGCGTGCGGGCCGCTGATCGAGCCTCTCCTGCACAGCACGACGGCGGTCGTGGCCGCCCAGAACGGCATCCCCTGGTGGTACTTCCACCGCCACGGCGGCCCCTACGACGGCCGTCGCCTGGACAGCGTGGACCCCGACGGCGCGGTCAGTGCGGTGCTCGCGCCGGAACGGGCCATCGGCTGCGTGGTGTACGCGGCGACAGAACTCGAAGGCCCCGGTGTCGTACGGCACTTGGAAGGCACCCGGTTCTCCGTCGGCGAGCCGGACCGCAGCATCTCCGAGCGCTGTCTGGCCTTCGGTGAGGCGATGCGGGCGGGCGGCCTGAAGTGCCCGGTCGAGCCTGACCTGCGCAGCGACATCTGGGTCAAGCTGCTCGGCAACATCTCCTTCAACCCGATCAGCGCGCTGGCCCGCGCCACCATGCGGCAGATGTGCCTGCACGGCGGCACCCGCAGGGTCATCGAGATCATGATGCGCGAGACGCTCACGGTCGCCGAGGCCCTCGGCTGCACGGTCGGCGTCTCCATCGAACGGCGCCTCGCGGGCGCCGAGCGGGTCGGCGACCACCGCACCTCCACGCTCCAGGACCTGGAGCGCGGCAAACCGCTCGAACTCGACGTACTCCTCGCGGCCGTCGTCGAGCTGGCGGAGATCACCGGCGTCGAGGTGCCCACCCTGCGGACCGTGCACGCCATCTCGGACCTGCTCGCGCTGAGGAGCGCCGCATGAGGAAACGCGAACCGAAGACCTACACCCGGCTCACCCACCCGCTCGTCCGGGACTCCCGGGACGAGCCCTTCCGCCCGGCGACGTGGCAGGAGGCGCTGGACCGCACCGCCCGGGGCCTCACCCGCAACCGCGGCGCGTTCGGCATGTTCTCCTGCGCCCGCGCGACCAACGAGATGAACTACGTGGCGCAGAAGTTCGCGCGGGTGGTGATGGGCACCAACAACGTCGACTCCTGCAACCGCACCTGTCACGCCCCGAGCGTCGCGGGCCTGTCGGCGGCGTTCGGCTCGGGCGGCGGGACGTCGTCGTACGAGGAGGTCGAGCACACCGACGTCATCGTGATGTGGGGCTCCAACGCCCGCTTCGCGCACCCGATCTTCTTCCAGCACGTGCTGAAGGGCATCAGGAACGGCGCGCGGATGTACGCCGTCGACCCGCGTCGCACGTCCACCGCCGAGTGGGCGGAGAGCTGGCTCGGTCTCAACGTCGGCACGGACATCCCGATGGCGCACGCGATCGGCCGCGAGATCATCCACGCGGGCCTGGTCAACGAGGCGTTCGTGGCGCGGGCCACCACCGGCTTCGAGGAGTACGAGGCGCTGGTCGAGCCGTGGACGCTGTCGCTCGCCGAGAAGGTGACGGGCGTACCGGCCCGCGCCATCCGCGAGCTGGCCCACGCCTACGCCCGCGCCGAGCGCGCCCAGCTGTGCTGGACCCTCGGCATCACCGAACACCACAACGGCACCGACAACGTCCGCGCCCTGATCAACCTGTCGCTGCTCACCGGTCACGTGGGCCGCTACGGCTCCGGGCTGCAGCCTCTGCGCGGCCAGAACAACGTGCAGGGCGGCGGCGACATGGGGGCGATCCCGAACCGTCTGCCCGGCTTCCAGGACATCCTCGACCCCGAGGCGCGCCACCGGTTCGAGTCCGCCTGGGACACCGTCATCCAGCCGCACTACGGTCTGAACCTGACGGAGATGTTCGAGGCGATGGAGGAGGGCTCGCTCCGGGCGGTCTACTGCATCGGGGAGAACCCGGCGCAGTCGGAGGCGGACAGCGAGCAGGCCGTGCGGCGGCTGCGGCAGCTCGACTTCCTCGTCGTGCAGGACATCTTCCTGACGAAGACCGCCGAGCTGGCGGACGTGGTGCTGCCGGCGACGGCGGGCTGGGCGGAGACCGAGGGCACGACGACGAACAGCGAGCGCCGGGTGCAGCGGGTGCGGCGTGCGGTCACGCCGCCCGGTGAGGCGCGTGAGGACATCGACATCCTCTGCGACCTGGCGGCACGCCTCGGCCACGAGTGGAAGTACGCCGACGCGCAGGCCGTGTGGAACGAGCTGCGGTCGGTGTCGCCGGACCACTACGGGATGACGTACGCGCGCCTGGAGGAGCACCAGGGCATCCAGTGGCCGTGTCCGAGCACGGACCGGCTCGAACCCACCTACCTGCACGGTCGGTTGTGGGACACGGATCCGGAAAGGCGTGGCGCGCCCGCGCCGTTCGGGATCGTCCGGCACGACCCGCCCGTCGACCTCACCGACGAGCAGTACCCGATCCGGTTGACCACCGGGCGGCGGCTCGACTCGTACAACACCGGGGTGCAGAGCGGCGGTTACGCCTCCCCGCTCCGGCGCGGCGAGTACGTGGAGCTCTGCCCGGAGGACGCCGAGCGCTACGGGGTCGTCGTCGGCGAGGAGGTGCGGGTGGCCTCGCGGCGCGGGTCCGTGGTCGCCCCGGTGTGGGTCGACACCGGCCTCAGGCCCGGACTCGCCTTCATGACGATGCACTTCCCCGACGAGGTGGACACCAACCAGCTGACGATCGAGGCGAACTGCCCGATCGCGGGCACGGCGGAGTTCAAGGCGTCGGCGATCCGGATCGAGAAGCTGCCCGTCGCAACCATCGTGAGGTGACGCAAGTGGACCTGCACTTCGGTGACAGCAAGCCGACGGACGAGGAACGGGCGGCCGTCGACGCCCTGTTGGGCCCGCCGGAGTCCTCGTGGGAGGGCGCCGACCGTACGGACGCCGACCTGAGGTGGGCCCGCGGCGGGCGCGCGGCCCGGGACCGCCGCGACCTGCTGTTGCCGGGGCTGCACGCGCTCAACGACCGGGTCGGCTGGATCAGCGAGGGCGGCCTCGACTACCTGTGCCGGCGGCTGACCGTGCCGCCGGCCGAGGCGTACGGCGTGGCGACGTTCTACGCGATGTTCTCGGTCGGGCCCCGCCCGGCGACCGTGCTGCACGTCTGCACGGACCTGGCCTGCACGGCCGCCGGGGCGGGCGAGTTGTGCGCCGGTGTCGAGGCGCGGCTCGGCCCGGGCAGCGGAGTGAGCGTCGAGCGCAGCCCGTGCCTGGGTCTGTGCGAACGCGCCCCGGCGGCACTCGCGATCAGGGCGGGTGACCCGGTGCGTACGGCGGTGTCGGCGCCGGGGACGGTGGAGGGGCCGTCCTCGCCGCCACCGCGCCCGACTCGGCGCCGGAGGAGCCGGAGGCGGCGATGGCGGTGCCCCAGGCCGGAGACCCGTCGTTGAGGCTGCTGCACCGCGTCGGCGTCGTCGATCCGTCCTCCCTGGACGACTACCGCGCCCGCGGCGGCTACACCGCCCTGCGCCGGGCCTTCGCACTCGGCCCGGCCGGGGTGATCCGAGAGGTCACCGACTCCGGTCTGCTCGGGCGTGGCGGCGCGGCCTTCCCCACCGGCCGCAAGTGGCAGGCCACCGCGTCCCAGCCCGACCACCCGCACTATCTCGTGTGCAACGCCGACGAGTCGGAGCCGGGCACCTTCAAGGACCGCGTGCTGATGGAGGGCGACCCGTACGCGCTCGTCGAGGCGATGACGGTCGCGGGGTACGCGGTCGGAGCGCACCGGGGCTACCTGTATCTGCGCGGCGAGTACCCGCGGGCGCTGCTGCGCCTGGAGCACGCCCTGGCGCAGGCACGCGCGCGGGGCCTGCTCGGTGACGACGTCCTCGGCCAGGGATACGCCTTCGACATCGAGATCAGGCGCGGGGCGGGCGCCTACATCTGCGGGGAGGAGACGGCCCTGTTCAACTCCATCGAGGGGTACCGGGGCGAGCCGCGCTCCAAGCCGCCGTTCCCCGTGGAGAAGGGCCTGTTCGGCAAGCCGACGGTGGAGAACAACGTCGAGACCCTGGTCAATGTGCTGCCGATCCTCACGATGGGCGCGTCCGCGTACGCGGCGATCGGCACGGAGACGTCCACAGGGCCGAAGCTGTTCTGCGTGTCGGGCAGTGTGGAGCGGCCGGGCGTCTACGAGCTTCCGTTCGGCGCCACGCTCGGCGAACTGCTGACGCTCGCGGGTGCGCGGGAGCGGCTGCGCGCGGTGCTGCTGGGCGGTGCGGCCGGCGGTTTCGTACGCCCCGACGAGCTGGACATCCCGCTCACCTTCGAAGGCACGCGAGAGGCGGGCACGACGCTCGGCTCGGGCGTCGTCATGGCCTTCGACGACACGGTTCCCCTTCCTCGGCTGCTGCTGCGCATCGCGCAGTTCTTCCGCGACGAGTCGTGCGGGCAGTGCGTGCCGTGCCGGGTGGGGACCGTGCGCCAGCAGGAGGCGCTCCAGCGGATCGTGGAGCGTACGGGCGCCGACGCCGCCGACGACGTCGCCCTGCTCCGGGAGGTCGGCCGCGCGATGCGGGACGCCTCGATCTGCGGTCTCGGGCAGACCGCGTGGAACGCCGTGGAATCCGCCATCGACCGTCTGGGGGCGTACGCATGACCGCGATACCGCTGGGGGTGCCCCGCAGGCTCGTCGAGTTCACCCTCGACGGGCAGGAGGTCAGGGTGCCCGAGGGCTCGACGATCCTGGACGCGTGCCGTGCCGCCGGGAAGGACGTGCCGACCCTCTGCCAGGGCGACACGCTCACCCCGAAGAACGCCTGCCGCGTCTGCGTGGTCGAGGTGGAGGGGTCGAGGACCCTCGTCCCGGCCTGCTCGCGGAAGGCCGAGCCGGGCATGGAGGTGCGGACCGGCACCGAGCGCACCCGGCACAGCCGGAAGGTCGTGCTCGAACTGCTCGCGTCCTCGGTGGACCTGTCCACCACGCCCGGGGCCGCCGAGTGGATCAAGGAGTACGAGGCGAAGCCGGACCGCTTCGGCCCGGACGCGGCCCGCGTGGACGAGCAGCCGAGGATCGACAACGACCTGTACGTGCGCGACTACGGCAAGTGCATCCTCTGTTACAAGTGCGTGGACGCGTGCGGCGAGCAGTGGCAGAACACCTTCGCCATCTCCGTCGCCGGGCGCGGCTTCGACGCCCGGATCGCCGTGGAACACGACGCGCCGCTGACCGACTCGGCGTGTGTGTACTGCGGCAACTGCATCGAGGTGTGCCCGACGGGCGCGCTGTCGTTCCGGTCGGAGTTCGACATGCGCGCGGCGGGTACCTGGGACGAGTCGGAGCAGACCCGGACCACCACGGTCTGCGCCTACTGCGGTGTGGGCTGCAACCTCACGCTGCACGTGCAGGACAATGAGATCGTGAAGGTCACCTCCCCGCACGACAACCCGGTGACCCATGGCAATCTCTGCATCAAGGGCCGTTTCGGCTACCAGCACGTACAGAACCGGGGCTGATCAGGACATGGGACGAGTCACGGAACGACGCAAGGTGATCCGCATCCGGGACGGGGCGGTCTCCACCCGGCCGGACACGCTGGTCGCCGAGGAGCCGCTGGAGATCCGGCTCAACGGCAAGCCGCTGGCGATCACCATGCGCACACCCGGCGACGACTTCGCCCTCGCCGCCGGGTTCCTGGTCAGCGAGGGCGTGCTGGGCGACCACCGTGACCTGCAGAACATCGTCTACTGCGCGGGCGCCACGGGTGGGGGTACCTCCCGCTCGAGCGGAGTCGAGAGTGGGGGAGGCTCCAACACGTACAACGTGGTGGACGTGAAGACGGCGCCCGGTGTCGCGATCCCGGACATCACGCTGGAGCGCAACGTCTACACGACCTCCTCCTGCGGCCTGTGCGGCAAGGCCAGCCTGGACGCGGTCCGTACGACGGCGCGCTGGCCGATCGCGGACACGCCCCGGGTGCGGGTGGAGCCGGAACTGCTGGCGGGCCTCCCGGACCGGCTGCGCGCGGCCCAGCGGGTCTTCGACCGGACCGGGGGCCTGCACGCGGCGGCCCTGTTCGCCGAGGACGGCGAGCTGCTCGACGTACGGGAGGACGTGGGTCGGCACAACGCGGTGGACAAACTGGTCGGCCGCGCGCTGCAGAACGGGGACCTTCCGCTGTCCCGCGCGATCCTGCTGGTGTCGGGCCGGGCCTCCTTCGAGCTGGCGCAGAAGGCCGTGATGGCGGGCATCCCCGTCCTCGCCGCCGTGTCGGCGCCCTCCTCGCTGGCCGTGGACCTGGCCGCGGAGGCCGGGCTGACCCTGGTGGGCTTCCTGCGGGGCAGCTCCATGAACGTGTACGCGGGCGAGGACCGCATCGCCCTGCGGGCCACGGCCGCCCAGGGCTGACCGCCTCCCCGCGACACGGCGGCGGGGACCCCGGCCGGCGGGGAGCGCCCCCTGCGCCGCCGGGGCCCGCTGTGCCTTCGCGCCCGAAGCAGCGAACCTTTCGCAGGGCGGGATCTCGGGTCGCCCTTTCCGCCGTTCCGGTGGCGATGCCCTGCGGGTTTCGCCGCGTACGGAAGAGGTCTTGGACGGCGAGGTGCCGCCGGACGCAGGCTGAAACCCCCGTCGGACACAGAGGAAAGGGGCATCGGACATGGGCCTGCGAGGACAGCGGATCGTGGTCGTCGGCGGTACGTCGGGCATCGGTCTGGCGGTCGCGGAGGGGGCCGCCCGTGAGGGTGCGGAGGTGGTGGTCGCCTCCCGTCGGCAGGAGAGCGTCGACGCGGCGCTGGAGCGGCTGCCGCCGGGCGCCGAGGGGCGCACGCTCGACGCGACGGACGAGGCCGCTGTGCGCGCCTTCTTCGAGCGGATCGGCGGCTTCGACCACCTGGTCTACACGGCCGGTGAGTCGCTGCTGATGGAGAGCTTCCTGGGGTCCGACCTTCCGCGGGCCAGGCGGTTCCTGGACACCCGGCTGTGGGGCGCGTACACGGCCGTCAAGCACGGCGCGCCCTCGATCCGCAAGGGCGGCTCCGTGGTGCTGACCACCGGGATCGCGGGGCAGCGCCCGTTGCCGGGCACGACCGTCGCGGCGAGCCTGTGCGGGGCGATGGAGTCGCTCACCCGGGCACTGGCCCTGGAGCTCGCCCCGATCCGGGTCAACGTGGTCTCCCCCGGCGTGGTCCACACCGAGCTGTGGCGGGACATGACCGAGGAGGACCGGCGCGGCCTGTTCGAGTCGAGCGCGGCCGCGCTGCCCGTCGGCCGGGTGGGCATGCCGGAGGACGTCGCGGAGGCGTACCTGTATCTGATGCGCGGCAGCTACAGCACGGGCTCGGTGGTGGTCGTGGACGGCGGCGGGCTGCTGGTCTGAGAGCGTGGGGCACCGGCTCCGACGTGTCAGCCGGTCGTGAGCCGCACCTGCGAGGCGGCCACGACCGATCCGAGGCGCGGGAAGTCCAGCCCGACCGACGCCTGGTGCTCGGCGGCGGTGAAGGCGGCCATGGCGTCCTCGACGAAGACGAGGTCGTAACCGAGGTCGGCGGCGGCACGGGCGGTGGACTCCACGCCGAGGTTGGTGGCGATGCCGCCGAACACCACAGTGGTGACGCCCCGTTCGCGCAGGCGCTCGTCCAGGCCCGTGCCCTGGAAGCCGCCCATCGTCCGCTTCACCACCTCGAGGTCCCCGTCCCGGAGCAGGCCGGCCACCAGGCCGCTGCCGGGCGGCTGTTCGGCGACGCCGGGGCGCTCGACGCGGATGAGGACGACGGGAGCGCCGGCCGAGCGGAAGGCGTCCGCCAGCCCCTCGGCCGTGGCGAGGACGTCCGTGCCCTTGCGTGGCTCCAGAGGCAGGGCGACGATGCGGTCCATCAGGTCGACGAGCACGAGGGCCGTGCGCGCCGGATCAAGTGCGTCAGCTGCGGTCATGACGGAACGTTAGCCGCCGTCAGCCGTCCGTACCGGAAATACGGATCAACAAATCCATGAACCGGTCGCGTTCGGCCGGGGAGAGCGGCGCGAGCAGCGTGTCGTTCGCCTCGCGGGCCGCCTTCTCGCAGCGCTTCAGCAGTCGGGCGCCCTCCTCGGTGAGCGACACCGCGTTCTTGCGGCGGTCCCTGGGGTCGGGCTCGCGGAGGACCAGACCCGCCGCCTGCAGGTCGTTGAGGATGCCGACCAGGTCCTTCGGGTCGAGCGCGATGCCGCGGCCGAGGTCGGCCTGGGCGACCGGGGCGAGGTCGCGGACGGCGGAGAGCACCACGTGGTGCCACATCTTCATGCCCTCGGCGGCGAGGGCGTCGGCCACCAGGGCGCGACCGCGGGCGGCGGCGCGGCCGAGGAGCCAGCTCGGCAGGGAGCGGATCGCAGGGAGGGGAGCTTCGGCCATGGCCGAAGCTTAGCGAAAAAACCGTTGGGAACCCCCACGAGTTTGCGATACCGTTGGGACTCCCAACGATAGCTGGAGGTGCGATGCGTCGCGTCCGGTACGAGTCCACCGGCGGCCCCCTGTTCCTGGAGGAGGCACCCGTCCCGAAGGCGGGCCCCGGCGAACTCCTCGTGCGCTGCGAGGCCGTCGGGGTCACGCTGCCCGTCGTGCGCAAGGTCACCGAGGCCGCCGAGCCGATCGCGCTCGGCGGCGAGATCGCCGGCGAGGTGGTCGAGGTGGGCACCGGCGTCACCCGCTTCCGGACCGGCGACCGGGTGACGGGACTGTGCTTCGGACACGGTTATGCCGACTTCGCCGTCCTGCACGAGGCCATGGCCTCTCCGGTCCCCGGTACGGCGAGCGCCGTCGACGCCGTCGCGCTGGTCCGCAGCGGGCTGGTCGCGCTCGGCGCACTTCAGGCGGCACGCCCCGAGCCGGGCGAGTCGGCCCTGGTCACAGCGGCGGCGAGCGGCGTCGGCCATCTCGCCGTGCAGTTGGCCCGGGTGCACGGGGCGTCCCGTGTCGTGGGCGCCGTGTCCGGCGCCGGGAAGGCGGAGTTCGTGCGCGCGCTCGGCGCCGACGAGGTGGTCGCCTACGACACCCCCAGTGGGGTGATCCCGTCGACTACGCCCTCGACGTGGTGGGCGGCGACCTGCTCGGCCCGGCCGTCGCCGCGCTCGCGCCGGGCGGCGGCTCGTCGCGTACAGCTCGGGCGGCGGCACCGTTCAGGCGTACGACCTGCTGGTGGGCGCCAAATCCGTGATCGGCTTCCAGATGGCACGGATCGCCCGCGGGAAGCCCGAGCTGTACGAGCGGTGGCGGCAGGAACTGTGGCGGCTGTTCGCCGAGGGCGCGCTGAAGCCCGTCGTGCACGCCGAGTTCCCGCTGGAGGAGGCGGCGAAGGCGCACGCGGTCATCGAGTCGCGCGGCAACCTCGGCAAGGTGGTGTTGCGCCCCTGAGCCGCCGACGGCCGTCCGATGACGGTCCGGACGTGAGCAGGCCCGCCCGGGACCACCGCGTCTCGGGCACCGAGGGCCTCACGGACCACCGTGTCCCGGGCACCAAAGGCCTCACCGCGGTCGGCGCAGGCGAACCTCAGCCGGAACGTGTCGCCGTACCGACCGCGGTGCGTGACGCCGCGGCCGGCTCCGGGCCGACCGCCGGGCTGTCGGCGTCGTGGGCCCGGCGCTTGGCGATCACCGCGCAGACCATCAGCTGCATCTGATGGAAGAGCATCAGCGGGAGCACGGCGAGGGAGGCCTGCGCGCCGAACAGGACGCTCGCCATGGGCAGCCCGGAGGCGAGGGACTTCTTCGACCCGGCGAACTGGATCGCGATCCGGTCCTCCCGGCCGAAGCCGAGGGCACGGCCGCCGTACCAGGTCAGCGCCAGCATCACGGCGAGCACCGCGGCCTCGACGACGAGCAGGCCGCCGAGCCGGAGCGGGCTCACCTGGTGCCAGATGCCGCGCACCATGCCCTCGCTGAACGCGGTGTAGACGACCAGCAGGATCGAGCCGCGGTCGACGAGCCCGAGCACCTTCTTGTGCCGGGTGACGAACCCCCCGATCCAGCGCCGCAGGACCTGTCCCGCGAGGAACGGCACCAGCAGCTGCAAGACGATCTCGACGAGCGAGTCCGCCGAGAATCCGCCGCCGCTGTCGCCCAGCAGGGCCGCCGCGAGCAGCGGGGTGATGACGATGCCGACGAGGGAGGAGAAGGAGCCCGCGCAGATCGCGGCGGGCACGTTGCCGCGGGCCATCGAGGTGAAGGCGATCGACGACTGGATGGTGGACGGGACGAGGGTGAGGAAGAGCAGCCCGGTGTAGAGGTTGTGCGTCAGGAACACCGGCACCAGGCCGCGGGCCGCCAGACCCAGCAGCGGGAAGATCACGAAGGTGCAGGCGAGCACGGTGACGTGGAGCCGCCAGTGCCGGAGCCCCTCCAGCGCCTCACGGGTGGAGAGCCGGGCCCCGTACAGGAAGAAGAGGAAGGCGATCGCGGCCGTGGAGGCACCGGAGGTGACGCTCGCGGCCGTGCCCCGCGCCGGGACGAGGGCGGCGAGCCCCACGGTCCCCAGCAACAGGAGGATGTACGGGTCGACGGGCATCCGACGCGGCCATCGCAGGCGTTTCACAGTGCTCCACTACTTCGCTGTACGTCCGGGTGAGGGGCACGATCGTGCCCGGTGCGGGGGCACGGTCGTGCCCTCTCCATGGTCCTCCACCGCCCAGCGATCGGGAATCCCGCATACTGCACTGACTCTCATCGCGTTCCACGATAAGCTGGGGGAGCCATGTACGACCCGTCCCACCTGCGCACGTTCCTCGCCGTGGCCCAGACGCTGAGCTTCACGCAGGCCGCCCGGCGGCTGGGGCTGCGCCAGTCCACGGTGAGCCAGCACGTGCGGCGGCTGGAGGACGCGACCGGGCGGCCGCTCTTCCTGCGGGACACGCACTCCGTGGAGCTGACCGAGGACGGCGAGGCGATGCTCGGCTTCGCTCGGCGGATCCTGGAGGTGCACGAGCAGGCGACGGCGTTCTTCACGGGGACCCGGCCGCGCGGCCGGTTGCGGTTCGGCGCCTCCGAGGACTTCGTCCTCACCCGACTGCCGGAGATCCTGGAGGGCTTCCGGTACGAGCACCCCGAGGTGGATCTGGAGCTGACGGTCGAACTGTCGGGCACGCTGCACGAGCGCCTGGCGGCGGGCCGGCTGGACCTGGTGCTGGCCAAGCGGCGCCCGGGGGACCCGCGCGGCGAACTGGTGCGGCACGACAAGCTGGTGTGGATCGGCGCGGAGCGGCTGCGTCTGGACCCTGACCGCCCGGTTCCGCTGATCGTCTACCCGCCGCCGGGCATCACCCGTGCCCGCGCGCTTCAGGCACTGGAGAAACAGGGCCGGCCCTGGCGCATCACGTGCACCAGCGGCAGCCTCAACGGCCTGATCGCGGCGGCCCGCGCCGGCCTCGGCGTGATGGCCCACTCCCGGGGCCTCATCCCTCCGGGCCTGGTCCGGATCCCCGAACGTGCGGGCCTGCCGGACCTGGGTGAGGTCGACTTCGTCCTGGTGCACGGAGAGCGACAAGGCCCCGCCCACAGCGCGGCCCAGGCACTGGCGTCGACGATCCTGGCGGGCGGCGACCGGCTGCACCGGCGATAGTCACCGCACCGGCCGCGGATACGTGAGCTGCTTGACCCTGCGCAGGAACGGCGTCACCTCCACGTGCTGGACACCGTCGAGGTGCCCCAGGGGGCCGCTCAGATACGCATAGAGGTCCGCCGTGCTCCTCGCCAGGGCGCTCGCCACGATGTTCGAGGTGCCCGCCGTCGCGGAGGCGTGGGCGATCCGGTCGTGGCCGGCGAGCGCCTCACCGACCGAGTGCAGGGCGGCGGGGGCGGCCGTGATCCACAGCATCGCGGCGACGGGAAACCCCAGGAGCTCGTTGTCGAACTCCACGTCTATGTACACGGCGCCGGAGGCGATCAAGGACGTCAGACGGCGCTTGACGGCGGACTCCGAGCGACCGGTGGCGCGCTGCAGTTCCGGGTGGCCGGCGCGCCCGTCCCGCTCGAGGACGGCCAGCAGGGGCTCGTCCTCCGGGCCGATGCGTGCCGGTCCCGGAACGGGTGCCGTACGGGGGCGGAGGGCGGCGATCTGGTCGGCGGTGAGGACGCCGAACTTGCGCACCCAGCCGTGGACGCCGCCGTAGAACCGGTGGAGCACCTGGTGGGCGCGGATCTCCAGCACGCTGGGGGTGCGGGGCAGCTTGCCGAGCAGCAGGTCGTCGTGGTCGCCCTGGCTGCGCGGCCGGGTCAGACAGAGCACCTCGGTACCGCCGGAGGTGAGCCCGACCCAGTTGGTGTCGGGGCGCTTGGCGAGCGCGTCGCCTATGGCCACCGCGCTGTCGGGCGTGCACCGGACCCGCAGCATCCACTGGTCGTGACCGAGCCGGTGGGCGTCGCGGATCGCCACGACCCGCAGCCCGCCCTCGGCGCACAGCCGCCGGTAGCGGCGCGCGACGGTCTGGTCGGAGACGTCGAGGACGGCTGCGATCCGGCTGAAGGAGGCCCGGCCGTCGATCTCCAGCGCCGACAGCAGTTGCAGATCGAGCGCATCGAAGGTGTCGGATTCCATCCGCATCATGGCTTCCCCCGTCGGATTCCGGCGCTCGGATGCCGATGACCCCGTGATCGGCTGCGCCCGCGCCCATCGTACGAACGTCTCGCACACATCGGACAGAAAGCAGGGGGACATGCGTACATGGGGGCCGCTCACGGCGGTGTGCCTGGGCACGTTCATGTTGTTGCTGGACGTGACGATCGTGGTCGTCGCGCTTCCGGACATGGCGCGGTCGCTGCACACGTCGCTGAGCGATCTGCAGTGGGTGGTCGACGGGTACGCGCTCGCGCTGGCCGCCCTTCTTTTGGGAATGGGGGCCGCCGCCGACCTTCTGGGACGTCGCCGGGTGCACGTCGTGGGTGTGGTGCTGTTCGCGGCGGCGTCGCTGCTGTGCGGGCTCGCCTCCGGGCCGGTGGCACTGGTGGCGGCGCGTGCGGTGCAGGGCGTGGGAGCGGCGGCGATGTTCGCGACGACCCTGCCCTTGCTCGGCTCGGTCTACCAGGGGCGGCAGCGGTCGGCGGCGCTCGGGGTGTGGGGCGCGGTCAGCGGTGCCGCAGCGGCGGTCGGTCCGGTGCTCGGCGGGGTGCTCACCGAGGGCCCGGGCTGGCGGTGGATCTTCTTCGTGAATCTGCCGGTGAGCGTGCTCGCGGTGGCGCTGACCCTGCGCGTGGTGCCGGAGTCGCGGGGTCCGCGCGGAATGAGCGTCGACTGGGCGGGCACGGTCACCTTCGCCGCCTTCGCGGGCGGCACCACGTACGCGGTGGTGCGGGCCGGGGAGGACGGCTGGACCTCGTCGCCGGCGCTCGGGGCGTTCGCGCTGGCCGCGCTGGCCCTGGTGTGCTTCGTGCTGGTGGAGCGGCGGGTGGCGCATCCGCTGCTCGACCTGTCGCTGCTGCGCAAGCCGGCGTTCGTGGGCGTGATGGTGGGGGCGCTCGCCTTCAACGGGGTGGCGTTCGGTGTGACGCCGTACCTCTCGATCTGGATGCAGACGCTGCTCGGGATGAGTCCGGTGCGCGGCGGGCTCACCCTGCTGCCGCTGACGGTCGCCGCCATGGTGGTCGCGGTCCTGGCCGGGCGGCTGCTGCACGGGGCGCCGGCGCGGCTGACCATCGGGGGCGGGCTGCTGCTGACGGCGGCGGGGTGTCTGTGCCAGGCCGTCCTGGACGCGGGCTCCGGCTGGGTGGTGCTGGTGCCGGGCTTCGTCCTGGTGGGCGTGGGCACCGGGTTCGTCTCACCCACCGTCGCCGGGGCCGCGCTGGCCGCGGTAACACCCGAGCGGGCGGGCATGGCCGGGGGTGCGGTGAACACCGTGCGGCAGCTCGGGTACGCGCTGGGGGTCGCCGTCTTCGGTACCGTCCTGACCTCGCGGATGGGCGACACGCTGCCGCACGAGGCGGCCCACACCCTGGCGGGCGGCGGAGCCGGGGCTCTGCGCGGCACGTTCTCGGGACACGCCCTGCGCACCGCCTTCGCCTCGGGACTGAACGCGGCGCTCGTGACGGCCGGCGTGGTGGGGCTGGTCGCGGGGGCGGCCGTGCTGGTTCTGGTGCGACAGCCGCGGGACCGAGTGACAGGATCGGCGCCGGGGACGCAGAAGAAGACAGTGGTACGGCAGGGATGACCGCCGGGGGCGGTGGCCTGCGGAAGACCCCGGCCACCGCCCCGCCCTACTCGCCAGTAGGGCGTGCGGCGCGGTAATCGCCCCGTACAGATTCCGTGGAGATTACGGAACCGGAACCTACGCCGCCGTAAGCGATTCTGTCCGCCCCTTCCCTTTGTGCTCGCATTTTCCATGGCTGACCTGTGCGTTTGTGAGAGGTTCCGGGGTTTCCAGCCCTCTCCCGCCCGACCCCTGGGTGGGGTAGCTTTCACGGCGCTGTGCGGAGCGCCACCAGTGAGCCTGACCGGCTGGAGCACCCCGCAGGCGAACCAAGGAGCCGGGAGCGGGGATTGCGCGAGTTCACCAACCCTCCGTTGGCGTCGGCGCCGCCGGTGGGCGGCCTGGCCGATGTCGTCTTCGAGTATGCCCGGGAAGATCCGCTCCGTGTCTCCCTCGGCCGCAAGGACGAGCAGGGCCGGTGGCGCGATGTGACCGCCGCCGAGTTCCGCGACGAGGTGATGGCGCTCGCCAAGGGACTGCTGGCCCAGGGCGTCCGCTTCGGGGACCGCGTCGCGATCATGTGCCGTACGCGCTACGAGTGGACCCTCTTCGACTTCGCGCTGTGGGCGATCGGCGCCCAGGTCGTCCCCGTCTATCCCACCTCGTCGGCCGAGCAGGTCTTCTGGATGCTGCACGACGCGCAGGTGGTGGCCGCGATGGTGGAGCACGAGGACCACGCGATGACCGTCGCCACGGTCATCGACCGGCTGCCGCAGCTGCGCCGGCTGTGGCAGCTCGACGTGGGCGCCGTGCAGGAGCTGTACGACGCGGGCGCGCACATCGAGGACGAGGTGGTGCACCGGCACCGGCAGGCCGTCACCCCGGAGACGGTGGCCACCGTCATCTACACCTCCGGCACCACCGGCCGCCCCAAGGGCTGTGTCCTCTCGCACGGCAACTTCATGTTCGAGGCCGACACGGTCATCGAGCGCTGGGAACCGGTGTTCCACTCCAAGCGGGGCGACGAGGCGGCGACCCTGCTGTTCCTGCCTCTGGCGCACGTCTTCGGGCGGATGGTCGAGGTCGCGGCCATCCGCGGCCGGGTCAAGTTCGGCCACCAGCCGCAGCTGAACGCGGCGGCGCTGCTGCCCGATCTCGCCGCGTTCAGACCGACGTTCTTCCTCGCCGTGCCGTACATCTTCGAGAAGGTGTTCAACGCGGCCCGCCGCAAGGCCGAGAAGGAGGGCCGCTCCGGGCCGTTCGAGAAGGCGGTCGAGGTCGCCGTGAAGTACGCGGACGCGATGGAGGCCAAGGCGTGGGGCACCGGCCCCGGCCCGTCGGCGGGCCTGCGCATGCAGCACCAGTTCTTCGACAAGGTCGTCTACTCCAAGATCCGCGCCGCGATGGGCGGCCGGGTACGGCACGCGATGTCCGGCGGCTCGGCGATGGACCGCCGGCTCGGCCTGTTCTTCGCGGGCGCCGGCGTGCACATCTACGAGGGCTACGGGTTGACGGAGTCCACGGCGGCGGCGACCGCCAACCCGCCCGAGCGCACCCGCTACGGCACGGTCGGCCAGGCGATCCCCGGCACCACCGTGCACATCGCGGACGACGGCGAGATCTGGCTGCGCGGCGCCCATGTCTTCCAGGGCTACCTCAACAACCCCAAGGCGACCGACCAGACCCTCCACGACGGCTGGCTCGCCACCGGCGACCTGGGCTCACTCGACGAGGACGGCTATCTCACGATCACGGGGCGCAAGAAGGAGATCCTGGTGACCTCCGGCGGCAAGAGCGTCTCGCCCGGGCTGCTCGAGGAGCGCGTACGGGACCATCCGCTGGTCGCGCAGTGCATCGTCGTCGGCAACGACCGCCCCTATGTCGCCGCGCTCGTCACACTGGACTCGGAGGCCGTGGAGCACTGGCTGCAGATGCAGGGCAAGCCGAAGCTGTCCCCGGCCCAGATGGTGCGCGACCCGGACCTGGAGACGGAGGTGCGGCGCGCGGTGGTCGCCGCGAACACGCTGGTCTCACAGGCCGAGTCGATCCGTACGTTCCGCATCCTCGCCCACCAGTTCACCGAGGAGCACGGGCTGCTCACGCCGTCGCTGAAGCTGAAGCGCAAGGCCATCGAGAACGCGTACGCGAACGAGGTCGAGGCCCTGTACCGGACCTGAGCCGGCACAGCGCCCCTCCCGCTCGGACCGGGCACTCGATGCGCATCGTTCTGACGGGGTTCTCCAGGCCACCGCCGCTCGTCAAGCCAGTTGGTAGCCGCGGAGATCGGTGATCAGGAGGTAGGTGTCCTGCAGGGACCCTGAGGTGTCGCCCAGGGAGCGGTAGATGCCCCACTTGGGCCGCACCCGGTCGGCGAGGAAGGTGTCGACGCCTGTCTTCGACTTGTCGATGACAGTGGTCGAGCCGCTCTTGAGGATCCAGCGGACCGAGCCCGACGAGCCGTCGCCGACCTTGATCTGGAAGTCGACGTCGGTCCATTTGTCGTGCAGCGGCTCCAGGTTGGTCCGGCCGACCAGGATGTCGTCGATCGCCAGCTTCAGCTCGATGGTCTGCACGCCGTTCACGCGCCGCAGCGACTGCACGACGATCGGGGAGGTGCCGGTGCCGGGCTGCTTCATCTGCATGATGTGGGTGAAAGTGGTGGTCGCCTTCAGGGAGCCGGGGATGTACATCGAGTACGTGATCCGCCAGGTCTGTCCCTCGGTCCACTTGAGGTAACTGCTGCTGCCCGTGCGGAGCCCGGTGACCTCCTGGCGCTGCCTGTCGGTCGATGTGTCGCGGTCGACCGTGTGCATGTTGAAGCGCCAGTTGTCGCCGGTGGCGAAGATGTGCGGGTGCCCGGCCGGGTGGGAGTCCGCGCGGTCGTCCTCGACGGTCTCGAAGGCGCCGAGGCCGTCGTCCCTCGCCGAGGGGGACCACTTCAACCGCCAAGAGGCCGCTCGCGCCGTGGCCGTCGGCAGACCGACCGCCGCGGCCGCCGTGCCGCCGAGGGCCGCGTTCAGCAGGGTTCTTCTGGTGGGGTTCATGACTGTTCACCTCGCTGCGCAGGGATGTGTCGTACCGAGCTGCTCGTTCGTGATCGGAAGGCGCCCAGCCCCGTGGAGGCCGTCGGTGGCCAGGGGGCGGGTGACGTGGTCCGCATGCGGTGGCGGTACGCGTGCGGTACGGCTCGGCGGCCTCCCGGCCGGGGAGCCGGACCGGCCAACTCCCGTGCGCATGCGAGGAGTTGCCCTCCGCGGGTCACCATGCCCTGGCGCCCCGGTCAGTCAGGGGCGGCCTGCCGGGCCCCTTTCCTCCGATGTTTCTGCAGAGCCCTGTCCCAGCGGACAGGCTCTGTACGCCTTGTCGTTCATGTGTGCGTACCTGCTTTCCAGCGAGTGGGGGGTCGGGGAGCCCGGGCAGAGCCAGGCAGGCAGGCGCGTTGTTCACATGTATGCACTGAGTTCAGCAATGCGTTCGGTGCCGCGATACAGAGTCGCGGGCCGGCGTGACTCGGTCAATGGTCCGGACCGATGAGGTCGGATCCATTTCCGGCCAATGTGCGGTTGCCGTCGAGACTCGACGGGGAACCCGCCGGTGAGGAATGCACGTAAGGTGGTGATCGTTGACGATAGGAGCACCACCCGACGACTGAAGGATCGAGAGCTCGTGAGCAGCAAGGTCCCCCCGATCATCCTGAACAACGGCGTCGAGATGCCCCAGCTGGGCTTCGGCGTCTGGCAGGTGCCGGACGCCGAGGCGGAGAGCGCGGTCACCACCGCCCTGGAGGCCGGATACCGCAGCATCGACACAGCGGCGATCTACGGCAACGAGGAGGGCGTCGGAAAGGCTGTCGCCGCGTCCGCCATCCCCCGCGAGGACCTCTTCGTCACCACCAAGCTCTGGAACAGCGACCACGGGTACGACGCCACGCTGCGCGCCTTCGACACGTCGCTGGAGAAGCTCGGCCTGGAGTACGTGGACCTGTACCTGATCCACTGGCCGCTGCCGTCCCGGGGTACGTTCGTCGAGACGTACAAGGCCTTCGAGAAGCTGCACGCGGACGGC
Organism: Streptomyces cynarae; assembly: GCF_025642135.1. Classification (NCBI taxonomy): domain Bacteria; kingdom Bacillati; phylum Actinomycetota; class Actinomycetes; order Kitasatosporales; family Streptomycetaceae; genus Streptomyces; species Streptomyces cynarae. The sequence continues at coordinate 7,189,690 of NZ_CP106793.1, read as the reverse complement.
CGCGCCCGGGCGATCGGCGTCTCCAACTTCCTTCCGGAGCACCTCGAGACGCTGATCGAGGCCACCTCCGTCATCCCGGCGGTCAACCAGATCGAGCTGCACCCGCACCTGCAGCAGCACGCCGCCCGTGAGTACCACGCGGAGCAGGGCATCGCGACCGAGGCCTGGTCGCCGCTCGGCCAGGGCAAGGGCCTCCTCGAGGTGCCGGCGATCGTCGCCATCGCACAGAAGCACGGCCGCACCCCGGCCCAGATCGTGCTGCGTTGGCACGTGCAGCTCGGCAACATCGTGATTCCGAAGTCCGTGACCCCGGCCCGGATCAGGGAGAACATCGAGGTCTTCGACTTCTCACTGGACACCGAGGACATGGCGGCGATCAGCGCGCTGAACGAGGATCGCCGCCTCGGCCCGAACCCGGCCACGTTCGACATGGGCTGACCGAAGACTGAACGACGCGCCCCGGACCGCCGCGACGGCGGCTCCGGGGCGCGTCGCTGTCCGCCCAGGGCACTGAGGGCGAGAAAGACAGGGACTTGACGCGCGCATGCAGACGGGTCCACCTTGTACGGCACCCGGTAAGGAAACTTTCCTAACAGAAGGGTACCCCACAGTGCGCACTCGACCACTGACCCTCGCCGCGGCCGCCGGCGCCGCACTCCTCGCCACCGCCCTGCTCCCCGCGAACGCCTCCGGAGCCGCCCCCAGGAACGCGCAGGAAGGCTCGGTCAGCGCGGCCGACCTCCTCGCCAAGGTGACGTCCTGTTCGCAGATATCGAACGGCAAGTACAAGACCGACGACGAGACCTCGGCCACCGTCCCCGTGTGCGGCAAGAACGGCGCGGTGTTCTGGAAGGCCGACATGGACGTCGACTGCGACGGCCAGGTCACCGGCAAGTGCAACGGCGACACCGACCCCTGGTTCCAGGACGACACCGCGTTCCACCAGTCCGACGGCAAGCCGCTGCGCGCCGACTCGCTGCCGTACGTCGTCGTGCCGAGCGCCGGCAGCATCTGGAAGTACTCCAGCTCCGGCATCAAGGGCGGCGGCGTGGTCGCCGTGATCTACAACAACAAGGTCGAGTACGCGGTCGTCGGCGACACCGGCCCCACGAAGATCATCGGCGAGGCGTCCTACGCCACCGCGAAGGCGCTCGGCATCGACCCCGACCCGGCGACCGGCGGTGCGGACTCCGGCGTGACGTACATCCTGTTCAAGAACTCCCAGGTGTCACCGATCGAGAGCCACAGCGCGGCGGTGTCCCTCGGTGAGTCGCTGGCCAAGCAGTTCATTCGGAACAACTGAGCCCGTGATGCCGGGCGCCCGCCACAGGACGCCCGGCACACGCCCGTCGGGCCGGCCGATCGGTCGTGGGGCGCTCTCCAGGTCAAGCCTTGACGGCCGTGTGCATGGTGTGCGCTTGCAGCACGTAGATATCCGGGCGGTGGTACAGGCTCGCCTTGTCGTCCGGGTCCAGGAGGCGGTCCAGGGTCGCGCGGTCCGTCGCGTCCAGGCCGTCCGCGAGCTTGTCGCGACGGCGCTGGAACTCGGCGACGACACAGCTGCGGGCCTCGTCGGAGAGCGGGGCGGAGAGCTCGAACAGGAAGGTGCGGGTCACCGGTACGCGCAGCCCGACGGAGGTCATGAGCGCGGCCCAGTCCTCGGTCTCCGCGACCGCGCCGGGCAGCTCCTCGCGCATCACGGTGAACCGCTCGGTCTCCACCGCGTCCAGCCGGGCCTCCAGACCGGGGCGTCCGATGCCGATGTCACGGGGGAGCCAGCGCGGGGGCAGGCCGCCCTCCAGCAGGGCCAGGACCCCGCCGGGAGCGAGACGATCCGCGAAAGCGGCGAGTGCCGCGCGCTGGTCACCGAGGTGGTGCAGGCTGCGACTCGCCCACAGCAGGTCCACCGGGTACTCCAACTCGTCGAGGGCATCCGGGAGTTCACCGGCCAGAGTGGTGAAGCGGTCGGCCAGCCCCAGCCGGGCGGCCCGCACACGGGCGCGTTCCAGCAGCGGCTCGGAGCCGTCGGCCGCCACGACCCGGGCGTCGGGGAAGGCCTCGGCGAGGACGCAAGTGACGGCTCCCGGTCCGCTGCCGGCGTCGACGATCAGCCCCGGCCGGGCACCGCGCTCTCCCAGCCAGCCCGCGATCCGCCGGTACATGGGGGTGAGCAGTTCGGCCTGCGACTCCAGCAGCGGGGCCATCGTGGCCCAGTCCACGTCGGCGTGCGCGTGATGGTCGTGGTGCTCGTGCGCCATGGTGGTCACCCTCTCTTCTCGGTGCCGTCAGCCTGCGCCGACGCACCGTGAGGGGGCCACTTCTGTTGCCGGTACGGCAAAAACGGGGTGCGCCACCGCCGACCGGTCGCCGACGATGGCCCCATGGACGACCGGATGGTGCAGCGCTTCATCGAGGACGGATTCGTCAAGATCGAGGGCGCTTTTCCGCCGCGGGTCGCGGAGGACTGCGCCCGGCTGCTGTGGAAGGAGACGGGCTACGACCCCGACGACCCCGGCACCTGGAAGGACCCGGTGGTCTGGGTGGGCGGCATGGCCCAGGGGCCGTTCGCGGCAGCGGCCAACTCCGGGGTTCTGCACGAGGCGTTCGACCTGCTGGTGGGTGAGGGACGCTGGGTGCCCCGCTACTCCCTCGGCAGTTTTCCGCTGCGATTCCCGCACGGGGAGGAGCCGGACGACGCGGGCTGGCACATCGAGGGGAGTTATCTGCCCGAGGGTGTCGAGACCCGCTGGTACCACACCAACCTGCGCTCGCGCGATCGCGCCCTGCTGATGCTGTTCCTCTTCTCCGAGGTGACCGAGCAGGACGCGCCCACCCGCATCCGGGTCGGCTCGCACCTCGACATCCCGCCCGTCCTTGCGCCGTACGGCGAGGAGGGCGTGTCCATGCTGGAGATCGCCCCGCAGGTCGTCGGGGCCTCCGCGCACCGCCCGCTCGCTCACGCCACCGGCAGCCCCGGCGACGTCTACCTCTGCCACCCGTTCCTGGTGCACGCGGCCCAACCGAACCACGGCATCCGTCCCCGCTTCATGGCCCAGCCGCCACTGGTACCGGCCCTCCCCTACGAGCTTCAGCGGCCGGACGGCGACTACTCACCGGTCGAGTCCGCGATCCGCCGGGGTCTGTCCCTGGAGGGCTGACCCCGGCGGATCACCTGGGCGTCATCGCGTCACGGCAGAGGCGGGTAGGCGTTCTGCATGAGCTGCCGGAACTGGGCCGAGAACCAGTGCCCGGACAGCGGTGCGTTCGGCAGGGCGCCCGACATGTTGTTGTTGTTCCGTGCGTTGCCCGTGTACGTCGGGTCGCACATCCGGTCGAAGCCCTTGCCCTCGTCGTTCGGGATCGCCGAGCTGGAGCCGTCGGACTCCCCCGGCGGCTTCATCCACACGTAGGCGTCGATACCGGCGGCCGGATTGGCCTGCGGGCGCTCGCCGAGTCCGGCGCCCGCCTGGTTGCACCAGTTGCCGGTATTGATGCGCCGGTCGTAGCGACCGCCGTTGACGTACGCGTCCACGTCCGTCCTGGGACCGGGTCCGGTGGGCCGTGCCGAGCCGCCCCAGCCGTTCCGGGACGTGTCGATCAGCATCCCGATGTTCGAGTTGAAGCCAACCGAGACGAGCTTGTCCCGGAAGGCCTGCGCGTACGACAGCTCGTCGACGTACCGGTTCCAGTCCACCCACTTGGACTGGCGCACCGACGTGCCGTTCACGGTGTCGTTGATGGTGAAGTTGTCCTCCTTCAGGGCGCTGTAGTTCGCCGTGTTGGTGATGAAGCCCGCCACGTCGTCGACCGTCGCGCCCTCGCTGGTGGCCGCCTGCTTGAGCAGGTCGGCCGTCGGGGCGAAGTTGTCGTCCCAGCCGAGCCAGCCGTGGTGCCCGGCGTCCACGTAGTTGTAGACGTTCGGGATGGCGCCGAGTTTGGCGAGCGCGTAGCCGACGCCCTTCACGTAGTTGCCGTTGGCCTTCATGGTGTCGCACTGCGGAACGGCCGTGGCGCGGCTGCCGGTGTTGGTGATCAGGTTCGGCAGCGAGTCGAGCTCGACGGTGGTGACGATCCTGAGGGAGGCGTACTTGGGGTCGGAGAGGATCGCCGCGATCGGGTCGATGAACTGCGTCTTGTACTTGTCGATCTCCGTCGGGCCCAGCTCGCCGTTGGACGCCAGGGCTGAGCAGTCCCGTCCCGGCAGGTCGTAGACGACGAGTTGCACGACCTCCTCGCCGCTGCCCTTCTGCTTCAGCGCCTCGTCGAGGTGCGCGCGCAGGCCCATGCCGCCGTTCACGCCGTTGATCGCGGCGATGCGGTCGAGCCAGACGCCGGTGGGCTGGTTGGAGACGCGGGTGCCGCCCGGCTCGGCGGCGGCGTGCGCGGACCACTCGGGGTTCACGTACACCTTGGCGCCCGCGTACGGGTTGTCGACGCGGCTGCCCGAGCCGCCGCCGCTGCCGCCTCCCGTTCCCCCGCCGTTGCCGCCGCCCGCGTCGACGTTGCAGGTGGCCCCGTCGAGCGTGAAGGTCGCCGGGACCGCGTTCGTGCCGCTGTAGGAGGCGTTGAAGCCGAAGCTGACCGAACCGCCGGTCGCCAGCGAGCCGTTGTAGCTCTCGTTGGCGGCGGTGACGGCGGCCCCACTCTGGCTGATCTGCGCGTTCCAGCCGCTGGTGACTTTCTGGTTGCCTGCGTACGACCACTTCACCGACCAACTCGACTTGGCGGTCGAGTTGTTGGTGACGATTACGGCGGCGGTGAATCCGGTGTCCCACTGGTTCTGCACCTTGTAGTCGACGGTGCAGGGGACGGCGGCGTGCGCGGGGGTGGCGACGACCGCGGTGCCGGTCGCACCTGCGACGAGGGCGAGGGCGGCCAGTAACGATGTTCTCGTACGACTCATGAGTGCGGGTTCCTGTCTGGTCGTGAACTGTGTGGACTGCGAACTGGGTGGACTATCCGTTGAGGGCGCGCAGGTGGTCGCGCAGCCCGATGCCGTACGACGTGGGCGTTCCGTCGTAGTTGGAGATCAGGGACGGCCCGGAGGAGCAGTCCCAGGTGTTCCAGGTCCAGCCGAGGTAGGACAGGTTCCGGTCGTCGAACCACTTCATGACCTGGTCGACGAACCCGTGCGAGCAGGTGTTCTCACCGATCTCCCCTGCCACCAGCGGCACCTGGGCCGCGACCGGGGCGAGCGTGGAGTTCCAGCAGCTCTCGCTCGAACAGGTGTTGAAGTTGTAGACGTGGTAGGCCGCGACGAGATTGCCCGCCGGGTCGCTGGGCCGGTACGTCAGCCACTGGCTCAGGTCGTTGGAGTACGCGAGCCCCCCGGCCAGGATCACGTTCTCGGCCCCGGTGGAGCGCACCGCGTCGACCAGGTCCTGCATGCCGGCGACCTCGTAGGAGATGCCGGGGCAGGTGCCGCCGTCCTTCCAGCACTTCCAGGCGTCCGTCACGCTGGAGGTCGCCCGGTCCGGATACGGCTCGTTGAACAGGTCGAACGCCACCGCCTGGTCGTCCTTGAACGTGTCGGCGACCGACGACCAGAAGGACGGGGTGTACTGGGCGTCCGGCATCGGCTTCTGGCAGGTGGCGTGCACGTCGGAGCAGCCCGCCGAGTTGCCGGTGTACTGGCCGTGGGTCCAGTGCAACTCGACGATCGGCGTCATGCCGCGCGCCTCCACGCGGGCCACCAGGTCCTTGACGGCCTTGATGTAGTCGGCACCCGCGTACTCCGGCTTGACGTTGGAAAGACCCAGCCAGCACTCCTCGTTGAGCGGGATGCGGACCGCGTTCGCCTTCCAGTCGGCGATCGCCTTGATCGCAGCGTCGTCCACCGGGCCGTCGAAGATGCCGTAGCCCTGCACGCACATGAACTCGCCGCCGGACCGGTTCACGCCGAGCAGGCGACGGGCCTTGCCGGCGGCGTCCACGAGCTTGTTGCCCACGACGTGCAGGGCCGGGGCCGATCCGCTCGCCGGGGGCTCGGTCGGGGGCGGCGTGGGCGTCGGTTCGGAGTCGACGTTGCAGGTCGTCCCGTTGAGCTTGAACACCGTCGGGACGGCGTTGCTCCCCGACCAGGAGGCGAGGAACCCGGCGCTGACGCTCGCGCCGGTTGCCAGCGAGCCGTTCCAGCTCTCGTTGGTCGCGGTCACCGTCGTACCGGACTGGGACCACTTGGCGTTCCAGCCCTGGCTGACCTTCTGACCGCCCGCGAAGTCGAAGGTGAGCGCCCAACCACTCACAGCTGCACGGTTGTTGGTGATCTTGACGGCGCCTTGGAAGCCGCTGTCCCACTGGCTCGTGACGGAGTACTCCACAGTGCACGCGGGTGCGGCGCCCGAGGCCGTGACCACCGGGACGACCACGCTGCCGACGACGGCGACCGCGCCGGCCACGAGTAAGAGCGCTGAACGAGGGGGGTGTCGCATGAGCGAGTCCTTGCAGCTCGGGCGCGCCCCTGACGGACGCGTCGACTGATGGAGTCGCTCCCACTGGTGCCGGTGAAGGTAGCGCCAAGTGACGGCAAAGAACAGAGGAGCCGCTGACTTTCCTTCAGCGGACCGTGTCGAATCTTTTCGACTCTTCAAGCACCTTGACCCCTCTTGACCCCCTCTCCAATATGGGAGCGCTCCCACTGGTTCAAGGCTTGTTGCTCCTCCCCCCACCTCTGCTCCGAGCCGCAAGGAGGAACCAGCACATGGCCCAAAGACGCAGACGCCGCGTGGCGCGGCGGCTCTGGACCGCCGCCGTGGCGGCCCTCGCGCTCCCCGTGACGATGCTCGCGAACGGCACGACTCCCGCCCATGCGGCGGCAGTCCAGTGCAGCGTCGACTACAAGACCAACGACTGGGGCTCCGGCTTCACCGCGGACCTCACGATCACCAACCGGGGCACCGACGCCGTCAACGGCTGGACGCTGACGTACGACTACACGGGCAACCAGACGCTGAGCAACGGCTGGAGCGGCACCTGGTCCCAGTCCGGCAAGTCGATCACGGTGAAGAACGCGTCCTGGAACGGCACGATCGCCGCCGGGGCCGCCGTGAACACGGGCGCCCAGTTCACGTACAGCGGCACGAACGCCACGCCGACGAACTTCGCCGTCAACGGTACGACCTGTGCGGGCGCGCACCAGCCGCCGGTCACCGTGCTGACCAGCCCGGCAGCCGGCGCGGTCTACACCCAGGGCGACGCTGTTCCGCTCGCCGCGACGGCGGCCGCCGCCGACAACGCGACGATCAGCAAGGTCGAGTTCTACGACGACACGACGCTGCTCGGCACGGACACGAGCACGCCCTACTCGCTCTCGGTCTCAAGCTTGACCGTGGGCAGTCACTCCCTCGTGGCGAAGGCGTACGACAGCCTGGGCGCGTCGGCGGAGTCCACGCCGGTCGGCATCACGGTCGCCTCGGGTCCCGCCGTGGCGGCCTCGCCGACCCAGCTCGGCGTCCAGCAGGGCAAGACGGGCACGTTCGGCGTCACGCTGTCGAAGCAGCCGAGCGCGAACGTGACGGTGTCGGTCGCCCGCACGGACGGCAACACCGGCCTGTCCGTCACCGGCGGCTCCTCGCTCACCTTCACGCCGTCCAACTGGAACACGGCCCAGACGGTGACCATCACGGCGGACGCCTCCGGTACCGGATCGGCCACCTTCACGGCCTCCGCGACCGGTTACACCAAGGCCACGGTGACCGTCACGGAACTGGCGGCCACGAAGGCGTACGACGCCCGTTTCCTGGACCTCTACGGCAAGATCACCAACCCGGCGAACGGCTACTTCTCCCCCGAGGGCATCCCGTACCACTCGGTGGAGACGCTGATCGTCGAGGCGCCGGACCAGGGCCATGAGACGACGTCGGAGGCGTACAGCTATCTGCTGTGGCTGCAGGCCATGTACGGGAAGGTGACGGGCGACTGGTCGAAGTTCAACGGCGCCTGGGGTCTGATGGAGAAGTACATGATCCCGACCCACGCCGACCAGCCGGCCAACTCCTTCTACAACGCCTCCAAGCCCGCGACCTACGCCCCCGAGCTGGACACACCGAACGAGTACCCGGCCAAGCTCGACACGTCGGTCTCCGTCGGCTCGGACCCCATCGCCGGCGAGCTGAAGAGCGCGTACGGCACGGACGACGTCTACGGCATGCACTGGCTGCAGGACGTCGACAACGTCTACGGGTACGGCAACGAGCCCGGCAAGTGCGAGGCGGGCCCGACCGCCACCGGACCGTCGTACATCAACACCTTCCAGCGCGGTCCGCAGGAGTCGGTGTGGGAGACGGTGCCGCAGCCGACCTGCGACTCCTTCAAGTACGGCGGCAAGAACGGGTACCTCGACCTGTTCACCGGCGACTCGTCGTACGCCAAGCAGTGGAAGTTCACCGACGCTCCCGACGCCGACGCGCGCGCCGTGCAGGCCGCCTACTGGGCGGACGTGTGGGCCAAGCAACAGGGCAAGGGCGGCGATGTCTCCGCGACCGTGGGCAAGGCCGCGAAGATGGGCGACTACCTGCGCTACGCGATGTACGACAAGTACTTCAAGAAGATCGGCAACTGCGTCGGAGCCTCGTCCTGCCCGGCGGGCACCGGCAAGGACGCCTCGCACTACCTGCTGTCCTGGTACTACGCCTGGGGCGGCGCCCTGGACACCTCCGCGGGCTGGGCCTGGCGCATCGGCTCCAGTCACGTCCACGGCGGCTACCAGAACCCGCTCGCCGCGTACGCGCTCAGCTCCTACGCCGACCTGAAGCCCAAGTCGGCCACGGGCGCCTCGGACTGGTCCAAGTCGCTGCAACGGCAAATGGAGTTCTACCAGTGGCTGCAGTCCTCCGAGGGCGCGATCGCGGGCGGCGCGACCAACAGCTGGCAGGGCCGGTACGCGACTCCGCCGAGCGGCACCTCCACCTTCTACGGCATGTACTACGACTGGCAGCCGGTCTACCACGACCCGCCGTCCAACCAGTGGTTCGGCTTCCAGGCCTGGTCGATGGAGCGGGTCGCGGAGTACTACCAGCAGACGGGGAACGCCACGGCGAAGGCGGTTCTCGACAAGTGGGTGAAGTGGGCGCTGTCCAAGACCACGATCAACCCGGACGGCACGTACCGGATTCCCTCCACGCTCCAGTGGTCGGGCCAGCCGGACACCTGGAACCCGTCGAGCCCGGGCTCCAACGCCGGGCTGCACGTCACGGTCGCCGACTACACCAACGACGTGGGCGTGGCCGCGGCGTACGCCAAGACGCTGACCTACTACGCCGCCAAGTCCGGTGACGCGACGGCGAAGTCCACGGCCAAGGCGCTGCTGGACGGCATGTGGAGCAACTACCAGGACAACCTGGGCATCGCCGTCCCGGAGACCCGCGCCGACTACAACCGCTTCGGCGACACGGTGTACGTGCCGAGCGGCTTCAGCGGCACGATGCCGAACGGCGACGCGATCAACTCCTCGTCCACCTTCACGTCGCTGCGGTCCTTCTACAAGAACGACCCGGCCTGGTCGAAGATCGAGGCGTATCTGAAGGGCGGTGCCGCGCCCTCGTTCACGTACCACCGGTTCTGGGCCCAGGCGGACATCGCCCTCGCCATGGGCTCGTACGCGGAGCTCCTCGAATAGCCCCGCCAAGCGCTCCACGCGAAGGGCGGTGCTACGGCTGCGGGCCGTCTGCGGCTGGTCGCGCGCCCCTGAAGGGGCGCGGTGGTTCACCGCGCTCCGCCGGAACCGCTTGAAAGCTCCGGGTGCGCGGCCTCGTCACCTGCCGACGAGGCCACCTGGCCGGGCGGCCCTCACCCGCACGGGGGGCCGCCCGGTCGTCACGCCCTCCTCCGTGCAGGAAGGACCCCACCGTGCGAAGAACCCGCATCCTCACGGCCGTCCTGGCGCTCGCCGCCGGCCTGCTCGCCGGCACCCCGCCCGTACCGGCCGCTCCCGCCCCCAGCCCGGCGCTTGACGACCGGGGCGTGTGCCGTGCGCACGGCACACGCCCCCAGCGGCGTGACCATGCGCACGCCGGATGGTTATGCCGGTCATGGAAGCTTCTCGTTCCCGCAGGTCCGCCGCCCTCGGCGCCGTCACCTCACTCCTGCTCCTCGTCGTCACCGTCCTGGCCGGGTCCCCGGCGACCGCCGCCCGTCACTCGGTCCCTTCGGCGGACCCCGCGGCGATCCGCGCATGGAACTCCATCGCGACCGACACCATCGCCGCCAACCTCGGCCCCTCCCGCCCATCGGGGCAGGCGGTCGTCTGGCACGGGTTCGTCTCGGCCGCCGTCTACAACGCCGTGGTAGGCATCCGGGGCGACTACGCCCCGTACAAGGGGCAGGAGCGCGGCCCCTCCACCGCATCGCCCGAGGCGGCGGCCGTGGCCGCCGCGCACCGTGTCCTGCTCACCTACTTCCCCGCGTCCCGGGCCGGGCTCGACGCCGCCTACGCAGACTGGCTCGCCAGGATTCCCGACGGCGCGGCGAAGACACAGGGCGTGGACTTCGGACAGCGCGCCGCCGACCGTCTCATCACCCTGCGCGAAGGCGACGGCCGGGACGCGCCCGTGCAGTTCACCACCCCGCCGGCGCCCGGTGTCTGGCGGCCCACCCCGCCCGGCCACCTGCCCTTCATCGACCCCTGGCTCGGCAGGCTGCGCCCGATGCTGCTGCTCTCCCCCGACCAGTTCCGTCCCGGCCCGCCGCCCGCCCTGCACTCGGCGCGCTATGCCCAGGACCTGAACGAGGTGAAGAGCATGGGCGCGAAGACCGGCTCGCCCCGCACCGCGCTCCAGACCGAGACGGCCCTGTTCTTCGGGGGCAGTCTGGTGACACAGATCCAGGCGGCGCTCAGGGACTACACCGACCGGCACCACCTGGGCATCGCCGAGACGGCACGCGTGTTCGCCGCGGCGAACACGTCGGCGACCGACGCCGTCATCACCGCCTGGGACGCCAAGCTCCGGTACGCGCGCTGGCGGCCCATCACCGCCGTCCAACTGGCCGACACCGACGGCAATCCCGCGACCCAGGCCGACCCGCAGTGGCAGCCGTTGCTCCTCACGCCGCCGCACCCTGACCACCTCAGCGGCCACACCACGGTCACCGGCGCGGTGACCCGGACCCTCAGCGGAATCCTCGGCACGACACGGCTGGACCTGAACATCCCGTCCGAGATCACCGGCACCACCCGGCACTACGCATACGCCGACCAGCTCGACCAGGACATGATCGACGCGCGTGTGTGGGCCGGAATCCACTTCCGCTCGGCGGACGCGGCCGGGGCCCAGGCGGGCAAGCGGATCGGCACCTGGGCGCTGACCCACTATTTCCAGCCGCTGCGCCCGCACCGCTGATCCGGGGCGCGTGTCGTACCAGCGACGCGCCCCCGGAAACGCCGGGGCACGGAGATCGAACAGCAGATCACCGAGAAGCCGGGCCCCGCGGGCTCAGGCCGCCTGACGGCGATGGCCGGTCAGGCGGCCTGAGCCGTGTTGCAACCGGCCCCCGCACCCCAGCTTCTTCATCGGCAGCAACATGCCCACTCCGCCCCGACCCACCGTCTACACACCCTGAGCCCGGCGACGGCTCGTACCTCCGCACCAGCTCGGACACCGTCCGGGCGATCCGCCGGCGCAACTCCTCGGGTTCCAGGACCTCGATGTCCGCGCCCAGGCTCAGGAACTCGCCGTGCGCGTGCTCGACGGACTCGATCGGTACGGTGGCCAGAGTCCAACCGTCGGCCGTCTCACGGCCGTTGGCTTCGACCGCCCTTGCCGCCGATCCGGTGAGCCGCGCCCCCGGGGCCAGCCGGACGACCGCCTCGCCGCGGTACAGCCGGTCGTGGAAATCCCGTTGGTACGCCGCCCAGTACGCGGCCAGATCGAAGTCCTCGGGGACGGTGAACTCCTCGTCGCTCGAACTGAGATCGAGGATCTGGTCGACGCGGAAGGTGCGCGGTCCCGGCCCGGCGACGACGTACCAGCGCCCCGCCTTCAGTACGAGTCCGTACGGCTCCAGACGGCGCTCCACATCGGTGGGCTCGCGCCAGCGCCGGTACAGGACGTGCAGCACGCGGCTGTTCCAGACGGCGGCCGCGACGGCAGGCAGAAACGGGGCCTCGTCGGCGTCCGCGTACCAGCCGGGGGCGTCCAGGTGGAAGCGGGCGCTGACCCGGTCGGCGTGCACGCGCAGTTCGGGCGGCAGTGCGGCGCGGACCTTGAGCTGGGCGGCGGCGAGGACGGAGCCCAGTCCGAGTGCGGCGGCCGGCCCTGGCGCGCCGGACAGGAACAGGGCTTCGGCCTCGCCCGCGGTCAGTCCCGTGAGGCGGGTGCGGTAGCCGTCGAGCAGCCGGTAGCCGCCCGCGTGCCCGGCGTCGCCGTAGAGCGGAACGCCCGCGGCGTGCAGCGCCTCGACGTCCCGGTAGACGGTGCGCACCGAGACCTCCAGCTCCTCGGCGAGCTGGGCGGCGGTCATCCGGCCGCGGGTCTGGAGCAGCAGCAGGATGGAGACGAGCCGACTGGACTTCACTGACACAGGATGTCAGGGAACCGGCCTTAGCGTCCCTGGCATGGCCTTCAGGGAGAAACTCCTCACCGTGCCGCCGCCGATCGAGGTGGCGGGCCGTTGGATCAAGCGCTACCACGTCACAGCCGACCCGGCCGGCATCGCGCCGGACGTCGAGAAGGCGGCGTACGCGATGCTGCCCCAGCTGCTGCCCGAGCCGGACGCCACGCCGCCCGCGACGTTCGTCGTGCTGCACCGGGGCGAGGACGACGGCGCCTATCTGAACGCGTACAGCTGGGTGTGGGACAACGTCCTGCACTTCCGTGGCGCGGCGGCCGGCCAGCCCGTGCTCGGCTGCCCGGACCGGGACACCGCTCATTTCGTCCTGACCGAGCGACCGTGGATCGGCTGCGTCTGGGAACTGCCGCCGGTTCTGCACGAACGGGACGCCTGGGTACGGCATCTGCTCGCACCCGACGTCCCTGATCTCAACGCCTACCTGACCGATTCGCTGCCCGAGGGCACGACAGGAGACCGCTGATGAGCAGCCCGCACGACTTCGACTTCCTCCACGGCGAGTGGCAGGTGCTCAACCGCCGCCGGACCGACTTCCTCGACCCCGGCAGCCACTGGGAGGAGTTCACGGCGACGAGCCGTTGCCGGCCGCTGTTCGACGGGGCGGCGAACATCGACGAGATCGACATGCCGCACCTGGGGTCGAAGGGGCTCACCCTGAGGCTGTTCGACCGGGAGACCGAGCAGTGGTCGCTGAACTGGTCCTCCAGCACCAGCGGAAAGCTGTTCCCGCCCGTGATCGGGCGGTTCGACGGCGACCGGGGTGAGTTCCACGGCGACGACACATACGACGGCAAGGACGTGCGGGTCCGGTTCGTGTGGTCGGGGGTCTCGCCCGCCGCCGCCCGCTGGGAGCAGGCGTTCTCGGTGGACGACGGGGAGACCTGGGTGACCAACTGGGTCATGGAGTTCAGCAGGCGCGCCTGAGGCCACCGGGCCGCCTCGTCAGGGTCCGGTCTTGCGGAACGCCCGCAGGGTGAACACCGGGTCGGGGCGCGGCCGGTCCTGGTCCGGGAGTGCCACGAGTTCGCCGGCGATCCGTCCGGTGAGCGGGTCGTCGGGGGCCAGCGTGACGAACCAGCCGCGGCGCAGGTCCGCCAGGGTGCGGCGGGGGCTGCGGCCCTGGCCGGTCCCGGCGAAGCGGGCCTCGCCGGCCGGGACCAGGCCGCAGGCGGCGGCGTGCGCCGCGACCGCTTCGGCGGCGTCTTCCGCGGGCCGGCGCGGGCGGGGGCGAGCACGGCGTCGATGTCGCTGCCCACATTGTGGGAGGCGGCCTTGTCGACGGTGGTGACGTGGACACCGCCCGGCCGCAGCACCCGGGCGCACTCGGCCAGCACGCTCCGCACCGCGTCGGGACCGTCCAGGAGATGCAGCAGCCACACGCTGGTGACCGCGTCGAACGTCCCGTCCGCGAACGGCAGTCGGCGGCTGTCGGCGAGGACGACGGCACCGGGCAGCCGGCCGACGGCCCGGCACGCCATCCCGTACGCCAGGTCCGCGCCCACGACCCGCAGCCCGGGCCGCGCGGCCGCGAGCCGCCGCGTGACGATGCCCGTGCCGCAGGCCACATCGAGGAGTCGGCCGGCACCCTCGGGTACCAGTGCGAGCACGGCGTCGGCCGCCGCGGCGGCCCGGGGTTCACCGCCGCGCAGGGCGTCGTACTCCGCGGCTTCCTTCTCGTAGTCCAGCACGTGCGGGGACCGCTCAGTGCGCGCCGTGACCGGGCGCCAGTTCCTCGACCCTGCGGGCCAGTTCGAAGTCCCGGTCGGTGACAGCGCCGCCCGCGCTGTGCGTGTTCACCGTGAGGGAGACGGTGTTGTAGCCGAGGGTGAGGTCGGAGTGGTGGTCCAGCTCCTCCTGCACCTGGGCGATGTGCACGACCATCGCGGTCGCCGCGAAGTGCGTGCCGAGCCGGTAGGAGCGGGCGATCCGGTCGCCCTCGAGGGACCAGCCGGGCAGCTCCGCCAGCCGGTCCTCGATCTCCTTCTGCGACAGTGGTTCGACGGGCATGACCTGGCTCCTTCCGTACGACCGACGCGGGGACGGCCCCACCCTGTCACATCCCCTCCGTACGGCCCCGTACGCGCGGCCGTGGCCCTCAGCTGTGCCGCGGGACTCTCAGCGTCCTGCGCACTCCGCGGCGAAGTCGTCCGCCAGGACCGTCGTCTCGGCCCGTCCCTCGACGCGCTCCAGCCACTCGTGCGGCAGCCCGTGGTCGCCGTGGCGGGCGCCGAGGAGGTTGCCGCAGACGGCGCCGATGGAGTCGCTGTCGCCGGAGTGGTTGACGGACAGCAGCAGCGCCTGCCGGACGTCGGGCTCGACGAGGGCGCAGTACACGGCGATGGCCAGGGCCTCCTCGCCGATCCAGCCCCCACCGAGCGTCTGCACCTTCTCCGCGGTCGGCGCACCCTCGGCGGCCAGGTCGAGGGCGCGCCGCAGTGCGGCCGTGGTCTCCTCGTGGCCGGGGTGACGGGCGAGCAGGCGCAGGGCGCGCAGTACGGCGCCCTCCAGGGAGTCGCCCTCCACCAGGTGCGCGACCATCGCGGCGAAGGCGCCCGCGGAGTAGTAACCGGTGGGGTGGCCGTGGGTGGTCTGGGCGCACAGCGCGGCCATCAGGAACGCGGTGTCGCCGGGCACCCGGGCGAGACCGAACGGCGCCGAGCGCATGACCGCGCCACAGCCCTTGGAGTCGGAGTTGACCGGGCCGGGGCGGCCCAGTGCGTCGCCGGGGTCGGGCACGAAGTCCTGGGCGAGGCCTGAGAGGCAGGCGTTGCCGGGGGCGCGGCGCGCGTACAGCCACCCCTGTGCGGCGAGTCCGGCGGCGCCGGCGGGCGGGCCGGGCAGGCGCTGGGTGTCGAACCAGCGGCCGTAGGCGTCCCGTACCAGCCGGGGCCAGCCGCCGCCGATGCCCTTGTGGCGCTCGCGCTCGTGCGCCTGCCGCAGGCCCTCCACCGTGAACAGGGTCATCTGCGTGTCGTCGGTGACGCGGCCCACGGCGCCCTGCCCGTCGGGTACGAGACCGGTGACGCCCTTCGCGCCGTGCGCGGCGCGGATTCGGTCCAGGGAGGCGAATTCGATCGGGTACCCGAGGGCGTCACCGATCGCGCCGCCGAGGAGGGATCCGCGCACCCTGGCCCGGTAGATCGCGGTCGCCTCCCAGGACGGGTTCAGCCGGTCGTCCATGCATCACTCCTCGACTACGGTCATCGGTATGACCATTGTCGCGACCTCACCCGCCGCCCCCTCCCCCACCCCCTCGGAGCAGGGGATCGGTCCGCTGCTGCGCGGGTGGCGGGAGCGGCGGAGGGTCAGTCAGCTGGAACTGGCGCTGCGGGCGGGCTCGTCGGCGCGGCACATCAGCTTCGTCGAGACGGGCCGGTCGCGGCCCAGCGAGGAGATGGTGCTGCGGCTCGCCGAACATCTGGAGGTGCCGGTACGGGAGCGCAACGCGCTGCTGCTGGCGGCGGGTTACGCCCCGCACTACCCGGAGACACCGCTGGACGACCCGTCGATGGAGGCGCTGCGGGCGGGCGTGGAGCGGCTGTTGCAGGGCTACGAGCCCTATCCGGCGCTGGTGGTGGACGCGACGTACGACGTGGTGGCGGCGAACCGGGGGATCGCGATGTTCCTGGAGGGCGTCCCGGACCACCTGCTCACCCCGCCCTTGAACGCGATGCGTCTGACGCTGCATCCGCAGGGCCTGGCGCCGCGGATCCGCAACCTGGTCGAGTGGCGCGGCCACCTGCTCGCGCAGATGGAGCGCCAGATCGCGCTGCAGCGCTCGCCCGCCCTGCGCGCGCTGTACGAGGAGGTGGCGGCGTACCCGGTCCCGGACCGGAGCGAGCCCGCGTCCGGACCGGGCGAGGAGGCGGAGGAGGTCCCGTACTTCGCGCTGCCGATGCGGATCGAACACGAGGGCCGGGTGCTGTCCTTCGTGTCGTCCATCTCCACCTTCAACACCCCGATGGACGTGACGGTCGCGGAACTGGCCATCGAGACGTTCCTGCCGGCGGATCCGGCGACGGTGAAGTACCTCCAGTCGCGAGGAACATGACGGCTCATCGGTAACCGGCGGTACGCCGCCGTCCGTGCACTCGAGTGTTCTCCGACCCCGTGAGACTCACCCGGGAACATGTCACACTGCTCGCGTACTTCGGCGCGTGGGGAGGCGTGGCGTGAGTGAGCGGCGGGCTGCGCCGACCGTCGGGCAGGTGGTGCTCGGCCGGCGGCTTCAGGAGCTGCGGGATGCCGCGGGACTGAAGCGCGAGGAGGCGGCGAAGGTGCTGCGCGTCGCCCCGGCGACCGTGCGGCGCATGGAGACCGCCGAGGTCGCGCTGAAGATCCCGTACGTGCAGGTGCTGCTGACGACGTACGGCGTGCCCGAGGAGGAGATCGCCTCCTTCGTGCGGCTCGCCGAGGAGGCCAACCAACCGGGCTGGTGGCAGCGGTACCACGACGTGCTGCCGGACTGGTTCAGCCTGCACGTCAGTCTGGAGGGCGCCGCCCGCATCATCCGGTCCTACGAGCCGCACTTCGTGCCCGGGCTGCTGCAGACCGAGGACTACGCGCGTGCCGTGCTGGAGGCCGGGACGGTCGGGCAGGGCCGCCCCCAGGACATCGAACGGCATGTGGCGCTGCGGCTGGCCCGGCAGAAGCTGCTCACCGGGGAGAATCCGCCCCACCTGTGGGTGATCATGGACGAGACGGTGCTGCGGCGCCCGGTCAGCATCCGCTCCCAGGTGATGCGCGACCAGCTCGGCCACCTCCTGGAGGCCTCCGAGAACCCGGCGATCACGCTGCAGGTGGCCGAGTACGACTCCGGCCCGCACCCGGGGACGTACACGCCGTTCGTGCTGTTCCGCTTCGCGGAGCCGGAGCTGCCCGACATGGTCTACAGCGAGTACCTGACCGGCGCCCTCTACCTCGACTCGCGCACCGAGGTGGCCCTGCACCTGGAGGTCCTGGACCACATGTCGGCGAAGGCGGCCTCCGTGACGCGCACGCGGGAGATCCTGCGGGAGTACCGCGACAGGTTCTGAGCCGGCACCGCCCGAGGCGCCACCGCCCCGCCCGGCGGCCCGGTCACGGCAGTTCCTCCGCCCACATGTCCAGCAGGTCCGCGTCCGAGTCGGGCGCTGTCCGCGCGGGGGTCCCGCCGGCTCCGGGGAGCGCCTGCTCGGCCCAGATGACCTTGCCCTGGGGCGTGTAGCGGGTGCCCCAGCGCTCGGTCATCCGCGACACCAGGAACAGACCCCGGCCTCCCTCGTCGGTCGTCGCCGCGTACCGCAGGTGCGGTGAGGTGCTGCTGCCGTCGGCCACCTCGCAGACCAGCGTCCTGCCGTCGTGGATCAGTCGCACCCGGATCGGCGGGGAGCCGTAGCGGATGGCGTTGGTGACGAGTTCGCTCAGGACGAGTTCCATGCCGAAGCCGAGTTCGGCAAGGCCCCACTCGTCGAGCTTGCGGGACAGGGCGACGCGCATCCCGGCGACGGCGGACGGGTCGGGCGGCACGTCCCAGTCGGCGATCCGGTCGGCCGGCAGCGCCCGGGTACGGGCGATGAGCAGAGCGACGTCGTCCTTGGGCCGTCCGGGCAGCATCTGGTCCAGCACGGCCTGGCAGCTCTCCTCGGGCGAGCGCCCGGGGTGGCCGGCGAGCACGGCGCCCAGCATCTCCATGCCCACGTCCAGGTCGCGGGTGCGGTCCTCGATGAGGCCGTCGGTGTAGAGCACGATCTGGGTGCCCTCGGGGAGTTCCAGCTCGGCCGTCTGGAAGGGCATGCTGCCGAGGCCGAGCGGGGGTCCGGCCGGCAGATCGGGGAAGGTGACGTCACCGTCGGGGTGCACCAGCGCGGGCGCCAGGTGTCCGGCGCGTGCCATGGCGACGCGGCGCGCGACGGGGTCGTAGACGGCGTAGAGGCAGGTGGCGCCCATGATGCCCGCGGCCGTCTCGCTGCCCGCCTCGTCCTGGTCGATGCGGCCGACCAGGTCGTCGAGATGGCTGAGCAGCTCGTCGGGCGGCAGGTCGAGGGAGGAGAAGTTGTGCACCGCGGTCCGCAGCCGTCCCATCGTCGCGGCGGCGTGCAGTCCGTGACCGACCACGTCGCCGACGACCAGCGCCACCCGGCTCCCGGGCAGCGGGATCACGTCGAACCAGTCGCCGCTCACGCCCGACTGGGCGGGCACGTAGCGGTAACCGACCTCGAGGGCGCTCTGCTCGGGCAGGGCCCTCGGCAGCAGGCTCCGCTGCAGGGTGACCGCCAGGGTGTGCTCGCGGGTGTAGCGGCGGGCGTTGTCGATGCTGACCGCGGCCCGGGCCACCAGCTCCTCCGCCAGTGACAGGTCCTCCTCGTCGAAGGGCTTCTGCTGGGTGGAGCGCCAGAAGTTGGCCATGCCGAGGACGACACCGCGGGCCTGGATCGGGGCGGCTATGAGGGAGTGGATGCCGTAGTCCACGACCTCCCTGGTGCGCTCCGGGTCCTGCGCGTGCCAGCCCGCGGCGGTCGCCAGGTCGGTCACCAGCTCTGCGCGGCCGGTGCCGAAGCCGCGTGCCTGGGGCGTGGAGGGCACGAAGTCGAGCAGCCGGCCCCTCTCGTAGAGCGGGTGGTCGTCCCGCACGCCGCGCACGGCGGTGCGGCGCATGTCCGTGGCCGTGGGGCCCGGCTCCTCGCCGTGCAGCACGGCGTCGGCCAGGTCCACGGTGACGAAGTCCGCGAAGCGGGGGACGGCGACCTGGGCCAGCTCGTCGGCGGTGCGGACCACGTCGAGTGTGGTGCCGACGCCCAGTCCGGCGTCGTAGAGCAGCTTCAGCCGCTCCCGCGCGACCTCCGCCCTGCCGGACACCGCCTGGAGCTCGGTGGAGTCGCGCAGGGTCACCACCGTGCCCTTCGGGCCTCCGTCACGGTCGGTGGGCCGCTGGTTGACCGCCAGCAGCCGTTCCCCGGCGAAGACCACCTCGTCGGTCGCCTCGCGCCCGGAGACCAGCAGCGCCACCGTCGCGGGGTCGAGGGCCGCCAGGTCCGGCACGTGCTGTCCCTCGGCGTCCAGGGGCAGTCCCAGCAGCCGCCTGGCCTCGTCGTTGGCCAGCAGCAGCCGCCCGTCGCCCCCGATGATGAGGACTCCTTCGCGCACCGAGTGCAGCACCGCGTCGTGGTGCTCGTACATGCGGGTCATCTCGTCCGGGGCCAGGCTGTGGGTCTGCCGTCGCAGCCGCCTGCCGACCAGTGCCGTGCCGCCGGTGGTCACCAGGAGCGCGCCGGCTCCGGCGCCGAAGATGATCGGGAGTTGCCGGTCCACCTCGTTGGTCACGTTCTTGACCTTCAGACCGGCGGAGACGAGGGCCACCACCTTGCCCTGGGGATCGTCGACGGGAACGGTGGCCTGGACTTCCTCGCCGAGCGGGCCGTGGACGCTCTCGGTGTAGACCTTCCCGTCGAGCGACGGGCCGATCGTGCCCACGAACCGGTGGCCGATCCGGCTCGGCAGGGGGTGGGTGTAGCGGATGCCCTTGGTGTTCATGACCACGATGAAGTCGACACCGGCCGACTTGCGCCCCTCCTCGGTGAGGGGCTGGAGCACCTTCGTCGGATCGGGAGTGCGCAGCGCCTCCAGGATGCCCGGAGAGTGCGCGAAGGTCTGCGCGACGGCTATGGAGCGGCGCTTGGCCTCGGAGCCGGTGTCCCGCTTCGACTGGAGCACCAGGGCGACCACGGCGCAGACCACGAGCAGCACGACCAGCGCCACCTGCAGGACGAATACCTGTCCGGCGACGCTTCGTGGACTTTTGCCGATCAAGGACCGCATCGATATGCGCCGAAATCGAGCGGTTCCGCTCGCCATGCGACATTTCTAGCACAGCGTTCCCTGCGGTCCGCCGGGCCGACGGGTTCGCGCCGGATCCCAGGCCGCCGTCAACGGGCCGCACGGCCCGGCCGCCGGGTGCCCCGTCGGGCTCGTACGGCCGCCCCCACCTGTACAAACGCCGGCCCGTCGGGCGATCTCCAGGGCTGTCCCGCCCTCGCCGGATCAGCCCGCGCTCCCCACGAAATCCCCACACCGGGTCGGCCGGAAGATCCTCGCCGCGGATCCGGACGGACGGCGCGGGCGGCACGCGAACCCGCCTGTGCGGCAGGTCGCCGGGAGCCGGGCGGGGGCTCTCAGGCAGCGCCCCCCTTGGCGTCCCTGTCCTCGTCGACGATCTCCGCGTCCACCACGCCCTCTTCGTCCTGCGGTGCCGAGTGCTGCCGGGTGCCTTCCGCGGACGTCTGCTGGGACTGGGCGTACATCGCCTGGCCCATCTTCTGGCTGACCGTGGCGAGCTTGTCCACCCCGGCCCGCAGGGCAGCCGTGTCGGCGCCCTCCTTGAGCAGGTCCTTCAGCTCGGCTACCGCCGCGGTCACCTCGCCCTTCGTGTCCGCCGGCACCCGTTCCCCGTTCTCCCGCAGGAAATTCTCGGTCTGGTAGACGAGCTGCTCCGCCTGGTTGCGCGCCTCCGCCACCTCCCGGCGCCTGCGGTCCTCGTCGGCGTACTGCTCCGCGTCCCGCATCATCCGGTCGATCTCGTCCTTGGGGAGCGCCGAGCCGCCGGTCACCGTCATTTTTTGTTCCCGGCCCGTCGCCAGGTCCTTCGCCGAGACGTGCATGATCCCGTTGGCGTCGATGTCGAAGGTCACCTCGATCTGCGGCACCCCGCGCGGCGCCGGCGGCAGCCCGGTCAGGTCGAAGACGCCGAGCTTCTTGTTGTACGCGGCGATCTCCCGCTCACCCTGGTAGACCTGGATGCCGACCGAGGGCTGGTTGTCCTCGGCGGTCGAGAAGATCTCCGAACGCTTCGTGGGGATCGTCGTGTTGCGTTCGATCAGCTTGGTCATGATGCCGCCCTTGGTCTCGATGCCGAGGGACAGCGGGGTCACGTCGAGCAGCAGCACGTCCTTGACGTCGCCGCGCAGGACACCGGCCTGGAGGGCCGCGCCGACGGCCACGACCTCGTCCGGGTTGACGCCCTTGTGCGGGTCCTTGCCGGTGAGTTCCCGCACCAGGTCGGTGACGGCGGGCATCCGGGTGGAGCCGCCGACGAGGATCACGTGGTCGATCGCGGAGAGCTCCACGCCCGCGTCCCGGACCGCCTGGTGGAAGGGCGTCCGGCAGCGGTCCAGCAGCTCTGCCGTCAGCTCCTGGAACTGCGCGCGGGTCAGCCTCTCCTCCAGGTGCAGCGGACCCTCGGCGGAGGCGGTGATGTAGGGCAGGTTGACGGTCGTCTCGGTGGAGCTGGACAGCTCGATCTTGGCCTTCTCCGCGGCCTCCCGCAGCCGCTGAAGCGCCATCTTGTCGGCACCGAGGTCGATGCCGTACTGGCCCTTGAACCGCTTCACCAGATGGTCGACGACCCGCTGGTCCCAGTCGTCGCCGCCGAGGTGGGTGTCCCCGTTGGTGGCCTTGACCTCGATCACTCCGTCGCCGATCTCCAGCAGGGAGACGTCGAAGGTGCCGCCGCCGAGGTCGAAGACGAGGACGGTCTGCTCCTCGCCGCGGTCGAGCCCGTACGCGAGGGCCGCCGCCGTCGGCTCGTTGATGATCCGCAGGACCTTCAGCCCCGCGATCTCCCCGGCCTCCTTGGTGGCCTGCCGCTGGGCGTCGTCGAAGTAGGCGGGCACGGTGATCACGGCATCCGTGACGTCCTCGCCCAGATACGCCTCGGCGTCCCGCTTCAGCTTCTGCAGGACGCGCGCGGACAGCTCCTGCGCCCGGAAGCGGGTGCCGTCCACGGAGCCCTGCTCCGGGAAACGCCAGTGCGCGTCGCCCATGTGCCGCTTCACCGAGCGCGCGGTGCGCTCGACGTTCGTCACGGCCTGCCGCTTGGCGACCTCGCCGACGAGCACCTCGCCGTTCTTGGCGAAGGCCACCACCGACGGTGTGGTCCGCGCGCCCTCGGCGTTGCTGATGACGGTGGGCTCACCACCCTCGAGGACGGCCACCACCGAGTTCGTCGTCCCCAGATCGATCCCGACCGCACGTGTCATCGCCGTCCCCTTCCGCAGGGCGCTTCCCGTTCTCCATCACAAATCTTGAGTGGCCCCGCGTCAATGTGCGCGCCGGAGCTCTCCATGTGATGCCGGGTACCCGGAAACGACGGTGCCGCGCCCCCTCGGCGGGAAGCGCGGCACCTTCGGGAACGTGGGGCTCAGGCGAGCTTGGCGTCCAGCGTGATCGTCGTGCCGGCCAGGGCCTGGCTGACCGGGCAGTTCTTCTTGGCGTCCTCGGCGGCGGCGACGAACGCGTCGTTGTCGATACCGGGGACGGTGCCCTCGACGGTGAGGTGGATGCCCGTGATGCCCTCACCCGGCTGGAAGGTCACGTCGGCCTTCGTCTCGAGCTTGGTGGGCGGGGTGCCGGCGCCGGCCAGGCCGTGCGACAGCGCCATGGAGAAGCAGCTGGAGTGGGCGGCGGCGATCAGCTCCTCGGGGCTGGTCTTGCCGTTCGCGTCCTGGGAGCGCGAGGCCCACGTGACCGGCTGCTGGGCGATGCCGGAGGAGTCGAAGGTGACGACGCCGTTGCCCTCGAGCAGGTTGCCTTCCCAGACGGTGTGAGCGGTGCGCGTGGTTGCCACGGTTCTTCCTTTCGATGGGGTCCCGATGCCGGGTTCCGTGGCTCCCATCCGATCACATCCGGCCCCCGCGAACCCAGTTCCCCGCCGCGTCGGCGTCCGTCCCGTCGTCAGGCGGCGCGTTCGTCCTCCTCCTCGGCGGCGGCCAGCGGCACTTGGGGGCCGTCGCACTCGTACAGCCAGCGGCGGAAGACCTGGTGGACCTGCTCGGCGCCGACCAGTTCGGTGCCCTCCTCGGCCGGGGCGGACAGGTCCACCGGCCACAGCAGGAAGGGCCGGCCCTGGGCACCGCCGAGCCCGCCGTGCGAACCGATCTGCTCCTCGAACGCCAGGACTTCGCCCTCCTCCGGGTCGTACCAGGAGTTGACCATGATGTCGGGGGCGTGCGGGAAGGAGTGCGTGCGGCGCACGGCGTCGGCGGCACCCGGCCCGAAGCCGGCGAGCGGGCCGGTCTCGTCGGCGAGCCGGTCCACCGGGATCTCGGCGCCGAACGCGCCCAGCACCACCCCGCCGTGCTCCTCGCTGCGGACCAGGAGGAAACCGACGCCGGGATGGTTGGCGAGCGTCGACAGCAGCGCGGGGTGCCGGCGGTCGATCTCCTCCTTGCTCATCCGGTGCGGCACGTCGGGGAAGGAGACGAGCCCGAGGTTCCCGGAGGCGAGCACGATGGGCTCCGAGTGGCGGCGGGCGGCCCTGTGGTGCTCGGTCTTCTCCTCGACGGGCCGGCGCAGCGCGGCGCGTACGGCGGCACGAGCCTCGGCCCCGCTGTGAGTACGCTCCACCTTGCGCGGCACGTGCAGCCCGCAGCCGGCCCGCACCAGGTCGGCGAGGCCGAGCCCGTACCGGGTGCGGAAGGTCTCGCCCGGACTCTGTCCGTGGTCGGACAGGACGACGATCCGGTACGGGCGCGGAGCGTGCTCGGCGACCTGCGCGAGCAGCGCGAGCGAGCGGTCGAGCCGGTGCAGGACCTTCTCGGCGTCGCGGCTGTGCGGTCCCGAGTGGTGGGCCACCTCGTCGTAGGCCACCAGGTCCGCGTAGACGGCGCTGCGTCCGGCGAGCATGTCGCCGATCACCGCGGCGACGACCACGTCCCGTTCGACGACGGTGGCGAAGGCCCGCACGAAGGGGTACAGGCCGCCGCGGCCCACACGCGGTCGCTGTCGCTTCAGCCGGGCCCGGGTGGACTGGCCGATCTCGCGGGCGACCTCGGCGGCGAACGACATGGCGGTGCGGACGGCATTGGCCGGGTCGCTGAAGTACGCGAAGTAGCCGGCGCGTGAGCGGTTCTCCCTGCCTCGCCGGGCGGAGACGGACAGCACCAGGGCGAGCTGGTCGGCACCACCGCTGAACAGGTTGCCGCGGCTCGCGCCGTCGACGGTGAGCAGGCCGCCGTCGCCGGTCCGCTCGACGGCGCGGCGCTGGAGTTCCGCGGCGCTCGTCGGACGGTTGCACACGACGACCTCGCGGGTCTCCTTCTCGTACCAGCGGAACGCGGGGACGTCGTGGTTGGAGCCGTGCAGGATGCCGAGTTGGCTGGCGCCGGTCTGGCTGGACCAGTCGGTGCGCCAGGCGGTGAGCCGGTGGCTGGGGCCGCCGTCGCGCGGGCCGAGCCAGGAGGCGACGGTGGGCATCAGGCCCTCGGCCACGGCCGCCCGCAGCACGTCGTGTCCGACGCCGTCGAGCTGGACGAAGACCGCGCCCGGGGTGACACGGCCGGAGTGTCCGTCGCCGCGTCTGCGGCGGCGGTCGGCGAGCCGGTACAGCCTTCTGCGGTACGCGTCGTCGTCCCGTACGGCGAGGGCGGCACCGGTGGCCGAGGCGACGGCGGACATCGCGGCGGCGACCACCACCGCGGTCTCGGGGGCGGCCTCCGCGTCGCCGGAGGGGTTGACGCGGAGGGCGACGAGCAGGAGGGAGCCGTTGAGGAAGAAGACGAGGAGGCCGAGGACGAGGGCGGGGACGAGCAGCAGGAGCCGTACCAGCAGGGGCCACACCAGGGACGACAGCAGACCGAAGACACCGGCGCCGGCGGCGGCCGTGACGGCTATGCGGGTCGTGCTGTCGCCGCCGGGGGACTGCAGCCGGAAGTCGGGCAGGACGGCGGCGAGGACGAGCATGGTGCCGGTGGAGGCGGCCCACACGGCGACACTGCGCCCCACACCGCTGAGCAGCTTCCGCCAACGCCCGTGCCCCACGCCCAGCTCACCTCACGTCATGGCCCTGCCGCCCTCTCGGATGCGCCCCCACCTTGTCACAACGCCGGGAGCCCCCCGTCAGCGGCCGTCGTACCCGGCCGTCGGCAGCGACAGGCGGCGGTGGATCCGGGCCTTCATCCCGGCGTCGTACGACGGTTCCGCGCGGCCGACCGTCTCGACGCGGACGCCTCGCCGGGCGCACTCCGCGGTGAACTCGTCCACCGAGGTCAGGGCGCGCTCCAGGACACGGCGGCTGGGGGCCACGAACAGGTCGACCAGACCCGCCTCCACATCCGTCCACAGCGCGCAGTGGTCGGGGCGCAGGCCGCGGACGAGGAGTTCCCGCGTCACCACGTAACCGCGCTCCTCCGCCCAGCGCGCGCACATCGCGTGCTGGCTGCGGGAGTCGACGAGGAAGGGTTCCGCGTCCAGTTCCTCGAGCGGCGTCAGGCTGGCGATCGCCGTGACCCGGACCGTGCCCGGCCGGCCGCGGGCGTCGCGCGCGCCGGCGATGCCGTGCGCCTCTCCCATGGGGTCCCCCCTCACCTCAGGGTTTCCCCGCCGACCCTACCCCTGCCCGTAGGCTCGGGGGGAGTCGCGCGAAGGAGGCAATGGAGTGCCGGTGGAGGTCACGTGGTGGGGTCACGCCACCTGCACGGTCGAGGACTCCGGCGTACGGGTGCTCACCGATCCCCTGTTCGCGCGCCGCCTCGCGCATCTGCGGCGGCGCCGGGGCGCCCCGCCGCCGCCCGAGGCCGCGGTGGCGGACGTGACGCTGGTGTCGCATCTGCACGCCGACCATCTGCACGTGCCGTCGCTGGCCCGTCTGGCCCCGGGCACCCGGGTGCTGGTGCCGCGCGGCGCCTCCGCCCAGGTGCCGGGGCTGCGCAGGCTGGGCCGGCTGCGGCTCACGGAGGTGGCGCCCGGGGACCGGGTACGGATCGGTGACCTGGTCGTACGGGTGGTGCCCGCACGGCACGACGGGCGGCGGCTGCCGGTGGGGCCGCACCGCTCCCCCGCGCTCGGGTTCGTCGTCGAGGGGGAGGCGCGGACGTACTTCGCCGGGGACACCGGTCTGTTCCCGTCGATGGCCGAAGAGGTCGGGCCGGTCGACGTGGCGCTGCTGCCGGTCGGCGGCTGGGGGCCGTACCTCGGCGAGGGGCACCTGGACGCGGGGCGCGCGGCGCAGGCGCTGGCCCGGCTGATGCCGCGCAGCGCGGTGCCGGTGCACTTCGGCACGTACTGGCCGATCGGGATGGACGCCGTGCGCCCCCACGAGTTCCACGCCCCGGGCGCCGAGTTCGCCCGCCTCGCCGCGCGGTACGCGCCGGGCGTCAGGGTGCACCTGCTGTCCCACGGTGAGAGCGTCCGCCCGGAGGTCGCCCGGTGATGTACCTCGCCGCAGCGACCACCCTCGTGCCCACGGAGTCCACGCAACAGGCCGTCGGCTATCCGTCGTTGTTCCTGCTGGTGCTGATCGGGGCGCTGGTGCCGGTCGTGCCGACAGGGGCGCTGGTCAGTTCCGCGGCGGTCGTGGCCTTCCACCGGACCGCGCCCTTCTCGCTCGCGCTGGTCTTCGGCGTCGCGGCGCTCGCGGCCTTCCTCGGGGACGTCGCGCTGTACTGGCTCGGGCGGCGCGGCATGCGGTCGAAGAACGGTTCCCGCTGGCTGGAGAACCTCCGCGGCCGCGCCCCCGAGGACCGGCTCGCCCAGGCGCAGGAGAAGCTGAACGAGCACGGGATCGCGGTGCTCACCCTCTCCCGGCTGGTCCCGGCGGGGCGCATTCCGGTGATGCTCGCCTGCCTGCTGGCCCGTATGCCGCTGCGGGAGTTCGCCCGCGGCGACGCCCCGGCCTGCCTCGCCTGGACCGCCACGTACCAGCTGATCGGCATCGTCGGCGGCTCGCTGTTCCCGAAGCCGTGGGAGGGCGTGGTGGCGGCGATCGTACTGACGGTCGTGATCAGCACGGCACCCGGCCTGTGGCGCCGGATGCGCAGGGCCGCCACCTCATGAGCCCCGGTGGGGCGGCTCAGTGCAGTACCCGTGACGCCCCCACCGGCAGGTCCCACAGGTCGTCGCGGGCCCGTCCCGCCTTCTCCCAGGCCGTCCGCACCCGGGACAGCGGTTCCAGGACCGGCTCCGCCGACAGCACGAACGTGGCCCAGTGCATGGGCGCCATCCGCCGTGCGCCCAGGTCGAGCGTCGCGCGGACCGCCTCCTCCGGGTCGCAGTGGACGTCGCTGAGCCACCAGCGCGGGTCGTACGCGCCGATCGGCATGAGGGCCAGGTCGATCCCCGGATAGCGCTGCCCGATCCGCTCGAACCAGTGCCCGTACCCGGTGTCGCCCGCGAAGTAGACCCGCTGCCCGTCGGGCGCCGTCAGCACCCAGCCGCCCCACAGCGAGCGGCACGTGTCGGTCAGGGTGCGCTTGGACCAGTGGTGGGCGGGCACGAAGTCGAACCGGACACCTCTGACCTCGGCGGCCTCCCACCAGTCCAGCTCGGTGACGCACGTGAACCGCCGGCGGCGGAACCACGCGGCGAGCCCGGCCGGTACGAGCACCGGGGTGTCGCGCGGGAGGCGGCGCAGCGTCGGAGCGTCGAGGTGGTCGTAGTGGTTGTGGCTGATGACGACCGCGTCGACGCGCGGCAGGGCGCCCCAGTCGATGCCGACGGGCGTGATCCGCGCGGGAGTTCCGAGGATGCGCCGCGACCAGACGGGGTCGGTCAGGACCGTCAGCCCGCCGATCCGCACCACCCAACTGGCGTGGCCCGCCCAGGAGACGGCGACCGTGCGCGCGTCGACCCGCGGCAGCGGGCCCGGCTCGTACGGCAGCCGGGGGATGTCCTTCAGACCCTCGGGCCCGGGCCGCACCGCGCCCTCGCGGGCGAAGCGGGCCATGGCCTTCAGGCCGGGCAGCGGAGTGGTCAGCCGGTCCGTGAAGGAGCGCGGCCAGATACGGCGCTCACCGAGCGGGCGGGGCGCCGCGAGCGGCGGCGCCACCAGCGGCGCGGGGTCCTGGCTCAGCAGGGGCGTGGACGCGGGCGCACCGGTGTCCCGGTGTGCCGCAACGGTGCTCGTGGTCGACTCGGACTGCTGCGTCATCGAGGAGGCTCCCATCGCTGAGCGTCGTCGCGGAGATCGGCGAAGACCGATCCCACATGGGTCAACGCGCGTTGTACGTGTGGCAGTTCCAGCGGCTCCGGTGAGGTGAGGCACTGCGCCCCTTCCGCGGCGCTCGCGCCGAGGAGGGGTCCGGTGGACAGACGGACGCGGAGCGCCGCCAGGTCGTCCCCGAAGCGGTGGCCGCCCGGCGCGGGCATGCCGAGCCGGGCGGTGAGGAGGTCCTCGAGTTCCTGCGCGTCACCGACGCCGCGCGCGTCGAGCGCGGAGCGAAGCGGCTCCAGGTCGGCGTAGAGGTGGCGGCCGGCCTGCGGGGGCAGGACGAGCGCGCCCGCGGCGACGACGGCCCGGCGCGCGGCGTCGGCCACGCGCGCGTGGAGCGCGTTGCCGGCGGTGAGGCGCTGGGTGACGTCGGCGGGCTCGTCGAGGGCGTACGCGGCCGCTGCGGCGACCGGGTCGGCGATCCGGGCGCCGAGCGCGGTGAGCACGTCCAGGGCGCGGGCGCGCAGTCCGGCGCCGTCGGGGGTGGCCGGGAAGCGGGCGACGGCCGCGGGCCAGCCGGGCGGCAGGAAGGGCCCGGCGAGGTCGGTGACGACGGTGACCCGGTCCGGCAGCATCTCGGCGGGGCTGAGCAGCACGGTGTCGTGCGGCCGGTGCACGGTGTCGCGCCAGGTCTCGTCGCTGACCAGGTGCAACCCCTCCCCGGCGGCGGCCTCGACGGTCTCGTGCACGAGTTCGGGCGGGGCGACGGTGGCGGTGGGGTCGTCGGCGACGGCGAGCACGAGGAGGCGGGGGTCGCCGCCCTCGGCGCGGATCCTGCGGACGGTCTCCAGGAGGGCGTACGGGTCGGGGACGCCGCCGCACTCCATGGGTGTCGGCACATGGAACACGGACCGCCCCAGCGCCCGGACCTGGGGCGCCCACCAGGCCGGGCAGGGCCGTGGGACGAGGACGTCGCCACCGAGCGCGGCCGTGACGGCGACGAAGATCGCGGGGGCGCCGGGGGCGGCGGCGACGTCGTCGGGCTCGGCGGGCAGTCCGCGCCGCGCGAAGTAGCCGCAGGCGGCGTCGAGGAGGGCGGGTAGACGGGAGGGGCCGGAGCCGTCGCGGTCGGCGGCCTCGGCGAGCGCCGCGGACAGGCCCGGCAGGAGGGGCAGCCCCTGCTCGGGGAAGGGCGGTCCGTAACGGACGGGGCCGTGCCCCTCCGGATCCGTCCGCCGCATGCGTGCCTCCGCGCAGTCCCTGGTGCCGACGCCGGTCCCCCGTGTTCCGGCTCGCTGCACGCCCTCGACCCGTGGCCGCCGCCCGCTGTCGTACTCCTGTTCCTCTACGGTGTCGAAGACGCCCTCGGGCTCTGAGTACCCCGGGTTCGGGCCGGTCATGGGCGTCCGGCCGGGTTGCCCGGATCACAGGGTCAGGCGTCGGGATCACGGGTGCGGGTTCAGGCGTGGCCGGAGCGTCCGCGTCCCCAGAGCCGGTGGACCGCGGCACCGAGGGCGCCCGCGATCAGGAGGCCGCCGGCGGCCAGGGTGGGCACGGAGTCGGTGAAGGCGCCGCCTTCCCCGGCGTGCACGCCGTGCTGGGCGCCGACGGGAGGCTGTGCCGCGCTCTGCTTCCCCTGGTCGCCCTGCTGCTTGTCCGTGGCTTGCTTGCCCTGGCTGTCCCCCTGCTGCTTGTCCTGCCCATCGCTCTGCTGCTTGCCCTGCCCATCGCTCTGCTGCTTGCCCTGCCCATCGCTCTGCTGCTTGCCCTGCCCATCGCTCTGCTGCTTGCCCTGCCCATCGCTCTGCTGCTTGCCCTGGCTGTCGCCTTGCTGCTTACCGGACCCCTGGGACTGGCCGTCGCCCTGTTGCTTGCTCTGACCGTCCCCCTGCTGCTTGGACTGGCCGTCACTCTGCTTGCCCTGGCCCTCGCCCTGCTTGCCCTGACCGTCGCCCTGTTGCTTGCTCTGACCGTCGCCCTGCTGCTTCCCGGACCCCTGGGACTGCCCGTCCCCCTGCTGTTTCCCCTGACCCTCCCCTTGCTGCCTGGACTGCCCGTCCCCCTGCTGCTTGTCCTGGCCCTCCCCTTGCTGTCTCCCGGACCCCTGGGACTGCCCGTCCCCCTGCTGTTTCCCCTGGCCCTCCCCTTGCTGTCTCCCGGACCCCTGGGACTGCCCGTCCCCCTGCTGCTTGTCCTGGCCCTCCCCTTGCTGCTTGCCCTGACCCTCCCCCTGCTGCTTACCGGACCCCTGGGACTGCCCGTCCCCCTGCTGCTTGCCCTGACCCTCCCCTTGCTGCTTGGACTGCCCCTCCTCCTGCTGCTTCCCCGACTGCTGCGTCTGCCCCTCCTCCTGCTGCTTGTCGCTCGGCGGGGCGTCACCGTCGTGGTGGTGGTGGTGGTGGCCGTGGCCCTCCCCGTACACGGTGAACGAGACGGTCCACGGCCTTTCACGGCCGCCCCGGCCCCCCGGGCACCGTCCGTCGACGCCCCACGACGCCTCGCGGCCGGCCAGGTCGGCGACGACGTTCACGCTCCCGCCGACCGGGACGCGGGCGGTGCCGCGGTAGCGGACGCCACCCCGGCGCTCGGTCCAGTCATCGTCGTCGTCGCGGTCGACCCGGTGCAGCCGCACCCTGCCGCCCTCGAAGGCCTGGGAGGCGCCCTCGATGGCGTCGGGCAGGCCGGCGCCGACCGCGTCGCAGGACACCGAGACGGTGACCGTGTCTCCGGGCGCGACGGAGCGCGGGGTGACGTCGGCGGACGAATCGGCGGACGCGTTCGGGGCGACGGCGCCCAGGGCGGCACCGGCCACAGCGGCGGCGGACAGGACTCGGGCAGTGCAGCGCATGGGGCGGGCTCCTTCGGCCGGGTCCCTCCATGACAGCCCGGCCGGCCGCGGCCCGCGCGCGGCCGTGCCCCATTCGCGCGACCGGCACCGCCGTGCGGGTGACGGGCAGGCCGCGCACGGAGGGGTCAGCCGGCCAGCGAAAGCAGCTCCCGCTCCAGGCCGCGGCCCCGCTTGTCCACGACGCCGGCGGCGACATCGGCGAGTTTGCGGTTGGCGCCCTGGGAGATGCGGCGCAGTACCTGGAAGGCCGCCTCGGCGTCGCAGCCCAGGACGTGCATCACGATCCCGCACGCCTGGTCGACGACGGGCCGGGAGCGCAGGGCGGCGCCGAGCTGGTCGAGTTCCGTGAGGGCGGCACGGTAGGAGCGGTCGCGCGCCAGACAGCCCACGGCGAGGTCGCCGAGCACCCGGGCGGGGCCGTGCGGGGCGCCCTTCAGGGCCCCGGACCGGAAGCTGTAGAGGCTGAGCGTGACGACCAGCCCCGACCGCCGGAACGGGATCGTGACGCTGGACCGTACGCCGGCGTCGAGGGCGAGCGCGCGGTACTCCGGCCAGCGCTCCTCGCGCAGCAGGTCGAAGGCCTCGACGGGCTCGCCCGACTCCAGGGCCTCGACGATCGGCCCGTCGCCGCTGCGGAGCTGGACGGTGACGAGCGGGGCGAGATCGGGATGGGTGACGGCGGCGGACCGGTCCGTGCCGCCCTCGACACCGCCTTCCACGACCGTGGTGCTGGCGCCGCAGCAGCCGGGGGTGCACCGGGCCACCTGTTCGACGAGGTCCGACAGCCGGCGCCCCGGGAGGGCGGACTCCGGGGATTCGGCCGCCAGGCGGTAACCCCCCGGGTGGTGATCGAGTTGTCCGGTCTCCGGCATTCTTCACCTCCTCCTCGGGCGGCTGCCCGCTCACCCCGGTGAAAAACGGCGTCCGTGACGACGTGGCCGGTTCCGTGCGCGCGTCCTCGGGAAGCAGTCCGTACGGGTTAGGTTCGTCGCATGGCGCAGACGGACGAATTCGGTGAAGAGCTGGCGGATTTCGTCCGCCGGGTGGCGGAACTCAAGGCGGCCCGTGCCATACCCGCGGACGACCTGCCCTCGGTGCTCGACGCGGCGATCTTCGAACTCGACCATGTGGCAGGTCGGTTGTGGCCGTGGTACCAGCGGCTGTCCACGGGCGCCGGGGCCGCCCCGGCCGGTTCCGGTGAGCGCCAGGAGCAGCAGCTGCTGAAGACCCTCTTCCAGCGGCTTCCGGTGCCGGTCGCGCTGGTGGACCGCGAGACGGTGGTGCGGCGGCTGAACTTCGCGGCCATCTCCTTCACCGGGGCCCGCGCGGGCTATGCGACGGGCCGCCCGCTGACCGGGCTTCTGGCGCACGCCGACCGGGCCGCGTTCCGTTCGCAGACGGCCGCGGTGGCACGCGGCGAGGGCGACCGCAGCATGACGGTACGTCTGCCGCAGCATCCGTCGGTGCCGGTACGGGCGACGCTGGTCGCGGTGCGGCCGAGCGGGGAGCCGCGCACGGCGGTCATGGTGGTGCTGCAGCCCGCGGACACCCGGGTGCCGGCCGGCGAGCAAACCCCGCCCGGCGGCGTCCCGGACCTCACCGAGACCACGCGGCACGCGGCGCTGATGGACCTGCTGGACGCGATGACAAGTGCCCTGCTCACCGCGCCGGCCGGGGCCGCCCTGGAGCGGGCGGCCCGGGTGCTGCACGGCCGGTTCGCGGACTGGGTGGTGGCGGACGCGGGAGACGGGCGCCTGACCCGTACGGCGGTACTGGGACCGCCCGGTGAGGACGTGGACGCGCTGGTAGCGCAGGACCCCGCCGCGTGCCCCCTCGTCGTCGAGGCGGCACGCGGCGGGTCCTCGGTCCTGCGGGTGCGGCCGGAGGACCCGGAGGCGTTCGGGCGGGACGCCTCGGGTGCCCCCGTCCTCTTCCGCGCGAACGTGACGTCCCTGCTGTGCGTTCCGCTCACCGACGGGGGCGCCGTGCGGGGGGTGCTCACGCTGTTCCGCAGCGGGGCCCGGCCGGCGTTCTCGATGGCGGAGGCGCAGGCGATGGACATGATGTCCCGTCACACTGCGCTGGCGCTGCGCGCCGTCGGTTAGACGGCGTCCCGCATCACCTGCTCGCGCAGCCGGGAGCAGCAGCGGCTGATCAGGCGGGAGACGTGCATCTGGGAGATGCCGAGCTGCTCGGCGATGCTGCTCTGGGTCATGTCGTCGAAGAAGCGCATGTACAGGATGGCGCGTTCGCGCTCCGGGAGGGCCTTGAGACGGGGCTTGACGGCCTCGCGGTCCACGACGGTGTCGAGCGCGGGGTCGGGCGAGCCGAGCGAGTCGCCCAGCGAGTACCCGTCCTCGCTGCCGGGCAGTTCGGCGTCCAGGGAGAGCGCCGTGAAGCTCTCCAGGGCCTCGAGGCCGGCCAGGACGTCCTCCTCACTCATGTTGGCGTGCTCGGCGATCTCGGCGACGGTGGGCCTGCGGCCCGAGACGGTCTGCGACAGGTCCTGGACGGCGAAGCGGACGCGGTTGCGCAGGTCCTGGACGCGGCGGGGCACGTGCAGGGTCCACATGTGGTCGCGGAAGTGCCGCTTGATCTCACCGGTGACGGTGGGGACGGCATAGCTCTCGAAGGCGTGCCCCCGCTCGGGGTCGTACCGGTCAACGGCCTTGACCAGGCCGAGGAACGCCACCTGGCGCAGGTCCTCGAAGCTCTCCCCGCGGCTGCGGAAGCGGCCCGCGAGCCGTTCGGCCATGGGCAGCCAGGCCTCGACGATCTCGTCGCGGAGCGCGTCGCGCTGGGGGCCCGGGGGGAGCGAAGCGAGCCTGCGGAAGGCCTCCGTGGTGTCGGGGGCGTCGTCGTGGGGGTGGTGCT
The DNA here is from genome assembly GCF_025642135.1 of Streptomyces cynarae. Taxonomy (NCBI): domain Bacteria; kingdom Bacillati; phylum Actinomycetota; class Actinomycetes; order Kitasatosporales; family Streptomycetaceae; genus Streptomyces; species Streptomyces cynarae. The sequence goes on along the minus strand of NZ_CP106793.1, from coordinate 7,155,506 downwards.
TCACGCTAGCTCGGTTCTGCATGGTGCGTCGCAACTCCCTTGCTGGTGCCTTGCTGGGTGCCTTGGGTGGACGGTCACCGTGGGAGGGGGCGGGCGAGTGCGACAGGGCACACCGTGGCGTGATCCACCGCTCCCACGGACGTGCCTCCTGTCCGAAGCACTGAGTCGCGCCTGCCCGGGCGCATTCGCCGCAAACACCGGTCTTCAGAAAGTCTTCGGCCCGGTCTCGGCGCGCTGCGGACGACGCATCACGCGGGAGCCTGTCGCCTTCCCGGCGCCCTGGAGGCTCGCACGCCGGCGCCCCGTTCGGCTCGCAGGCGTGCCCCGCCCCCACGCCCCGACACCTCACGGGCGCCCCCGTGGCACGCGGGCTCACCGTTGGGCGGCAGGTTTTCCCCGCATCGCCCGGGTGACTCGACAGGTGCGATCCGTACGCCCCCTCTTCCCATGGGAGGTTCCCGATGGCCACCAAGGTCGCCGACCACGTCCTGGCGCGCTTGCGCGAATGGGGCGTGGAGCAAGTCTTCGGCTACCCCGGCGACGGCATCAACGGGCTGCTCGCGGCCTGGGGCCGCGCCGAGGACCGGCCCCGGTTCCTGCAGGCGCGGCACGAGGAGATGGCCGCGTTCGAGGCGGTCGGCTACGCCAAGTTCAGCGGCCGTCTCGGTGTGTGCGCGGCCACCTCGGGACCCGGCGCGATCCACCTGCTCAACGGCCTGTACGACGCCAAGCTCGACCACGTGCCCGTGCTCGCCTTGGTCGGCCAGACGCACCGCACGGCGATGGGCGGCTCCTACCAGCAGGAAGTCGACCTGCACACCCTCTTCAAGGACGTGGCCTCGGACTTCGTGGAGACCGTGATGGTCCCCGAGCAGCTGCCGAACGTCCTGGACCGCGCGATCCGCACCGCGTACGCGCGCCGCGCCCCCACGGCCCTGATCATCCCCGGTGACGTGCAGGAGCTGGACTACTCCCCGCCGACGCACGAGTTCAAGATGGTCCCCTCGAGCCTCGGCCGCAGCGCCTGGACGGCGGTCCCCTCGCAGGAGTCCCTGGAGAGGGCCGCGGAGGTCCTCAACGCCGGCGACAAGGTGGCCATCCTGATCGGCCAGGGCGCGGCCGGCGCGGTGACCGAGGTGCAGCAGATCGCCGAGCTGCTGGGCGCGGGCGTGGCGAAGGCGCTGCTCGGCAAGGACGTGCTCAGCGACGAGCTGCCGTACGTCACCGGCTCGATCGGTCTGCTGGGCACCCGCCCGTCGTACGAGCTGATGCGCGACTGCGACACCCTGCTCACCATCGGCTCCTCGTTCCCGTACACGCAGTTCATGCCGGACTTCGGCAAGGCTCGGGCCGTGCAGATCGACATCGACCCGCACATGATCGGCATGCGCTACCCGTACGAGGTGAACCTCGTCGGCGACGCCAGGGCGACCCTGCAGCGCCTGATCCCGCTGCTGGACAAGGACCGCGGCCGCGAGTGGTTCGAGACCGTGTGCGCGAACGTGTCCCGCTGGCACGAGGTCATGCAGAAGCGGGCGGAGCTGTCCGCGGACCCGATCAACCCGGAGTACGTGGCCCGCGCCCTGGACCCGATGCTGCCGCAGAACGCGATCGTCACCTCCGACTCCGGTTCGGTGGCGAACTGGTACGCACGGCACCTGACGATGCGGCCCGGTATGCGCGGGTCGCTGTCCGGGACGCTGGCGACGATGGGCAGCGGGGTCCCGTACGCGATCGGCGCGAAGTTCGCCCACCCCGACCGGCCGGTGATCGCGCTGGTCGGTGACGGCGCGATGCAGATGAACGGCCTCGCGGAGATGATCACGGCGGCGAAGTACAAGGACCGCTGGGAGGATCCGCGGCTGGTGGTGGCCGTGTGGAACAACCACGACCTCAACCAGGTGACGTGGGAGATGCGCGCGATGGAGGGCGCCCCGTCGTTCCTGCCGTCACAGGAGATCCCCGACGTGCAGTACGCCGCCTTCGCGCGCTCCCTGGGTCTGACCGGCGTCCGGGTGGAGAAGCCGGAGGACGTGGAGGCGGGCTGGCGCGCGGGGCTGGAGGCGGACGGCCCGGCGGTCGTCGAGTTCCTGACCGACCCGGCGGTGCCGCCGATCCCGCCGCACGCCAGCTGGGAGCAGATGCAGGCCACGGCGGCCTCGATCCTGAAGGGCGACGCGGACCGCGCCGGGATGATCCGCCAGGGGTTCAAGGCGAAGGTGCAGGAGTTCCTGCCCGGACGCGGCGACAAGGAGTCATGAGGAGCCGTCGGGACCCGGACACGGCCGGAAGCGGACCATCGTCTGCCGGACGGCCGTGTCGACCGCCGCCCCTCGGGTACACGCGGGGGCCACGCGACATATGGAGGGACTCATGCAGCGAGGCAGCGACCGGCTGAACGTCCACCGCGACGACGAGATGAAGCACGAACTCCAGGGGCTGCTGCGCTCGGGCCACCCGACGCGGACCGAGGAGTGGCACGACCCCGAGCCGACCGCCGACGACGACCCGGCGGTGTGGGCCGGTCCGGTGATTCCGGGCGGCGCGCGGTCCGTGGCCGATGTGCGCTTCGAGCTGGCACGGATCCTGGGGCGTACGGCGTTCCCGGGCCGCCCGCCCGAGCTGATCGACGCCCTGCGCCGCCACCACGCCCCGGACGCGCTGGTCGCCCCCCTGGAGCGGCTGCCGCGCTCCTCGCGCTACGCCAACGCGCAGGAGCTCGCCGAGGCGATCGTGGGCGGCGAAGGGGCGGGCCGGAGCGCATAGGCGTCCGACGCGCGGGTACTGCGGGCGTCGTCCCGCCGACACACCCACCCCTGCCGGCCGGGGGAAGCAGGAAAGGACAGCAGGCCATGGCTGATTTCGTCAGGGAGGTCATGACGCCGGGCGTCGTGGCTGTCCTCCCGGACGCCTCACTGGTGGAGGCGGCACAGCTGATGCGCGCCGAGGACATCGGGGACGTCCTGGTCGCCGAGGACGGACGCGTCGTCGGTGTGCTCACGGACCGTGACATCGCGCTGCGGGCCGTCGCGGACGGCGCGGACCCGCTGACCGTGAGCGCCCGTGCGGTGTGCACCCCCGACCCGGTGGTGGTCGGTCCCGACGATCCCGTGTCCACGGCCGTGGACCTGATGCGAGGGCACGCCGTCCGCCGGCTGCCGGTCGTCGAGGACGGCCGGCCGGTGGGCATGGTGAGCCTGGGCGACCTGGCCGTCGCGCAGGACCCGACGTCGGCGCTCGCGGACATCAGCCAGGCCGAGCCCGGAGGCGGACGCGGCGGGGTGCCCGCGTGAGCCGCCGGCGCCGGGCCGACCGGGTCAGTGCGTACGGCGCCACCGTGGACGTCGGCGACGCGACGACCCGCTACCTGCTGTACGGGCTGCTGCCGTTCTGGTTCGCGCCGGGCCTGGCCGACTGGCTGATGCACCGGCGCACCGGGATCGAGGACACGTCCGGCACGAAGGAGTCGTTGATCCACGCGCTGATGATGACCGAGGTGGGCGTGCCCATCGCGCTCACGCTGCGCTACGAGGTCAACCCGCTGCTTCTGTGCGCGCAGTTGGCCGGGACCGCGGTGCACGAGGCGACCGCGCTGTGGGACGTGCGCACCGCAGAGGACAGCGACCGTGAGGTCAAGCCGGTGGAGCAGCACATCCACAGCTTCCTGGAGTCGCTGCCGTTCGCGGCGCTCGCCGCGCTCGGGTGTCTGCACGCCGACCAGGTGCGGTCGCTGCTGCGCGGCGGCCGGGGCGACCCGCGCGCCTGGCGGCTGGTGCGGCGGCACCGGCCGCTGCCGCGGGGCTATGTCCTGGGCATCGCGGCGGCGATCGGCGCATGTGTGGCGCTGCCCTACGGCGAGGAACTGCTGCGCTGTGTCCGGGCCGGACGGCGCCGGGCGCGCGGCGGGAAGGCGCAGGAGGAGGCGGGCGACGAGGCCGTGTGGCAGCCGCAGGACCAGGCCTTGTGACAGCACAGGCAGAGGAAGGACTTGAACATCATGCGTATCGCGTTCCTGACCGCGCCCGAGGGCGTGGAGCAGGTGGAACTCACCGAGCCGTGGCAGGCGGTGAAGGACGCCGGCCACCAGCCGGTCCTGGTGTCGACGAAGCCGGGACACGTGCAGGCGTTCAACCACCTGGACAAGGCGGACACCTTCCCGGTGGAGGCGGTGGTCGGTGAGGTGCCGGCCGAGTCCTTCGACGGGCTGGTGCTGCCGGGCGGGGTGGCGAACCCCGACTTCCTGCGGATGGACGAGCAGGCGGTGGCGTTCGTCCGCGCGTTCTTCGACCAGGGGCGGCCGGTCGCGGCGATCTGCCACGGCCCGTGGACGCTGATCGAGGCCGATGTCGTACGAGGCCGCACCCTGACGTCGTGGCCGAGCCTGAAGACGGACATCAGCAACGCGGGCGGCACCTGGGTCGACGAGCAGGTGCACATCGACCGCGACGGCAACCTGCTGATCACCAGCCGGAAGCCGGACGATCTGAAGGCGTTCGACGAGGCGATCGTGACGGAGTTCGCCGGCCAGAACACCTGAACGCTTGAACACCTGAACCGCTGGAACAGTCCATAACCATCGCCCAACCGGCGGAACACCGGAAAGGACCCGCCCCGCAGCCCCGATGGGGGCCGCGGGGCGGGTCCTCGCGCAGGCGGTCAGCGGGTCGGTTCGGCTTCCTGCGGTTCTTCACAGGTGCCGCGCTCCCGGGCGCCGTCACGGGTGCGGCCGGCCGCGGTCGGGCGGCGCGGATGGCGGCGGAGATATTCGCCCTCCAGTTGCGCCATCCGGTCGTTGTGCGCGCGCAGCGCGTCGTTCGAGCCGTAGAGCAGCGTGTCGTGGCGCGTGCGGTGGATCGTCTCCAGCTCCTTCATGAGCTGCTGGTCGGTCAGCCGGCCCGGGTCGACTCCGGTCATTGGTGGTACCCCGCTCGTCGTGTTCGTCGGTGCGGTCCGGGTACCCGCCCGGAAAAGCAATACCCCGAGCGGCATCCGGGAGGGAGCCATGGATCTCGCCTTTCTCCATCCACTGTACGAACATCCCGGCCCCTGGGCCTCCGTATACGTCGACACCTCCCGGCACACGGAGTCCACGCCTCACGAACGCTCCCTGACCGCTCAGTCCCTGTACCGGGAGCTCGTCGAGCAGGGCGCGGACGAGCCGACGTGCCGGGCCGTGCAGTCCGCGGTCGAGGACCTGGCCCACTCACCCGAGCCGAACGGCAGGGCCCTGTTCGCCCGGGCGGGCGAGGTGGTCCTCGATCCGCCGCTCGCCGCGCCGCCGCAGGGGTCCTCCGCGCTGTGGGCCACGCTGCCGCACACGGCGCCGCTGCTGGACCTCGCGAACGAGGAACCGGTGTGCGTGGTGGCGTACATCGACCGCAAGGGCGCCGAGTTCGAGCTGCGGGGGGCCCTGGGCAGCCGGGAGGCCGGGTCGGTGACCGGGAAGCAGCATCCGCTGCACCGTACGAGCAGCGCCGACTGGTCGGTGCGCCACTTCCAGCTGCGCGTGGAGAACACCTGGGAGCACAACGCGGCGGAGATCGCGGACGCGCTCGCCGTGTGCCAGGAGGAGACCGGCGCCGACCTGGTGGTCCTGGTCGGCGAGGAGCGCGAACGGCGCTCGGTGCACGAGCGGCTGCCGCGCCGGCTCCAGGACCAGGTGGCCGAGACGATGCACGGCGCGGGCAGCCGGCTGCTGGACGAGGAGGTGGAGCGGATCCGCACCGAGCATGTGCAGCGCCGCGCCGAGCAGGAGCTGGAGCGCTTCCTGGCCGCCCGGGCGCCGGACGAGGACGGTCGTGCGGGCGCGGTCGAGGGCGTGCCGGCGGTGATCGAAGCGGCACGCGAACACCGTATCGACGAACTCCTGATCAATCCGGACGGCCCGGACACCCGCCGGGAGGTGTGGATCGGCGAGGACCCCGACCAGGTCGCGGTGCGCCGCACGGACCTCAAGGCGGTGGGCGAGCGGCACGCCTGGTCGGCCCGCGCCGACGACGCGCTGCTGCGTTCCGCGGTGGAGACGGGCGCGGCGGCCGTCTCGGTGACGGCCGCCAGGAGCCAGGAGGGCCCGGTGGGCGGAGTGGGCGCGCTGCTGCGCTGGGCGTAGCCGACGCGCCTGGCTCAGGCCCCGTGCGCCGGGCCTGCGCCTAGCGTGCGCGCTCCACTCTGCGCTCGTCCCACACCGGCTCCGAGGTCTCCCGGACCCGGCCGTCCGCGCCGAAAACCAAGTAGCGGTCGAAGGAGCGGGCGAACCAGCGGTCGTGAGTGACGGCGAGGACCGTGCCCTCGAAGCTGTCGAGCCCCTCCTGGAGCGCCTCGGCGGACTCCAGGTCGAGGTTGTCGGTCGGCTCGTCGAGCAGCAGCGCGGTCGCCCCCTCGAGTTCCAGCAGCAGGATCTGGAACCGGGCCTGCTGGCCGCCGGAGAGCCGGTCGAAGTCCTGCTCGGCCTGGCCCGTCAGCTCGTAGCGCCGCAGCCGGGACATGGCGGCGCCGCGGTCCTGGGCGTGCTCCTTCCAGAGGATGTCGAGGAGCGTGCGGCCCTGGAGCTCCGGATGGGCGTGGGTCTGGGCGAAGTGGCCCGGTACGACCCTCGCGCCGAGCTTCCACTGCCCGGTGTGGGCGACGTCGTCACCGGCGAGGAGACGCAGGAAGTGCGACTTGCCGGAGCCGTTGGAGCCGAGGACGGCGACCCGTTCGCCGTAGAAGACCTCGAGGTCGAACGGTTTCATCAGCCCGGTCAGTTCGAGCCCCTGACAGGTCACGGCCCGTACGCCGGTACGGCCGCCCTTGAGCCGCATGGTGATGTTCTGCTCGCGCGGCGGCTCCGGCGGCGGGCCGGCCTCCTCGAACTTCCTCAGCCGGGTCTGGGCGGCCTGGTAACGGGACGCCAGCTCATGGCTGACGGTGGCCGCCTGGCGGAGGTTCAGCACCAGCTTCTTCAACTGGGCGTGCTTCTCGTCCCAGCGGCGGCGCAACTCCTCGAAGCGGGCGAACCGCTCGCGGCGGGCCTCGTGGTACGTGGCGAAGCTGCCGCCGTGCACCCAGGCGTCGGCGCCGGCCGGCCCGGGCTCCACGGTGACGATCTTCTCGGCGGCGCGAGCGAGGAGTTCCCGGTCGTGGGAGACGAACAGGACCGTCTTGCGGGTCTCGGCCAGCCGTTCCTCGAGCCACCGCTTGCCTGGTACGTCGAGGTAGTTGTCGGGCTCGTCGAGGAGCAGGACCTCGTCGCCGCCGCGCAGCAGGGCCTCAAGGACGAGCCGTTTCTGCTCGCCGCCGGAGAGGGTGCGGACCTGGCGCCACTGGGCCCTGTCGTAGGGGACGCCGAGTGCGGCGGTGGCGCAGATGTCCCACAGGGTCTCGGCGTCGTAGCCGCCGGCCTCACCCCAGTCTGCGAGCGCCTGCGCGTAGCGGAGCTGGGCTGCCTCGTCGTCGACGGTCATGATGGCGTGCTCGGCGGCGTCGACGGCGCGGGCCGCTTCGCGGATGCGGGGCGGGGCGACCGAGACGAGGAGGTCGCGTACGGTCGTGTCGTCGCGGACGGAACCGACGAACTGTCGCATGACGCCGAGGCCGCCGGTGACGGTGACCGTGCCGGCGTGGGGTTTCAGCTCGCCGGAGAGCAGGCGCAACAGGGTGGTCTTGCCTGCGCCGTTGGGGCCGACGAGGGCGACGACGGTGCCGTCGCCGACGCGGAAGGACACATCGCCGAGCAGGGTCCTCCCGTCGGGGAGGTGGTACTCGAGGTGCGCGGCTTCAAGGTGTCCCATGGGGCGCATTGTGAGCGCCGCGCCGAGGCCGAGCAAAGGGTTTTCGCCCCCACCGCCCCTACCCGTCCCGTCCCCTGGGGGCTGCGCCCCCAGACCCCCTGTCGGCCTTGACGGCCTCGTCCTCGAACTCCCCGAGCTCTTCGAGCAGGGGGGACCCCAGACGGGCTGAATTGTCAGCCCCTCCGGCGTTTGAGGAGCGGGGGCCCGGGGGCCGCCCCCGAACGGGGTCTGGGGCGGAGCCCCAGCCGGGTCCAGGGGCGGAGCCCCAGCCGGGTCCAGGGGCGGAGCCCCAGCCGGGGTGGAAGGGGCGGACCCCCTGGGGGTGGGACGGGTGAGGGCGGCGGGGGCGAAAAGCGTTCGTCGGGGTACTCGCAGGGCCATGAGCGCTGATGTCGACCTCACCACCCAGCCACCCGGCCCCCACCCCCTCCGCGACCACCTCCTCGGCCTCGACTGCCGGCTGTTCGAGTCCGTCGCCGCCCGCCACTGGCCCGGCGCCGACCGCCTGCTCCCCCGCCTGAGCCGGGCCGCCAACCACGGTGTGCTGTGGTTCGCCACCGCCGCCGCCCTCGCCGCCACCCGCAGCCCCCGGGCCCGCCGCGCGGCCGCCCGCGGTGTCGCCTCCCTCACGCTCGCCTCCGCCACCATCAACACCCTCGGCAAGCGGTCGGTCCGCCGCCCCCGTCCCGTCCTCGATCCGGTCCCGGCCGTGCGCCGCCTCAAGCGGCAGCCGATCACGACCTCCTTCCCGTCCGGTCACTCCGCCTCGGCCGCCGCCTTCGCCACCGGTGTCGCCCTGGAATCGCGTGGCTGGGGTGCCGCCGTCGCGCCGCTCGCCACCGCCGTCGCCGTCTCCCGTGTCTACACCGGCGTCCACTTCCCGAGCGATGTCCTCGCGGGCGCGGCCCTGGGTGTGGGCGCCGCCTACGCCGTACGGGGCCTCGTCCCGACCCGCGATCTGCTGCCGCCGCCCGACCGCCGGCGCTCCCCGAGGCCGCCGCCTCGCCAGAACCCCTCGCGCCCGCGCTCGGCGACGGCACGGGGCTCGTGGTCGTCGTGAACAAGGGCGCGGCGACCTGGGACCGGGTACAGGCGCTCACGGACGCGCTCCCCGGCGCGGAGACCGTGGAGTGCGAACCGCCCGAGGTCCGCACCGAGTTGGAGAAGGCGGCCGCCCGCGCCCGTGTCCTCGGCGTGTGCGGCGGCGACGGCACGGTGAACACGGCGGCCGGCGTGGCCCTGCGCCACGGCCTCCCGCTCGCCGTGCTCCCCGGCGGCACCCTCAACCACTTCGCGCTGGACCTCGGCGTGGAGGACCCCCGTGACCTGGTGGGCGCCCTCACGCGGGGCGACGCCGTCCGGGTCGACGTGGGCCGGTTCACCTCGGGTGAGACCCAGGGCTGCTTCCTCAACACCTGCAGCCTCGGCGTGTACCCGGAGCTGGTGCGCGAGCGGGAACGCTGGTCCCCCCGGATCGGAGGCTGGCCGGCCGGTGTGCTCGCCGCCTGGCGGGTCCTGCGGGCCGACCGCCACCCCCTGGCCGTACGTGTCGGCGACCGAACCCACCCGCTGTGGCTGCTGTTCGCGGGCAACGGCACCTACCACCGCATGGGCCTGGTGCCCGGCCGCCGCCACGACCTGGCCGACGGGCTGCTCGACGTACGGGTGGTGCACGGCGGGCGCCGTCCCGCCGCCCGTCTGCTGGCGGCCGCGTTCGCGGGCCCGCTGTCGCGCTCGCCGTTCCACGCTGCCCTACGGGTCCGGCGACTGCACCTGGACGGAGTCGCCCCCGGCACCCTCCTCGCCTATGACGGCGAGGTCACCGCCGTCCAGGGCGAGGTGACCCTCGAGGCGCTGCCCGAGGCGCTGACCGTCTACCGGCCGCTGCCCGCCGACTGACCCCTGCGTCGCCGGTGTTGAGGGCTCCCGGCGCCTGCCCTCCCCCTGCCACAGCCGCTCGTCCATATAGTAAGACGGCCGTCTCATCATTCGGTTCGATGGCTTACCGTGACACGTACCGCCCGCGGCGACGCCCGGGTCCGTACGAGGGGAAGAGGATCGTCATGCCGAAGGAGACGGCCGTCTACACGCACGGCCACCACGAGTCCGTGCTGCGCTCGCACACCTGGCGGACCGCCGCCAACTCCGCGGCGTACCTCCTCGGCTCGCTGAAGCCGCACATGAGGATCCTGGACATCGGCTGCGGCCCGGGCACCATCACCGCGGACCTGGCGGCCCTGGTCCCCGACGGTCATGTCACCGGCGTCGACCGCGCCCCGGAGATCCTGGACCAGGCCCGGGCGACGGCCGACGCCCGGGGGGTCACCAACGTGGACTTCGCGGTCGCGGACGTACATGCGCTGGACTACCCGGACGACACGTTCTGCGTGGTCCACGCCCACCAGGTGCTCCAGCACGTCGGTGACCCGGTGCAGGCGCTGCGCGAGATGCACCGGGTCACCCGGCCGGGTGGTTTCATCGCCGCGCGCGACGCCGACTACGGGGCGATGACCTGGTACCCGGCGTCCCAGGGCCTGGACGACTGGCTGGACCTGTACGAGCGGGTCGCCCGCGCCAACGGCGGCGAACCCGACGCGGGGCGGCGCCTGAAGTCCTGGGCGCTGCGGGCGGGCATCAGGGATGTCACCGCCACCTCCGGCACCTGGACCTTCGCCACCACCGAGGAGCGGGCCTGGTGGAGAGGACTGTGGGCGGACCGTACGCTCGCCTCGGCGTACGCCGACCGGGCGACGGATGGTGGCCATGCGACCGCGGAAGACCTGAGGGCCGTTTCGGCCGCCTGGCGGGAATGGGGCCGGCACGAGGACGGATGGTTCTCGGTGCTGCACGGAGAAATTCTCTGCCGAAAAGAGGCCTGATTCCCGCCGTTCGGGAAACTTGGATGGCAGGAGGTGTGACTATGGTTCCGATCCTGCTCGTTCTTCTTCTGGCCGTGATTCTCTTCGGCGTCGGATTCGCCGTGAAGGCACTGTGGTGGATCGCCCTGGCGGTGCTGGTCGTCTGGCTCGTGGGCTTCCTGGCCCGCGGCACCACGGCGGCCGGCGGACGGGGCCGATGGTATCGCTGGTGAATCGGCGGTGCCCGGGCGGTGATCCGCCCGGGCACCTGATTCCCGTGATCCTTCGGCGATCACTCCCGCGGCAGCAACGATCCAAGCGGCCCGAGGTCCAGATTCAGGTCCTCGGGCCGCAGTCCGTAGCGCTCCCGGAGCTGAGCCATACGGTCCTCCAGCAGCATCAGGGTGAGCCCGATGCGCTCCTCCTGGTCCTCGGTGAGTTCGCCGGTGTCGAACCTGCGCAGTGCCTGCCGCTCCATGAGCTGGCGCAGCAGCTCCACGACGGTCAGCACGAGCTTGACCAGGTCACGCTCCACGGTGTCGGGTTCCAGGTCGAGTCGGTTGCGTCCGTCACTCATGTCACCGCTCCTCCGGCCAGGGGGCCGGCACCTGGGCGCCGACCGAGCTGATCAGCGCGTTGAGGTCGATGCGGACGAGGTCGACGTCCGCGATGCGCAGGGTGAGGTCGCCGGTGATGACGACGCCGCCGGCCAGCAGCCGGTCGAGCAGGTCCACCAGGGCGACCTGACGGTGCTGAAGTCCGCCGGCGGTCACGGCCCCTCCCGCCCTTCGACGCCGCTGAACGAGTACGCCGCCCAGGGCCCGGTGAGTTCGACCCGCACCCCGGTAATTCCGCTTTTCTCCTGCTCCACTTTTGTCACGAACGCCTCGGACCCGGAACGCGGCACAAGATAAGCCGCGTTGAGCACATTCCGACCGGAAGAACCGGAGAGTGCAGGATTCTGCGGGGCGTGCAGCCGGAAATCCTCGGCGCAGCCGGAAAGATTCTCGTGCAGTCGACGGGCGAACCGTTCGGTGTTCTCCTGCATTTCCTCGTGGGCCTGCCGGCGCACACGGCGCTGGCGCAGGTAGTCGCGGCCGGAGACCGGTTTCCGCGGCGGCTGGGAGGCATTGCCGGCCCCTTCCGCCCCTCCCGGACTTTCCGCTCCTGGCGTCTGTCCCTGCGTCTGTCCTTGCGTTTGGGTCTGTCCTTGCGTGTGTTCCGTCTGTGCGTACACCTTGACGCCCCATTCGACCCGGCCGTCCAGACGGTCGAGGGCGCGGTGGAAGTCGTCCGCCCGCTCCTGGAGCATCGCGCGTACGCCGCTGTCGTCACGGAACACCGTGGCGAGCCGCAGCGGCAGGGGCGTGGTGACGGCGGTGAGCGCGTCCACGACGCCCTGGTGGGCGCGGGCGGTGGCGGCCAGCCAGTCCAGGTCCTCCAGACGGGCGCGCAGCGGCTCCTCCGCGAAGTCCCGTTCCGGGACCGTGCTGACGACGGCGACGAGGCCGTCGTGCGCCAACTGCCTGGGCGGCACGCCCGCGACGCCCACCGGGCCGTCCTCGAGCGCCGCGTGAAAGGGGCGGCAGACGGCGTACACGTACCGCAGTCCGTTCACGACGCCTCCTTCTCGCCGCGCGCGCCTTCCAGTTCGGCCAGCCGGTCGCGCAGTTCGGCGTTCTCCCGGGCCAGTTCGTTCTGGCGGGCGCGGGACGAGAGCGCCGGGTCGGTCTCCCACCAGTCGATGCCCATCTCCTTCGCCCGGTCGACGGAGGCGACGACGAGGCGGAGCTTGATGGTGAGCAGTTCGATGTCGAGCAGGTTGATCCGAATGTCGCCGGCGATCACCACGCCCTTGTCGAGGACGCGTTCGAGAATGTCGGCGAGGTTGGCGCCGCCGCCCTGCCCGTAGGGGTCGGGCAGTCGTCCTGGGGTGGTCATGGGCCGCTCCCCTCCTCGAGTTCCCGGGGCTCGGGCCCGGCCGCGGGGAGCGACCGGGTCCGGCTCCTGGTGACATGGCGGCCCACGGCGAGTGCGACCCGCCTGAGCGCTGGGCTGTTGCCCTCGGCGATGTCGTTGAGCCTGACGCTGAGCGCGCCGACCTTGCGCCCGAGGACGGCCAGCAGGGGCTGGGCGCGCGTCAGCAGATAGGCCCTCACCTCCTGCTCGAGACGCTCGACGCCCGGGTCGCGGCCGGCCGTCGCCGTACGGGTCGGCTCCAGTGTCTTCGTTCTGCTCCTGCGTCCCAGGGCGTAGGCGATGCCCAGGGCGAGGCCGAGTTCCAGTCGGTTCATCGTGTCGTCCCGTCGGCTGTTCCAGGGCCGCGGCCCAGACCGGTCTCCAGCCGGTCCAGGAGCACGTCCTCCAGCCGGTCGAACTCCTCCTCGTCGATCTCCCCCGCGTCCAGTCTCTCCTCCAGCCGTGCGAGTTCGGCGCGTACGGCCGCGGGGTCGTAGTACTGTCGCTCGGCCTCGGCGAGCACCTGTCTCACCGCCCAGAGGCTGCCGCGCACCGGGGCGAACGGCAGCATCAGCACCTCACCGATCAGGCCCATGCGCTCACCCCTGGGCGGCGGCCGTCTGGCTGCCCGCGGGCTCGGACGGCCCTGGCTCGACGAAGCTGTACGGCGGCAGCGGCCCGTTCACGCGCACGTCGAGGTGCGGGTGCGCCTTGCGGAGCTGTTCGACGGCGGCCAGGAACGTGTCGGCCGTGTCACGCGCCACCAGGAACGAGACGTTGGCGAGCCAGCCGGTGGACTCGGGGCCCACGCTGACGGCATCGGCGGCGGACTCCAGGGCGCGCTGGAGCTCCCTGGCGTCCTCGGCCTCGCGGCTCTGCACCGCGGCCGCCACCATCTCGCCGAGCTTGAGCTTCTCCTCGTAACTTCCGCCTCCCGCCTTGCGGTTGGCCTCCGCGAGGGTTCGGACCTCGGGGTTCTCGGCCATCACGCGGTGCAGGACGGCCTCCTCGTCGTGGCTGGCCTTGATGTTGTACTCGACCTTGCCGTCCAGGGTGACGAGCCGCTCCCGGTAGTGGTCGGCGCGCTCTTCGAGGACGCCGGTGACGGCGTCGTCGTCCGGTGCGAGGCTGCCGAACCGCATGGGCAGGATCGGCCCGCCCGCGGCCGCCTCGCTCAGTACGTTCTGGTGGGCGAGCAGGTCACGTCGCTTGGGGCGCAGTCCTTCGGGGGCGTCACTGACGATCGCCGCCAGTTCGCCCCGCTTCAGGATGCGCACCGTCCGGGCCGGATCGCCGACGCCGCCCATGCCGTCGGGGAGCGAGGGGTGGTCGGCCGCGGCGATGCCGTAGACGTACGTGCTCACTCCTGCTCCTCCTTCTCGCGCGAGGCCGTCGACTTACGGCTGCGCCGGCTCGGTTCGGCCTGGGCCTCCTCGCGGGCCTGCCGGAAGGCGTCGGATATGGTCTCGGCGGCGCCGGACAGCGCGCCCTTGGACTTGCCGCGCGCGCCGGACTCGGTCATCTCCCCGACCAGGTCGGGCAGTCCGGGGTTCTTGCGCGGACCGGCCTCCAGGTCGAGCCGGTTGCACGCCTCGGCGAAGCGCAGATAGGTGTCGACGCTGGCGACGACGACCCGTACGTCTATCTTCAGGATCTCGATGCCGACGAGGGAGACGCGCACGAACGCGTCGATGACGAGCCCTCGGTCGAGGACGAGTTCCAGGACGTCGTACAGGCCGCTGGAGCCGCCTCCGGATGTCTGTTGTGCCGGGACAACGGTCATGCCGACCGGCCCTCCTTGTCTGTGTGTCGGTGCGTGCGGCGGGCTAGCTGCCGCCGCCCCTGCGTGTGTCGGCCCTCCCGCGCTCGTAGCGGCGAACCTTCCGGTATCCCGTGAGCTCGCCGTCGGCGGACACGTCCACCGAATAGCTCGCGAGCAGACTCATGGTGTCGGGGACCCGGGCGAGTTCGAGGACCTCGATGTCGAGCGTCCAGCCGTCCTCGGTGGGTTCGAAGGACGACACCGACTCGGCGGCCAGTCCGGTGAGCTCCGTGAACTGGGCGCGCGCATGGCGCAGCACCTCCATGGGGCTCGGCCGGCCGTCCGCCCGGTCGCTGTTCTCGGGGGAGTTCCGTGAATGTGTACGTGATGTGTTCGACATGGCCACCTCCACCACCGGGTGGCCACAAGGGCGTTGGCCAAACCTTCGGATGTCCGAGGGCTTCGGCCGGGCCTCAACCGCGCAGGTCGTCGAGCCGCCGCCGGGCACGTGCGAGGGAACGCCCCCGGGGCGGCACATCCGCCCAGGGGTCGGTGCGGGCCTGGTCCACCGCGTCGGCGACGGTCCAGCGGCGGGCGTTCAGAGCCGGGTCGTCCAGCTGGCCCCAGGACAGCGGCGTGGCGACCGGTGCGCCCGGCAGCGCGCGTACGGTGAAGGGGGCGACCGCGGTCTGCGCGTACGCGTTGCGCTGCACGTCGAGGTAGAGGCGGTCGCCGCGGTCCTTCTTGCGGGCGGCGGTGGTGAGCAGGTCGGGGTGGGCGGCGGCGAGGACGTCGGCGATGTCCCTCGCGAACCGCCGTGCCTCATCGAAGTCTTGGTCGCCGCTGATGGGGACGACGACGTGCAGGCCCCGCGAACCGGTGGTCATCAGGCCGGACGGCAACCGCAGTTCGTCCAGCAGCTCCCCCACCAGCCTGGCGGCTGCGCGCACCTGGCCGAAGTCGCCGTCCGCCGGGTCGAGGTCGAGGACGATCCGGTCGGGCCGCTGCAGCCGGTCGGCGCGGGAGAGCCAGCGGTGCAGGGTGAGGCAGGCCTGGTCGGCGAGGTAGAGGAGGGTGGCGGTGTCGTCGCAGACGGTGTGGCAGACGGTGCCGCCCTCCTTGGGGAGTTCGACGCGCCGGATCCACTCCGGGTAGTGCTCCGGGGTGTTCTTCTGCATGAAGCGGGGCCCGTCCACGCCGTCCGGGTGCCGCTCCAGCATCAGGGGCCGGCCGCGCAGGTGCGGCAGCATGAAGGGGGCGACGGATCGGTAGTACTCCACGAGGTCGGCCTTGGTGTACTCCTTGCCGTCCCCGTCCCCTCCGTCCCTGGCGCCGGGGAAGAGCACCTTGTCCGGCCGGTGCACCTCGACCGTGCGGCGGCCGGCCCGCACGGTCCGCGTGCTGCTCATGTCGCTCCCCCCGCTCACGGCACCACGGCGTGCTCCACCAGCAGCCGGGCCGAGGCGGCGATCGACTCGGCGTCGATGCCGGCGGCGTGCAGCTGCTCCTCGGGGGTCGCCGAGCCCGGCATCGTACGGACGGCGAGGCGCACCAGACGCGGTACGGGCCGCCCGTCGAGGAAGGCGTCGAGGACCGCGTCGCCGAGGCCGCCCTCCTCACGGTGGTCCTCCACGGTGAGCAGGCAGCCGGTGCGGTCGGCGGCCTCGCGCAGGGTCTCGCGGTCGACGGGCTTGACCGAGTAGAGGTCGATGACCCGTACGCGGACGCCCTGGCGGGCGAGGGCGTCGGCGGCCTTCAGCGCCTCGTGGACGGTGCCCCCGGCGGCGACGACGGTGAGTCGGTCCTCGTGGGAGGCGCGCAGCACCTTGCTGCCGCCGATCGGGAACTCCTCGGTGGGCCCGTAGATGACCGGTGTCTTCCCGCGCGAGGTGCGCAGGTAGCGGATGCCCTCACGGCCGGCCATCGAGGCGACGAGCCGGGCGGTCTGGTTGGCGTCGCACGGGTACAGCACGGTCGAGTCGTACACCGAGCGGAACATCGCGAGGTCCTCGAGACCCATCTGCGAGGGACCGTCCTGGCCGATGGCGCAGCCGGCGTGCGAGCCGACGAGGTTGATGCCGGAGCCGCTGATCGACGCCATGCGCACGAAGTCGTGGGCGCGGGTGAGGAACGCGGCGAACGTGGAGGCGTACGGCACCCAGCCGCGCGCGGCCATGCCGACGGCGGCGGCGACCATCTGCTGTTCGGCGATGTAGCACTCGAAGTAGCGCTCGGGGTGCTCCTTGCCGAAGTACTCGGAGCGGGTGGAGTCGCCGACCTCGCCGTCGAGGGCGACGACGTCGCCACGTGCGTTGCCGAGCGCGGCGAGCGCCTGGCCGTAGGCGTCGCGGGTGGGGACCTCGTCCCCCAAGTCGTAGCGCGGCAGCTCCAGGTGGCCGCCCTGCACGGCGTGCAGCATGCGCGCGGCGGGCGGTCCCTGCACCTCGACGCGCAGGTCGCGTACGCCGCCGAGTTCCGCGATCGCCTCGTCGGCGTCCGGCAGCGGCTTGCCGTGCTGGCCCTCGCGGTCCTGGACGGCGGCGACGCCCTTGCCCTTGAGGGTGCGGGCGAGAATGACGGTGGGCTGTCCGGCGGTGGACTCCGCCTCGGCGAAAGCGCGGTCGATCGCCTCGATGTCGTGGCCGTCGACTTCGACGGTGTGCCAGTCGAAGGCCTTGAAGCGGCGTGCGTAGGCGTCCAGGTCGTGGCCGTGGCGGGTGGGTCCGCGCTGGCCGAGCCGGTTGACGTCGACGATCGCGATCAGGTTGTCGAGGTGCTCGTACCCGGCGTGCTCGGCGGCCTCCCACACGGAGCCCTCGGCGAGTTCGCTGTCGCCGCACAGCACCCACACGCGGTAGCCGGTGCGGTCGAGTCGCTGCCCGGCGAGCGCGATGCCCACGCCCACGGGCAGTCCTTGGCCGAGCGAGCCGGTGGCCGTCTCCACCCAGGGCAGCCGGCGCGGCGTGGGGTGCCCCTCCAGACGGCTGCCCAGCTTGCGGAAGGTGAGCAGCTCGGTCTCGTTGATCGCGCCCGCGGCCTTGTAGGCGGCGTACAGAAGCGGTGAGGCGTGCCCCTTGGAGAGGACGAACCGGTCGTTGGCGGGGTGGGCGGGCCGTTCGAAGTCGTAGCGGAGGTGGTGGGCCAGCAGGACGGCCATCAGGTCCGCGGCGGACATCGAGGAGGTGGGGTGCCCGGAGCCGGCCGCCGCGGAGGCGCGGACGCTGTCGACGCGCAGCTGCTGGGCGAGTTCGGTGAGCTGACGTGTGTTCATGTCTGTTCCTCCTTGCCCGGGTTGCCGTTGCCGTTGCCGTTTCCTCCCGGTACTCGGGCCAGTTCCGGCGACGACGACTCCAGCGGCACCGACCAGGAGCGGACCAGCCCCAACTGGACGGCCTGGCGCGGCAGGACGGCGTCCAGCAGCCAGTCGGCGGCGACCCGGATGCGGTTGCTGGGCATCGCGGCGAGGTGGTAGCCGTGCGTGACGGCCGAGGCGACCGGCCCCGACAGCGGCACGCCGAGCGGGCGGCGGCGGCCTGCGGGCCACCGAGGTCCACGACGAAGCCCAGGTCGCTGTGGCGGTAGGCGCGCCGGGAGCCGATGCCGAGGGAGGCGGCGACGTTGCGCGCGCAGACCTTGCCGTGCCGCCAGGCGTGCTGCGCCGTCATCGGCGTGTACTGTCCGGGGTTCTCCAGGTCGGGTACGGCGGCCGCGTCACCGCAGGCGAACACCTCGGGGTGGCCCGGCACCTGGAGGTAGGGGTCGACAAGCAGCCGGCCGCGCTCCAGGGGCTTGCCGAGGCCCTCCACGAACGGGTCGGGGCGTACGCCGACGCACCACACCAGGGTGCGGGTGTCGACGAACTCCCCGTCGGTCAGCAGGACTCCGTCGTGCGTGGCCTCCTTCACGGAGGTTCCCATCCGCACGTCAACGCCGCGCCGCCTGAGGACCCGGTCGGCGGTGCGGGAGAGCCGCTCGTCCATCTCCGGCAGCACGCGCGGGGCGATGTCCAGCAGCATCCAGCGCGGCTCGATGCCCTGGCGCAGCGGCTGCTTGCGCACGAGCGCGTCGGTGTACCGCTTGCCCTGAGCGGCGACCTCGGTTCCGGTGTAGCCGGCGCCGACCACCACGAAGGTGCAGCGCGCGGCGCAGGTCTTCGGGTCGTCGGACGTGGCGGCCAGCTCGATCTGGCGCGTCACGTGGTCGCGCAGGTACAGGGCCTCGGGCATGCCCCTGAAGCCGTGGGCGTGCTCGGAGACGCCGGGGATCGGCAGCAGCTTGTTGACGCTGCCGACGGCGAGGACGAGCCGGTCGTAGCCGAGGGTGCCGCCGTTGCCCTCCGGGTCGGTGTAGTGCACGGTGCGCGCGTCGAGGTCGACACCGTCGGCCTCGCCGAGCACGAGGCGGACATTGCGCAGGGTGCCGGACAGCGAGATGGCGACCCGTCGCGGTTCCAGGATGCCGGTGGCCACCTGTGGCAGCAGGGGCAGGTACAGAAAGTAGTCTGTCGGGTTGAGCAGAGTGATGTGGGCCCGGTGCCGGGTCAGCCGGGCCAGGGTGCGGGCCGTCCGGTACCCGGCGAATCCGGCACCGACGATCAGGATGCGGGGTCGACTCACGATTCGCCTCCGGCGTTCTCGCGCGTACGTCGTCTGCCTGGCGGGTGCACGGATGCGCCACCCGTGCGAGACCTTCCGCGTCCCCCGGGTCAGGGCGCCCAAACGCCGCCGGACGGGCGTTTCGTCCATGTCCGGCACGGTTACCCGGCCGGTGACCGACGCGGTACCCCCTCCCCGGAGGTTCACCCATGACCGAGTACGGCTACTTCCTCTCGTGCGAGGAGTTCGGCCCCGCGGACCTGATCGAACAGGCGAGGATGGCCGAGCAGGCCGGTTTCCAGCGACTGTGGATCTCGGACCACTACCACCCGTGGAACGACGCACAGGGCCAGAGCCCGTTCGTGTGGTCGGTGATCGGTGCCCTCTCGGAGGCGGTGTCGCTGCCCGTCGAGACCGCGGTGACCTGTCCGACCGTGCGGATGCACCCGGCGGTGGTGGCGCAGGCCGCCGCGACCAGCGCGGTGATGACCGGCGGGCGGTTCCGGCTCGGCGTGGGCACGGGTGAGGCGCTGAACGAGCACATCCTCGGCGATCCGTGGCCGCCCACGACCGTGCGCCTGGAGATGCTGGAAGAGGCGATCCAGATCATGCGCCGGCTGTTCACCGGCGAGCAGGTCACCCACTACGGCACCCACTACAAGGTGGAGAACGCCCGTCTGTACACGATCCCCGACGAACCGATCCCGATCGACATCTCCGGTTTCGGGCCCGAGGCGACGGCGCTGGCGGCGCGCATCGGCGACGGCTACATCACGATGATGCCCGAGGAGTCGATGGTGACGCAGTTCCGCAAGGGCGGGGGCGGCACCAAGCCGGTGAGCGGGGGCGCGAAGGTCTGCTATGGGACAGACCGCGAGGAGTGCGTGCGGACGGTCCGCGAGCTGTGGTCCAACGAGCTGCTTCCCGGCGAGATGGGGCAGGTGCTGCCGACGCCGAGGCACTTCGAGCAGCTGATGCCGCTGGTCTCGGAGGACATGGTGCGGGAGAACCGGGTGTGCGGCGACGATGTGGAGGAGCACGTGTCCGCCCTCACCGCGTTCGTGGACGGGGGCTTCGACGTGGTCTACGTCAACCAGATCGGCCCGGACCAGCGCGGCTTCTTCGACTTCTACCGGACGAAAGTGCTGCCGCAGCTGCCGCGGTGACGCGGTGGACGCGAGCGAGCGAACCCCGGGGCTGCACCCCGGGGTTCGCTCGCGTCCATGCGCCCAGCCACGCGCTCAGCCACGGCGGCGCAGGCCGGCCGCCGTGACCGCGGCACCCAGGCCCCCGGCCAGGATGCCCGCACCGATGCGCGTCCGGTTGCGGGACAGCCACTCCTCCACGCTGTCCGGACGGGACTCCGCGTCGAAACGGCCGTGGGCGCCGTAGTCGTGGCCGTGCGGACCGTCCGCCGGCGACCACAGGTTGCCCGCGGTGCCCTGCTGCCCCTCGTCGCGCTGCGAGTCGAACCCGGTACGGGCGAGGTAGCGGTCCAGCAGTCCCGGGATCACGGCGTTGGCGATGAGCGTGGCCGCCGTGGACCCGCCCACCCAGTACTCCCGGCGCCGCGGGTGCCCGGCCGCGTGGACGATCGCGCGCGCGGCGACCTCCGGCTGGTAGACCGGCGCCACCGGCCGCGCCCGGCCCGGAATCCGGCTGAGCACCCAGTCGAACTGCGGGGTGTTGAGCGCCGGCATCTGCACCATCGTCGTACGCACCTTCGAGCCGTCGTGCAGCAGCTCGCAGCGCAGCGACTCGTTGAAGCCCTGGATCGCGTGTTTGGCCCCGCAGTACGCCGACTGCAGCGGGATGCCACGGTAGGCCAGCGCGGAGCCGACCTGGACGATCGTCCCGTGGTCCGCGGGCAGCATGTGCCGCAGCGCGGCCCGGGTGCCGAACACATAGCCCAGGTACGTCACTTCGGTGACCCGGCGGAACTCGTCCGGAGCGACGTCCGTGAACCGCGCGAAGACACCGGCGAACGCGTTGTTGACCCAGACGTCGATCCGTCCGAACTCCTCTACGACCTGCTCCGCCGCGTCCTCGACCGCCCGTGCGTCCGACACGTCGACGGGGACGACGAGCGCCTCACCCCGGCGCGCGCCGCACCTCGTCCGCGGCCGCGGCGAGGCCCTCGCGGCCCCGGGCGAGCAGAGCGACCCGGTCGCCCCGTTTGGCGAAGGCGACGGCCGTGGCTCGGCCCACGCCGCCGCTGGCCCCGGTCACCACGACTGCCCTGCGGTGCTTCGGCAGGGCTCCCGACCATGCCCTGGCCACGGCGGCTCACCGGGCCCGGTGCTGCGGCGCCTGGGGGTCCGTTCCAGGACCCGCGGTGCCCGGCGCGGCCGGATCGGTGACGCCCGGCATGGGCGGGGTGTGCGGCATCGGCGGGTACGGCGTCCCGGGCCCGCCGGCCGGGGCGGCGGGCGGCGTACCGCGGAGGCCGTGGGCGGCGTGGTGCGACGCGGCCCCGTGCCCGCCTGTGCGAGCCGCGCCGCGCAGCAGGTGGGCGGCCACGCCGAGCACCGCCGCCGTGATCAGCGCGGCGGCCCAGCCGGGCAGGGCCAGGGCCAGCGCCAGACCGATGGCGAGCGCCACCCCGGCGCCCGCGTACAGTCCGGTGGCGCCCGAGGCCGCGTAGAGCGCGGCCGTGCGGCGCTGCTTGCGGGTCTGCTCGCGCAACTCGTCGCGCACGGCCTCCCGGGCCACCTGCGCCAGCTCGTCGACCAGATGCTTGTCCAGATGTTCCAGGTGATCCAAGCGGTTCATGTCCGCCGGGTACCCGTGCCCGCGCACGCGTAACGGCAGGTGCGCGCCCGGATCGGTGCGAAACGATCTCCCTTTCGGCCGGCCGCAACTAGGCTCGTGCGCATGGAGATTCTGGGAGCCACGCTGCGTATCTGCGTCGACGACCTGGAGGCTTCGGTCACGTTCTACGAGAGACTGACGGGCGCCCGCGCGCTGCGCTTCGAGCGCGGCGGTGTCTCGGTCGCCGCGGTCGGCTGTTTCCTGCTGATGAGCGGGCCCGAGTCCGAGCTGGAGATCCTGCGCAAGGTGGCGGCGACGATCGCGGTGGAGGACATCGAGGAGGCCCACCGGGTGCTGAGCGACCTCGGCGCGCGTATCATCGCCGGCCCGGTGCCGACCCCGGTCGGCCGCAACCTCATCGCCGTGCATCCGGACGGTTCGGTGTACGAGTACGTGGACCGACGCCGGGCGGAATGACGCACTCCACCGTCGTAAAGGCATCGAAACGGCCGGGAAACAACACGGCGGGACTCTTCCGTGCAACAGCACTGCCCCGCTCGTCGGGGAGGTGACGCGAGCTCGCGGAAGAGGGAAGGTTCATGACGGACATCGTCGACAGGCAGACGCCACCGGACACCACGAGCCGGACGTACAACGGCTGGACGCGGAACGACACGCTCGAGGACTACTCGCTGCGGTACGCGCCGAAGTCCTTCCGCCGCTGGACGCCGTACGTGGTGGCCACCACGGCCCTGGGCGGCATCGCCTACCTCGCGGACTTCGCCATCGGCGGGTCGATCGCGATCTCCAACGGCTTCTCCAGCGCCATGGTGGCGATCCTGGCCGCGGCGGTGGTCATCTTCCTCACCGGCATCCCGGTCTCGTACTACTCGGCGAAGTACTCCATCGACATGGACCTGCTGACCCGGGGCGCGGGGTTCGGCTATCTGGGCTCGACCCTGACCTCGGTCATCTACGCCAGCTTCACCTTCATCTTCTTCGCCCTCGAGGGGTCGATCATGGCGCAGGCCCTGGAACTCGGCCTGCACATACCGCTCGCCGTCGGCTACATCATCTGCTCCCTCATCATCCTGCCGCTGGTGATCTACGGCATGACCGCGCTGTCGAAGATGCAGGTGTGGACCCAGCCGATCTGGCTGGTGCTGATGGTCGCGCCGTTCGTGTCCATCGCGATCCAGGAGCCGGGTAAATTCTCGGAGTTCACCCACTTCGCGGGCGACTCGCCCACCGGGTCGAGCATCAGCATGCTCGGTGTCGGCGCGGGCGCCGGCGTGGCTCTGTCGCTGATCGCGCAGATCGGTGAGCAGGTCGACTATCTGCGCTTCATGCCGGACAAGACGCCCGAGAACGCCAGGCAGTGGTGGGGCGCGGTGCTGTCCGCCGGTCCGGGCTGGGTGGTGCTGGGCGCGGCGAAGCAGATCGGCGGGGCGTTCCTGGCCTTCTACATCGCCGGCAGCGTGGGGCTCGCGAAGGCGAACGAGCCCATCCAGCAGTACGTGCACGGGTTCAGGACGTTCGCGGCGCCGGTCGCCCTCGGGCTGGCGACGTTCTTCGTGATCCTCTCCCAAATCAAGATCAACTCGACGAACGCGTACTCCGGTTCGCTGTCCTGGTCGAACTTCTTCTCCCGGCTGACCCATCGTCACCCCGGGCGCGTCGTCTACATCTTCCTCAACGTCGGCATCGCGCTCGCGCTGATGGAAGGCGGTGTGTTCGGGTTCCTCAACACGGTGCTGGGCTTCTACTCGAACGTCGCCATCGCGTGGATCGGCGCGGTCGTGGCCGACCTGGTGATCAACAAGCCGCTGGGGCTCAGCCCGTCGTACATCGAGTTCAAGCGGGCGCACCTGTACAACTTCAACCCGGTCGGCTTCGGCTCGATGCTGATCGCCTCGGCGGTGTCCATCGCCGCGTACTTCGAGGCGTTCGGCGCCTACGGCAAGGCGTACTCCCCGTTCATCGCCCTGTTCCTGGCCATGGTGCTCTCACCGCTGTTCGCGGTGGCGACCAAGGGCAGGTACTACATCGCCCGCGTCGACGCCCTCGACGAGCCGCTGCTCGACGAGCGGGGGTTGCCCTCGGCGGCGACGCTGACCTGCTCGGTGTGCGCGGACACCTTCGAGCGCCCCGACATGGCGGGCTGCCCGTTCCACTCCGGCGCGGTCTGCTCGCTGTGCTGCAGCCTGGAGAAGGACTGCCACGACGCCTGCAAGAGCGGCCGGCGCAGCGGGCCGGTGAGCGTCGCCACGCCCACCGTACGGTCGGCGGACTGACGGCCGTACGGCGCGCGGGCCGAGGGCGGCCGCACAGGGGCCGCACGGGAGCCGTCACCGCTCGGGCACCGCTCACGTGCGGACCATCTCGGCGGTGATGGCCCAGCGCTCGTGGTCCCGCCAGGCCCCGTCGACGAAGATCATGTCGGGTGAGAAGCCCTCCAGGCGGAAGCCACAGCGTCGGGCCAGGCCGATCGATCCGGTGTTGCGGGGCTGTGCGTTGATCTCCAGCCGGTGCAGCCCCAGCGGCCCGAACGCGTACCGCACCACGAGGTTCAGCGCCTCCGTCATCAGCCCGCGCCCGGCGGCGTGCGCGAAGGCGCCGTAGCCGAGCGCCCCGCTCTGGAAGCCGCCCCGGACGATGTTGTTGATGTTGATGTACCCGGCGATGGCCCCGGTCTCCCTCTCGCACACCAGGAACCCCGCCCTCGTCGGGTCGTCGATCAGCCGCCCCGCGTAGGCGGCGTACGCCTCGGGGGTGGTCGGCGGGAACAACCAGGGGTGGTGCAGTTCCCTGCTCTCCCGCGCCCGGGCGGTGAACTCGGCCGCGTCGTCGCGGGTGAAGGGGCGTATGCCCACGCGGGGGCTCTCGGCGAGGTATTCACGGGTGTCGGACACGGCGACACCGTACGTGATCCGCCGTCACCGGCGTCGGCTGACGAGAAGCGCGCCGCACAGTGCCCCGATCACCCCCGTACCGAGCAGCGCCAGCCACAGCGGCATCGTCACCAGCGGCACGAACAGCCGGATCCGGGTGCGCTGGGTGTTCTCGAAGACGAAGACCAGCACGAGCGCGGCCAGCACCAGGACGGCGACCGTGCGCGGCGTGAGTCCCTGCCGCCCCCGGCGTGTCCCGCCGCTCGTCGTGGCTTCGCGGTGGGTCTTCGGGTTCATGGGCCCAGGATGGACGGCACGGCGCGGCGCCGCCCGGCGGGTGGAGCGGACGGGTGACCCGAGGCGTGCGTTCCCGTCACGCCAGCGCCGGGACCTCCAGTGTGAGCGTCCCGGTGTCCGCGTCCAGTTCCGCGGCCACGCCGAGCGGCATCGTCAGGGCGCCCTCGCCGTGGCCGAACCCGAACCGCTCCACGACCGGTATCCCGAGCCCGCCGAGCCGGTCGGTGAGGACGGCGCGCAACAGCTCGTACGGGCCGCACTCCTCCCAGGAGCCGAGCGCGATCCCCGTGACCCCCTCGAGCCGGCCCGAGCGCAGGAGCTGGGTGAGGAGCCGGTCGACGCGGTAGGCATCCTCGCCGATGTCCTCGAGCAGCAGCAGCCCGCCCGTCTCGCCGGAGCGGGCGTGTGGCGTGCCCAGTTCGGCCGCGATCAGGGCCAGGCATCCGCCGGAGGTGACGCCCCGGGCGCGGCCGGGCACGAGCGCGGTGCCGGAGGAGGTGATGGTCGTCACGGACTCCGGCTCGAAGAGGGTGGCCCGCAGATGGTCCTGCGTGCGCGTGTTCTTGAGGAAGTCGGCGGCCGCCACCATCGGCCCGTGCAGCGTGACCAGGCCGAGGCGGGCCGCGAACGCCTCGTGCAGCGCGGTGATGTCGCTGAAGCCGACCAGCACCTTCGGCCCGGCGGCGCGCAGCGCCTCCCAGTCGAGCAGGTCCATCATGCGCTGCGCCCCGTACCCGCCGCGGGCGCACAGCACCGCGGACACCTCCGGGTCGCACCAGGCGGCCTGGAAGTCGGCGGCGCGGTCGGCGTCCGTGCCCGCGAGGTAGGGGAACTCGGGGTGCCGGTCGAGCACGTGGGGAGCCACGACCGGGTCCAGGTCCCAGCCGCGCAGGATGTCGAGACCGGCGGCGAGCCGCTCCTCGATCACGGGCCCGCTGGGCGCGACGACGGCCACGCGGGCGCCGGGGGCGAGTCTGGGCGGCCTGATCAGGTGGGTCACTCGGTGAGCTCCAGGGTGGGGATGCCGGGCGGGTTCAGCCCGAAGACCTGCGCGTACAGGGACAGCTCGGCCTCCAGGGCACGCACCATGGTCTCAGCCCGCCGAAAGCCGTGCCCCTCGCCCTCGAAGGCGAGGTAGGCGTGCGGGATACGCCGCCCCTGGAGCCGGGCCAGGAACCGCTCGCACTGCGCGGGCGGGCAGATCGGGTCCTCGAGCCCCTGCAGCAGCAGGAAGGGGACGGTGATCCGGTCGGCGTGCTCCACGGGCGACCGCTCGAAGTACCGCCCGGGCACCTCGGCATACGCCCCCACCAGCGTCTCAAGGTACTGCGACTCGAAGTCGTGGGTCCCCCCGGAGCCCCAGCTCGCCAGATCCAGGACCGGGTAGACGATCGTGCCGCAGGCGTACACGTCGGTCGACGTCAGGGACGCGGCCGCCGTCCAGCCGCCGGCGCTGCCGCCGCGCACGGCGAGCCGGTCGCGGTCGGCGGTGCCCTCGTCGGCGAGGGCGAGCGCGACGGCCGCGCAGTCCTCGACGTCGACGACGCCCCACTGTCCGCGCAGCCGGTCGCGGTACGCGCGTCCGTAGCCGGTGGAGCCTCCGTAGTTCACCTCGGCGACGCCGATGCCGCGCGAGGTGAAGTAGGCGATCTCCAGATCGAGGACGAGGGGGGCGCGGCTGGTCGGCCCGCCGTGCGCCCAGACGACGTACGGCGGCGGTGCGCCCTCGGGCGCGGCGTACTCGGGGTGGCGCGGCGGATGGATGTGCGCGTGGACCTCGCGGCCTCCGGGTCCGGTGAAGGTGCGGATCCGGGGCTCGGGGTAGAAGGCGGGGTCGACGGGGTCCTCGTGCGCGGCGCCGATCACGCGGGCGTGGCCGGTGGCGGCGTCCAGTTCGACGACCTCGTACGCGGTGCGCGGGCCGGCGCCGACGGCGACGACGCGGCTGCCGTGCACGGCGAGCGTGGCGGCGAACTCGGTCCAGGGTCCGGCCACGTCGACGACCTCGCCGCCGACCGGGTCGAGGATCCCGAGCCGGCCCGCTCCCCTGCCGTGCACCACGGCGACGGTCCCGTCGTCCAGGGGCGCGAACCACTGCAGTCCGACCTTCCACAGCGGCCCGCCGAACTCCTCCTCGCGGGGGCACAGCGGCGTGCCGTCCCGGTACAGGTTCCACCAGCCGGTGCGGTCGCTCACGTACAGCAGGGAGCCGTCGGGTGCCCACTCGGCCTGGGCGATGGACTCCTCGGGGCCGCCGGCGACCGTACGCGGCTCCCGGAGCGTCCCCTCACCGGTGACCTCGGCGACGAGCAGCTCGGTGCCGTCCCAGGGCATGCGCGGATGGTCCCAGGCGAGCCAGGCCGCGCGGCGCCCGTCCGGCGAGAGACGGGGGCCGGTGACGAACCGGTGGCGCGCGTCGGTGAGTTCGCGGACGCCGTCCCGGTCCTCGGCCGCCGAGCCGTCCAGCGGTACGGCGGCCGGCACCCGCCGCACGTCGGTGGGCCCGTCGCCGGTGAACTCCTCCAGCACACACCACACTTCGCCGCGTTCCAGGTGCAGCCGGGGGTCGACCCAGCGCAGTCCGCCGCCCACCGGCGACAGCGGGGTGAGCGGGCGTGGTCGGCTGTCCGGCGCCGTGGGCTCGTAGGCGTACAGCCGCTGGTCCGCGAAGTGCACGAACACCACCAGCGGCCCCTCCGGGCGCATCGCCCCGGCCCAGGGCCGGCCGCCGTACTCCATGACCCGGCTGCGCACGTTCCACGGCGGGGGCAGGACCGACACCTCCCGGCCGTCCGCCGTGCGCCTGACCAGGGTGCGCCGGCCGCCCTCGGCGGGGCGGGGCTCGGTCCACCACGCCTCCTCGCCCACGAAGCCCACCGCCTCCGGCTGCCCGCCGTGCGCGGCGGCGAGCGCCGCGTCGACGGGCGAGGGCCATGCCCCGTACGGCAGGGTCCGCACCATCTCCCCATCCCTCCTAGGCCGTGCGCAGAAACCGGTCGAGGACGCGGACGCCGAAGTGCAGCGCCTCCACGGGCACGCGTTCGTCGACGCCGTGGAACATCGCCTGGTAGTCGTAGCCCTCGGGGAGCTTCAGCGGCGTGAACCCGTAGCCGGTGATGCCGAGGCGCGAGAACTGCTTGGCGTCCGTGCCGCCCGGCATGCAGTACGGCACGACGTGCCCCCCGGGCGCGAACTCCTCGACGGCGGCCCGCATCCGCGCGAACGTCGGCGAGTCCACGGGCGCCTGGAGGGCGACCTCCCGGTGGTGGAACTCCCAGTCCACGTCCGGCCCGGTGAGTTCGTCCAGCGTCGCACGGAACTCGTCCTCGGTGCCGGGCAGGTAGCGTCCGTCGACGTGGGCGACGGCCTCGCCCGGGATCACGTTGATCTTGTAACCGGCGCTCAGCATGGTCGGGTTGGTGCTGTTGCGGACGGTCGCCTCGACGAGCGCGGCGGCGGGGCCCAGCTTCTTCAGCAGGCCGTCCACGTCGTCGAGGTCGGCCTCGAGGCCGTACAGGGCGGCGAGTTCGGTGAGCGCGGCGCGCACGGTGGGGGTGAGCCGGAGCGGCCATTCGTGGGCGCCGATGCGGGTCACCGCGGCGGCGAGCCTGGTGACCGCGTTGCTGCGGTTGACCTTGGAGCCGTGGCCCGCCCGGCCGCGCGCGGTCAGCTTCAGCCATCCGGTGCCGCGCTCACCGGCCGCGATCGGGTAGATCTGCCGTCCGTCGCCGTCGTGGAAGGTGAACGCCCCCGACTCGCTGACGCCTTCCGTGCATCCCTCGAAGAGGTCCGCGTGCCGGTCCGCGAGGAATCCGGAGCCGTCCTCGGCGCTCGCCTCCTCGTCGGCGGTGAAGGCGATGACGAGGTCGCGCCGGGGCCTGGTGCCCGAGCGCGCCCAGTGCCGTACGACGGCGAGGATCATCGCGTCCATGTTCTTCATGTCGACCGCGCCCCGGCCCCACACCACGCCGTCGCGCACCTCGCCGGAGAACGGGTGCACGCTCCAGTCCGCCGCCTGCGCGGGCACCACGTCGAGATGGCCGTGGACGAGCAGGGCGTCGGCGGACGGGTCGGTGCCCTCGATGCGTGCGACGACGTTCGTCCGGCCCGGGGTGCGCTCCAGGAGCACGGGCTCCAGGCCGGCCTCGGCCAGACGCTCGGCCGCGTACTCGGCGGCGGGCCGCTCACGGCAGTCGCCGCCGCCGCGGTTGGTGGTGTCGATGCGGATGAGGTCGGACGTGAACCGCACGACCTCGTCGAGTGCCTGCTGGTCAGCCATACTGTTCCTCCACCGCGGCCGAGACGATCGTGGTGACCGCCTTGAACGTCCGGATCCCCTCGTACATGGTCGCGCTCGTGTACGCCACCTTCCGCTCGCCGATGCGGTCCACTCCCGGTACGACGGTGGCGGCCATCGCCAGATGCTCGGCGTCGAACTCGAGCGCGATGGTGAACGGCCCCCGTTGCTCGGGCTCGTGACGCCCCGCCAGGGACGCCGCCTCCTTGGCCGCGGCGCGGATGTCGGCCGCGGTCCTGGCCGGGGTGCGGCACACCGCCGCGTACCGTGACACATGGTCCTTGACGGCCACCTTGAGCGCTTCTGGCGCGTACCCGAGCGCGTCCTCGCAGGCCACGTCGTCGCCGGTGACGAGGACGACGGGCACGCCGTACTCGGCCACGACGTGGGCGTTCAGCAGGCCCTCGCTGGCGCGGACGTCGTTGAGCCAGACGCCCGTGATGGAGTTGGCGAGGTAGGTGTGGGCGAGCACGCCCTCCATCCCCGCCCCCGCGTGGTAGCCGACGAACGCGACTCCGTCCACGTCGCCGTACTGCACGCCCTCCACCATGGACAGCGACTTGTGCCGTCCGGTGAGCATCTGCGCCCTCTCATCCAACCGTTCGAGGAGCAGATTGCGCATGGTCCAGTGGGCCTCGTTGATCAGCACGTCGTCGGCACCGCCGTCGAGGAAGCCGAGCACGGCGGCGTTCACGTCGGAGGTGAACATCGCCCGGCACCGCTCCCACTGCGGCGTCCCGGGCAACACGTCGGCCGGCCAGGTCACACCGGTGGCGCCCTCCATGTCGGCGCTGATGAGGATCCTCATGCTCCGTCACGTTACGCGTCGGCGAGGAAGGGGGCCACGAAGGCGAGACGGCCGGCCTCCGCCTTCGGCACCTCGGGGGACGGCGGCCGTCATGCGTGGACGGCCGGCCTCCGCCCGCTCGGCGTGTCGCACCATGACCTCGCCCGGATCGGGGCATCGGTCGGCTCTCACATCCACATATCGTCAATGTGTGTTTCCGGTGCGATAGTTGTGAAGCTTCGGTCGGATGATGCGACCGATGGGCTGAGGATCCTGGGGGGACCTGTGACATTCATTCGCCGTGCCGTTACAGCCGCCGCCGGCGCCGCCGTCGTGCTCGTGGTGACGTCCGCGGGCTTCGCGTTGGCCACCGGCGAGCAGCAGTCGTACATCGCTGCGGACGGCACGATTCAGGGATGCGTGAACTCGAGCGGTCATCTGCGCCTCGCCGAGGAGGGCTCCGCCTGCCGACCCGACGAACGGTCCGTCACCTGGGCGCAGAAGGGCGAGCAGGGGCCCGCCGGACCGAAGGGGGACACCGGGGCACAGGGGCCGGCGGGACCGGCCGGTCAGCAGGGAGAAACCGGGCCGCAGGGTCCGGCCGGACAGGCCGGACAGACAGGTCCGCAGGGACCCGCCGGAGCCCCGGGTCTGGCGGGCGTGCACGTGGTCACCGTGTCGAAGGACGTCGGATCCTTGGACATGGTCGACGTCGACGCCACCTGCCCGGCCGGGGAGATCGCCACCGGGGGCGGCTGGTACCTGCCCGGCACCACCGCCCAGTCGTACGGTTCGGAGTTGCACTCCAACCCGATCCTCTCCGGCACCACGCCTGTCGGCTGGACCGTCGGGTTCCTGAACGGCGGCTACGAGCCGCACTACACGGCCTCCGTCTACGCGATCTGCGCCAAGGCCGGCTGACTGATCGGATCAGCGCAGCGGCGCGTGACCGGGCCCCGACCGGTCACGCGCCGACTCGGCATTCCGCGGCGCCCGCCGCTCAGCGGTAGAGCGCCGGACGCTCGATCAGCTGCACCTCCGTGCGGCGCCCCTCCGCCTGCGCGCGCACGCCCGCCTCGCAGACCGCTGCCGCCGCGTAGCCGTCCCAGACGCTCGGGCCGGTGACCTCGCCGCGCCGGGTGGCGTCGACCCAGGCCTGCACCTCGCGGTCGTAGGCCTCGGCGAAGCGCTCCACGAAGTCCGGGGCGATGGTGCCGCCCCAGCGGCCCGCCATGTTGGTGACCATGGCGTGCCCGTCGCCGATCCGGGCGGTACCCGACTCGCAGACCACCTCGGCCTGCACCTGGTAGCCGAAGCCGCAGTTGACGAAGATCTCGACGTCGACGAGCGCGCCGCCGTCGGTCTCGAAGACGACGAACTGCGGGTCGGACAGCCCGTCGGGCGCGTTGCCCGACGGGGTCGGGCGCAGCACCGTCACCGCCGTGATCTCCTGGCCGAGCAGCCAGCGGGTGACGTCCATCTCGTGCACGACGGAGTCGTTGATGAGCATCGCCTCGGTGAAGCCGGGCGGGCTGCCGGCGTTGCGGTGCCGGTTGTGCAGCATCAGCGGCCGGCCCAGCTGGCCGCTGTCCAGCAGCGCCTTGAGCTTGATGTACTCGGCGTCGTAGCGCCGCATGAAGCCGACCTGGACGCGCCGGTGACCCAGCTTCTGCTCCGCCTGAAGGATGCGCAGCGCGGAGGCCGCGTCCGGGGTGAGGGGCTTCTCGCACAGCACCGGCAGGTCGTGCTCGAAGGCGGTGAGCAGTGCGGCCTCGTGGGCGGGGCCGGGTGAGGCGATCAGTACGGCGTCGACGTCGGCGGCGGCCATCGCGGCGGCCGGTTCGGTGTAGGCGGTGCAGCCCTCGACGCCGGCGGCGACGGACTTGGCCCGCTCCGCGTCGACGTCCACGACGGCGGCCACCCGCGCTCCGCTGATCACCTCGTCGATGCGGCGCACATGGTCGGCGCCCATCCTGCCCGTCCCGATGACGGCGACTCCGAGCGTTCCACGCTGAGTCATGGTGTTGCTGGTCCCTTCGGGGGTCAGGCGCCGCAGGAGCGGAGGAACTTGCGGGTGCGGACGGCGATGGGCAGCGGCTTGTCCGGCTCGCAGGGGTACATGTCCTGCTCGACGATGGCGAACAGGTCGACGCCCAGGCCCTGCGCTGCGGCCAGGACCGGCTCCAGCGCGGGCACGCCGGCCGGGGGCTCGCACATCACGCCGCGCTGCACGGCGGGCCCGAACGGCACCCCGTTGCTCACGACGTCGGCGAGGATCTCCGGGTCGACCTGCTTGAGGTGCAGATAGCCGATGCGCTCGCCGTAGGTCTCGATCAGCTTGACGCTGTCGCCGCCGCAGTAGGCGTAGTGACCGGTGTCCAGGCAGAGGTTGACGAGGTCGGAGTCGGTGGAGTCGAGGAAGCGCTCGACGTGCTCCTCGGTGTCGATGTGGGTGTCGGCGTGCGGGTGGACGACGATGTCGAGGCCGTAGGTCTCCTTGACCTCGTGGCCGAGGCGCTCCATGCCCTTGGTCAGGTGCGCCCACTGTTCGGCGGTGAGCTCGGAGGGCTCGAGGATCTCGGCGGTCTTGTCGTCCCGCCAGAAGGAGGGGATGACCACGAGGTGCTTCGCGCCCATGGCCTGGGTGAGGGCGGCGACCTGGCTGACGTGCTCCCAGGTGGACTCCCACACGGACGGTCCGCGGTGCAGGGAGGTGAAGATCGTGCCTGCCGAGACCTTCAGGCTCCGCTTGTTCACCTCGTCGGTGAGCCGCGCCGGGTCGGTCGGCAGGTACCCGTAGGGGCCGAGCTCGATCCAGGAGTAGCCGGCCTCGGCCACCTCGTCCAGAAAGCGTTCCCAGGGAACCTGCTGCGGGTCGTCGGGGAACCAGACGCCCCAGGAGTCCGGGGCCGAGCCCACCCGGATGCGGTCCAGGGAGGGGACAGTGGTCATGTCAGGAGTTCCCTTCGGGTGATGCCGCCACAGGTGCCTGGAGGTCCTCCGCTTCCGGGAGCCCCTCGACGTCGACGCCGCTGACCTGCGCCAGCTCGTGCTTGAGCGCGGCCAGTTCGGCGCCACCGGCCATGTGGTTGGTGAGTTCCTCGAGGCTGACCTCGCTGCGCGAGGCGGAGAGTTCGAGAGTGCCCAGGCGCAGCACGCTGAAGTGATCGCCGACCATGTAGGCGTGGTGCGGGTTGTGGGTGATGAAGATGACGCCGAGGCCGCGTTCGCGGGCGGCTGCGACGTACTTCAGCACCACACCGGACTGCTTGACGCCGAGTGCGGCGGTGGGCTCGTCCAGGATGAGGACGCGGGCGCCGAAGTAGACGGCGCGGGCGATGGCGACGCACTGGCGCTGACCGCCGGACAGGGTGCCGATGGGCTGCTCGAGGTCGTCCAGGACGATGCCCATGTTCCGCAGCTCTTCGTCCGCGGTCTTCTTCATACGGGCGATGTCGAGGCGGCGGAAGGGCCAGGGGCCCTTGGTCATCTCGGAGCCGAGGAAGAAGTTGCGCCACACCGGCATCAGCGGCACGGTCGCGAGGTCCTGGTAGACGGTGGCGATGCCCTTGTCGAGGGCGTCACGCGGGGTGGTGAACCGCACCGGCTCGCCGTCGACGAGGAACTCGCCCTCGGTGTGCTGGTGCAGCCCGGAGACGATCTTGATGAGGGTGGACTTGCCGGCGCCGTTGTCGCCGAGGACGCAGGTGACCCTGCCGGGGTGGACGGCGAGGTCGACGCCGTGCAGGGCCCGGATGTTGCCGTACGCCTTGCCGGCGCCGCGCAGTTCCACGATGGGTGCCCGGTCCGCCGGGGTGGCCGTGCCGTTGTTCTGGTCGAGGTCAGCGGTCGTCATGGTGGTCACCTCCGGGTCGCGGACTTCTGGACCCACAGATTGATGAGCGTGGCGCCGAGGAGCATCACGCCGAGGAAGGCCTTGAACCAGTCCGGGTTCCAGCCGGCGTAGACGATGCCCTGGCTGACCATGCCGAACATGAAGGCACCGAAGACGGGACCGATCGCCGAACCGTAGCCGCCGGTGAGCAGGCAACCGCCGATGACCGCCGCCGCGATGTAGATGAGCTCCTGGCCGACGCCCTCGCCGGACTGGACGGTGTTGAAGGCGAACAGCTGGTGCATGCCGACGAACCAGGCACCGAAGCCGACCAGCATGAACAGCGAGATCTTGGTGAACTTCACCGGCACACCGACGGCCCGTGCGCTGTCCTTGTTGCCGCCGACCGCGAAGATCCAGTTGCCGTACTTGGTGCGCAGCAGCACCCAGGTCGCCAGGGCTGCGAAGAGCAGCCACCACAGGACGGTGATCTTGAACTGGACGCCGCCGATGGTGAAGCTCGACGAGAAGACCGCCTTGGCCTGGTTGAAGCCGTCCATGTCGCTGATGTCGTCGGTCGCCACGTTGCCGGTGACGAGCTTGGTGACGGCCAGGTTGATGCCCTGCAGGCCGAGGAAGGTGCCGAGGGTGACCAGGAAGCTGGGCAGCCCGGTGCGCACCATCATCCAGCCGTTGAACGCGCCGATCGCGAGCGAGACCACGAGGGCGACGACCACGCCGACCCAGACGTTCATCGTGAGCTGGAAGCTGACCATGGCCGCGGTCAACGCCGAGGTGATCACCGAGACACCGGCCGACAGGTCGAACTCGCCGCCGATCATCAGCAGGGCCACGGGCAGCGCCATGATCCCGATGGTGGACGACTGGTAGAGGACGGTGGCCATGGCGCTGCCCGAGCGGAACGTGGGGGCCATGGCGAAGAAGAAGACGAACACGGCGACGGCGCCGAGGAAGACGCCGACCTCGGGCCGGGCGAGCAGCCGCACCACGAGGGAGCGCTGTACGGTCCGGCCGTCGCGTTCCTTGGGGCCGGAGGCCGGCGGTGAGGTCACCGCCGGCACAGCCTGCTGAGTCATGGGATCACCTCGTGCCGTTGGCGGCGAACGTCGCGATGGTGTCGACGTTGGACTTGTCGACGAAGGCCGGGCCGGTCAGCACCGGCTGCTCACCGCCGCCGCTGTAGTTGCCGTTGTTCTTGTAGAGCCACAGGGAGTCGATCGCCAGGTAGCCCTGCAGGTAGGGCTGCTGGTCGACGGCGAACTGGATGTCGCCCTTCTTGATGGCGTCGGTCAGGTCCTTGTTCAAGTCGAACGTGGCGACCTTCGCCTTGCTGCCGGCGTCGGAGACCGACTGCACCGCGGTCAGCGCGTACGGCGCGCCCAGCGTGGCCACGTAGTCGATGGAGCTGTCCTGCTTGAGCTTCGCGCTGATCGTCGACTTCACGGACGGCATGTCGGTGCCGTTGACGTACAGGATCTGCGTCTTGCCGGTGAACGTCTTCTTCAGTCCGTCGCAGCGCTGGGTGAGGCCGACGTTCCCCTGCTCCTGGATGACGCACACGGTGTTCTTGGCGCCCAGCTCGTTGAGCCGCTTGCCGAACGCCTCGCCCGCGACCGTCTCGTCCTGCCCGAAGAACTCCATCAGGCCCAGCTTCTTCCAGTCGCTCAGACCGGAGTTCAGGCCGACCACGGGTATCTTCGCCTGGGTGGCCTTGCTGATGACGTCCTTCATCGCGTCCGGCTTGGCGAGGGTGACCGCGATGCCGTCGACCTTCTGGTCGATCGCGTTCTGCACCAGGTTGGCCTGGTTGCCCGCGTTGGGGTCGCTGGAGTAGACGAGCTTGATGTTGTCCTTGGCCGCCGCCGCCTCGGCTCCCTTGCGGACGATGTCCCAGAAGGTGTCGCCCGGCGCCTGGTGGGTCACCAGCGCTACCGTCATACGAGGAGTGCTGGCCTTGCCGGCGGAGACGTTGGAGCCGGCGTCCTCCGCCTTCTTCCCGCCCGAGCTGCTGGAGCAGCCGGCGACGAGCAGCGCGGAGGCGGCGGCCAGCGCGAGGACTGGGGCGACTCTGTGGGAGCGGCGAGGGTGAAACGTGCGGTCCATCTTTACCTGCACCTCACTGTGCGACCGGGGGAAGGGGAGGAACGGCGCCGCTCGGGACCCCGGTCGGGGCCCGGACGGACGTCCGGGTCGTCTGCCGGCGAACCGGCGGTTTCGCTGGCACGGGATACAAACCCCTGTCGCACCCACCTGTCAATACTTTGTTAAGACATCATTTCAGAAGCAGGTCCGAATGTAAGTACAAAGCCTTGACAGGAACTCCTCGCGCGGCCTACACCTGTGAGGCATCCGGGGCCGGATGCGCACCTTCCCGGCGCCCGGTCGCCCGCACCCCCGCATGAGGAGCGTCGCACATGCCTGAGCCAGCCGAACATTTCGATCTCATCACCATGGGCCGCATCGGGGTCGATCTCTACCCGCTGCAGACCGGTGTGCCGCTCCCCCAGGTCGAGAGCTTCGGAAAGTTCCTCGGCGGCTCGGCGGCGAACGTCGCGGTGGCCGCGGCGCGTCTCGGCCGCGACACGGCGGTGATCACCCGGACCGGGAACGACCCCTTCGGCACCTATCTGCACCAGCAGCTGAAGGAGTTCGGCGTCGACGACCGGTTCGTCACACCGGTGGACGCCTACCCGACCCCGATCACGTTCTGCGAGATCTTCCCGCCGGACGACTTCCCCCTGTACTTCTACCGCCGCCCCAAGGCCCCCGACCTGGAGATCCACACCGACGAGCTGGACTTCTTCGCCATCCGCTCGGCCCGGATCTTCTGGATCACCGGGACCGGCCTGAGCGAGGAGCCCAGCCGCTCGGCCACACTCGCCGCCCTCAAGGCCCGTGACAAGGCCGGCATCACGGTGTTCGACCTGGACTGGCGCCCCATGTTCTGGCACGACCCCGACACCGCGCGGCCGTACTACCGCGAGGCACTGCGCCACGCCACCGTGGCCGTCGGCAACCTCGACGAGTGCGAGATCGCCACCGGCGTACGCGAACCGCGGGCCTGCGCCGAGGCGCTGCTGGAAGCAGGTGTGGAGCTCGCGGTCGTCAAGCAGGGCCCCAAGGGCGTGCTCGCCGTGCACCGCGACGGGACGACGGCCGAGGTGCCTCCCGTGCCGGTGGAGGTCGTCAACGGACTCGGCGCCGGGGACGCCTTCGGCGGCTCCCTGTGCCACGGGCTGCTCGCCGGCTGGCCGCTGGAGAAGACCATGCGGTACGCCAACGCGGCCGGTGCGCTCGTCGCCTCCCGCCTCGCCTGCTCCTCCGCGATGCCGACCGAGTCGGAGGTCGCCGACCTCGTCGCCCGCGGCTGACCGCCGCCTCGAGGCCTCTCGCACGCGGCCCCACGGCCGCCACCCCTGAACGGAGCCTGTCTTGAGCATCAGCATCCCCGACCTCGCCACGGTGCGCGCCCGGCACCCGGAGGCCATCGCCGAGGCCGCCGCCCGCCGGGTCCGCCGCCCGCTCATCGGCGACAGCGGCCGCCTCATGATCGTGGCCGCCGACCACCCGGCCCGTGGCGCGCTCGGCGTCGGCGATCGCCACCTGGCCATGGCCAACCGCGCCGACCTGCTGGAGCGCCTGTGCATCGCGCTGTCCCGGCCCGGCGTGGACGGGGTGCTGGCCACCGCGGACATCCTTGAGGACCTGCTGCTCCTCGGCGTCCTGGACGACAAGGTCGTGATGGGCTCCATGAACCGCGGCGGCCTCGCGGGCGCGTCCTTCGAGATGGACGACCGCTTCACCGGGCACCGCGCCGAGGACATCGAACGGCTCCGCTTCGACGCGGGCAAGCTGCTGCTGCGCATCGACTACGACGACCCGGGCTCCCTGAAGACCCTGGAGTCCACGGCGAGGGCCGTGGACGACATGGCGGCGCGCCGGCTGCCGCTGTTCGTCGAACCGTTCATATCCCGCCGTGTCGACGGCCGCGTGCGCAACGACCTGAGCGGCCAGGCCGTCACCCGGTCCATCGCCATAGCCTCCGGTCTCGGCGGCACCTCCGCCTACACCTGGCTGAAACTGCCCGTCACCGACGACATCGACGACATGGCCGAGGCACTGGAGGCCTCCACGCTGCCCGCCGTGCTCCTCGGCGGCGAGGTCGGCAAGGACCAGGAGGGCGCCTACGAGAAGTGGCGCAAGGCGCTGCGCCTGCCCACCGTGCAGGGGATGGTCGTCGGCCGGTCCCTGCTGTACCCGGCGGAGGGCAGCGTGGAGACCGCGGTGGACACCGCGGTCGGGCTGCTGTGACACCGCCCCGAGCCCCCCGCCCCGAACGCCACGACGCCACGAACGTCCCGACGCCATGAACGTCCCGAACGCCACGAAGAAGGGCATCATGACCACCGCGCACCACCTCCCCGCGGGCAAGGCCGCAAGCGGCGCCCACGCGGTCGACGTCACCCCCGAGTCGGCCGGCTGGGGCTACTCCAGCCTGAAGGTGCTCGAACTGCCGTCCGGCGGCTGGCACTCCTTCGACACCGGCGACAGCGAGTGGATCGTGCTCCCGCTGTCGGGCTCCTGCACCGTCGCCGTGGGCGGTGACACGTTTCGACTGCACGGCCGCGACAGCGTGTTCAGCGGCGTCAGCGACTTCGCGTACGTGCCGCGCGACGCCCAGGTCTCGATCGCGTCCCGCGACGGAGGCCGCTTCGCGCTGACCGGCGCCCGCTGCGAGCGCCGGCTGCCCGCCCGCTACGCGCCCGCCTCCTCCGTCCCGGTCGAGCTGCGCGGCACCGGCAACTGCTCCCGTCAGGTCAACAACTTCGGCGCGGCCGGCGTGTTCGAGTGCGACAAGCTGATCGCCGTCGAGGTGATCACGCCGGGCGGCAACTGGTCGTCCTTCCCGCCGCACAAGCACGACGAGCACCGGCCCGGCCAGGAGTCGGAGCTGGAGGAGATCTACTACTTCGAGTTCGCCGCCCACGAGGGCACCCCGGGACTCGGCTACCAGCGGGTCTCCCCCTCCGGCCACGGCACCGGCACGGACGTGCTGGCGGAGGTGCGCGACGGTGACGTCGTGCTCATCCCGGACGGCTGGCACGGACCGTCCATGGCCGTGCCCGGCCACGACATGTACTACCTCAACGTCATGGCGGGCCCCGACCCCGACCGCGCCTGGCTGATCTGCGACCACCCCGACCACGCGTGGATCCGCGACACCTGGCCGGCCCAGCCGGTCGACCCCCGTCTCCCCCTCTACACGGCACCGGAGAAGCCCTGATGAGCAGCACTACCCGCCGTCTGACCGTCGCCCAGGCGCTGGTGCGGTTCCTGTCCGCGCAGTACACCGAGCGCGACGGGGTACGCCACCGCCTGATCGCCGGCACCTGGGGCATCTTCGGCCACGGCAACGTCGCCGGCATCGGCCAGGCGCTGCTCGAGGCCGGCGAAGGCACCATGCCCTTCCACCAGGGCCGCAACGAACAGGCCATGGTGCACGCCGCCGTGGGGTACGCCCGCCAGCTCAACCGGCTCTCCGCACAGGCGGTCACCACCTCCATCGGCCCGGGCGCCACCAACCTGGTCACCGGCGCCGCGCTGGCCACGATCAACCGCCTGCCGGTGCTGCTGCTGCCCGGCGACTACTTCGCCACACGCGCCGCCGACCCGCTGCTCCAGCAGCTGGAGCACCCGGTGGAGGCCGATGTGTCGGTCAACGACACGCTGCGCCCGGTCTCCCGCTACTTCGACCGGATCACCCGCCCGGAGATGCTGATCCCGTCCGCCCTGAACGCCATGCGGGTCCTCGCCGACCCGGCGGAGACCGGCGCGGTCACCCTGGCCATGCCGCAGGACGTGCAGGCGGAAGGCTTCGACTGGCCGGAGGAGTTCTTCGCCGAGCGCGTGTGGCACGTACGCCGCCCGGCCCCCGACCCGTTGGAGCTGGCGGAGGGGGTGCGCGCGATCCGTGAAGCCGAGCGCCCGCTGATCGTGGCGGGCGGCGGCGTCCACCACAGCGAGGCCGAGGAAGCCCTCAAGGCGCTGGTCGACGCGACCGGCATCCCGGTCGCCTCCACCCAGGCCGGCAAGGGCTCACTGCGCCACGACCACCCCGCCGACCTGGGCGGGATCGGCCACACCGGCACGGCGGTCTGCGACGACATCGCCCGCACCGCCGATCTGGTCATCGGCGTCGGCACCCGCTACAGCGACTTCACCACCGCGTCGAACACGCTGTTCCAGAACCCCGGTGTGCGGTTCGTGAACCTCAACATCACGGCCTTCGACGCCCACAAGCTTGCGGCGCTCACGCTGGTCGCGGACGCCCGGGCGGGCCTGACCGCGCTCGCCGAGGGCCTGGCGGGCCACCGGGTGAGCGAGGCGTACGAGGCCGAGTACCGAGAGGGCAAGCAGCGCTGGGAGCAGGTCGTCGAGGCGGCCTACCGGGCGGACGACGAGAACTCCGTGCCGACCCAGACCCAGGTCCTCGGTGCCCTGGACGCGGTCGTGGGCGACGACGACGTGGTGATCAACGCGGCCGGCTCGCTCCCCGGCGACCTGCACAAGCTGTGGCGGGCCCGCTCGCCGCGCCAGTACCACCTGGAGTACGGCTACTCCTGCATGGGCTACGAGATCCCGGCCGGCATCGGCGTCCAGCAGGCCGCGCCCGGCACGGCGGTGTGGTCGCTGGTCGGCGACGGCACCTACCTCATGATGCCGACGGAGATCGTCACCGCGGTCCAGGAGGGCCTGCCGGTCAACCTGGTCCTGATCCAGAACCACGGCTACGCCTCCATCGGCGGCCTGTCGGAGGAGACCGGCGGCGAGCGGTTCGGCACCGCCTACCGCTACCGGGCCGCCGACGGCACCTTCACCGGGGCCCCGCTCCCGGTGGACCTGGCCGCCAACGCCGCCAGCCTCGGCATGGACGTGCTGCGCTCCAAGACCGTACGGGAACTGCGCGACGCGCTGGCAGCGGCGCGCGCCTCCGACCGGCCGACCTGCGTGTACGTCGAGACGGACCCGACGCCCACCGCTCCGCCCGCCGAGGCCTGGTGGGACGTGCCCGTCGCCGAGGTCGCCACCCGCGAGGCCGCCGTGTCCGCCCGTCAGCGCTACGACCGGCACGCCGCCGACCGCCGGCGCCACCTCTGACTCCCCCGCTGAACGAAAGGTCCCACACCGCACCATGAAGACCATCACCCACTGGATCGGCGGCAAGCCCGTCGAGGGCACCTCGGGCCGCTTCGGCCCGGTCTACAACCCGGCCACCGGCTCCCAGGAGAAGCAGATCGCGTTCGCCACGCGCGACGAGGTCGACGCCGCGGTCGCCACCGCCAAGGCCGCGTTCGAGAGCTGGGGACAGAGCTCGCTCGCCAAGCGCACGGCGATCCTCTTCAAGTTCCGCGAGCTGCTGGACGCGCACCGCGACGAGATCGCCGAGCTGATCACCGCGGAGCACGGCAAGGTCCACTCCGACGCGCTCGGCGAGGTCGCACGCGGCATGGAGATCGTGGAGCTGGCCTGCGGCATCTCCGAGAAGCTGAAGGGCGAGCTGTCCACCCAGGTCTCCACCAGGGTCGACGTCGCCTCGATCCGCCAGCCGCTCGGCGTGGTCGCCGGCATCACGCCGTTCAACTTCCCGGCGATGGTCCCGATGTGGATGTTCCCGATCGCCATCGCGACCGGCAACACCTTCGTGCTCAAGCCGAGCGAGAAGGACCCGTCGGCCTCCTACCGCCTCGCCGAGCTGCTCGCTGAGGCAGGTCTGCCGGACGGCGTGTTCAACATCGTCCAGGGCGACAAGGTGGCCGTCGACCGGCTCCTGGAGCACCCGGACGTCGCCGCGGTCTCGTTCGTCGGCTCCACCCCGATCGCCAAGTACATCCAGCTCAAGGCGGTCGAGCACGACAAGCGCGTGCAGGCCCTCGGTGGCGCCAAGAACCACATGCTGGTCCTCCCGGACGCGGACCTGGACTTCGCCGCCGACCAGGCGATCAACGCGGCGTACGGCTCGGCCGGCGAGCGCTGCATGGCCGTGTCCGTGGTCGTGGCGGTGGGCGACACCGGTGACGAGCTGGTGGCGAGGATCGCCGAGCGCGCGAAGAACCTGCGCATCGGCCCCGGCAACGACCCGGCCTCGGAGATGGGACCGCTGATCACGCGCGAGCACCGCGACAAGGTGGCGTCGTACGTGACAAGCGCGGCGGAGCAGGGCGCCGAGGTCGTGGTCGACGGCACGGGCTACTCGGTCGAGGGCCACGAGAACGGCTTCTTCATCGGTGTCTCGCTGCTGGACAAGGTGCCGG
This sequence comes from Streptomyces cynarae, assembly GCF_025642135.1. Taxonomy (NCBI): domain Bacteria; kingdom Bacillati; phylum Actinomycetota; class Actinomycetes; order Kitasatosporales; family Streptomycetaceae; genus Streptomyces; species Streptomyces cynarae. The sequence continues at coordinate 7,113,372 of NZ_CP106793.1, read as the reverse complement.
TGACGGCGGACGCGTACAAGGACGAGATCTTCGGCCCCGTCCTGTGCGTGGTGCGTGCGGAGACGTACGACGACGCGATCAAGCTGGTCAACGGTTCCCGCTGGGGCAACGGCACGGCGATCTTCACCCGGGACGGAGGCGCGGCCCGCCGCTTCCAGCTCGAGGTGCAGGCGGGCATGGTCGGCGTCAACGTGCCGATCCCGGTGCCCGTCGGCTACCACTCCTTCGGCGGCTGGAAGGACTCGCTCTTCGGCGACCTGCACATCTACGGCAACGACGGCGTCGCCTTCTACACCCAGGGCAAGGTGATCACCACGCGCTGGCCCGACCCGGCCGACGGCGGCATCAACCTCGGGTTCCCCAGCAACTCCTGATGAGAGCGGCGGCCGGTGCGGGAGCGGGCGTACGGCCTCCCGCACCGGCCACGCTCTCCCTGATTGTCAGGACAAGATGATGACAAGTGTTCCGGTCAACCAGTCGGCCGCATATTCTCCCCCCGTGACCACTTCCGCACCCGACGCCCTCGATTTCGCCCTGGACCGCAGCAGTCCGGTCCCGCTCTACTACCAGCTCGCGCAACAGCTGGAGGCGGCGATCGAGCACGGGGTGCTGGGCCCGGGCAGCCTGCTGGGCAACGAGATCGAGCTCGCCGGGCGGCTCGGCCTGTCCCGGCCCACGGTGCGCCAGGCCATCCAGTCGCTGGTCGACAAGGGCCTGCTGGTCCGCCGCCGGGGTGTGGGCACGCAGGTGGTGCACAGCCAGGTCAAGCGCCCGCTGGAGCTGAGCAGTCTCTACGACGACCTGGAGTCCGCGGGACAGAAGCCGGCGACCCAGGTGCTGCGCAACGAGGTGGTGCGGGCGTCCGCCGAGGTCGCGGCCGCGCTGGGCATCGCCGAGGGCGGCGACGTGCACCACCTGGAGCGCCTGCGCCTCGCCCACGGAGAGCCGATGGCGTTCCTGTCCAACTACGTGCCGGCGGGCCTGCTGGACCTGGACACCGAACGGCTCCAGGCCACGGGCTTGTACCGGATGCTGCGGGGCGTCGGCATCACCCTGCACAGCGCCCGGCAGACCGTCGGTGCCCGCTGCGCCACCGCAGAGGAGGCCGAGCGGCTGGGCGAGCCGGAGGGCGCGGCCCTGCTGACCATGCAGCGCACGGCGTACGACGACACCGGCCGCGCCGTCGAGTACGGCACCCACATCTACCGCGCCTCGCGCTACTCCTTCGACTTCCAGCTGCTGGTGCGGCCCTGACCGGCGGGGCTCACGCCAGGTCCACCCAGCTGCGCCGCTCGGCCGAGCGGCTCATGGCGTCCAGGGCGGCGGCGCTGCGCACGGCGTCCTCCAGGGTCGGGCCGTGGGCGGTGCCTTCCGCGACGGAGCGCAGGAAGTGGTACGCCTCGATGACCTTGAGGTCGTCGTAGCCCATGCCGTTGGCCGAGCCGGGCTGGAAGGCGCCGTACTCGCCGTGCCCGGGGCCGACGTAGAGGGTGCTGACGGGCTGGTCCTGGTAGGCCGTACCGCGGCTGACGCCGAGTTCGCCCATGCGGCGGAAGTCCCAGAAGAGGGCGCCCTTGGTGCCGTGGACCTCGAAGCCGTAGCTGTTCTGTTCTCCGACCGAGACCCGGCTCGCCTCCAGGACGCCGCGGGCGCCGGAGGCGAAGCGCAGCAGGCAGCCCACGTAGTCCTCGTTCTCCACGGGGCCCGGCTCGCCGCCGGTCGCTCGGGTGTGGCCGGCGGTGGCGCCTGTGGGGCGGGCGCGTTCGGGGATGAAGACGGCCGTGTCGGCGGCCAGTGACTCGATCTCGCCGAGCAGGAAGCGGGCCAGGTCCACGCCGTGCGAGGCGAGGTCGCCGAGGACTCCGCTGCCGCCGCGTTCCCGCTCGTACCGCCAGGTGAGGGCTCCCTCGGGGTGGGCGGCGTAGTCGCTGAAGAGGCGGATGCGGACGTGGGTCACGGTGCCGATCTCACCGGAGGCGATCAGTTCGCGGGCGGTGGCGACGGCGGGCGCGCCCCGGTAGTTGAAGCCGACCGTGCCCTGCACACCGGCCTTGGCGACGGCCCCCGCTACCGCGCGGGCGTCCTCGGCGGTCAGGCCGACCGGCTTCTCGATCCAGATGTGCTTGCCCGCCTCGGCCATGGCGACGCCGATCTCACGGTGCAGGAAGTTGGGGGCGGCGATGCTCACCGCCCGCACCCGTGGATCGGCGGCGATCTCACGCCAGTCTTGGACCGCGGTGGCGAAGCCGTACTGAGCGGCGGCCTCCTCCGCCCGGCCTGGAACCTCGTCGGCGACGGCGACCAGTTCGGGGCGCAGGGGCAGCTGCGGGAAGTGGTGCGGCAGGCGGACGTACGCCTGGGTGTGCACCCGCCCCATCCAGCCGAATCCCACGACGGCGACGCCGAGCGTACTGACCATGACTGCCCCTCTTTGGACCGTTCCAGAACGTGCGCGGCTTAGACTGAAGGGCATACCCCCACTTGTCAATCCCTTTGACAAGCGCGTCCGCCGTATGGAACGGTCCACACATGAGACCGCCGACGATCCGCGACGTGGCCGAACGGGCCGGAGTGTCGAAGTCGCTGGTCTCCCTGGTGTTGCGCGGCTCCGACCAGGTGCGCCCGGAGAAGCGGCGGGCGGTGCTGGCCGCCGTCGAGGAGCTGGGGTACCGGCCCAACGCCGCCGCACGCAGCCTCAGCGAGCGCCGCACCCGCACGGTCGGCGTCCTGCTCAACGACATGCGCAACCCATGGTTCGTGGAGCTGCTCGACGGCCTGAACTCCCGGCTGCACGACGCCGGTCTGCGCATGCTGCTGGCCGACGGCCACCTCAACCGGCGCCTCGGCGAGGACCTGACCCGCACCTTCACGGATCTACGGGTCGACGGGCTGATCGCGGTCGGCACCCTGCCGCCCTCCGAGGCACTGCGCCAGGCCGCCGCCCGGGTCCCCACCGTCGTCGCCGGGGCCCGCGAGCCGGAACTGCCCGCCGTCGACATCGTCGCGAACGACGACGAGCACGGCGCCCGCCTCGCCACCGAGCACCTCATCGGCCTCGGCCACCGTCGCATCGCCCACATCGCCGGGCAGGGAGTGGTCGGCGCACTGCGCCGGCGCAGTTTCGAGACCGTGATGCGGGAGCACGGCCTCGAGGACTCGGCCAGCGTGGAACAGGGCGACCTCACGGAGGAGGGCGGCTATCGGGCCGCGGTCCGCCTGCTCAGCGCCCGCCAACGGCCCACGGCCGTCTTCGCCTTCAACGACATCGCCTGTGTCGGCGCCCTCTCGGCGGCGGAGGAGCTGGGGCTGCGGGTGCCACGCGACCTGTCCCTCGTCGGCTACGACAACACGTACCTCTCGCGGCTGCGGCACCTGTGGCTCACCACGGTGGACAACGGAAGCCACGACGTGGGCCGCCGCGCCGCCGGGCGCCTCCTGGACCGCATCGCCGACCCTGCCCGCCCGGCGGAACTCGTCCTCACGACACCGGCGCTGGAGGTGAGGGGGACGACGAGCGGGCCATCGGCCTGACCCATGGCTTCCGGACCGCGGCGGCCGGTCAGCGTCGCACAGCGCGCGGCAGCGTCAGTTCGAACCAGACCGTCTTTCCGGCGTTCGTCCGGCTGGTCCCCCACTCGCGGGCCAGCGTGCTCACCACGCGCAGGCCGCGGCCGGACTCGTCACCGGGTCCGGCGCTGAGCAGCGTGGGCAGGGTGTGGTCGTCGTCGTCCACCTCGCACAGCAGGGTGTCGCCGCGCACGAGCCGCACTTCGACCGGGCGGCCGTGGGAGTGCCGCACGGCGTTGGTGACCAGTTCGCTGACCATCAACTCGGCGTTGTGGGCGAGCGCGCCGAGCCCCCACTCGTGGAGTTGTTCACGGACCACCGCGCGGGCCCGGCCCACCTCGACGGGATCCAGGGAGAACCGCCATACGGCGACGTCCTCGGGTTCGATGCCGGCCAGCCGGGCCATGAGCAGCGCCACGTCGTCCTTGCGGCCGCCGCACGTGTTGAGGGCGCGGATGATCGTGTCGCAGGCGTCGTCCATGGAGGCCGCCGGGTGCGCGGCGGACTCGCACAGCGTGGCGAGCCCGACACCGATGTCCTCGCCGCGCACCTCGACCAGTCCGTCGGTGCACATCACCAGCCGGTCGCCGGGCGACACCGGCACCCGTACCGACTCGAACGGCACCCCGCCGACGCCGATCGGCGCACCCGTGGGCAGGTCGAGCAGTTCACTGCGCCCGTCCTCCGCGCGGACGATCACCGGTGGGATGTGGCCGGCGTTGGCGAGGTGCAGTTCGCTCGCGATCGGGTCGTAGACGGCGTACAGGCAGGTCGCGAGGTAGCTGTCGCCGAGCCGCTGGGCGAGGTCGTCGAGGTTGCGCAGCAGCTGGGCGGGCGGCAGGTCGAGCGCGGCCATGGTCTGCACGGCCGTACGCAACTGGCCCATCATGGCTGCGGAGTTGAGCCCGTGGCCCATGACGTCGCCGACGACGAGGGCGGTGCGGGCGCCGGGCAGTTTCACGGAGTCGAACCAGTCGCCGCCGACGCGTCCGAGCAGGGTGCCCGGGAGGTAGCGGGTGGCGATGTCGCAGCCCGTCATGCGCGGTGCGATGTGCGGCAGCATGCTGTCCTGAAGCGTCTCCGCGACGTTCTCCTGGTACGTGTACATGCGCGCGTTGTCCAGCACGAGGGCCGCACGGGCGGCGAGTTCGGCACCCGTGACACGGTCCATGTCGTTGAACTCGGGACGCTCCGGATGGCGCATCAGCGCCATGAAGCCGAGGACCACCTGGCGTGCTTTCAGGGGCACGATCAGCATGGAGCGGTGGGTGATGAGAGGCCGGATGTCACGCTTGTCGAACTGGGAGGCGATGGCGTGCCCCATCTCCTCGCTGATGCGCGGGATGACGACGGGCTGTCCGGTGGTCATGCACTGGAAGAAGGGCGTCTGAGCCGGGAACGGCATGGCCTCGCCGACCGGCACGACGTCTTCCCAGCGGCCCGGCTCGTCGGTGTGTTCGAGGGCGACCCGGTGCCACATGGTGGTGGTGTCGGGCACGCCGTCGGGGAACCCCTCGCCGGCGACGACCTGTTCGCGCAGATACGTGCAGGCCACGTCCGTGAAGCGGGGCACCACGGCCTTGCTGACCTCGATGATGGTCTGCGCCAGGTCCAGGGAGGTGCCGATCTTGCCGCTGACCTCGTTGAGGAACTCCAGCCGCTCGCGCACCGCGGCGTACTCGAGGTCCTCGCCCTCGTCCTGCACGTCCTGCGGCACCGGCCGTCCGGCCGCCACGGCGCGCGCCGCACGCTCCCGGCGCGCCCTGCGCTCCGAGCGCCGGGGCACGCCCCAGTCGGGGGTGACGGGCACCCGGTCGTTCTGGCTGAACTCCAGGATCGGATAGCCCAGTTCGAGGACCTGCGAGACGATGCGGGCGCTGTCGCCCACGCTCATGCTGGGCAGGATCTCCGGCAGCCTGCGGGCGAGTTCCTCCGCGCCGGGGAAGTCGGTGTGCAGGGCGAAAGCGGGCGCGATGCGCTCGACCGCCATGCCGTCGTCCTGGTGGTGCAGCGCGCCCGCGTCTGCGGCCAGCACCAGCAGCCGTTCCGGGCCCGGACCCACCAGGGGGTAGGCCCACCACAGCACGTCCACGCGCTCGGTGTCGGGCACGGAGAGCCGGGCGCGCCCCGCGGCCGGGTACGACAGCCGCCCGTCGAGCGAGGACTCCAGGCCGGGGCCGAGTCCGTCGTACGCCACGTAGGCCCCGTAGGGGCCGGTGTCCTCGCCTCCGGGCAGGGCGCCGGAGACGGGCAGCAGATCGACGGCGGGCCGGCCGAGCGCGTCCTCCCTGGGGATGCCGAATAACCTTCGCGCACCCCGGCTCCAGTGCGAGACCAGCCCCTCGCGGTCCACCACGACCACGGCCAGCGGGATACGGCCGGCCGTGGCGTACTCCACCGCGCCGTGCCCGGCCGAGGCGCCCGTCTCGGTGCCATGGTCCATGGCCCAGGCCCTTTCTCCCCGCTTGCAAGATCTGTGCCGCCACCAACACGGTAGGGCCCCGGCTGGTTGGGATGTGCAGCATTACGCGAATTGGTCCCATGGGGGCGCAGAGGCGCGCCCCGAGGGGCGCGGGGCGGTGACATTCCACGGCTCCGCCGCGCGGGCCCGACCGGCCACGAACAGCCCGCAGCCGACGGACCTGTGAGCCGCCGGCCCCTCAGTCCTCATGCCCCAACTGCAGGTCACGCTCGGTCCGACCGCCCCCGGCTACCTGCAACACCGTGGCCACCGGCGGGTACCCGGCCGCGATCACCGTGTACTCTCCCGACGACAGATCGACGAATCGATAGGTCCCGTCGGCCCCGGTGGTCAGCGTGTCGACGACGTTGCCCGCGGCGTCCAGCAGTGTCACCCGCGCGTCCTCGACCGGCCGTCCGTCCCCCGCACGGACAGTGCCCCGCAGCACCGCACCGCCCGCGAGTTCGACGTCCTGCCGGGTCTCGCGCGAGGCCTGCACGGTGACGGGGAGCGCGGCAGGGCGGAATGCGGGGGCGCTGGCGGCGAGGGTGTACTCACCGGCCACCAACTCGGAGATGACGTAGCTCCCCTCGCGCCCGCTGCGGGTGGTCGCGACCACCTCCCCGTGCACGTTGGTGAGCGTGACGGCGGCGTCGCGCACCGGGGTGCCGTCGGCCGTGACCACGCTGCCCGCCAGCCGCCCGCGCCGCCGAGCACGACGTCCAGTTCGACCGGGCGCTCCCCGACGGTCACCGAGACGGCCTGCGGCTGGTGGCCGCCGGCCGCGGCGATGAGGACGTAGGACCCGGAGCCGGGCGTGGACAGCGCGTACCGCCCGTCCTCGCCGCTGGCGCCCCGCCCGATCTGCACGCCCGCGACGTCGATGAGGGTGAGCGCCGCACGGGGGACGACGGTGCCGTCGGGGTGCTGGACCGTGCCGCAGACGGGCACGCCGGCGGCGTACGGCGCGCGTGCCTGCGGGACCTGGGCGGAGGGCGGGCAGTCGGCTGGGGCGTTGTGGGACACCAGTGGTTTCTCCTTGAGGAAGAAGGCGATGAGCAGGCCGAGGACGATGACCGGGACGAGGTAGAGAAAGATCCGCGGCATGGCCTCGGCGTACGCCTCGATGTACGCGTTCCGCAGCGTCGGCGGCAGTGCGTGGACGAGTTGCGGCGTGATGGACTCGGGGTCGGGCAGACGGGCGCCCGCGCTCGCCGGGAGGCGTTCGCGCAGAGCGTCCGAGAGCCGGTGGGCGAACAGGGTCCCGAAGACGGCGGCGCCGACGCTGCCGCCGATCTGCCGGAAGTAGTTGTTGGCGCTGGTCGCGGTGCCGAGGTCGGCCGGGCGGACGGAGTTCTGCACGGCGAGGATCAGCACCGGCATCACCAAGCCGATACCTGCGCCGAGGACGGCCATCCAGACGCTGTACTCCAGCCGGGGCGTGTCCACGTCGAGCCTGGACAGCAGCCACATGCCGATCGCGGCGAGGACGCTGCCGAGGAGCGGGAAGGCCTTGTAGCGGCCGGTGTGGCTGATGAGCTGGCCGCTGATGATCGAGGCGCCGACGATTCCGGCCATCATCGGCAGCATCAGCAGCCCGGACTCGGTGGCGCTCGCGCCGTCGACCATCTGCAGGAAGGTGGGCAGGTAGCTGGCGGCGCCGAACAGGGCGACGCCGATGACGAGACCCACGAGGGCGGTGACGTTGAAGACGGGGTCCCTCAGCAGCCGCAGCGGGATGAGGGGTTCGACGGCGAACCGCTCGACGACCAGGAAGAGGACGCATCCGAGGGCCGCACCCGCGCCGAGCCCCAGGATGACCCGCGAGTCCCAGGCGTACTCGGTGCCGCCCCAACTGGTCAGCAGCACCAGGCAGGTCGACGTCGCGGCCAGCAGCAGGGTGCCGAGGACGTCGAGGCGGGCCTTGACGGTGGGCTTCGGCAGTTTCAGCACCGCCGTGACGACGGCGAAGGTGACCAGGCCGAAGGGCACGTTGACGTAGAAGCACCACCGCCAGGAGAGGTGGTCCGTGAAGTAGCCGCCCAGCAGGGGCCCGGCGACGGAGGCGAGACCGAAGGCGGCGCCGATGATGCCCATGTAGCGGCCGCGTTCACGGGGCGGGACGATGTCCGCGATGATCGCCTGCACACCGATCATGAGGCCGCCGGCGCCGATGCCCTGGATCGCGCGGAAGGCGATCAGCTGGTCCATGGTCGACGCCCGGCCCGCGAGCGCCGAGCCGACGACGAAGACGCCGATCGCGAACTGGAAGACGCCCTTGCGGCCGAAGAGGTCACCGCACTTGCCGTAGACCGGAAGGCCGACGGTGGAGGTCAGCAGGTAGGCGGTGATCGCCCAGGACATCCGGTCCAGGCCGTGCAGCTCGCCGACGACTTTCGGGAGCGCGGTGGCCACGATCATCTGGTCGAGGGCGGCGAGCAGCAGCGCCAGCATGAGCCCGACGAACACCAGCCGGATCCGGCGGGGGCCGAGCGCCACGGGCGGTTCGGGCGGCTCGACGCCGACCGGCTCCCTGTGCGTGTCCGGGACCACGGACAGCACGGCCCGCTCGTCGTCCACGTCCACCGCAGTCGTCCCGCCCACGTACCGCTCCCCTCGTCGCGTCTGCGTCGCACATTTCTCGCATTGCGCGACAACGGGGATCAAGCGCGACGAGTCGCCCGTGAAACGGACCGCGGAAGGTATGCGCCGGTCGGAGCGCTACGGCGCACCACCGCGCCCCGCGGAAAACCACTCGAAACGGTGAGCGCGAGAATCAGCCCGTCGACTGACGGCGCGCGCCCCGGGGAGCGGAACACCGGTTCCGAGCCCCCGGAGCGCACAGGGAGTCATGGCGGCGCGAACGGACTCCCGCCGCTCGCGCCCGACGTCGTACGCCCCGTCACTTCTCCACGTCGGCGGCGAGCTTCGCGAGGATCGCGTCGTAGATCCGGGCGAGGCCCTTGGGCGCGAAGGTCTTCTCGAAGAAGCCGCCGATGCCGCCGGCGCCCTTCCAGGTGGTGGTCACGACGACCCGGGACCTGCCCTCGCCGGCCGGGGTGACCCGCCAGGTGGTGACCATGGAGGAGTTGCGGTCCTTCTCGACGAGTTCGCCGTCGGTCGGCTCGCTGACCTCCAGCAGGCAGTCACGGACGCGCTTGCTGGTGGCCTGGAGCTTCCAGTGCACGAGGGTGCCCTCGCCGTCGCCTCCCTCGCGCACCTCGTACTCGCTGAACTGTTCGGGCAGCAGCCGCGCGCGGGTGCCGCTGTAGTCGGCGAGCGCGTCGAACACCGTCTCCGCGTCCGCCGCGATGGTCCGCTCCGTGGTGGCCTCGACCTGCGCCATGACCTTCCTCTTCCTGTACGTGTGATGGGGTGTGCGCCATCCCATCACACCCGGGGTGCGGCCCCGGACCGCACCCGTGCCGTCAACTGCCGCTCATCCTCTGCGGACACCGACAGGCGCTCTTCGAAGAACGCGAGCGCGCGCAGGTGGTACGCGCGCGCCGCCCAGCCCAGGCTGATGTTGTGGCCCGCCGCGGGCTGGCGTTCGACGCGGACCATCGGCGCCGCGGCGAGGCGCGCGGTGAGGTCGGCGAGGTCCCGTTCCCCGTGCAGCCACCACGCCTCGTGCTCGGCGAAGGTCAGCCTCACAGGGATCCGGACCCGCGGCGCCAGGTCCTCGAACAGCGCGGGCCAGCGGGCGACTTCAGCGGCCTCGCGGGCCGGCATGGGTGCGATGAGCGAGCCGATCGAGCGGAACGTCCCCGGCGGATACAGCCACAGGGGACCCCAGTTGCGCCCCCGGTGCGCGCCGCGCCCGATCTCGAGCAGTTCGGCGGGCTCGACGCCGTAGCGGTGGCCGCAGCCGGAGACGTCCAGTGCGAGCAGCCCGTCGGCGCGCGCGGCCGTCACGAAGGCGAGTTTGCCGCCGTAGGAGTGCGCGAGCAGGAAGAAGCCCGCTCCGGTGGCATACCGCGCCGCGAACGCCTCCAGGGCGGCCTGGAGCACCTCGGCCTGCTCTGCGAGGGTCTGCCCGTCGGGCAGCCGGCCGGCGGACAGCGCGTAGCCGGGCCGGTCCACCGCGAGCACCGTGAAGCCGAGGCGCGCGCCGAGGGTGAGGAGGGACAGGTCGGGGTGGGCCTGCCCGTCGAAGTAGCCCGCCGTCATGCCGCCGCCGTGCAGGGCGACCACGGTGGCGCGCGGCTCGCCGTCCGGCACCTCGGCGAGCAGGCAGGACAGGGTGACGCCCGCGGCTTCCAGGGTGAGGTGACGTACGCCCCTGGAGAGGCTCCCCGGCGGTCTCGACTGCTGCATCTCTCTGTTATGACGCAGACAGGGCCGCGGGGGTGAGGGGCGCGCCGACGTGGCACGCGCCGACGCGCGACTGTCTGCCCCGGAAAGCCGCAGGTCGGGGGTGACCTCCCCTTAATTCGAACCTGCGACCGAATCCACATCGCGATCAAGGGAACGCGTGTTCTATTCTGTGGCGCAGTGCTATCGAGGAGGCGCCCATGCGCTGGGATCATCTGGCCGAGAACCCCGCCGCGGCCCGGGGCGCCGCGCTGTTCGACGCGGACGCGGTGACCACCCGCACCTTCGACACCCCGGAGTTCCGCGGCATCACCTTCCACGAGGTGCGGGGGCGTTCGATCGTGAACCGGGTGCCGGGCGCCTCCCGCATGCCCTTCGAGTGGACGGTCAACCCCTACCGGGGGTGCACGCACGCGTGCGTGTACTGCTTCGCCCGCAAGACGCACAGCTACCTCGACCTCGACACGGGGCTCGGCTTCGACACCCAGATCGTGGTGAAGGTCAACGCCCCCGAACTGCTGCGGGCCCACCTCGGCTCCCCCCGCTGGCACGGCGAGCACATCGCGATGGGCACCAACGTCGACTGCTACCAGCGGGCCGAGGGCCGCTACCGGTTGATGCCGGGCATCATCGCGGCACTACGCGACCACGCGAACCCCTTCTCGATCCTCACCAAGGGCACCCTGATCCTGCGCGACCTCGACCTGCTGAAGCAGGCCGCCGAGGTCACCGACGTCGGCATCTCCGTCTCCGTCGGCTTCACCGACCAGGAGCTGTGGCGCACCGTCGAACCGGGCACCCCCGCCCCGGAACGTCGGCTGGACGTCGTGCGCACGCTCGGCGAGCACGGCATCGGCTGCGGTGTCCTGATGGCCCCCGTGATCCCCTTCCTGAGCGACCACCCGGCCCAGCTCCGCGCCACCGTACGGGCGATCGCCGCCTCCGGGGCGACCTCGGTGACCCCGCTGGTGCTGCATCTGCGTCCGGGCGCGCGCGAATGGTTCATGGCCTGGCTGGAGCGCCGGCATCCGTACCTCGTACGCCGTTACGAGCGGCTGTACGCGGACGGCGCCTACGCCCCGAAGTGGTACCAGCGCCGGATCACCGGCCAGGTGCACGAACTGGCCCAGGAGTACGGCATCGGCCCGACGCGACCCGGGATGCCGCGCAGGATCCGCCGGCCCGAGCCCGAACCGGTTGCGGCGGAGCCGACGGTGACGGGGCCGACGCAGCTCTCGCTCCTGTGATCGACGCGGATACGAGCGCCTCTTGATTCATACCGGTCCGGCGAACTTTTCGGGGCCCGTTCCCGGCGCCGCGTGGCGCCGGGAACGGGCCCCGTCCGACGTGCGTCACGTCAGTGCAGGTTCTGCACCGCCGGGTCGGTGAAGCCGACGGCGAAGACCGTGCGCAGGGACGAGGTCGTCGAGCCGTTGTAGCCGTAGCAGGCGTCCAGCGTGCTCGTCGGCGTGTGCTCGTCGTACCTCGGGTCGCTCGGGCTGTAGCAGATGCCCTCGGTCAGCCCCCACAGCTCGTCGACCTGGGTCGCATCGAGCTTCGGCCAGTAGCTCAGGGCCTGCGGCGGCCCGGCCGCCCAGTTGCCGCCGGCCGCGCAGGTCGTTCCGGCCCGGGTGTCGCCGATCCACGTGTGGGAGTACACGCCGGGCTGGGTGCCGCAGCCCTTGTGGAAGGCGAAGTTCAGCACACCCTGGTCGTCGGTCCAGGTCATGCCGCCCTGGAGGCCCCGGTAGCGGGAGGCTGCGTAGGCGTCCTGGATGACGGTCTTGCCGCCGGACATGTTGAGGAGCCCGGGGTAGGTCGAGGAACTCGACGGGTTGAGCTGGTAGCGCACCACACGGCCGCCGTCGACCCCGCCGTACCACTCGCCGGTGACCAGCTTGTACGGGCTGCCGCCGGTCTTGTCGAGGGAGAGCCACGAGTAGCAGAGGTGGTCGGGGTCAAGGGTGCCGGCGTTCGCGTCGGAGTCGCACGCGGTGGGTGTGCCCGACTGCTGGTAGTAGTGCACCTCGGGCAGCACGTACGGGTAGCCGCACGCGCTGGAGCGGCCGCCGTTGATGCCGTAGGTGCTGACGCCGGAGCCGTAGTCGTCGACCTTGGCGAGCTTGTTGATGTCGAACACCCGGATGCCGTGCGCGGTGTCCGTGACGTAGATGTAGTTCGAGTACCAGACGATGCCACCGCCATGGCCCGTGACGAACTTGAAGTTCGACGCGCTCGACGACGTGCTGGTCGGCTCGGCGAGCAGGACGTGGCGGTACTTGCCCGTGTCGCGGTCGATGAGGGTGAGTTTCAGCAGGTTGTCCGTCTTGCAGCCGCTGGAGGTCTCCCCGGACAGCGTCTCGTAGTGCCAGGAGACCGCGGCGACGTGGTCGCCCTGGATCGCGCCGTCGCCGCCGTCGGCCGTTCCGGTGGTGCTCAGGCCCTGCGGGTACCAGTGCTGGGTGGTGTCGTCGCCGTGCGCCGACGACCAGCACCAGGCGACCTTGGTGGTCACCGACGGCAGCGCCTTGGTCTCGTTGCCCGAGCAGGTCCGCATCGAGCGCAGGTTCAGCCAGGAGTCGGTGGCACCCGACGAGTTCGTGGTGTAGTTCGTGGTGATGACGTCCGTCAGACTGGCGTGGTCCGTCAGGTAGTTGTTGTAAAGGTTGTTCGTCGCAGCGACGTAACTGGTGTCCGTCATCTTGAACTGGTCGCCGCTGAGCGTCAGCGGGGTCACCGTGGGTGTGTCCGCCGCCGTCGCCGGCTGTCCCGCCAGTCCGGCGAACAGGGCTGCCGCGGCCGCGACCACGGCCAGCTGTCTGAATCTTCCTATGGGCGCCACGCGCACCTTCCGTGAAGCGAACCGAGGCATGTCTCGTCTGGGGCATGCCAAACATGCAAAGCGCATAGAGCATAGGCGAGGCGACCGGAAGAGCACGGCACGCATGGGGCATTGAACTCGGAATCGGTGGTGGCTCACCGGAGCCCGCGGTATGGCCTGTTTGACACTCGTTGCACTCACATCACTTCCCCTATACCTCGTCATGACCAATGACCAGAAGGGGGAACACTCATGAAATCGATCAATACGACTGGGAGAGTCGGCAGGATCCGCGCGGCGACAGCCGTACTGGCGGCGACGGGGGCGCTGTTGGCGGGCGGAACCGTCACAGCTCGGGCAGCGGATCAGAGTGCCATGGCGACCTGCTCCTACCCGTACGTCTGCTTCATCAAGAACGGAACCGTCATCGGCCGGTTCAAGGACGTGACGTCGGGGTGGCAGGCCCTGCCGTCGAAGCCGAGTGCACCGCTCAGCGTGGTGAACACCCGTCATGACGACGTGGCGTACATCCGCTGGGTGGGCGGCACCACCGCGTGCCTCCCGCCGCAGAGCACGTTCAGCGTCTCCGGCGGACAGCTCGACGCCGTCCGCATCTCCAGCTCGGCGACCTGCTGACGGACTTGGGGCCGGGGCAGCATGCCGTCTGCCCTGGGCCCTTGGCGGTCGGGTGAGCTGCCGGGTCGGCCCGAGCCCGTGCCGGGGGACCCCACGGTGACCGGTCCGCCGCAGCTGTCGCTCCTGTGATCGACGCGCATACGAGCGGCTTGCACGGCCCAATCGGGTCAACCGCGGCCTGAACAGCGCTCTTCCGGACGGCCTTTCCGGGACGATGCGGCGAGGACCCGGCACTCGCGGTCCGAACCCCTCCGTCCTGGGAGGTCCGACATGACACACCGCGCAGCCGTGCTGTGCGGCGCCGCCCTGGTGGTGGCCGGGATGCTCACCACGGTCCCGGCCGACGCGAGCACACCGCGCACCACGGACACCGCACCGGCGGCGCCCCTCACCTGGAAGAAGTGCGGCACCACCAAGTATCCGACGCTCCAGTGCGCGACCGTCACGGTGCCGCTGGACCACGCCACCCCCCGCGGACAGCAGATCACACTGGCGCTGTCCCGCGTCCCCCACACCGCGAAGACGTATCAGGGACCGCTGCTGGTCAACCCCGGCGGGCCCGGAGGCAGCGGTCTGGCCCTCGCCGGATACGTCGCCTCCTCGCTGCCCAAGGCGGTGGCGGCGCAGTACGACGTCATCGGCTTCGACCCGCGGGGCGTGGGAAAGAGCAAGCCGGCCCTGAACTGCACGCCCGGCTACTTCACCCCGGTCCGCCCGGACACGATTCCCCTCACCCCTTCCCGGGAGAAGGAGAACCTGGCCCGCGTCGCCTCGTTCGCCCGGGCGTGCGCCACCAAGTACGCGGACGTACTGCCGTACATCGACACGGTGAGCACCGCGCGCGACCTGGACGCGATCCGGCAGGCGCTGGGGGCCGAGAAGATCAGCTACTTCGGCTACTCGTACGGGACCTACCTGGGCGCCGTCTACGCGAAGCTCTTCCCCCAACGGGTGCGCCGTCTGGTGCTCGACTCCATTGTCGACCCCGAGGGGGTTTGGTATGAGAACAACATCCGGCAGGACTACGCCTTCAACGACCGTCACCGGGCGTTCCTGGCGTGGGTGGCGCGACACGACGAGGTGTACGGGCTCGGCACCGATCCGGTCGTCGTCGAAGTCAAGTGGAAGGCGATGCGGTCGGCGCTGGCCATGAATCCGGCCGAGCAGAAGGTGGGTGCCTCGGAGTTGGAGGACACCTTCATGCCGGGCGGCTACTACGACGGCTACTGGCCGCACCTGGCCGAGGCGTTCGCGGCCTACGTGAACGACAAGGACCCCCGTCCGCTGGTCGAGGCGTACAAACGCTACGGCGCGGTCAACGCCTCCGGGGACAACAACTACTCCGTCTATGCCGCGGTGCAGTGCCGTGACGCCTCCTGGCCGCGCGACTGGTCGCGGTGGCGCGCGGACACATGGGCGGTGTACGCCAAGGCGCCGTTCATGAGCTGGAGCAACGCCTGGTACAACGCGCCGTGCGCGTTCTGGCCGACGGGATCACTGCGGCCGGTGGACGTGTCCAACGACGCGCTGCCGCCGACGCTGCTGTTCCAGGCGACCGACGACGCCGCGACGCCGTACCAGGGTGGGCTGACGGTGCATCACCTGCTGCGCGACTCCCGCCTGGTGGTCGAACAGGGCGGCGGCAACCACGGCGTCACCCTGAGCGGGAACACCTGCCTCGACAGATATCTGGCGGCTTACCTCGCCACCGGTGCGGTGCCGCGCGGCACCGGCGGCATCGACGCGGTGTGCCAGAAGCTCCCCGACCCCAAGCCGCTGACCGGCAAGTCCGCGTCCCCGGAGGCGTCCGGCGCGGGGCACGGTTCGACGCTGCACGGGCTGCTGGGCTTCCACGGCTGAGCGGCCGGGGGGTCGGCGCCCGTCGGGGACGTTGGAGGTCACTGTCAGACCCGTGGTCCACCATGGGACCCATGAGCGAGCTGACCAGGATTCCCGCGCCCGACGGGGTCGCCCCCGCGGCCCCCTACTCCCACGTCGTCATGGGCACCGGACGCTTCGTCGCGATCTCCGGCCAACTGGCCCTGGACGAGGGCGGCAGGCCCGTCGGCGAGGGCGACCCGGCGGCACAGGCCCGGCAGGTCTTCGAGAACCTGCGCCGCTGCCTGGCGTCCGCCGGAGCCACCTTCGACGACGTCGTCAAACTCACCTGTTTCGTCACCGACATGGCATACATGCCTGCGATCCGCGAGGCCCGCGCCGCGCACATACCCGACGACCGGCTGCCCGCGTCGTCGGCGGTGCAGGTGGCGGCCCTGGTGCGCCCGGAGTTCCTGATGGAGATCGAGGCGTACGCGATCGTGCCGGATTGATCCGTGGCCGGTGATCCCGCGCGGTGGTCACCGCCCGCCGGGGATGCGGGCCAGGGCGTGGACCGCCGCCTCCGCCAGGACCGGATGGGCGAGGGCCTCGTTCAGAACGGGCTTGGCGCGGGGGTCGCCGAGCGCGCCCAGCCCCTCCACACAGGCGAGCGCCACCTTGCGGTAGGGATCGTGCGGGCGGAGCCGGCGCTGCAACGTGGTGATCAGCGCGGGCACGGCCTCGGGGGCGGCCAGCTCGACGAGCAGGCGTACCGGGTGGAGGGCGTAGGCGACGCGCAGCTCGTTGGTGGCGAGGGCGGCCGCCGCGCGGGCGGTGCGCGGGTCGCCGAGCCGGGCCAGGGCGTGGGCGGCCGACGCGCAGCGCTGCGGGTCGCGGTGGTTGAGCAGCAGGACCAGCGTCTCGAAGGACCGCCGGTCGCCCATGACGCCGAGCCGGAAGGCGGCCAGTTCCCGGGCCCACAGCGGCTGCCCAGGCTCGGTCAGCACGGCGGCCAGCTCGTCCGGATCACCGGTCGCCACCAGCCGCTCGCAGGCCGGGGACCCGCCGCTCTCGGCCCGCACACGCTCCGTGAGTGATCGCAACGCTTCGTCCATGCTCCCGAGCCTAGGGGCGCGGCCGGTGCGGCGGGACCCAGATCACAAACCCGAGGGCTGGCGCGCTCGTTACCCGCGGGTTAAGCTCAGACGAGCGAGTTACCCACTCGCGAGACTCGCGGCGGCCTGGTGACGCAGCCGTCGTGAGTGCTGGTCGGTTCGGTACATCACGTACCTCAGTACGACCCGGCTCCGGGACAGGGCCGGTCGGTTTCGCCGTACCGGGCGTGTGCACGTCCGTGACACGGCTCCGGGCGTGTGCGCTCGTCAGCCCGGCAAGCACCCGCACTCTCCGCCCTGCGGTGCGCCCTCGGCGCACCCAGGAGCGCTCCCTCAGTCGTCACCCTCATCTGGAGTCCCGCGATGGCCACTCCCTTCTCCGACACCCCTCTGTCCCCGCTCAAGACCGTTGCCGTCGTCGGCCTCGGCACCATGGGCACCGGCATCGCCGAGGTGCTCACCCGGGCCGGCCGCGAGGTCGTCGGCATCGACATCGACGAGGCCGCAGCCTCGAAGGCCGTCGCCACCCTGGAGACCGCCACCGCCCGCGCCGTCAGCCGCGGCCGCATGACCGAGCGGGAACGCGAGGACGCCCTCGCCCGCTTCCGCACCTTCACCGACCTGCGTGCCGCCGCCGACGCCGACCTGGTGATCGAGGTGGTCCCGGAGTCGTACGAGATCAAGCAGCAGGTCCTCCGCGCCCTCGACGACATCGTGCGCCCGGACACCATCCTCGCCACCGGCACCAACGCCCTCTCCGTGACCCGGCTCGCCGCCGACTCGGCCCGCCCCGAGCGCGTCCTCGGGCTGCACTTCTTCAACCCGGCCCCGGCGATGCGGCTGGTGGAGATCGTCTCGTCCGTGCTGACCGCGCCCGCGGTCGTCACCGCGGTCACCAACCTCGCCCTCGACCTCGGCAAGGAGCCCGTCGCGGTGGGCGACCGGCCCGGTTTCGTCGCCGACGGCCTGCTGTTCGGCTATCTGAACCAGGCCGCCGCGATGTACGAGTCCAAGTACGCCTCGCGCGAGGACATCGACGCCGCGATGAAGCTGGGCTGCGGGCTGCCCATGGGCCCGCTCGCCCTGCTCGACCTGATCGGCATCGACACCGCCCGCACGGTCCTGGAGGCCATGTACGCCGCCTCCCACGACCGTCTGCACGCGCCCGCGCCGATCCTCAAGCAGCTCAGCGAGGCTGGCCTGACCGGCCGCAAGGCCGGACGCGGCTTCTACACCTACGAGGCGCCGAACAGCCCGGTCGTCGTCCGCGACGCGCTGACCCCGCTGGAGGGCGACTCCCTCGCGCCGGGTCGCACGGTGCGCTCGGTCGGTGTCGCGGGCTCGGGCACGATGGCGTCCGGGATCGCCGAGGTCTTCGCCAAGGCCGGGTACGAGGTCGTGCTCGCGGCCCGCACCGAGGAGAAGGCCCGGGCCGCGAAGGCCCGCATCGGCAAGTCGCTGGCGCGCTCGGTCGACAAGGGCCGGATGACCACGGAGGCGGCCGCGCAGACGCTGGACCGGATCCGGCCGGCGGGCTCCTACGACGACTTCGCGGACGTCGACCTGGCCCTGGAGGCCGTCGCCGAGGACCTGGAGGTCAAGCGGCAGCTGTTCGCCACGTTCGACAAGGTCTGCAAGCCCGGCGCGATCCTCGCCACCACCACCTCCTCGCTGCCCGTCGTCGCCTGTGCCCGCGCCACCTCGCGCCCGCAGGACGTGATCGGCATGCACTTCTTCAACCCGGCGCCGGCCATGAAGCTGGTCGAGGTCGTCCGCACGGTCCTGACGGCGGAAGACGTCCACGCGACGGTGCGCGCGCTGTGCGGCTCGATCAGGAAGCACCCGGTCGACTGCGGCGACCGCGCCGGATTCATCGTCAACGCGCTGCTGTTCCCGTATCTGAACAACGCCGTGAAGATGGTGCAGGAGCACTACGCGTCCCTGGACGACATCGACGCGGCGATGAAGCTGGGCGGCGGCTACCCGATGGGCCCGTTCGAACTGCTGGACGTGGTCGGACTGGACGTCTCGCTCGCCATCGAGAAGGTGCTGCACCGGGAGTTCCGCGACCCCGGCCTGGCCCCCGCGCCGCTTCTGGAACACCTGGTGGCCGCGGGCTGCCTCGGCCGCAAGACCGGCCGCGGCTTCCGCGAATATGCCAAGCGCTGACCGGCGCGGCGACCGGCTCCACGGCGGCGCCGACTGGGGCGGACTGCTCGACCCGGCCGGTCACCCCCGCCCGCGCGGGGCGGGGGGAACCCGGGACATGCGCACCATCCTGCGCAGATGCAGTACGTTCGGGTCATGCCCCAGCCCGCCAAGTCCTCACGTACACCAGCTACGCCCGACGCGCCGGAGAGTGCCGCAGGCTCTCGCGCCGCCGCCCAGCGGCTCAAGATGCGCCGGGAACTGGCGGCCGCGGCGATGGAGCTGTTCGCCACCAAGGGGTACGAAGCGACCACCGTCGACGAGATCGCGGCAGCCGCGGGGGTCGCCCGGCGCACCTTCTTCCGCCACTTCCGCTCCAAGGAAGAGGCGATCTTCCCGGACCACGACGACACCCTGATCCGGGCGGAGGCGGTGCTCAACGCCGCGCCCGCGCACGAGCACCCGCTCGACACCGTGTGCCGCGGCATCAAGGAAGTCATGAAGATGTACGCGGCCCGGCCGGAGATCTCCGTGCAGCGCTACAAGCTGACGCGCGAGGTGCCGACGCTGCGCGAGGCGGAGATCGCCTCGGTCGCCCGCTACGAGCGCCTCTTCACCCGCTACCTCCTCGGCCACTTCGACGAGCACGCGCACGACGACGACGCGAACGACGACCCGCTGCTCGCCGAGGTCGCCGCCTCGGCGGTGGTCACCGCGCACAACCACGTCCTGCGGCGCTGGCTGCGGGCGGGCGGCCAGGGAGACGTGGAGGCACAGCTGGACCACGCCTTCGCGATCGTCCGCAAGACGTTCGGAACGGGGATCGGGGCCGGCCGGGACACCGCCCCCCGGACTGCGAAGGCCTCGACGACCACGCACGGGGAGGTGCTGGTCACGGTGGCCAGGACGGACGCGCCCCTGGACGAGGTCATGCGCACCATCGAGCAGGCGCTCAAGGAGCGCTCGTAGTCCCAGCTCAGTCCATGGGCCGGCCGCGACGCCCGGCCCCGACGCCCGGCCCCACGCCCGGCCGCGACGCAGCGAACGGCTCGGAGCGAAGCGCGCCGCCGACTCGGGTCCGGTCCCCCGGTCGCCGTCTGCACCACCGGGCGCCCTGTCGCCGGGCCCGGCACGTCGTGCCCCGCTGGGGACGTCAGGAGCCACCGGGGCACGGGTCCGTCCACTCCTGCTCCTTCTCGTCCCGGGGCTGCGCCCCAGACCCCGGCTGTCCGCCTGACGGCCTCGTCCTCGAACTGCCGGGGCCCGGCCCTCGGACGCCGTCCGGGGGCCGGGCCCCGCGAGCGGCGCACGGACGCAACCCCCACTGAGGGCCCGGCGAGGAGCCGGCGATCCCAGTAGGCCCCGGCGGACACGCGTCTACTCGGCGGTAGCTTTGATCGATCATCGCTCATTTGTTACGTAAAGATTTCATCTGAGTGGACTTTCTGGCACCCAGTGCCTTGCGGGGTGACACGGGGTGCCATACGGTGATGGTGTCCGGGCGGCCGGCGTGCAGAGACCTTTCGTACGTCGGCTGTCCCCGCAAGCCCTTGGGCGAGCGCGCCCGGACGCCTGCGTCACAGGCAACTTCCGCGCCACAAAGCGCTGCCCAGCACCACCTCCGCCGAACCGACGGCACCCCTCTCACCAGCAGCAGCACACCGACGTAACCCTCAGCGTCTCCCCTCAAGACGCCATTCGCCGGAGGCACCACCGTGAAGGACATCCTGGACGCCATTCAGTCGGGGACCGCCACGTCCGCCGACTTCGCCGCCCTCCCCCTCCCCGAGTCCTACCGCGCGGTCACCGTGCACAAGGACGAGACGGAGATGTTCGCGGGCATGCCCACCCGCGACAAGGACCCCCGCAAGTCACTGCACGTGGACGAGGTCCCGCTGCCCGAGCTCGGCCCGGGCGAGGCCCTGGTGGCCGTCATGGCCTCCTCGGTCAACTACAACTCGGTGTGGACCTCGATCTTCGAGCCGCTGTCGACGTTCGGCTTCCTCGAGCGCTACGGCAAGCTCTCGCCGCTGACCAAGCGGCACGACCTGCCGTACCACATCATCGGCTCCGACCTCGCGGGCGTCGTCCTGCGCACCGGCCCCGGCGTGAACGCCTGGAAGCCCGGTGACGAGGTCGTCGCGCACTGCCTGAGCGTCGAGCTGGAGTCGCCCGACGGGCACGACGACACCATGCTCGACCCGGAGCAGCGCATCTGGGGCTTCGAGACGAACTTCGGCGGCCTCGCGGAGATCGCCCTGGTCAAGTCCAACCAGCTGATGCCGAAGCCGGACCACCTGAGCTGGGAGGAGGCCGCGGCCCCCGGCCTGGTCAACTCCACCGCGTACCGGCAGCTGGTCTCCCGCAACGGCGCCCAGATGAAGCAGGGCGACAACGTCCTGATCTGGGGCGCGAGCGGCGGCCTGGGCTCCTACGCCACGCAGTTCGCGCTCGCGGGCGGCGCCACCCCGATCTGCGTCGTCTCCTCGCCGCAGAAGGCGGAGATCTGCCGCAAGATGGGCGCCGAGCTGATCATCGACCGCAACGCCGAGGACTACCGGTTCTGGAAGGACGAGAACACCCAGGACCCCAAGGAGTGGAAGCGCTTCGGCAAGCGCATCCGTGAGCTCACGGGTGGCGAGGACGTCGACATCGTCTTCGAACACCCCGGCCGCGAGACCTTCGGCGCCTCGGTGTACGTCACCCGCAAGGGCGGCACGATCGTCACCTGCGCCTCCACGTCCGGCTACATGCACCAGTACGACAACCGCTACCTGTGGATGTCGTTGAAGCGGATCGTCGGCTCGCACTTCGCCAACTACCGCGAGGCGTACGAGGCCAACCGGCTCATCGCCAAGGGCAAGATCCACCCGACGCTGTCGAAGGTGTACTCCCTGGAGGACACCGGCCAGGCCGCCTACGACGTGCACCGCAACCTCCACCAGGGCAAGGTCGGCGTCCTGTGCCTGGCGCCCGAGGAGGGCCTGGGCGTGCGCGACCACGAGCTGCGCGCCAAGCACATCGACGCGATCAACCGCTTCCGGAACGTCTGAGGCGAGCGGAGGTCATCCATGACTGAGCGTCAGCCCGCCGACGGCAGGCGAGAGAAGGACCGGCCGTGGCTCATGCGCACGTACGCCGGTCACTCCACGGCCGAGGCGTCCAACGAGCTGTACCGGCGCAACCTCGCCAAGGGGCAGACGGGTCTGTCGGTGGCGTTCGACCTGCCGACGCAGACCGGCTACGACCCCGACCACATCCTCGCCCGTGGCGAGGTCGGCCGGGTCGGGGTCCCCGTCTCGCACCTCGGTGACATGCGCCGGCTGTTCCAGGACATCCCCCTGGAGCAGATGAACACCTCGATGACCATCAACGCCACGGCCATGTGGCTGCTGGCGCTCTACCAGGTCGTCGCGGAGGAGCAGGGCGCGGACATCACCAAGCTCCAGGGGACGACCCAGAACGACATCGTCAAGGAGTACCTGTCCCGCGGGACGCACGTCTTCCCGCCGGGACCGTCCCTCCGCCTGACGACGGACATGATCGCGTACACGGTCTCCCACATCCCGAAGTGGAACCCGATCAACATCTGCAGCTACCACCTGCAGGAGGCGGGCGCCACGCCGGTCCAGGAGATCGCGTACGCGATGTCCACCGCGATCGCCGTCCTCGACGCGGTGCGCGACAGCGGCCAGGTGCCGCAGGAGCACATGGGCGACGTCGTCGGCCGTATCTCCTTCTTCGTGAACGCTGGCGTCCGCTTCATCGAGGAGATGTGCAAGATGCGGGCGTTCGGCCGCATCTGGGACAGGATCACGCGCGAACGGTACGGCATCGAGGACCCCAAGCACCGCCGCTTCCGCTACGGCGTCCAGGTCAACTCGCTCGGACTGACCGAGGCGCAGCCGGAGAACAACGTCCAGCGGATCGTGCTGGAGATGCTGGCCGTCACCCTCTCCAAGGACGCACGCGCGCGTGCCGTGCAGCTTCCCGCCTGGAACGAGGCGCTGGGCCTGCCCCGCCCCTGGGACCAGCAGTGGTCGCTGCGCATCCAGCAGGTGCTCGCCTACGAGAGCGACCTGCTGGAGTACGACGACATCTTCGAGGGCTCGAAGGTGATCGAGGCGAAGGTGGACGAGCTGGTCGAGGCGGCGCTCGCCGAGATCGAGCACATCCAGGAGATGGGCGGCGCGATGGCCGCCGTCGAGTCCGGCTACCTCAAGTCGCAGCTGGTCGCCTCGCACGCGGCACGCCGGGCCCGTATCGAGTCGGGCCAGGAGAAGATCGTCGGCGTCAACATATTCGAGGGGACCGAGCCGAACCCCCTGACCGCCGACCTGGACACCGCGATCCAGACGGTCGACCCGGCGGTGGAGGCACGCGTCGTCGAGTCCCTCCAGCGCTGGCGCGACACCCGCTACCAGCCGCCCTTCAACCACCCGCGCCCCTGCAAGGCGCTGGAGCGGCTGAAGGAGGCCGCCAAGGGCACCGACAACCTCATGGAGGCCACCCTGGAGTGCGCCCGCGCCGGGGTCACGACCGGCGAGTGGGCCGGGGCCCTGCGCGAGGTGTTCGGCGAGTTCCGGGCCCCGACCGGCGTCTCGTCCGCGCCCGTCGCGGTGGCCGCCGAGGACGGCACCAAGCTGGCGGAGGTCCGCCGCAGGGTGGACGCCACCGCCCGCGACCTCGGCGTCGGCAAGCTCCGCTTCCTCGTCGGCAAGCCGGGCCTGGACGGGCACTCCAACGGCGCCGAGCAGATCGCCGTGCGGGCCCGTGACGCCGGGTTCGAGGTGGTCTACCAGGGCATCCGGCTGACGCCCGAGCAGATCGTGGACGCGGCCCTCGCCGAGGACGTGCACGCGGTCGGCCTGTCCATCCTGTCCGGATCGCACGCCCAGCTGGTGCCCGACGTGCTGGAGCGGCTGCGCGAGGCCGGCGCGGCCGACATCCCGGTGATCGCCGGCGGGATCATCCCGAACGGCGACGCCGAGCAGCTCAGGGCCGCTGGAGTGGCCGCGGTCTTCACCCCGAAGGACTTCGACATCACCGGGATCATCGGCCGTATCGTCGACGAGATCCGGAAAGCGAACAAGCTCGACCCCCTGGAGGTCCCCGCATGACCACCCCCGTCAACCGCCTTCGCCCCCGGCGCTCCTGCCTGGCGGTACCGGGCTCGAACCCCCGCTTCCTGGAGAAGGCGCAGGGCCTCCCCGCCGACCAGGTCTTCCTGGACCTGGAGGACGCGTGCGCACCGCTCGCCAAGCCGGAGGCGCGGCACACCATCGTCAAGTTCCTCAACGAGGGCGACTGGACGGGCAAGACCAGGGTGGTCCGGGTCAACGACTGGACGACCGAGTGGACGTACCGGGACGTCGTGACCGTGGTCGAGGGCGCGGGGCCGAACCTCGACTGCATCATGCTGCCGAAGGTGCAGAGCGCCGAGCAGATCGTCGCCCTGGACCTGCTGCTTACGCAGATCGAGAAGACCATGGGCTTCGAGGTCGGCCGGATCGGCATCGAGGCGCAGATCGAGAACGCCCAGGGCCTCAACAACGTCAACGCCATCGCGCAGGCGTCCCCGCGCATCGAGACGATCATCTTCGGCCCGGCCGACTTCATGGCGTCGATCAACATGAAGTCGCTGGTCGTGGGCGAGCAGCCGCCCGGCTACCCGGCGGACGCCTACCACTACATCCTGATGAAGATCCTGATGGCCGCCCGCGCCAACAACCTCCAGGCGATCGACGGTCCCTACCTCCAGATCCGCAACGTCGACGGCTTCCGTGAGGTCGCCGGCCGCGCCGCCGCCCTCGGCTTCGACGGCAAGTGGGTGCTCCACCCGGGTCAGGTGGACGCCGCCAACGAGGTGTTCTCGCCGTCCCAGGAGGACTACGACCACGCCGAGCTGATCCTGGACGCGTACGAGTACTACACGTCGGAGGCGGGCGGCAAGAAGGGCTCCGCGATGCTCGGCGACGAGATGATCGACGAGGCCAGCCGCAAGATGGCGCTGGTCGTCGCGGGCAAGGGACGCGCCGCCGGCATGCAGCGCACCAGCAAGTTCGACATCCCGGAGGCGTGAGCGGCATGCAGTTCGGACGGACCTACGAGGAGTTCGAGGTCGGGGCGACGTACAAGCACTGGCCGGGCAAGACGGTCACGGAGTACGACGACCACCTGTTCTGTCTCCTCACCATGAACCACCACCCGCTCCACATGGACACGAACTATGCGGAGAAGACGACGGACTTCGGCAGGAACGTCGTCGTGGGCAACTACATCTACTCGCTGCTGCTCGGCATGTCCGTCCCGGACATCTCCGGCAAGGCGATCGCCAACCTGGAGATCGAGTCGCTCAAGCACGTGGCGCCGACCTTCCACGGCGACACGATCTACGGCGAGACGACCGTGCTCGACAAGTGGCCCTCGAAGTCGAAGAACGACCGCGGCATCGTCCACGTCGAGACGAAGGGCTACAAGCAGGACGGCACCCTCGTGTGCGTGTTCCGCCGCAAGGTGATGGTGCCGACCGAGACGTACATCAAGGAGCGCGGCGGCGAGCAGCCGGGCCGCCCGACAGCGTCCAATTAACTACGTGAAGCAGCAGGAGAAGTAGGCCATGGCCCGACTCGCCCAGACCGCCGGTCTGACGGACATCCAGCAGGAGATCCTCTCCACCGTCCGGGACTTTGTCGACAAAGAGATCATTCCGGTCGCGACCGAGCTCGAGCACCGCGACGAGTACCCGCAGCAGATCGTCGACGGCCTCAAGGAGCTGGGCCTGTTCGGTCTGATGATCCCCGAGGAGTACGGGGGTCTGGGCGAGTCGCTCCTGACCTACGCGCTGTGCGTGGAGGAGATCGCCCGCGGCTGGATGTCGGTGTCCGGCATCATCAACACGCACTTCATCGTGGCGTACATGCTCAAGCAGCACGGCACGCAGGAGCAGAAGGACTACTTCCTGCCGAAGATGGCGCTCGGCGAGATCCGGGGCGCCTTCTCGATGTCGGAGCCGGGACTGGGCTCCGATGTGTCCGCGATCACGTCGAAGGCGGTCAAGGACGGCGACGAGTACGTCCTGACCGGCCAGAAGATGTGGCTGACCAACGGCGGCACGTCCTCGCTCGTCGCCGTCCTCGTACGAAGTGATGAAGGACACCCCGAGGGCACCGCGCCCCACAAGTCGATGACGACCTTCCTGGTGGAGAAGGAGCCCGGCTTCGGCGAGGTCCGCCCCGGCCTCACCATCCCCGGGAAGATCGACAAGATGGGCTACAAGGGGGTCGACACCACCGAGCTCATCATGGACGGCCTGCGCATTCCGGCCAATCGGGTGCTCGGCGGGGTCACCGGCCGGGGCTTCTACCAGATGATGGACGGCGTCGAGGTCGGCCGGGTGAACGTAGCGGCCCGTGGCTGCGGGGTCGCTCAGCGTGCCTTCGAGCTCGGCGTGTCGTACGCGCAGCAGCGGCACACCTTCGGCAAGCCGATCGCCCAGCACCAGGCCATCCAGTTCAAACTGGCGGAAATGGCCACCAAGGTCGAGGCGGCGCATGCCATGATGGTGAACGCGGCACGCAAAAAGGACTCCGGTGAACGAAACGACCTCGAAGCGGGGATGGCGAAGTACCTCGCCTCCGAGTACTGCAAGGAGGTCGTGGAGGACGCCTTCCGGATCCACGGCGGCTACGGCTTCTCCAAGGAGTACGAGATCGAGCGCCTCTACCGCGAGGCCCCGATGCTGCTGATCGGTGAAGGTACCGCCGAAATCCAGAAAATGATCATCGGTCGCCGACTGCTCGAAGAGTATCGACTCCAGGGTTAGATATGCCGATACGGGGTGTTTTCTTCGCGAAGAAGATCAC
Organism: Streptomyces cynarae; assembly: GCF_025642135.1. Classification (NCBI taxonomy): domain Bacteria; kingdom Bacillati; phylum Actinomycetota; class Actinomycetes; order Kitasatosporales; family Streptomycetaceae; genus Streptomyces; species Streptomyces cynarae. The sequence goes on along the minus strand of NZ_CP106793.1, from coordinate 7,086,627 downwards.
ACCCCGTCAACACTCTTCGGCCGTCGACTCGGCCTTCTGGCTTGCCCAGTTGTGGTCCGTGACCGGTACGATCGGCCGGAAAGCCGCCGTCCCCCATTGAAGCGCGGCATCACTCGCTACGAAGGTCATCCATGCCCCACAGCCAAACCTCTGCACCACGCGGCCGGGTCCGCCTCGCGCGCGGAGCATCGCCGTGGCTTCTCCCGACCGTTGCCACCGCAGCCCTCAGCCTGGCCCGCGCGCGCCGCCCGGCGCCGCGAAGGCCGTGGCCGTGCCCGCCACCGCACTCGCGGCGGGCATGCTGTGGTTCTTCCGCGACCCGGAGCGCGAGATCACCCAGGGCCGGGTCATCTCGCCCGCCGACGGTGTGGTGCAGAGCATCATGCCGTGGAAGGACGGCCGCACCCGCGTCGCGATCTTCATGAGCCCCCTGAACGTCCACGTCAACCGTGCGCCGCTGGCCGGCACGGTGACGTCGGTCGAGCACATCCCGGGCGGTTTCGTTCCCGCTTTCAACAAGGAGAGCGAGAACAACGAGCGCGTCGTCTGGCACTTCGACACCGAACTCGGTGACATCGAGATGATCCAGATCGCCGGCGCGGTGGCCCGCCGCATCGTCCCCTACCTCCCCCAGGGCACGAAGGTGGAGCAGGGCGACCGTATCGGCCTGATCCGTTTCGGCTCGCGTGTCGACATCTACCTCCCCGAGGGTGTCGAGATCGCGGTGGAGGTCGGCCAGAAGACCGTGGCTGGGGTGACGCGCCTTGACCGTGATTGATCCCGATACCCAGTCCGGCTGGGTGCCGGAGGCCGCCGAGGTGGACGACGAGGAGGAGATGCCCCTCTCGCTCCGCCTCTCAATAGCGGACACGCTCACCCTCGGCAACGCCACGTGCGGGTTCATGGCGGTGTACTTCACCACCACCGGGATCCTCATCCCGCACCTGACGGGCAACGACGAGTCGGCGGGCATGGCCCGGCACAGCGCGGCCACGGCGGTCATCCTGATGCTGTGCGCGGCGGTCTTCGACCTGTTCGACGGCCTGGTGGCGAGGAAGCTGCGGTCGTCGCCGATGGGCGCCGAGCTGGACAACCTCTCGGACCTGATCAGCTTCGGCCTGGCGCCGGCGTACTTCGTGCTGGTCTACGGCATGGTGGCGGACGACGCGCACCAGAGGGTGGCCGCGGTCGGTGCGATCGTGGTGCTGCTGGCGGTGGTGCTTCGCCTTGCGCGCTTCTCGTGCGTGACGATGAAGGACGGGATGTTCCAGGGGATGCCGTCGCCGTTCGGCGCGCTGACGGTCGTCTCGATCGTCCTGCTGGAGCTGCCGTTCTTCGCCACGCTGCTGGCGATCCTGGGGACGGCGTGGCTGATGGTGAGCCGGGTGGAGTACCCGAAGCCGCGGGGCCGGCTCGCGGTGGCGATGCTGTCGTGGATCGTCCTGTCGATGGGACTGCTGGCGGCGTGGGCCTTCGACGCGCCGAGCGGTCAGCTGCTGCTTCAGACGGGCTGCGCGCTGCAGCTGGTCATGGGCGCGGTGATCCCGCTGTTCGCCACGGCACGCCGGGTGAACAACTTCCGTGGCAATCGCCGGGAGGCGCGGGCGGCGCAGTTGCCGTAGCGGTCGCGTACGCAAGCAAGGGAAGGGCCCCGAACCCGGTTGGGTTCGGGGCCCTTCCCTTTGGTGCCGGACACCGGTGCCGCTACCGTCCGCGCTCCTCCCACGCCCCGGTATCGGCCTGGCGAAAAACCCCGCGCACGACTCTTGACCAACCATACCTACCGGTCAGTACGCTCACGTCACCCCTCGACGACACCGGTGTCCTCCCCCATGCGGCTGCGGCGAGCGTCCCCTCCGCGCGCCCCCCGCGTGCCCTCAGTACGGCTCCCGAGACCCGGGAAACGCCCAGCGCAGTCCCCGTCAGAACGCGCCGTCGAGCGCATCTCCCCTCATTGTGAGGCTCCCCCGTGAAGAGACCCCTCGTGGCCGCGGCAGTCGCCGCGGCCGGTGTCCTCCTCGCCGTCCAGGCGTCGGGTCCCGCCCAGGCGTCAAGCAGTTCCACCTTCGACTCCACCAGCGATCCCATCCTCTTCGTGCACGGCTACACCGGTGACGGCAGCAACTGGAACACGATGGCCGGCCGCTTCAACGCGGACGGCTGGCCGTCCTCCTACCTCGACCAGTGGTCCTATGACTGGCACCAGTCGAACTCCACGACCGCCCAGCAGCTGTCCACCGAGGTCGACCGTCTCCTCGCGGCAACCGGCGCCACCAAGGTCGACATCGTCAGCCACTCCATGGGAGGGCTCTCCTCGCGCTACTACCTGAAGAACCTCGGCGGGACCTCGAAGGTCGACGCCTGGGTGTCACTGGGCGGCCCTAACCACGGGACGGACACCGCCAACAGCTGCTTCGACACCTCTTGCACCGAGATGCGCATCGGCTCCAGCTTCCTCACCGCCCTGAACTCCGGCGACGAGACACCGGGCTCGCCCCGTTACGCAACCTGGTGGTCGCCCTGCGACACGGTGATCAACCCGGACAGTTCCGTGTCCCTGTCCGGCGCGGCCAACAGCGAGACCGCCTGCCTCAGCCACACCGACCTGCTCACAGACACCACGGTCTACGCCCAGACCCGGGACATGATCAACCGCTGACCGCCCCGAGCAGCCGGCAGGGACCGCCCACCAGCCGCCACCGCGGTCCCTGCCGGCACCGCAGCCGCACAGCCCCTGCCACCAGCGAGGAGCCCTGCCTCAGCCCAGGTGGTCCCGGGCGATCCGTTCCGCCACACGTTCCAGGATCGGGCCCGCCTCAGCGATGCACTTCGCCACGTCCGGTTCCGCCTCCGTCAGCGGGTACGCCCGGCGGATGCCGACCTGGGCCAAGGCCTCCCCCGGCAGGGCCAGGCGGCCGCAGACCGCCACGACCTCCTTGCCCGCCGCGCGCGCGCGCCGCCGCGACCCCGGCCGGGGCCTTCCCGTGCAGCGTCTGCTCGTCCAGCGAGCCCTCGCCCGTGATCACCAGCGAGGCCCGCTCGAGCGCCGGTGCGAAGCCCAGGACGTCCAGCATCACCTCGATGCCGGGGCGGAACCGCGCCCCGAGGAGCAGGGCCCCGTACCCGATGCCGCCCGCGGCCCCGGCCCCCGGCGCCACCGCGTACTCCGCTGCTCGCGCCCCGATCGCCTCCTCCAGTACCTTCGCGAAGTGCGCGAGCGCCGCGTCCAGCGTCGCCACGTCGTCCGGCGAAGCCCCCTTCTGCGGTCCGTACACCGCCGGGGCACCCTTCGGCCCCGTCAGCGGATTGTCCACATCGCTCGCGAGGACCAGGTCGACCGAGGCCAGCCGCGGGTCCAGGCCGGACAGGTCGGCACGGGCCAGCTCCGCCAGTCCCCCGCCCCCGGGCGTCACCGGCTCGCCCTCCGCGTCCAGGAACCGCGCCCCGAGCGCCGTCAGCATCCCCGCGCCCCCGTCCGTCGTCGCGCTCCCGCCGACCCCGAACACGATCGTCCGCGCCCCCGCGTCCAGCGCGGCCCGCAGCAGCTCACCGGACCCGTACGTGGACGCCGTCAGCGGTGCGAAGACCCCGGCGGGCAGCCGCTGCAGCCCGCTCGCCTCCGCCATCTCCACGACCGCCGTGTCGCCGCGCAGCGCGAACGCCGCCGTCACCTCGTGCCCGAGCGGCCCCGCGACCCGCACCTCACGTCGTTCGAACCCGGCCGCGACCGCCGCGGCCACCGTCCCGTCGCCCCCGTCGGCCACGGGCAGCGCCTCCACCTCGAGGTCCGGCACGACTCTGCGCAGCCCCGCGGTCACCCGCTCCGCGACCTGGACGGCCGTCAGCGACCCCTTGAACTTGTCCGCGGCGATGAGCACCCGCTGTACCGTTCGCGTGTCGTTCACTGCAGCGTCCGCCACCTGCAATCCCCTCGCTCTCCGAGCCCCGCACACATCGAACACGGCAGGGCAGCCGCGCCGCTGTGACCCTAACCGCACCGCACCTGCGCCGTCATGCCCCGTCCGGCCCCCGGAACCCGCGCGAGCGCGCCCGGAATCGGGTAGACCTTCAGCCATGACCCCTGTGGGCACCGATCTCGCGGACCGCGTCCTCGGCGGCTGGCTGGGCCGGATCGCCGGCAACATGCTCGGCAAGCCGGTCGAGCGGGGCGATGTGTGGACGAGGGAGCGCATCGACCGCTATCTGCGGCAGGCCTCGGCACTGCCGCTCACCGACTACCTGCCCGAGCCCGCCACCGAGAGCGACGCCCTCGACCTGCGCCCCGAGTGGCGTCAGTGCGTACGCGGTCGCATCCACGGCAGCTGCCGCGACGACGACGTCGACTACGCCGTCCTGGGCCTGGACCTGCTGGAGACGCACGGCTTCGGCTTCAGCACCGAGCAGGTCGGCGACCAGTGGCTGCTCAGGCTGCCGTATCTGCAGACGTTCACGGCCGAGCGGGCCGCCTACCGCAATCTCGCGGGCGGCCTCAAACCCCCGCTGACGGCCACCTACGACAACCCCTACCAGGAGTGGATCGGCGCCCTGATCCGCGCCGACGTCTACGGCTGGACCAGCCCGGGCGTCCCGCGCCGCGCCGCCTCGCTGGCCCGCCGGGACGCGGTCCTGTCGCACACCGGGAACGGGGTGTACGGGGCGATGTGGGCGGCCGCGCTGATCTCGGCGGCGTTCACCGCGCCCACCGTCCGGCACGCGCTCGACACCGCGCTGACGGTGATCCCCGCGAGCAGCCGCCTCGCCCGCACCGTACGCCGGGTGATCTCGCTCCACGAGACCCGGCTGAGCTGGGAGGAGACGCTGGACGCGGTCTCGGAGGAGACCGCCGGGCTCGGCTGGATCCACACCGTTCCGAACGCGGGTGTCATCACGGCCGGGCTGTTGTACGGCGACGGCGACTTCACCCGCACGATCGCGCTGACTGTGCGCGGCGGCCTGGACACCGACTCCAACGGCGCGACCGCGGGCTCGGTCGCGGGCGTCCTCACCGGCGCGGAAGCGATCCCCGCGCGGTGGAAGGACCCCTTGGAGGACACGGTCCGCAGCGCCGTCTTCGGCTTCGACGGTGTCCGCATCAGCGAGCTGGCGGAACGGACCCTGCGGCTCGCGGAAGCCGAGGCCGCCTGAGCGAGTCGGAGCCCGTCCGAAAAACGTTCGACTTCCGCGCGACGGACGGCCCCCACTTCCCCGTAGAGCAGACGAAGGCACCACCCGTACCGCCCCGCACCACCGCCCTTCGTCCGACTCGCGAACCCTCGAGGTACTTGTGGCTCTCTTCTCCGTGCTCCGTCGTCACCGCCACCCGCGGTCGCGGTGGTCTGTCGCCGTAGGGTTGGTGGCTCTCGTGGCCGGCGCCCTGCCCGGTGTGTCGGCCGACGCCGCCACTCCAGCCTCCGGATCGGTCAGCGACACCGCGCCCACCACCACATGGAGCGGCGGACCCTTCGCCGTCCCGAACGTCTCCGGCACCACGGGCACCGTCAGCTGCGGCGACCCGCAACTGTGCGACGACTATGCGCTGAAGGTGACGGTGCCCACCGGCTACGACACCGGTCACAGCCTGCGCATCGACATCAAGTGGCCTGACAGCGCCGCCGACTTCGACCTGTACGTCCTCGACTCCAGCGGTCACGTCGTGGCCGCCTCGGCCTCCAGCAGCGACCCCGAGACCGTGCTGCTCCCGGCGGTGACGGCGTCGTACACCGTGCGCGTGGTGCCGTACGCACCGCTCGGCGACGGCTTCACCGGCACCGCGGGCCTGGTCACCGACCCGGCCGATCCGCCGCCGAGTACGGCGACCCCGCCGACGTACGCCGACTCCTCGGCACCGGACAGCATCGCGGACGCGCACAACGCCGGTGAACCCTCGATCGGTGTCGACCGCGCGACCGGCGCCGCGATGTTCCAGGCCTACACCTCGACGCTCAAGGTCACCTACGACGGCGCGGGCACCGCCACCTGGCAGGACAAGAGCGCGAACGCGGCGGGCGGCTGCCCCCAGGGCAGCCTCACCAGCCTCGACCCGATCCTGTTCACCGACCCGGCCACCCATCGCACCTTCGAGTCGCAGCTCGCCGGGAAGACCGCCCTGACCTGCTACACCGACGACGACGGCGAGACGTGGACACCGACGGGCGGCTCGGGCATCAACTCGGGAGTCGACCACCAGACGATCGGCGGCGGCCCCTTCGCGCCGGGCGGTCCTGGTGCCCTCACCTCCTACCCCGACGCCGTCTACTACTGCTCCCAGGACATCGCCGACGCCTCCTGCGCGGTCAGCCGGGACGGCGGTCTGACGTACGGGCCGGCCGTCCCGATGTACTCCCTGCTGGACTGCGGCGGACTGCACGGGCATGTGAAGGTCGCCCCGGACGGCACGGTCTACGTGCCCAACAAGGGCTGCGGCGGCAACCAGGCCGTGGCCGTGTCCGAGGACAACGGGCTGACGTGGACCGTCCGCAAGAACCCCTCCAGCACCCCCGGTGACTCCGACCCGAGCGTGGGGGTCGGCGCCGGCGGGACCGTCTACATGGGCTACCAGAGCAGCGACGGCACCGCGCGGATCGCCGTCAGCCACGACAAGGGCAGGACGTGGCTGTACGACCAGAACGTCGGCGCGGCCCTCGGCATCAAGAACATCGTCTTCCCGGCCGTGACCGCGGGTGACGACAACCGCGCCGCCTTCGCCTTCCTGGGCACCACCACCGGGGGCGACTACCAGGACACGGCCGGCTTCAAGGGCGTCTGGCACCTGTACGTGGCCACCACCTATGACGGCGGGCAGTCCTGGGTCACCGTCGACGCCACCCCCACCGACCCGGTCCAGAGGGGGTCCATCTGCACCGGCGGCACCACCTGCGGCCAGGACCGCAACCTTCTGGACTTCATCGACGTCACCCTCGACGCCCAGGGCCGCGTGCTCGTCGCCTACGCCGACGGCTGCACCGGTGCCTGCGCCACCGGGGGCGCGCAGAACTACGACGCGCTGGCCTCCATCGCCCGCCAGTCCTCCGGCAACACGCTGTACGGCGCGTACGACGCCATGGTCGCCGGCAAGCACAAGAAGACCGAGGGAGGCCGATAGGTGAAGCCGTTCCCGCCCGCCGCCGCGCTGGCCGGCTGCGTCCTCACCCTGGCGGCCGTCACCGGGTGCTCGGCCGCGAGTGAGCCGTCGGAGCGGCCGGCCGTGGAGGCCGCCTCCGCACCGCCGCCCGGCGGCTGCCCCACCGCCGCCTCACTTCCGCTGCCCAAGGACTTCCCGGCCGACCTGCCGGTGCCCGAGGGCGCGGTCGTGACCTCGGTGGAGCACCGCACCGGCGACCGGCTGGTCGTGTCCACCGTCGTCCGCGGCGGCTTCGACTCAGCGCTCGCCTTCCTGCAGAAACACCTCCCCAAGGCCGGATACGCGCTGAAGGAGGGCGAGGTGGAGGAGGACGACGCCGAGTCGAACTTCTCCTCCCGGACGGTGGAAGGCCGCTGGACTCTTCGGACGATGCCCGACTGCGCGGGAGGTGTGTACCTGACGTACCTGACGTCCGCCGTCTCCTGACCCGGCAGTGGTTACCCTTCCTGGATGACGACTCCAGACTTCGCTGCGTACATCGCGTCCCTCCCCCGTGTCCTGTCGGGCGCGGCCGCCCTCTTCCGCGACGCCGAAGGCCGGGTGCTGCTCGTCGAGCCGAACTACCGTGAGGGCTGGGCGCTCCCGGGCGGCACCATCGAGTCGGACGACGGCGAGACCCCGCGTCAGGGTGCGCGCCGCGAGACGCTGGAGGAGATCGGCCTCGACCGCGAGCTGGGCCGGCTGCTCGCGGTCGACTGGGTGCACGGGGCGGGACGCCCGCCCCTGGTCGCCTACCTGTACGACGGCGGGATCCTCGGTAAGGACGACCTCAAGGCGATCCGGCTGCAGGAGGAGGAACTGCTCTCCTGGCGTCTGGTGCCCCGCGAGGAGCTCACCGACCACCTGCCCGGCTCCCTCGGCCGCCGCGTGCTCGCCGCCCTCGACGTGCTCGCGGACGGCGCGGGCACGGCGGAGCTGGAGAACGGCCACCGGGTCGGCTGACGCCGGCCGCGTCATCCGTTCGCCCCACCGAGATCAGCCGTCCTACTCTCGGTGACATGACCAGGCCTCTCGTCGCCGTCCTCAGCGGCGCCGGTATCTCCACCGACTCCGGCATCCCCGACTATCGCGGACCGAACGGGCTGTGGCGACGGGACCCCGAGGCCGAGAAGCTCGTGACGTACGCGTCCTACATGAGCGATCCGGAGATCCGGCGGCGCTCGTGGCAGATGCGGCGGCAGAACCAGGCCCTGAACGCCGAGCCGAACGCCGCGCACCGGGCCGTGGCCGGGCTGGAGCGGTCCGGGGTGCCCGTGCGGGTGATCACGCAGAACGTGGACGGGCTGCACCAGCTCGCCGGGATGCCCGCCCGCAAGGTGCTCGAACTGCACGGCACCGCCCGCAGCGTGGTCTGCACGCGGTGCCATGCACGCGGCCCGATGGAGGACGCGCTGGCCCGGGTCGAGGCCCGGGAGGACGACCCGCCGTGCCTGGAGTGCGGCGGGATCCTGAAGTCGGCGACCGTGATGTTCGGCGAGCGGCTGGACCCGGAGGTGCTGGGCGAGGCCGTCGCGATCACCAAGGTGTGCACGGTGTTCATCGCGGTCGGCAGCAGCCTCCAGGTCCATCCCGCCGCCGCTCTCGCCGGCCTGGCCGCCGACCACGGGGCCCGGCTGATCATCGTCAACGCCGAGCCGACGCCGTACGACGACCGGGCCGACGAGGTCGTACGGGAGCCGATCGGCACCGCACTCCCCAAGCTGCTGGGCTTGTTCAGTGAGCAGTGGGGCGCTGCCCCGGGGTGATGCTGCCGAGGGTGTCCCCGGGCTGCACCGTGGAGGTGCCGGTCCGCTTGCCGGTGGGCGGATCGGCTGCCGTGATCCGGTAGGTGCAGGGGGTGGGGGTGACTGAGGAGGGTCGCGTCGGGACGGGGGTGAGCGGTGTGCAGACCGGGGTGGCGAGTCCGATCAGTTCCACCAGCCCTGTGCCGCCGGCGGGTGGGAGGATGTGCGACCAGTTGTCGGCCAGCCAGACGTTGCCGGACTGATCGATCTGGACTGCGGTGAGGTGCTGCATCGCCTTGTTCCTGAAGCCCTGCGAGGGTGACAGGACGGTGCCGGTGGTGCTGCCGGGTGGACAGGCACTGGTGGTGGCGCCGCACAGCGTCCACACCCCCGGGGTGAGGAAGCCGGCGACCCACACGCGGTCGGATCCGTCGACGGCTACCGACCAGGGAAGAGTCGTCTCGGGCAGTTTGTACACGCCTGCGACGCTCCCGTCGGGCGCGAGTCGGGTGACCGCGTTGCTCAAGTAGCTGTTGAGCCAGGCGTTGTTCTTGGAATCGATGGCGATGCCGAGGGGCCACTTGAATGAGCTGCTCTCGATGGGCGAGGTCGTCGTGGGCTTGAAGTCAGGCCCGATCACGGTGACGCTGCCGCCGAACTTGCCGATGAGAGGCGCCAGGGGCGTGTTCACCAGCCGGGCGCCGCCGAGGCCGGCATTGCTGACCCAGGCCCGCCCGAAGCCGTCGATCTGAACGGCGAAGGGGTGGTTGAGACCGCCGCCGGTGATCTTGATCGCCTTGGACGGGTCACCGTGCGGGTAGACGACCACGTCGCCCTGGCCCGGTGCGGTTTCCAGGCCGTAGTTGTTCGCGATCCACACATTGCCCCGCTGGTCCACCGCGATTCCCTGCGGGTGGATGAGACCGCCGTTACTCCACCCCGCGGCAGGCGACAGCGGCTTGCCGGTGGCCGAGTAATGCGCCACCGAGTTGCCTCCATAGCTGCTCATCCAGACGGTGCCGTCGGGGGCGACCGCGGCACCCCAGTCACCGCCCTTCATGCCGCCACCTTGGATCGGGCTGCCCAGGACCGGGCGACCCGTCGGGTCGAGCACGCTGACATAAGGGCTCGGCTTCCGGGTGCCGGGCAGCCAGTTGTTGGACGCCCAGACGTTGCCCTTGGCGTCGAAGGCGATACGACCGGGGGCGTACAGGTCGGTGTCGGTGTAGCGCAGCGCCAGTATCCAGGCCGTGGGCGGCGCGGTGAGCGCCGGGGCGTAATGGTTCACGGCACGCGCCAGGTCGTAGAGCCCTGTCGGGGACAGTGTGGGGTTGCGGACCAGGTTCAGCACCGCCTGTGCGGTGTCCGGGGGAGCCGCGCCGCCGGGGGGTGTCGCCAGCCGGAGCAGGCTCTCGCACCGCGTCGTTTCCGACGCGCAGAGGGAGACCAGGTTGGCGAGCGTGTTGAGTGTGGCCAGGGTTTCGTTGGTGTTGCCGTTGTTGGCGTCCGTGACCACCCCGCCGGGCTTGCCGGTGACCGGGTCGACGAGGTTGAACGTTGTCGCTGCGGCGTTCTGCAGCCCTGGGCTTGGCCCGTCGATACCGTGTGGGCCGGTGAACTGGGCCAGGGCGTAGGTGGCGGCGACCGTGGTGAGTTCGTTGACCCGTATCCGGCTCGCCGTCCGTGCGGGAACTCCACCGCCCTCACCGACCGCTACCACGGAGCGTAGTCGTAGGCGCCGTGCATGGGCCGGTGTGGCCTCCACGTACAACACCCCGGCAGCGGGTCGAGCGTACGGGACCTCGAAGGAACCGGCGGCGTCGGTCGTCGCACGGCCCAACTCCCTGACCCCTGACCGGGAGCCGGCGAAGAGTGTGACCTGGGCGCCCTGAAGCGGCTTGCCCGCGCCTGTGACGGTGCCGTGCAACGGGCCGGGACCGGCACTCGGTGCCGCCGGCGGGACGTTCGCCGCGCCCAGAAGCATGGCCGCCGAGGCTGCTGCAGCGGCTGAAGCCCTCAGCGATGGCCCCTTCCTCCTTCGCCTCCGGCGGAAGCGACCTGCGGGCGCTGGTCTGCGGACGGACATGCCAGAAGAGCTCATCGCTGGTGAACCTTTCACTGGAGTGGTCGGCTCGGACGGCCGGGCGAAGGGCAGGGTCCACGTCCGCGAAGCTCCTCCCGAGGCCGCCTCCAAGGCCGGCTCGCCGCCACCTTTCGAGGCGGGCGCGGACAAGTCGGGTACGGGGCGGGCCCACCGCTGCGGCTACCCGGCTGCGGCTCCCCCGGCCCCCGGAAGTGTGCGGTCGACCTCCGGCACCCTGAGGGCGAACCAGCCGACCCTGAGCCCGAACAGCCAGACCACACCGAGGTACAGCCCCTGGCCGACCTGGCGCATCTCGTCGCGTACCCCGCGGGCGACGAGGGACATCCTGGAGTAGTCGATGACGATGCACTCCTGCTCGTCCATCAGGCTCGGCCCCTTGTAGACCTGAGCCACCACGGCGAGCACGTCGAACGGGGTCATCCGGTTACTCAGGTAGCCCTCAGAGACGAAGACCTTGCCTCGCCATACGGCCATGCGCACCAGCCAGGCCAGGGGACGTGCGAGCCAACCGCCTCCCCACCGCACGATGCCGGTGCCCTGCAGCGGACCCTTGGGAATGTCACCCGCCGGGCTCGCACCGAACACTTCCACGAGGCGGTCGTCACCGGCGTCGAGCAGATCACTCTCAGTGAGTGCCACCATGGTCCTCCTCGCGGTCGCGCGAGCCGTTGCGTGTGCCGAACTGTGGCCGTATCGCCCGGGCGTGAATCCGGTGTTCGTACGACGCGGGCTGCGGTGCACAGGCCCGGGTGAGGTCACGACGAGGCCGCGGCCGCCGGGATGCCGGTGGGCAAACCCACCGAGTTCCATGCCCACAAACCGTGGGGTCGCTATACGAGCTTGGACGCAGTCGGCTGCACATCACCATCGCTGCTAGGCCAACGGGGTACCGATCTGCCGACGCCCTCGGCCTCTCCTACAAGCAGGATGTCTCACATCCACGTACGCCTTGCGACGCACGCAGTGCCCTGCACGTGGCCCGATGGAGGACGCGTCGGCCCGCGTCGACGCCGGGGACGACGACCCGCCGTGCCTGGAGTGCGGCGGGATCCTGAAGTCGGCGACCGTGATGTCCGGCGAGCGGCTGGACCCGGAGGTGCTGGACAAAGCCGTGGCGGAGAGTCTCCGGGAAGGGTGGGCAGTTCTAGAACAACGCCGATCCCCGTTCGAACTCCAGCAGTCGGCGCTTGCGGTCCAGTCCGCCGCCGTAGCCCGTCAGGCCGCCGCTCGCACCGATGACCCGGTGGCAGGGGACGATGATGCCGATGGGGTTCCTGCCGTTGGCCAGGCCCACCGCGCGGGAGGCGCCGGGCTTGCCGAGGGCGTCGGCCAGTTGGCCGTAGGAGCGGGTCTCGCCGTAGGGGATGCGGCGCAGCTGCTCCCAGACGTCGCGCTGGAACGGGGTGCCGTTCATGCGCAGTTCGAGGGTGAAGTCCTTCAACTCGCCTGAGAAGTAGGCCTCCAGCTGCTCCTCCGCTTCGGCGAAGGCACCCTCCTTCCGCTCACCGAAGGTCTCCTCCGATGGGCGGTGGCGCTGGTCGGTCATGTAGAGGCCGCACAGGACGCCGTCGTCGGCGACCAGGGTGAGGGGGCCGTAGGGGCTGTCGATGATCGTGTGCTGCTTCACTGTGTGTCCTTATACCGGAAGGAAGTTGATCGGGTGGCTGTCCGTCGCCCACAGGTACTGGACCGCGTACGCCCGCCACGGCCGCCAGGCCGCCGCGCGTGCGGTGAGTGCCGCCGGGGTCGACGGCAGGCCGAGTTCCTGTGCGGCGCGCCTGATGCCGAGGTCGGTGGGCAGGAAGGCGTCGGGGTCGCCGAGGGCGCGCATGGCGATCACGTCGACCGTCCAGGGGCCGAAGCCGGGCAGTGCGAGAAGCCGGGCGCGGGTCTCCTCCCAGTCGCTCTCGACGCCCAGGTGGATGGATCGCTCGGCGAGTTGACGGACGAGGGTCGTGAAGGTCGTCCGGCGGGTGCGGGGCATCGCCAGTGACTCGGGGTCGAGTGCGGCGAGGGCCTCCGGTGCCGGGAAGAGGTGGGTGAGGCCGCCTTCGGGGTCCTCGACGGCCTCACCGTGCGCGGTGACCAGGCGGGCCGCGTGGGTGCGTGCGGCGGCCGTGGAGACTTGCTGGCCGAGGACGGCCCGTACGGCGAACTCGGCCTCGTCGACGGTGCGCGGCACCCTGCGGCCGGGGGCCTTGTCGACGAGGGGCGCCAGCACCGGGTCCGTGCGCAGCTGGTCGTCGACGGCGACCGGGTCGGCGTCCAGGTCGAGCATGCGGCGGCAACGGCTGATGGCGACGGCCAGGTCGCGCATGTCGCTGAGGCTGAGGCGGCAGGCGATGTGGTCGGGCCGCGGGGTCAGCGCCACGATGCCGTGTCCGTACGGCAGCCGGAGCGTGCGCCGGTAGGCGCCGTCGCGCCATTCCTCCACGCCGGGTATGGCGGTGGCGGCGAGGTGGCCGAAGAGGTTGTCGGGATTGAGCGGGGCGCGGAACGGCAGCCTGAGGCTGAGGACGCCCGGTGCGGCCACCGTCTGCCGGGGCAGACGGGCGCGCAACTCGCTCGGGGAGAGCGCGAAGACCTCGCGAACGGTGTCGTTGAAGGTGCGGATCGAGGAGAACCCGGCCGCGAACGCGATATCCGCCATCGGCAGCCCGGTCGTCTCGATGAGCAGCCGGGCGGTCTGGGCGCGCTGTGCCCGGGCGAGCGCGAGCGGTCCGGCGCCGAGCTCGGCGAGGAGCTGGCGCTCGATCTGGCGGGTGCTGTAGCCGAGGCGGGCGGCGAGGCCGGGCACGCCCTCGCGGTCCACGACGCCGTCGCCGATCAGCCGCATGGCGCGGGCGACGAGGTCGGCGCGCTGGTTCCACTCCGGGGAGCCGGGGCTGGTGTCCGGGCGGCACCGCTTGCAGGCCCGGAACCCGGCCTGCTGGCAGGCGGCGGCGCTCGGGTAGAACGTCATGTTCTCCGGCTTGGGCGGTACCGCCGGGCAGCTGGGGCGGCAGTAGATCCGCGTGGTCAGGACCGCTGTGTAGAACCAGCCGTCGAAGCGCGCGTCCTTGGACTGGACGGCGCGCACACAGCGCTCCCGGTCGGTGTGCATCGCGTTCCGCATGTCTCAAGCATCGGGCACCGGAGCGCGCCGGGCTGGCGGAAATCCGACATGTGGTTGGGGCGACCTGCCGTTACCCCGATCGCCGGTGCCGCTGCCGCGATCGTCTCCGAGGCCGTCCCCGCAGAGCGCCGGCTCGAGGCCTTTGTGTCAGTGGGGGCGCTCGGGGTGGCGTCCGGGCGGCTGCGAAGGCTGCGGCAAGGGGGGCGACGGTTTCACCGGACGGGTCTGCGCGGCGTCGCCGGCCACGGTCAGCGGCTCCCCGTAGTGCCTGATCCGGACCGATTCCCCCTTCACGAGCGTGTACGTGGCCCGGGAGTCGGTGATCTCCACCCGGAGGCACTGGCCGCGAACGTGGACCGAGAAGGCCAGCCGGCTGAGACCCTCGGGCAGCCGGGGCGCGAAGTACAGCGTTCCGGAGTGGTAGCGCATGCCGCCGAAGCCGGCGACCAGCGCGATCCAGGAGCCCGCCAGGGACGCGATGTGCAGGCCGTCGCGGGTGTTGTTCTCCAGGTCGTCCAAGTCCATCAGCGCCGCCTCGCCGAGGTAGTCGTAGGCCAGGCGCAGGTGGCCGACCTCGGCTGCGATGACGGCCTGCACGCTCGCCGACAAGGAGGAGTCACGGACGGTGAGCGGTTCGTAGTAGGCGAAGTTCCGTGCCTTCTCGCCCTCGTCGAAGGCGTCGCCGCGCAGGTACATCGCCAGCACGAGGTCCGCCTGTTTGACCACCTGCTTCCGGTAGATCTGGAGGTAGGGGTAGTGCAGCAGCAGCGGGTAGTCCTCCGGCCGGGTGCGGGAGAAGTCCCAGACCTGGTGGCGGGTGAAGTCCGCCGACTGCTCGTGGATGCCGAGGGCGCTGTTGTAGGGGACGGTCATCGCCTTTGCGGCGGTGCGCCATGCGGCCGTCTCGTCCTCGGTCACACCGAGCGCGGCGGCCTGCTCGGGGTGGCGTTCCGCGGCATCGGCGGCGGCACGCAGGTTCTCCTGGGCCATCAGATTGGTGTAGGTGTTGTCGTCCGCGACCGCGCTGTACTCGTCGGGGCCGGTGACGCCGTCGATGTGGAAGCGGCCCTGGGAGTCGTGGTGACCGAGGGAGCGCCACAACCGGGCGGTCTCCACCAGGAGTTCCACGCCGGTGTCCCGTTCGAAGTCCTCGTCGCCGGAGACCGAGACGTAGCGCAGGACGGCATGGGCGATGTCGGCGTTGATGTGGAAGGCCGCGGCACCGGCCGGCCAGTAACCGGAGCATTCCGCGCCGTCGATGGTGCGCCATGGGAAGGCCGCCCCCTCGAGACCCAGTTGCCGGGCACGGGCACGGGCCGCGGGCAGGGTGTCCTGGCGCCAGCGCAGCGCCGCGGTGACGCTGCGCGGGTGGGCGAAGATGAGCACCGGCAGGACGTAGGTCTCCGTGTCCCAGAAGGCGTGCCCGTCATAACCGGAACCCGTCAGGCCCTTGGCGGGGATGGCCCGCTGCTCGGCCCGGGCGGCGGCCTGCAGCACATGGAAGAGCGCGAAGCGGACGGCTTGCTGGATCTCCGCGTCGCCGTCCACCTCCACGTCGGCGTGGGCCCAGAAGTCGTCCAGCACCGCGCGCTGCTCGTTGGCCAGGCCGTGCCAGCCCGTGCTGCGCGCCTCGGCGAGCGCGGCCTCCGCCTGGTCCCTCAGGGACGGCAGTGAGCGCAGCGAGGACCAGGCGTAGGAGACCAGCTTCTCCAGGCGGAGCTTCTCGCCCGGTCTGAGGTCGGCGATGACGGTGAACCGGGCGACGTCGTGCGCGCTCTCTGCGGCTGTCTGCGTGGATGCCGGCCCCTGCACGATGTGGTCGGCGGCGGCCGCGACCCGCAGTCCGCTCCGCTCGGTGCGGTGGATCAGGCGCAGCCGGGCCCCTTCGGCGTGGTGCTCCTCGGGCCGTAGCGGCGATTCCAGGGCGGCGGCGACCCTCGGATCGTCGCTGGGCTGCGGCATGGGCTCATTGGCGACGAGTTCGGACTGGATGACGACGCGCACCTCGTCGTCCAGCGGCTCCACCTCGTAGGCGATCGCGGCGACGGCCCGGTGGGTGAAGGACACCAGGCGGGTGGAGCGGACACGGACGGCCTTTCCCACCGGCGAGACCCATTCGCAGACGCGGTGCAGTACTCCGGCCCGCAGATCGAGGACCCGTTCGTGCGAGAGGAGACGCCCGTAGCGCAGGTCGACCTGCTCGTCGTCGACCAGGAGGCGGATGAGCTTGCCGTCGGTGACGTTGATGACCGTCTGGCCGGATTCCGGGAAGCCGTATCCGGCCTCGGCGTAGGGCAGCGGATGTACTTCGTGGACGCCGTTGAGGTAGCAGCCGGGCAGTCCGTGCGGCTCCCCCTCCTCGAGGTTGCCTCGCCAGCCGATGTGTCCGTTGGACAGGGCGAAGACCGATTCGCTCTGTGCCAGGACGTCCAGGTCGAGCCCGGTCTCGCGGATGCACCAGGGATCGCACCCATAGGCGGGATGAGTGATCACGGTGCGTCCTCCGGTGAACATGTCCGGAATGCCTGATATGCCATGCTTTCTATCTGCCCGCTCAGGAGTCACTCCACCCCCAAGGGCCCCGGAAAGGACAGCGCGGCCTCGGCGGGGTCGCGTGAACGAGCGGCCGATCAGGGGAGCTGCGCCGCGAACGCCTCGTACGCCCGCTCGTCGAAGAGGACGAACCTGACCTCCTCGACCGCCGTCTCCGTGGCCCTGACCGTCTCCACCGCGATGCGGGCGGCGTCGTCGATCGGCCACCCGTAGATGCCGGCGGACACGGCCGGGAACGCCACCGTGCGGGCGCCGAGTTCGTCGGCGACGCGCAGCGACTCCCGGTAGCAGGAGGCCAGCAGCTCCGACCGGTCCTCCTGGGGGCTGAAGCGGGGACCGACCGTGTGGATCACCCAGCGTGCGTCCAGTTCGCCCGCCGTGGTGGCGACCGCCCGGCCCGTGCGCAGTCCCTTGCCGTACCTCGAGGCGCGCAGCGCACGGCACTCCTCGAGGATCGCCGGGCCACCCCGCCGGTGGATCGCGCCGTCCACCCCTCCCCCGCCGAGCAGCGACGAATTGGCCGCGTTGACGATCGCGTCGGCGCTCTGCCGGGTGATGTCGCCCTTGACCAGCGTGATCGCGGTCATCGCTGCCTCAGCCTCCGCCAGACCGCCTTCGCCGCGTTGTGTCCCGACATGCCGTGCACGCCCGGGCCCGGTGGGGTGGCCGAGGAGCAGATGAAGACGGCCGGGTGCGGGGTGCTGTACGGGGACAGGGACGCCTTGGGGCGCAGCAGGAGCTGGAGGCCGGACGCCGCGCCGGAGGCGATGTCGCCGCCGACGTAGTTGGCGTTGCGTGCGGCCAGTTCGGGCGGGCCGGCGGTGGCGCGGGCGAGGACGCGGTCGCGGAACCCCGGGGCGTAGCGCTCCAGTTGGCGTTCCATGGCGTCGGTGAGGTCTCCGCGCCAGCCGTTGGGCACATGGCCGTAGACCCAGAAGACCTGCTTGCCCGCCGGGGCCCGGGTGGGGTCGGCGACGCCGGGCTGCACGGCGATGAGGAACGGCCGGTCGGGCGCTCGGCCCTCCCGGGACGCGGCGCGCAGGGCGGTGCCGATCTCCGCGCTGTCGGCGCCGATCTGCACGGTGCCGGCGACGCGCGGTTCCTTCGCGGTCCACGGGACCGGGCCGTCCAGCGCGTAGTCGATCTTGAAGACGCCGGCGCCGTAGCGGTAGCCGTCGTAGTAGCGTCCGAGGCCGGCGATACGGGCCAGCGCCGTGGGCGAGGTGTCGAAGACGTAGGCGCGCGCCGGGGGCAGGTCGTCGAGGCGCTTGACCTCGTAGTCGGTGTGGACGGTGCCGCCCAGGTCCTTCAGGTACGCGGCGAGGGCGTCGGAGATCGACTGGGAGCCGCCGCGGGCGACCGGCCAGCCGCGGGCGTGCGCGGCGAGGGCGAAGACCAGGCCGATCGCGCCGGTGGCGAAACCGCCGAGCGGGGCGATCACGTGGGCGACGAGCCCGGCGAACAGGGTCTTCGCGCGCTCGTCGTGGAAGCGGCGCATCAGCCAGGTGGACGGGGGCAGCCCCACGATGCCGAAGCGGGCGAGGGTGACCGGGTCCCGGGGCAGCGCGGTCCGGGGCAGGGACATGAAGTCCCGGGCCAGGGTGTCCCAGCGGCTCAGGAACGGCGCGACGAGCCGGCGGTACGCTCCCGCGTCGCGCGGGCCGAACGAGGCGGCCGTCTCGGCCACCGAGCGGGACAGCACCGCGGCCGTGCCGTCGGGGAAGGGGTGCGCCATCGGCAGCTCGGCGTGCAGCCATTGAAGGCCGTACCGCTCGAGGGGCATGGCGCGGAACGCGGGCGAGTTGATGCCGAGGGGGTGAGCGGCCGAGCACGGGTCGTGCCGGAAACCGGGCAGCGTCAGCTCCTCGGTGCGGGCGCCGCCGCCGACGGTGTCGCGCGCCTCGAAGACGGCCACGGAGAAACCGCGACGGGCCAGCTCCACGGCAGCCGTCAGCCCATTGGGCCCCGCCCCCACCACGACCGCATCGAGCATCGACGGCACCTTCGGACTCCTTCGTCAGCCGACGGCCACAGGAGATCAGGATATGCCGGAGGTCTGACACGCCTCGGGTACACGGGAAGGTCAGGCGGCGCCGGACAGCAGCTTGACCACCCGGCGCGCCGTGGTCTCGTCCCGTGCCGCGGTGAACGGCAGCGCGTTGCCGCCGGTGATCCGGAACGGTTCGCCTGTCAGGGTGAGGGTGGCGCCGCCCGCCTCCTCGACCAGCAGCAGCCCGGCCGCGTGATCCCACGCCGCTTCCCAGGAAAAAGCGGTGCCGTCGAGGACGCCCCGGGCGATGTTGAGGTACTCGAGGCCCGCCGAGCCGCACGGGCGCGGGCGGACGCCGTCCGTCCACAGTCCGAGCAGCGCGCGCTTCTCCTCGTCCGTGGTGTAGTCGGGGTGCGACGTGGCCACCTCCAGGTCGCGGCCCGCCGCGGGAGAGCCCGCTCGCAGGCGCTCGCCGTCGAGGAACGCGCCCTTCCCCCGTATCGCCGTGGCGAGCCGGTCCAGGGCCGGGGCGTACGTCCACGAGGCGCGTACGACACCGCCCTGGGCGAGCGCGACCAGCGTGCAGAACCCGGGGTCGCCGTGCACGAACTGGCGGGTGCCGTCGACCGGGTCGACGATCCAGACGGGGGCCTCGCCCCGGATGGCCTCGTAGGTCACCGGGTTGGCGTGCACCGCCTCCTCGCCCACCACGACCGAGCCGGGCAGCAGCCTCGGGAGCACCTCGGTGAGGTGGGCCTCGGCGTTGCGGTCGGCGTCCGTGACCAGGTCGTGCGGTCCGTTCTTCTCGTCGATCTCGTGCGCGGCGAGCCGGCAGAAGCGGGGCATGATCTCGGTGGCGGCCGCCTTGCGCACGGCCTCCTCGACGTCTGCCGTGCCGTGCGCGAGAAACCCGTCGATGGTTTCGTAGTCGTCGATCATGCCCTCCATGAGAGCACGCGTCGCTGACAATCCTCACCGGCCCGGTGTACTCCGGCTGGAATCGGTATGAATTCGGCGCTTCTCGGAATTTCGGCGCTTGTCCCCGGGCCGGCTGGTTCAGCGGCCCACCGCGTACCCCTGCATGCCCCGCGGATTGGCAGCGGCCGAGAGCACGCCCGTCCCCGGGTCCCGGGCGACCGCGCACAGCCGCCCCTCCGACCAGGCCTCGCCGACGGTGACGTCATGGCCGCGCCGGCGCAGCTCAGCGACGACCTCCGGGTCCATGCGGGACTCGACCGTGACGCTGCCGGGACGCATGCCGCGCGGGTAGAAGGAGCCGGGGAAGCTGTCGTTGTGCCAGTTCGGGGCGTCGATGGCGCCTTGCAGGTCGAGGCTGCCACGGATGTGCGGGCGCAGGGCGGCCGCCAGGAAGAAGTGGAGCTGCCACTGGTCCTGCTGGTCGCCGCCGGGCGTGCCGAACGCCAGCACCGGCACCCCGTCGCGCAGGGCGATCGAGGGGGTGAGGGTGGTACGGGGGCGGCGCCCCGGCGTGAGGGAGTTCGGCAGGCCCTCGTCGAGCCAGGTCATCTGCAGCCGGGTGCCGAGTGGAAAGCCCAGCTCGGGCACGACCGGGTTGGACTGGAGCCAGCCGCCGCTGGGCGTGGCCGCGATCATGTTGCCCCAGCGGTCGACGACGTCGAGGTGGCAGGTGTCGCCACGGGTGGCGCCGTCGGCGGTGACGTCCGGCTCACCGGGCACGGGCGACGTCGGGCTCTTCGCCACGGTCGGCTCGCCGACGCCCATGGGGTCGAAGTTCGGATCGTCGGCGGCCACCACGCGCGCGTACTCGCTCAGGCGCGGCACGCGGCCTCCGGGGGCGCCGGGGCGCAGCTCGTACGACGCCTTGTCGCCGATCAGGGCGCGCCGCTCGGCGTTGTAGGCGTCCGACAGCAGGTCACCGAGCGGGACCTCGGCCGCGTCGCCGTACCAGGCCTCGCGGTCGGCCATGGCGAGCTTGCACCCCTCGATCAGCAGGTGGACGTAGTCCGCGGAGCCGTACCGGGGCAGCTCGGGCGGGAGCAGGGCGAGCTGCTGGAGGAGGACGGGGCCCTGGCTCCAGGGGCCCGCCTTGCACACGGTCCAGCCGTTCCAGTCGTAGGTCGCCGGGGTCTCGTAGGCGGCCGACCAGGAGGTCAGGTCGTCGGCCGTCAGGGTGCCGCGGTGGCGTTCGCCGCTGGTGTCCATGGTGGGCCGCTCCGCCTGCCGCACCAGGGCCTCGGCGATGAACCCGCAGCGCCACACCCGGCGCGCGGCCTCGATCTGTGCCTCCCGGTCGCCGGCCCCCGCCACCTCGGCGAGCAGCCGCTTCCAGGTGGCGGCCAGCGCCGGGTTGCGCAGCGGCTCGCCGGGGCGCGGCGGCCTCCCGCCGGGCAGGTACACCTCGGCCGAGGAGGTCCACTCGGTCTCGAACATCTTTCGCACGGTCTCGACCGTCTGGCCTACGCGCTCCACGGGCGGGTGCCCGTGCTCGGCGTAGCCGATGGCGTACTTCAGGACGTCGGCGAGGGTCTTGGTGCCGTGGTCGCGCAGCAGCAGCATCCAGGCGTCGAAGGCTCCCGGGACGGCGGCGGCGAGGGGCCCGGTGCCGGGGACGAGATCCAGACCGAGTGCCCTGTAGTGGGCGACGGTGGCCCCAGCGGGCGCGACGCCCTGCCCGCACAGCACCCGCACCCCGCCGCCCGCCGGGGCGAGCAGGATCGGGACCTCGCCGGCGGGACCGTTGAGGTGCGGTTCCACGACGTGCAGCACGAACGCGCCCGCCACGGCCGCGTCGAACGCGTTGCCGCCGTCCTCCAGTACGGCCATCGCCGACTGGGAGGCCAGCCAGTGGGTGGAGGACACCATGCCGAACGTGCCCTGGAGGGTGGGGCGTGTGGTGAACATATGGCCTCTCAGCTCGCTGTTGACGCGCATCGGTCGGTCCTGTGAGCGCTCGGGACACATACCCACGGCCCACAGCAACCGACACGCGGGGCCCCGCGAACCCGTGCCACACGTGGCGACAGAAATCGGATTTTCCCTATCCGTTTTTTCTACCAGCAACAACGCCGCGGCCGACCCCCACACCGGCACCGCAGGGCCGAGCCGCCGCCGGCCCGCCCAGCCGTCCGGGGTGCACGCCGCCTTGTGCGGCTCAGGGCGTGCCGGGCACGGGGCGGGCGAGTCGGATCATGGCGCGGTAGAGGGCGCGGGGAGCAGGGGCCGGAGGCAGGGGCGGGAGCTCGGTTCCGGGGGTGGCGTAGGCGCGGAGCATCTGGCCGACCAGGCGGCGCCAGGTGTCGGGGGCCGCATCGCCGGTGGCGGCGACGACGCCGGCGTTGGCCATCAGCAGGACGACCAAGTCCTCCGGGGTGAAGTCGTCGCGCAGGTGTCCGCTGTTCCGGGCACGGGTGATGACTTCGACGAATCCGTTGTACGCCTCGGCGCGCCGGGCTTCGAGCGCTTTGGCCGCGGGGAAGGTCATGGTCAGGACATCGGCGAACCCCCGGTCGGCGGCCTGCATCGCGCAGACGGCCTCGATGTAGCGGATGAAGCCGTGCCAGGGATCGGGGTCGGCGAGTGCCTCGCTGACTGCGTCGGCGTAGGCGTCCATCCGGTCGGCGAAGACCGCGGTGACAAGCTCTTCCCGGCTGGCGAAGCGGCGGGAGAGGGTGGCCTTGCCCACGCCTGCCTCGCGGGCGATGGAGGCCATGGAAACACCGAGCCCTTCGGTGGCGTAGAGGCGGCGGGCTGCGGCGAGGATGCGGTCACGATTGCGCTCGGCATCGGCGCGCAGACCCTGCTCGGGCTGCCGGCCTGGGACTTCGGCGGGATCTGCGAATGCGGTCATGGCCCCATCCTACCGAACTGGAACACCCGGTCCACTTATGGCATGCTGGGGCCATGGAAGCGGGAAGGCCGTTTCACTTAATGGGCGAGATCGCCGTCACTGCCTCCTGACGCGCTCCCCACCCACCCCAGGAAAGAGACCTCAGCGTGCCCACCATCGCCATCATCGGCGCCGGCCCCGGCATGGGCCTGGCCATCGCCCGCACATTCGGCAGCCGCGGCTTCGACGTCGCCCTGATCGCGCGCACCAAGGAGAAGCTTCAGACGCTGGTCGACCAGCTCGGCCAGGAAGGCATCACGGCCGCTGCGTTCCCCGCCGACGTCCTCGACCGCGCCTCCCTCACCGACGCCCTTGACGCCGCCAAGGCCCACTTCGGCGGCATCGACGTACTGGAGTACTCCTCGGCCCCGCACTCCCCGGTACCCGGCTTCACCATGGCAGCCCCCTCCCAGGCAACGGTGGACAATCTGCAGCCGCAGATCGAGTACAGCTTCTACGGCGCCGTCGCCGCCGCCCAGGCGGTGCTGCCCGCCATGCGTGAGGCCGACGCCGGAACCCTGCTGTTCACCACCGGCGCCGGCTCGGTCGACCCCAACCCCGTGATGGGCAACGTCAACGCGGCCGCGGCAGCCCTGCGCAACTGGGCCGTCAACCTGAACAAGGAGCTGGCAGGCACCGGCGTGTACGCCGCCCATGTCGCGATCGGTGTCTGGATCGGCGGGGGCGGCCCGGAGGGCGCCCCGACGGCCACCGCCGAGCAGATCGCCCCCCTGTACTGGGAGCTGTACGAGAGCCGCGACCGCGCCGAGGCCGTCTTCACGGCCTGACCCCCGCCCCACCTCGGCATACGGTTCGCCACCAACGGTCGGCGAACCGTATGCCTTCCTCCCTCGCCGCCCCAGCCGGAAGGACCCTCCGCCCCATGAACGTCTTCCTGTGGATTCTGCAGGCCGTCCTCGCCGCCATGTTCGGCATGGCCGGTGTCATGAAGTCCGCCCAGACCATGGACAAGCTGGCCGAGAAGCTCGCCTGGGTGAAGGACTTCTCGCCGGCCACCGTCCGCTTCATCGGCGTCGTGGAGTTCGCCGCCGCTGTCGGTCTGATCCTGCCCGCGGCCACCGGCATCGCCCCCGTGCTCACCCCGCTGGCCGCGACCGGCCTGGTGATCACGATGCTCCTCGCCGCCATGACCCACGCCCGCCGCAAGGAACCCCAGGCGATCGCCTTCAACGCCGTCCTGCTGATCCTGGCCGCCCTGGTCGCCTGGGGCCGCTTCGGCCCCTACGCCTTCTGACTGCTCCTCCAGGATCGATGCCGGCGCCGAGGTCATCCGTCGTCTCCTCGGCGGGCCGGCGTGACGCGGCACGTCCCTGCCCCCTGTCGCAGCGCTTCCACCGCGTTTCCCGGTGTGATCGACGGGGACCCGGTCGGCATGGTGTCCCTCGCGGCGGAGCAGCGCGTCCGCCTGCCGGCCCTGGCGGCAGGATGGCTGACGCAGACCTTCGTGCACTGGCCCTTCCGCACCGACCAGGTGCAGCGCCTGCTGCCGGAGGGCCTGACCGTGGACGAGTACGAGGGCGCGGCCTGGGTCAGCTTCACGCCGTTCCTGATGGCCGACGTACGGCCTGCGGTCCTGCCCGGCGCGACGCCCGGCCTCCCCACGTTTCCGGAGACCAACCTGCGCACCTACGTCCGGGGCCCCGACGGGCGCGACGGGCTGTGGTTCCTGTCCATCGAGGTGGGCAACCCCCTCATGCTGGCGGCCCGCGCGGTGGGCGCACCGTACAACCCGGGCCGGCTGAGTCTGACCCATGACGGAGACGTGGTGCGCTACTCGGGTGCACGCCGGGGCGGCTCACCCTCGTACGAGGTGGCCGTCCGGCCCGGCCGACCGCTGACGCCGACGCAGCGGGACGTCTGGCTGACCTCGCGGTGGCGCGCGTACACACGACGGCTGGGGATGCTCTGGGAAACGCCCGTCGAGCACGAGCCCTGGTCACTGCGCGCCGCGGTCCTCGAGCGCTTCGAGGAGACCGTGACCCGGGCCGCGGGACTTCCCCCACCCGAAGCCGAGCCGGTGGTCCACTTCTCCGAGGGGGTACGCCAGGTGCGCATGGGCGCCTCCCGCCCGCTGTCGCCCTCACGCCCAGCCCACTGACGAGGCCTTGCGCGCACGGCAGCGGCCGCCCCGTTCGTCCGCTTGTGTCCGCGTGGAGCCCTGCCGGGCGGGTACTCGGCGGCCATGAACCAGATGAACCGGGACAGCGGAACAGGGGGGACGCGGAACCGTCAGTACGGTTCTTCCGACCCCGAGCCGTCGCAGACCCCGGGGGTGGAACCGGGCGGGGTGCCTCCGGGAGAGACTCCGCCGGGTGAGAGCAGCACTGCGGAGGTCACTCATCGGGACGACTACGACCGGACGCGGGGCTGGGCGAAGGGACCGCTGATCGCCATCATCGCGCTCGTGGTGCTGGTGGCCGGGTTCTTCCTCGCGTACGCGATATCGCTGATGCGGTGAGCGCGCCCGCGGCGGCCGGGCGGCCTGGCGGTCGTTCGGAAGCGGGGACGGTGGCAATCCGACCGCCCTGGACCCCGTCTCGGGGGACGTCCACCGGAAGCCGCACGGCTCCCGGCCGGCTCCGGCCCGGTTCCCGCCGGGGCCCCCGACAGGCTGGTTCGCGTCCGGCACGGGTCCGGTTGCGGGCATAAGGGGACACACGGTCCAGTGGGCGGTCGGCCTGCGTCATCGCGCGGGTACAGAGCGAGTTGGCCCCTTCCGCCTCACAGACAGTCATGTGAAACTGTGGTCCCAGTCCGCAGTGTGGACCACCCTCACACGTCCGTCCCCCATGAGAAGTGCGCCCGTGCGTGATCTTCCCCTGCCACTCGCCCTCACGGCGCGGCTGAGCCCGGTCCTAGTGCTCGCCTGTGCGGGCTGGGCGCTGACCTCCGGTCCGGCCGCCTCCTCGGCCACCGAGCACAAGTCGGCCCAGCGGAGCCAGGACGCCCAGAGCCCCCAGGACGCGGGGACCGCCTCCGCTCCCGGCCAGTCGGCCGCGGCGAAGACGTACACCACCGCGCCCGAACCGTGCGCGGCCCTGGCCGGGAAGACGATCACGTCCCTGGTCCCGGGCGCCAAGACGGCGGGCAAGGAGATCCCCTCCACGGACCGGACGGTCCGCCGCACCTGCTCCTGGAACGCGCTCAAGGGCTACGACTACCGCTGGCTCGACGTCACCTTCGAGATCATGGACTCGCAGGCGCAGGTGCAGAAGTCGTACACCGAGCGGACCGCGGACAAGAGCGGCGGCGGCGCGGTCCCCGGTCTCGGCGACGCCGCCTACTCGGTCGTGAACCTCACCACCGAGGACAAGCAGCAGACCCGTGAGGGCCTGGTACTGGTCCGCGTGTCCAACGCGCTGGTCTCCGTGGACTACAACGGCAGCGACTTCGAGACGAAAAAGGCGCCCGGTACGGACGAGATCAACAAGGGGGCCATCAAGGCCGCCAGAGAAGCGGTGGCCGCGCTGGAGGACGGCCGGCAGAAGAGCTGACCGTCCTCTGCCGACCGTCCTCAGGGCCCCGGCGGAGGTCAGGACATGGCGTCGTCCCGGCCTCGCGCGAGCATCAGCAGCAGGTACAGCACCATCGACGTGCCGAGGCCGACCGCCCAGCCGTAGTCGGCGAGCGGCTTCAGGGCGGGAACGGGGCGGCCGTCGATCAGCGGATGGAAGTCCGCGCCGCCGATCGCCAGCACCCCGCCGACGACGAAGGCCAGCACGGCCCGCCAGTTCCAGCCGCCCCCGTACCAGTAGCGGCCACCTGAGCGGTACAGGTCGGTGAGGTCGAGCCGGGTGCGTCGCAGGACCCAGTAGTCGGCGATGAGGATGCCGGCCACCGTGCCGAGCAGGCCGCCGACCAGGCCGAGCCAGGTGAAGATGTAGCCCTGCGGGTCGGAGTACAGCTTCCACGGGAAGATCAGCACCGCGAGGACCGAGGTGATCAGGGCACCGGTGCGGAAACTCACCCTGCGCGGCGCGATGTTGGAGAAGTCGAACGCCGGGGAGACCAGGTTGGCCGCGATGTTCACCGACAGGGTCGCCACCAGCACGGTCACCAGGGCGTAGAGCAGCCCGACCACGTTGTCCGTCTTCGCCGCCAGTTGCACCGGGTCCCAGACCGGCTTGCCGTACACCGCCTGCGAACCCGAGGTGACCAGCACCGACAGGAACGCGAACAGCGTCATGGTGGTCGGCAGGCCGAGCGCCTGGCCCCACGTCTGGGCCTTCTGGCTGCGGCCGTACCGGGTGAAGTCCGGGATGTTCAGCGACAGCGTGGACCAGAAGCCGATCATGCCCATGAGGGAGGGCGCGAACAGCTTCCAGAAGTCCGCTCCCCAGCCCAGCTTGGAGGGCTGGTCGAACAGCGGGCCGAAACCGCCCGCCTTGCTGCTCATCCACCACAGCATCACCAGGGCGCCGACGATCACGAAGGGCGCCGCCCAGTTCTCGAAGCGGCGGATCGTCTCCATGCCCCGGTAGATGATGGCGACCTGGAGCACCCAGAAGATCGCGAACGACAGCCACATGGTCCAGGCGTAGCCGCCGACGTGGGAGGCGTTGGACCAGCTGTCGCCGATGAGCTTCCCGGCGAGGAAGTAGATCGCCTCGCCGCCGATCCAGGTCTGGATACCGAACCAGCCGCACGCCACCAGCGCTCGCACGACCGCGGGGAGGTTGGCGCCGCGCACGCCGAAGGAGGCCCGGGCGAAGACCGGGAAGGGGATGCCGTACTTGGGTCCCGCGTGCCCGGTGAGCAGCATAGGGATCAGCACGATCACATTGGCCAGGGCGATGGTGAACACCGCCTGCTTCCAGTCCATGCCGACCGCGATCAGGCCGGAGGCCAGGGTCCAGGACGCCGTGTTGTGGGCCATGCCGACCCACAGCGCGGAGAAGTTGTACGTGGTCCAGGTGCGCTTGGCGACGGGGACCGGCAGCAGGTCCTCGTTGGCGTACGCACCGCTCGGCTGCGGGGAGCCCGGGGCGATCTCCACGCGCCCGTCGGGGAGGGTGACTTGGGCGGACGGCGGTATGGCCGTGGGAGCGGTGTCGGTCATGGGGCAGGCCAATCAGGAGGTGGGACGGGAGAGGCCGTGCGGGTGCGGCGCCGATGGGGGGTGCGCCCGGTGGACGGATCGACCGGAGCGTCCTGAGCCCCCTTCCCGGGAGAGCGGGAAGGGGACGAGCGGGGAGAGGCGGGGTCCGGGGACCCGGTGGGGATCAGCCGTTGACGGCCGGGATGACCTGGCTCCCGTACGCGTCGATGACGGCTTCCTGTGCGTCGTGCATGTCGTAGACGGCGAACTGGTCGACGCCCAGCTCGCGCAGTGCCTTCAGCTTCTCGATGTGCTTCTCGACCGGGCCGATGACGCAGAACCGGTCGACGATCTCGTCGGGCACGAACTGGGTGTCGGGGTTTCCGCTGCGCCCGTGGTGGGCGTAGTCGTAACTTTGGCGGGCCTTGATGTAGTCGGTGAGCTCCTCGGGGACGGCCGAGGAGTGCTCGCCGTACTTGGCGACGAGGTCGGCTACGTGGTTCCCGACCATGCCGCCGAACCAGCGGCACTGCTCACGGGCGTGCGCCAGCGCCTCGGGCGAGTCGTCCTCGGTGACGTAGGCGGGGGCGGCGACGCAGATCCTCACCTCGGACGGGTCGCGCCCGGCGGCCGCTGCCGCGTCCTTGACCGCCTTGACCATGTACTCGGTCAGATACAGGTCGGCCAGCTGGAGAATGAACCCGTCGGCCTCCTCTCCGGTCATCTTGAGGGCCTTGGGGCCGTACGCCGCCATCCACACGGGAAGCCTGGCGCCCGGTCTGATCCAGGGGAACTTGACGACGGTGCCGCCGCCGAGGTCGGCCTCCCGGCCGCTGCCCAGCGCCCGGATGACCTTCATGGCCTCGCTGATGCGGGCCAGGGTGTTGGGTTTGCGGCCCGCGACGCGCATCGCCGAGTCGCCGCGACCGATGCCGCAGACCGTGCGGTTGCCGAACATGTCGTTGAGGGTGGCGAACGTGGAAGCGGTGACCTCCCAGGTGCGGGTGCCCGGGTTCGTCACCATCGGGCCGACCGTCAGCTTCTGGGTGTTGGCCAGGATCTGGCTGTAGATCACGAACGGCTCCTGCCACAGCACGGCGGAGTCGAAGGTCCAGCCGTAGCGGAAGCCGTTGCGCTCGGCTCTCTTCATCAGGCTGACGACCCGCGAGGCCGGCGGGTCGGTCTGCAGGACGAGTCCGAAGTCCATGGGGCGCCACTCCTAGTTGAGGTACTGACAGGTGGAGCGGGGGGTGTAGACGCCGTGTCCCGCGCGTCCGGTGAACTCCCGCTCGGTGATGACGGGTTCGCCGCGCGAGAGGACGGTCTCGACCCGGCCGGTGGTGCGCTTGCCCTCGTACGCCGAGTAGTCGACGTTCATGTGGTGCGTCTGGGCGGACATGACCTGCTCGGCGTGCGGGTCGTAGATGACGACGTCGGCGTCCGCGCCGGGGGCGATGGTGCCCTTCTTCGGGTAGAGGCCGAACATCCGGGCGGGGGTGGCGCAGGCGATCTCGATCCAGCGGCGGCGTGAGATGTGTCCGTCGACGACCCCCTGGTGCAGCAGGTCCATGCGGTTCTCGACGCCCGGGAGACCGTTGGGGATCTTCGAGAAGTCGCCCCTGCCCAGCTCCTTCTGGCCCACGAAGCAGAAGGGGCAGTGGTCGGTGGAGACCACCTGGAGGTCGTTGGTGCGCAGGCCCTTCCACAGGGCCGCCTGGTGCTCCCTGGGCCGCAGCGGGGTCGAGCACACGTACTTCGCGCCCTCGAAGTCGGGCTCGGCGAGGTTGTCCGTGGACAGGAACAGGTACTGCGGGCAGGTCTCGCCGAAGACGTTCAGCCCCTCGTCACGGGCGCGGGCCAGCTCGGCGACCGCCTCCATCGCCGAGACGTGCACCACGTACAGCGGGGCCCCGGCGACCTGGGCGAGCTTGATGGCGCGGTGGGTGGCCTCGGCCTCCAGCAGGGCCTTGCGGACCTCGCCGTGATACCTCGGATCCGTCTCGCCGCGGGCCAGCGCCTGCTCCACCAGCACGTCGATCGCGATGCCGTTCTCGGCGTGCATCATGATCAGCCCGCCGTTCTCGGCGGAGCGCTGCATGGCGCGCAGGATCTGGCCGTCGTCCGAGTAGAACACTCCTGGATAGGCCATGAACTGCTTGAACGAGGTCACGCCCTCCTCGACCAGGAGATCCATCTCCTTGAGCGTCTCCTGGTTCACATCGGAGACGATCATGTGGAAGCCGTAGTCGACGGCGCAGTTGCCCTCGGCCTTGGCGTGCCAGGCGTCCAGCCCCTCGCGCAGCGAGTGGCCCACGCTCTGCACCGCGAAGTCGATGATCGTGGTCGTTCCGCCCCAGGCCGCGGCCCGGGTGCCGGTCTCGAAGGTGTCGGAGGCGAAGGTGCCGCCGAACGGCAGCTCCATGTGGGTGTGGGCGTCGACACCGCCCGGGATCACGTACTTGCCGGTGGCGTCGATGGCCCGCTCGGCCGTGAAGGCCTCGGCGGCCGGGGTGCCGGACGCGGCGAGGGCGGCGATGCGGCCGTCCTCGATCAGGACGTCGGCGTGGATCTCGTCGGACGCGGTGATGACGAGACCACCGCGGATGACGGTACGGGTCATGCTCCCTCTCCTCCGTAACTGCCTCGCCTGGGTGCGATCAGACAGTGCGGGTTGTATGTGGCTGGTCGAGCCCACGCGGCGGTGGCCGCATATCGAGCGCAGCCCCGCGCCCCTTACGGGGCGCGGGTGCCTCCGCCCGTTGTCACGGAGCCGTCAGCGGGCCGTACGCGTCGGGACGGCGGTCCCGGTAGAACTGCCAGCGGTCGCGGACTTCGCGCAGCTTGGCCAGGTCCAGGTCGCGGACGACCAGTTCGGTCTCCTTGTCGCTGGCCACCTCGCCGACGAACTGGGCCTCCGGGTCCACGAAGTACGAGGTCCCGTAGAAGTCGTTGTCGCCGAGCTCCTCGGTACCGACCCGGTTGATGGCGCCGACGAAGTACTCGTTGGCGACGGCCGCCGCCGGCTGCTCCAGCTGCCACAGGTAGGCGGACAGACCCCGCGAGGTGGCCGACGGGTTGAAGACGATCTCGGCGCCTTCCAGACCCAGCGCGCGCCAGCCCTCCGGGAAGTGGCGGTCGTAGCAGATGTAGACGCCGATCCTGCCGACGGCGGTCTCGAAGACCGGCCAGCCGACGTTCCCGGGACGGAAGTAGAACTTCTCCCAGAAGCCCTTGACCTGCGGGATGTGGTGCTTGCGGTACTTGCCGAGGTACGAGCCGTCCGCATCGATCACCGCTGCGGTGTTGTACAGGACCCCGGGCTGCTCCTCCTCGTACATGGGCAGGACGAGGACGATGCCCAGCTCCTCGGCGAGGGCCTGGAAGCGCCCCACGATCGGGCCGTCCGGGATCCGCTCGGCGTACTCGTAGAACGCGGGGTCCTGGACCTGGCAGAAGTACGGCCCGTAGAACAGCTCCTGGAAGCACAGGACCTGGGCACCTTGCGCGGCCGCGTCGCGGGCCGCCTGCTCGTGGACCTGGATCATCGATTCCTTGTCGCCCGTCCAGGCGGTCTGGAAGACGGCGGCACGGATCACTCTGCTCATCGGGACCTCCGGTCGCTCGGTGTGCGGCAAGGCTAGGAAGTCCGGCCATACGGTTTGAGTTGCACCGTGTCACGTCTGCGGGCGTCCGGCGTTGCACCGTGTCATACCGGCCCGTACGCACCTGTTTCCCGCTCATTTCCATGGCGTCTCACTCTTGTTGGGCGTCGTGCGCGAGGAGCGCGATGTGTACCGAGGCAGCCTGTTCGAAGTCGTCGAGGTCGACCCCGAGGCGGGCCTGTATGGCCTCCAGCCTGCGGTAGAGGGCAGGTCGGCTGACGTGGTGGAGCTGGGCGGTGCGGGACTTGTTGCGGCCGGTGGCGAGGTAGGTGCGCAGCACCGGCAGCAACTCGTGTTCGGCGTCGCGCCCGCACAGCAGCCCGTCCAGCTCCCGCTCGGCGAAGGCCTGCACGTGCGCGTCGTCGCGCAGCAGCCGGATCAGGCCGCGCAGATGGACGTCCCTGAGGCGTACGACGGCCGGTAGGTCCTGCGCGGCGGAGTGGCCGGCCACGGCGTCCGCGACGTGCTGGGCCTCGCGCAGTCCGGCGGGCACGTCCTCCCAGGCGGTACGCGGGTCGGCGGCGGCGATGGCCGTCCCGCGCACCGCCGGGGACTCCGTGCGCAGCCGGGTGGCGAAGTGCGCGGTCAGCGCTTCCGCGTCCTGGTCGCGGGCGAGGCTGAGCAGTACGGCGGTGGCCCCGTCGGCCAGTTCGGCGGCGAGCCCGGGCAGGCCCAGTAGTCGCAGGACGCGATCGAGCTGTGCGGGATCGCCGTCGCGTACGACCAGGGGGACGAAGGTGCGGCGGTTGACGGGCAGCCCGGCCGCCCGCGCCCGGGGCAGCAGCCGGCCGGCCGGGACGGCCCCGGAGACCAGGTCGGTCAGCAGGCTCTGCGCGGACTGCTCCTCCCAGGTGTGCACGGAGCCGTGGAGCATCCGGTGCAGGACCAGGGCCTCGGCGGCGCGCTCGGCCAGCAGGCGCCCGATGGGGCTGTCCCCGCGGTAGCCGCACAGCACGATCCGGCCCCAGCGCTCGCCTCGCCCGCCCAGCTCGGCGCGGACCCAGCCGTCGCCCTCACTGCCGCCCGCCTGCCGGGCGATGCGCTCCCAGTCGCGCAGCACGTCGTCGACCGCGGGCCGCTCCCCCGCCGTGGCGAGCACACGGTGGGCGAGGTTGGTGAGGACGACCGGGCAGCCCGCGTGCACGGCGATCTCGTCGAGCAGCCGCTGCAGCGGGGCCTCCGTGGTGATGAGCCCGGTCAGGGCCGTGCGGACGGACTCCGACAGGCTCACCGCCGCGAACTTGCGCCGCACGAGGCGGGACTGGACCTCCTCGGTCAGTTCGGCGAACGGGAAGGGCCGATGCAGGACCACCATGGGCAGCCCGCAGCGCTCGGCGGCCCGGCGCATCACGTCCGGGGGCGCCGGGAAGGCCCGGCCCAGTCCGAGGACGACGGCCGCGGCCTCCGCGCGGTGCAGGGACCGGATGTACTCGGCCTGCTTCTCCACGTCACCGGCGAGCAGCACCCCCGTGGTGAGGACCATCTCGCCGCCGCTGAGCATCACCCCGACATCGGGCGCCTCCGCGACGTGCACCCACCGCACCGGCCGGTCAAGGTGCCCGGCGCCGGCCACCACCTCGGGCTCTCCGGCGAGCACCCGGTCCAGGGTGAGGACCTGGCGTACCGACAGGGCGGGTTCCAAGGCGGTGCGCATGGCGTCACTTCCCTTTTTTGTGGCTCGCTTCGCCTCCGGGGCGCTGGATGCGGGTGTCGAGAGCCCGACCGTGCTCAGCGCTTCGCGCCTCCGCGCTCCCCCAAGCTCTCGGCTTCGCTCGAGCAGGGGGCACCCCCATGCTCTCTCGACACCGGCGCGCCCCTTCGGCTCACTCGCCCGCTCACTTGCTGCCTGCTACTGGACATCCCTCAGGGCCTGCTCGAGGATCGCGGCGCCCTCCTCGGCCTCCGCAACGGTGAGCGAGAGCGGCGGGGCGATGCGCAGCACGCTGGTGTTGTGCCCGCCGCCCTTGCCGATCAGCAGCCCGCCGTCGCGGGCAGCCTCGAGCACGGCGGCCGCAGCGTCCGGGTCGGCCTCGTCGGTGCCGGGCCGCACCAGCTCGACGCCGATCATCAGGCCGCGCCCGCGCACCTCCCGTACGCCCGGGAGCTGGGCGCCGACCGCCCGCAGCCGCTCCATGAGCAGTCCGCCGACGCGCCGGGCGTTGCCCTGGAGGTCGTGCTCCAGCAGGTAGGTGAGGTTGGCGAGCCCGGCCGCCATCGTGATCTGCGTGCCGCCGAAGGTCGAGATGCTGTTGGCGTCGAGGCAGTTCATGATCTCGGCGCGGGCGACGACGCCGCCGATGGACATGCCGTTGCCGATGCCCTTGGCGAAGGTGAGGATGTCCGGCGGGCCGCTTCGGCCGTGCGCCTGCCAGCCCCAGAAGTTGTCGCCGGTGCGGCCCCAGCCGGTCTGCACCTCGTCCGCGATCCACAGGATGCCGCGCTCCTGGAGTACGTCGCGGAAGTCCGCGTAGAGCCCGTCGGGCGGCGAGGTGAAGCCGCCGACGCCCTGGATCGGCTCGGCGATCAGCGCGGCGGGCGGGCGGGTGTGCCCGAGCAGGTCCCTCAGGTCCTCGACGCACGCCGCGATGAAGTCGGCGTCGCTCAGGTGGGCGAACGGGCCGCGGGTGCGGACCCCGCCGTGGACGTAGAGCGTCTGGAGCGGGGACAGGGAGGTCGGGGACCAGCCGCGGTTGCCGGTGATGCCGATCGCGCTGAACGAGCGGCCGTGGTAGCTGTTGCGCATCGCGAGGATCTGGTTGCTGCGCCGGTACGTCGTGGCGAGCAGCAGCGCGGTGTCGTTGGCCTCGGTGCCGGACGTGGTGAAGAAGACGCGGGCGTCCGGGATGCCGCTCAGCTGGGCGATGCGCTCGGCGAGTTCGACCATCGGCCGGTTGAGGTAGAGCGTGGACGAGTGGATGATCCGCCCGGCCTGCTCGCTGACCGCCTTGGTCACCTCGGGCAGCGCGTGCGCGGTCATCGTGGTCAGGATGCCGCCGAAGAAGTCCAGGTACTTCTTCCCGTGGGCGTCCCAGACGTGCCGGCCCTCGCCGTGGGTGATCTCCAGGGGGTCCTTGTAGTAGAGGGCCAGCCACTCGGGCAGGACGGCCTTGTGGCGGTCGTACAGGTCACTCACGGCTTCACCAGTCCTTCGTACGCGTCGGGGCGGCGGTCGCGGTAGAACGCCCACAGCTGCCGCACTTCTTCGATGAGGTCGAAGTCGAGGTCCCGCACGACGAGCTCCTCCTCCTTGTCGCTCGCGACCTCGCCCACAAACTGCCCACGGGGGTCCACGAAGTAGCTCGTCCCGTAGAAGTCGTTGTCGCCGTACTCCTCCCGGCCGACGCGGTTGATCGCGGCGACGAAGTACTCGTTGGCGACGGCCGCCGCGGGCTGCTCGAGCTGCCAGAGGTAGGAGGACAGGCCGCGGTGGGTGGCGGAGGGGTTGTAGACCAGCTGGGCGCCGTTCAGGCCGAGCTGCCGCCAGCCCTCCGGGAAGTGGCGGTCGTAGCAGATGTAGACGCCGACCTTGCCGACCGCGGTGTCGAAGACGGGCCAGCCGAGGTTGCCGGGTTTGAAGTAGTACTTCTCCCAGAAGCCCTTGACCTGGGGGATGTGGTGCTTGCGGTACTTGCCGAGGTAGGTGCCGTCGGCGTCGATCACGGCGGCGGTGTTGTAGTAGAAGCCGGACTGCTCGACCTCGAATACGGGGACGACGATCACCATGCCGGTCTCGCGCGCGAGGTCCCGCATACGGCGCACCGTCGGCCCGTCCGGCACCGGCTCGGCCCAGCGGTAGTGCTCGGGCTCCTGGACCTGGCAGAAGTAGGGGGCGTTGAAGACTTCCTGGAAGCCGATGACCTTCGCGCCCTGCCGGGCCGCCTCACGGGCGTGCTCCACATGCTTGGCGATCATGGATTCGGTGTCACCGGTCCAGGTCGCCTGGACCAGTGCGGCGCGTACGACGTGGGCCATGGTGCCGCTCCTTTGCCTGATGGTCCGCGAGGGACGTCAGAGAGCCTCTACGCCCGTAGAGCCGGGCCGTAGAGGGTCGAACGTAAGCCTCCGCGGCGGCCTTGCCAAGACCATCGTCGTGAACCCGCTGAGTCGATCACGTTTGGCACTCCTGCGGGTGAGTGGTCGCACGGAAGCCGGGCCGGTCAGGCGGTGAATCCGGCGACCCTCAGAGCATGGACGAGGTCCCAGTGACGCTCGGCGGAGACACCCCGGGCGGCCTCCAGGAGCAACGGTACGAGCAGCTGCGGGTCGGCGGCGACACTGCGGGCGGCCTCCTGAGGCGTACGCACGCGTACGTACGCGTCGAGGAGGGCGCCGACCTCGCGGTGCCGGCCGTCGGCGTGGAGCCCGAGGACGGCCTCGCCGATCTCCTTCGCGGGCCGTGCGACGCCCTGCCGCAGCATCTCCTCGCCGTCCGCGCCGCGGCCGGCCGCGGTGAGGGCGTCCGCGGCGGCGACGAGGCGGTCGGCGGGCAGCGAGGCGGCCTCCCACAGCAGGGTGGCCCAGTCGGCGCCGAGGCCGGCACGGTGCAGTTCGGCGGCCAGGAGGGGGTAGCGGTCGGCGGGCCAGTGGGCGGCCTCGACGAGCAGCGCGTGCGCCTCGCCGCTGCGGCCCTCGGCGCGCAGCCGGACGAGCGCGGCGACGGTGTCGGCGGTGAGCTGCCGATCGGCCTCGTCGAGGGGCTGGGTACGCGGCTGAGGGCCCGGTCCCTCGGGCGTCTCGGCACCGGCGGCCCCGGCGAACCGGGCGCCACGGGGGACCCGACGCCCCGGCGCGGGGGCCGCCACGGGCGCAACGGGACCTGTGGGCTGCTCCTGCACGTCCATCACTCCGGCGAAACGGGCGCTGCCGCGCGGGCGGCGTTTGGAGCGCTGTTCGGCGGGGGCGTCCACGGCGGCGGGAGCGGGGCCGGACTCGCGGCTCACGGGTTCCCGGGACGAACCGACCGGCCCCTCGGAACCGGGTTCGGGGGCGCCTTGGCCCCGGGCACGGTGCCAGACGGCAGCGTCGTCGGCCGGTCCCGTGTCCGGGGTCTGCGAGCCGCCGTACGGCCGTCCGGACGTCGTGTTCGGGCGACCGCCGCGAGGCCGTTCGGACGGCGCGTCCGGGGCCTGCGGCCACCCCTCGCGGCGCGCGCCGGGGCACCTCCGCCGGCCGGCTCTCCGCGTGGCCGCCCGGCAGGGCCGCTGTTCCCCCGCCGGCCGTCTCCCCGGGGGCGCGGGCCTCCGTGGCCGCTTCCCCCGGGCGGAACACGTCCCCCGCCCAGGCCGCCCCGGAGGACCGCGCGCCCTGTGCGGGCAGGGCGCGGTGATCGAGGGCCTCCATCCGGCGACGCAGTTCCGCACAGCGGGCCGTGGCGCGGTCGTGGTCGTCCCGCGCCCAGGCCAGGTCGATCCGGAGCGACGCGGCCTCCTCCCGGGTGGCGGCCGATCCCAGCCTGCGCGTGAGGTCCGCCCTGCGCTCCGCCGCGAAGCGCTTCTCCCGCAGCATCACGTCGAGCCGGTCGCCGAGCGCCTCCCGGGCGCCCGGCCGGGCGTCGTACGCGGCGAGTGAGGCTCCGTGCAGCGCCCGCGCCCGCTCGGCCTCCGGCGCGGCGACCGCGGGCCCGTATGCGGCGGCGAGGTCCTGCAGCAGCGCCTCCACCACGTCCCAGGGCGGCACCTCCCGGCCCTCCAGGCAGGCCCGCATGCCGTCGGGGTCGCGCTGCCAGAAGACTCCGCACCAGCCGCCGCCCTGGTCGAGCCGCGCCAGCAGCCCGTTCAGGTAGCTCGCGTACTCCCGCACGGCTCCCGGGAGTTGATCCACCGCCATTCTCAGCTCCCGCCCCGAGTGGAGTCCTCCGGTCCGGTAGAAAACACCAGTCGTGTTACGGAAGGGCTACAGGCGGTTTTCAGAGGGGACGCAGTGCGCTCCGCGGGGACATTGGCACCCTGTGCGCGCCCCGCCCCGCCCCGCCGCGCCGGCGCCGCCGCTCGAGGGTCGGCCACCCGCCCGCCCGAGGGCGTCCGTCTTGCTGAACATGCCCCTGAACAACGATCGTGCGATGGTGTTCTAAGCGTCAGGGCACGCACCGCACGTGCACGTACGCACCGCAGACGAGAGCGCACGCAGCGCAGGTGCGCGCACGCACCACAGGTGCAAACGCACGCACCGCAGGTGTAACTCGGACAACCCCGGGCACCCGCGACGGACCGGCATGTACATCAGCGGAACGGAAGGCCATGACCAGCGGATTCACGGGTCCGCAGGGCTACGGCTCGGACCCCTTCGCAGAGTTCTTCGCACGTATCTTCGGTGGGCAGCGTCCCGGTCCCCGGCAGATCGACCTGGGGCGGCTCCTGAGCGAGCCGGCCCGGCAACTGGTCGCCGGTGCCGCGCGCTACGCCGCCGAGCACGGCAGTCGCGACCTGGACACCCAGCATCTGCTGCGCGCCGCGCTCGCCACCGAACCGACCCGGAGTCTGCTCAGCCGCGCCGGAGCGGACCCCGACTCGCTGGCCTCGGAGATCGACGAACGCTCCGGCCCGGTCCAGCAGAGTTCGGGCGACGCGCCGCCGCCCACCTCGCTCTCCCTGACGCCCGCCGTCAAGCGCGCCCTGCTGGACGCGCACGAACTGGCCCGGGCCAGCGGCACCGGCTACATCGGCCCCGAGCACGTGCTCAGCGCGCTCGCCGCGAACCCCGACTCGGCCGCCGGGCACATCCTCCACTCCCACCGCTTCACCCCCTCTCCCCTGCCCCCGGAGGCAGGGGACCACGTGGCGCAGCGGCCCGAACGGCCGCGCCCCACGTCGACGCCGACCCTGGACAAGTACGGTCGCGATCTCACCGACCTGGCGCGGCAGGGCCGTATCGACCCGGTGATCGGGCGGGAGGAGGAGATCGAGCAGACCATCGAGGTGCTCTCCCGACGCGGCAAGAACAACCCGGTGCTCATCGGTGACGCGGGCGTCGGCAAGACCGCCATCGTCGAGGGGCTCGCGCAGCGCATCGCCGACGGCGACGTGCCCGACGTCCTGCTCAGCCGCCGGGTCATCTCCCTGGACCTGACCGGCGTGGTGGCCGGCACACGCTACCGGGGCGACTTCGAGGAGCGGCTGAACAACATCGTCGGCGAGATCCGCGCGCACTCGGAAGAGCTGATCGTCTTCATCGACGAGCTGCACACCGTGGTCGGCGCCGGTGGCGGTGGCGCGGAGGGCGGCTCCATGGACGCGGGCAACATCCTCAAGCCCGCCCTGGCCCGCGGTGAACTGCACGTGGTGGGCGCCACCACGCTGGAGGAGTACCGCCGGATCGAGAAGGACGCGGCGCTGGCGCGCCGGTTCCAGCCGATCCTGGTGCCCGAGCCGTCCGTGCAGGACGCCATCGAGATCCTGCGCGGGCTGCGCGACCGCTACGAGGCCCACCACCAGGTCCGCTACACCGACGAGGCGCTGGTGGCCGCAGTGGAGCTGTCCGACCGCTATCTCACCGACCGGCACCTGCCGGACAAGGCGATCGACCTGATCGACCAGGCGGGCGCCCGGGTGCGGCTGCGGGCCAAGACCAAGGGCACGGACGTACGGGCGCTGGAACGGGAGGTCGAGCGGCTGACCCGGGACAAGGACCAAGCGGTGGCCGACGAACAGTACGAGCAGGCCACGCGGCTGCGCGACCGCATCGTCGAGCTGAAGCAGCGGATCGAGGAGGCGAGCGGCGAGCCCGAGGCCGACGAGGGGCAGCACCTGGAGGTCACCACGGAGGCCATCGCCGAGGTGGTGTCCCGGCAGACCGGCATCCCGGTGAGCCGGCTCACCGAGGAGGAGAAGGAACGGCTGCTCGGCCTCGAGGAGCACCTGCACCAGCGGGTCGTCGGGCAGGACGAGGCTGTCGCCGTGGTCGCCGACGCGGTGCTGCGCTCGCGGGCCGGGCTGTCCAGTCCCGACCGGCCGATCGGCAGCTTCCTGTTCCTCGGCCCGACCGGTGTCGGCAAGACGGAGCTGGCGCGGGCGCTCGCGGAGGCGCTGTTCGGCAGCGAGGAGCGCATGGTCCGGCTCGACATGAGCGAGTACCAGGAGCGGCACACCGTCAGCCGGCTGGTGGGCGCCCCGCCCGGGTACGTGGGCCACGAGGAGGCCGGGCAGCTCACCGAGGTCGTACGGCGCCACCCGTACTCGCTGCTGCTGCTCGACGAGGTGGAGAAGGCTCACCCGGACGTCTTCAACATCCTGCTGCAGGTCCTCGACGACGGGCGGCTGACCGACTCCCAGGGCCGGACCGTGGACTTCACGAACACGGTCATCGTGATGACGAGCAACCTTGGCTCCGAGGCGATCACCCGGCGCGGCGCGGGCATCGGGTTCGGTGCGGGCGGTGCCGAGGCGGACGAGGACGCGCGGCGGGAGCGGATCCTGCGTCCGCTGCGCCAGCACTTCCGGCCGGAGTTCCTCAACCGCATCGACGAGATCGTCGTCTTCCGCCAGCTGACGCCCGAGCAACTGCGGCAGATCACCGACCTGCTGCTGGACAGGACGCGGCGCCAACTGCGCGCCCAGGACATCGACGTGGTGTTCAGCGAGCGGGCCGTCCAGTGGCTGGCGCAGCGCGGCTACCAGCCGGAGTACGGCGCCCGCCCGCTGCGCCGCACGATCCAGCGGGAGCTGGACAACCGGCTCTCCCGTCTGCTCCTGGACGGCCGGATCGAACGCGGCAGCCGGGTCGAGGTCGACGTGGAGGACGACCGACTCGCGTTCCACCCGCGGCCGCGGGCCTCGGCGCGGGCTACCGCCAACGGGGATCCGGGTGGCGGTGCGGCCCGCGCCCCGGAAGGCGGGACCGCACCCTGGTGAGGGGTGAGCCTCCTGGCGGCCGTCAGGGCGCCGGGGTCACCACCATCGCCGAGCCGCCGCCGCGTCGCACCTTCTCGGCGGCGGCCAGCCACTTGCCCCCTGGCAGGCGCTGCACGCCCGTCGCCGCACCGATCTCGGGGTTCAGCGTGAAGGAGTGCCCGATGGCCTCCAGTTGGGCGCGCAGAGAGCTGTTGTAGAGGGCGGGTTCGAGTTCCGTCTTCGCCGCGTTGCGCTGGCTGGCGCGCGGCGCGGCGATCGCGTCGACCAGCGGCAGGTGCCGGTCCAGGAACTCGGTGAGGGTCTGCAGCACGGTCGTGATGATGGTCGCGCCGCCGGGCGAACCGAGCGCGACGACCGGGCGGCCCTGCTTGTCGAGGACGATGGTCGGGGAGATCGAGGAGCGCGGACGCTTGCCCGGGCCCGGCAGGTTCGGGTCGTGCACGGCCGGGTTGGCGGGCGTGAAGGAGAAGTCCGTGAGTTCGTTGTTGAGCAGGAAGCCTCGGTGCGGGACGGTGATGCCGCTGCCGCCGGTCTGCTCGATGGTGAGGGTGTAGGAGACGACGTTGCCCCACTTGTCGGCGACCGTGAGGTGCGTGGTGTTCTCGCCCTCGTACGTCGTCGGGGCCGCCGTGCCGCCGGTCGTGCAGGGCGCCGGGTGGCGCGGGTCTCCCGGCGCGAGTGGGCTGGTGAGCACCGCGTCGTCCTTGATCAGGCACGCGCGTGAGTCGGCGTACTTCTGCGACAGCAGGTCCTTGGTCGGCACGTCCTCGAAGGCGGGGTCACCGACCCAGCGACCGCGGTCTGCGAACGCGATGCGGCCGGCCTCGATGAAGTGGTGCAGGTACTGCACCTCGCTCGCCTTCGAAAGGTCCGTCCTCTCCAGGATGTTGAGCGCCTCGCCGACGGTCGTGCCGCCGGAGGACGAGGGCGCGATGGAGTAGACGTCGAGGCCGCGGTAGGACGTCTTCGTGGGCGCCTGGAGCTTGGCGCCGTAGACCGCGAGGTCCTTCTCCGACAGCTTGCCCGGGCGGGCGTTCCAGCCCGAGGCCGGGTCCACCGGGGGCTTGTCGACCGTGGCGACGATGTCCTTGCCGAGGTCGCCGTGGTAGATCGCGCCTATGCCCTTGCGGCCCAGCTCCTCGTAGGTGCGGGCGAGGTCGGGGTTCTTGAAGGTGGAGCCCACGACGGGGAGTCGGCCGCCCGGCAGGAACAGCTCGGCGGTGTCCGGGAAGTACCGGAAGCGGGTCTCGTTGGACGCGGTCTGGGAGCGGAAGGTGTGGTCGACGGTGAAGCCGTCGCGGGCGATCCGCTCGGCCGGCTTCAGCACCGACCCCAGCCGCTTGGTGCCCCACTCGTCCAGCGCCTTCTGCCAAGTGGCGGGCGTGCCGGGGGTGCCTACGCTCAGGCCGCTGCTGACGGCGTCGGCGAAGGCGAGCGGCTTGCCGTTCTCCACGAACAGGTTCGAGTCGGCGGTCAGCGGTGCCGTCTCACGGCCGTCGATGGTGTGCACCGTACGGGACTTGGCGTCGTAGTAGACGAAGTAGCCGCCTCCGCCGACGCCCGCGGAGTACGGCTCGGTGACGCCGAGCGCGGCGGCGGTGGCGACGGCCGCGTCGACCGCGTTGCCGCCCTTCTTGAGGACCTCGATGCCGGCGGCGGACGCGTCGGCGTCGACACTGGCCACGGCCCCGCCGTAGCCCACGGCCACGGGCACTTTCGCCGGAGTCGACTTCTCCGGCGCCGAGGCGGCGTGCGGCGGCGCCGCCGCTCCCACCGACACCAGGGCGGCCGAGACCGCCGAAACCGCCAGTTTCCGCGCGACAGGGCGACGCATTCGTACCTCCAGTGACGTGCGTCCACGCAGGGTAACCACATTGCCATGGCCCCGTCAGTACCGCCTCGGCCAGTGGTCCGAATGGGGGACCAGTGCCCCGGCAGGCAACGTTTGCCCATCAAGGAGCGGCGTCCGGTGCGTTCTCCGGGGGTACCCCCTGCTCGAAGAGCTTGGGGGAGTGCCGGCCGGAAGCCCTCGTACTGGACGCACTTGGGCTTTCGGTCGGTGCGGCGAGAGGGCGTGCCCGGCGTCGCGACGGGGCCAACGTCGCCTGTCGGGGGACTAGCATGCGCGGCCATGAACGACGACGTGCGCAACATCGTCCTCGGGGTGATAGCCGCCGGTATCAGTGCCTCGCTGGGCTGGCTCGCCCGAACGTACCTGTGGAGGCGCAGGCTGCGGCGCAAGCAGGCGTTCTTCGGGCTGCCGGACCACTCCGAGTCGCTGCTGGTGGTCAACCGCGCGGCAGGTGGACCGGAGCTGTCGGTGAAGCGCTACGACGTGTTCGCCCTGCTCGAACTCTCCGCTCTGATCAAGGACTGCCACGCGCGCGCCCAGGTCTTGGCGCACGACGCCACTCAGCAGGGCTTCGGCGAGCGGACGGAGTTCTGCGTCGGCGGCCCGTACTCCAACCGCCGGATGGCGGCCCATCTTTCGTCGCTGCTACCGGGTGTGCGGATCGACACGGACCCCGAACCTGCGGCGGAACGGGGCACCTTCCGGATCGGCGGGGAGGACTACCGCATGGAGCGCGGCCGGAGCGAGTACGTCCTGCTCGCCCGGCTCACCGCGGACGGGCAGGAGGAGTCCCGCCCGGTGTTCCTCTTCTGCGGTCAGCGGGCCGTCGACAACCAGGCCGCCACCCGCTATCTCGCCCGTCACCACGAGCGGCTGCACCGCAAGTACGGCACCGGATCCTTCGTGTTGCTGCTGAAGGTGGTCAATTCGCAGGCGTACGGGCCGGATGTGGTCGAGCTGGTCGCGGACGTCACGCGGGCGGCGCGGACGCCGCTGCCCGAGCCGACCTCGGCCGACACGACCGCTTAGCGGTTCAACAAACGTTACTGGTACGTAACTTACCGACGGGTTACCACTGGTAAGGGCGCACGGTTACCGTCGGGTCACTTTGCACTGACACGAGTGAAGGAGTGACCCATGGGACACGGTCGCACCCCTCTGCGCACCGCCGCCGTAGGAGCCGTGTCGGCGGCGCTTGCTGCCGGTGCCGTCGTCGGCCTCGCGCCCGCCGCCCAGGCCGGCAGCGTCCGCTTCGTCGACATCTCCGGCGACGGCGGCACCGTGCTGAAGGCGAACGTCGTCACACCCGCCGGCGCCGACGGCTCGCGCCGCTACCCGCTCGTCGTGCTGCCCACGAGCTGGGGCCTGCCGCAGGTGGAGTACCTGACGCAGGCCCAGAAGCTCGCGGACACCGGCTATGTGGTGCTCACCTACAACGTGCGCGGCTTCTGGCAGTCCGGCGGACAGATAGAAGTGGCCGGTCCGCCGGACATAGCGGACGCCTCCAAGGTCATCGACTGGGCCCTCGCGCACACCCCGGCCGATCCGGCGCACGTCGGCATGGCCGGGGTGTCGTACGGCGCCGGGATCAGCCTGCTGGCCGCGGCGCACGACAAGCGCATCAAGGCGGTGGCCGCCCTCAGCGGCTGGGCCGATCTCATCGACTCGATCTACTCGGGCCGCACCCAGCATGTGCAGGCGGCGGCCGTCCTGGACGGCGCGGCCACCCTCACGGGCCGGGAGAGCCCCGAACTGCGCGAGATCTTCGACAACCTGTACTCCTCGAACCTGTCGAAGGAGCAGCAGATGATCGACTGGGGGCGGAA
The DNA here is from genome assembly GCF_025642135.1 of Streptomyces cynarae. Taxonomy (NCBI): domain Bacteria; kingdom Bacillati; phylum Actinomycetota; class Actinomycetes; order Kitasatosporales; family Streptomycetaceae; genus Streptomyces; species Streptomyces cynarae. Next base: position 7,042,887 of record NZ_CP106793.1, on the reverse strand, counting down.
ACGTTCCCCGCGACCTACGTCGACCAGCTGAACAAGAACGGCGCGGCCGTCATGCTCGCCAACGCCTGGGGCGACACGGTCTTCCCGGCCAACCAGTACGCCGACTTCTATCAGAAGCTGACCGTTCCCAAGCGGCTCGAACTGCGCCCCGGCGACCACGCGACCGCCGAACTGACCGGCCTGTTCGGGCTCCCCAACGACGTCTGGACGGATACCGAACGCTGGCTGGACCACTATCTCAAGGGCGTCGACAACGGCATCGACCGCGAGCAGCCGGTCCAGTTGGAGTCCCGTAGCGCGGGGGGATACGAGGGCTACCCGGACTGGAAGTCGATCGCGGCGACCCGCCGGAAGATCGCGCTCGCCGGCTCCACCACCATCCACGCCAACGTCGACTCCGGCGCCGACGGCGGGATCGTCTTCCTCTCCAGCATCCTCGACCAGGTGGGCCGGCTCCCGCCGATCGCGTCGATCCCGCTGCTTCCGCGTCGCTGGGCCGCCGTGTGGCAGTCGGAGAAGTACGGCAGCGTCCAGCACGTGCGCGGCACGGCGAAGCTGCACACCACGCTCACGCCCACCAAGGAGAGCGGAACCCTCGTCGCGTACCTGTACGACGTGGGCCCGCTCGGCCTCGGCAAGCTGGTCAGCAACGCGCCGTACACCTGGCACGGGCGAACGCCCGGCACGCCGTTCGGCGTCGACCTGGAGCTGTTCTCCACGGCCTACGACGTCCCGGCCGGGCACCGCCTCGCGCTGGTCGTCGACACGGTCGACCCGCTGTACATCGAGCACAACCCGTCCGGCGCACAGCTGACCTTCTCCTCGCCCGCGAACGACCCGTCCTACGTGTCGATTCCGCTGCGCGAGCAGTGATCTTCGGCTGCCGCCTTCCGGGCCCGGCCCTCTGAGCTGCTGCTCCCCTTCCCCTCGCGGTCGACGGACCGCGGGGGGATCCCCACGGCCGCCAACACCACGGGGATGAACGGCACATCGTAGTCGAGACCCGGGCCGGCGCATCCGGCAGGCATCAGAGTGGCACCCGGTGCCGGTCCCCTGCCGTCACCGGTGCCGAACAGTCGGTCACCACGACGAGGTGGCCCCCCGTCGTGTTTGGCGCCCAAGGGGCCGGGAACTCCGGAATTAGGATTTATCGGGCGTAACTCAATGGGTCACGTCCCGACGGCAGCCAGCGTCGGGAGGCGTCATGGTCATCCTGGGGATCATTCTCCTCATCATCGGGTTCGTCGCGAACATCGCCATCCTCTGGACGATCGGGATCATCCTCGTCGTCATCGGAGCCGTGCTGTGGCTGCTCGGCTCTCTCGGGCACGCGGTCTTCGGGCGACGGCACTATTGGTAGCGCCGGTGTGTTGTCGGGGCGCCGCCACTACCGGTGGCATGCGGCAGGCCCCGCCGTCCGCACGGACGGCGGGGCCGCGTCGTCAGGGAACGGCCCTGGTACCGGACTGGGTCGGGCCGCCCTGCCGGGGAATCCTCGGCCGGGGTGTGACGGTCCGCGTGGGGTCGGCCGTCTCCCGCGGGACCTCGGACCGACTGCGCGCCCAGGCCAGCAACCCCGGGTCCTCCAGCGTGTCCACCCACAGGTCGGCCAGGGCCACGGCCTCCCCACCGGGCCTCCGCCCCACTCCGACGGCCCGCAGGCCCGCCGCGCCGGCGGCCCTCAGCCCGTTGACCGAGTCCTCGACGGCCAGGACCCTGCCGCACTCCACGCCCAGGCGCCGCGCGGCCTCGGCGTAGGTGTCGGGGTGCGGTTTGGGACGCACCCCCTCGCCCGGCACGACGATGTGCCGGAAGTGGTGCCGCATTCCCACGGACTCCAGGGAGAACTCCACCACGTCTGCGGGGCAGTTGCTGGCCACGGCCAGCGGTAACGCCCGGCTCAGGGCCGTCACCAGGGCCCGCGCCCCGGGCATCGGCACGGGATCCCCGGCGACGAGAGCGCGGAACGCCGCCAGGAGTTGCCGGGTCATCTCCTCGGCTCTCTCGGGTCTGCCGGCGAGACGGGCCATGAGGGCGCCGCACTCGCTGTAGTGCAGGCCCTTGCTGCGGTGCGTGAACTCCGCGTCGGGTACGACGCCGTGGCCGCGCAGGACCGCGTCGCGCGCTTGCTGCCAGTGCCGTTCGGAGTCCACCAGTGTGCCGTCGCAATCGAAGACGACGGCCGCTGGAGTCCAGTCGAAAATACGATGGGTCGTCATGTGTGTGCCGTTCTTGGCGCAGGACGGAACGGCCGGAAGGCGGCACGATCCGCCGGTGGGAATGCCGGTGTGTGCCTGCTGCGCTTTCTTCGCTTCGGGAAAGCGTCGGGAAAGCGTGACATCACAGGCGGAGATGACTGGTTCACGCATGCATGGGTCACACATCGCGGTCTGCGGTGGTCCTGACCGCATCCGGAACCAGAAACATAATGAACGCTACGCTCTTTTGGAGCAGTCGTGAAGATTTGCCACCGCAATACCCACGTGTGGGTGACGCCTCATCGATAACGCAGCACACCCTCGGCCGTACGCTCGCCTCCCTGCCGAATGCAGAAGAAGCCGGTACGGCCGTACGGGAAGCAGTGAATGACCGCGGGCGGTGCGTGTTCGGTGAACTTCAGGGCCGTCATACGGCCGGAGACCGGGCGGAGCAGAAGTCCTCCGCTGCGCAGGGCGATGGCCTGTCTCGCCGACTCCAGCAGGGCCATCCCGGGCACATGGTCGGTGCCGTGGTCGAAATAGTAGGGGTGGCGTGGATCGGCCGGGTCCACCAGGATGTCGCCCTCCTGACGGGAGATGAGGACGTCGGCCCTCGACTCGAGCCCGAGGACGGCCGCTTGCGGCCGGGGGCGCCCGCTCGGCGCCGGGGCCGCCGTAGCGGACTCGGAGCGGATCTCCGCGTACCGCCGGGAGCCGAGAATCCGTGCCCCGCCCGCCGCGTGTGCGAACGTGCGGCCCCCGGCGAGGAATTCGGCCCGCATGCGCAGCGCGGTCACCCCATTCCCGCTGCGGCCGGTACGGAGGTCACCGACCGACACCCGGCAGATGATCTCACTGGCGCCGTGCGGTGCCGTGGGTTCCGCGGTCGCATCGAGCCGGAAGGAGACGTCGTCGATCAGGAAGCGCGCCGTGGCCGGCACGCCGAAGTGGCGCAGCGGAACGCAGATGCCGAGCTGGCGCAGGGTCTCGACGAGCATCCAGGGGCTGTGCCGGTCGTCACGACCGCGGGGGAACGTGGGGTGCGAGCGTGTCCACGCGGCGGCGGCGCAGAAGGTGAGCGGCCCGCACGAGCGGACGTCCGTCAGCAGCACCTCGGCCACCGAGATCCGGTGCACCGCCTCGCGTTCGACGGTCCTGGACCAGCTCAAGGACGAACAACAGAAGCGGGAATCCATGAAAAAAGCTAATAAGACTATTGCTGCTTTCGCATGCGCGACTCTCCTGACTTTCCGGCGGGACGGCTACATTCCTCCTCGCGACCCATCGACGGACAGGGGGCAACGGCGTGCAGGATCGGGCGGAAGAAACCCGCAAAGCCGTATTACTGGCCGCGGCTCACCTGTTCTTCGAACGTGGGTACGTGGCGACCAGTATCAGTGACATCAGCGAACGGTCCGGCCGCACCAGCGGAGCCATCTACTTCCACTACACCAACAAGGAACATCTCGCCCTTGCCGTGGTGAAGGCACATTTCGCGACCTGGCCGGCCATGGTCGCGCGCCATGAGGCCGCCGCGGAACCGGCCCTGGAGAAGCTCGTCGGCCTCAGCTTCGCGGTCGCGCGGGCCTTCCGCGACGACGTCCTCGTCCGCGCGGGCGCCCGGCTGTGGGCCGAGCGGAAGTCCATCGACGTCGAGATGCCTCCGCCCTTCGTGGACTGGATCGCCACGGTCGAGCGGATGCTCACCCAGGCACGCGCCGACGGGGACCTCGCGCCCGGGGCGGATCCCAGCCGCGACGCCCCCACCCTGGTCGCCGCGTTCTTCGGGCTGCACACGCTCTCCGACGCCCTCGACGACCGCCTGCTGATCGAGGACCGCCTGACCGACCTGTGGCTGCTGCTCCTTCCGGGCCTCCAGGCCGAGCCCGCGCCACGGACGCTGCTGGCCACGGTGGGCGCCCCTGCGGCCGCCGACGTCTCCGGTTAGGGCCCGTCTTCCGGATCAGGCCGGCCGCAAGGAACAGTCCTAGAGCTCCGCCACCTCGGCATACACCTGGGACAGCTCGGGGGCGCCCGTGGAGGCCCAGGTGTGGCCGTCGGTGACCACGTCGATCTCGCGGCCGGAGGCCAGCCGGACCACGGGGTGGCCGTTCGGCCAGATCTCCCACGCGGCGCCGGGGACCGTGCGCACGATGACCGTGCCCAGGTAGAGGCCCGCGTCGTTCCCGAGCCAGGGCAGGACCTCCTCGTCGTCGCGCCAGCGCGGCAGGAGCTGGTCAAGCGCCTCCAACGACGCGGTGGAGTCGTCGAGTTCGACGCCCGCCTGCTCGGCGTGGGAACGCAGCAGCTCGCATTCGGACAGGAGTCCGGTGACAGCGTCCGCGTCGGCGTCACCGTCGGAGAACACCGCGACGCCCAAGGCGGGACCGCGTTTCTTGCGCCAGTTGCCCAGGAAGGAGATGTTCATACGCCCAGCGTGACACCGGCGCGCTCCGAGACACCACAGGCGCGCAGAGGCCGCCGTCACGCCCCCGGCGGCTACGGCTCCAGGTCCACCACCACCGGCGCGTGGTCCGAGGCGCCCTTGCCCTTGCGCTCCTCGCGGTCCACGTAGGCGTCCTTGACCGCCTTCGCGAACGGCTTGTTGCCGTACACCAGGTCGATGCGCATACCGCGGTTCTTGGGGAAGCACAGCTGGCGGTAGTCCCAGTACGTGAACGGGTGCTCGTACTTCAGCGGGCGCGGCACCACGTCCTCCAGGCCCGCCTCGCGCAGGGAGGCCAGGGCCGCGCGCTCGGCCGGGGTGACATGGGTCGAGCCCTCGAAGGCCGCGATGTCGTAGACGTCGTCGTCCGTCGGCGCCACGTTGTAGTCGCCCAGCACCGCGAACGGGCGGCTGCCCGCGGCGTCGCCCGCGACGGCCGCCTTCAGCGCCTCGAACCACTGCAGCTTGTACGCGTAGTGCGGGTGGTCCACCTCGCGGCCGTTCGGCACGTACACCGACCAGACGCGGACCGGGCCGCAGGTCGCGGAGATGGCGCGGGGCTCCTCCACCCCGTCGTAGCCGGGGTCGCCGGGCAGGCCCTTGACCACGTCCTCCAGGCCGACGCGGGAGAGCACCGCGACGCCGTTCCACCGGCCGTCCGCGTGGACCGCGGCCTCGTAGCCCAGCTCGCGCAGCTGGTCGTACGGGAACTGCTCCTCGGCGATCTTGGCTTCCTGGAGGCAGAGCACGTCCGTGCCGCTGCTCTCCAGCCAGGCCAGGAGCCTCGGGAGGCGGGCGGTGATCGAGTTCACGTTCCAGGTCGCGATGCGCATGCCTCACAACCTACCCGGCGGGTACGACAACCGGCCCCCGCCCCGTCTCCCGGGGCTTGCGCCCGCCTCAGACCTCCGCCGACGAGCCCGGCGTCAGCCTCAGGTGCTCGGCTCCGCCCAGGGCGCCGATCTGGTTGTCGTAGATCGGGCGCGCCAGGTCGGTCAGGAGCGCGTCGTGGATGTCGTACGCGCGCTGCGGCTTGAGCTCACGGACGTACTCGATCACCTCGGCGATCTTGTTCCAGGGCGCCATCACCGGGAGCATCAGCGTCTCGACGGGGCGGTCGGGGACGGTGAGGGCGTCGCCGGGGTGGAAGACCTTGCCGCCGTCGATCAGATAGCCGACGTTCGTGATGCGCGGGATGTCCGGGTGGATCACGGCGTGCAGTTCGCCGTGCACCTGGACGTCGAAGCCCGCGGCGGTGAAGGTGTCGCCGTGGCCGACGGTGTGCACGCGGCCCGGGAAGGCCGCCGAGATCTGCTCGGCGACCGACTTCAGGGTCCAGATCTCGGCGCCCGGACTGGCCTCCATACCGGCCCGCAGCCGGTCCTCGTTGAAGTGGTCGAGGTGCTCGTGCGTGACCAGGATGGCGTCCGCGCCGACCGCGGCGTCCTCCTCGCTGAACGTCCCGGGGTCGATGACGAGCGTCCGCCCGTCCTTCTCGAGCCGGATGCAGGCATGCGACTTCTTCGTGAGCTTCATGGGTCCATCCTGCCCTCGCCCCCGAGGGCGTGGGTCTGCGAAGCATGGTGTTCCTGGTACCCGGCTGGTGATCACTCCTGCGGGGTCGTCTCCTCCCGGATGACCTGCTGCGCCACCTTGAACGCACTGTTCGCGGCCGGTACGCCGCAGTAGACCGCGGCCTGGAGCAACACTTCCCCGATCTCGGCGGGGGTCAGGCCGTTGCGCAGGGCCGCCCGGGTGTGCGCGGCGAGCTCGTCCAGGTGGCCGCCCGCGACCAGCGCGGTGAGGGTGACACAGCTGCGGGTGCGCCGGTCGAGGCCGGGCCGGTTCCAGATCTCGCCCCACGCGTAGCGGGTGAGGAACTCCTGGAAGTCGCCGGAGAAGTCGTCCGCGGAGGCCAGGGCCCGGTCGACGTGCGCGTCGCCGAGCACCTCGCGGCGGATCTTGATCCCGGTGTCGTACGGATCGGGCGGGACCGAGGGCTGGGGCGGGGCCGCGGCCGGGGCGATCTCGGCCACGGGGGCCACCGGCGGCGGCGCGACCGGCACCGGCTTCGCCGGGGGCGTCGCGATCACCGCCATCTGACCGGTGGTCGCGTCGAAGGCGGGCTGCCACACGGTGGCGAAGTGGTGGACGAGCAGGTCGGTGACCGCCGCGGGCTGTTCCACGGGCACCAGGTGGGAGGCGCCGGGTACGACCGCGAGCCGGGCGTCCGGGATCCCGGCGACCAGGGTGCGCGCCTCGGCGGGTCCGGTGACCTGGTCCTCGGAGCCGACGAGGACGAGGGTGGGCACGCCGATACGGCCGAGTTCGGCCCGTACGTCGAAGGCGGCGAGCGCCTCGCAGGACGCGATGTAGCAGCCGGGGTCGGTGGTGCGGACCATCTGCACGGCCCACTCGGTGATCGCGGGCTGCGCTGCGGCGAACCCTCCGGTGAACCAGCGCTCCGGGGACGTGCGGGCGATCGGGTCCAGTCCGTTCGTCCGCACGATCACACCGCGCTGGCGGAACTCGTCCGCCGTGCCGAAGCGGGGCGAGGCGGCGATCAGCACGAGCGAGGCGAGCCGCTCGGGGTGGCGCAGGGCCAGTTCGATACCCACGGCGCCGCCGAGGGCGCAGCCCGCGTAGCCGAAGCGCTGCACACCGAGCGCGTCGAGGGTGGCGAGCAGGCGGGTGGTGAGGTCGGCGACGGAACCCGCCGGGTGGGCGGGTGCGCCGCCGTGACCGGGCAGGTCGAAGCGGAAGACGCGCCACTGCTTGGCGAGCTCCGGAACCTGCCGGTCCCACATGTGCCAGGTGGTACCCAGTGAGGGACCCAAGATCAGGACGGGAGCCTCTTCCGGCCCGTCAAAGCGGTATTGCAGGGTGTTCGACGGTGTCTCACTCACACCTCAGACCCTCTCACGTATCACGACTGCCCCTATGACGGGGGTTGCGACTGCACAGGTCTGACCAGGTGGAAGACCTCCCTGGCCACGTAGCGCTTGAGGCTTCGGACTATCTCGCGCCGGGTTTTGCCCTCCTTGCTGCGGCGTTCGTAGTAGTCCTGGGTACGCGGGTCAACGCGCAGGCGGGTCTGCACGATCCGGTGCAGACCGCGTTCGCTTGCCGGTCGCCGCGGTTGAGGCGACGGTATTGCCGACTGCCCGAGGAACGCTCGACCGGGCTGACCCCGCACAGCGCCGCGAACGACGCCTCACTGCCCAGGCGTTCCGGGTTGTCCCCCACCGTGATCAGCAAAGTGACGGCCGTGTCCGGACCGATGCCCACCACCTCGAGCAGCTGCGGAGCGTGGCGCTCCGTCAGCCGGGTCAGGCGGCCTTCCAGCTCCTGGACCTCTTCGCTGAGCTGCCCGATGCGCCGGGCCAGGAATCCCAGGGTCACGTGGGTGGCATAGAGCACCGATCCCTCGCCGGCCTCGAGGTTCAGGCTGTCGTCGACGAGCCCTGCGCAGGTGCGGAAGAGCTCTGCGTTGCCCAGCCCGGCCAGTTCCTCCCTCAGCTGGGGATCGGCACGGATGAGGACGGCCTTGAGCTGGTTGATCATCTGGGTGCGGGCCTTGACCGCCGAGTCCTTGGCCAGCTTGTACATCCGGGCGATCTCCACCGGCCCGTCGCCCGCCTTGGCCTGAGCGCGCGCCCGCCCGCTCAGCACCGCCCGGGCTGCGTTCTCGGCATCGAGCGGGTCCGACTTGCCGCGCCGACGGCGGTCGGCCCGGTCGAACCGGTGCACATCGAAAACGTCCACGCCCGGGGCCAGCAGGTAGCGGGACAGGGCCGCCCCGAAGGAACCGGTACCTTCCACTCCGGCCCGCCGGACCATACCCGACGCCCTGGTCCACCCCAGCAGGTTGCGGTAGCCGGCCGCGCTGGCCGGGAACTCCTTGGTGCCGATCACCTCCCCCACCAGGGAGAGCACAGCGGCCACATGGGCATCCCGGTCCGTGTCCACTCCCAGGACCACCTCCCCCGCCGGCGAGGACGCGAAGCGGAGGACGTGTCGGTCATGCTCGTTCCCTTTCAGGCCCGACGGCTTGTCCCGTAGCCAGCAGCGGGCCGTGCGGACGGTCAGAATCGTGATGACGCCTTTCCGGCAAGCCCCTGTCGAGACACGTCCATCAGCCCGAGACCAACAGTGCGCTGTCCCCTGGCCGGCGGTCGACACAGTGTGATCAGGACACCTCGGCCAGAGATCTCAGGAGTCAGACCCCGCCGTAGGACAGGCACCCATCTACGGTTCTCGGCCCAACCGGCTTCCAGCCACGTCAGCCCGCTCGTTCGAGCGAATTGACTCGAAGCACCGGTCGCCTACCACCGGAACTGGCACCATGCCGCCGTCGTGCGTCACTTCGAGTCGAAGGCGGACCATTGGAACGGCGGGTCAATGAGCGGCAGCTGTCGGTGTTGCAGTGGGTGGGAGCCGGGTGCCCTGCAGGCGTATGGAACACCAGCTCCTACAAGACCACCTGCCAGGCACTCCACAACCGTGGCCTGGTGACGGTCTCCCGGAAGAGCGGGCAGTGGAGCGTCGCCCTGACAAGCGCCGGTCGGCACTACCTGGCACACGGCACGTACCCTCCCCGCGGATCACGCCCACGGAAGACCCAGGCCGCCGGTCCACGACCTAAGTCCACCCGAGCGCAGGAAAATCCGGCCACCGAGCGGAAGCCAAGCCCTCCCTCACATCCTCGTGTGACGCTCACGGAGCAGCTATTACAGGAGCTCGCGGAGGCCGGCGGCAGGATCGTCAAGAGCGGCAGGGGTCCCCGACTTGGAGAAGTGGCCGCCCCGCGTCGCCGCGGCACGCAGATCCGGAAGGATTCCGGAAACGAAGGAGCTGTACGGAAACCGGTGCCGTGACGGGTACGAGATCAAGCTCGTCGACATCCCCGCCTGGCGCCTTGCCGTCCTCGACCCCGTCCCCGTGCCCTCGCGGCTCACTCGGCCGCACACCGTTATCCGGGCCATGCAGAACGAACGCCAGCCGCTCGGCCTGACCAAGGCCGTCCAAGGACGCGCTCTCCGACTCATCCAGGCACTGATCACCGCCGCCGAGGCCAAAGGACACACCTGCTCGGCGGGGCACACCGGCTTCGCACCCCGTCTCATCGCCGCCGCACGGCAAACCCCCACTTCACCATCACCGTACAGGGCCAGCCAGTGGGGTTTCTCGTCCTCCAGGAACAGGACCGGGCCGAGCACGTCGCCACCGAGAAGGAACTCGCCGAGACCGAAAAGCACTCCTGGGTCAGAATTCCCCGCTTCGACTACACCCCGTCCGAACGCCTCCGTATCATCCTCAGCGGCGGCCAGCCACACCGGGCGAGCGAATGGGCCGACGCTCCCGGCCGCACCCTCGAAGAGCAGCTTGCCGAGATCGCACAGGAGGTCACACTTCGCGGCGACGCCGCCGAACGCAGACGCCAGGACGAGGCCGAAGCGGCACGCCAGAAGCGCATCCGCTGGGAAGCCGCCATGGAACAAGCCCGCATCCGGTACGCGGAGGCGTACCGCGTCAGGCACCTCGAAGCTCAGGAAGCGGCATGGCGCCACGCCACCCGACTGACCCAATACGTGAGCACCGTACGCACGCGAGTCGAGGCCATGCCTCCGGGTCAGGCCAGAACCGAAGCCGAGGAATGGATCAGCTGGGCAGCGGCCACCGTTGAGCGCCTCGACCCATTGAACACACCGCCCCGGCTGCCCGACATTCCCAAGCCACAAGCCGACGACCTGAAACCCTTCCTCGGGCACTGGAGCCCTTACGGTCCCACCTACTGAACGCCCGCACCGCACATCGTGCGCCCACAACCGCAGTTCAGGAGTTCTTCGCGACCGGTTCAATCGCGGCACACCGACCTGGTGGGTGATCGGAAAGATGTCGACCTGAGCGGTCTTCGGAAAACCCGAGGTGAGATCCCATTTCCTGGCCCATCGCCATGCATGTGGGTGCCCAGGGAGTCAAAACGGGCGTCACGGCCGACAGTCCGCCCTTCCAACCCGGTCGCTCCAGCCTTCGCCAACACCCTGCTCGACGCGACCGGCGTCCTCCTCGGCCAACTCCCGCTCAGTCGCGACCGGGTGTGGCTGGTCGTGCCAGACGCGGGCCTGACGGATCGGCAGGTGGGCGACTCGTGGTGGAACGCTCCCTGTCAGCCGACCTGCTGCACCTTGATCGCGTCGCTCACCCGAACCGTCCCGGCTGCAAGGACGTCCAGGTAGACACCGAGCATGATGCCGGGATCCGCCGGGAGTTCGTGGACGGTCGAAGTACGCGTCAACTGGCCCGAAGACCGACCGCCAGCGTCAGTTCAAGGACCCGGTGTGGCGATGCGAGATCCGGAAACAGCTCCCGCAGCTGCGACATCCGGTACCGGACTGTCTGGGGATGGACGAACAACGCCGCCGCCACCTCGTCCCGCCTACCCTGGTGCAGCAACCACGCCCGCAACGTCTCCTCCAGCCGCCGCGCGGTAGCGACAGGCAAGGTCCGCAACGGTGCGAGGGCTCGGGCACGCAAGTCCGCGAACGCGTCCACGTCGGCGCTCAGCACCAGCTCGGGCAGGTGGTCCTCGGTGTCGCGGATATCAGAGGAGAGGGAGCGCGCGCGTAGAGCTCGTGCGTACGAGGCGGACGCACGGGTCCATGGCCGGGCCGGGCCGACCACTGCGGTGCGGTCGGTCAGCTGCCGCAAGAGATGTGATCGGTCGGCATCGGGGACGAGCAGCACACCGGTGGCGTCCTGCAGATCGTCGAGGACGAGGGTGCTCGGGTCGAGCGCGCGGTAGGCAGGCCGGGCCTGGGCGGCGGGCAGCAGGACCGCCGTCAGCGTAACCGGAGGCTGCCATCCGGCCCGTTGAGCAGAGGCCAGCAGCACGTCCGGGCTCGCGCCGGCGAGGAGGTCGCGGGCCAGGTGTTCCAGGTGGCGCTCGTGGGCCCTGCCCCGGGCGGCCAGTTCGTCGGCGTGGCCCGCGGCGCTCGCGGCGGAGAGCTCGTCGATGTAGGCGAAGGTCAGCTCGGCGAACTTGGCGACCTCGGCGGCGGGCAGACCTGCGGACACGGCGCCCGCTGCCAGGCATCGCCAGGCCACGCGGGCGCCGACGCGGTAGGCGCTGAGCAGGGCGTCCATCGAACGGCCGTCGCGCACCTCGCCGCGGCCCAGCTCGTAGGCTGCGTCACCGGCGTCGCCGCCCGTGGCGTTCCCGCTCGCGAGGTCCAGGTAGTGCCCCAGAGCGGTGCGGACGGCTCGGCGGATGGTGGCGCCCATATGGCCCGACAGGGCGTTGGCGTAGGAGGGGACTTCGTCGATGATCGCCTGGACGACTTCGTCGGCGGTGGTCTTCAACGCGGCCCTCAGTGCGGTGACCGTCGTCTCATCCAGGGCCAGTTCGCTGGCCCTCCGGATTGCATGGCTCACGTCTTTGTTCCCTGCGAACAATTCCACCCACCAGATTCACGTCCTGCGGTCAGGACTTTACGCCCTGAGGCGCAGCAAGCTGGAGTAATGACGAGTGCGGCCCTCCGCAGCAGGGCGTGGAAACTGCTGGAAATGGTCACGACGCCGCTGCTGCCGTCGGACTACCTCGACCTGGTCAGCCCATTGCGTGCGGGCGCTGACCTGCGTGGGCGCATCGAGGCGGTGCACCCCGAGACGGATGACGCCGCGACTGTCGTGATCAGGCCGGGACGGGGCTGGCGCGGCCACACAGCCGGTCAGTACGTGCGGATCGGGGTCGACGTCGACGGGGTGCGCCTGTGGCGTGCCTACTCCCTCACCTCGCCGACGAACCGCCAGGACGGCCGCGTCACGATCACCGTGAAGGCGATCCCGGACGGCAAGGTCAGCAACCACCTGGTCCGCAGGGCGAAACCGGGCACGCTGATCCAACTCGACCAGGCGACCGGTGACTTCGTGCTGCCGCAGGCCAAGCCCGTCAAGGTGCTCTACCTGACGGCCGGCAGCGGCATCACACCCGTGATGGGCATGCTGCGCGACACCGAGTTCGACGACGTCGTCATGGTCCACTGCGCGCCACGGCCGCAAGATGTGATCTTCCGCAACGAACTGCACGACCTGGTCGCGGACAAGAAGCTGCGGCTCACCGAGGTGCACACCGCCACAGACGGCATGCTCGACATCGCCCGTCTCGACGAACTCGTGCCCGACTGGGCCGAGCGCGAGACCTGGGCTTGCGGACCCGCGGGCCTGCTCGACGCCGCCGAAGAGCACTGGAGCAAGCACGGCGTCCAAGAGCGCCTGCACACCGAACGCTTCCGCCCCAGCATCGCCGTCGCCGGCGACGGCGGCGAGGTCACGTTCAGCGCCACCGGCAAGACCGTCGACGCGGACGGCGCCACGCCGTTGCTGGACATCGGCGAGGAGGCCGGCGTGCTCATGCCCTCCGGGTGCCGCATGGGCATCTGCTTCGGCTGCGTCACGCCGCTCAGGGGTGGCGCCGTCCGCGACCTGCGCACCGGCGAGATCACCGAGGCCGAGCCGGGCGTCCTCATCCAGACCTGCGTGTCCGCCGCGGCGGGCCCCTGCGACATCGAACGGTAGGAGCACCTTGACCGCCATCGACCCCACCGCCCACCTGACCGCGGAGCAGATCGAGGAGCTCGGCCGCGAGCTGGACGCGATCCGCGACGAGGTGATCGCCGGCCGCGGCGAGAAAGACGCCGCCTACATCCGTAAGGTCATCTCGGCGCAGCGCAAGCTCGAGCTGGTCAGCAGGGGCGTGCTGCTGTTCTCCATCTTCCCGCCCGCGTGGCTGCTCGGCACCGCCGGGCTGTCCGTGGCGAAGATCATGGACAACATGGAGATCGGCCACAACATCCTGCACGGCCAGTGGGACTGGATGCGGGACCCGAAGATCCACTCCACGACCTGGGAGTGGGATCACGTCTCGCCGGCCGACCAGTGGAAGCACTCCCACAACGAGCTGCACCACACGTACACCAACGTGATCGGCAAGGACAACGACCTCGGCTACGGCATCATGCGCGTCGACGAGGACCAGAAGTGGCACCCGTTCCACCTCGGCCAGCCGCTGTGGAACTTCATCAACGCCTGCTTCTTCGAGTACGGCATCGCAGCGTACGACCTGGAGCTCGGCAAGAACCTGCACAAGCGCCGCCGCAACAACCCGGAGTTCCGCGCGCGGGCCAAGGCCGTGGGCCGCAAGATCCGCAAGCAGGTACTCAAGGACTACGTGATCCACCCGCTGCTGTCGGGCCCCTCCTTCCTCACCACGCTCGCCGCCACGTTCACCGCGAACCTGGTCCGCAACATCTGGTCCCACTCGGTGATCATGTGCGGACACTTCCCGGAGGGCGTACAGGTCTTCGAGCGCCGGTCGATCAAGGACGAGACGCGCGGCCAGTGGTACCTGCGCCAGATGATGGGCTCGGCGAACATCAGCGGCAGCAGGGCCATGCACTTCATGACCGGCAACCTGTCGCACCAGATCGAGCACCACCTGTTCCCGGACCTGCCGAGCAACCGGTACGCCGAGGTCGCGGTGAAGGTGCGCGCGCTGTTCGAGAAGTACGAGCTGGAGTACGTCACCGGACCGCTGCCCAAACAGGTGTTCTCCGCGTGGCGCAAGGTCTTCCGGCTCTCGCTGCCGAACAAGAAGCCCGAGGTCAAGACGCCGGACCGTCAGCAGGAGCTCGTCGCCGCCTGATTGTTACAAGCGCCTGGCTCACGAACCCGAGGTCAGGCGCCCTTGTCCGCAGGCTCCAGAATCGCCACGCACTCCTCGTGATGCGTCATCGGAAACACGTCACAAGGTGTGTGGACGGGAGGAGAATCTGCAGGTCACATGGGGTTTTCCTGCCTTGGGCGCGGCCTGTGAGGCGGCCGGAGCGTCAAATGGGCGTCATGTCTGACGGGCTTTCTCTCCTCCTTTGGCCGGTACACCGGGCTGTCCGCGCTTCTGATGCCCGTGGCCGTCATGTTGCTGCTCGGGCGGCAGGTCAGCTGCTGGAGGTGCTGCGGGATGCCCGGCGCAGCGCTCGCCACCGGGCCGCCCGGGCCGACCCGGTGGGCCGGTGATGAGGCTGGCCATCAGGACCGACTCGTCGCCGGGTTTCACCTCGTGCACATCGGCGTCCGCCCCCGACGCCTGCCCGGGTGTGGCTCAGGCGTCGATGATGACGGGGATGATGAGGGGCTTGCGGCGGTGGGTGCGGAACGCCCAGTTCGCCACGGCGCGGGCGAGGAGTTGTTCGAGTTGGCGCGCGTCCCCGACGCCTTCCTCGGCTGCGGTGGCCAGGGTCTTCTCGATGACGGGGATGACCGGCTCGAAGGTGGCGTCGTCGTGGACGAAGCCCCGGGCCAGGAAGTCGGGGGCCTCGGCGAGGGCGCCGGTGTCCGCGTCGACGATCGCCACCACCGTGACCACGCCTTCGGCGGCGAGGGTGAGGCGGTCCTTGAGGGACGCTTCGGTGGCGCCGCCGACTTCCATGCCGTCCACGTAGACGTTGCCGGCGGCGACCTTGCCGGTGATGGATGCGCGTCCGTCGATCAGGTCGACGACGACGCCGTCTTCGGCGATGACGACCCGTTCGGGATCGACACCGGTACGGATGGCGAGGTCGGCATTGGCCCGCAGGTGGCGCCACTCGCCGTGCACGGGCATGACGTTGCGGGGCTTGACGATGTTGTAGCAGTAGACGAGTTCGCCGGCGCTGGCATGCCCGGAGACGTGCACCTTGGCGTTGCCCTTGTGGACGACGTGGGCGCCCCACCGGGTGAGTCCGTTGATCACCCGGTAGATGGCGTTCTCGTTGCCGGGGATGAGGGAGCTGGCGAGCAGGACGGTGTCGCCCTTGCCGATGCGGATCATGTGGTCGCGGTTGGCCATCCGTGACAGCGCGGCCATCGGTTCGCCCTGGGAGCCGGTGCACACCAGCGTGATCTTGTGGTCCGGGAGCTTCTCCAGCTCCTTCGTGCTCACGACCAGACCGGAGGGGACCTTCAAATAGCCCAGGTCACGGGCGATGCCCATGTTGCGGACCATCGACCGGCCGACGAAGGCGACCTTGCGGCCGTGCTGGTGGGCGGCGTCCAGGACCTGCTGGATGCGGTGCACGTGGCTGGCGAAGCTGGAGACGATGACCCGGCGCGGCGCGGTGCGCATCACCTGCTCGATCGCCGGGTTCAGCTCTCGCTCGGAGGTGGTGAAGCCGGGTACTTCGGCGTTGGTGGAGTCGGTGAGGAACAGGTCCACGCCCTCCTCGCCGAGGCGGGCGAAGGCGCGCAGATCGGTGATGCGGTCGTCGAGAGGGAACTGGTCCATCTTGAAGTCGCCGGTGTGCAGCACCATCCCGGCCCGGGTGCGGATCGCGACCGCGAGGCTGTCGGGGATGGAGTGGTTGACCGCCACGAACTCGCAGTCGAAGGGCCCGAAGCCACGCCGGTCGCCCTCCCGCACCCGCACCGTGCGCGGCCGGATGCCGTGTTCCTTGAGCTTGGCCTCCAGGAACGCCAGCGTCAGCTTGGAGCCGACGACCGGAATGTCGGACCGCTCGCGCAGCAGGTAAGGCACGCCGCCGATGTGGTCCTCGTGGCCGTGGGTGAGTACCACGGCCACGATGTCGTCCAGCCGGTCCCGGATCGAGGTGAAGTCCGGCAGGATCACGTCCACGCCGGGCTGGGTCTCCTCGGGGAACAGCACGCCGCAGTCGACGATGAGCAGCTTGCCCCCGTGTTCGAAGACGGTCATGTTGCGGCCGATCTCGCCCAGGCCGCCCAGGGCGATGACCCGCAGCCCTCCTTCAGGCAGGGGAGGGGCGGCTTTCAGCTCGGGGTGCGGATGACTCATACCCTGACGTTACCCGGAGAGCGGGACAGGTGATCCATTACCTCCTCCCGACAGGATCGGGGCACCACAACGGGTGTCCGGGGACGATCCGATGACGCCGGCGGCCGAACAGGGAGGGGTCGAGGCGGGGTCCAGCCAAGGTGAGCTCAAAAGCCGCCACGAGATGATCTTGAAGTCCTGAAGGCGGCTGGTCACGATGCGGTAGGCATCCTGCGGGCGAGCGGCGCCCGGTTTCCGTACAGGGCGGCGTGCAGAGCGGCTGCGAGTTCGCGGGCCCGGCTCTCGGCTGCCACGTTGTGCAGTACGAAGTAGACCGGCCCCGCGGAGGAGTCCGAGCGGATCTCGCCGGCGCGGATCATCTGGATGACCGCGGCGCGGATGGCGTCGTACACCGAGTCGGCGACGGCGCGCTGCGGGGCGGTGATCATGTCGGCCTTCACCGTCCAGTGCTCCCAGAGACTCGATGGCGACGAAGACGGCGCCCTGCTCCTTGGCCTGCCGGTACGCCGCTTCGAAGGCCGCCATGCCCGTCGCGTCGGGAATGAGGTCGGCGGGGCAGGGAGCCGGCAGCGGCTGCATGAGAACCATCGTGCCAGGCGCGCGGGTCGGCACGGACGTCGACACGGCAAGCATGTGCCTCACTGGGCCTGGCAGGCCGCCGATCGGCAACCGGCACGCTGGCAGGGCTCCGGCCCGGGACTGGGGGAACCGTCTTGGACAGAGAAGGACCCCAGCGTGATGATCGCCGGGGTCCTTGCCCTGTGGTAGTCAGGGGCGAGTGTTTCAGGAGCCGATGGTGGGGTCCAGTCG
The DNA here is from genome assembly GCF_025642135.1 of Streptomyces cynarae. Lineage (NCBI taxonomy): Bacteria > Bacillati > Actinomycetota > Actinomycetes > Kitasatosporales > Streptomycetaceae > Streptomyces > Streptomyces cynarae. Next base: position 7,025,588 of record NZ_CP106793.1, on the reverse strand, counting down.
GTGGCGCGCCGGGAGCGTCGTCCGTGTCTTCGTGCCGGCGTCCGGTCAGGCTGAGGTCTTCGACTGCGGCTGGCCGCCTTGGGTGCGCAGTTGTTCGTTGATGCGCTGCGCTTCTTCGAGCTGGTCTTCGAGGATGACGATGCGGCAGGCGGCCTCGATGGGGGTGCCCTGGTCGACGAGTTCGCGGGCGCGGGCGGCGATGCGCAGCTGGTAGCGGGAGTAGCGGCGGTGGCCGCCTTCGGAGCGCAAGGGGGTGATCAGGCGGTGTTCGCCGAGGGCGCGGAGGAAGGCGGGGGTGGTGCCGAGCATCTCGGCGGCCCGGCCCATGGTGTAGGCGGGGTAGTCGTCGTCATCGAGAGGGGTGACGGCGCGGGAACTGCCAGGGGGCATAGACCTCTTCTTCCGGGGGACGCGTCGGGGGCCCGAGTGCCGTGTCGGCACCCGGGCCCCGAGCTTGCAACACCATCTACCGGCGAACTGCGCCGGCCCTCTTTGTCCGCAGGGTCCGCCTGGGAGGGCGGGGCTGCGGGGATCGCGGATGCGTGACCGGGGACCACCTTCCAATCCGGGGCCTGCGGTACCCGGGCGGACTTCTTCCTCGCCCGGGCGATCCTGATGGCGTCTCGCTCCTTACCGATCCACAGGGTTCCGGTGCGCGCGGAGGCTGGCTGGCCTGCATCCATGAACGACGGCGGGAGGCTCGCCGCAGCAGGGGGCCGCGGCGGCGGTCGTTGGAGGAGACTGCTCAGCGGGCGGCCGACGACCTGGAGGGCGTTGGCTGGCGGGATCGGCCACCGGCCCGGCGGCGGACTCTCCATGAGGTAGCCGAGCAGGGCGTCGGCTACCTGGCGGGCCGGTAGACACCTGCGGCAGGTTCCGGCGCCCAGGGACGGTCACAGCAGGCGGCCGGCCGGATCTCCGCCGGGGCCGTCGGCCAGCACGATGGCGGCCCTGACTAGCTTGCCCACCGGCTCGCGGCGCACCTCGAAGCTCTGGCACACGGCCATGACGATCTCCAAGCCGTGCTGCCCGACCCGGCCCGGGTCTGCGGGGCAGGCCGCGGGCAGTGTCGGGTCGGTGTCCCAGACGCTGATCTGGACGGTGCCTTCGCTGACCTCCAGGTCCAGCAGGCAGGGGCCTGGCGCGTACTTGTAGGCGTTGGTGACCAGCTCGCTGACGGCCAGCTGCACGGTGCCCATCGCGCGGTCGGAGACCGGGATGCCGTGTACTGCCTGTACGTCGGTCAGGAAGCGGCGGGCCGCGCAGCGGGCCTCGGTGATCGGTTCGCTGCCCTCGAAGGCGAGGGCCGACAGTATCGGGCGGCGGGCCAGCGGCTGGTCCTCGTTTTCGTGCACCACTGGGCCCACACCGCCACCCTCGTCCTGAGCAACCCGGTTAAGGCGCACGAATACCCAGGAAACGACATGGCACGCATCCACACGACCGGCCCCCCGCCCGGCGTGACTTTCCTGTGGCGGCCACCGCAGGCCCAGTTGGTGGCGAGACCGACCTCGACGGACGCTGTCACGGGCAGGCTCTTAGCATGATCGGATGGTTGCCGATGATGCCCAGAAGAACGGGACAGGACGGGAAGTTGTGTCTGGGGACGCGGTGTCCGCCCTCGGAGCGCAGTGGTGTGATCAGTCGCGCTGCGCCGATGGCGCGGAGAAAGCCGGGAGTGGTACCGAGCAACTCGGCGGCCCGGCCCATCGTGTAGGCGGGGTAGTCGTCGTCGAGACGGCTTAGCGACTCGTCTGCTGCCATCTCACCTCTCTGTGGGCGTTCATCGAAGACCTGCGGCAGCCGAACGGCAGCAGACCAATGCCTCGAAGCACGCCCCTGGCTCCGCAGCCGCCGCAATGCGCACCCCCGGCCTGTAGTGCGGCACCAGGGGAGCCGTATGCGCCCGTCTCGCCCGGTTGCGCCATCGTCCAAGCCGCCCGGGCGGGCCGGTGCATAGAATCCGACCCCATGCCGAAGCTTGATGAGCTGCTCGTTGCGATAGCTGCCCTTGTGGAGTCCGGGCAGAGCAATCAGATGTCCCTGACCGTGGTCACCAGTGGTGCTGTCATCACCGGTCGGCTGGCTCCGGAAGCCATGTGGAGGCAGAGGGTGTCTGAGGTGCTGACGGACTCCGCCGACCTGGGCGAGTTCTCCGCCGTCTTCGACAACCCCGCGAGGAAGGACGGACCGCCCACGCATCTGCATTTCCACGTGGCCCGGATCCTGCAGGGTACGGTGGGGATCCCGGAGACAGGCGGGATGTACCGCGTCGCGATCGAGGACGTCAGTGCCTGGACCGTGGGCGACTTCAGCTACTCCGACCATTGACTCACCGACCCACGGCCCACAGAGGCCCCACCGGCACGCTTCCGTTCTAGTGGTCGTCGCAACACCCCAGTCCAAGGGGTGCGATGGACTTCGAGATCCGGAAGGATCGACGGCCTCAGGGGCTCAGGAGGTCGGACCCTGAGCGGGAGGAACACCTTCGGCTCGTGGATCTTGGAATAGGGAACACGGAAGCCTGCCGGATCATCGGCATCAACCGCGCACCGGCAAGCGTTGGCTCTACGGCCGGCAGGCATCCGGGAGGTACAGGGTAGCCCCGCCCATCGTGGACGGGCTGCCCTGGCAAGCGCCCGAACCCCCGGCTAACCCTGAACCCGTCGGCCCGTCGCGCTACCTCACCGAGGCCGACCGCATCCACATCGCGGACCGGCTCCGGGAGACGGCGTCCGTCCGGGCCATCGCGGCGGAACTTGGCCGCAGTCCCTCCAGCGTAAGCCGGGAGATCGCCACAACCGCACGCTCATGCCCAACGGCGGCTGGTCCTACCGTCCGCACGCCGCCCAGCGCCGCGCGGACGCCCGCAAACCGCGCCCCAAGCCCGGCAAGATCGGCCAGAACCCCAGGCTGCGGGACTTCCTCCAGGACCACGTGACCCGGCGGGGGAGCCCGGAGCAGATCTGCCACGCTCTACGGGCACGCTTCCCCGACCAGCCGGAGATGCACGTGGTCCACGAGACGATCTACCAGGCGCTTTACGTCCAAGGCCGCGGGGAACTGAGGCGCGAGCTGACCCGGGCCCTGCGGACCGGACACGCGATACGCCGCCCGCACCGGCACTCGGCGGCTCGCCGATCGCGGTTCGTGCACCCCATGGCCATGATCAGCGAACGGCCCGCCGAGGCCGCCGACCGGGCTGTCCCCGGCCACTGGGAAGGCGACCTGATCGTCGGCAAGAACAACGGCTCCGCCATCCGCACCCTGGTCGAACGCAGTCCACCCGCCAGCACCCGCTACCTGACGCTCGGCACCTCCCGCGCGACCACGGCGCCGCCGCTGTCCGCAACGCGCTCACCGAGACCGTCCAGACCCTCCCGCCTCACCTGATGCGGTCCCTGACCTGGGACCAGGGCATCGACATGGCCTCCCACCGCGCCTTCACCATCACCACGAACATCCCGGTCTACTTCTGCGCCCCGGCCAGCCCCTGGCCGCGCGGCTCGAACGAGAACACCAACGGCCTGCTGCGGCAGTACTTCCCCAAAGGCACCGACCTATCCCGCCGCCCCGCGAGGACCTGGACGCCGCCGCCACCGAACCCAACAGCCGCCCACGCAAAACGCTCGACTGGGAGACCCCAGCCGAGCGTCTGTCTGAACTGCTCGCCGCTTGATCAACTCACCGCAGTGTTGCTACGCCCCCCGGAATTCGCCCACGCCGGTGGGGCCTCACTGCTCGGTTCGGCTCACACCTGTCCGTACGTCAGGCGGACAGGGGGAGCGCCGAGCGTTGCGGAAGCCGGCCCGTACGGGTCGGCCAGGGGCGCAGATGCGGCGGTAGGGCGGGTGCGGCAGGTGAAGCCGAGTTGGGTCATGGCCCTGAGGACTTCGGCGGTGCTGAAATCACGCCGGTCCTGGCGGGTGACGACCTGGCCGACCTGCTTGACGGGGTAGTGGCGTCGTCCGATGATGACGAACTCACCGGTGACCAGCTCAGGTGTGACGCCCTTCATCGATTCCACCACGCCGCTCTTGGTCAGGTCGAACGGGAAGCGAGCGATGACACAGCGCACGATACCTCCAGGGAGAAGAGAAGACGGGCCCGGATAGGGGTGACGGCGGTTCAGCGGGAGAGGACGCCCAGAGCGTTGCCGTGTCCGTCGACCACGGGCGGGGCCCCGAGCCGGCGGCAGCGCATCGCACGCTCGGCTTCGGCCCTCGTGGCCAGCGGCGAGGTGAAGGGCCCGATGACGTCGGCGATGTCACGCAGGCGGATCCGATCCGTGTATCCGGAACCGTCACGAACGGCCGTGAGCCGGTCCCGGGTGACCAGGCCGGTGCACATACCGTCCTCGTCGCAGACGACCAGCTGACCTGTACGGGCGGCGGCCATCACGGACAGTGCCACCTCCACGGTCATGTCCTCCCAGACCTGGGGTCCGGCCGCGTCCGCGGGATCGGCCGCCGTCTGCACGGCGTTGGTACGTGTTGAGCGGAACTGCGTCTGGTCCAGCGTCAAAGGGTGCCTCCTGCGAAGTTGGGCGGGCTTCCTGACACGAAGGTTCTATGCCGCTGCACCGGGGGTGGACTGCCGTACGGGCGCGCGGCGGGCCGCCGAGACGGGGCGGCGCCGACCTCGTGAGGTGGCGCCGCGCTTCTTGGGGCGTTCGACCACCGGTGCGGTGATGACGACCGGGATGCCGGAGGGGGCCTGGGCGCCGGTGATGCGGTGCAGGGCTTCTTCGCCGACGCGGACCTGGGTGGTCTGCGGAATGATGCCGGCCGCTGCCATGAGGCGGGTCATGCCGCGGCGCTGGTTGGGGGTGACCAGGGTGACGACGCTGCCGGACTCGCCGGCGCGGGCGGTACGGCCACCGCGGTGGAGGTAGTCCTTGTGGTCGGTCGGCGGGTCGACGTTGACGACGAGGTCGAGGTTGTCGACGTGGATGCCGCGCGCCGCGACGTTGGTCGCCACCAGCACGTTGACGTGCCCGGTCTTGAACTGTGCCAGCGTGCGGGTGCGCTGTGGCTGCGACTTCCCGCCGTGCAGGGCGGCGGCCCGTACCCCGCTGTTCAGGAGGTGTTCGGTGAGGCCGTCGACGGCGTGCTTGGTGTCGAGGAACATGATCACGCGGCCGTCGCGTGCGGCGATCTGGGTGGTTGCCGTGTGCTTGTCGGCGCCGTGAATGTGGAGCACGTGGTGCTCCATCGTCGTGACCGCGCCGGCCGAGGGATCGACGGAGTGCACGACGGGGTCGCTGAGGTAGCGGCGCACGAGCAGGTCGACGTTGCGGTCGAGAGTGGCGGAGAACAGCATGCGCTGGCCTTCGGGGCGGACCTGGTCGAGGAGGGCGGTGACCTGCGGCATGAAGCCCATGTCGGCCATCTGGTCGGCCTCGTCGAGGACGGTGATGGAAACCTGGTTCAGCCGGCAGTCGCCACGGTCGATGAGGTCTTTGAGGCGTCCGGGTGTGGCGACGACGATCTCGGCGCCGGCGCGCAGCGCGCTCGCCTGCCGACCGATCGGCATTCCGCCCACCACCGTGGCCAGCCGCAGCCTCACGGAGCGGGCGTACGGGGCGAGCGCGTCGGTGACCTGCTGCGCCAGCTCACGCGTGGGTACGAGGATCAGCGCCAGCGGCTGCCCCGCCTCGGCACGCTGCCCGGCCGTACGGGCCAGCAGCGCCAGCCCGAAGGCGAGGGTCTTGCCGGAGCCGGTGCGGCCACGGCCCAGTACGTCCCGGCCGGCGAGGGAATTCGGCAGGGTCGCGGCCTGGATCGGGAAGGGTACGGTCACGCCTTGCGAGCTGAGCGCGCCCAGCAGTGCCCCGGGCATGTCGAGATCGGCGAAGCCCTCCACGGCGGGGAGCGCGGGAGTGATCGTCTTGGGGAGGGCGAACTCCCCCTGGACCGCGGCGGGCCGGCGGCCGTGACCACCGGAACGGCTCGGCCCGCCGGAGCGGCTCCTGGCCGACGAGCCGAATCGGCTGCCGCCCCTGCCGGAGTCGGTACTGCCGTTACGGGTGCGGGTGAAGCGGTCGTTCGTGCGTGTGCGGTTCATGCGGAACCTTCCTCGATGCGGCACATATCAAGGAATTCCCGCAGCGATCAGCAGCACAGAGAATTGCAAGAATGGACCGGTGGAATGCGACAGCGAATCTGACCGACGGAAAATCCGTGCGGGCACAGGCGCTGGAATGAGTGGCGCGAAGCGGACGCAATGTTCGGGCGTCCGCCGCTATGAAGCTATGAAGGATGCGTGCACCCCTGAAGGATGCCCCGTATGCGCTGAGCCTACGGGTTTCCTGGTTGTCGTCCGCAGGTGCAACCACTGCGGAAAATGCGAGCAGCTGGGGCCCGCACCCCGAAGGACGCGGGCCCCAGCTGCAAGTACGCGACAGTCAGCGTCAGGCGAGAACGATGTTCTCGGCCGTCGGGCCCTTCTGGCCCTGCGCGATGTCGAAGGTCACCTTCTGGCCCTCGATCAGCTCACGGAAGCCCTGGGCGGCAATGTTCGAGTAGTGGGCGAACACATCAGCGCCGCCACCGTCCTGCTCGATGAAGCCGAAGCCCTTTTCCGCGTTGAACCACTTGACAGTACCAGAAGCCATGTCACTTCTCCTTTGGGGCAGTGCATCGGGATCCGCACTGCACGGACCCCGTGTCGCCGCGATGATCACCCCGCCGGGAAAAAAGACCGGATAACAAAAGTGCTTCCAGTGGCACAGGCGCCGCCTGGAGGGCACTTGAAGTTTTGGGAACCACAACGCAACCGAGATCGACAGTAGCACGCCGAAGCGGCCTGTGTACGGTGAAGAATCCCACCCCACTTAATACGGTAGAGAATCTGTCTGCCTGTCCCGTTGAAACCTCAGCTCGCGGGCACAGATTTTGCCCCAGCCGGAGAGCAACGTTTCGGGAAGCTTTGGGGGCGCGCCCAGCGTAAGGGCTGCTCCCCCAAAAGATGGTGCGGGCGGGCGTGGAGATCAGCCTGGCTCCGGCAAGCGTCACGGCCCGTCTCCGGCGCACGCACGGGAGCGGCCATATCGAAGACCATCAAGGACCAGACAGTCGATCAGCTCGGTGGAAACAGCAGCATCCTGGTGCGGCAACGCCGTGAGCACGAGGAAACGGCGGCTGACGGATCAGTACCTGACCCTCGACGACCTTCACCAGCGGGAACGCGTTCTGAAGCAGGCGGTGCAGCTGGTTTTCAGCCATGCCTTCGTGGAAGAGACGGTGCTGTGGGCCGCCCTACGAGCCTCAGGCCCGGACGGCGAGGAACTGACGACAGCCGCAGTCGTTTTTCACAGCGGTACAGGGGCACGCAAGGCGCCCAACACCGGCCGCGTACCCTCGGACAAGGCAGTGCCCTCATCCCGGAATTCCAGTTCGGCGGCACCACCGACCCGAGCCAACCGCATCTGGGCCATTCCCCCTGGCGAGTCCCCCGGCTACGCCCCGCCCGCAACGCGCACACGGGCATGCGCACGTCGCGGGCCACTGGACGGGACGCGCGAGTGGATAGCGCGAGTGCCGGTGAAGCGGTTAGATCGCGGGACTCATCGACTCAGCCGCCGCTCTTGCGCCTGAACGACCGCTGGCTCGCAGCCGGGCCGTGCGCCGAACGCACCTTCGACGCATCGGGGTTTGCGGCAACATCGGCGGCGTCCGCCTGCGCACCGCGCTTACGCGCCAAGGCTTCGCGGAACTTGCGCTTGAGGTCATAATTGCCGTCGCTGTCCGGCGCCAGAGGGGACGTCTCGGAGGCAGTCGGCTCCGAACCTTCCGTAGATACGGGCTCTGCGGTCATGGTGACCTCCTGGGTTCGGGGGTGGGCAAGCACAGCTTGTCATGCCGGGCGCAGTGCGGGGCGCCGGCAACATCATTCTGCTCCGTTTCGGCGGGTATCCCTCTCGCGGCCAAAGGCGTTGACTTCGTAGGTGAGGCGCACATGACGGCTTCGGGCCTGGCCGAGGGTCGCCGATCCCGTGGCCAGGAGATTCGCCGCCAGGGCAACGGCTCTCAGCCGTTGCGACACACGAGGGCGGCCTTGCGGGCCTCGGCGAGCTTGCGGGCCTCGCCGGCCTTTCGGGACTTGCCGCCGGCGCCGCAGGAGGTGCCCTTGCTGGTGCCGAGGCCGCGGAAGGGAGCGTTGCTGTTCCTGGGTCGGGGGACGGCGGGCCCGCCGTCGAGCAGGATCCCGGAGGGAGCCTTGGCGTCGGTGATCCGGCTCAGCTCCGCCTCGCCCGAGCGCACCTTGGTGACGGTCGGCTCGATGCCGGCCCCGGCCGTCATGCGGCTCGTCTCGCGGCGCTGGCCCGCCAGCACGAGCGTGACCACGCTGCCGGACTCACCGGCCCGGGCGGTGCGCCCCGCCCGGTGCACATAGTCCTGTCGCAGCTTCCGCGACCATGAACAGCCTGCGGACGAGAAGCCCGTGCGCCCCTCGGCGGGGGCAGGCATCGCCTCAGACGCCTCCCGGAGCGTTCGACTTCGCACGGGCGAAGGCTATGACTGTTGGTCGCCAAGGGCCCCGGCCGGATTTGCCGAGCACTCGACGCGAGGGCGCAGGGAGGAGGACCCGGGGGCAGCAATGCCGACGCCGGAGCTGCAGCACACCCGCCCGGAAGCCCCCGCCGGCCGCGCCTGTAGGAGCTTGCCGTCGAACGAGCTCTCACCGACGCTCTCACACGTCTGTCACCAACTACGTCGACTCCCCCGGACCGCAGTGCCTGACCTGCCGTTACGCGCCCGCCCTGGACTGACGTGGACGCCCGAAGACGGTCTCTACAACCTGTGCCATGTGGTACCCAGTGAGGGACCCAAGATCAGGACCGGAGCGTCTTCTGGCCCGTCAAAGCGGTATTGCAGGGTGTTCGGTGGTGTCTCACTCACGCCCCAGACCCTCTCACGTATCACGGACGCCCCCATAACGAGGGGACGCCAGGTACCGTCCTGACCAGGTTGAAGACCTCTCGAGCGGCATATCGCTCGGGCCATACTCCAGGGCCAGGCGGTTCTTCAAGTCGTGGATCGGCTCGTGAGCTATCCGATTCGCTGAGCCAGCAGACGCAGTGTGATGCGGGTGGCCTGCACAACCGCGTCTTCACCGCCTCCGCCGTTCTTGCCGTCGTCGGCGAGCCCTGCGCAGACACGAAAGCCTGCGGGTGTGGCCCCGCCACGGGACAGCACCCGCCAAGTCTCCCCACACCCACGGCATCTCCCGAGACCGCAGACTTTGCTCAGTCCCGCCTCCGGAGTAGTTCCGGCGGCATCTGCCGGAGTCGCCTGAACGAGTTGCACGGCCTGACCCAGGTGATCGCGGTACTGCCGTTGCACACGGCCTGGTCGGGGATGGCGTCGTACGACATGGGCAAGCCGCGCCCACGCATGGGCCCGTGCCGCGCCTTCCTGCATCCCAACTCGCCTCCCGCGCCCGGGCGGCCGCGTGACAGACATGCCGGAGCCGCCTACGCGGCTGCAACGGAGTGAGATGGCCACAGGGCGTGATCAGTGGGCGCGCGCGATGGGCTGTTCGGACCAGATGGTCTTGTGGTTCTGGCCGTGGCGGCAGCCCCAGCGCTCGGCGAGTTGGGCAACGAGGAACAGTCCGCGTCCACCCTCGTCGGTGGTGCGAGCGCGGCGCAGACGGGGTTGGGCGGTGTTGGAGTCGGTGACCTCGCAGACCAGAACCTGGTGCCGAATCAGTCGCAGCTCCGCCGGCGGACGACCGTAGCGGATCGCGTTGGTGACCAGTTCACTGACGATGAGCTCGGTGGGGAGGACGAGGTCGTCCAACCCCCACGCGGTGAGTTGGCGGATCGCCCATCCCCGGGCGTCCGAGACAGCAGCCGGATCGGCCGGTATCCGCCAGCGGGCGGTGTCCTCGACCGGTACCGCGCGGGTGCGCGCCAGCAGCAGGGTCGCGTCGTCACGTGGTGCTTCGTCCACCAGATTGTCAATGAGGGTCCTGCCGGTCTCCTCCAGCGCGCGGTCCGGGTGGCAGGAGGTGGCGAGAGCACGGGTCAGCCGCTGAAGCCCGTCGCACACGTCGTGTGTGGCTTGCTGGACCAGGCCGTCGGTGTAGAGCACGAGGACGCTGCCCGGCTCGACGTCGATCGTGGTTGTCTCGTACGGCATGCCGCAGACGGCGAGGGGCGGCCCCGGGAGTATGCCGACGGCTTCGGCACTCCCGTCGGGCCGCACGAGCACCGGCGACGGGTGCCCGGCACTGGCCATGGCGCAGCGTCGGGTGACCGGGTCGTAGACCGCGTACAGACAGGTGGCGCCCATGACGTCATGGTCGCCAGAGGGTGCTTCCGCCGCGAGACGCTGGACCAGGTCAGCGAGACGCGTGAGCAACTCGTCCGGCTCCGGTTCGAGGTCGGCGAGGGTCTGGATGGCGGCGCGCAGACGGCCCATGGTGGCACTGGCGGGTATGCCGTGGCCGATCACGTCTCCGGCGACGAGGGCCAGCCGGAGAGAGGGCAGGGGTATGGCGTCGTACCAGTCGCCGCTGGTGCCCGCGCCACGGCCTGTGGGCAGGTAGACGCCGGCGGTCTCGGCTGCCGGAGTGTCGGTCGTGGCCGGGGGAAGGAGCCTTCGCTGCAGGGCCATGGCGGCTCTGTGCTCGCGCGTGTAGCGGCGGGCGTTGTCGATGCCCAGTGCTCCGCGTGAGGCGATCTGCTTCATGAGTTCCGCCTCGTCCTCGGTGAACGGTTCGGACGGGCCCGTGCGCCAGACCACGATCGCGCCGAGGGTGAGGCCGCGGGCGTGCAGCGGTGCCACCATCACCGCGTGGGTGTCGTGCGGCAGGAGCTGCTCGGCCTGCTGCGGGTCGCCGATCAGGGTGATGAAGTCGTCCCGGCCGTAGACGACCGTCTCGCCGTGCTGGAAGCGGCGCAGAAGGGGGTGGTCGCACAGGGATGGGACGAGGTTGCCACGCTGGATGCCGGGCGGCCAGACCGCGGTGGCCGGCGCCAGAGCCGCGTTGCGCAGATGCAGATCTCCTCCGCCCAGCCGCTCGGCGGGTTCGTCACCGTCGAAGACGGCTTCCGCAAGGTCGACTGCGGCGAGATCACCGAAGGCGGGTACAAGGACGTCCGCGAGATCATGCGCGGTCCGCACGACATCCAGGGAGCCCCCCACCCGCTCGGCGACCGCATGGGCAAGATCCAGGTGGCGGCGGGCACGCAGTCGTTCGGTGTCGTCTATGTACAGGGCTGCGACCCCCGCGGGGCGTCCTAGTGCGTCCTCCAGGCGGAAGGCGGACAGCGACAGCGCGTGTCGCCGCGCCGGATGGTGTCGCCAGCTCACTCGCTGGCTTCTGTGCATCACCGGGACACCGGTCTCGAGCACCTGCCGAAGTACCGCCTCGATGCTCTCCGCGTCCTCGGCGCACAGCACGTCGCCCAGCCGGGCGCCCGGCTGTATGGGACGGCCGTCGGGAGTGTCCGGCATGGCGTTCGTCTGCACGGTGGTGAGATCCGTGTCGTGCAGGGCGATCGTGATCCGGCTCTGTGCGGACAGTGCGCGCAGGAGGGCTGCGCCGTGCCGGTGGTCGGCGACGTGAGGAGTGGGGGCTGCGAGCACGAGGAAGTCCGCCGAGCCGCTCACCCGTGTGGTCCGGAATGTGACGTCGATCGCGTCGCCGCACTGGTGACGCAGTCGTACCCGGCCGGTCGCCGGCACTTGTGCGGCCCTGCGCGGGTCGTGCGGGAGGTCGGCCACGAGCTCCTGCACGGGGCGGCCGTGGACCTCGTCGGCGCAGAACCCGGTCAGGTCCTGTGCTGTGCTGGTCCACCCCACCACCGTGCCCCGATCGTCGAGCACGGCCGCGGCCAGACCGTCGAAGGCGGGCGGCCGGCCGCCGGGGCCGGCGCCGGAGACGCTCGTCGCACCCTGAAAGGCGCCTGCCGGGTCGGTGTTTTCAACATCCGAGTTGTGCATGTCTCTGGCTTTCATTACGAGGTTCCGCGGCTACGGGAGATGGGGATCCTGTGGCGGCTGTCGGCGCTCAGCGGGCGCCTGTTGGGGATGGCAGGTCCTGTTCGGCCCAGACGACCTTGCCGTCTGTCACGGAGCGGGAACCGCATCTGCGCGACAGCCGACCGACGAGGTAAAGGCCGCGGCCGTGCTCGTCGAGATTGCCGGGATGGCGGGGGCGTGGTTGACCGGTGTTGGTGTCGGAGACTTCGCAGGTAAGCACCCGGTGCTGAATGAGCCGTAGGCGGATCGGGCCGTCGCCGTGGCGGATCGCATTGGTGACCAGTTCACTGACGAGCGACTCCACGGCCGTCACCAGCGGCTCCAGACCCCATTCACGGAGTTGACGGGCGGCCAGACGCCGGGCCGTCGGGACGGTGACGAGTTCGTTCGGCAGATCCCAGGACCCGACTTGGGCGGGTGGCAGGGCGCGCGTCCGCGCAAGGAGGAGGGTGACGTCGTCGGCCGGTGCCTGCGCCGACAAGGTCTCCATCGCCCGTGAGCACAGGTCCTCCAGGGCGGCACCGGGCTGTGCCAGGGCGGCGCCCAGACGCCGCAAACCGACGTCGATGTCCTCGCCGCGGGACTCCACCAGGCCGTCGGAGTAGAGGGCGAGCACGCTTCCTTCGGGCAGTTCCAGTTCCACGGACTCGAAAGGCACCAGGCCGAGACCGAGGCCGAGCGGGGCTCCGGCCGGCAGGTCGGGGATGGTGACCCTGCCCTGTGCGTCGACGACCAGGGGCGGCGGATGCCCGGCCCGTGCCAGCGTGCACCGTCGGGAGACCGGGTCGTAGACGGCGTACAGGCAGGTGGCACCGACGACCGCGGGAACCCGGTCGGTGTCGTCGGCGTCCTCGTCGTTCAGTCGCCGGACCGTGTCGTCGAGGTGCGTCAGCAGTTCGTCCGGGGGGAGGTCGAGGTCCGCGAGCGTGCGCACGGCGGTGCGCAGCCTGCCCATGGTCGCCGCGGCGTTGATGCCGTGTCCCACCACATCGCCGACGACCAGGGCCACCCGGGCGCCGGACAGCTCGATCACGTCGAACCAGTCGCCCCCCACTCCGTGGTCCATGTCGGCGGGCACATAGCGCGAGGCGACCTCGAGGGCAGCACCGCCCTGCACCCGGTGAGGGAGCAGGTCGCGTTGCAGCGTGAGAGCGGCGGTGCGCTCGCGCGCGTACTGGAGCGCGTTGTACAGACAGAGCGCGGCCCGGGTGACCAGTTCCTCGGCGAGGAGCAGGTCGTCCTCCTGGAACGGCGTCTGTTCCGTGGAACGGCCGAACAGCGCCAGTCCCAGCACGCAGTGCCGGGCACGGATGGGGACGACCATCAAGGAGTGGACGCCGCTGTCGCGTACCTTCTGCGCACGCGTCGGATCGTGGTCGACCCAGGGGCCGGCATGGGTGTCCAGCACCGGTTCCAGGTGAGACCTGCCCGTGCGCAGGACGGCGGCGAACGACGAGGTCGGGGGGACGTGGATCACCTCTTCACGCACCGCTGGCATCTCCAGGACACCCTGGTCGACGGAAGACACCCCGGCACGGCGCAACACAGGGCGGCGTCCGCTCGTCGTGCCGATCCGTGCGGCGGGCTCGAGTCCGAACGGAACCGACTCCACCAGGTCGACGACGGCGTGGTCGGCCAGCAGGGGCACGGTGAGCTCTGCCAGTTCCTGGGCGGTCTGCATCACGTCGAGGGTGCTGCCGATGTGCGTGCTGGCCTCGCTGAGGATGGCGAGGCGCTCGCGCGCCCGCTTGTTTCCGGTGACGTCCACGGTCATGGAGCACACGCCCAGCGGCGTGCCGTCCGCGCCCTGGAGACAGAAGAAGGAGGCGGAGAACGCGTGCTCGCGGGGGCGGTCCGCAGGCGGCCACGCACGGTACTCGTGCACCGTCGTCGTGCCGCTCTGCAGTACCTGCCGCATCACCACCTTGAGCGCTTCGGCCTCGACGGCGGGCAGCGAGTCCTTCAGACCGCGCCCGAAGCGTCGGTGACGAGGCACGCCGTCGTGCCGCTCCATGGCGTCGTTCACCCAGACACACCGCAGCTGCGCGTCATAAACGACGATGCCGATCGGGGCTCGAGCAAGGAGCGACTCCCGCACCGGTCCCCCGGTCGCCCCCGAGGACAGAGATCCTATGTCCGTCACGGACACCAGCCACCGGGTGCCGGCGTCCTGCCCTCGCAGCAGCGAGACCCGCAGCGTCATCCTGAGCGTGTGGCCGTCGCGGTGGCGTATCGCGACAGTGCCGGACCAGCCGCCCCGCTCACGGCACTGCTCGGAGAACGCCGAAGCCCTCCGTGCGTCCTCGGGAGGCGGCAGCACGTGTACGGCGGACCGGCCCACGACCTCCCCGGCCGTATAGCCGACGAGCTGCTGGGCGGCGTGCGTCCACCCCACGACGACGCCCTCGGCATCGATCATCGCTATCGCGGCATCGGGCACCTCAGGGAGGCTCACGGGCTCGGCGAGGAGGGTGTGGTCAATGTTGGTCATTCGCGGTCCATCCCATCGGTGCGGAAGTAGGAGCGTCGGCCTGTGGCCCGGCGACCCTGTGTGCAGCGGTGGTGAACGACGATGTCCCGGTGACCGGCACACGGTGCGGTATGTGTCATATTGGAGCAAATTGCCCATTCCTGATGAAATCATCAGACGTAATGGCTTGGACGTCAAGACCTTCACAGGTGATCGAAAAATCAGACGCGTGGGCTCCAGCTCACGGCTCTCCAGGTGAACGGACGGGCAGCGGGTTCCGCGGAGCATGCACGGCGGGTGGGAAGGGCTCCCCGAGGCTCAGACCACCCGCCGGATGGCGGCTCACCCTGGTGGTCGCCCGGCAGACCGGGCGCCGGGACGATGCCGGGGAACCCATACCCGTAGTGCCCGAGGGCTGATGCGGCACCGCACGGGAGTCGGCAGGCTGACGGCTTCGCCGTCCAGCCCGGCAGGGAGGGCGGGGACGTCGGCGTAGACGACGACGTCGTCGGGCGTGGCGAGACGGGTGAGGCCGTGCGGTTGTCCGCTGCGCAGCCTCGTGGCCGTTTCGGCGGGCGTCTCCGCCCTGACGGCCAGTACTCCCAGGAGACCGGAGTCGAGGTGGGCCCGCCTGCCCGGCCCGGCCGGGTCATCCACTTGGTAGGGGTTGTTGCTCACCAGTACGGCATCCGGCCCGGCAACGGTGAGCAGCCCGGTACGGACCACCAGCTCCGGGCCCTCGTGGCGTGCCAGACATTCCGGAAGGATGTGCACTGCCGTGCCAAGCTTGTTGTCCCGATAAGCCGGGTCCTGCACCAGGGCGGCATAAGCACCGAACGAGACGGTCCTGCCCGCCGTTGCCGCCTGGGCATCCGATGCCGGCGGCCAGGAACAGTCGTGGTGTCCCGTTCGGGTGAACGACGGCATTCACGCTTGGGGGGTGATGACGGCACGTCCTTGGATCCTGCCGTCGTGCAGGAGCTGGTAAGCCTCGTTCGCCCGTTGCAGGGGGAAGTACTCGACCAGCACCTTGATCTTTTCCTGCTGGGCGAGCGTGATCACATCCATCAGTTCGGTGAGGGAGCCCCAGTAGGGCGAGGCGACCGAGCACTCGTGCGGCGGGCTGGAGAAGTCGACGGGCAGGGCTCCGCCGCCGAGTCCGACAATGGTCAGGTGCCCGAGCACCCTGGCCACCCGGGCAGCCATCCGCAGGGTCGCGTCCATGCCTACCATGTCCAGCACGAGCTGAGCGCCCTGCTGCTCCGTCATGTCCCTGATGCGCGCGATCGCCTCGTCGCCCGAGAGCAGAGCCTCCTCGGCGCCCAAGCGCTGGGCGGTCTCCAGCTTGCCGGCGTCACTGTCCACGGCGACGACGGTGGTCGCCGCGCTGAGCACACGCAGGATCTGAATGGTCATCTGGCCCAGACCGCCGGCCCCGATCACGACCGCGGTCGAGCCCGGCCCCAGCAGGTGGAGCGACCGCTTCACAGCGTGATAGCTGGTCAGTCCGGCGTCGCTGAGCGGGGCGGCCTGGCGGGGATCGAGGGTGCCGAGCGGAATCAGGTAGCGCGCCGCCGGGACCAGCAGGTACTCGGCCATGCCGCCATCGTGACCACCGCCCAGGCCCGGTCCTTCACCCGCGCGCTTCTGGCAGTAATTTTCCCTGCCCTCACGGCAGTTGGCGCACCCTCCGCAGCCCCAGGCGCCGTAGACGATCACAGGATCCCCGGGCGCGAACCCAGTGACGCCCGGTCCCAGCCGCTCCACCCACCCGGCGTTCTCGTGCCCGAGCGTGAAGGGCGGATTCGTGAAGCCGGCCAGCGGTCCGGGTGCCTGCATGATGTGCAGATCGGAGTGGCAGGCACCGGCACCCGCGACCTTCACCAGGACCTGTGCCGGCCCGGGCTCCGGTGTCGGCACCTCGCGCAGCTCGGGCGGCTGCCGCCAGCCGACGAGTTGAAAAGCCCGCATGGCGATCCTTTACGCGACGCTGGTCAGTCGCGGATGCCGTCGATGTCTACGAGGACGTGGCGGGGTCCGCGGAAGATCTGGTTGTGCCGGTACGGCGGCGGATCCTCGACGAGCCGGGGGTTCTGTACCCGGCGGACGAACTCGCCGACCGCGATCTGGACCTCGAGTCGCGCGAGCGGGGCGCCGAAGCAGAAGTGGATGCCCTGGCTGAACCCGAGGTGTTCGTTGTGGCGGCGTTCGAGGTCGAGCCGGTCGGGGTCGGTGAACCGTTCCGGGTCGCGGTTCGCCGACCCGTACGCCAGGAAGATCGGAGCCCCCTTGGGGATGGTGGTGCCGGCGATGTCGATGTCTTCCAGGGCGGACCGGGTGTGCCAGAACTGCACGGACGACTCGAAGCGCAGCAGTTCCTCCACCGCGGGCACGATCAGCTCCGGACGGCGGCGCAGCTCCTCCAGCGCTTCGCGGTGCCTCAGCAGCGTGAGCACGCTGTGGGCGATCAGGTTGACGGTGGTTTCGTGTCCCGCGAAGATCAGGAGCAGGGCGTTGCTGGCGAGCACGCCCTTGGACATCCGCCCCTCCGTGCCGTCCTCGTTCACCATGGCCGAAAGCATGCCCGGGCCGGGCTGGTCGGCGTACCGGTCGAGCAGGTCGGCTGCGAACTGCCCGAAGTCCTGCACGGCCCGCCGTCCGCCGGCCAGCCGGCTCCGGATCTCTTCGGACGCGGCCTCGGGGCCGAAGTCCAGGGCGTCCAGGGCGGCCTCGATCCAGTGGTGGAAGCGTGGCTCGTCCTCCAGCGGCACGCCCAGGACCTTGCAGATCACCGTCACCGGCAGGGGGTAGGCGAAGTCGTCGACGGCGTCGATCCGGTTCTTGCCCTTCATGCCGTCCAGGAGCCCGGCCACGATGCGATGGATCTCGGGCTCCAGGTCGGAGATCAGGTGAGGGGAACGGGGAGGCCCGACGAAATGCGGCATCATCGTCCGGCGGTCTCTATCGTGCTCGGGGGGATCCTGGGTGATGATGTTCGGCTCCAAGGAGATGACCGCCTCCGTGATCGGCTCGGCCTCCGCGTCCGCCGCTCCCTCGGCCGGGGTGGCGGCCGGAGCGGGGCACTTGCGTGGATCCGAGCTGACCCGGGGGTCGTGGAGCAGCGTGACGATCTCCCGGTAGGTGCTGACGACATAGGTTCCGTCCGGCTGCCGCGCCACCGGTGTCTTGCGCAGTTCCTCGTAGAAGGGGTACGGGTTGGCGCGGTTGGCGTAGCGCAGCGCCTGCTGCCAGGGGGTTTCCTCGGCCACGAGGCTCCCCTCCTTTTTCCTGTCGGTGCTGTCCGCTTGCACGCTCGGCCCGGCGGGCCGGGTCAGTGGCGCCGGGGCCGGAACTCGGCCGTCCGCTCGCTCGGGGCATGGCCGGTCAGGACGACGTCGGGGATCCCCGTCGGGACCCTGGGGTCCGGGAACTCGGCCGGCATCGGCTTCATGTCGGGCGGCTGGTCCCAGCCCGGCGGCGGAGGCGGGAATGAACCTGATTGCTCGATCAACTTCCCGTAGTACTCCAACCACTTGCCGTGATCGAAGGTGACGGCGGCGACGATGCGGCCTCGGTGGCCGTAGGCGGCGGCGAAACGGCGCTCCTCGACCGACCCCTGGGTGAAGACGATCTCGTCACCGAAAGGCGGCACGCCGACGGACTTGATGTTCACGCCGAACTGACCGGACCAGAAGCCGGGCAGCAGCAGATGCGGACGATAGTGGGGCTCCAGGTTCACCATGTTGTGCGCCGCTACCTCCGCACCGAAAACAGCGTTGTCCCAGTGCTCCATCGCCAGGAACTGGTACTCGTAGAGCACATGCGGCGCACGCGCCACGTCGCCTGCCACGTAGATGCTGTCGGTGACCACACCGTTGATGTCGAAGGCCCGGCCACCGGCGTCGCACCCCACGCCCCAGAAACCGGCCGCCAGCCCGGAGCCCTCCAGCCACTCCACGTTCCGGATCGACCCCAGCGAGGCCACCACCACATCGGCGTCGACAGTAGTTCCGTCGGACAGGCGCGCCCGCCGCACATGCCCTTCGGAGTCGCCCTCCAGCGACGACACGCCCAGCCCGCAGCGCAGGTCCACGCCGTGATCACGCTGCATCTGCGCGGCGATCTCCCCGATCACCCCGCCCAGCGCGCCGACCAGCGGCGCCGAACCCCGCTCGACGACGGTCACCGGGATGTCGAGTTCCCGGCAGACAGAAGCCACTTCGGACCCGATGAACCCGGCGCCGACGACCAGGACCCGCGACGGCGGCTCGGCCAGCGCCTTTTGCAACTGCTCCGCATCGTCACGCGAACGAATCGTGTGGACACCGTGCAGTGCGGCCTCGGCCGGGTTGGGCCACTGCCGCGCGCGGGTGCCCGTGGCGATCAGCAACCGGTCGTACGGAACCTGCTCCCCGTCGGCCAGGGACACCTGCTTGGTCACGCGGTCCAGCCCGACGGCGGCCACCCCGAGCCTCCAGTCCGCATCCACTTCTCGCATGCGGGGCAGCTTCGTGTGGTCGGCCGGCACCCAGCCCTTGAGCACCTGCTTGGACAGCGGCGGACGGTCGTAGGGCTCGTACGCCTCGTCCCCGATGACGGTCAGGGAACCGGTGAAGCCTTCCTCGCGCAGCGTCTCCGCGGCCCGCAGCCCGGCCAGGGAAGCGCCCACGATGACGATCCGGCCGCTGGCCCGGAACTCGCGCACCAGCTCTGCGACCGTTGCCCGCAGAGTCATGGCGTCTCGCCCCGCTTCGCGCCGTCCAAGCGGTCGATCACGATCGCCTGCACCGGGCACGCCGCAGCCGCTCGCTCGACCTGCAGGCGCCGGTCGTCGTCGGGGTTCGGCTCATAGGTGAGCGCCTCCTGGCCGTTCAATTTGAAGACCTCGTGCGCCAGATACACGCATTGCGCGTATCCCTGGCACCGATTCAGGTCCACGACGATCCGCATGGGCAGACTCCTTCCGCTCCGCCTCCGCCCCACGGCGACCATCGACCCGGTCACGCAGCCTCGGTCATGAAGCCATGGGCCGGTTTCTCAAGCCTCCCGTCAGGGCGACGGGGCCGGATGCCCCATCCGTCGTCGCCGCTTCCTTCACGGTGAGGCTTGTCGGCTGTGAGCGCGGGCGTAACCAGACGGGGGCGCTGCATCGACGGTGTCGGCATCAGAGGGTGCCCCGGTCGTCACGCCCTAAAAAAATACTCGTCCCGCCTTCCGGCGATCGCAAACCCGCCTCTGCGGCGTACTGGATGCATCCGTGACTTCGAGACCTCACTCCGCGGGCTACGGGGATCTCCGGGCCGGTGAAGCCACCGATCACCAGGACACACCGCCGCGGCCAAGGCGAGGAAGGCCGACGTGCCGAGGGGCCGGCAACGGGCAGCTCGCCCTGAAGAGCGACATCTGTTGGCGCTGGTGCCAGCCGGTCAACGGTTACCTTCGCCACTTCGACATTTCCATACGACGTATGGTAATAATGAAAGCGCGCTTCCATACGACGTATGGAACTGCCCGCTCGGACCACACCGGGCGTCATACATCGCCTGGCAGAACCGCCGTTGGCGCAGATCACCCCCTCGGGAAGGAAAGATCATGAACAAGCTCGCTAAGCGCATCGCCCTCACTGTCTCCTCCGTCGCGGTCGCCGGTGCCGCCGTCCTCGGTGCCGGTGGCACTGCTTCGGCCGCGCCCCTTGCGTCCGCGCACGCCCAGCACCCGACCGACGGGGCCGTGACCGCTGACTACAGCTGGGACCACGGTGTCGGCTACCTGCTCGAGCGGGGCTACTCCTGCGACGAGACCCGCGGCTGGCACCAGGACCGCCACGGCAGCGATTCGACCCGGCACGACTGCGACGGGCTCTACTACCGCGATGGCCACTTCTACCGCTGGGAGGGCGAGGGACACGGCTGGACGTCCGACAGGCCCCACCGCCACGACGGAAACCGCTGTGAGCACGACGGCTGGGGCAGGCACCACCATGACCTGAGCCGCGACGACCGGTGAGACGGGTATCGGCCATGCACGCAAGCAGTTCCCCTCGGCCCTGTCCCTGCCCGCGGCGGGGACCCGTCCGGCGGCCGGGGGGCAGCGTCCCCGACCGCCGGCCGAGTGAGTGCAACGCACTCACCATGCGGTGCGCCGGTGCCGTCCGGCGCCCGCGCCCCGCTGTACCGCCTCCGCCCGCGCTGCCTCTTCGCCACCGGCCGGTGTGAGGCACCGCCGAGCCCTACCCAGGAGCGCAAGCCGATGAAGAAGTCCTTGAAGGTCGTAGAACGGCAGGTGGCCGTGCAGCTGGTCGTCTCGCACGTCTACTCGTTGCCCCTCTGCGTACGTCTGCGCTACGAGCCCGCTGATCCCTATGTCGTCCGTGCCGCCTTCTTCGTCGACTGCGACGAGCCGGCCGAATGGATCCTGGGGCGGGATCTTCTGGCTGACGGGCTGAAGGGTTGCGCAGGCCACGCGGACGTCCGGATCTGGTCGGCCGCAGGGCGGGGTGACGAGTCGATCTACATCGCCCTCGGTTCTTCCGCAGGCACCGCCTTGCTCGAGGTCCCCATGCAGGACATCTCGTCCTTCCTTCAGGACACCCACGCTCTGGTGCCACGGGGTACCGAGTCCGGACTCATCGACTGGGATGCCGAACTGGCACACCTCCTCCCCCAAGGCTGACCGCCGACCATCCATGCTCAGATGTAAAGGAACCAGTGTCATGTCCCAGTACCAGCTTCGCGTCTACACCCTGCGCAGCTCCGATGCGCTCGCCGCCTACGAGAAGATCTGGGCCCATCACATTCCCGGTATGGTCAAGCACCGGATCACCACCCACGGCGTCTGGACGGTGCCCGCGGCGCCCGGAAGCGACACTCCCCGGCTGTACGCCCTCGTTTCCTACAAGGACGCCGACGACGTGCAGGAGCGGCTGGAGGCATACCTGTCGAGTCCTGAATTCCGCGCGGACATGGAGGGCTTCGACATCAGCCAGATCGTCGGCCTCGACGAGACCGTGCTGACGCCCACCGTGGACTCTCCCTTGCGCTGACGGTCGGCCTGCGACGAGTGACGCGGCCAGAAGGGCCGGTATCCGGCGGCCCTGCAATGGTGGTTCCGGTGTCGTCGATGGCGACCCAGCAGTGGTGGCCCTTGCCGGCATCGATACCGACCCATAAGCAGGGCACCTGTGTGGTCATGTGCGTCTCCTCGGACTCGGACAGCGCGCCGTTCCGGTCCAAGGACGGCTCTGCCCTGCGTGACCGGGCTCCGGCAACCACGGCCGGCGTCGAGGTGGGGACCGTGACGAGTCGGTTCACTACAACCACGATCGGTACAGCGTCGATCGCTGAGACCAAGGGCACCCTTTGTCCGGCAACCACCGTTGGCCACATCTCCGTGATGGTCCCGGCCGGCAGTGGTGGCCTTGCCTGCTCCCGTCGGCCGGGCGCCCTTGCGGCGCGCGAAGAACTGCTCCTGCGGGTGTCCTGGTGCCGACCGCCACCGGTCCTCGCAGTAACCGCTTCTCTGTGCAGCCCCTTTGTCGGCGCTCACCGCGGCGACGACGGCGGCCGCACGGCCGGCACGGAGTGCGGACATCCGCTTTCCTTTCCCCTGGCAGCGGACTGCTGCAGGGCAACCGCGGTGACCACGATGGCCGCCATGGTGAGGGCCTTGGCACGGAACTTCAAGAATCGTCAACTCCTCTGAAGAGCGGGGCGGGTCGACGCGTGTGGGCGGAGGGAGGTCACACGACGCCGCTCTCCCACCACCAGGAACCGGAGCCGTAGGAGGGGTACTGGACGCGGCTGTCCACATGTTGCCAGGAGTGGGTGTAGGCCTCGAGCCCGGAGAATCCGCAGGTCTCAGCGATCCTGTACACCTGGAGGGTGGTGTGTCCGGAGACGACGATGTCCGCGGCGACGCCGTAGACGTGCATGCTGTTGGACGCGCCGCCCACCGAGGCGTTGTAGGAGACGCTGCGGAAACCGGAGTTGATCGTGATCGCGCTGTTGCCGGCCTTCTTGCGTACGGCCTCGAGCTTGTACATCAGCCGACGCACGTTCTCCTTGACCTCGGCGGCGCCCACCTGCCCGCCGCTGAAGCCGGACCCGTCATGGGAGTAGAACTCGCTCCAGTCGAAGTGCGCGGTGGAACCGTCGCTGCTTTCGAGACTGTTGAGCACGCTCTGGGTCTGCGGGCCGACGACGCCGTCCGCCGTGAGGCCGTACGCGGACTGGAACCGCCTGACCGCGTTGTAAGTGGCCGCACCGAAGGCACCGTCCCAGGCGACGTAGGTCTGCTGCGCGCTGGATGCGGCCCAGCCGCCGACGCGGATCTGCAACTCCTTCACATCGGAGCCGCTGTCGCCCTGCTGAAGAGTGCGGATCCATCCGTAGGCCGAGGCGCGGGAGGCCGACCCGAGGCTTACGGTCGCCGCCGTACCGAGCGCGGCCGTCAGGCCCAGCGCGCCGCGGAGTATGGTACGCCGGTCCAGGCCTCGGCCGGAGTCTGCTGCAGTGTTCATGAGCCCTCTCTTAGGTGTGCCCGTCAGGACCGGTAGGCGTTGCGGGTGTAGGTGAGGCTGAGCAGAGCGGTGTTGGCGAAGTACTGCGAGATCAGGTACGCGGGGTCACGCGCGGTCGAGCCGTCCTGCAGATCGCTGCCGTCGTCCCCGTCGTCCCAGGCCCAGGGCGTGTGCGCGGCGTTGTCCTCACCGTTGTCGCCTGCGAACGTCCCCAGGAGGCGTAGGGCGGGTTGGCGGAACGGCGCACCCACAGGCCGCGTGTGACCGCCGCCTTCCGGGCGGCGGTCACGTGCGTCGTCAACGCTCGGGAGAGGGAGGAGGACCTAGTACACGCTGACGCCGTACGCGCTCAGCGCCTCGGTCACCGGCTGGAAGAAGGTCGTACCGCCGGAGGTGCAGTCGCCGCTGCCGCCGGAAGTCAGACCGATCGCCTTGGTGCCGTCGAACAGCGAACCGCCGGAGTCGCCGGGCTCGGCGCAGACGTTGGTCTGAATGAGGCCGTAGACGACGTCGCCGCCACCGTAGTTGACCGTGGCATTGAGGGCTTGGACGGTCCCGCCGTGCACGCCGGTGGTGGAACCGCTGCGCTTGACCGACTCGCCGACGTAGGCGTTGGCGGCGGACGTGATGTCCTGGCTGGTGCCGTTGTAGAGGTTGACGGTGCCGGGGTGGCTGACGCCGGTGTTGTCGTAGCGGACGATGCCGTAGTCGTTGGTGGGGAAGCTGGAGTCGATGGTCGGGCCGACGTAGGTGCTCAGGCCGGAGTTGGTGTACCAGCTCGGGTAACCGTCGGTGCAGTGACCGGCGGTCAGGAAGTAGTAGGCGCCGCCGCTGCTCCGGACGTTGAAACCGACGGAGCAGCGCCAGCCGGCGTCGGCGTAGATGGCGGTGCCGCCGTTGAGCAGCTTCCTGAAGGTGCCGCTGACTCGTTTGACGGTGACCGCGTCGCCGTAGGAGGCGGTGGCGGACTTGAGCTCGGCGATGTCGGCGTGCGAGACGTTGCTGTCGGCGCTCACCACAAGTTTGTTGCTCCTGGGGTCGACGGCCCAGGCGGTGCCGGGGATGTCGGCAGCCTTGGTGGCGGCGCCGGCCTTGGCCAGCTGCGCTGAGCTGTGGGTGACGAGCCTCGGCACGGCACCGGCCTCGCGGACGGCCTCCGCGGCCTTCCGCGTGGTGACGTTGACCACCACGGACTTGGTCTCGGCGTCGTAGTACGAGCCCGCCGTCGAGGTGGTGCCGAGGGTCTTGGTGAGCTTGGCCGCGGCCTCGGGCGAGGCCTTGGCGGAGGGGGCGGCCTGGGCGGTGGGCGTGGTGAGCGACACCGCGAGGAGCCCGGACGCCAAGGCGATCAGCCCGGAGCGTCTGGCGGTGCGGGGGGTCTTGACCTTCACTCGTTCCTCCTGGGTGGGGACAAGGGGACACCCGTCAGGGCGGCACAAGGGCCCTCGGGAACGGCGTGTCCCTGACAAGTTCCGGACGGGAGTATTCCGCGCCCCGCGGTCAGCGAACAAGAAGCCGGAGGCAGGATTTACGCGCGTAACACGTTGGTACGTACCTGTCGGCGAAGCGGCAAATGACCTGCTACCACCAGTAATTGAGGCACAGTCAGGAAACCGTCGGAGAGCTGAGCCGCGTACACGACGAGTCCGAGGAACTGGCGCTCGGTGACCTGTGGCGGCGACGACCGGGGGCAGGGGGGCCACGGTACCGTGTGCTCGTTTTCGGTCGTTGGCGTCGACTGTCGAATGTGCAGCCGGCCCCCGCAGGCCATCGCGACGCTCTGATCTCACGCCTTTTCGAAGTCCACCGACAGAAGTCTGGCCGGTCTCCCCTCCAGGAGGGAGACCAGGAACAAGCCAACGACCATGGTCATTTCACGGTTCAGCGTCGGCATACGGCTGCCGCGTAGAGGCTGGATGTGGAACCACCCCGCCGGGCGGCATCACCCGATGTGACGGGGTGGCTCCCGTGTGTCGCAGCCTGAGATCGCCCGACTGCGGGCGCGCCTCAGCCGCCAGTGCCTGGGGGCAGCGCCTCAGGCTGACTGGCTCAATGGCCGGCGTGCCGGCCGTCACGACCGGCGGTGAGGCGGCTTTCCAGGCCCGTGATCAGCGTGTCCATCACGAGGCGGAACATGTGGTCCTGGTCAGGGCCTTCGGGGGCCGCACCCGTAGAGCCAGGGTGTGCGTCCGCGGCCCCGTCTTCGTCGGCTTCAGGGCCGTGGGGCTTGAGGTTCGCCCACTGGTGGAGCGAGCCGTTGAGTTCGGCGGTGAGGACACCGACGACGACGGCGGCGATCAGCGCGGCGATCTCCGGGGCCTTCGACCGCGGTACCCCGGCGGCCGCCACGATCGCGGTGAGCGCGGTCCAGAACGGGTCGTCGGGCTGGATGAATTCCGGCTGGTGGCTGAACGAGTAGGCCATCAGCTTGGGGTGACGGTGTGCCAGTGTCCGGAAGTCCGTGGCGAGCAGACGGATGCGCTCCTGCCAGGGAGCATCCTCCAGCGTCACGGTGCGGAACTGGGCGCCGACCATTCTCGTCACGCCGCGCAGCACGGCTTCCTTGTTCGGCACGTGGTGGTACAGCGACATCGGGTTCGCGTCGAGCACGGTCGCGAGCTTGCGCATGGTGAGCGCCTCGACACCGTCCTCGTCGATCAGCCGCAGGGCGGCGGCATAGATCCCGGCCTCGGTCAGAGGCACGTCTCTCTTCCTTGTGCCCCGCGGGGGACGCCTCGGTTTTTCCATACCACGTACGGTACCAGTTCCATACGTCGTACGAAAATGAGCTCCCTCACAGCAGCCCTTGCCCACCCGGGTTGCACTCCGCTTTCCGTACCGCGTATGGTTTCAATTCCATACGACGTATGGTTCTGTCGTGCAGCGCGGCATCGACCGGCGCCCTTGCCCTTCCCCCTCTCTCCGTACAAAGGAGCAAGCCATGACCACGCACGCGAACGACCTTCGCCCCATCCGGTCCCCGCGCGGGATCCCCCTCCTCGGCAACACGCCGCAGATCCCCGACACCAATCCGGTGGAGTACTTCGGTGAGCTGTCCAAGCAGTTCCCCGAGGGCATCTACGGCATGGACATCGCAGGCGTCGAGCAGGTCTTCGTCTACGACCCTGACCTGGTGGCCGAGGTCTGCGACGAGACGCGGTTCTTCAAGCAGATCGAGAAGACGCCGCTGAGCCATGTGCGGGACTACACGGGGGCGGGCCTGTTCACGGCCCACCAGCACGAAGAGGAATGGGCCATGGCCCACCGGATCCTGCTGCCGGCCTTCAGCCAGCGGGCCATGAAGACCTACTTCGGTCAGATGCTGGAGATCGCCCAGAACCTCGTCGGCAAGTGGGAGAGCCGGGAGGGTCAGCCGGTCGCCATCACCGACGACTACACCCGGCTCACCCTGGACACCATCGCCCTGTCCGGCTTCGGCTACCGGTTCAAGTCCTTCGACAAGGAGGAACTGCACCCCTTCCTCAACTCGCTGCTGGAGGCGCTGATCGAGTCGATGCGGCGCTCCCAGGAGCTGCCGATGATGACCAAGCTCCGCAAGGCGGACGACAGGAAGTACCGCCAGAACATCCAGCTGATGCGCGACCTGGTCGAGAGCGTGATCAAGGAGCGCCGCGAGGGGAAGGGCACCGGCGAGGAGGACCTGCTCGGCCTGATGCTGGAGGCCACCGACCCTGAGACCGGCAAGCTGCTGGCGGACGACAACGTCCGCGACCAGGTGGTGACCTTCCTGATCGCCGGTCACGAGACCACCAGCGGTCTGCTGTCGTTCGCCACGTACTCGCTGATGCGCAACCCGCACGTGCTGGCCCAAGCCTACGCCGAGGTGGACCGGATGCTGCCGGGCGACACGGTGCCGGACTACGACACGATCATGCAGCTGGACGTGATCCCGCGGATCCTGGAGGAGACCCTGCGCCTGTGGGCTCCCATCCCGCTGATCGCCAAGGCGCCCATCGACGACACCGTCATCGGCGACCGGTACGAGCTGAAGAAGGGAACCAGGGCCAACATCCTCATGGGCGCGCTGCACTCCCACCCCAAGGCATGGGACCGGCCGGAGGAGTTCGACATCGACCGGTGGCTGCCGGAGAACCGCGCCCAGCAGCACCCGCACGCCTACAAGCCGTTCGGTAACGGTGTGCGTGCCTGCATCGGTCGGCAGTTCGCGCTCACCGAGGCCCGCCTGGCGCTTGCGCTCGTGCTGCAGAAGTTCAGGTTCTCCGACACCACCGACTACAAGATGGACGTCCGCGAGGCGCTGACGCGCAAGCCCGGCGACTTCCAGTTGGTCGTCCGTAAGCGTCAGGACCACCAGCGGACCGTCTTCGGCGCCGCGGACCTGCAGACCGGCGACACGCAGGCGCAGGCAGCGGTCAGTGGTGTCGGTGTGAACCTGACCGTCGCCTACGGCTCCAGCCTCGGCTCCTGCGAGGACCTGGCCCGCACCATCGCCGACCGCGGCGAGCGCTCCGGCTTCGGCACCACCCTCATCAGCCTGGACGAGCTGGGTGACAACCTGCCCTCCGAGGGCCTGCTCGCCGTCGTCGCCGCCAGCTACAACGGCAAGGCCCCCGACAACGCCCAGCGCTTCGACGACCTGCTGGCCGCCGGACTGCCTGAGGGTTCACTGTCGAACGTGCGGTTCGCGCTGCTGGGCGCCGGCAACACCCAGTGGGTGGCCACCTACCAGGCATTCCCCAAGCGGATCGAGGAAGGTCTGCTGGCCGCCGGCGCCACCCCGGTCGTCGAGCGCGGCATCGCGGACGCCGCCGGTGACTTCGACGGCATGGCCACGCGGTGGATGAACACCCTGTGGGCCACTCTGGCCGAGGAGTACGCCGCCGACACCTCCCAGGCGAGCGGCCCCCGCTACCAGGTCCAGCTGCTCACCGAGTCCGACGTGCGCCCCGCCATCGTCTCCGAGCAGGCGTACCCGCTCACCGTGGTCGCCAACGAGGAGCTCGTGGCCGACGCGACCGGACTGTGGGACTTCAGCATCGAGCCGCCGCGCCCGTCCGCGAAGTCCATCACCATCGAGCTGCCCGACGGCGTCACCTACGACACCGGCAACCACCTGGCCGTCTTCGCCAAGAACGAACTCGCCCTGGTGGAGCGCGCCCTGAGGCGGCTCGGCGTCGAGTACGACCAGGTGCTCCGGCTCGACCAGCCGGCCGGTGGCCGCACCCACCTGCCGGTCGGCACCCCGGTCACCGCCGGCATCCTGCTCACCGAGTTCCTGGAGCTGCAGGACGTGGCCACCCGCTCCCAGATCCAGACGCTCGCCGAGTACACCGAGTGCCCGTGGACCCGGCCGCAGCTCCAGGCGTACACCGCCGACACCCAGGAGGCCGAGGAGCGCTACCAGAAGGAGATCCTCGGCAAGCGCATCTCGGTGCTGGGCCTGCTGGAGCGCTTCCCGGCCGTCGAGCTGCCGCTGGCCATGTTCCTGGAGATGATGGGCCCCATCCGCCCGCGCTTCTACTCCATCTCCTCCGCCCCGTCCGCCAACCCGCGCCATGTGCGCCTGACCGTCGGCCTGCTGGAGGGCCCGGCCCTGTCCGGCGACGGCCAGTACCGCGGCACCTGCTCCTCCTACATCGCCGGCCTCGAGCCCGGAGACGTCGTCTACGGCTACGTCCGCGTGCCCTCCCCGACGTTCGCCCCGCCCGCCGACCCCGCCACGCCGCTGATCCTCATCGGCCCCGGCACCGGCATCGCACCGCTGCGCGGCTTCCTGGAGGAGCGGGCGACACAGCACGCGAACGGCACCCAGGTGGGCCTGTCCCAGGTGTTCGTCGGCTGCCGCCACCCGGAGCACGACTACTTCTACCGCCAGGAGATGGAGGACTGGGAGCAGGCCGGCATCGCCCAGGTGCACACCGCCTACTCGGCGGTGACCGGCCACCCGGCCCGGTTCGTGCAGAACGCCATCGCCAACGCCGCCGACACGGTGTGGCAGGCCATCCAGGACGGCGCGTACATCTACGTCTGCGGTGACGGCCGCCGCATGGCCCCCGCCGTCCGCGAGGCCCTCGCCGCCATCCACCGCCAGAAGACCGGCAGCGACGACGAGACCGCCCAGCAGTGGCTCGCCCAGCTCGAAGCCGACGAGCGATACCAGCAGGACGTCTTCGCCTGACCGTCGCACGCCGTCAAGGCGCGCTGACCCCCGGCCGCCGGGAGGCGTGCGGACGTCCTGCCTCCCCGCCCGCCTCCCGGCCCCACCGGCCATTCAGACACCCCATGGCACCCATGGCCCGAACCACCGGGCCGTGCCGCTCACAGAAAGCAGATCACCATGGACACCATGCTCGCCGGACGCTTCCACCTGGACAGCAAGAAGTTCGCCGTGGAAGAGGTCCCGATCCCCGTGCCGGGGCCGGGCGAGGTCCTCATCGAGGTCAAGGCCGCCGGCGTCTGCCTCTCCGACGTCCACCTGCTCGACGGCTCCCTCGTCCCGCTGTTCGCCACCTCCGACACCATCACCGTCGGCCACGAGGTCTCCGGGGTGATCCACACGCTCGGCCCCGACCTCAAGCGCGGCCTGTCCGTCGGCACCCGCGTCACCCTGGAGGCCGGCAAGACCTGCGGCAAGTGCGCCGGATGCGTGCGCCACCGCCCCTGCGCCCGGATGCTCACCGCCGGCATCGACTACGACGGCGGCTGGGCCGAGTACGTGATCGCCCGCGAGGACACCCTCATCCCCATCCCCGACAGCCTCCCCTTCGACCAGGCCGCGATCATCCCCGACGCGGTCTCCACCCCCTACGCCGCCGTCGTCGCCACCGCGGGCGTCCGTGCCGCCCAGTCCGTCGGGGTCTGGGGCGTGGGCGGAGTCGGCGCGCACAACGTACGCCTCGCCCGCCTGGTCGGCGCCGCCCCGATCATCGCCGTCGACCCGCTGCCCAGCGCTCGCGAGCGTGCCCTGGCGTTCGGCGCGGACCTCGCGCTCGACCCGGCAGCCCCCGACTTCGCCGACCAGGTCCGCGCAGCCACCGGCGGACGCGGCCTCGACTTCGCTTTCGACTGCGCCGGCGTCCCCGCCGTCCGCGACCAGGCCGCCTCCGTGCTCGGCCTGGGCGGCTCCCTGATCCTGGTCGGCATCACGCCCCGGCCACTGACCATCACCGAAGGACTGACCTTCAACTACCTGCAGAAGCAGGTGCGCGGCCACTACGGCGGCTTCCCCGAGTCCGTCTCCGAGCTGGTGCAGCTGACCGCGGCCGGCCGCCTCGACCTGGCCCCCTCCATCACCGACCACATCCCGCTCGCCGAGGCCGCCCACGCCGTCCACCGACTGGAGAACAAGATCGGCGACCCGATCCGCCTCATCCTCGTCCCCTGACGCCCGTCAGCAGGACAACAAGCCACCCTGGGCAGGGGTGAGTGGGCGCCGGTGCGTGAGGGAGCACCGGCGCCCACGGCTTTCCGGCAATCGTGGAGAGAAAGAACCATGCAGACGACCGACACCCCGGGCCGTACTGTGCAGCGCAAGGATGCTCACTCCAACCGCCGACGCATCCTCGCGACCGCCCGGCAGAAACTGCGGGACGACCCCGACGCGAGCCTCGACAGCATCTCTCAGGCGGCCGGCGTCGCCCGGCGCACCCTCTACGGACACTTCCCCAGCCGGCATGCGCTGATCGCCGACCTGGCGCGGGAAGCGGGCCATGAGCTCCGGCAGGCGTTCGCCGCGGCGCGGACCACGGATGCCGACCCGCTGGAAACGATGACACGGATGGTGCTGGCGGCATGGACGGTGGGCGACCACTACCGGATGCTCATCACCTTGGGACGGCGCCATCTGGGAGAGGACGAGATCCGCACCACCCTCGCACCGGCCCGCGCAGAAGCCGTCGCCACCCTACGGCGCGGTCAGCGCAAGGGCGTCTTCGCGGACCACCTTCCCGCACCTGTCCTCGCCCAAGCGCTGGAGGCACTGATGCTGGCCCTCGCCGAGGAGAACGCCGCATGCCCGTGGACCGACCCCACGGGCGAGGCCGCGGCGACCGCGTTCCTCGTCGCCGCCGGCGTAGCACCGCGGAGGGCCGCGCTTCAGGTGCAGGAGGTCATCGGGCGAGATCGGGCAGCGGGCGCCGGGTGACCTCGTGGGCGTCGTCCGCAGCGAGGCCGAGCATGCGCAGGACCATCTCGGCCAGGTCGGAGGCGGCCTCGTCGCCGTCGAGGTCCGGGCGGTCCAGCCGCAGAGCCACCAGGGACAGCAGGGTGCCGCCCAGGGCGGACAGGGCGATGGTCGCATCGCCGCAGGAGAAACGGCCCGAGGCGATGCCGATCTCCAGGTCGCGCAGGGCACGTGGGGCGAGGCCGCGGTCGGAGTGGATGTGGGACAGGCCGCGGTCGCGCAGGATTCGCATGAGTTCCGGGTGGGAGTCGGCCATCCGGGCGGTGAGCCGGAAGCCGGCCGCGACCAGCTCGGCCGGGTCGTCGATGCCTTCCACGCGCACGTCGATGACCTGCCCGAACTCCTCCAGGGCGTCCGTCACCGCCGCGTCGAACAGCTCCGTCTTCGACTCGAAGTGGTTGTAGAAGGACCCGAAGCCGACATCGGCGCGCTCGGCGATGGCCTGGATGCTCGCGCTCGTGTCCCCGGTTTCCGCGAGGATCTGCCGGGCCGCGCGGACGAGCGCCTGGCGGGTCTCGGCACGGCGTCGCTCGAAGCGGTTCTTGGGCGGGGCTGACGTCGGCATGCGGCCAGTGTAACCGTCGCAACGATGACGCTGCCATTACTGATGAGATCCTCAATTATTTGGGCTGCGCCTATTGACGACGAGAAACAGCAGAGTTGATGATTTCATCATTACGGCAGTGTTGCTTGGAGGACACCATGTCCCACATCCCCGTTAACAAGGGCGGTCCTCTGACGCCCCACCAAGACCTCCACAGTGAGCAGGGCGCCCTGCGCGGCGAACACCCCGGCCGAGCCCGGAATCCCGTGATCAAAGTGGCGGACCTGGCCTGGCTGGAGTTCGAGAAGCCCGACCTGGACCGGGCCGAGGTGTTCGCCCGTGACTTCGGCTTCGCGATCGCCGCACGCACCGAGCAGGAGCTGTGGCTGCGCGGCACGTTCGCGGGCTCGCCCTGCATGGTCATCCGGCGTGGGCGGGCGTCCCGCTTCCTCGGGCCGGCGTTCCGCGCGGCCGAGCGGGCCGATGTGGACCGGCTGGCCGCCGCCGTCGGACACACCGTCCGGGACATCGACGTCCCCGGCGGCGGCCGGTCGGTCGCCCTGTTCGATCCCTCGGGACTCCCGGTGCGGGTGGTGCACTGCGCCGAACCGCTGCCCGCGCTGCCCGGGCAGGTGCCGCTGATCCTCAACACCGGCATCGAAGGCCGTCGTACGAACACCACCCAGCGCCCGCCCCGTGAGCCGTCCCGCATCCAGCGCCTCGGGCATGTGGTGCTGGAGACGCGGACGTTCACCCGCACCCTGGACTGGTACCTGGACACCCTTGGCATGATCGTGTCCGACTTCCTGTTCCTGGACGGACAGCGCCAGCGCGGGCCGACCATGGCGTTCATCCGCTGCGACCAGGGCAGCCTGCCCGTGGACCACCACACCCTCGCCCTGCACCTCGGGCCGGGCACCGGCTACGTCCACTCGGCCTACCAGGTCACCGACCTCGACGCGATCGCCGCCGGCGGCGAGTACCTGGCCGAGCGCGGCTACCAGCGCAGCTGGGGCATCGGCCGACACATCCAGGGCAGCCAACTCTTCGACTACTGGCGCGACCCCGACCGCTTCATGCTGGAGCACTTCGCCGACGGCGACCTGTTCTCCTGCGACCTCGAACCCGGATGGGCACCGATGTCGGCGAGCGGCCTGGCCCAGTGGGGGCCGCCCGTCACCCGCGACTTCCTGGGCACCAGTCCCTCCCCCGCCAAGCTCCGCGAGGTCATGACGGCCCTGCGCGACGACAACGAACTCGACCCCGCACGCCTGCTGGGCCTGATGAAAGCGATGAGCTCATGAGCACCAACGTGCTGCGCACCCCCGACGGCTGGTGGGCCGTCCTCCCCCAGGCTCTCGACTCCGCTCGAGCAGGGGGGACCCCCACCGAGCGCGCCGTCCGCATCGAGACCAAGGCGGTCACCACCGCCGAACTGCTCGCCGACCGTGCCGCCGTCCGGGAGGCCGCCGCCTCCGGCGAGCGCGGCACACCCGTCGCCGACCTGGTGGCGCTGCCCCCGGTCACCACCCCCTGCCGGGTGGTCGCCCAGATGGTCAACTACCGCAGCCACGCCAAGGACTCGGGCTTCACGGGCGACATACCGCCCACCTTCTTCCGCAAGGCGTCCGGCTCGGTCAGCGGCCCGCACGACACGATCGTCCGCCCGGCACACGTGAACTTCCTCGACTACGAAGTCGAACTGGGCCTCGTCATGGGCGCGACGCTCCCGGTGGGCACGGTTGTGGAGGAGCAGGACCTTCCTTCGTACGTCGCCGGGCTCGTCCTCACCAACGACGTCAGCGCCCGCGACGTCCAGCTGACCAAGACCCAGTTCTACGAGAGCAAGTCCTACCCGACCTTCACGCCGACGGGTCCGTACCTGGCCCTGCTGGAGCCGGAGGACTTCGACTGTCTGATCGACCTGCGACTGCGGCTGTCGGTGAACGGTGTAACGCGTCAGGACCGCACCCTGGCCGACATGATCGTGCGGCCCGCGCAGGCGCTCACCCTGCTCGCCCGTTTCCAGACCCTCGACCCGGGCGACGTGCTGCTGACCGGTACGCCCGGCGGCACGGCCCTGAAGGCCCCGCCCAAGCCGGTCGAGAAGATCGCCGCGCTGCTGCCGCCCGCGCTGAAGTGGAAGGCGTTCTTCAACGGCCAGGCCAGGAACCCCCTGTACCTGCGCGACGGCGACCTCGTCACCGCCACGATCGCCACCCCCGACGGGCGGATCGACCTGGGCGAGCAGCGGACCGCTGTGGCGGACGCGACATGAGCGCCGCATCCCGGAGACCGGTAGTGATCATCGGCGCGGGACCCGTAGGAGTCACGGCCGCGCTCCTGCTCGCCCGGCACGGAGTGCCCAGCCTGCTCCTCGAACGCCACCGGGATATTTACCCCCTGCCGCGCGCCGTCGTCGTGGACGACGAGGTTCGCCGGATCCTGCAGAGCGTCGGCGTCCACGAGGAGTTCGCCAACCTCGCCAGGCCGGCGCCCGGGTTGCGGCTGCTGGACGCCCGGCGCCGCGTGATCGCCGAGTTCCCACGATCCC
Source organism: Streptomyces cynarae (assembly GCF_025642135.1). Lineage (NCBI taxonomy): Bacteria > Bacillati > Actinomycetota > Actinomycetes > Kitasatosporales > Streptomycetaceae > Streptomyces > Streptomyces cynarae. The sequence continues at coordinate 6,991,342 of NZ_CP106793.1, read as the reverse complement.
TGCACGGCCACCACGGCTTCCCGCAGACCAGCATGTTCGACCAGCCAGAGCTGGAACGGCTGCTGCGCGACGCCCTGGCCCGTCGCCCCGAGTGCGAGCTGCGGGGCGGGGTGGAGGTCGTGTCCGTCAGCCAGGACACCGACGGAACGGCTCCGGTCCGGGTCACCTTCCGCCGCGACGGCAGCAACGAGGACGAGCACGTGTGGGCCGATGCGGTCCTCGGCTGCGACGGCGCCGGCAGCCTCACCCGCGACGCCATCGGCGCCGTGTGGGAGGACCTGCACTTCGAGGAGAGCTGGCGGGTCATCGACGTACGCACCAGCCTCCCGGTGCGCACCTGGGAAGGCGCCGAGCAGATTTGCTGCCCCACCCGGCCGGCCACCTTCATGCGAGTCGGCGAGGACCGCTACCGCTGGGAGTTCCGGCTGACCGAGGGCGAGTCCACGGACGGCCCGGAGGGGCTGGAACAGCTGCACGAGCTGGTCGCCCCCTGGGTCGACCTGCCGTCCGCCGCCCACGGGGGCGACGACTTCGAGGTGATCCGGCAGGCGCGGTACACCTTCCGGGCCCGCCTGGCCAACCGGTGGCGCCGAGGACGCGTCTTCCTGCTGGGCGACGCCGCCCACCTCACCCCGCCTTTCATCGGGCAGGGCCTGTGCGCGGGCCTGCGCGACGCCCGCAACCTCACCTGGAAACTCGCCCGCGTCCTTCAGCAGGGCGCGGACGACCGTCTGCTGGACACCTACCAGCAGGAGCGCAAGCCGCACGCCCGCCATGTGATCCGTGTAGCGGTCGCCGTCGGGTGGGCCATGACCGGGGGACAGGACCGCGGTGCGGCCCTCCGCCGGGCCGTGGTGGGCGCGGCATGCCGCATCCCCGGCGTGACCGCGGCGGTGAGCCGCGACCTCAGCCCCGCACTGACCGCCAATCCGCTGGTACGACGCCGCCCCCGGCTGACCGGCCGCTCACTGGCCGGCACCTTCTGCCCACAACCCTGGGTGATCGTCGACGGCAGGCGAGAGCGCCTCGACGACATCCTCGGGGACTCCTTCGCCGTACTGACCGCCGTGCCGCCCGCAGCACGGATGACGGACGTGGCCACGGCCCTGGGTGCATCCGTGATCCATGTCGGCGACCTGGACGACGACGGCACGCTGGCCGCCTGGCTGGCACGCGGCCGGGCGGACGCCGCCCTGCTGCGCCCCGACCGCGTCGTACTGGACACCGTCCCCACTGGCACCGGCGAATTCACCGACGCCGCCGCCTGGGCTCCCCTGCTGCACACGGCCCGCCGCCCCGCCGAAGCCCCGCCCGCACCCTGACGAGGAACACCAGACCATGACCACCCCGCACGCCACGCCTTGTCCGGAGCCCTTCCTTCCGCCCGACCCCCAAGCGGCCGCCGACAGCCGCATCGCGGACTTCGCCCGCTGGGCCGCCCGTCACCAGGGCGCCGACGGCATCCAGGACCCCACCGACTACCAGGCCCTGCACCACTGGTCCGTCACCGACCTGGAAGGCTTCTGGGCCGCGGTGTGGGAGTACTTCGACATCGACGCCGCCACACCGTACGAGCGGGCGCTGGCCGAGGAGACCATGCCCGGCGCCCGCTGGTTCCCCGGCGCCACCCTCAACTACGCCCACCACGCCCTGCGCACCCTGCACCCGGACGCACCCGCGATCACCGCGCTGGACGAGACGGGAGCCGCCTACGAGATCACGGGACGACAGCTGCGCGCCCAGGTCGCCTCCGTCGCCGCCACCCTGCGCGACCTGGGCGTCGGACAGGGCGACAGGGTGGTCGGCTACCTGCCCAACACGCCCCACGCCGTCATCGCCTTCCTCGCCGCGGCCAGCCTGGGCGCGGTGTGGTCGGTGTGCGGCCAGGACTACGCGCCCAAGGCCGCCGCCGACCGCTTCGCCCAGCTCGAACCCACGGTGCTCATCACGGCGGACGGCTACCTCTTCAACGGCACCCGCCACGATCGCCGCGCCGCTTCCCTCGACCTGGCCGACGCCCTTCCCACGCTCAAGGCCACGGTTGTCGTGGATCACCTGGGCCTTGCGTGGTCCGAGACCCGGGCCGCGGGCCTGACGGTTCCCTGGGAGGACGCGGCCGGCCGCACCGAGTACCTCGGGATCACTCCGGTGCCGTTCGACCACCCGCTGTGGATCGTCTTCTCCTCCGGCACCACCGGCCTGCCCAAGGGCATTGTCCATGGCCACGGCGGCGTCCTGCTGGAGCACCTCAAGACCCTGGGCCTGCACAGCGACCTGGGCGTCGGCGACCGCCTGCTGTGGTACACCACCACCCACTGGATGATGTGGAACCTCGTCGTCTCCACCCTGCTGACCGGCGCCACCACCTGCACCTACGACGGGAGCCCCGCGCCGGTGGCGCGCCCGGACGTCCTGTGGGAGCTGGCAGCCCGCCACAGGGTCACCGTCTTCGGCACCAGCCCCCAGTACCTGCTGGCCATGGCCAAGCTGGGCATCGAACCCTCCGTGCACGACCTGGCGGCCGTCCGCGCCATCGGCAGCACCGGCTCCACCCTGCCCGCATCCGCCTACCACTGGGTCCGCGACCACGTCGGCGCAGGCATCCAGTTGGCCTCCACCAGCGGCGGTACCGACGTCGTCTCCGCCTTCGCCGGCAGCGCCCCCACCACCCCGGTGTGGGCGGGTGAGCTGTCGGCTCCCAACCTCGGCGTGGCGCTCGCGGCGTACGACGGCGCGGGACGGCCGGTCGTCGACCAGGTCGGCGAACTGGTCGTTACCCGCCCGATGCCCTCCATGCCGCTGTACTTCTGGAACGACCCTGACGGCAGCCGCTACCGCGACGCCTACTTCACCGCCTACCCGGGTGTGTGGCGGCACGGCGACTGGATCACGCTCACCGGTCACGGCTCGGTGATCGTCCACGGCCGCTCCGACGCCACCCTCAACCGCAACGGCGTACGCCTGGGCAGCGCCGACATCCACGACATCGTCGAACGCCTCCCCGAGATCACCGAGGCTCTCGTCATCGGCGCGGAGGAACCCGACGGCGGCTACTGGATGCCGCTCTTCCTCGTCCTCGCGGACGGGAACGTCCTGGACGATGCCCTGCACGAGAAGATCCGCGACGCGATTCGCACCGGCGCCTCACCCCGCCACGTTCCCGACGAGATCCTCGCCGTACCAGCCATCCCGCACACCAGAACCGGCAAGAAACTCGAGGTACCGGTCAAGCGCCTGCTGCAGGGCGCCCCCGCCGAGCAGGTCCTCAACCCTTCGGCGGTCGACGACCCGGACCTCGTCGCCTACTTCGCCGGCCTGGGAGCCGAACGCCGCCAGGCCCGTCACCCGCACACCGTCAAGGACGTTTCATGAGCCTCTCCGCCGCCCTGGCCTGTCTGATCGTGCTGATCTTCGCCCTGCTGGGCGTGGCCAAGATCATGGGCCTCGGCCCGATGCCCGAGCTGGCCGCCCACGCCGGCTTCACCACCTCGGCCTACCGGCTGATCGGTGCGCTGGAGCTGGCGGGCGCCATCGGCGTGGCGACCGGCCCGGTCCTGCCGCTGCTCGGAGAGCTGGCCGGCCTCGGCCTCCTTCTGCTCCTCGCCGGTGCCGTGACCACGCACGTGCGCAAAGGAGACGGGTCCCCGAAACTCGTCCCCGCCGTGGCGTGCGCGGCACTGGTCGCCTGGTATCTCGTGCTCCTTGCCGGTGGCGGCTCGTGACGTTGGATGGCCGTAGCAGCCACCCGTGACAGGCATGAGCGTCGTGCTAGCCGTCTGCTGCGCGCAGGCGGCACAGAACCCTGGCCCTGTTAGCGAGCCCACGTTGGCGCTGGCACACTGAATCTGTGGTTCCGCTGATGACCGCGACCGATCAGGCCGCGTCCTCATCACTCACAGGCGCCGGCGTGGTGTCGGTCTGCGCCCTGCTCTTCACCGTCGCGTCGTTCTGGTGGCTCAACGCCAGGCAAGGGCGACTGAAGACCTGGGAGCCTCACGCCTTCGCAGCGATCATTCACTCGTCCACGGCCCGTCTGCGGCTCCCGCTCGTCCTTCACAACACCGGCCCCAAGCCGATCGTCGTACAAGACCTCATCCTGACCTTCCCCGACGAGCCCCCTTCTCACCTGCCGCTGCTGTGGGTGTCCTCACCGTCCCGCCTTCAGCCGGGGCCGGACGAGGATGCGAAACTGCCGGCCGGCTTCGTAGTGCCCGGAAGAGAAGCGCAACAACTCTTCATCGAGTTCGAGGCACCCTTTTCCGGGTTCATGCCGGAAGCCCGTGACTACAAGGTCCAGCTGCAAGCAAGAGTCGGCCACCGCAAGGGGTGGCGCCGCCTGCTGACGTTCACCCTGCGGGCCGCCAACATCATCGATCCGGATCGCTACACCGTCTACAACAACGCACCGGTCGAGCTGACGAAGGAAGATCAGAGAAGAGCAGATGCCGCACTCCTTGAGTTGTTGCAAGAGCAAGGGGACGACTCCGCGCCGGGCGGCAGGAGACCGCGGCGTTCTTCCCATGACGACGGCGACGCCGACACGAGCCGCTGACGCATCACCTGCCGGCCGAGCACCGCTCCTGCTGCGATCAGGAGATCGCGGTTCCTGCGGTCACGCCGACAGGTCGGCCCGCGGGAGGAGCGCCCGGAACAACGCCCGACAGCCCTGCGACAGCTGGGACGGTTCGCGCAGCAGATTGAATGCCTCCGCTCAGTTCGGCGACAGCGTCCCTGCTTTGGGTGCTGCAGAGCATTCGCCAGCCACTGCTGGGAAGTGGCGAGGTCCTGCATCCGGGAGCCGATGGATGCACGGACCAGGTGGCACGGCCAAAGTCGCTACGTCGACCGCTCGGCACCGTGCACCACGAGGGACGGCGGGTCAGTCGTCACCCAGCGGCGGAGACTTGCCCTGATCAAGCCCGGCCGGCATCCACAATGCTTGTGACCTGCCGCACATGACCTTGCATGCCCATATATGTCCGTTTTAATTGATGGAACCATCAGAACCGACGATATGATCCAGATGGAGAGCACATGGCATTCACGTTGCGCGACCCTGCGTGTACGGCTCCAGGTTGCGTGCAGGAGCCACACCTGATGCATCACCGAGCTAGGCCGTCACTCGTTCACTCGCGCACCTTGCCGCAACCACGATCCGTGCTGACAGTCGCCTTGCTGTTCATTCTGGCGATCACGCTCATCGATCTGCAGGTGCCTGGCGCAGTGCATCTCGGCGACTTGCTGATCATGGTGCCTGTACTCACTTGCTGGTACGCGAGCTCCCGGGTGACCTCACTTGTCGCAATCATGGCTGTGTCGGCTTTGCTGGCCGTCTTCCTGGTCCGCCAATCGGTGAACCCGCCACAGGCGGCTGCCCTCATTGCGACCTCGGTGGCCGTCGTGATCGCCCGGTACCTGACGGAACACGGACAGCGAAAGCTGGTCCAGCTGCGCGCAGTCGCCGAGGCCGCGCAACGCGCCATACTGCCTCCCCTCCCCCACCGACTCGGCCCCCTTCGCCTGGCCTCGACGTACCTGGCGGCAGAGGATGAAGCACGCATCGGCGGAGATCTCTACGCCGCCGTGCGCACGCCCACTGGGACACGGTTGATCATCGGCGATGTTCGGGGCAAGGGCCTGGCGGCGGTCGGCATCGCCGCCCACACCATCAGCACGTTCCGCGACGCCGCCCGCCGGCTGACCACGCTGCCGGAACTCGCCGCCTACCTGGATTCAAGTGTCCGCAGCAACGCATCCGAAGCAGTGAGCCCCGAACAGACCGAAGAGGCGTTCGTCACCGCCACTCTCCTCGAAATCCCCGACGCCGAGCCCCTCGTGCGGAGCGTCACCTGCGGACACCCCCCACCGCTACTCCTACGAGCGCACGACGTCGTGACCCTGGAAGCCGGCCAACCCGCGCCCCCGCTGGGACTGGGCGCATTGGTGCAAACCACCTTTCACCTCGACACTTTCGCCCTACGCGCCGAAGACATCCTCCTCCTCTACACCGACGGTGCCATCGAAGCCCGCAATACCGACGGCGAGTTCTACCCGCTCGCCAAACGACTCACCCACCAGAACCACCGCCATCCCACGGCACTCCTCAACCACCTCCGCGGCGACCTTCTCAACCACGTCGGCGGCCGACTCGACGACGACGCCGCCTTGATCTCAATCAAACGTCAACCCGCTGACGGCACAGCGGCATCGGCTGACCAATCGACCTGTGATGAGTGAGGCGTCTCGATGTCCTTCGATATGCGGTCACGCAGCACTTCTGGCCTAGGGGAACGATCCAGTGCAGTACAGCAGTGAAGTACAACAACCACCACCACCGCCACCGACCGCCAACGATCCTTGACGAGCGCGCACGTCACCCACCGGACCCGGTCGGGGACTGGTGGAACAGAGCTTCCAGTACTGCCGCACCCTCGACGGGCGAAATGGTCTCGTTGTGCGGCAACCCACCTCGACCATCCAGACTGCGCCTGGCTCGCGCGCCGCGCCCGCGCATCGCGCGACGTCCCCGGACATGCCGCCTGATCTCCGCCGCGATCGGCGTCACCGTCCTGGTCGCGGTGGTCGGCTCCCACGTCGGTGCCACCTCACGTTGAGGATCGACCTGTTCCACCAGCATCGCGTCGACCCGGAGGTACCGGTCGAAGACGTCGCCGGCACGGTGGGAGAGCTGGTCCAAGAGGGCAAGGTGCGCTGCTTCGGGCTCTCGGAGGCCAGTGCGCAGACCATCCGCCGCGCCCACTCGGTGCACCCGGTGACCGCGGTGCAGAGCGAGTACTCGCTGTGGACCCGGGACCCCGAACCGGAGGTTCTGCCGACCTGCGCGGCACTCGGCATCGGGTTCGTGCCGTTCAGTCCGCTCGGCAAGGGTTTCCTGAACGGGACGGTGGACGCGTCCACGGCGTTCACGGACGGCGACGTCCGCACGTCCATCCCCCGGTTCACCGCGGAGAACCGGGCGGCGAACCAGGCTCTCGTGGAGCATGTCGCCGCACTTGCCCAGAACAAGGGCGCCACACCCGGACAGGTCGCCCTCGCCTGGCTCCTCGCCCAGCACCCGTCGATCGTGTCGATCCCCGGAACACGCCGCCTGTCCCGCATCGAGGAGAACACCGGCGCCACGCGACTGCCCCTCTCCGCCGACGACCTGGCCGACCTGAACGCACTCGCCGACCGGATCGGTGTTAAGGGCGACCGCTACAACGAGCACCACATTTCCCTGGTCGACAAGTAGGCATTCCAAGCCGAGGCCGTGTGGCGGTTCAGGCAGTGCTGTCCGATCCGCCACACGGCCTCGGCGAGCAGCAGCGTCACGCCGAAGCCCAGCACGTCCCGCAGCGCCGGCAGGGGCGGGGTTCGTGAAGAGTGTTACCGCCCGCTGGGTGCCCCGGGGCTACGACTTCGGGTCGTCGACCTTGAGCTTTGCTCCGGTGTTGGAGACGTAGACCACCAGGAGCCTGGCCCGTTCGGTCGGGCTGGTGTTCTCGGTGAGGACGTGGTGGGCGCCCGGCTGCTCGACCCAGTTCTCGCCCTGGTGGTAGGTGCTGACGGGCTTGCCGTCGAGCTGGCTGCGCAGGGTGCCTTCGAGGACGTAGGCGTAGACGAACGCCTGGCCGTGCCGGTGCGGCATCGCGCGTGCGTTGGGCGGGAAGTCGACGATCATCGAGGTGAACGTCTTGCCCTTCACATTCGGAAGTGCTTGCTGGAGCAGCGGCTCGAGGGTTTCGGTGGGGGGCGTCGATGCCATGGCCGCAGGCGATGCCGCGGCCGCGGTCGGCCTCTTGGCGCGGGCAGGCTGGTTCGAGGTCGAGCACGCCGTGGCCGCGGCCAGCGTGGCCACGGCCAGCAAGCCGCCGGCGATCCGCATTCCGATCATGATCGGTCTCCTGTTCGGTCTTCCGTGACGCGGACGATCGTCTTGCCCGGGGTGTGCTTGCCGGGGGCGAACGCGGAGGGTGCTTCGGCGAGCGGCCGCACGGCACCGACGACCGGCTTGAGCCGGCCGTCCCTCAGCCGCGCGGCGAGATCGGTGAGCCGGGCGCGGTCGGGTTCGACGACGAAGAAGACCGCCCGTCCGTCCTTGGGCTGGACCTTGGGCGGCATGGTGATGGTGACGAGCGTGCCACCGCGGCGGACCAGGGCGGCCGAGCGGTCGAGGATGTCGCCGCCGATCACGTCGAACACGACGTCGGCCTCGCCGGCGTCCTCCAGCTTCTCGGTCTGCAGGTCGATGAAGGTGTCGACGCCCAGGGCGAGCGCCCTGTCCCGGTCGGAGGCCCGGCCGGTGCCGATGACGCGGGCGCCGGCCTCGCGGGCGAGCTGCACCGCGATCGAGCCGACGCCGCCCGCGGCACCATGGATCAGGACGGTCTGACCCGTGGTCAGACGGCCGTGGTCGAACAGGCCCTGCCAGGCGGTGAGCCCGGAGATCGGCAGCGCGGCTGCCACGGTGTGGTCGATGTCGGCCGGCAGCGGGGCCAGGTTGCGGGCCTCCACCGCGGTGTACTCGGCGAGGCTGCCGTTGCGGGCCCAGTCGGCCAGGCCGAACACCCGCTGTCCGACGCTCAGGCCGGTGGTGCCGTACCCCAGCTCCACGACGACACCCGACAGCTCGTGCCCGGGCACGCTCGGCGTCCGGTCGTGGCCGGCGCGATCGGTCCACGTGGCTGGCCAGTCCAGCTCGCCACGGGTGAAGCCGGCGGCGTGCACCCGCACGATGACGTCGTTCTCGGCCGCATGGGGGTAGGGCATGTCCGTCAAGGACATCCCGCCAAGACCGGCGTCACGGTCTCGCACAGTGATGGCTTGCATACAGGTCCTTACTGGGAGGGGCGACTCGAGCGCGCAGCCCTCACACACAGGGCTGGCAGCGGCTCGTCATCGGGAAGACGCAGCAGGTACATGTATGCCGTTTCGCATGATCGACTTCACCTGCCCGCGCATTCATCCGTCGCCCGTCTGCGTATTCATCAGGGAGGCGAGGTAGCCCGTCCGGGTGTAGTGGCCCGTCCAGGTGTAGTGGCCCGTCCAGGTGTAGTGGCCCGTCCGGGTGTAGTGGCCCGTCCGGGTGTGGACGACGCCCGTCGCAAGGGCGACTCACGCGTTTCTCGCGTCGTCTTTTACGCCCTCTTGATCAACTCGGCCTTGAAGTCGCCCCGCGGATGGACGGCGGTGATCTCGTCCACCTGGCTGCGATCCAGCTCGTCCAGACCCAGACCCAGCACGTCGGTCAGGACGCCGAAATTCGTGATGGCGATCTCCGGGCCCATCCGCCCGGGAATTTCGGGGGTCGTGTGCAGCGCGATCGCCGTCCACACCACGTCGGCGGCCGTGCTGGGGAAACCGTGGTCGAGCATGAACTTACGTGCGTGGTCGGCTCCATCGACCTCGAAGCGCTGCTCCAGGCCGGAGAACGGCGTCATGAGGCCGGTGTCATGAAACATGGCGGACAGGTGGAGAAGCTCCGGGTCGGGCTCCGGACCGAGCCTGCGCGCATGAATGACACCGAAGACGAAAACGCGCCGGGAGTGGTGGTAGATGAGGTGCTGGTCATCTTCTGCACGAGGCGGGTGGCTTCGGCGACCGCCGCCGTTTCAGCGGGCACCGACTGATCCCAGGACGCCCTGTCAGCCCTCCCCCGGCGCCCCGAGTCCGGTCAGGGCGCCGACCGGGTCCGGGTCCGGGGTGCCCCGGGGCCACCAGTCGTCGCGGCCCGGTTCCGACTCGTACGCGTACCACAGGCCGTCCTGGCCGAGACGGAGCTGGACATGGCCGTCGGGGTGGGTGAGGCGGTTGTGCCACGGGCGGAAGGCGGGCAGGTCCGCGGCCAGGAGCAGGGGGCGGGCGCGGTCGAAACGGCCGGCCGGAGGGTCCCAGGGCTCCTCCAGTACGGCGAGGGCTTCCCTTCCGCCCTGCCGCCAGGCGGCGACCGCCCGCGCCAGGTCGGCCGGTGTCCGCCCGGTGGCGGCGGCCAGCGACGCGTACAGCGCCCGGCTTCCGGCGGTGAGCCCCGAGCCGGGGCGGGCGGCGGCGAGCCGTACCGCGTCCTGCCACAGCGTCAGTTCCCCGACCGGGTCGTGCCCGGTGGTCAGCAGGGCGTGCGCGCGGGCGGCGGCGTCCGTGGCGAGTTGATCCAGCGCGAACGAGTCGGGGCCGCCGGGGGCGTCCGGGTAGATCGGTGGCTGCTCGGGATGGGCGGGCGGGGGCAGGAGCGCGGGGAGCGGTGGCCGGGTGCGGCGGGCCAGGGCGTCCCGGGCGCGTATGCCGGGGGCGGGGGCGGGCTTGCGGTCCCGGTCGGCCCGGGCCGCGCGGGCCGCGTTGCGCCGCGACAGGGCGTCGAGCAGGTCGCGCTCGCCGCGGCCGCGCAGCAGGAGCAGGACGAAGGGGTCGCGGTCGAGCAGGTGGGCGGTCTGGTAGCAGACGGCGGCCGCGTGCTTGCAGGGGTGGCCGAAGTCGGGGCAGTTGCAGTGGGGTTCGAGGTCTCCGGCGCCGGGGAGCAGGCGGACTCCGCACTCGGCGAGGGACTGCGGCATCTGCTTGTCCAGCAGCGCGGCGATGTGCGCGGGCCGCTCGGCGGCGGCGTCCAGGAAGAGGTCCCACTCCTCGTCGGAGAACGTCCTGAGCCGCACCTGCACGCGGTACGGCCGGGGCCGGCTGCCTTGCACGTACGCCACCACGAGCCCCGGGGTGACGGTGATGGAGTCCACGTTCCCCCGCCCCGCGTACGCCCTCCCCCGCGCCAGGCGTGCCGCGTCGAGGGCCCCTTCCTCCAGCGCGGACACCCAGGCGTTGCCCCACCACGTCTCGGCGAAGCGGTCGCGGTCACGCACCGGACGGGCGGGGAGCGCCTCGAAGGTGCGCCGCAGCTCGCCGTCACGGCCGGGGGCGGCCATGGAGCGCGGGTAGCGGGGGTGACCGTGGGCTCGGCGGGCGGCGCACCGGGGGCCTCGCGGACGGTTCGGGTGTGCCCTGTCGCGGCCGTGTGGGCGGGTTGGGTGTCGCGCGCGGCGAGGGCGTCCCGCGCCGCTCGCCGGGCTCCCGCGCGGCGGACGCGCTCCCGCTCCGCGGTACCGCAGACGCCGGCAGTTCGAAGGCACCGGCGAGGAGCGCCCGTACGTCCCGCGCCTGGCTGCCGACCGCCGGAGGACGAGTGCTGCGGCGACGCCGAGCACCTGTCGTCCTCGATGCGGCGACGGCTCCTCGGCGGGCGGGGGTCTCCTCGGTGCCGGACGGCTCGGCGGCGCCCTTCTGGGAGCGGGCCGGCCCCGGGTTGCCGGATCGGCGCCCTACCTCGGCCGCCGTGGCGCGGCTCTCCGTGCGTTCCCGTTCCGCCTCCTTCCGTGCCGTCCGCAACGCCTCGCGTGCGATGTCGCCGGGCCGTGTGGCGGACGCGGTGTCCCGCCCGACGGCCGGTGGCGCTGTGGCCGGTAGTGCTGCGGCCTCCGGCGCTGCCGCCGGTTCTCCCTCCTTCGGCTCCTCCCCCGGCTCGTCCGCCCGCCGGGTACTACGACGCTCCGCGTTCGCCCGTCGCAGCGCCGCGCGCGCCGCATCGCCCGGCCGGGGGTCGCCGGCTTCGCCTCCGGCCCGGGGAGGGCGACGTCCGCTCCCCCGACGAAAGGCTCGGCCTCGACAGAAGGCGCGGCCCCAGGGGAAGGCGCGGCCCCGGGGGAAAGCTCGGCCCCGGCAGAAGCCTCCACGCCCTCCGCCTCACCGTCGAGCCGTTCGCGCTCCCGTGCCGCGCGCAGCGCACGGCGGGCCGCGTCGGCGGGACGCGTCGCGCGGTCGCCGCTCGGTTCCCCGCTCGCCCGGGGGCGTTCCTCCGCCGCCCCGTTCATGCCGTCCTCCTCAGGGACACCAGGTCCGCCAGCTCGCGGTCCGTCAGTTCCGTGAGGGCCGACTCGCCCGAGCCCAGGATGGCGTCCGCCAGCGCGCGCTTGGCCTGGAGCATCTCCGCGATGCGGTCCTCGACCGTGCCCTCCGTGATCAGACGGTGCACCTGGACCGGCTGGGTCTGGCCGATGCGGTAGGCGCGGTCCGTGGCCTGTTCCTCCACCGCCGGGTTCCACCAGCGGTCGAAGTGGACGACATGGCCCGCGCGGGTGAGGTTCAGGCCGGTGCCCGCCGCCTTGAGGGAGAGCACCAGGACCGGGGTCGCGCCGCTCTGGAAGCGGTCCACCATCCGCTCGCGGTCGGGCACCGGCGTGCCTCCGTGCAGCAGGTCGACGGGCACCGCGCGGGAGGCCAGGTGCGTGGTGATCAGGCGGGCCATGCCGACGTACTGCGTGAAGACCAGCGCCGAGCCGTCCTCGGACAGCAGGGTGTCCACCAGTTCGTCCAGCAGGGCGAGTTTGCCGGACCTGGCGATGAGGCCCGTGGCGGTCCCCGCGTCCTCCTTCAAGTAGAGGGCAGGGTGGTTGCAGATCTGCTTGAGCGCGCTCAGGAGCTTCAGGACCAGGCCCCGCCGTGCGATGCCCTCCGCGGTCTCGATCGCCAGCATCGACTCCCGTACGACCGCCTCGTAGAGCGCGGCCTGCTCGCGGGTGAGCGGGACGGGGTGGTCCGTCTCGGTCTTCGGCGGGAGCTCGGGAACGATGCCCGGGTCGGACTTCTTGCGCCGCAGCAGGAAGGGACGGACCAGGCGGGCCAGCCGCTCCACCGCCTGAGGGTCCTCACCGGTCTCCACCGCCCGCGCGTGCCGGGCGCGGAAGGACTTCAGGGGGCCGAGCAGTCCGGGGGTCGTCCAGTCCAGTAGGGCCCACAGTTCGGAGAGGTTGTTCTCCACGGGTGTGCCGGTGAGGGCGACGCGGGCCGGGGACGGGATGGTGCGCAGTGCCTTCGCCGTCGCGGAGTAGGGGTTCTTGACGTGCTGTGCCTCGTCGGCGACGACCAGGCCCCAGGTCTGTTCGGCCAGCCGGGGTGCCGCAGTCCGCATCGTGCCGTACGTGGTCAGGACGAATCCGCCGTCCATGTCGTCCAGGGTCCGCTCCGGGCCGTGGAAGCGGCGGACCGGGACTCCGGGCGCGAACCGGGTGATCTCCCGCTGCCAGTTGCCGAGCAGGGACGCCGGGCAGACCACCAGCGTGGGTTCGCGGCGCGCCCGGCGCAGATGCAGCGCGATGACGGTGACCGTCTTGCCGAGCCCCATGTCGTCGGCGAGGCAGCCGCCGAGGCCGAGGGAGGTCATGAGGTCCAGCCAGGCCAGGCCGCGCAGTTGGTAGTCCCGGAGCCGGGCGGTGAGGCCCGGGGGCGGATCCACCGGGCCGATGCCGGCCGTGAGCCGGTCCCGGAGTGCGGCCAGCGCGCCGGCCGGCACGGCCTGAACCGTCTCGCCGTCGACGTCCGCGGTGCCGGTGAGGGCGACGGCGAGCGCGTCCACCGGGTCGAGCAGACCCAACTCCCGCTTGCGGGCCTTGCGGACGAGCGCCGGGTCGACCAGCACCCACCGGTCGCGCAGCCGGACGACCGGACGGTGGGCCTCCGCGAGAGCGTCCATCTCGGCCTCGCTGAGCGGATCACCGCCGAGCGCCAACTGCCAGCGGAACCGCAGCAGTTCCTCGCTCTCCATGAAGCCGGTGCCGTCGGTCGCCGAGCCGGGCGCCGGGCGTACGACCGCCGTCGCGGTCAGGTCGTGTGCCAGGTCCCGGGGCCAGTGCACCGCGACGCCGGCCGCGCCCAGCCGGGTGGCGGCGACGCCCAGCAGGTCGCTCAACTCGTCCTCGGACAACGCCAGGACGCTCGGCACGTCCTGTTCGGCGAGCCGGTCCAGCGGGGCCAGACCCGGGCCGCGCGGCGGACCGCGAGGGCCGCGTCGACGCGCGCGCGGGGGCCGAAGGCCGCGTCCGCCTCACCGGCCCACAGTGCGGCGGCGTCCACGACCAGCGTCGGGTCGGCGAGGCTGTGCACCTGCACGACCGCCGCCCCGGCGCGGCCCGCTCCTCGCCGCCGTCGAACAGGTCGTACGCCGACAGGTCCAGGCGCAGCGAGATCCGCACGCCCGCGTCCATGCCCGCGGCGACCTCGGCGGCCCACTCGTGCGCATCGGGCAGCGGCTGCGGCTCCTGGGCGGCGAACGGCCTGCCCGCGGTGTGGGCGGCGGCCGGGGTGCGCGGCAGGGTGTCCGCGACCGCGTCCAGGAAGGACCGGACGAGGGCCTCGGGCTCGGGCAGCAGCAGGGGGCCCTTGGCGGGGAGCGGGACGGCATGGCCTTCGTACGGCAGGGCGGCGGCGATGGCCCTGAGGTGGGTGATGTCGTCCGGCTCCAGGGGCCCCGCCCGCCACGCGTCGTGTCCGTCCGGGGTGAGCCCGGGGAGCAGCCGCCCGCGAGCGACGAGCCGCAGGGCGTGCAGGGCGGCCGCGCCCCAGCAGGCGGTCGCGGGGTGGGCGGCGGGGGCGCGGCGGGCTCGCGCGAGCAGCGGCAGGGCCTCGGTGAGGGGCAGGGTCACGGCCGGCACGGTGCTTCTGCGTGCTCCGGATCCGTGCGGCCGGACGACCGTCAGGTCCTCGGTGCCGTCCGACGGCAGCGGGCCGCCGTCCGGGTCCCAGAATGCCACCCGGCTCCGGCGGGGCAGCGGCGCGGGCAGGAAGACCGCGGCCAGACTCTCCCATGCGGGCGCCCGTCCGGGCGCTGCCGCCTCGGCCACCTGCTCCGCCATACGTCCGGTCACCTCCCGCCGCTCGTTCGTATCAGTCGTCTTCGACTCTACGGGCGGGGTCTGACAATCGGGTCCGGCCGCCGGCCGGACCCTGCGGGGGCGGGCCCGTCAGGGGCCGTCGGTCCGGGACCGGTCGGGGATCATCCGTCAGGGGATGGTCCGCGACACCACGTACACCGTCGGGTGCTGCGGCTGGGACGTGTTCACGACGACGTCCAACGTGGGGGCCGGGTTCTTCTGCGCATGGGTCAGGCCGTACCAGGGGCCCTGTCCGGTGAAGGACCAGCTGACGACGTGCTGGTCGCGCGTGCTGATGGCGATGTCGTTCGCCTTCAGCGAGGACCGGGCGGCCTTGAGGGTCGACAGGAACCGGTTCAGTCCGTCGTCGCTGGTGGTGAACTGCACGTACAGCCGGCTGGTCTTCCAGTTGTTCGTCTCGTACGACGCGACCTTCGTCGCGTCCCGCGGGATCCACACCTGGTAGAGGCGGCGCTGCACCTGCGAGGGCCAGCCGGGGACGAGGCCGGTCGCCGCGTACTTCGCCTCCTTGTCCTTGCCGCTGTTGCGGGACTGGTTGGCGGAGATGATCAGGTACCCGGCGGGCACGCCGATGAGCAGCACGATGATCAGGAGGGTCAGCGCCCGGCGGCGGATCGTGCGCCGACGGTCCTCCGGCGGGCGCGGCGGCTCACCCGGGGGTGACGACTGGCGCGGCAGTGAGGCGGCGGCCGTCACAGCAGTCCCTTGGTGGTGCGGCGGGACTCCGCGTACCGCTCGTAGCGCTCGTACCGCTCCACCCGGCGCCGGTTGGCGCGCCGGAAGCGGCGGGCCACCAGCCGGGCGAGGTCCGCGGCGCCGACCATGCCGGCCTCGGGGCCCAGTTGCGCGCGGGCGATACGCGCCTCGGGGCGGTAGCCGCGGCCGGTGAGGTGGCGCTTGAAGGCGTCCCGGGCCGGGCCGATCAGCAGGTCGTCGGCTGCGCTGACGCCGCCGCCGATCACGAAGCAGGACGGGTCCAGGGCGGCCGCCAGGTTCGCGATGCCGACGCCGAGCCACTGGCCGATGTCCTGGAGCAGCTCGACGCACATGGCGTCGCCCTCGCGGGCCAGCTCGGTGATCATCGGGCCGGTGATGTCGGAGATGTTGCCCTTGACGTGCTCGATGATCCCGTACGCCACCGGGGAGTCGGCGGCGGCCAGCTCCCGGGCCTCGCGGACCAGGGCGTTGCCGGAGCTGTACTGCTCCCAGCAGCCGCGGTTGCCGCACGGGCAGCGGTGACCGCCGGGCACGACCTGCATATGGCCGAATTCGCCCGCGACCCCGTACTTGCCGCGCTTGACCTGGCCGTCCTCCAGGATGGCGCCGCCGATGCCGGTGCCGAGGGTGATCATGACGAGGTGGTCCTCGCCGCGGCCTGCGCCGAAGCGCCACTCGGCCCAGGCGGCGGCGTTCGCGTCGTTGTCGACCAGGACCGGGACGGCGAGCCGCTCGGCGAGACGGTCGCGCAGGGGCTCGTTGCGCCAGGACAGGTGCGGGGCGAACAGGACGCGGTTGCGGTCCGCGTCCACCCAGCCGGCCGCGCCGATGCCGACGGCGTGCACGTCGTGCCGGTCGGAGAGGTCCAGGACGAGCTCGACGATGGTGTCCTCGACGACCTTGGGACTCTTGGACTTGTCGGGCGTCTCGGTGCGGAGCTTCTCCAGGATGTTGCCGTCGGCGTCGACGACGCCGGCCATCACCTTCGTGCCGCCGATGTCGATGCCGACCGTGGGGACGCGCGGCGCCGACAGATGGGAACGGCGCTCGCGCGTGCCGACGGTCCGCAGGACGGTGGCCCGGGCGGAGCCGCGGTGGGTGAAGTCGCGGTAGGTGCTCACCGGCCCGATTCTGCCGCACGCACGCGTTGGCCTGCACCGTGGGCCCCTTCGCCGCGCTGGGGCCTTGGACGGTGTTCTGCGGGGGCGCCCCCTACCGGGCGCGTTCCAGTTCGTGGCGCAGATCGTCCAGCTCCTCACCGCCCGCCATCTGGCGTGTCAGCTCCTCCAGGGTGATCTCCTCGCGGACGTGATGCGCGATCATCGTGCCGCGCTTGAGGAGGAGGAACCAGCCGACCGCTGATCGACGTCGCAGGTCAGGGCTCGGTAGGGACCGGGGGCGGGCATGGGGACGGACGGGGAGGGATGGGGACGGGTGGCATGGCGGGCCACCGTGCGCCCCCGGCGGCTCAGGAGCGTACGAGCAGCTGGAACTCGAACGAGTAGCGCGAGGCGCGGTAGGTGTGGGTGCCGAACTCCACGGCGCGGCCCGTGTCGTCGAACGTGGTGCGCTGCATGGTGAGCAGCGGGGCGCCCTCCGGCTCGCCGAGTCGTTCGCCCTCGATTCGGTCGGCGATTCGGGCTCCGATGGACTGCCGGGCGCTGTGCAGGGTGATGCCGGCGGCGCGCATCAGCCGGTAGAGGCCGGTGGCCTCCAGCTGGTCGCTGTCGAGGTCGAGCAGGCCGGTCGGCAGGTAGTTGCACAGATACGCCATCGGTTCGCCGTGCGCGAGGCGCAGCCGTTCGACCTGGTGCACCTCCATGCCCTCGGGGAGGCCGAGCGCGGCGGCGACCTCGGCGGAGGCGGGCGCGAAGGTGTTGAGGAGGACCCGGGTCGCGGGGCGCTGCCCGGCCGCCTCCAGGTCGTCGTAGAGGCTGCTCAGCTCCAGGCCGCGCTTGACCTGGCTGTGCACGACCTGGGTGCCGACGCCACGGCGGCGCACGAGCAGGCCCTTGTCGACCAGGGACTGGATGGCCTGCCGGACCGTGGGGCGGGACAGGCCGAGCCGCCCGGCCAGTTCGATCTCGTTCCCCAGCAGGCTGCCCGGCGTCAGCTCGCCGTGCTCGATCGCGGCCTCCAGCTGCTGGGCCAGCTGGAAGTAGAGCGGCACCGGACTGCTCCGGTCGACGCTGAGCTGGAGCGGGACGGTGGGGTCCACATCTGGTTTCGGCACGGGGCGAGCGTAGCTCCGGCGCTTGTTGACGGGAAGTTGTGTAGTCCGGTTGTCCGGACAAAGCATTGACATAGTGGGGGGTACACCCCCACGTTGGTCACATGCGCATCGGACTGATCGGAGCGGGGCGTATCGGGACATACCATGCGGCTTCCCTCAGCCGTCACCATGAGGTGGGCTCGCTCATCATCACGGACGTCGACACCGCGCGGGCCCGCCACCTGGCGGACCGGCTGGGCTCGACGGCGGCGCCCGGCGTGGACGAGATCTTCACCTGGGGCGTGGACGCGGTGGTCATCACCGCGGCGACCGCGGCGCACGCCGAACTGATCGGCCGGGCGGCGCGCTCCGGGCTCCCAGTGTTCTGCGAGAAGCCCATCGCGGTGGACCTGGCGGGCACGCTGGCCGCGCTCGCCGAGGTCGACGCCGCCGGGACGGTGTTGCAGATGGGCTTCCAGCGGCGGTTCGACGCGGGCCACACGGCGGCGCGGGAGGCCGTGCGCACGGGGCGGCTCGGACGGCTGCACACGGTCCGCGCGCTGACGGCCGACCAGGCACCGCCGCCGGCCCCGTATCTGCCGGTCTCCGGCGGCATCTTCCGGGACTGCCTCATCCACGACTTCGACATCCTGCGCTGGGTGACCGGCCGGGAGGTGGCCGAGGTGTACGCGACCGGGTCCGACGCGGGCGGGGCGATGTACCGGGAGGCGAACGACGTCGACACGGCGGCGGTCGTGCTCACACTGGCGGACGGCACACTCGCCACGGCCACGGCGACGCGTACGAACGGTGCGGGCTACGACGTGCGCATGGAGCTGGCGGGCGAGCTGGACACGATCGCGGTGGGCCTGGACGACCGTACGCCGATCGCGTCCACGGAGCCCGCCGGTCCGCCGGCCGCGGACAAGCCGTGGACGGGGTTCCTGGAGCGGTTCGCGCCCGCGTACGAGGCCGAGATCGCGGCGTTCGTCGAGGTGGTGCGCGGCGAGCGAGCCAACCCCTGCGACGGCGGCGAGGCACTCCAGGCCCTGCGCATCGCGGAGGCCTGCGAGCTCTCCCGCCGGGAGCGCCGCCCGGTGAATCTCGGGGAGATCCCGGGCGCCCGCGACTGACCGGCGGCCGGATCGGGTCCCGTCCGCGTGCGGTTCGCGCCGGGTGTCGGGCCGGGCGGGCGGCGTGCGCCTTCGACCGGCGGCTGACGGCGGACGAAGAGACCAGGGCGCGGGCCGCGACGCGCCGCACCGTGTCGACCGCGGCCGGGCATCAGGGCCTGCTCCCGGCCCCCTGCTGCACTGATACCCGTAGGGCATCACAGTCGGCCGAACAGGTCTTGGACGCCTTCCTCGGGTCCGCCGCACGCTGAATGCGACGTTCTGGACCGTACGAAGGGCAAGGCGATGAAGGTTTTCCTCACCGGTGGTTCCGGTTACCTCGGCAAGGCGACGATCACCGCGCTGATCCGGCGCGGACACGCCGTCGAGGCACTGGCCCGCAGCGAACGCTCCGCGGACGCGGTCCGCGCACTGGGTGCCCTCCCGGTGATCGGCGGGCTGGACGACCTGGAGGTGCTCAACGCCGCCGCGTCTCGGGCCGAGGCCGTCGTGCACCTGGCCCAGGCGGACAGCGGGGAGGCCGATCTGGCCGCCGCCGACGCCATGCAGGACGGCATCGGCACGGGGACGTACGTGCACACGGGCGGCACGTGGGTCTACGGCGACACCGACGGGGTGGCCGACGAGACCGCGCCCTGGAACCCGCCCGCCCTGGTCGCGTGGCGGCGCCCCGTGGAGGAGGCCGTCCTCCAGCGGGCGGCGCGCGGCGGACGGCCCGTGGTCGTCCGGCCCGGGCTGCTCTACGGCGGAGAGAACCGGCTGATCGACATGTTCTTCACCGCACCCGGCAAGCAGGCGGGCGCCATCCCCTACATCGGCGACGGCGCCAACCACTGGGCGCTGGTCCACGTCGACGACATCGCGGAGCTCTACGTCGCCGCCCTGAAGGCGAAGGCCGGTTCCGTCTACGTCGGCGTGGGCGGAGTGAACCCCACGGCCAAGGACGTGGCGCTGGCCATCAGCCGGTCGGCCGGCATCGACGGGAAGACGGAGTCGATCTCTCTGAAGCAGGCACGGGAGCAGATGGGCCCCATCGCGGACGCCTTCGCCCTCGACCAGCAGTTCACCCCGTCCCGCGCTCGCGCGGAGCTGGAGTGGACGCCCGGCCACACCGACCCGCTGGCGGTCCTTGCCCGCGGCTGACAACCCGCGGTCGATCCTCAGCGCCGGGTCGGCGGGCCTCGCTCTCGGCGGCGCGGCCGGCACGGTCGGAGGTAGATTCATCTGAAAGCAGACGGGCGGTGCGGAGCTGTGGACGTCGACCTGCGGAAGCTCAGGTACTTCGTGGCGGTGGCCGAGGAACTCCACTTCGGCCGCGCCGCCGAACGCCTGCACATCGCCCAGCCGGTTCTGTCCCGGCAGATCCGGGCGCTCGAGGAGGAGCTGCGGGCAGAGCTGTTCGTCCGTGACCGCCGCGGCACGATGCTCACCCCGGCGGGCGAGCAGTTGCGGGAGGACGCACCCCCGCTCCTCGCCGCGTCCGAGGCACTGCTCCGGCGGGTCACCTCCGCGGCCAGGGGCACGCCCACCTTCACGATCGGCTTCATGCCCGGCATCACCGTGACGTCCGCGGTGCGCGCCCTGACCTCGCGCCGCCCGGGGCTCGAAGTGCGGCTGCTGCGCACGAGCTGGGTCGACCAGGTGGAAGTGCTCCACGACGGCCGGGCGGACGTCAGCATCGTCCGTCTGCCGATCGACCGACAAGGTCTCCAGGTGGTGCCGTTGTTCCAGGAGCCCAGGGTCGTCGTCCTGCCCCTGGACCACCCCCTGGCCGGCAAGCAGTCGGTGGCCATCGCGGACCTGGCCGCCGATCACCTGTTGCAGGACCCGGACGCCGTGCCGGAGTGGCGCGACGTGGCCCTCGAGATGCGCGAGCGCGACCGGCCCGAGGTGCCCCGGATCCATCAGGTCGAGGAGAAGCTGGAGCTCGTGGCCTCCGGAGCCGGAGTCTGTGTGATCCCGCTGTCCACGGCAGGCTTCTACACGCGCCCGGACGTCGTTCCCGTACCGGTCGAGGACATCGGCCCCAACCACGTGTGCCTGGCGTGGATGGCCACCCGGCGTTCCCCGCTCATCCGCGAGTTCGCCGAGGCGGCTTCGAGCATCGCGCCTCCACGGTCCGACGCGATGACGTAGCGATGACACAGTGACCGGGCCGCGTTAACGCCGTCACCCGGCGACCTCCTCCTGGAGCCTGACCGCCGGACACCTCGCCGGCACGCGATCGCCATCGAGGCCCTGGACGCCGTCCGGACGTCCCAGGAGGTGCGTGAGCCCTGACGGCCCCGCTCGTCCCGGACGTCTTCTCCGGCGCCCCCGAGAGCCGGGGTCCGGCCGAGTGCGGACGGGACCCCCGGCTCATGGCGACCGCTCGGTCAGCAGCCGAAGTCGATCAGGTCGAACGTCGCGTAGTGGTCCGAGGTGTAGTAGTCCTCCTGGTACTCCTCGCCCGTGACGATGCGGCGGGCGCCACGCGTGGAGGAGCCGGGGGTGATGACGGTGTACTCGTGGTAGTAGCCGTAGGACTGGCCGGGGAGTACGCCTTCGCGGTTGGAGAAGACGGTGCCGTCCTGCGAGTACGGGAAGGGGCCGCCCTGGTCGATCAGGTCGAGGGTGTCGTGTGCCTGGGACGGCAGGTCGCTGTAGCAGATGCTGCCGACCGAGGTGGCGGCGGCGTCCGCCGTGGTGGCGGAGACGGTGCCGCCCATGAGGAGGGCGGACAGGAGCGCGGCTGCGGCGCCGATCCGGGTGGCGCGTGTGGGGGTTCTCATGGCGGCATGATGACGCGCGTAGACGGTGGCATGTCAATGACAATCTGCGAGATTTTCACGGCAAGTGCCATGTGTTTTCAGCGAGTTAACCTGCCGCCCGCCGCGGGCCCCGGGCGGCCGGGCGGGCGGTTGCGGACGCGGCGGTCGGCCGCCCGCCGGGAGCTCGGTGGCCGGGCTCACCCCGCGTGGGTCGAGAACAGTCCGCCGGTCGGCCCCTGCTTGTCGCCCCCTTGCGCCTTCTTCAACGCGTTGGCGAGGCTCTCGATGGTCAGGGACTGAAGGATCACGCGGCCGTTGCCCTCCAGGGTGGCCAGGGAGAGGCCCTCGCCGCCGAAGACCATGTTCATGATTCCCTGGCGGTTGAGGCCGCCGACGCGCTGGACGCCGTACTGGATGCCCTCCTCGAAGGCGACGACGCACCCGGTGTCCACCTCGATGCGACCGCCGAAGTCGGCGGGGTTGAGGTCGATGAAGTTGCCCGCGCCGGCGATGATCACGGTGCCGTGTCCGGTGAACTTCTCCAGGATGAAGCCCTCGCCGCCGCTCATGCCGGTGCGGCCGCCGGCGAAGGCGATGCCGAAGTCGACGGTCGACTCGGCGGCCACGAAGGCGTCCTTCTCCGCGAACCACGCACGCGTGCCGTCGAGTTCCAGCGCCCGCATCTCGCCGGGCAGCACGCCCGCGAAGCCGACGGTGCCCTCGCCGCCCTGCGCGGTGAAGTACTGGAACGCCAGCGACTCGCCCGCCAGCGCACGCTGGCCGACCTGCATGGCAGTGCCCATGGCCTGGCGGAGGAGGCCGCCCATGCCGCCGCCACCGGCTCCGCCCTGGGGCTGGCCGCCGCCGTTCGACGGGCCGGACAGCCGGGTCTCCATGGTGACGTTCGTGGTCTTGAAGAGGAACTTGCCCGCCTCGCAGTACACGGTCTGGCCCGGGTGCAGGTTGACGACCGCCATCTGCATGGCGTTGCCGACGATTTCTTGCTGAAGAGTCACGCGAGGAGAACGCGACGGACGGGGTGAAGAGTTCCAGCCGTCCGAGGACGGTTCCCGTTCGCCGCCGTCCTGCCGACGCCCCGGCCGGGATCGCACAGGTGCACGCGGCGTAGGACGCGGGCGCGCACCGGCCCGGTCGGCCCGGCCGCGCCCCCGTCGCCCCGCCGGGCCCTGTCGCCCCGCCGGGCCCCCGTCGGACCGATGCGCCCCACGCGCGCGTGGCGTGTGTCAGCCGCCCAGTTCCTGGTGGCGTGCCGCCAGCCGGTTCGCCCCGTCCTGCGTCAGGGAGCCGTGCAGGCGCAGGCGGGAGATGCCGCCGTCCGGGTAGATGTCCACGCGCGCGTGGGTGCCGATCGCCGGGGCCGGGAGGGCGAAGCGGTGGTCGGTGTCGGGCTGGAGGCGGGTGCGCGGGAGGATCTCGCGCCAGTCGCCGTCCTCACCGTCCTTGACCGAGACCGACGCCCAGCCCGCCGCATTGCCCTTCAGGTAGGCGGTGTCGATCTCGATCGCCCGGATCTGTGCCTGCGCCGCCAGGCGGTAGCGGATCCAGTCGTGACCCCGGTCGCGACGGCGCCGTGTCTCCCAGCCGTCGTCCATCTTCCGGGAGCGGCCCGGCTGGATGGTGTTGGTGGCGGGCGAGTAGAAGAGGTCGGAGGCGTCCTCCACCCGGCCCCCGTTCTCCAGGGCCACCACGTCGAAGGTGCCGAGCACCTCCAGCCACGCCGGGTCCGGCACGACCTCGCCGTGGACGCGCAGGCGTGCGATGCCCCCGTCGGGGTGCTGGTTCAGCCTGAGGTGGGTGAAGCGCTGCTCCACGTCCACCTCGAAGCCGTTGGCGGCGTGGCCGCCGACCGGGGTGCGCGGCACCAGCGTCGTCCACTTCACGTCGTCCCCGAGCAGTTCCTCCGGTGACGGGGAACCGGCGACCGACGTGCCCTCGACGGAGACCGCCTGCGGGTAGTTGCCCCGGAAGTGGGCCGTGTCGACGACGACGCCCCGTACGACGCCGGGCGCGCCGAGGCGTACCAGCGCCCAGTCGTGGTCGTCCTGAGCGGGCCACGGGTGCCCGGCCGAGGCGCCCCGGCGGCGGCGCGTCTCCCAGCCGTCCATGACCTTGCCCTTGTGCCCGAAGTGCTCTGGGTCGAACTCGGCGCGCCCGGGCACCAGAAGGTTCTCGCGCTCGGCGAAGAACTCGTCGTTGGCGGCGATGACGCCGGCGCCGAGCCGGCGGTCGGCGAGGTCGGCGTACCGGGTGAAGGGGAAGTCGGCGGTGCGGTAGTCCGCGTAGGGGTCGCCGCCCCGGTAGGGGTTCGCGTCGCCCGTGAAACTCGGAATCGCCGTCACGGTGATCAGTTCTTCCTTTCGGTATCGCCCGCTGCGGGCGCGGGAGTCGATGCGGGCGGATCAGTCGGTCCTGCCGAGCAGGCGTCCCTTCGGTCCGGTGAACTCGCCGTTCGCCACGATCCGTTCGCCGCGCAGCCAGGTGGACCTGACGACGCCGTGCAGGGTCCTGCCCGCGTACGCGGTGACCGGGTTGCGGTGCTGGAGGGCCGCCGGGTCCACGGTGAAGGTCTCCTCGGGCGCGAGCACGGCGAAGTCCGCGTCGTGGCCCGCCGCGATGGCGCCCTTGCGGTCCTGGAGTCCCACGAGCCGGGCCGTGCGCTCGGACATCCAGCGGACCACGTCCTGCAGGCCGTGCCCCCGCCTGCGCGCCTCGGTCCACACCGCGGCCAGGCTCAGCTGCAGGCCCGAGATGCCGCCCCAGGCGGTGCCGAAGTCGCCGGTCTTCAGATCGGCGGTCGACGGGGAGTGGTCGGTGACTACGCAGTCGATCGTGCCGTCCGCCAGCGCCTGCCACAGCAGATCCTGGTTGGCGGCCTCGCGGATGGGCGGGCAGCACTTGAACTCGCTGGCCCCGTCGGGCACTTCCTCGGCGGTCAGGGTGAGGTAGTGCGGACAGGTCTCCACCGTGATCCGTACGCCCTCCGCCTTGGCGGCGGCGATCAGCGGCAGCGCGTCGCTGGAGGAGAGGTGCAGCACGTGCACACGCGCGTTGAACCGTTTCGCCTGGTCGATGAGGTGCGCGATGGCCGTGTCCTCCGCGTGCCGGGGCCGGGAGGCGAGGAAGTCCGCGTATCGGGGACCGCCCTGCTGCGGGGCGGCGGCGAGGTGGCGCGGGTCTTCCGCGTGCACGATCAGCAGCCCGTCGAAACCGGCGATCTCGGCCAGGGAGCGGGCCAGTTGCTCCTTGTCGAGGTGCGGGAACTCGTCCACGCCCGAGGGTGACAGGAACGCCTTGAAGCCGAAGACGCCCGCGTCGTGCAGCGGCCTGAGGTCCTTGACGTTGTCGGGCAGCGCGCCGCCCCAGAACCCGACGTCGACGTGGGCCTTGCCGGCCGCGACCTCCTGCTTGGTGCGGAGGTGGGCGACCGTCGTGGTCGGGGGCACCGAGTTGAGCGGCATGTCGATCAACGTGGTGATGCCGCCTGCCGCCGCCGCGCGGGTGGCGGTCCAGAAGCCCTCCCACTCGGTGCGGCCCGGGTCGTTGACGTGCACGTGCGTGTCGACGAGGCCGGGCAGCAGGACGTCGTCGCCCAGGTCCTCCAGGTGGGCCCCGGCCGGTACGGCGGCGTCGTACGGCAGGACGGCCGTGATCGTGCCCCCGGCGACCGCGACCGACGCGGCGCGCGTGCCTTCGGGGGTGATCACGCGCGTGGAGCGCAGCACCAGTTCAGCGTCGGACACCCGGGCCCCTCTCTGCCGCCGTCCCGTTCCGGTCGACTTCCGGATGACGGGATTTACATCCGCGTAACGGAATTCAACGTTCTGTTGAAGGAGTCTTCCCTCCCGCACCCGCGCCGTCAAGGGCACAATTCCTCCTGACACCCCGGCTGTACAGGCTCCGGCGAACCCTGGACGTTTCCGTGTAGCGGAATTAGCATTCCGAGTAGCAGAACACAGTCGAAAGGAACGCGCCGTGCCGCCGTCGACGTCCAGCGCCAGCGACACCCCCGCCAAGTCCGCCGCGAGCGGTGGTGTCCAGTCCCTCGAGCGCGCCTTCGACCTGCTGGAGCGGATGGCGGACGCGGGCGGCGAGGTCGGCCTGAGCGAGCTGTCCGCGAGCAGCGGCCTGCCGCTGCCCACGATCCACCGCCTGATGCGCACCCTGGTGGCCTGCGGGTACGTACGCCAGCAGCCCAACCGCCGCTATGCGCTCGGCCCCCGGCTGATCCGGCTCGGCGAGTCGGCGTCCCGGCTGCTGGGCACCTGGGCCCGGCCGCATCTGGCCCGCCTGGTGGAGGAGACCGGCGAGACGGCGAACATGGCGCTGCTCGACGGGGACGAGATCGTGTACGTGGCGCAGGTGCCCTCCAAGCACTCGATGCGGATGTTCACCGAGGTGGGCCGGAGGGTGCTGCCGCACTCCACCGGCGTGGGCAAGGCCCTGCTGGCGAGCACACCGGACGACGAGGTGCGCGCCCTGCTCGCCCGAACCGGCATGCCGGCCGCGACGGAGAAGACGATCACCACGCCGGACGCCTTCCTCGCCGCACTGGAGGAGGTGCGCCGGCTCGGGTACGCGGTCGACGACAACGAGCAGGAGATAGGGGTCCGGTGCCTCGCGGTGTCCGTGCCCGACTCCCCCACGGCCGCCGCGATCTCCATCTCGGGCCCGGCGGGGCGCGTCACCGAGGCGGCGACGGAACGGATCGTGCCGGTGCTCCAGCAGGTGGCGGCGGAACTGTCCCGGACTCTGGCGGCCTCGGGCGGCCCGGCCGCGTGAGGCGACCCGCACCAGCCACAGCCCTCGACCGGCCCGCCCCGAAGGGCGACTCCCTAGGCCCTGTCGTCTGATACCCGCCTGCCGCGCGGCGGCTCCCCGAAGAGTTCGACCGCCTTGCGGACCTCCGTCAAACCCCTGGTCAGTGCGCTGACCGAGCCGATCGCTCCCGCGATCAGCAGCAGGGAGCGGCGCAGGCGGGGGATCTCGGGAACGCCTCCCGCGGCCATCGCGGCGAGTGCGGCCAGTTCGTCCTCGGCTATCGCCCGGTCGGGGAACTCGGCCGGATGTGCGGCGAGTTCACGGCGCAGCCGGGACACGGCGATGCGCAGTTCCGCCACTCTCGGATCCTCTTCGCTGCCGGTCACTGGCCTCTGTCCCAAGCTCCGCACCACAGCCGATCCCCCTCGAAACGCCGTTGTGCTCGTACACCCCCGGTGCCCCCGGGCGTGGTCGGGCGCCGGGGATGCGGGCCAGTAAACGCCATCGGGCGCGCCGGGCGCCACCGCGTGGACGGAAATTCAGCCCCTGGAAACCGTGCGGTCGGCACCGGGTCAGGTAAGCAGGACGTATGACAGGCAACGAAGTGCGGATCGCCGGGCTGCTGCTCGCGGCAGGCGGGGGGCGGCGGCTCGGCGGACAACCCAAGGCCCTGCTCGAACACCGGGGGCGCCCGCTGGTGGAGCATGCGGCGGGAGTACTGCGCGCGGCCGGATGCAGCCGTGTCCACGTGGTGCTGGGAGCGGGGGCCGCCGCCGTACGGGAGCGTGCCGACCTCACCGGCTGCGTGCTGGTGGACAACCCGGACTGGGAGGAGGGCATGGGCTCCTCACTGCGGGCCGGGCTCGCCTCGCTCGCCGGGACGGGCGCGCGGGCGGCCCTGGTGCTGCTCGTCGACCAGCCCGGCATCGGGCCGGAGGCGGTGGCTCGGGTGCTCTGCGCGTTCCGGGACGAGGAGTCGCTGGCCTCGGCCGCGTACGAGGGGGTGCGCGGGCATCCGGTCCTGCTCGGCTCGGCCCACTGGACCGGTGTCGCCCGGACGGCGACCGGAGACCGTGGGGCACGCGCCTATCTGAAGGCGCACGACGACGCCATCACGTTCGTCGAGTGCGGGGACGTCGCGCAGGCGTACGACATCGACACGGTGACGGACCTGACCCACCTCGAGTGAGCGGAGTGGCACCGAGCGCCACCTTGCCTCGACCCGGAGAATCTCGACATCAACAAACCATTGAACTTCCACCATGAGGAAACTAGTATCCACTGATCAGAAGCGCTCGACCGCTCCCCAGGCGCCGCCGACCGCGTACGGGGCCCCTGGCACGCGGTGCCGCAACGCCTTCATGCCAGCTCGCCGAAGGAAGTGACAGCCTCATGTCCGCACCAGCGCCGTCCCCGGCGGCCATCGTCGACGCCGAGCCCCTGCCCCGGCAGGAGGAGGTCCTCACCGACGCGGCGCTCGCCTTCGTGGCCGAGCTGCACCGGCGGTTCACGCCGCGCCGCGACGAGCTGCTGGCCCGTCGCGCGGAGCGCCGCGCCGAGATCGCCCGCACCTCCACGCTGGACTTCCTGCCCGAGACCGCCGCGATCCGCGCGGACGACAGCTGGAGGGTGGCGCCCGCGCCCGAAGCCCTCGACGACCGCCGGGTCGAGATCACCGGCCCCACCGACCGCAAGATGACCATCAACGCCCTCAACTCGGGCGCCAGGGTGTGGCTCGCGGACTTCGAGGACGCTTCCGCGCCCACCTGGGAGAACGTGGTCCTCGGCCAGCTCAACCTGATCGACGCCTACACCCGCAGCATCGACTTCACCGACCCGGCGACCGGCAAGTCGTACGCCCTGCGCCCGAACGAGGAGCTGGCGACGGTCGTCATGCGCCCGCGCGGCTGGCACCTGAACGAGCGTCACCTCCAGGTCGACGGACAGCCGGTCCCGGGCGCCTTCGTCGACTTCGGCCTGTACTTCTTCCACAACGCCCAGCGGCTGCTCGACCTCGGCAAGGGCCCGTACTTCTACCTCCCGAAGACCGAGTCGCACCTGGAGGCCCGCCTCTGGAACGACGTCTTCGTCTTCGCCCAGGACCACGTCGGCATCCCGCAGGGCACCATCCGCGCCACGGTCCTGATCGAGACGATCACGGCGGCGTACGAGATGGAGGAGATCCTCTACGAACTCCGCGACCACGCCTCCGGGTTGAACGCGGGCCGCTGGGACTACCTGTTCTCCATCGTGAAGAACTTCCGTGACGGCGGAGCGAAGTTCGTCCTGCCGGACCGCAACGCCGTCACGATGACGGCCCCGTTCATGCGCGCGTACACCGAACTCCTCGTCCGCACCTGCCACAGGCGCGGCGCGCACGCCATCGGCGGCATGGCCGCGTTCATCCCCTCCCGCAGGGACCCCGAGGTGAACAAGGTGGCCTTCGAGAAGGTCCGCGCCGACAAGGACCGCGAGGCGAACGACGGCTTCGACGGCTCCTGGGTGGCCCACCCCGACCTGGTCCCGATCGCGATGGAGTCCTTCGACAAGGTCCTCGGCGACAGGCCGAACCAGAAGGACCGGCTGCGCGAGGACGTCGACGTCAAGGCGGCCGATCTGATCGCCGTCGACTCCCTCGACGCCAAGCCGACGTACGCGGGCCTGGTCAACGCCGTCCAGGTCGGCATCCGTTACATCGAGGCGTGGCTGCGCGGCCTCGGCGCGGTCGCCATCTTCAACCTGATGGAGGACGCGGCCACCGCGGAGATCTCCCGCTCCCAGATCTGGCAGTGGATCAACGCCGGGGTCGTCCTCGACAACGGCGAGCGGGTCACCGCCGAGCTCGCCCGCGAGGTCGCCGCGCAGGAACTCCGGAACATCGAGGCGGAGCTCGGCGAGGAGGCCTTCACGGCCGGCAAGTGGCAGCAGGCCCACGACCTGCTGCTGAAGGTCGCGCTGGACGAGGACTACGCGGACTTCCTGACGCTTCCGGCCTACGAGCAGCTCGAAGGCTGAGGTCTCACTTCTCCGAGTGGCCCAGGGGCTTGCCCGGGGCCACTCGGTCGCGTACGAGCTGCTTCACGGCCGTGGGCTCCGGGAACCCCTGCTCCCGCCGGTCCCACACCACCTCGTCGTTCACCCGGACGACGAACACACCGCCGGTACCGGGCTTGAGCGACAGCTCGGTCAGTTCCGCCTCGAAAGTGGTCAGCAGTTCCTGCGCCAGCCAGGCCGCCCGGGGCAGCCAGCGGCACCGGGTGCAGTACTCGATCTGGACACGGTGGGTCATCCCAGGTGCACCGACCAATCCTGTTCCGCGGCCGGTTCGCCGTGCAGGTCCGGGACCCACTTGAGCCAGTCGGGCCGGCCTCGCTGTGTCCGCGCCGCACGCTGGGCCTCCTCGGCGGCGCGCTCCTCCTGGGTGGGGAAGTCGGTGGGCAGCCATGCCTCGGACGCCTTGACCCGGGCCGTGAGGTAGTCCACGTAGGCTTCACGGACGTCGCCGGGCGTCGCGAAGCCCGGCTCGTCCGTCAGCCAGGCGTCCGGTACCTCCTCGGTGACCTCGCGCAGCAGCTCCTCGGTCACGAGCGGCGCCAGGGTGTCCTCCGCGGCCCGCATGTCCGGGGCGAAGTGGCCGAGGGCGTGGTGGCGGAAGTCGTAGGCCTTCTCGGGTGCGGAGGCGTCCCAGCGGTGGTGGAAGACGAGCGCGGCACCGTGGTCGATCAGCCACAGCCGCGGGGGTGCGATGCCGAAGGTGGGCCAGACCATGAGGTTGGAGCTGTGCACCGTGCGGTCCACGTTCACGGTCAGCGCGTCGAGCCAGATGATCCTTCCGGCCTCCACCGGGTCGACGGGGAAGACCTGGGCGACCTCGGGCGTGAAGTCCCGGGCGCCCGGCAGGTAGTCCATGCCGAGGTTGAGGCCGGGGCTGGCGTTCAGCAGGTCGCGCACCTCCTGGTGCGGTTCGTGCGCGCCGATCGCGGGATCGAAGTGGGCGAGGACCAGCTCGGGGACGCGCAGCCCGAGCCGACGCGCCAGCTCCCCCACGATGACCTCGGCGACCAGGGCCTTGGTGCCCTGTGCGGAGCCGGTGAACTTCACGACGTACGTCCCCAGGTCGTCGGCCTCGACGACTCCGGGGACGGAGCCACCGGAGCGCAGGGGTTGGATGTAGCGGGTGGCGGCCACCTCTCTCAGCATCTTCAAAGGCCCCACAGCTCGATTGTCTTGTATTTCATGGCACGCTCCAACGCGGTGCACCCGGGAAAACCTCCCCGCTCAGCCCTGGGGAGAATCTGGGAGTTTCGGCCGGCACGTTCGTCTCCCGTTCTCTCCAGCAGTCCGTCAATGACGGTGCGCCGTTGCTTCCGGCCTCCGGCATGAAGTGAGCATAGTAACCAAGCGTGACAGCCGGGGAGGAATGCCCCAGCCATCGTGCCGGCGTGACCACAGACTCCCAGCTTCCGGTATGACTCCCGGCTCGGGAAGTTCGACACCGTGGCGAGCGCCCTCTGGCGCAAGCCTCACTTCGAAACGGACATCCGCTCCCGAATCGCCCACTCGGAGAGAACGACCCTCTCAGGCTGGAACGTGGTGAAGCGAAATATCGGCAGGGCCCAAGGTGAATCGAGTGAATCGCACCCGCGGTCCCTCTCGCTCCGGAGAACAGCAAAACAGTCCGGCCGATGCCGCCGCGTCAGGTGCGAGAGGAGCCAGTCGGACCATCCGCCAGGCTTCCTCCTCGCGGCGCGCCCGGATGGTCACCGCATCTCCGTCACGGCTGGCCCGTACGGTGATCTGGCGCCCGTTCCAGCCGGGGACGGGGGACAGGGACCAGTCCGACTCACCGCGGGTGACCACGGCCCCCAGGTGCGGCTCTTCGGTGCCGCCGAGGTCATCCTCCCCTGCCCGTCATCGGGTTCAGCAAGAGGGCGTCGGCGGGAAGGCAGGGGAAGTGCCGACTCGATGCCCGGCATTCGGGCAGACCAGGCCGAGTTGCCGCACGTCGCGCCGGGTCCCCGGGCCGCGGGCCAGGTGCACGCCGCTCCGGGCGGTGTCGGACAGAGGTCCGAGACATTGTCGATCAGCGCCACCGTGCCGCCGGGACGGACCGGCATCAGTTGCCCCGGATCAGGGAGCGGCGTCGATAGGGTGCCGCCATGCGGTATTCACCGATGCCCCTCCAACTGGCGACCGCTCGACTGAGCTTGCGTCCGTGGACCGAGGCCGACATCGACGCCCATCGCGTGCTCGTCGCCGAACGGGGTGGTGATATGCCGTCGATCGAGGACAACCGGCGGATGATCGAGGATCAGCGCGCTGCGTCGGCACTGACCGGGATTGCTCTGCTGCCCGTCATACGCCGCGATGTGGGTGACTTCATCGGGTATTGCGGCCTCACGGTCGGTCGGGGTTCCGTTGACGAGCCAGAGATCGCCTACGAGCTGTTTCGGCGCGTGCACGGACAGGGCTATGCCACCGAGGCGGCGTCCGCGGTGCTCGACGCGGCGATCGCGACTGGACGGAAACGGCTCTGGTCGACAGTGCGTCCCTGGAATGCGCCATCGCTACGCGTCCTCGAAAAGCTCGGGTTCCAGCGCGACCACGTCTCGACCGACGACAGCGGCGAACTGGTGTGGCTCACCCGCTCCCTGCCGTAGGAGACGCGCTGCGGTCAGTTCGAAGTGGCTCCGCCACATCGGAGGCACCACCGCCGAGCCGGTTCTCCTCGGATCCGGTCCTCTCGGATCGTCGGACCCCTGCCACAAGAGCGATCGTCACCCAGTCGTCACCGGCTCCGCCGACCAGGTGTGCGAGCGCCTGGGGCAGTACGTCGCCGCCGGCGTCCGAATGGTCGTACGCCTCGGCGCCTTGGACCTGCACTCCCAGCGTGACCAACTCGAACGGGCCGCAGACCTGATCCCCGCCATCCAGGCGGCAGAGGATCGCACCTCCCTCTCTGAAGGCTCCTGAGCCTGGCCGAGCCGCTCAGCGGGAGGCCAGCGGGTTCGGCAGCGGCAGATAGCGCGCGTCCGCGCCGTCCGCGCCCGTCCAGCGCAGCAGGAGGTTGGTCTTGCCGGGCAGGGTGGGCGAGGCGAGCAGGGCGGGAATCTCGGGGACGGGGTGGCGGGACAGCTCGGCCCGGGCGGCGGGCCAGGGGTTCCAGCCGGGGTGGCGTTCGGACAGCAGGGCGGCCACCTCGACGAGGTTGTTGACGACCAGGCAGTACACCAGCCGCTCCCAGCCCTTCTCGCGGGACACGTCCGCCAGGAGCTTCACGCCCTCCGCGTCCCGGAACAGGGCCTGCACGGGCAGTCGCGTGGCGTCCACCGCGACCAGCGTGTTCTGCAGGTGCGCTTCGAGGACGACGCCGTGCCGTTCGAACGCCTCGAGGGCCGGGGGGACGACCTGGCGCAGGTACGCCGTCCACCAGGCGGTGGGATCGGTGAGCGCGTCGAGCGGGCTGCCGTCGAACCCCTCCACCAGGGCGGCGGCGAGCAGCGGGGTGGCGCCGGGCAGCAGGTGCGCGCGCAGCCCGTCGCGGACCAGTACCGCCAGTTCCTCGAAGGCGAAGGCGGCCGTGCGCCAGCCGCGGTCGCTCAGCCAGGCCGCCGGACCCCGGTGCGCCGCGAACGCGGCGGCCGCCGCCGTGTCGGTGCGGCGCAGCTTGAGCAGGTCGTGGCGCCACAGCCGGCGGATGTCGTTGGTGATCCGCACATCCAGGCTGAACTTGACGAAAAGGTCGTTCTCGGGGGCGTACACCGTGCGGATGGCGGCCGTGGGCCACACGGGCCGAGTGGTCTCGCCGAGCCGGATCAGACGCCCGTCCTCGAACGCCTCTGCGATGTCCGGGCGGGCGCCGATCAGGGCGAGCTGCCAGGGATGGGCGGGCAGCAGCCGGTAGCCGGGCGGGGCGGTGCCGAGCGCGTCCAGTGCCGTCGTGTCGCCCTCCTCGACGACCGCGTCCTCGCGTACACCCAGAAGGGTGAGCGGGAAGCGGGCGTACGCCTCGGGGGCGTACGGCAGCCAGCTTGCGACGGGTCCGCCGCCTCGCGCCTTCGGGGCCGGGTGGTGGGGGTGCCCGGTGACCAGGGACTGTTCGGAGCGTACGTACGGGTCGTCCGGGGCCGTCAGACGGCCGCGTGCGGCCAGGATCGCGGCCACCGCGTCCCGGCTGTCGAGCATCTCGCCGGGCAGTTCCGGGTTGGACAGGCCGGTGGCGCGGCGCAGCTCGTCGGCGGTGAGTTTGACCAGCTCGGCGTGGGTGAGCGGATGCCAGGAGCCGCCCGTGTACACCTCGGGGTCGCGCGGGCGGCGTGTGCCGCGCACGCGCAGCAGCCGCCGCCGGCCCGCAGGCGGTGGACGCCCAGCTCGCCGGCGGGCTCGGCCGCCTCCCGGAGCAGGCAGTTCAGCAGCGGCGCCGCCGCGTGGGCGTCGGCGCGCGCGGGGACGTCGTCCCTGGGGTGCATGGGGTCCACGCGATCCATTCGTTCCGTACGGTGCACTGGCGATCAGTATGTCTGTCGTGGACCCGTGCCACGACGCATCGCCCCGTCCCCGAGGAGCTCCGACCGTGCCCCCTATCCCTCCCGCCGAGGTTTCCGCAGAGGCCGCGCTCGCCGCCGAGCTGGACGACGTGCGGCCCGATCTGTCGGCCTCCTACGCGGCGGCGCTGCCCGGCGCCCGGGCCTCCGTCCTCACGCGTCTGTGGCGGGCGCTGGCCCATGAGCCGCTGCCGTGGATCACGCGCCGGGAGCGGACGGCCGACGGGCTCACCCTGTGCCTGGGCGACGGGCGGCGGCTGCACGGCCCGGCCGCGGACCCGTACGCGACCGCCGCGTACGTCACCGAGGTACGGCTCGACGGGCGGCCCCACGACAGCGCGGCGGCGCTGGTCACGGCACTCGGCGTGCCGCACGGGGACGCCTTCGCCGCCGAACTCGGCCACAGCACCGCCTCGCTGGCACTGTCGCGGGCCGGCCAGCCGCATGAGGCGCCCGTACCGGTGACGAGCTGGGCGTGGGAGCAGCGGGTGGTCGACGGGCACCCCTATCACCCGAACTGCCGTTCACGCCCCGGCTTTTCGGTGGTCGAGCAGCTGGCGTACGGGCCCGAGCACCGGCCGCTGGTACGGCTCGGGCTCGCCCCCGTGGGTGACGCCCTCGTACGGGGCGAGTGGCCCGCGTGGCTGCGGGACGGCGAGCGTGCGCTGATCCCGGTCCATCCCTGGCAGACGGCGCACGTGCTCGGTGTGGCGGCCGAGGACGGTCCGGTCGCTCGTCCGTTGATGTCCCTGCGGACCCTCGCGCTGTCCGACGGCGGTCCGCACGTGAAGACCGCGGTCAGCACGCGGCTGACGTCCTCCGTGCGGGACATCTCGGTCTCCTCGATCGAGACGGCGCTCGCGGTGTCCGGCTTCCTGGAGTCGACGGCCGTGCGCACGGACGGTCTGCTGCACGTCACCCGCACCCTGGGCGCGGCCGGCGCCCACTCCCCCGATCTCGCCGCCGTGCTGCGGGAGCCGCCGGAGACGTACGCGGACACGGCCGCCGGTGAGCGGGTCGTCCCGGTGGCCGCCCTGCCGCTCACCGGGCTGCCCTCCTCCCCCGCCTGGCTCGCCGGGTTCACGCGGCTCGCCCTCACCGTCGGCCTGCGGATGCTCGACCTGGGGGTGGCCCTCGAGGCGCACGGACAGAACCTCCTGGTGGTGCTCTCGCCCACGGGTGAGCCGGTGCGGCTCGTCTACCGGGACCTGGCCGACATCCGGGTGAGCCCGGCCCGGCTGGCCCGGCACGGCGTCAAGGCCCCCGAGGTGGCCGACCGGATCGTCACGGACGACGAGACGACGCTGCGCCGCAAGCTCTTCGGCTCGCTCGTGGCGGGGGCGCTGGCCTCCACGGCGGGTTCGGCGCCCGCACTGGGGGCCGCGCTGGAGGCCGTCGTACGGGATCTGCCGGACACCGCCGATCTACCGGACACCGCCGATCTGGCGGTTCTGCGCGAAGAGCCGCTGCCCACCAAGGCGTTGACGCTGATGCGGCTGTCCCCCGAACGGCCCGGGGACCTGTGGACACGGCTCCCGAACCCGCTCTCCACACAGCCCGATCCGCTCGGTCCTTGATCGTTTTGAAGCGCGGCCCCATTGATCAATAAGATCCGCCGATGATCACAAGACAACGGCTGGCGGCGGGAGTCTGCGCCCTGCTCGCCGCCCTGGCGGCCGGGATCACGGTCCCGGCCGATGCCGTCGCCGACGAGACGACAGCCCAGGACGCGCCCAAGGTCGATCTCGTCCTCGACGTCAGCGGTTCGATGCGGGCGCGGGACATCGACGGCGGTTCGCGGATGGCCGCGGCGAAGCAGGCCTTCAACGAGGTCCTGGAGGCGACGCCAGAGGAGGTGCAGCTCGGCATCCGGACGCTGGGCGCCAACTACCCGGGCGACGACCGCAAGACGGGCTGCAAGGACACCGCGCAGCTCTACCCGGTCGGCCCGCTGAACCGGACCGAGGCCAAGACCGCCGTGGCGACGCTGCAGCCCACCGGCTGGACGCCGATCGGCCCCGCCCTGCTGAAGGCGGCGGACGACCTGGACGGCGGCAACGGCTCCAAGCGCATCGTCCTCATCAGCGACGGCGAGGACACCTGCGCGCCGCTGGACCCGTGCGAGGTGGCCCGGGAGATCGCCGCCAAGGGCATCGGGCTCACCATCGACACCCTGGGGCTGGTGCCGAACGCCAAGCTGAACCAGCAGCTCAGCTGTATCGCGGAGGCGACCGGCGGGACGTACACGTCGGTGCAGCACAAGGAGCAGCTGTCCGACAAGGTCAACCAGTTGGTGGACCGCACGGCGGACCGTACGGTCACCCCGGTAGCCGTCGACGGCACCGGCCAGTGCGCGACGGCGCCCTCGCTGAAGTCCGGCCTCTACACCGACCGTGAGGAGTTCGGGCAGCACCGCTTCTACCGTGTGGACGTGAAGCCGGGCCAGGAGCTGCGCGCCTCCGTCAGCGTGTCCGACGACCGGCAGGTCGACCCCGACTACGGCGTGACGCTGCGGGCCCTCACGGTGCACGGGCGGGAGATCGTGCGCGGCGAGGCCACCGGGTCGGGACGCACGGACGTGCTGTCGACCGGTCTGCGCTATCCGAAAGCCGAGAGCGACGACGAGGACGCGCCCGCCGAGACGGTGTGCCTCCAGGTGGCCAACTCCTTCTCCCCGGCGGCCGGTGTGAAGACCACGCCCGGGCTGCCGCTGGAGCTGACGGTCGACGTGGTCGACGGCCCCGGCACGGCGAGCGACGTGGCCGCCTTCGGCCTGGGGCGCGGCTGGTGGCTGCTCGGCGCCCTCGTCCTGACCGGCTTCCTGGCTGGTCTGCTGTGGGGCTGGCTGTCGCGCTGGCGGATCGCCGTCTGGAGGACCAACTGATGCGTATCGCACGAGTGCTGACCTCGGCGGCCCTGCTGCTGGGCGCCGCCGCCTCCCCGGCCGTGGCCGACTCCTCGCCCTCCGCGAGCCCGTCCGGCGACGGCGCCGCGCCCACCTCGGCCGGCACGTCGTTCCGTACGGCCACGGAGATCCAGCAGGGGCAGCAGGCCACGGCGAACGCCTCCACGGGTGACTACCTGTACTGGCAGTTCCCGGCGGAGGAGCAGCAGCGGCCCACCGTGCGGGCGACCGTCAAGCTGCCTTCGTCGCCGCGGAGTTCGGCGCAGACGTGGCAGCTCGATGTGTACGACGGGCTGCGGCGCCGCCAGGCGTGCCAGTACGGGGCGCAGACCCGGACCGCCGCCCAGGACGCGTCGTCGGTGAACCTGTCCTGCACGCTGCGCACGGTCCGCGCCTGGGCGGAGCCGTGGGCCGACGACCCGCTGCCGGGCACGTACTACATACGGCTCACCGTCGTGGGGGTCGGCACCGCCGACCTCGGGCAGCCGGTGAACGCCGAGGTCCGGGTGGATTCCAAGGACATCGGCGGCTCGGCGGCGGTGGACGGTTCGCTGGCGGAGCCGCTGGTGCCGGGGATAGCGACGCGGTCCGAGAAGCCCTCGGACTCGGACACGGACACGGCCGCACTCTCGAAGCTGAGGCCCGACGCCTCCGGCTGGTGGTCCGACCGCTGGGTGTGGACCGGCGTCGGCGGCATCCTCGCCGCACTCGCGGGCATCGGCGGCTATGCGCTGACCCGCGGCTCGGGCCGCCCGTCCCGGGTCCCGCCGGGCGCCTGAGAACCGGGTCCGGTCACCGGGTCCGTCACCGGTCCCCGTCAAGGCGAAGGCCCGCCGCGTCCCCTGGCGCGGCGGGCCCTTGTCTTGTCACCCCCGGCCGCTCCGGCGTCAGTCCCCACGCAGGAGCTTGGCGAGGGTGCCGTCCCCCCACACCTCCGCGCGCCCTTCAGTGACCGCTTGATGGATCGTCAAGTACCCCTCACCGAGCAGAGTGCACGTCTCCGCGTCGAGGACCAGCCGGGCATCGGGTTCCTCCGGGGCGGCCCCTTCCCCGTATACGGGGCCGTCCTCGGCCCCGAGCCACAGATGGAACTCCCCCTCCTCCAACCGGACTTCCACCAGCCCCTCCCCCGCACTCTCGTTCTCCAGCGTGCGCAGCAGCGGCAGCGCGAACCAGTGGGCGCGCACCGCGTCCGTCGGCCGGCGCTCCCCCAGCGCGGGCCCGCCCCAGGCGCCGAGCGCCTGGAGCACGGGCAGCAACTCGCGTCCGCGAGACGTCAGTTCGTACACGTAGGCGGCACCGGGCGGTGGCAGCCGGCGCCGTGTTGTCAGCCCGTCGCGCTCCATGTCCCTCAGCCGGGAGGCCAGCACGTCCGTGCTCACGCCCGGCAGGTCCGCGTGCAGATCGGTGTAGCGGCGGGGACCGGCGAGCAGCTCGCGGACGATCAGGAGGGTCCAGCGGTCGCCGACGACGTCGAGCGCGCGGGCCGTGGAGCAGTACTGGTCGTAGCTTCGGCGAGGTGACATGCGACGCAGTCTAGACGTGTTGTTGGACTTTCCAAGCTGCCACTTGGTAAAACCAAGCAACACAAGTCACCGGAGGGGAAGCGGCCATGGAGTTCCGGCAGTCGAGCAAGCTCAGCGAGGTCTGTTACGAGATCCGCGGCCCGGTGATCGAGCACGCCGACGCGCTGGAGGCGGCGGGACACAGCGTGCTGCGCCTGAACACCGGCAACCCCGCGCTGTTCGGATTCGAGGCGCCGGAGGAGATCCTCCAGGACATGATCCGGATGCTGCCGCAGGCGCACGGCTACACGGACTCGCGCGGCGTCCTCTCCGCGCGCCGTGCGGTGGCGCAGCGCTACCAGGAGCGGGGCCTGGAGGTCGGTGTCGACGACGTCTTCCTCGGCAACGGCGTGTCCGAGCTGGTCTCGATGGCCGTACAGGCGCTGGTGGAGGACGGCGACGAAATCCTCATCCCCGCCCCCGACTTCCCGCTCTGGACGGCCGTCACCACCCTGGCGGGCGGCAAGGCGGTCCACTACCTGTGCGACGAACAGTCCGACTGGTACCCGGACCTGGACGACATGGCGTCGAAGATCACGGACCGCACCAAGGCCGTGGTCGTCATCAACCCCAACAACCCGACGGGCGCGGTCTACCCGGAGGAGGTCCTGCGGGGCATCCTCGACCTGGCCCGCCGCCACGGCCTGATGGTCTTCGCGGACGAGATCTACGACCAGATCCTGTACGACGACGCGGTCCACCACTCGACCGCCGCGCTCGCCCCCGACCTGGTGGTCCTCACCTTCTGCGGCCTGTCGAAGACCTACCGTGTGGCGGGCTTCCGCTCCGGCTGGCTGGTCGTGACGGGGCCCAAGCAGCACGCGAAGGACTACCTGGAGGGCCTGACGATGCTGGCCTCCATGCGCCTGTGCGCCAACGCGCCCGCGCAGTACGCCATCCAGGCCGCGCTCGGCGGCCGCCAGTCCATC
Organism: Streptomyces cynarae; assembly: GCF_025642135.1. Classification (NCBI taxonomy): domain Bacteria; kingdom Bacillati; phylum Actinomycetota; class Actinomycetes; order Kitasatosporales; family Streptomycetaceae; genus Streptomyces; species Streptomyces cynarae. The sequence continues at coordinate 6,952,100 of NZ_CP106793.1, read as the reverse complement.
GACGAGCTGACCGCCCCGGGCGGCCGCCTGCGCGAACAGCGGGACCGCGCCTGGGAGAAGCTGAACGAGATCCCCGGCGTCACATGCGTCAAGCCGAAGGGCGCGCTGTACGCGTTCCCGCGCATCGACCCCAAGGTGCACAAGATCCACGACGACGAGAAGTTCGTCCTGGACCTGCTGTTGCGCGAGAAGATCCAGGTGGTCCAGGGCACGGGCTTCAACTGGCCGGCCCCGGACCACTTCCGCATCCTGACCCTGCCGCACGCCGATGTCCTGGACACGGCGATCAGCAGGATCGGGCGGTTCCTCAGCGGCTATCGGCAGTAGCGCGGCCGGTCCTCCGGGCAAAGGGCTCCGGCTCTCGTGCCGGACGATCGTCAGCCGCGGAGGGTGACCTCGCTCGGGCCGTTGAACGGGGCGAGGGAGGTCACCGTCTGCGGCGTCCGCAGCCCGTCGTTCTCCGCGAACAGCTCCCGCACCGCGGTGAAGGACCCGTCCTCGGCTGTCACCTGTGCGGCTCCGTCGTACAGCTCGCGGATGGCGTCCGTCATCTCCCCGTCGCTGCCGGCCCCGACACCCCAGACGTCCCAGAGGAGCATCTCGACCTTGTTGAGCGCCGCCAGGTCGAGTCGGATGTTGCCCGCCACGAACCACTCTCCGACCAGCGGACCCTCCGGCAGCGGAAGCCCGTACGACTCGGGGTCGGCACCGCCCGCGCGGATCCGCCGCCAGGCGTCGCCGGCGACCTGGAAGCGGTCACGCGGGACGTCCATGTGGTCGAAGCTCACCGGATGAGCCTTGAGGACGAGCGGGTCCGCCAACTCCGGATCGGCGAGCAGCCAGCCCCGCGCGGGGTCCCAGTACTCGGTGACCACATGGTCGAAGTGAAAGCCGTCCTCACCGAAGTAGTCGGCGAAGCCAGACCGTATCCGGGCGGGAATGCCGACGTGCCGCAGGAACGAGCAGTGCAGCAGCGCGAAGTCGCGGCAGATGCCGACGAAGCGCTCGCCGGGCTCGCGGCGCTGGGACAGCGGGGCGTCGTTGCGCGCGATGACGATGCGCAGGATGTCGTCGACATAGCGCGTCTCGGCGTCGTTGTGCAGACGGTCTCGAGGGATGGCGTACTCGAAGAGGTCGCCCTCCAGGCGGTGGACCATCAGGTCCCGGGCGACCCGGGCCAGCTCGCGCGGATCGGCGGGCAGGGCAGCGTAGAGCGGTGCGAGGTCTCCGGGGTCGGAGAACGGGCTGTGGGAGGTGTAGAAGGCGGCGGCGTCCGGGGGGAGGCTGAGGTTGGGCATGCGCGCTACCGTCCCAAAATTCGCCGGCGAATGTCCATGGGTCGGAACGGTCGCGCCCCGCGTCCAGTTCCTCACCGGACGCGGGGCATCGGTCACTCCGTCGGCGTCTCAGCTGCCGAGGGCCTGGCGCAGGGCCATGGTGGCCTGCGCGACGGCGGACTTGGCGGCCTCCGTGTTCGCGAGGCCGTTGAGCATCACGAAGTCGTGGATCATCCGCGGGTAGTGGGTGGCGGTGACGGGGACGCCGGCGGCGCTCAGCTTGGCGGCGTACTGGCGGCCCTCGTCGGACAGCACGTCGCTGTCGGTGATGACCAGCGCCTTGGGCAGGCCGCTCAGCTCGGTGGCGGTGGCGCGCAGCGGGGAGGCGGTGGGTTGGCTGCGGACCGAGGTGTCGGGGGCGTACTGGTCCCAGAACCACTTCATGCCCGCGGCGGTCAGCCAGCACCCGGTGGCGTAGCGCCGGTAGGACTCGGTGCTGAAGTCGGCGTTGGTGACCGGGTAGAACAGCACCTGCTGGGCCAGCTTGGGGCCGCCGCGCTGCTTGGCCATCAGGGTGACGGCGGCGGTCATGTTGCCCCCGACGCTGTCGCCGGCCACGGCGAGCCGGGAGCCGTCGACGTTGATGTCGTTGCCGTGCTGGGCGACCCACTGGGTGGCGGCGTAGGCCTGCTCGTTCGCGACGGAGTACTTGGCCTCCGGCGACCGGGTGTAGTCGACGAAGACCACCGCGGCCTTGGCACCGTCGGCGATCTGCCGTACCAGCCGGTCGTGGGTGGAGAAGTCACCGAGGACCCAGCCACCGCCGTGGAAGTACATGACGGCCGGCAGCCTGCCGGTCATCCCGTGCGGCCGCACGATGTGCAGGGAGACGGAACCGGTGGGGCCGCCGGGGATGGTCATCGTGGTGATGTCGGCGGGCAGCTTGGACACCGGGTAGGCGGCCTGGAGGTTCAGGAGCGACTGGCGGGCGGCGGCGGGCGTCTGGTTCTGGATCGGCGGGCCGTCCGCCGCGGCGAGCTTGTCGAGAAAGGCCTGGGCGCCGGGTTCGAGGGTCACCTGGGGGTCGCCGCAGGGCGTTTTGGGTGTGGCGGCGGCTGCCGGGGCGGCCAGGGCCGGGACGACCGCGAGAGCTGCGGTGGTGAGCAGCGCCGTGAGACCGGACAGGGGCTTCAGCGGGGACCGGGAGCGTCGGATGGCGCTCATGGGCGTCCTCCTTCCGAGGGTCACTTCGTCAGCGAGCCTTCCTGCGCCCCCCGCCGTTCGGCCCGCCGGGGTGGGCCGATGGGGTGGCGTCGTGCGGCCGCCCGGGTGACCGGCGGACCGGTGCGGTTTGCGGGCCGGCCGTTGTCGGACGAGGGCTGCCGGCGCAGTCGGTTGTGCGGGCGCCGCCCGCAGGTGTCACCGTACGAGGGGACGAAAGAGGGAGGGAAAGGGGACGGCGATGGGTGACCTCCTTCTGGTGCGGCACGGCGAGACCGAGTGGTCCCTGTCCGGCCGGCACACCGGGCGGACCGATGTCCCGCTGACGGAGCGCGGCCGGGAGCAGGCGCGCCGGCTGGCTCCGCTGATCGCGCGGCATCATGTGGCCGCCGCGTTCGTCAGCCCGATGCAGCGCGCCCGCGAGACGGCACGGCTGGCCGGGATCAGCGGGGCGCGGGTCGACACGGACCTGTCGGAGTGGGACTACGGCGGGTACGAGGGGGTCACGACCGTCGAGATCCACCGGACGCGGCCGGAGTGGTTCCTGTTCACGGACGGTGTCGCGCCCGGGCCGCCCGAGCGCCCCGGAGAGAGCCCGGAGGAGGTCGGGGCGCGGGCGGAGCGGATGCTCGCCAAGATCGACGCGGCGCTCGCGGAGTCGGAGGGCAGCGTGGCCGTCGTCTCGCACGGGCACTTCCTGCGGGTGCTGACGGCGCGGCGGCTCGGGCTGCCGGCCTCGGCGGGGGCGCTGTTCCAGCTCTCGACGGGGACGGTGAGCCGGTTGAGCACGGAGCACCGCCGCCATGTCGTTGCCGGGTGGAATGTCAGACCCGACGCGTACTGTTCCCACGGATCCCTCTCCGCAGGGGAGGCGGGGCCGTCCGAGCAGCACTGAGACGCCGAGGGAGGGGCCGTGATCCGACCGCCGACCGCCGCGCAGCGGCGCCTGATCGAGGCCGCCGATCCCGTGACCGGGCGGCTGACGGGCACACAGGCCCAGCTCGCGGCGCTGGTGAAGCGGGGGCTGGCCTTCCGGCATCCGCGTCCGCCGCACGACCACTTCCTGACCCCGGCGGGGCACCGCATACGGGAGACGCCCGCCGGGGAACCGGCGCCGGGCGCCCCGGCCGCGGCCGAGTCGGGCGTGTTCGCGGCGCGGGTCGGCGGCGAGGAGGCCGAGGATGCCGGGTCCGCCCGGATGCGCGAGGTGCACAGCGCCTGGCAGGGGCTTCTGGAGCTGCGACGGATGACCAATCCGGGCGGCGCCACGGACCGCCCGTGCGGCTGGGAGCGGACGCATCTGGTGCGGGCCGCCGCGCTCGCCCTGGAGGCGGCAGGGCACCGGCCCGCCACCGGCGACCAGGGAAGCGGCTACCGGGTGCGCGCGACCCCGCAGCCGGAGGCGATCGCGGTGCACGAGCCGGACCTCACGGCGCTGCGCGCCTGCGCGGCCACGCTGGAGCAGGCCGGCTGGCAGGTGAGCGAGCACACCGAGCCGCGGACGCGGGAGCGGTACGTGCTGGCGTCACCGAGACGCGTGTGACTTAGAGCCCCGAACAAAATGGGAGTCCGATCAGCTCGCGGCGTCATGGGGGTCCCCCTGCTCGAGCGAAGTCGAGAGCTTGGGGGAGCGTGCGATCGCAAGGCGCCGGAAGGTCCTCGATGGGGGCCCCTGCTCGAAGAGCTTGGGGGAGTGCGTGCCAGGCGTCGCGAGCCGGGCGCCCATTTTGTTCGGGGCTCTTAGGCCGGATCTTCCGTCAGTGGCCGCCGCTCGGGGGTTGGCAGTCGGTGCCGTCGGGATAGCCGGCGAAGGCGTCTGCCCGGGTGGCCTCGCGGCTCATCGTGCCCTCCACACACAGCGGGTCGGCGTCGATGAGAAAGCCGACCCCCGTTGCCCCGTCGCCGTATGACTGCACGTTCCGGTAGCCGAGCCCGATGAGCGCTGTGCGGGTGTCCTCCGGGTGGAAGTCGCCGCGCTCGCGCAGCGGTTCGAGCGCGTGCTCGACGCGCGCGACGGCCGCGAGCCCTTGGCAGCGGCTGCGGCCGTGCAGCGGGATGGGAACCCTGAAACCGTGGTTCTCGGCGTAGTGGTCGGTCGGCGGCGCCGTCGGGCTCGACGTGTGCGAGGTCGTCGGTGGCGCCGTGGGACTCTCACCGGGGCACGGTAAGTCCACCGGCGCGCTCGGCGTCGCCGCTGCGGATCGGGAGGGACCGCCCGCCGCGGCGTCGTCCCCGGGCCGCTCGGTTCCGCATCCCGCCGCCAGCATGGCGAGGAGCGCCATGGACAGCATCCCGAGTCCGCCCCCCGACTTCCTGATCATCGTCATGCCCCGATCGTCACCCGACGTCACGGCAGGCGTCATGAGTTGTTCTACTCATAAGGTCCCGCGCCCCGGCGCGAGTTGACGACGATCGTGAGCCGGCCACTGCCGTACATTCGTACATCTGTATGTCATCCGATGCCGTCACCTGCGTCGCTGTGGAGGAAACACCGTGGCCGAGCACGTCACCGAACCGTTCTCCGTCCGCGTCACCGTCCGGGGCTATGAGACGGACGCCCTGGGACACCTGAACCAGAGCGTCTACCTGCAGTACGCGGAGCACGCCCGGTGGTGCGTGCTCCAGGAGGCCGGGGTGGGCCAGTCCGAGTTGCTGTCCAAGGGGGTCGGTCCCGTCGTCCTGGAGACGACCATCCGCTATCAGCGGGAACTGCGCGCGGGCGAGGAGGTGGACGTGACGTGCGCCTTCGAGTGGGGCGCGGGCAAGACGTTCCGGGTGGTACAGACGATACGGAAGGCGGACGGCACGGTCTCCGCCGACATCGCCTCGGTCGGCGGCCTGCTGGACCTCAGGGAGCGCAGGCTGGTGGCCGACCCGCAGGGTTACTTCCGGGCACTGGCGGGCAGGCCGGAGCTCTTCGGTCTGTGAGTACCGGGACTACACGTCGAGCAACTCCGGTGCGTGCTCGGCGTCGTAGGCCGCGCGCGCCTCGGCGATCGTCACGCGGTGCCGCTCCGCCCATTCGGTGAGGGACAGCAGCGTCGCGTATAACTCCCGTGCCATGGACGTCAGTTCGTACTCCACCCTCGGCGGCACGGTCGGGTGCACGGTACGCGTGACGAGCCCGTCGCGTTCCAGATTGCGCAGGGTCAGGGTGAGCATGCGGCGGCTGATGCCGTCGATGCTGCGCTCCAACTCGGTGAAGCGGATCGGTCCGTGCGCGGCGGCCACGAGGATCTGCACGCTCCATTTGCCGGCCACCCTGTCAAGAACTTCGCGGACCGGACACGCGTGCGCGTTCACGACCTGTGAGGTAACACCGGTGTTCCTCTGGGACATCGAACTGCCTCCTTACGCCGCCCTCCATGGTCACTGACGATGTACCCCGTTACAAGTCGTGCACTTGAGGTTGCCATGGAGAATGCGGAGGCCACGGCCATGTCGACGCAAGTCGCGTCCCCGACCCACCCGCCACTGCGGCGGACGTACTCCCGTTGGACGTCCCTGGCCGTGCTGTGCGCGGGGACGCTGATGACGATCCTGGACGGGAACGTCGTCACCGTGGCGATGCCCGCGATCCAGAGCGACCTGGGCTTCAGCGGTCCGGGGCTCGCCTGGGTCGTCAACGCCTACCTGATCCCGTTCGGCGGCCTGCTCCTGCTGGTCGGCCGCCTCGGGGACCTGATGGGTCGCAGACGGATGTTCGCGGCGGGGCTGGCGGTGTTCACCGCGGCGTCCGTGCTGTGCGGACTGGCCACCGGTCAGGGCGTGCTGATCGCTGCGCGGGCCGTTCAGGGGGCGGGTGGGGCGATGGTGTCGGCCGTGGTGCTCGGCATGCTGGTGGCACTGTTTCCCGATCCGCGTGAACAGGCCCGCGCCATCGCGGTGTTCAGCGCGGTCGGGGCGGCGGGCGGTGCCCTCGGCACCTTCCTCGGCGGGGCGTTGACGCAGGCCCTGGGCTGGCACTGGATCTTCCTGATCAATCTGCCGATCGGGCTGGCCGCGTGGTTCGCCGCGGTCCGCGTCCTGGCACCGGACGGCGGTGCCGGCCTCGGGAGGGGCGCGGACTATCCCGGGACGGCTCTCGTCACCGGCGCGCTGATGCTCACGGTGTATGTGATCGTCGGCTCGGGTGACCGCGGCCTCACCGCCACGCTGCTGCTCGCCGCACTCGCCCTGGCCCTCTTCGTGGCGTTCACCGTCCGGCAGGCGCGGGTCGCACGTCCGCTGCTGCGGCTGCGCCTGTTCCGCTCGCGGCTGCTGACCGGTGCGAACGCCGTGCAGGTGCTGATGATCGGAACCATGTACGGCTTCCAGTTCATCGGCGCGCTGTACCTGCAACGTGTCCTCGGCTACGACGCGTTGCTCACCGGTACGGCGTTCCTGCCGGCTCCGATCGCGATCGGCGTGCTGATGCTGGGACTGTCGGCGCGGACCATCGGCCGGTTCGGCCCGTACCGGGTCCTGACGGCGGGGCTCGTGCTGATCGTCGCCGGGATGGCGCTGCTGAGCCGCGCGCCGGTCGACGGGTCCTACGTCACCGACGTGCTGCCGCCGCTGCTGCTGCTCTCCGCCGGGTTCGCTGCGGCGATGCCCGCGCTGACCGGGCTCGCGATGTCCGGGGCGCGGGAGGAGGACGCGGGCCTGGCCTCCGGTCTGTTCAACACCACACAGGTGGTGGGTGGTTCGCTGGCGCTCGCGGTGCTGTCCACGCTGGCGGCGAGTCGGACCGAGGGGCTGCTCGGACGGGGCGTGGACCCCGTCGTGGCCACCGCCGACGGCTACCGGCTGGCCTTCCGGGTGGCGGTGGTGTTCGCGGTGGGGGCGCTCGCGCTGGCGGCGGGAGTGCTGCGGCCGCGCGGGAAGTGAGTGGCCGGCATCCGCGACGGGTCATCCTGCTTCTGCGCGGCCCTCGACGAATGCGTCATCGAACCTCGTCGCGCATTCCACACGGGCGAAGGCCGGCCACCTGTGTGCCGTTGCGGCCGGCACCTGGCAGGGCGCGCATGCTGCTCGGACGGGGACCGCCCGGGGCGCGCACGTCCCTGCGCGCCCCGGGGACGGTCGCCGTGGGCCCCGTTCGGGGTCACGGCCACCGGACGGGAGCCGTCCCTCCCGGCCGGAGTCTTCGACGGACGGTCAGTCCTGCTCGGCGATCCGCGCGAGGCGCCGGGCCTCGTCCCGCGTGGAGCGGGCGATGGCGTCCTCGTCGGCGGTCAGCAGCCTGCCGTGTTCCACGATCTGGCGGCCGTTCACGAAGGACGCGGTGACCGGTGCCGCCGCCCCGAGGACCAGCGCCGTCACCGGGTCGGCGATCGAGGAGTGGGCGAGCGTGTCCATCCGCCACAGCACCAGGTCGGCCAGCTTGCCCGGCTCCAGGGAGCCGATCTCCCGTGCGCGGCCCAGCACTTGGGCGCCGCCGTAGGTGCCGAGGCGCAGCGCCTGGCGGGCGTTCAGGGCGGCCTCCCGGTGGGAGCCCAGACGGTTGATGAGGAGCGCGTTGCGCAGTTCGGTGTGGAGTTCGCCGGACTCGTTGGACGCGGTGCCGTCCACGCCGAGGCCCACCGGGACGCCGGCGGAGAGCATGTCGGGCACGCGGGCGATACCGGCGGCCAGACGGGCGTTGGAGGACGGGCAGTGGGCGACCCCCGTCCTGGTACGGGCGAAGGCGGCGATGTCGGAGTCGTTCATGTGGACGCAGTGCGCCATCCACACGTCCTCGCCGAGCCAGCCGGTGGACTCGAAGTAGTCGGTCGGGCCCATGCCGAACAGCTCGTGGCAGAACTTCTCCTCCTCCACCGTCTCCGAGCCGTGGGTGTGCAGCCGTACGCCCTTCCTGCGCGCCAGCTCCGCTCCCTGCCGCAGGAGTTCGGTCGACACCGAGAAGGGCGAGCAGGGGGCCACGGCCACCTGCGTCATGGCGTCGAAGGAGGCGTCGTGGTGCTCGTCGACGGTCGCCTCGGTGGCGGCCAGGGCGCCTTCCAGGGTCTCGACGGCGAAGTCCGGCGGCAGACCGCCGTCGGACTCGCCCCGGTCCATCGAGCCTCGGGCGAGGGTGAAGCGGACTCCCATCTCGCGGGCGGCGCGGATGATCGCGCCGGACAGGTCGCCGGAGCCCCTCGGGAAGACGTAGTGGTGGTCCATGGCGGTGGTGACGCCGCCGCGGGCCATCATCGCGAGCGATCCCCGGGCCGCCGCGTACACCATCGGCTCGTCGATGCGCGCCCACGTCGGGTACAGCGCGACGAGCCAGTCGAACAGGTTGTGGTCGGTGGCCAGGCCCCGGGTGATCCACTGGTAGAAGTGGTGATGGGTGTTGACCAGGCCCGGGGTGACGAGGTGGCCGGTCGCGTCGATGCGGCGCACGACGTTCTCCAGCCCCTCGGGGGCCGCACCCGGGCCGACCGCCTCGATGCGGTTGCCGGCGACGACGAGGTGTCCGCTCGCGTACTCGGTGTCGTGCGCGTCTACGGTCGCGAGGGCGCAGTTCTCGATGACGATGCGCTGGGCTGTCATGGTTCGTGGTTCTCGCTTCCGTCACAGGTTGGTGAGGTCCACCGGGATCCGTGCCTCGCACCCTTCCCGCAGGACGGTGGCCTCGATCAGGCCGTAGGGGCGGTCGGCGGCGAAGTACACCTCGTTGTCGTTCTTCAGCCCGAACGGCTCCAGATCCACCAGGAAGTGGTGCTTGTTCGGGAGCGAGAAGCGGACCTCGTCGATCTCGGAGCGATGCTCGATGATGCGGGCGCCCATCTGGTACAGCGTCTGCTGCAGGGAGAGGGAGTAGGTCTCGGCGAAGGCCCGGAGCAGGTGCTTCTTCGCATCCTCGTAGGACGTCTCCCAGTCCGGCGCCTCCTGGGCGTCGTCGGTCCAGTTGAAGCGCCAGCGGCCGGTGACGGAGGTGGCCAGGATGCGGTCGTGGGCCTCGGGCAGCGTCGTGTACTTGTCCTTGACGTAGCCCCAGAACTCGGAGTCGGTGGAGTTCATCACCGTCAGGTCCTTCAGTCCGGAGACCACCTCCCAGGACGAGCCGTCGTAGGTGATCTGCGTCAGGCGGGTCTCCTGGCCTGTGCGGAGGAAGGAGTGCGCGCCCTCCCCGGAGTGCTCGATCCGGTCCCAGGCGTACTCCTCGATGCGGATGCGGGCCCGGTGGATCGGCTCCTGCGAGGTCACGAAGTGGCGGGCGAGATGGATGCCGAACTGCTCGGCGGAGTCGATGCCGTGCTCCTTGGCGAACGCGTACACCGTGTTCTTGGTGGTGTCGGTCGGCAGCACGTTGGCGTTGGAACCCGAGTAGTGGACCTCGTCCATGTCTCCGCTCAGCGACACCGAGACGTTGAGGTCCTTGATGTGGTGGGTGGCGCCGTCCCGCGTGATCCTGACGACCCGGTTCTCGGCCTTGCCGTACTGGTTCTGTCCCAGTACGGGGCGGGCCGGGCGGGAATTGACTGCTGCCATGTGTGCTAGCTCCCTCGGTAAACGGAGTAGCCGAACGGGGTGAGCAGCAGCGGTACGTGGTAGTGCTCCCCGGGCACGACGGCGAACGTGACCGTCACCTCCGGGAAGAACACTCCTCGCGCACCGCTGTCCCGATTCGCGGGGGCGTCCTGCTGCGCATCGGCTTGCTTCTTGTCGGACCTCTCGAAGTACGCCTCGACCGCGAAGTCGAGCCGTACGTGGGTCGTCCCCTCCGGCAGGGCCGGAAGGTCCTTGCACCGGCCGTCCGCATCGGTCGTGGAGCCGCCGAGCGCCTGCCAGTCCGCGTCCCGGCCGGGACGGGCGGCGAGGCGGACGGCGACGCCCGTGGCGGGGCGGCCGATGCTGGTGTCCAGGATGTGCGTGGACACGGAGGCGGTGGTGCGATTGCTCATGCGTGGTCGCCCTCTTCGACGATGCGTGCCAGCCGGATGCGGTTGATCTTGCCCAGCTCGGTGCGGACGATCTCCCGTTCCTGCTCCGGCGCGTTGCCGATCCGCTCCTTGACCGCGTCCCTCATCTGCTCGCCGGTCTTCCCGGTCGCGCAGATCAGGAAGACATGGCCGAACCTCTCCTGGTACGCCAGGTTCAGCTCGAGCATCTCCGCCTTGAGCTCGTCGGAGGCGCCGGCCATGCCCCGCTGCTCACGTGCCGAGGCGGGATCGCCCGGCTTGGGCCGTCCGATCGGCGGGTGCCCGGCCATGGCCTCCTCGAGATCCGCGGTGGTCATCCCCGCCATGGCGGCGTCGTTCGCGGCGTAGAGGTCTTCGGCGGTGGCGTAGGGGCGCCCGGCGAGCAGCCGTCCGGCCCAGGCCGTGGACGCGCACACCTCGTGGAGGGCGGCGCGGGCCGCGGGTTCTTCCGCGGCGTTGAAGCGGGCGAGACCCGGCGGCGTGGGAGTGGACGTCACGGGTGCCTCCGTGGCCTTGGTCCTTGAGCGGGCTGCGAACAGCTAACGCCCTCCGCCCACACGCGGTCAACAGTTTGTTGAAAATTCGGGGTAACAAGCCGGGGTGAGTCGCTCACCTGCGCGAGGGCCGAGCCGCTCACCTGCGCGAGGGCCCGTCAGGACTCCTTCTCACGATTGAGGTAGTTGTAGACGGTGAATCTGCTGACGCCGAGCGCGCTCGCGACGGTCTCCACTCCGTGGCGCACGGAGAACGCGCCGCGCGCCTCAAGGGTCCGTACGACCTCCTGCTTGGCCTTGCGGTCCAGTTCGGAGAGGGGCTTGCCGCGCTTGCGCTCCATCGCGGCCAGGATGTGATCCAGCGAGTCGGCGAGCTGCGGCAGGCGTACGGCGACGACGTCGGCGCCCTCCCAGACGAGCACCACGTCGTCGGGACCGGCCTGGTCGGGGGGCAGCATCTCGCCCCCCATGGCGTCGACCAGTGGTTTCACGGCCGTGATGAACGGCTCGTCCCCGGTGCCGGTCACTTGTCCTCCCCGATCACGTTGACCTGCAGCGAGATCCGGGTGGCACCGGCCTGGAGGGCCTTGCGCAGCAGTGCGTCGACGGCGGTGAGCACGGCGTCGGCGCGGCCCTCCGCGGTGTTGCCGAACGGGCCGACGTCCACGGCGTCCAGATCGGCGGAGCCGATGACATCGCGGGCCACCAGCGCGTGCGCGGGCGCCTCATCGAGGTCGAAGGGCTCGGTCGTGAACTCCACCCTCAAACGCATACTGCCCCCAACCACCGACTGACCTGCGCCCTGACCTGCGCCTTCACAGGACCGCCCGTTGCGGGGCACGCCCGGCAGCGACTCTAACGGAAGCGGCGCCCCCGTGAACGGCGGTCGGGGAGGGCGGTCAGGACAGGGGCTGTTCCAGGGACTGTTCGGTCCAGATGATCTTGCCGTCGGTGGTGTAGCGGGTTCCCCAGCGCTCGGTGAGCTGCGCGACGAGGAACAGTCCGCGCCCGCCCTCGTCCTCGTTCCGGGCGCGCCGCAGCCGGGGCGAGGTGCTGCTGCCGTCGGAGACCTCGCAGATCAGCGCGCGGTCCCGAAGGAGGCGCAGCTGGACGGGGCCGGTGGCGTGCCGGATGGCGTTGGTGACCAGCTCGCTGGCGACCAGCTCGGTGGTGTAGCCGAGTTCGTCCAGGCCCCAGGCGGACATCTGGCCGAGGACCGCCTCCCGCGCGCGGGAGACGACGGCCGGATCGCTCGGGAACTCCCACTCGGCGACCCGCTTCGGGCCGAGCGCATGCGTCCGGGCCACGAGCAGGGCCACGTCGTCGCTCGGCCGGGTCGGGAGCAGGGCGTCGAGGACGGCCTCGCAGGTGTCCTCCGGCGCCCGGCCGGGGCAGGCCAGGACGCTGCGGAGCTTGTCCAGGCCGGTGTCGATGTCCCGTACCCGGTCCTCGATCAGACCGTCGGTGTAGAGCACCAGTTGGCTGCCCTCGGCCAGCTCCAGCTCGACCGTCTCGAACGGCGTCCCGCCGAGCCCGAGCGGCGGGCCCGACGGCAGGTCGACGAAGTCCACGCCGCCGTCGGGGCCGACGACCGCGGGGACCGGGTGGCCGGCCCGGGTGAGGGTGCACCGCCGGGACACCGGGTCGTAGACGGCGTACAGACAGGTGGCGCCGACGATCCCGGCGTCCGGGTAGGTGGGCTCCACAGCCCAGCCCTCGCCCCGGTCCAGGCGTCCGACCAGGTCGTCGAGGTGGGTGAGGAGGTCGTCGGGCGGCAGGTCCAGGGAGCAGAAGTTGTGCACGGCGGTGCGCAGCCGGCCCATGGTGGCCGCGGCGTGCAGTCCGTGCCCGACGACGTCGCCGACCACCAGGGCCACCCGGGCGCCGGACAGCGGGATGACGTCGAACCAGTCGCCGCCGACTCCTGCCTGCGCGGGCAGGTAGCGGTAGGCGACCTCGACGGCGTTCTGCTCGGGCCGGCCCCGGGGCAGCAGACTGCGTTGCAGTGCGAGTGCGGTGTTGTGCTCGCGCGTGTAGCGGCGGGCGTTGTCGATGGAGATCGCCGCGCGGCCGGCCAGTTCCTGGGCGAGGGACAGGTCGTCGTCCTCGAAGGGGGTGGGCTTCTCGGAACGGTAGAAGCTCACCACGCCGAGGATCGTGCCGCGGGCCCGCAGGGGCACGGTGATCAGGGAGTGGATGCCCTCGGTCAGTGCCCGTCCGAACCGCGCCGGATCCTGGGCGATCCAGCCCTCGGCCTCGGACAGGACGGGTTCGAGTGCGGACTGCCCGGTCTCCAGGCAGCGGACCTGCGGGGTGGACGGCACGTACTGGACGAGGTCGCCGATGCCGTACACGGGCAGTTCCTCGCGCACGCTGCCGAGCGCGACCCGGCGCAGCGGGCTGTGACCGCCGAGCGGCCCCGGCTCCTCTCCGAGCAGAACGGAGTCGGGAAGGTCGACGACCGCCAGGTCGGCGAACCGGGGGACGGTCACCTCCGCCAGTTCCTCCGCGGTGCGGGTGACGTCCAGAGTCGTGCCGATGCGCACGCTGGCGTCGTGCAGCAGCTCCAGGCGCTTGCGGGCCAGGACCGCCAGGCGGCCGACGCCGGGCTCACCGACGAGCAGCAGCCAGCCCTCGGCACCGGTACCGCTCTCGCCCTCGTCCGCACGGGGCTGCGGGCCCGCCTCGGTGGGGGCGGGCGGCGGTGGAGCGGTTTCCGTCGGCGACGGGACGGTCGCCGTGGCCGCGGGCGCCGGGGCGACGGCGCGCAGGAGGACCGGAGGTGCCGCGCTCGTGTCCCCGGCGACGGACGGGGTGAACGCGGTCGGCGCGGGCGGGGTGAACGCGGCGGGGGCGGGCGGGGTGAACGTGGTCGCGGGCGGGGTGAACGCGGACGGGGCGGTGAGCGGTGCCGGCTCCGAAGGTGCGGCGAGTTCGACGTGGCGCAGGTGCGGGCCGCCGTGGACCCTGGCCTCGACGACCACTCCGCTCTCACCGGCCGCTCCCATGACCTGGCGGCGCAGCAGCGTGGCTACGCGTCCGCCGGAGAGGGCCACCTCGTCGAGGGTGCGCTGAGGCGAAGCGATGAGCTCCTCGGCCTTCTCCCGCAGCACCGCCATGTCGATCCGGCTGAGGGTGCCGCCGTCGGGAAACCCGTTCCCCACGCCCTGCGGTTGCCGTGGCCAGCCGACGGTGCCGCCCATGTCGCGGCAGGCACGCCGGTAGGCGGCGAGCAGGGCCTGTTCGCGTTCCGTGGCCTGCTCCAGCAGCCGTCCCTCGATGTCGCGGGCGGCCTGACGCACCAGCCGCAGCATCGCGGGGTCGCCGTCCTCCCGCAGGCAGGTGAGGTCGAGCACGGCCTCGATGCGCCCGCTGAGCGGGTCGCGGATCGGTGCGCCCGCACAGGCGAAGGGCTGCAGGCAGTCGGCGAAGTGTTCGCGGCCGACCACGTAGATCGGGCCCCGCCCGGCCAGCGCGGTGCCGACGCCGTTGGTGCCGGCGGCCCGCTCCGAGGCGTCGAATCCCGGGGCGAAGTTCACCGCGTCGAGGCGCTCGCGCAACTGCCGGTCACCGCCGTGCCGCTGGATCATGCGGGCCCGCGCGTCGCTGAACGCGATCGCCATGCTCACGTTGGCGAGCGACGTGGTGAGGTCCTTCAGGACGGGGTCGGCCGCGCGCAGGAGACGGTCGTCCAGCGCCAGGTCCGCGGCGTAGGGCACCAGGAGGCGATGCGGCTGCACCCCCTGGAACCTGCAACGCTGCCAGGATTCGAGCACCGAACCCCGTACGTCCGTGTCGACTCGCGCGCCGGCAAGAAAACGCTCATGGGCATCGACGAGACCGCCGATGTCGTCCCAGGCGACGGACACCGCGCTCACTTCCCTCACGGAGGGCATGCTCCCAGCCCTTTACCGTAGCCCTATTATGCCGCGAATCACAACATCGAAAACGCGGGAAGGAAAGGGGGCACACGCAGGGGATATCGGCTGCAGCACGGGCGGGGACCCTCCCGGGAGGCATTGATCACCTCTCCGGGCCTGCCATGAACCAACCCCAGCAGTGCCACCCGGACTCGAAATCGCCGTTGCATATGATGCGCCTCCCGGCGGGAATCTGCAAGAATTCTCCGAAATTCCGCGAATTACGCTGGGGGTGTTTTGTGCCATGCGCCGACGGTTACCACAACAGTGAGCTCGAATCCGACGCAAACAGGAGGTCGGGCCGATGACGACCAGAGCCGAGCAGGAACTGCCCGAGCTGTACGGGCAGAACAAGGCGACGCTGGGTCGGCTCCTCGCCCACGGAGGCCTCGGCCGGGCCGAGGAAGGTTCCGACGGCCGTCTGCACGCCCATGTGCGGATTCCGCCCGACGAGCTGATGTGGGAGCCCTCCATCGTCGTCATGCCCCATGGGGGCGATCTGGAGATCGAACTCCTCAACGACGACACGAACACACACTGCGCGCTCCTGCCGAGCAACGGCGACAGCAAATGGATGTGGCTTCCGGTGTACTCACGGGGAAAGACCGTGCTCAACCTGGACGGCCCCGGCTATTACTGGTTCGGCTCCAACGTCGGCAACGACGAGGGGCGCGGCCTCGTCGGCGTGATCGCGGTGATGGGGGACGTTCCACAGGAGGCCCGCCTCGACCGCCCGGAACAGCCACGGCCGTAGAGGCCGCCCGGGAAAAGGCCACCCGGTGGCCGCCGGGTCGGCAAGGAGGATCCCATGGAGTACATTGACGCGCCGCCTGCCGTCAATTTCGCCGCATTGAGCACCATGGTCGGCACTGCGCCGCCGGTGGCACAGGACGTGACCTACGAACGCATTCTCCGGGCGCGCTCCGAGCCGCAGAACTGGCTGACCTACTACGGTGCCTACGACGGGCAGCGGTACAGTCCGCTGGACCAGATCAACACCGAGAACGTCCAGCGCCTCACTCCCGCCTGGGTGTTCCAGTTCGGCTCGTCCGGCTTCCACGCGGGCCAGTCGACCTACGCCTTCGAGGCCGCGCCGATCGTCGTGGACGGGGTCATGTACCTCTCCGGCTGGGACGGCTGGGTCTGGGCCGTCGACGCCCGGACGGGGCGGCAACTGTGGCAGTACAAGCACGCGATCCCCTTCGACGTCTCCCTCTGCTGCGGCAACGTCAACCGCGGGGTCGCGGTCGCACACGGGAAGGTCCTCGCCACCACGCTGAACGCCCATGTGATCGCCCTCGACGCCGTCTCGGGCGAGCTCGTCTGGGATACGACGAACGGTGACGTACGGGCGGCCGAGAGCGCCACGGTCGCACCCCTCGTCGTGAAGGACAAGATCATCGTGGGCAGCTCGGGCGGGGAGTTCGGAGTGCGGGGTCACCTCGACGCCTACTACATCGAGACGGGGGAGCGCGCCTGGCGCACCTACACGGTGCCCAAGCCCGGCGAGCCGGGATCGGACACCTGGCCGGACGGCCCGGCCTGGGCGCGCGGCGGCGGCAACGCCTGGGTCACCGGCACCTACGACCCGGAGCTGAACCTCGTCTACTGGGGGACCGGCAATCCGGCACCCGACTTCGACGGGGCCGTGCGTGAGGGCGACAACCTCTACACCGACAGCATCATCGCCCTGAATCCCGACAACGGCGAGATCCGCTGGCACTACCAGTGCACCCCGCACGACGTGTGGGACTACGACAGCAACATGGAGTGCATCCTCTACGACCTGGACGGGCAGAAGCTGCTGGCCCACTTCGACAAGAACGGATACCTCTTCACGCTGGACCGCAGGAACGGTGAGCGGGTGCGGATCACGCCCTTCGGCGAACGCATCACCTGGGGTGAGATCGACGGTGACGGCCGGGTGACGCCCAAGGTGGTCCCGGATAAGGAGGGCGAGCCGGTCCACTTCTGGCCGGGTCCCGCCGGGGCCAAGGAGTGGACGCACGCGGCCTACAGCCCGCGCACGGAGATGTTCTACGTGCCGGTGCAGGACGTCGGCTCGGAAGTCACCCTGCGTCACAGGGAGTTCAAGGAGAGCATCCCCTACTGGGGCGCGAGCGTCACGGTGGACGCCGACGACATGCAGGGGTTCGTGAAGGCCATCTCCGCCGCCACGGGCGAGGAGGTGTGGAGGTGGCGCAACGAGACGCCGATGAGCGCGTCGGCGCTGGCGACGGCCGGAGACCTGGTGTTCGTCGGCAGGCCGTCCGGGGAGTTCACCGCGTTCCACGCGCGCACCGGGGAGCCGCTGTGGGAGTTCCAGACGGGTAGCGGGCACCACAGCAGTCCGACGACCTACAGCGTCGACGGAAGGCAGTTCATCGCCGTGCCGGTCGGCTGGGGCAGCTGGATCGAGGGGATCGTTCCGGCGATGCTCGGCGCCTCCCACGGCGACGCGGTGTTCGCCTTCGCACTCCCGCAGTAGCGCGGCGGCCCCCGCTGTGCTGCCTGCGACCGAAGACGTCAGGGAAGCGCGAGACACAGGAGGAGGTGACAGCCGTGGACCGGGAGAGCGTCATCGACCAGGCGTGCCTGGACGAGTGGGAGACCCCTGTGTTCGAGGAGATCAGCGTGTCCGCCGAGGTGACCGCCTACATGGGCGTGTGGGAGCCCGACGGGGGATGACGGCGGTGCGAGGCGCCGGGCACCGGGAGGACGGCGGATCGACGTGTGGGTGCGCGTGCTGGGTTCGGCGGCCGGGGGCGGTTTCCCGCAGTGGAACTGCGCCTGCCCGCCGTGCCGTGCGGTGCGGGACGGCTCCCGGCCGTGCCGTGCGCGCACCCAGTCGTCGATCGCCGTGAGCACCGACGGACGGGTCTGGTTCCTGTTCAACGCCTCTCCGGACGTCCGGGCGCAGATCGAGTCGTACCCCGCCCTGCGCCCCACCGCGGCGCTGGTCGTCGTGCTCACCGATGCCGAGCTCGACCACACGCTCGGTCTGCTGTTGCTCCGGGAGGCGGAGGGCATCGAGCTGCACGCCACCAAGGTGGTGCACGACACGCTGTACGACGGGACCTCGCTGCTGCGGACGCTCCTCGCCTACTGCCCGGTCACCTGGCACCCGGTCGAGCCGGAGACCGACGTGCCGCTCGCGGAGGGGCTGTCGTACCGGGCGTTCGACGTGCCCACGAGGAAACGGGCCCGCTTCGGCTCCGACGACGGGGCCGGGCAGGGGCGGGTGGTCGGCTACCGCCTGACCGACGAGCACAGTGGCCGGGCCCTGGTGTACCTGCCCTGCGTCCAGGAGCTCACCCCCGAGGTGCGCGACCGACTCGCGGACTGCGCCTGTCTGTTGGTCGACGGCACGTGCTGGGACGACGAGGAGCTGATCCGGCTCGGCAGGGGGCACCGGACCGCCCGGGAGATGGGCCACGTGCCCATCTCCGGCCCCGGCGGCAGCCTGCAGCAGCTGTCCCCGCTCCCCGTCGAGCGCACGATCTACACCCATCTGAACAACACGAACCCCGTCCTGCTCGAGGACTCGCCCGAGCGGCGCGCCGTCGAGCGACACGGCATGGAGGTCGCCGTGGACGGGCTGGACCTGTGGATCTGAGGGCCATGGCGACGGCGACGGAAACCGACGAATTCGTGGCGGCGCTGCGCGCGCAGTCCCGCCGCTACCACGACCGGCATCCCTTCCACCGGGCGATGAACGCGGGCGCGCTGACCCGTCGGCAGCTCCAGGCGTGGGCGGCGAACCGCTTCTACTACCAGGAGAACCTGCCCCGCAAGGACGCCGCGATCCTCGCCAACTGCCCCCACCGCGAGGTGCGCCGCCGCTGGATCCTGCGCATCGTCGACCAGGACGGCACCGCGGACGGCGAGGGCGGTATCGAGGCCTGGCTGCGCCTGGGCGAGGCGCTGGGGCTGACCCGGGAGGAGATGGGGGACGACCGGCACGTCGTCCCCGGGGTGCGGTTCGCCGTCGACGCCTACGTCACCTTCGCCCGTACCCGGCCGTGGACCGAGGCGGTGGCGTCCTCGCTGACCGAGTTGTTCGCGCCGGACCTGATGGCCGAACGGCTCACCGCGTTCGAACGCCACTATCCGTGGATCGACCGCCCGGGGCTCGCCTACTTCCGGTCCCGCCTGACCCAGGCCCCCCGCGACGCCGAGCACGCCCTGGAAGTGGTGACGGCGTACTGCGGCAGCCCGGCGGAGCGGGCGGGCGCCCTGGCCGCCCTGTCCTTCAAGTGCGACGTCCTGTGGAGCATGCTCGATGCCATCGAACGGTCCTGTGCGGACGGTCGGTGACACGGACCGTCCCCGCCTCGCGCCGCACGTCCGGCTGGCCTACGACCCGGCGCGCGGGCGGCACGTCCTGCTCGCGCCGGAGGCGGTCTCCGTTCTGAACGGCACGGGCGCGGCGATCCTGGACCTGTGCGACGGCGAGCGGACGGTCACCCAGATCGTCGCTGAGCTGAGCGGGCGGTACGCCCATGTGGCCGGCGACGAGGTCCGGCTGTTCCTGGCCCGGCTCGCCGCCCGGCGATGCGTGGAGGTCGGTGATGGATGAACCGCTCGGGCTGCTGGCCGAACTCACGTACGCGTGCCCGCTGCACTGCCCGTACTGCTCCAACCCGCTGAACCTCGGTGACTTCGGGGACGAGCTGACGACCGAGGAGTGGCGGCGGGTGGTGACCGAGGCCGCCGGTCTCGGGGTGCTGCAGCTGCACCTGTCCGGTGGTGAGCCGCTGGTGCGCCGCGACCTCGTCGAGATCGTGCGCCACGCCGGTGACCTCGGGCTGTACACCAACCTCATCACCAGTGCGGCCGGCCTGACGCCCCGCCGTGCCGAGCAGCTGCGCGCCGCGGGCCTGGACCATGTGCAGATCAGCATCCAGGCCGACGAGCCGGCGCTGTCCGACCGCATCGCCGGAACGCCGTCCTTCGCCCGCAAGACGGCGGCGGCCCGGCTGGTGAAGGACCTGGGCTGGCCCCTCACCGTCAACGTGGTGCTCCACCGGCACAACATCGACCGCATCGACCGCATCCTCGCCCTCGCCGAGGAACTGGCAGCCGATCGCGTCGAGCTGGCCAACACCCAGTACTACGGATGGGCCTGGCGCAACAAGGAAGCCCTGCTGCCCAGCACGGCCCAGCTGGCGCGCGCCGAGCCGGTGGTGCGTGCGGCACGGATACGCCTCAGGGACCGGATGGAGATCATCTACGTCGTCCCCGACTACCACGGCCGGTACCCGAAGCCCTGCATGGGCGGCTGGGGCCGGCGGCAGCTCACCGTGGTCCCGAACGGGGATGTGCTGCCCTGCCCGCCCGCGCACGCGCTGCCGCTGCCCCGCGCCAGTGTGCGCGAGCACTCCCTGGCATGGATCTGGGAGAGCTCACCCCTGTTCCAGCGCTTCCGCGGCACGGACTGGATGCCGGAGCCCTGCCGGAGCTGTCCGCGCCGCGAGGTCGACTTCGGCGGGTGCCGCTGCCAGGCGTTCCTGCTCACCGGCGACGCCGCCCGCACCGACCCGGTGTGCCACCTGTCCCCCGACCACGGGATCGTCGCCGCGGCGGTGCGGGCGGCCGACGAGGCGGCCGGGCGGCGAGAGCACGTCCTTGCGCCCCGGCCGCATCCGGGCCGTCGGGTGTGAGTCCGCCGTGGCCTCGATCCTGCTGTTCGTCGCCGGGGCGGCCCTGCTGGTGTTCAGCGCCGAGCAGCTGATCCGGCGGCTCGTCGGGATCGCGAGCGGCTTCCACATCTCCCTGTTCCTGGTGTCCGTCGTCTTCACGGGCATCGAGTTCGACGACATCGTCCTCGGCGTCGCGCTCAACTTCGAGGACCTCGGCGGGGTCGCACTGGGTGTGGTGATCGGGACCGCGCTGTCCATGACGGGAGTGGTGCTGGCCCTCGCGGCGATCCTCACGCCCACCCGCGTCAGGATTCCGCGCGACTACGTCCTGATCTTCGCCTGCGCGCCCCTCGTGATGGTCGTGTGCGCGCTGACCGCGCCGCTCACCGCTCTGGACGGCGTCGCGCTCCTCGGGCTGTTCGCGCTGTTCCTCGCCTATGTGGCGGTCCGGGAGTCGCGGGACGACACACCGGTGTTCCGGGACGCGGAGCTGTACGAGGCGTACTCCCTCGCCCGGGGCTCCAGGGACGCCCCACCGGTCCGCCGGGGGGCGGACGCCCGCGCGATCACGGCGGAACGGACCTGCGCGGGAGCACCGCCGGGTGACGGGCTGCTCGCCCAGGTGCGCGAACGGTCCGGCTGGACGGGGCTCGGCCTCGCGGTGCTCGCCCTGGCCGGCCTCGTCGCCGGCTCCGCCATCACCGGCATCGGCACCAAGGGCATCCTGCAGACGTACGGGCTTCAGGGAACCGTCTTCGGCGCGACCATCGTGACGGTGGTGCTGACGGTCGAGGACGTCTTCCTGACCGTGGAACCGGCCCGGAAGGGGGCACCGGAGATCGGGGTCGGCAACGTCATCGGCAGCGTCGTCTTCTCGGTCACGGGCAAGCTCGGCATCGTGCTGCTGGCAGGCAGCGTGGTCATCGACCGGAGCGTCCTGACCTGGCACCTGCCCGCGCTGCTCGTGGTGAACGGGTTCGCGGCGTATGTCATCTCCACCGGGCGGCTCAGGCGCCGGCACGGTTTCGCGCTGCTCGCGCTGTACGTCGTGTACTGGGTGGTGAGTTTCATCGGGTTCGGAATGGTTCCTGCCGATACGTCCTGACGGTGCCGGGTGCCGGCCCCGCCTCCCGCGACGGACGCGCCTCCCTGCCGCGTAGAGCAGAGGAAGGGATCCGTACAGGGAGGGGAGTGCTCCGTGGCAGGGCGAGTGTTCAGGCATGCGTTCGGGGGTGCGTTCAAGGGAGTCAGGGGGACGGCGGTCGCGGCGGCGGCCATGGCGGCGCTCACCGCTTCGCAGGCGCCGGGCGCGGTGGCGGCACGGGCCTCCGAGCCCGTGCGGCCGGACGCCCCGGCGGAGCACGGGCCGAGCGTGTCCGGCGACACCCCCTACCGCACGCAACTGCCACCGCTGCGCGCGGGGAAGCCGGACCAGGGCGGGCGGTCGGCGACGGGCGGCGCGGGGGCGTTGCCCGCGACGGTGTTCGCCGCCTACCGGCACGCGGAGGCGGAACTGGCGCGCACCGCTCCCGGATGCCACCTGCGCTGGCAGTTGCTGGCCGCGATCGGTCAGGTGGAGTCCGGGCAGGCGTGGGGCGGCCGGGTGCGGGCGGACGGTACGACGGTGACACCGATCCTCGGACCGCGACTGACCGGCGGTCCCTACGCCGTCGTGCGGGACACCGACGGGGGCGCGTACGACGGGGACCCGGTGTACGACCGCGCGGTCGGGCCGATGCAGTTCATCCCCTCCACCTGGGCCCACTGGGGCGCGGACGGCAACGGTGACGGACGGGACGACCCCGACAACGTCTTCGACGCGGCGCTCGCCGCGGGCCGTTACCTGTGCGCGGGCGGCCGGGACCTGTCGGACCCCGCGCAACTTGACCGGGCCGTCCTGGGCTACAACGCCTCGCAGGAGTATCTGCGGACGGTCAGGGCCTGGTACGCGTACTTCCTGGCAGGGCACCGCGTGGTGCCGGACCTGCCCGGGGGCGCCGCGGCGTCGCAGGGACCGAAGCCGCCCCGGCAGGGCGGCACGGCGCACCCCTCGCCGAAGCCGTCGGGGCACCACCCGGGCGCGACACCGTCCCCGGCTCCGTCGGCCACGGTCTCCGCGCCCTCCCCCACCCCGTCCCCGTCCCTTACGGCCGGGGTGCCGCAGCAGACGGACGCCCCGCCGTCGCTGCCCGTGCCCACCATCGGGCTCCCCGGGACCGGGGTGCTGCCCAGCGGAGGCCCGCTGACCAGCAACAGTGCGGACACGATGGGCTCCACCCCCTCCCCAACCGCGGATACTGGGCGGTAATGTCGCCACCCGCCGGGTGCACAGGACCGGCGGGTGAGCGCGAAGGGGCCCTCATGGCGACGGACATGCCTGCTGAGACAGGGGAGGCCGGGTACGCGGAGACACAGGCGGCCCACGACGACCGCTGGAAGCGCATGTGGAGCCACCGGGAGCACCTGCTCAAGGTGGCCCGGCGCCGGTCGATGAGTCTGGAGGACGCCGAGGACGCGGTGCACGAGGCGATGCTGCGTGCGGCCGAGCGCCCGGATCTCGACGACGAGCGCCTCGGTGCCTGGCTGACCACGGTGACCATGCGGCTGTGCGTGGACCGGTACCGGCAGGTCAACCGGGAGGCCGAGGTGCGCAGCAGCCCCACGCTCCTCACGCCCGGCCCGGTGCCCGTGGACGAGGCGGTGTGCGACCGGGCCGAGGCCCGGTGGCTCGCCGTGCGCAGCGGGGAGTTGCCGGCGCGCCAGGCGGAGGCCCTGCGGCTGAAGTCCGAGGACCTGGACGTGGGTCAGGTCGCCGTGCGGATGGGCCTGAGCTACCGCACCGTCGAGTCGTTGCTGGCCCGGGCCCGGCGCACGCTGCGCGCCTCGCTGGCCGGGACGCTCGGCGCCGTGCTCTTCCTGCTCGGGCGTGGACGGCCGCGCGGGGCGGCAAGGCGCAGACGGTGGCGGTCACCTCTACAGCGGCGACGCTGGTGGTGGCCGGGTTCGTCCTGCCGCAGACGCTGGGCGGAGGCGGGGGCTCCACCGACGCGCCGGTCCCGCGTCCGGCGGTGTCGCAGAGCGCCGAGCCGCTCCGCACAGGCAGCACCGACAGCACGGACCGGCTTCATACGCCGAGGACGCGCCCGGCCTCGCAGACGAAGAGTCTCCCGGCCGGCCGGAAGACGGCCCGCACACCGGGCACCGGCTCACCGCTGCCCCTGTCCGTGCCGTCCCTGCCGGAGGTGTCGTCGGCCCCGCTCCCGACGCTGTCGGCGCCCGGGGTCCCCGGCGTGCCCACGGTGCCGAAGCTGCCGGTCCCCTCCACCGCCCCCTCGCTCCCGTCGGTCCCGACGGGCATTCCCTCCCTGCCCTCCGCCTCGCTGCCCGTGTCCACCCCGAGCACGCCTTCCGTGAAGCTGCCGTAGGACCCGTCGGCAACGCCGCCGCAGGCCCTGCCGGCGCGTCCGGAAAAATTTCCGCTTCCTAGCGACGGACCCGCCGCCCCTCCCCGTAGAGCAGATGTCGGAGCTGCTCACGCGGGCGAAGGGTGGAGCGCGGATGGGTGTCGAGATCTGTGTGGAAGGGCTGACCAAGTCCTTCGGGCACCAGGTCATCTGGCAGGACGTCTCGCTGACGCTGCCCGCCGGGGAGGTCTCCGTGATGCTCGGCCCCTCCGGCACGGGCAAGTCCGTGTTCCTCAAGACACTCGTCGGGCTGCTCAGACCCGAGCGCGGCTCGGTGAAGGTCGCGGGCCGGGACATCACCAGGCTGCGCGAGCACGAGCTGTACGAGGTGCGGAAGCTGTTCGGCGTGCTGTTCCAGGACGGCGCGCTGTTCGGCTCGATGAACCTGTACGACAACATCGCCTTCCCGCTGCGTGAGCACACCCGCAAGTCCGAGTCCGAGATCCGGCGGATCGTGCTGGAGAAGATGGACATGGTCGGCCTGCTCGGCGCCGAGGGAAAGCTGCCCGGTGAGATCTCCGGCGGTATGCGCAAGCGGGCCGGGCTCGCCCGGGCACTGGTGCTCGATCCGGAGATCGTCCTCTTCGACGAGCCGGACTCGGGCCTCGACCCGGTGCGCGTGGCCTACCTCAACCAGCTCATCGTCGACCTCAACGCACAGACCGGCGCCACCTTCCTGATCGTCACCCACGACATCGCCTCGGCCCGCCAGGTCCCCGACAACATCGGGCTGCTGTTCCGCCGCGAACTGGTGATGTTCGGGCCCCGCGAAAAGCTGCTGACCAGCGACGAGCCCGTGGTGCGCCAGTTCCTGAACGGCCGGATGCAGGGTCCCATCGGCATGGCGGAGGAGAAGGACGCCGCCCAGGTCGAGCAGGAGCTGGCGCGTCTGGACGACAGTGCGCCCCAGGAGATGACTCCCCGGCTGCTGCCGGGCCCGGGCATCACCCGCCCGCCCCGCTGGGAGGCCATCGCCAGACGTGAGGCCGCACTGCACCGGAAGGAGGCCGCCGACGCATGAGCCTGTCCCCCACCGCGCCACTGCGCCACTCGGGCAACCTGTTCGCGCTGGCACTGGACGTCGTACGGACCCTGCCCCGACGGCCGTTCCAGGCGAGGGAATTCATCCAGCAGGCGTGGTTCGTCGCGAGCGTCACCATCCTGCCCACGGCACTCGTGTCCATCCCCTTCGGGGCGGTCATCGCCCTGCAGATCGGCAGCCTGACACGGCAGTTGGGCGCACAGTCCTTCTCCGGTGCCGCCTCCGTGCTGGCGGTGCTGCGGGAGGCGTCGCCGATCGTCACCGCGCTGCTGATCGCGGGCGCGGGCGGCACCGCGATCTGCGCGGACCTCGGGGCGCGCAAGATCCGTGAGGAGATCGACGCGATGCAGGTGCTCGGCATCGACCCGATCCACCGGCTCGTCGTCCCCCGCGTGCTGGCGTCCATGGTGGTGGCCGTCCTGCTCAACGGCCTGGTGTCCGTCGTCGGTGTGGCCGGCGGCTATTTCTTCAACGTCGTCCTCCAGAACGGCACGCCGGGCGCGTACCTGGCGTCCTTCACCACCCTCGCGCAGCTCTCCGACCTGTGGGCGGCCGAGATCAAGGCGCTGGTGTTCGGGGCGATCGCCGCGATCGTCGCCTCCTACAAGGGGCTCAACGCGAAAGGCGGCCCGAAGGGCGTCGGGGACGCCGTCAACCAGTCGGTGGTGATCACCTTCATGTTGCTGTTCGTGACGAACTTCGTGATGACCGCGGTGTACTTCCAGATCGTCCCGCAGAGGGGTTGAGCGATGCGATCTCCACGACCCCTGCGGCTCCTCGAACGGCCCCTGCGCTCCCTGGAGGATCTGGGCGCCCAGCTCTCCTTCTACGGCCGTTCACTGGCGTGGACGGGCCGCACCCTGCGCCGCTACAAGAAGGAGATCCTGCGGCTGCTCGCCGAGGTCAGCTTCGGCCGGGGCGCGCTCGCCGTCGTCGGCGGCACGGTCGGCGTGATCGCCTTCATGTCGTTCTTCACCGGCACCGAGGTCGGCCTTCAGGGCTACGCCGCCCTCAACCAGCTCGGCACCTCCAACTTCGTGGCGTTCCTGTCGGCGTACTTCAACACCCGGGAGATCGCGCCGCTGGTGGCCGGGCTCGCCCTGTCCGCGACGGTCGGCGCCGGTTTCACGGCGCAGCTCGGCGCGATGCGGATCAGCGAGGAGACCGACGCGCTGGAGGTGATGGGCGTGCCCTCGCTGCCGTTCCTGGTGACGACCCGCATGATCGCGGGGTTCGTCGCGGTGATCCCGCTGTACGTGATCGGGCTGCTGTCGTCGTACCTGGCCGCACGCACCATCACGACCGGCTACTACGGGCAGTCGACGGGCACGTACGACCACTACTTCCACCAGTACCTGCCGCCCGTCGACGTGCTGTGGTCCTTCGGCAAGGTGATCGTGTTCGCGGTCCTGATCATCCTGGTGCACTGCTACTACGGCTACCACGCGAGCGGCGGCCCGGCCGGGGTCGGCGTCGCGGTCGGCCGGGCGGTGCGCACCTCCATCGTGGCGATCAACGTCCTGGACTTCTTCCTCAGCCTCGCGATCTGGGGCGCCAATACGACCGTACGGATCGCGGGGTGAGCCGGTGCGAGCACTGAGACTGAGGTTGTACGGCGTCGCGTTCATCGCCGTGCTGGCGCTGCTGCTGTCGCTCGCGGTGGCCGTCTACCAGCAGGCGTTCACCTCCGTGGTGCGCGTGACGCTCCAGGCCGACAGCCTCGGCGACCAGCTGGAGCCGCGCGCCGACGTCAAGCTGCGCGGGCTGCTGGTGGGCGAGGTGCGCGCGGTGCACGCGGACGGCACGAAGGCGACGCTCGACCTCGCCCTCAAGCCGCAGTACGTCACGTTCATCCCGTCGGACGTGCACGCCCGGCTGCTGCCCAAGACGCTGTTCGGCGAGAAGTACGTCGACCTGGTGCCGCCCGCCGACGACACCGCCCGGCCCATCCGCGCCGGGGACGTCATCGCCCAGGACCGCACGAAGGCCGGCATCGAGCTGCAGCGGCTGATGAACGACCTGCTGCCGCTGCTGCGCACGGTCCAGCCCGGCGAACTCAACGCCACGCTCTCGGCGTTCGCCACGGCGCTGGAGGGCCGCGGCGACCGGATCGGCGACAACCTGACCCGGGTGGAGGCGTATCTGCGCCGTCTGAACCCGCATCTGCCGTCGCTGCAGGAGGACATCTCGCGTTTCGCCGATGTCGCCCAGGTGTACGGGGACGCGGCACCCGATCTGATGGCGATCCTGCGCAACACCGTCACCACCAGCCGCACCCTCGTCGAGAAGAAGAACGAGCTGGCCGCCGCGCTCCGCACCACCGCGACCGTCGCGGACACCGGGCGGGACTTCTTCGACGAGAACGGCGACCGGCTGATCACCCTCGGCCGGGTGTCCCGCCCCACGCTCGAGCTGTTCGCCCGCTACTCCCCCGAGTACCCCTGCCTCCTGCAGGGCCTGGTCCACCAGGAGCAGGTGTCGGAGGACGCCTTCCGGGGCGGCGAGATGCGGATCACCCTCGAGGTCGTGCGTCCGCAGGGCGCGTACCGGCCGGGCGAGGAGCCGCGCTACGCGGACCGGTCGGGACCCGACTGCCGGGGACTGCCCCATCCGCCGGTGCCCGGACCGAAACCCAAGCTCAACGACGGTACGTCGTCCGGTGCTTCGGACGGCGGCGCTCTCCCCGGAGGTGTCGACGTGTCCGCCACCCGGGCCGAACAGCGGGCCGTGGGCTCGCTCGTGGCTCCCGTCATGGGCGTGCCCGCCGACCAGGTGCCGCCCGTCGCGACCCTGCTGTTCGGGCCGCTGGCCCGCGGAACGGCGGTGAGCGTCGCATGAGGAGCGCAGGAGCCCGGCAGACCGCGGCACCGCTGATCAAGTTCGGCCTGTTCGCGCTGGTGACGATCGCGGCGACGGCCCTGCTCGCGGCCACCATCGTCAACGTCTCCTTCACCCCCAAGGACACCTACCACGCGGTGTTCAGCGACGTCACGGGCCTGGAGAACGGCGACGACATCCGGGTGGCCGGGGTGCGGGTCGGTCAGGTCGAGGGCATCCGGATCAAGGACCGGACGCTGGCGGAGGTCACCTTCAGCGTGGAGGCGGACCGCCCGCTGCTCACCAGCACCCACGCGGTCCTCCGTTACCGGAACCTGGTCGGGCAGCGGTACATCGCGCTCACCGAGGGCGCGGGCGACGGCACCCGGCTGCGGCCCGGCGGCACCATCCCGCTGTCCCGGACCCAGCCGGCGCTGGACCTGAACGCGCTGCTGAACGGCTTCAAACCGCTGTTCGCCGCACTCAGCCCGAACGACGTCAACCAGCTCGCCACCGAGATCATCCAGACCCTGCAGGGCGAGGGCTCCACCGTGAACAGCCTGCTCGCGCACACGGCGTCGCTCACCACGACCCTCGCCGACCGGGACCAGTTGATCGGCTCGGTGATCGACAACCTCAACACCGTGCTGGACACGCTCGACCGGCGCGGCGCCCGCTTCTCCGCGCTGATCACCCAGCTGCGGCGGGTGATCTCCGGGCTGTCCGCCGACCGCAAGCCCATCGGGGACTCCCTGGTGAGCATCGGCGACCTGACCGAGGCCACCTCCGGGCTGCTACGGGACGCGCGTCCGCCGCTGAAGGACGACATCGCCGGGCTGAACCGGCTCACCGGAACGCTGAACAGGAACGAGAAGACCGTGGAGGGTGTGCTGCAGCGGCTGCCGAACAAGCTGAACGCGCTGACGGGGACGGCGTCGTACGGCTCCTGGTTCAACTTCTACCTGTGCGACTTCGACGGCCGGATCGTGCTGCCGAAGACGAAGCAGATCATCACCCCGGACTTCCATGTGGCGCAGGCGAGGTGCGGCGCATGAGGACGCCCGTCACGCCCGGCAGGACCCGGCGCCCCGAGCCGCTGGTGAAGGTGCGGGTCCTGCCCCCGAAGCTGCCGACGGTCCGCCTGCTGCCCCGCAGGCCGAGTCGCCCGGAGCCTCTCGTGAAAGTGCGGGTCCTCCCGCCGAAGCTGCCGACGCCCCGCCCTCTGCCGCGCCGGACCCGGGGCCCGGAGCCCCTGGTGAAGGTGCACGTCCTGCCGCCGAAGCTGCCCGCGATCCGGCTGCGCCGGCCGCGGCTGAAGCCGTTCCGCGAGCGTAATCCCGTCGTGGTCGGTGCCGTGGGCCTCCTGACTCTCGCCCTGCTGACCGTCGCCGCGTTCAACGCCGACAGCCTGCCGCTGATCGGCGACGGCGAGACGTACGACGCGGCCTTCTCCGAGGCGGGCGGACTCAAGCCGGGCGACGAGGTGCGGATCGCCGGCGTCAAGGTCGGCAAGGTCGAGGGCGTCGACCTCGACGGCGACCACGTGAAGGTGACGTTCAAGATCAAGGGCGACCCGGCGATGGGCACCGCGACGACCGCCGCGATCCGGGTGAAGACGATCCTGGGCGCCAAGTACCTGGCGCTGTACCCGAAGGGGCCCGGCCGGCTGAAGCCGGGCGGCGAGATCCCGATCGGGCGGACGGTGTCGGCGTACGACGTGGTGCAGGCGTTCAGCGATCTGACCACCACGACGGAGAAGGTCGACACCCAGCGGCTGGCGAAGGCCATGGACACCATCTCCACCACCTTCCAGGACTCCCCCGCCGAGGTGAAGGCCTCCATCCAGGGGCTGTCCCGGATCTCTCGGACCATCGCCTCGCGCGACCAGGCCCTGGGCGACCTCCTCAAGCACGCGAACGGGGTCACCGGCGTGCTGGCCGAGCACACGAAGGACTTCTCCGCCCTGGTGAAGGACGGCGACAAGCTCTTCCAGGAGATCAGCGAGCGGCGCGAGGCGATCCACACGCTGCTCAAGACTTCGGCGGCGCTGGGCATCGAGCTGTCGGGCCTGGTCGACGACAACCAGAAGCAGATCGGACCCGCGCTTCAGAACCTCAACACGTTCGTCCGGATGCTGGAGCGCAACCAGGCGAGCCTGGACCGCAGCGTCAGCCTGCTCGCTCCCTACGTCCGGCTGTTCACCAACACCCTCGGCAACGGCCGCTGGTTCGACTCCTACGTCCAGAACCTGGTGGCCGCCCCGGTGGTGCCGCGCACGGGAGGCTCCCAGTGAACAAACGCTTCCGGCAGGCCCTGGCCCTGCTCACCGTGCTCGCGGTGGTCGCCGTCGTCGCCGTCGTGTTGTGGCCGCACCCGCGTACGGTCCGCGTCACCGCGTACTTCCCGCGCACCGTCGGCATCTACCCCGGCTCCGACGTCCGTGTCCTCGGCGTCCGTATCGGTCAGGTCCGGAAGATCACACCTCAGGGCGACCGGGTGCGGGTGGACCTGGAGTACGACGCGGGACGGAAGGTCCCCGCGGGCGCCCAGGCCGCGATCATCAACTCGTCCGTGGTCAGCGACCGTTATGTGCAGCTGCTGCCGGTGTACCGCAAGGGCCCGGTGCTGCGGGACGGCGCCGTCATCCCCGAGTCGCGCACGGCCGTGCCCGTCGAGCTGGACCGGATCTTCGACAGCCTGCACACCACGGCCGACGCGCTCGGCCCGAAGGGCGCCAACAAGGACGGCTCCCTGTCGCGGCTGCTCGGGGTGAGCGCGGACAACCTCAAGGGCCAGGGCACGAACCTCAACCAGTCCGTCGAGGACCTCTCCCAGGCGGTCACCACACTGTCCGACGGCCGGGGCGACCTGTTCGGCACCGTGCGCAACCTCCAGGTGTTCACGGCGGCGCTGGCGGCCGACGACCAGAGCGTGCGGTCGTTCAACGACAGTCTCGCCGAGGTGGCGGGGCAGCTCGCCGGGGAGCGCACGGACCTCGCCGCCGCGCTCAAGTACCTCGGGACGGCCCTCGCCGACGTCTCCGACTTCGTCAAGCACAACAAGACGGCACTGACCTCGGACGTCGATGGCCTCAGCAAGGTCACCCAGGTCCTGGTCACGCAACGGGCCGCACTGGAGGAGCTGTTGGACGTCGCCCCCACCGGCCTGTCGAACCTGCAGAACGCCTACAACCCGTCCGCCGGCACCCTCGACACCCGCAACAACGCCCAAGCTCCGCAGGACCCGGCGTCCCTGCTGTGCTCCCTGCTGAAGACCACCGGGGACGCGGGCGGCAAGAACCCCGACTGCGCACAGCTGCGGAAACTCTTCGACTCGCTGCCCGAGCTTCCCGCCGCCCCCACGGGCACGGGCACGGTCGACCGGACCCTCGGCGGAATCCTCGGGGGCGCGGCATGAGCGCGCGGCGCACGGGCCGGACGGTCGCGTGGACGGCGGCCGCTTCGCTGCTGCTGTCCGGGTGCGGGTTCAACGGCTGGTACGACATCCCGCTGCCCGGCGGCGCCGCCTCCGACGGCCACGCCTACCACGTCACGGTGGAGTTCCGGGACGTCCTCGACCTGGTGCCGCAGTCGGCGGTCAAGGTCAACGACGTCACCGTGGGCGCCGTCGAGAAGGTCGAGCTGGACGGCTGGCACGCGCGGGTGCGGCTGCGGGTGGCCGACTCGGCGAAGCTGCCCGCCAACGCGGTCGCCGACCTCAGGCAGACCAGCATCCTGGGTGAGAAGTACGTGGCGCTGTCCGCACCGACCGGTACCGCTTCCGTGGGCCGGCTGCGCGACGGCGATGTGATCCCGCTGTCCCGCAGCGGCCGCAACCCGGAGATCGAGGAGGTGCTGTCCGCGCTGTCCGCGCTCCTCAACGGCGGCGGCGTGGCCCAGCTCAAGACCATCACCGTGGAGCTGAACAAGGCCCTGGACGGCCGCGAGACGAGGGTCCGGTCGCTGCTGGGGCAACTCGACACGTTCCTGGGCGGCCTGGACCGGCAGCGCTCGGAGATCGTACGGGCGCTCGAGGGCATCGACCGGCTGGCCAAGCGGCTCGGGACGGAGAAGGAGACGATCGCCCAGGCCGTCGACACGATCCCGCCCGCCCTGAAGGTACTGGCCGACCAGCGGCGCGACCTGACGAAGATGCTCACCGCGCTGTCCAGGCTCGGCACGACCGGCACCCGGGTCGTCAACGCCTCGCGCGACGACACGGTCACCAACCTGAAGGAACTCCGGCCGATCCTCCAACAGCTGAACAAGGCGGGCGACGACCTGCCGAACTCCCTCGAGCTGCTGACGACGTACCCGTTCCCCCGCAACGTGGTCGACGCCGTGAAGGGCGACTACGTCAACCTCAAGATCACCGCCGACCTCGACCTCGCGGACCTGTACGGCAATCTCGCCGACGAGCCCGGCAAGGGCGGCAAGAACGGCGGATCCGGGAAGCAGCCGGTTCCCACGCCGTCCCTTCCCGGCCTGCCCGGCGTCCCCGTGCCGGTGCCCACCGCGCTGCCCAGCGCCCCGGGCCTGCCGAAGGTGCCGAAGCCGTCGGTCACCCCCTCCGCTCCCTCGGGCGGCGGCGGCCCGCTGTGCCCGCCGGTGTGCACCGCGAGCTACGGCACGTCCGACGGGGCGCGCCGCCTGCCGCCGGGGATCGACCTCGGGCTCGCCGAGCTGATGCTGAAGGGGATGCAGCCGTGATCACCCGTATGGTCAAAGCCCAGCTGGTCGCCTTCGCGGCGGTCACCGCCGTCGGGGTGTCGTACGTCGGCGCCGAGTACACCGGCCTCGCGGACGACGTGCTCGGCCGGGGCTACACCGTCACCGCCGACTTCGCCGAGTCGGGCGGCATCTTCACCGGCGCCGAGGTCACCTACCGCGGGGTGCCGGTGGGCCGTGTGGGCGCCCTGCGCCTGAACGGCTCGGGGGTGTCGGTCGCCCTGGACATCGAGGACGGCGCTCCGAAGATCCCGGCCGACACCCTCGCGGTGGTCGCGGACCGGTCGGCGGTGGGCGAGCAGTACGTGGATCTGCAACCGCGGCGCTCCGGCGGCCCGTATCTGATGGACGGCAGCCCCATCCCGCGCAGCCGCACCCGGACGCCGCTGCCCGTCACCGACCTCGTCCTCAGTCTGGACCGGCTGGTGAACTCCGTCGGCAAGGACGATCTGCGCACCACCGTCGACGAGTTGGGCAAGGCGTTCGCCGGCACCGGACCGAACCTGAGCCGCCTGGTGGACTCCGGCAACCAGCTCGTGGAGTCGGCGTCCGACTCGCTCCCGCAGACGGTGTCGCTGATCGAGGACTCGCGGAAGGTGCTCAAGACCCAGGCCGACAAGGGATCGGCGATCAAGTCGTTCTCCCGCGACCTGGCCGCGCTCACCGCACAGTTGAAGTCGAGCGACGGGGACCTTCGGCGGGTCGTCGGCAACGCGGCACCCGCCGCGCAGGAGGTCGACTCCCTGCTGACGTCCACCCGGCGGACCCTGCCCGTCCTGCTGGCCAACCTGATCAGCGGGGGCCAGGTCACCGTGGCCCGGCTGCCCGGGGTGGAGCAGGCCCTCGTCACCCTCCCGGTGGTGGTCGCGGGCAGCTACACCGTCATCCCCGGTGACGGCACCACCCACTTCGGGCTCACCGTGAACGCGAACGACCCGCCCGCGTGCACCCAGGGTTACGGAACCCGGCGGCGCGACCCCTCGGACACCGGAACCCGCGCAGCGAACACCGGCGCCCACTGCACGGCGCCGCGCGGCAGCGCCACCTCGGTGCGCGGCGCGCAGAACGCGCCCGGCGCGTCGGCCGGTTCGGGCGGCGCGGACCAGAGCGCATTCGTCACCCCGTACGACCCGGAGACCGGCACCGCCACCGGCCCGGACGGGACGCCCCTCGAGATCGGCTCGGCGGGCGGCGAACAGACCGTCTTCGGAAAGGAGTCCTGGCAATGGCTGCTGGTCGGACCGATGTCATGAGATGGGGACGCTCCCGGCTGCTCTCCGCCGGGCTCGTCGTCGCCACCGTGGTGACGACCGTGCTGTCCGTCTGGCTGGGCCTCCGGGTCGCCGACCGGCGCGCCGAGGAGCAGCGCCGGCAGGACATCCTGGCGGCGGCCCGCCAGTCGGCGCTGAACTTCACCTCACTCGACTACCGGCACTACGACCGCGACAGCGGGAACGTGCTGAAGGGCGCGACCGGCGAGTTCAAGAAGGAGTTCGCCGCGCAGACCGCGCAGTTGACGAAACTCGTCGCCCAGAACAAGTCGGTGTCCGAGGGGCAGGTCCTCGATGCGGGCATCGTCCGCTCCGACGCCGACTCGGCCCGGGTCCTGGTGGTCGCCGACAGTAAGGTGACCAACACCGCCGCGCCCCAGGGACAGGCGCGCACCTACCGGCTGCAGCTCGACCTCGTGCGCGAGCACGGGCGGTGGCTGACGTCCGACGTCGAGTTCGTGGGCTGACCCACGCCACCACAGGTGAGGAGAGTGACCGTGGCGAACCAGACCACCAAGGTCCGCGGCGCCGGGACCACCGCCCGACGCACCCTGACGGCTGCCGCACGGGCGGCGGCCAAGCGATCCGCACGGTCGGAACGCGGGGGACCCGAGGCCCGCGAGGAGCTGCACTCCTCGCGCACCCTGCTGATCGAACGCCCGGACGGCTGGGAGGACCCACCCGAGCCGAGCGCCGGGGAGGAGCCGGAGCAGCTCACACCGGGGCCCGTACGCGGACGAAGGCTGCTGACCGCGGCGTTGTGCGTCGTGCTCGTGGCGGGCCTGGTCGCAGTCGCCGTCCTCGGCTGGCAGTACCGGGAGGGCCGGCGGGCGGACCAGGCGCGGAGTCAGGCGCTGACGGCCGCCAAGGAGGCCGCGCCTGTCGTGCTGTCGTACGACTACCGGCATCTGGACCAGGACTTCGCCCGGGCCCGCGGCCGTCTGACCGGCGGCTTCCGTGACCAGTACCTGAAGACCACGAAGACGGTGGTCGGTCCCACGGCGGCGAAGTACCACGGTGTGGTGAAGGCGACGGTGGCGGCGGCCTCGGTGGTGTCGGCCGCGCCCGACAAGGCGGTCGTCCTGCTGTTCGTCAACCAGACCACGCAGAGCACCCAGGTGTCGGGATCGCGTCTGGATCTGAACCGGGTGCGCATGACGCTCAGCCGCACGTCCACGGGCTGGAAGGTGAGCGCCGTCGACGCCCTCTGACCCCACGCCTCCCCTGTGCCCCCGCGCGGTCCGCGCGGGGGCACTTTCCGTGTGTGCTCTTGACAGTGTCCACCGTGCACCGGCAGGCTTTCCATTAAGCAGAAAGCCTGTTCCACCATACGGAATTGCAGAGTCGTTCGATGAGAGCGCGATCCAGGGAGCGCCGCAGATGGGATTCGCCGACCAGCGCTACACCGTCAACCTGTCGATCCTCTTCGCGGAACTCCCGCTCCTGGACCGGCCCGCGGCCGCAGCGGCGGCGGGCTTCACCGCGGTAGAGATGTGGTGGCCCTGGGTCGACGCTCCCGCACCCGAGCGGTCCGAGTCGGACGCCCTGAAGAGGGCGATCGAGGACGCCGGCGTGCGACTCACGGGGCTGAACTTCTACGCCGGCCAGTTGCCGGGCCCGGACCGCGGCGCCCTGTCGGTCCCCGGCGAGGAGTCGGAGAAGTTCCGCGCCAACGTGGAGGTGGCGGCCGAGTTCGCCGAGTCGCTGGGCTGCGGGTCGCTCAACGCGCTGTACGGCAACCGCGTCGACGGCGCCGACCCGGCCGAGCAGGACGCGCTCGCACTGGAGAACCTGGCGCTCGCGGCGCGGGCGGCGGACCGGATCGGCGCGGCGCTCCTGATCGAGGCCCTGAACAAGCCGGAGTCGCCGCTGTATCCGCTGGTGTCCGCTCCGGCCGCCGTGGAGGTGGTCGACAAGGTCAACCAGGCGACGGGACTGGGCAATGCGCGCTTCCTGATGGACCTGTACCACCTGTCCATGAACGGCGAGGACCTGCCGCAGGTGATCGAGCGGTACGCGGACCGGACGGGCCACGTCCAGATCGCCGACAACCCGGGCCGCGGCGCGCCGGGCACGGGGACGCTGCCGCTGGAGGACCTGCTCGACCGGTTGCGGAAGGCGGGCTACGAGGGCCGCGTCGGCCTGGAGTACAAGCCGGTCGACCGCCCGAGCGCGGAGACCTTCGACTGGCTGCCGGTCCAGTCCCGCGCCGCCCGCTGAACGGCAACTCCCAGACGTACCGCAGCAGCGAGAAAGGCACCCGTGATGAGCGCACTCCCCAAGATCGCCTGGATAGGCCTCGGCATCATGGGCTCCCCCATGTCCGAGAACCTGATCAAGGCGGGCTACGACGTCACCGGCCACACCCTGGAGCAGGAGAAGCTGGACCGCCTGGCCGCCGCCGGAGGCACCGTGGCCGGCTCGGTCGCCGAGGCCGTGCGGGACGCCGACGTGATCATCACGATGGTGCCGGCGTCTCCGCAGGTCGAGGCGGTGGCGTACGGCCCGGACGGCGTCCTGGAGAACGCCCGGCCCGGCGCCCTGCTGATCGACATGTCCTCGATCACTCCGCAGACCTCGATCGACCTGGCCGCGGCCGGGCGGGAGAAGGGCATCCGGGTGCTCGACGCGCCGGTGTCCGGCGGTGAGGCCGGTGCTGTCGAGGCGGTGCTGTCGATCATGGTCGGCGGCGACCGGGCCGACTTCGAGTACGCCCAGCCGATCTTCGAGACGCTGGGCCGCACCATCGTGCGATGCGGCCCGCACGGCTCGGGCCAGACCGTTAAGGCCGCCAACCAGCTCATCGTCGCCGTGAACATCCAGGCGTGCGCCGAGGCCGTGGTCTTCCTGGAGAAGTCGGGCGTGGACCTCAGGGCGGCCCTCGACGTCCTGGGCGGCGGACTCGCCGGCTCCACCGTGCTGACCCGCAAGAAGGACAACTTCCTCCGCCGCGACTTCAAGCCGGGCTTCCGTATCGACCTGCACCACAAGGACATGGGCATCGTCACGGACGCGGCCCGCGCGGTCGGCGCCGCCCTGCCGGTGGGCGCGGTGGTCGCCCAACTCGTCGCGAGTCTGCGCGCGCAGGGCGACGGCGACCTGGACCACTCGGCCCTGCTGCGAGGCGTGGAGCGCCTGTCCGGCGCCCAGGTCTGACGCACAGACCTCCGGGCCGCGTCGGCGCCGACACTTGTCCTCGCGCCCCAGGCGCCGCCGCGGCCCGGACCCGTCCCGCGGAGCAGGGCGTTCCGCGAGCACGGGCGCGCCATCGCCGACCGGATCAGCGCGAGAGCGGCACGACGAACCATCGTGCCGGTGCGGCAAAGGCCGGGACAGCCGATCGGGCGACTCACGGTACGGCTGCCACCCGGAGTGGCAGGGCCGGGAGAGGAACGCCCCGGTGCCGCCGCGTCCGCTGTGGCCCCCGGGGTGCGGATCCGGCGCCGTCGCAGGACGCTGAACCCATGGAACAGTCACCGCAGCATCCACACATCGTGGTGCACGCCCCGGCACTGGACGGGTCCCGGCGGGTCACCGAGGGCGACGTGACCCTCGGCATCGCATCCCACCTGGACGACGTCATCGAGATCCTGCGCATGACCGACCTGGACCGGATCGAGGTCGAGGAGAGCGACATCGTCGAGTGGCAGGGCGGCGGACCCGAGGACTGGCCGGGACTCTCGGAGCACGAGATCGAGTGAGGCGTCTACGCAAGCAGGCGTACCCCCGTCTACGCAACCCTCAAATGAACCTCTGAACACCGGTCAGGGGGCTTCAACTCCCCCTGGTCATGGGGGGATTCTCGGCACACGGGGCCCGCCGACACGGGGGCGGCGGGCCTCTCGGGGGGTCACCCGGGGGACCGCGGCCCGTGAGGGCGGGCCGCGGTGGTGCCGATCTCCGCACGGAGAGAGTTCCCTCAGCGGGCGTCGCCCATCCTGTTTTCCAGCCGGTCAGTGGGGCACGCCCTTCCAGGTCGCGAACCACATGCGCAGCACGGTCATCGCCGTCGCCGATTCGCTGCTGGGGCCGTTCACGGTCATCGACCCGTCACGCCCCACACCGCCCGAGCACCTCATGACCCTCGACGGAACGCTGTACGTCGACCCGTCCGGGCAGCCCTGGATGGTGTACGCACACCAGTGGCTGCAGACCATCGACGGCACCATGGAGGCGATCCGGCTGACCCCGGACCTGTCGGGAACCGTTTCGGAGAGCCGACCTTCCTGTTCAAGGCCTCGGACGCGTTCTGGCTCGGCGAGCAGATACCAGGCGGCGTACCGCACCAGATCCCGCCCTACGTCACCGACGGTCCGCAGGTGTACCGCACCGTTCCTAGAGACTGAGCGGGAGTGAGTCCTGCTGCCAGGATTCGTGCTCAGCCGTGTGCCCCGAACGGTTGTGGGCACACTGGTCCCCCGCTTTCGCTCCGCATCCGGCCCCGACGGATCGTGTCCGTGGTCCGGGAATGCGGGGGCGGGTTTCCTCACGCCCCGGGACAGCCGGTGCGGCCTGGACGGTCCGATGCCCCACACGATCGCTCCGGTCGTGTGGGGGCGGTGCCGTCCGTCGCCGGATCGGGTGTCCCAGGGCGCGCCTTCCGATCGCCACGGCGGCAGCCTGGTGGCGTGTGGTCTTGCGCGTTCTCGTGGTCAGGGGCTTTTGCCAGTGCTGGGCGCCGAAGCGGCTGGTGTAGGCGGGGTCGACCGCGACGAGGGGGAGGCCGAGCTCGGCGGCCATGGACACCAGCCTGGCGCGCAGCTTCCCAGTGGGCATCCCGGAGATCATCTTGCGGAACCGCTTGCGCCGCCCGTGCTTCTCCCGGGTTTTCTCCGCGTGGAAGTCCAGGTCCTCGATCGCGAGGGACAGGCCGTGATGCTTGGCCCAGTGCAGCAGGCGGGTCAACGCGTGCCGCACCTGTGCGTCGCGGTGCGGTGCGCTGCCGGTCAGGTCGTAGTCGAACCTGCGGGGCTCACCGACCGGGTTGCCGTGCTCGTCCAGCCGCCAGGCGGCCAGGTGGTCGGCGTTCATGTCCACACCGATGAGCCCACCGGCCCGGGCCGCCTCCAGCGGCAGCGTCTTCACGGGCGGGATCTGCCAGGAGGCGGTCAGATACCAGCGGTCACGGCCGGCGTCGTAGTGGATGCGGTAGGCCACGGCACGGTTCGCGGTGATGCGGTCGGCCCACTGCTCGCCCCGGTGCCGGAAGCCGACCTGGCAGGCAAGCACGTACCGGCCGTGCGAGGCGTTCGCCAGGCCGGTCAGCGGCGTGGGGAGTTTGATGCTCACCTCCCCGTCAGGGGTGACGCGGATCGTCTCGTTTCCGAACCGCTTCCCGGACTCGCCATCGGCCTGGAGGAACCAGCGCCCGGCCTGCCACCGGCTGCGCCACCCGGCCTCGGTCAGCTGGGCGGCCTCCAGGTGGTGCCGGGTGCGCAGCAGCTTCTTGCCGCCGCGCACCACCCGCACACGTCCGGCATCACGGTCGGCCCGCTCACGCTCCAGCCGGTCTTCCAGAAGGTGCAGACGCCGAGACTTGGCGAACCACTCCTGCTTCGAGCGGTAACCACCCGGCTTGCCCTTGGAACCCTTGGCCCCGATGGGCAGCGACAGCCGCTGCCTGATCGCATCGACGTCCGCCTGGAGACTCTGAATGCAGGCGAGTTGTCCACGTTTGGCCAGCGCCCACTGGTCGTTGGTGGCTTTGGTGATGCTGCCCGCCCACCGGGAGGAGGACTCCTCGGTCAGGGCACGCTTGCGCTGCGCCCACTGGTCGCTGTCATGCCCGAGCCCGGCCGTGCAGCGGGCCTTCAGATCCCGGGAGGCCAGGGAACCGAGCAGGTCACCGACCAGGCGCAGGACCTTCCCGTCCTGCGAGGTCAGCCCGTTCAGGCTGCACCGGATGGCCACCCCGGACGGGCCGGGCGCCACGAACGAAGCCGCCACCTGGCGCAGCCCACCCATCCCCCACCCCCTGGTCTCCAAGAATCCGTCACCACACCCAACGAACACCACCCGGCGAAGGTCACGCATTCGACGCAAGAACTCCCGTTCCCCACCCAGGCCCGCGCACGTCGTGGCCGAGATGCTCACTCCTGCACCCCGGAACGCGTTCAAGCACCCTCAACCAGTAACAGTTCCCAACCGCTGACGGATCCCTGCTCATGCTGTGGTCGACGTACGAAAAGAACGTGGCCGGCGACGACGGCACGATCGGCGGCGGCTATGTGCAGACCTATGCCGTCGCCAAGTCCGGCACCATCGAGGGGCCTTGGCAGCAGTACCGGCCCCTGGTGCGCGAGGACAGCGGTCACGGCATGCTGTTCCACACCTTCGACGGCCGCCTGATGATGATCCTCCACCGGCCCTTCGAGAACGCGCGCCGGAAGCTGTACGAGATGCAACTCGTCGGCCATGAGCTACGGGTGCTGCACAGGCGGGCCGACCTCGACGGCGGCGGATGACTCCAGGTGCGCCCGAACGCATCCGATGGAGCGCGCACCGGGTGGGGCGCCTGTTTCCACTGGGTCCGGGTCCGTTAACCTCGCCCTCGCATGGGGGGCATGGTGACCGAGGGCTCGGGCGCCGTGGCGACAGTGGGGCCTCAACCACCCGAGCCACCCTGAGCCTTGGGCCGTCGGCCGGATGTCACCCGTGCCCCACCGTGAAGGAGGAATGGGTGGCCCAACACACCCTGAGGAGCGGATGCATCGCGGTCGCCGCGACGTTCGCCCTCGCTTCGGGGGTACTGCCGCTGACCGCGGCGACGGCCTCGGCCGACACCCCCACCGAGGCGGTCATACCGGCCGCTCTGCTCAGCAACCCGCCCAGCGATGCGGTCGTCTTCGCGGGCACCGGTGGCTTCTTGCACCGGTCAGGCACGCAGTCCACCTTCGTCTGGACGAAGTACGCGGGTGGGCCGGACACCCCGCTGCCCGGACTCAGGACCAACCCGATGCCCGGGTACACCGGAGCGGGTTCCGATGTCGTGGCGACTCCGGCGGTCGACGGGTACCACCTGCACGACATGGACTCCGGAACGACCACCACCATCACCCCCGGCGCCGGCCAGAGCTACCTGGGGACCTTCGGCTCGCGCGTGCTGACGGTCACCAAGGCCACGGACGGAACGGTGACGGGCTTTCATGTGCTCGGCATGGCGGACGGGCAGCAGACCGACACACCGGTCACCGGCTGGCCCGGGGGCGCCACACCGCAGCCCACGGTTCTCGCCGGGGACGCCGACTCGGTGGTGATCCTCTACACGGACAGTACCAACGGCACCACTGAGGCTCGGTTGGCGCTGGTGGACCTGGCGACCGGTGCGGTCACGCCGGTGATGGGGCCGCTGGCCCCATCCGCTCACGTCGTACTGTCTTCCAAGTACGTCGCCTGGTATTCGTCATACGGAGCCGACGGGAAGGCATCGGCGGGACAGGTCCACGTCGTGTCCCGGTCCGCCCCCGCCGGCCCGGAGAACACCACCCAGGTCCCGGCGGCGCCGCTGGGCAGCGGGTACACCAGCACCCTGCGCGGCCTGGCCATCGCGGGCGACTCCCTGCTGATCACCCACTTGGTGTCGCACGGCGGTCCGCTCACCGCGGACGACACACTCGGTTACCCGCTCTACGCCATGCCGATGTCCGGCTCTTCCGCCCTGACCCCGATCCTGGACCACGTCAACTTCAATACACTGAGGCAACAGCCGAACGGGGCAGTCGTTGTGGGCGGCTCGTCCGTCACCGACTGGGCGGCCCGTCTGTTCACCGCCGGGCCGGACGGCACCCCTACGGGGACCGCCGTGGACTCCGACCCCGCCGTGCCCGCGCCTCTCGACGGTCTGGCCTTCGGCGGCGGGAAGCTGTACACCGTGGAGAGAACATCGAGCGGTCAGGACTATGTCTACGACCGGAACGTGCAGCTCGGTTCTCCGCCCTCCTACGGTGACGAGCAGAGCTTCGGCCAGCCCTTCGCGCCCACCCACTGCGACACCGCGA
This sequence comes from Streptomyces cynarae, assembly GCF_025642135.1. Classification (NCBI taxonomy): domain Bacteria; kingdom Bacillati; phylum Actinomycetota; class Actinomycetes; order Kitasatosporales; family Streptomycetaceae; genus Streptomyces; species Streptomyces cynarae. Next base: position 6,910,339 of record NZ_CP106793.1, on the reverse strand, counting down.
CCACCTGCAACACGCCCATCGCGACCGGCGACGGCAACATCTCGCAGCTGTGGCCCAACGCCAACTCCCAGGGTGACGCCGTCACCGTGCAGACCCCGAACAGCAGCGCGGTTCTGGTCACACCCGGTGCCACCGGCGGCACCCTCGTCGACGCCGAGGGCCGCTACGTGGTCTACGACGGCGGCTCCACAACCAAGCAGTACATCGGGGACGCGGACGCGGGCGGCAACAGCCACGTGCTCTTCAGCCGCCCCGTCACCGCCGCCGCGCTGTCGGGCTCCACGGTGTGGGTCCCCGGAGCCACCCCGGGGACGCTGACCCAGATCGACCTCACCACCCGGCGCACCGTCCAGAGCATCGCCACCGGTGCGCCGTGCGTGCCCGGCGAGCTGCAGGCTGCCGCCCAGCACTGGGTGTACTGGTCATGCGGAGAGCTGGGCCCGGCGGGCGTGTGGGACCTGGCCACCGGCAAGGACATCCCCGTGCCCACCGGTCTCGCCCAGCTCGGGGACGGAATCGTCGTCGAGCACGACAGGGCGGCGGGCAAGCTGACGCTCACCGACGTCCACACCGACACCGCCGCCACCACCGACCTGGCCGACCTGCCCGGTGGACCGGTCGCGGACGACCGCAGGGTGTCCTGGGCCGTCGACAAGTACCAGGGCGGCATCGCCTACCTGGACAGCGGGAAGAACATCCACCTCGTCGACCCGCACATCCCCGCCTCGACTCCCGCCCCGGCCGCAGGCTCATTCATGTACGCCGGGCAGCACCTGTCCCCGGGCCACAGCCTGAGCAGCGCCACGGTGACGCTGACCATGCAGACGGACGGCAACCTTGTGGCGTACCTGAAGACCGGCAAGGGCGTCGGTCAGGCGGTTTGGTCGAGTCGGACCGGCGGCAACTCCGGTGCGTACGCGGTGATGCAGACGGACGGCAACCTGGTCGTCTACAAGAGCGGCGGCGGTCCCGGCACGGGCGGCGCCCTGTGGTCCACCGGCACGTACGACGACCCGGGCGCGTACGCCACCGTGCAGGACGACGGCAACGTCGTCGTCTACGCGGACGCGAGCACCTCGCCCCTGTGGTCGACGGGCACCTACCTGCGGTCGCAGACCATCAGCTCCGGCACCACCCTCAAGCCCGGCTGGTGGACGCAAGGCACCTACACCCGTCTGGTCATGCAGCCGGACGGCAACCTGGTGATGTACCGCCGGCGCGACGGTGCCGCGATCTGGTCCAGCCGGACCTACGGCCACCCGGGCGCCTATGCGGTGATGCAGACGGACGGCAACTTCGTCGTCTACAAGAGCACCGGGGGTCCCGGCAAGGGCGGTGCCCTGTGGTCCACCGGCACCTACCACAACACCGGCGCGTACGCCGTCATGCAGAACGACGGCAACCTGGTCGTCTACAAGAGCACCGGGGGCACCGGCAAGGGCGGCGCCCTCTGGGCCACCGGCACCACGACCACGTCGCGGTGACCACGTCCTGATCCAGGTCGCATTCAGCACGGGGCCGCGGGCGACCGCGGCCCCGTCCGCGTGCGGAACCGCGACCAGGTGCAACGCTCGATCAATCGCGGGGATCCTCCACGGACGATGGTGCGTTCGCGTGGGTCATGGTGTGGTCGGGGCCGTACGGGTCGCGTGGTGCGGTGCGCTGGTGACGATGAGTGAGACGTTCTGCCCACCGAAGCCGAAGGAGTTGCTGAGCACGGCCTCCTGGGGGAGGTCTCGTCGCTCTGCGACGACATCGAGATGGATGTCGGGACCGACGCCGGCCGCGGTGATGTTGCGGGTCGGCGGGATGACGCCGTGCTCCACGCTGAGGATGGCGATGAGCGCTTCGATCGCGCCGGCGGCGCCGAAGAGGTGACCGAGCGCCGCCTTGGGGGCCGTCACGGTGGCGCGGCCGAAGACCTCCCCGATCGCGTGCGCCTCGGCGACGTCGCCGACCGGAGTTCCGGTGGCGTGGGCGTTGATGTGGCTGATCTGTTCGGGAGCCAAGCCGGCTTGCGCGAGGGCCTTCCGCATGGCCGAGATCTGACCGGAGCCGTCGGCAGCGGGCGCCGTGATGTGGTGAGCGTCGGCGGTGATGCCGGCGCCCGCGAGTACCGCGTGGACGCGCGCGCCTCGGGCGCCGGCGTGCTCGGCGCTTTCGAGCACCATGACAGCGGCGCCCTCACTGAGGACGAATCCGCTGCGGTCCGCGGCGAACGGCCGTGACGCTGAGGCGGGTTCGGCGGTGTGCCGCGACAGTGCTTGCGCCTGGGCGAAGCCGGCGACGGTGATCGGGGTGATCGCGGCCTCGGTCCCGCCCGCGATGACCACGTCCGCCTCGCCGGCGCGGATGAGCCTGGCTCCCAGGGCGATCGCCTCGGCACCGGAGGAGCATGCCGAGACGGGCGTGTAGACCCCGGCCCGTGCACCGTATTCGATACTGATCAGCGCCGCCGCCGCATTGGGCATGAGCATCGGGACCGTCCGTGGCGAGACGCGCCGCGTCCCGGCCGCTTCCAGTACGTCGTCTTCCTTCAGCAGCGTCTGTACGCCACCGATGCCTGTGCCGATCGCCGATGCGAGCCGGTCCGGGTCCACCGCGGGGGCGCCGGCGTCGGCCCAGGCTTCGGCCGCCGCGATGAAGGCCGCCTGCTGCGAGCGGTCGAGCCGCCTGGCCTGTACGGGCAGCAGCGACTCGGCGGGGTCGATCGCCATCGTCCCCGCGACGGTGTCGGGAAGGCCGGCGTCCTCGTGGCCCCGCAGGACGCCGCCGCGGATGCCGGACTCGCCGGCAAGCAGGGCTTTCCAGGTGGACTCCACGTCTGCACCGAGTGGCGTGATCGCGCCGAGTCCGGTCACGACGACTTCAGTCCGTTGCATGCGCTCCTACCTTTCTTGTATGCCATACAAGCGGGGCAGGTCTTGTTGTATCACATACAATTCGGGTGTGGAGAAGAAGCAAACCGAAGCTCGATCGACGTCGGCTCCGTCGCGTGACCGCGGTCGCGCGACGAGGCGCCGGCTGATTGAGGCAACTGCACGACTCTGCAAGGAGCGGCCCGGCGCCGAGGTGAGCGTCGCGGAGATCGCGAACGCGGCAGGCGTCTTCCCCAATCAGGTCACCTACTACTTCGGCTCCAAGGACTCGCTGCTCGTGCACGCCGCCTTTCTCGGCTTGCTGCACGACGCCCGACGGATCGAGCGCATCGGTCGCCAAGCCCCCGACGCGGCGGCATTCCGGTGCAACATCGCCCGCGCCGTACTGGCCATGCCCTCGCTCCCGTCGGTCGCGCGAGCACTCGCCGCCGGGATCTCCAAGCCCGAACTCGCCCCCGTGGTCGACCAGCACCTCCAGTTGCTGTTCCGGCAATCCGAACGCTTCGTGAGCCGGCTCATCGACAGTCGCGGCTGGAGTGCCGGTCGACCGCTCGACGTGGAGGCCAGGACGTTCTGGAGCACCGCGCTCGGCGCAGTGCTGCTCGTCCGCGCCGGGGCACACGGCACTGTCGCCGACCTCGACCTCGCCGGAGCATTGACCATCCACGACGAACCCGAGCGCAGCTAGTGCCGCAACAGGCAACGTTCGCCCCGTCGCGACGCCCGGCACGCTCCCCCAAGCTCTTCGAGCAGGGGGTACCCCCACTCGCCGCACCGGCCGAAAGCCCAAGTACATCCAGTACGAGGACTTCCGGCCGGCACTCCCCCAAGCTCTTCGAGCAGGGGGTACCCCCAGAGCACGCACCGGACGCCGCTCCTTGACGGGCAAACGTTGCCTGGCGCGGCACTAGCTCAGCCGAACGGGTCCGCGGCGACGACATGCGGTTACCGCCGCGACGGTGGCCTGTCGCGATCGGCATGTTCGCCGTCGCCGACGAACTCCACGATTTCCCGGTGACCGCTCAGCTCTCCGGGCCTGCCCGTCCGGGAGCCACCCATGGATACGGCCGCGTGCCGATTCCCGCCGTCCGCCGTACTACCTGTGCCGCAACCTGACCGACCCGGCGAACCTTCGCGGTCACGACGCTAGGCGCTCTCCTCGAACTCCACGACCTCGCTGATGTCGTTGGTGGTCGACATGGAGATGTTGGTGACGCGCTCCAGGATCGCCTCGACGACCACGGGCACCCGGTACTCGGCGGCGAGCTTCTTGGCCTGTTCGAAGGCCGGGGCCAGGTCGTCGGGGTCCGTCACCCGGATCGCCTTGCAGCCCAGGCCCTCGGCGACCTTGACGTGGTCGACGCCGTAGACGCCCAGTTCGGGTGAGTTGATGTTCTCGAACTCCAGCCTGACCTGGAAGTCCATGTCGAAGGCCCGCTGTGCCTGGCGGATCAGGCCGAGGTAGGAGTTGTTCACGAGGACGTGGACGTACGGGATCCTGTGCTGGGCGCCGACCGCCAACTCCTCGATCATGAACTGGAAGTCGTAGTCGCCGGACAGCGCGACCACGGACGCCTCCGGGTCGGCCTTCGCCACGCCGAGCGCGGCGGGGACCGTCCAGCCGAGGGGGCCCGCCTGGCCGCAGTTGATCCAGTGCCGCGGGCGGTACACGTGCAGCATCTGGGCGCCGGCGATCTGGGAGAGGCCGATCGCCGTCACATACCGCGTCTCGGGGCCGAAGGCCTTGTTCATCTCCTCGTAGACGCGCTGCGGTTTGATCGGGATGTCGTCGAAGTGCGTACGGCGCTTCAGGCGGGCCTTCTTCTCCCGCGCGGCGGCGGCCCAGGCGGAACGGTCGGGGAGCCGGCCGGCCCGCCTCAGCTCCTCGGCCACCTCGACGAACAGGCCCAGGGCCGCCTTCGCGTCGGAGGCGATGCCGTAGTCGGGGGCGAAGATCCTGCCGATCTGGGTGGGGTCGATGTCGACGTGGACGAATGTCCGCCCGGCCGTGTAGACGTCGATGCGCCCGGTGTGGCGGTTGGCCCAGCGGTTGCCGATGCCCAGGACGAAGTCGGACTCCAGGAAGGTCGCGTTGCCGTACCGGTGAGAGGTCTGGAGGCCGACCATGCCGGCGTGCAACTCGTGGTCGTCGGGGATGGCTCCCCAGCCCATCAGGGTCGGGACGACGGGAATGGCCGTCAATTCCGCGAAACGCACGAGGAGTTCGGTCGCGTCGGCGTTGATGATCCCGCCTCCGGCGACGATCAGCGGGCGTTCGGAGGCGTTCAGCAGGGCGAGCGCCTTCTCGATCTGGGCGCGGGTCGCGGCGGGCCTGTAGACCGGCAGGGGCTCGTAGGTCTCGGGGTCGAACTCGATCTCGGTGAGCTGGACGTCGACCGGCAGGTCGATCAGGACGGGTCCCGGGCGACCGGAGCGCATCAGGTGGAACGCCTGCTGGAGGACGCCCGGCACCTGCGCGGCCTCCAGCACGGTGACGGCCATCTTCGTCACCGGCGCGGCGATCGAGGCGATGTCGACGGCCTGGAAGTCCTCCTTGTGGAGCACCGCGGTCGGGGCCTGGCCGGTGATGCAGAGGATCGGGATCGAGTCGCCGGTCGCCGAGTAGAGCCCGGTGATCATGTCGGTGCCGGCCGGGCCGGAGGTTCCGATGCACACGCCGATGTTGCCGGGGCGGGTACGGGTGTAGCCCTCCGCCATGTGGGACGCACCCTCGACATGGCGGGCCAGGGTGTGGTGGATGCCGCCGGATGCTTTCAGGGCGGCGTAGAAGGGGTTGATCGCGGCGCCCGGAACCCCGAACGCGTCCCGGACGCCCTCACGTTTGAGAATCTCGACTGCCGCGCGGGCAGCGGTCATACGAGCCATGGAGTACTCCTGCTTCGGCTGTCGGACTCGCGCTCCCGTCGCGCCCCGCGGTGAGCACCAATGGGCCTTTCGGTTATTCCGTATGGCGGAATATTGTTTCTGCTATCTGGAAGCAATGTAGGCATGGCGGGGAGAGCCGTCAAGAGACGGCCCATCAGGCGTGCGCGATCGCCGAAGTCGAGGACAAGTGGGCATCCGCGGAAGCACCATGGGAGCTATGCCCGAGAGCGTGCCGGTGTCGTGTCCGGTCTGCCGGCGCCAACATGTGTACGCCGCGCCTTCGTATCCGTGCGTGTGCGGCGCGCCCGTCGCCCCGCCGCTGAACCGTCTCTCGCGGCCCTCCGTGGTCACTCACCGCACCTGGGACGACGACTGGGTCGCGGTCCGCTGCGGGAGTTGTGGCCGCGAGGGCGAGTGGCCCTGCCCGGAGCTGGACTGCCCGTGCGGGACGATCCTCCGCGTCCCGGTGAGTGAGGCCCCGGTGAGCGGGGCGCCACGCCCGGATTCCGCCACGGACGGCGCGGGCGGTCGGCGCGAACAGGAGCCCGTCTTCAAGCCCGTCACCATCCGCACGGCCGCCGACGCCATCGGCGCGGCCGCGCTCTGTCTGCGCCGACTCGGCCACCACGACGTCCGGCGAGCCCAGGAGCGTCCGCCCAGCGGGGTCCTGCTCACGGCGGAGGGGATGCGGGCGCTGGTGGAGCCGACGATGCGTCCGGCGTCGCTGCGGGACGTGGAGTGCCTGTGGCTCACCGCCCTGTCGGAGTCAGCACGCTGCGTGTGCTTCTCACTGGCGGGATACGCCGACGCAGCGCGTGCCGCCGCCGACCGTCTCGGCGTCCCGCTCTTCGTCCTCGACCTCACCGGCGCGCCCCAGCCGGTCAACAGGCAGGCCGACGATCTGGCCGCCGGCCTGGCCTGAACGGCCCTTCTCCTAAACCGGTTCCGCGAACCTCTCCCGCAGCTCGATCTTGCGGACCTTCCCCGAGACCGTCATCGGGAAGGCGTCCAGGGTCTGCAGCCGGCTCGGGATCTTGTAGTGGGCGAGCTGTCCCTCACAGAAGGCCCGCAGCTCCTCGAGGGTCGGCGGGTCGGCCGGGTCGCGCGGGATCACGCAGGCCAGGACCTCCTCGCCGTACCGCTCGTGCGGGACCCCGACCACCTGCACGTCGGCGATCTTCGGATGCGCGTACAGGAACTCCTCGATCTCGCGCGGGTAGATGTTCTCGCCCCCGCGGATGATCATGTCCTTGATGCGGCCGACGATCTCGACGTACCCGTCCTCCCGCATCAGCGCGAGGTCGCCGGTGTGCATCCAGCGGCCGGTGTCGACGGCCTCCGCGGTCTTCTCGGGCTCGTTCCAGTAGCCGAGCATCACGCTGTAGCCGCGGGTGCACAGCTCCCCCGCCGCGCCGCGCGGCAGGGTCACCCCGGTCGCCGGATCGACGATCTTGACCTCGATGTGCGGGAGGACCCGCCCCACGGTGCCCGTGCGGTGCTCCAGGTCGTCGTCCATCCGGGTCTGCAGCGAGACCGGGGAGGTCTCCGTCATGCCGTAGCAGATGGACACCTGCTCCATGTGCATCTCGCCGACCACCCGCTTCATCACCTCGACCGGACACGGCGAGCCCGCCATGATGCCGGTCCTGAGGGACGACAGGTCGTAGTCCGCGAAGCCGGGCAGGTTCAGCTCGGCGATGAACATCGTCGGCACGCCGTACAGGGAGGTGCAGCGCTCCTGCTGGACGGCCTCCAGGGTGGCCCGGGGGTCGAAGGACGGCGCCGGGATGACGATGCAGGCCCCGTGGGAGGTGGCGCCCAGGTTGCCCATCACCATGCCGAAGCAGTGGTAGAACGGCACCGGCAGACACACCCGGTCCTGCTCCGTGTAGCCGATCGTACGGCCCACCCAGTAGCCGTTGTTGAGGATGTTGTGGTGGGAGAGGGTGGCGCCCTTCGGGAAGCCGGTGGTGCCCGACGTGTACTGGATGTTGACCGGGTCGTCGCAGCTCAACTCGCCCGCGAGGGACGCCAGTCGGTCCTGCGGGACCGACGCCGCGCCCGCCGTGAACGCGTCCCAGGTGGGGTCGGCGATGTAGACGGTCTCGCGCAACTCCGGGCAGCCGCCGCGCACTTGGTCGACCAGGGACCGGTAGTCGCTCGTCTTGTGGGCGAGGGAGGCGACCAGGAGCGAGATCCCGGCCTGCTTCAGCACGTACTGAAGCTCATGGGCGCGGTAGGCGGGGTTGATGTTCACCATGATCGCGCCGATCCGCGCGGTGGCGTACTGCACCAGCACCCACTCGGGGCAGTTGACCGCCCAGATCCCGACCCGGTCGCCCTTGCGCACGCCCTTGGCGAGCAGCCCGAGCGCCACCTCGTCGACCGCGGCGCCGAACTCGGTGTAGGTCCAGCGCCGTCCGGACTCCACGTCGACCAGGGCCTCTCGCTCGGGGTACGCGGCGATCGCGCGGTCGAGGTTGGCGCCGATGGTGTCGCCGAGGAGCGGCGTCGTGCTGGTCCCGTGCGTGTACGACAGCTCCGTCGGTTCCGTCACCGGAAGTCCTCCTCGCGGTACTCGTTCTGCGAGCCGGCGGCCGTGGCCTCGCGCAGCTCGATCCGGCGGATCTTGCCGGAGACGGTCTTGGGCAGGTCCCCGAACTCCAGGCGGCGGATGCGCTTGTAGGGGGCCAGCACCTCGCGGGAGTGCTCGAAGAGGACCTTCGCGGTGTCCGGGCCGGGCTCCCAGCCCGCGGCGAGCACCACGTACGCCTTCGGGACGGCGAGGCGCAGTTCGTCCGGCGCCGGTACGACGGCCGCCTCGGCCACCGCCTCGTGCTCCAGGAGCGCGCTCTCCAGCTCGAACGGGGAGATCTTGTAATCGGAGGCCTTGAAGACGTCGTCGGCCCGCCCGACGTAGGTGATGTAGCCGTCCGCGTCCCGGGAGCCGATGTCGCCGGTGCGGTAGTAGCCGCCCGCCATGGCCTCGGCCGTACGGTCGGGGTCGCCGTGGTAGCCGGTCATCACGCCGACCGGCCGTACGGACAGGTCGAGCGCGATCTCGCCCTCGTCCGCGCCCGGCGCGCCGCTCACCGGATCCAGCAGCTCCACGCGGAAGCCGGGGCTCGGCCGCCCCATGGAGCCCGTCTTCAACGGCTGGCCGGGGCTGTTGGAGACCTGCACGGCCGTCTCGGTCTGCCCGAAGCCGTCCCGGATGGTCACCCCCCAGGCCCTGCGCACCTGCTCGATCACCTCGGGGTTCAGCGGCTCCCCGGCGGCGACCGCCTCGCGCGGCGGGGTGGCGAGCTGGGTGAGGTCGGCCTGGATCAGCATGCGCCACACGGTCGGCGGCGCACAGAACGTCGTCACGCCCGCGCGGTCCATCTCCGCCATCAGTCGGGGCGCGTCGAAGCGTGTGTAGTTGTGGATGAACACGGTGGCCTCCGCGTTCCACGGGGCGAACAGGTTGGACCAGGCGTGCTTGGCCCAGCCCGGTGAGGAGATGTTCAGGTGGACGTCCCCGGGCCTGAGGCCGATCCAGTACATCGTCGCCAGATGACCGATCGGGTACGACACATGGGTGTGCTCGACCAGTTTGGGCCGGGCGGTGGTGCCCGAGGTGAAGTAGAGCATCAGCGGGTCGTCGGCGTGGGTGGGACCGTCCGGCTCGAAGTCCGTGTCGGCCGCGTACGCGTCCTCGTAGGCCCGCCAGCCCTCCGGCGCGCCGCCGACCGCGATCCGGCTGTAGTCGCCGGGCACCTCGGCGAACTTGCCCGTGTCCTCGGCCCGCACGATCACATGCCGGACCCTTCCTCGGTCGACACGGTCGCGCAGGTCCGCGGGGCCGAGCAGCGGGGTGGCCGGAATGACGACCGCACGCAGCTTCATCGCCGCCAGCGCGGTCTCCCACAGCTCGGTCTGGTTGCCCAGCATGACCAGGATGCGGTCCTCCGCGCGCACGCCCCGCTCCCGGAGCCAGCCGGCGACCCGGTTCGAGCGCTCGGACATCTCGGCGAAGGTGAGGCGTTCCTCGGAGCCGTCCTCCTCCACGATGTGCAGTGCGGTGCGGTCGTTGCCGTCCGCGATGACGTCGAACCAGTCGAGCGCCCAGTTGAAGCACGCCGGCCGCGGCCAGCGGAAGCCCTCGTACGCCGTCGCGTAGTCCTCCCGGTGCGCCAGCAGGAAGTCCCGCGCGGTCCGGAACGCGTCCGTCGCGTCGGTGTTCGCCGTCATGTGTCCTCCTCATTGCCGGACAGCCGTCTCACATCGTGTAATCGGTGACGCAGGTCTCACCACCCCCGAACGGGGGGTGCGCCGCGACGGAGGGGCGAGCACGTGGCAGTTGACGCAGCCGAAACGGTTCAGGTGCGGAGCGCGCTGGTGCGGCTGCGGCGGGTCACGGGGCTGCCGGTCGCCTTCGGCGGACTGGTGGAGTCCGGGCGGCCGCAGATACGCATCAGCGAACTGAGCGGCACCGCGACGACGGCGCTCAGCTCGCTCGCCGTCGTCTCCGGCAGTGGCCTGGGCGGCAAGGTGACGGCGCTGGCCCGGCCGTGCGCGGTGACCGACTACTCGGCGTCCCGGCAGATCAGCCACGAGTACGACGCGGCGGTGGCGACGGAGGGCCTGAGGTCCGTCCTCGCGGTGCCGGTCGTCGTACGGCGCCGGGTGCGCGGGGTGCTCTACGGCGCCCTGCGGACGGCGCAGCCGCTGGGCGACCGCACGCTGAGCGCGGCGGTGGAGGCGGCACGGGACGTGGAGCAGGCGCTGGTCGCCCGGGACGAGGCGCGCAGCCTGCTGACGGCGGTGCGGGAGCCCTCCGGCCCGGCCGGGGCGGCCTGGGAGCAGGTGCGGGAGGCGCACGGCGCGCTGCGGGCGCTCGCCCAGCGGGTGGAGGACGTGGCGCTGCGGGCGGAGCTCCTCGATGTGTGCGGGCGGCTGGCCGGGGCGGCCTCCCCGGGACCGGCGGCGGGGAACGTGGGTCTGTCCCCGCGGGAGGTGGACGTCCTGGCGTGTGTGGCGGTCGGCTCGACCAACGCGGCGGCCGCCGAGCGGCTGGGGCTGCGCCCGGAGACAGTGAAGGGGTACCTGCGCTCGGCGATGCGGAAGCTCGGCGCGCACAGCAGATGGGAGGCGGTGGTGGCGGCGCGGCGGGCCGGGTTGCTCCCGTAGACCTGTAGTTTCCGATTCATTAGGTACTCCGATGAAATTCCCTCGAGTCACCGCTTGTTGTTTCCCTCACCATGCCGTCGTCGGAATTTTCAATGACGGGACGCCTAATATTGGCCAGGACACGACACCCGGAGGGGAGCGGCACCGTGCGACGGGACTTCAAGGAGCCTGCGAGACCCCACCATGACCTGGTCATCGGCCGGGAGGAGCTGTGCACGGCGGCGCGCCGGCAGCTCGCCGACGGGGGAAGTGTGCTGCTGCACGGCCCCGCCGGAATAGGAAAGTCGACGGTCCTGCGGACGCTGGCCGCGGAATACGGCGAAACGGTGCGCACCGTGTTGCGCTGCTCGGCGACCGAGTCCGAATCCCACCTTCCCTTCCTGGCCCTAGCCGACCTGCTCGGGCTCGTCATGGACGAGGTCGCCGACCGGCTGCCCGCCCCCCAGCGCACCGCCCTGGAGTCCGCGCTCACCGGGCGCGGCGAGTCCACGATGCAGCGGGACGGACTCGCGCTGCGGCTCGCCGTGCTCTCCACCCTCCGTGCGCTGGCCGCCCGCGGTCCCGTGCTGATCGTCGCCGACGACCTTCAGTGGCTGGATCCGGCCAGCACCGAACTCCTCGGCTTCGCCGCGCGGCGCCTCGGCGGCACTCCGGTGCAGATGCTCTGCGCGGTGCGCACCCATGCCGAGCAGGGCCAGGAGTACGACCGCTATCTGGGCGCGTCCCCGCCGGACACCCTCGCCCTCCAGGTGGGCCCGCTCTCGCGCGCCCGGATCGCCACGCTCCTCGACCACCGCGGCTACACGGGACTGCCCCGCTCCACCGTGCGGGAGATCCACCGCACCAGCGGCGGCAACCCGCTGTTCGCTCTGGAGCTCGGCCGCGCCCTCGCCGAGAGCCCGACTCCGCCGAGGCCCGGTGAGCCGCTGCCCGTGCCGACCTCGCTCAGGACCCTGGTGCTCAACCGGCTGGAGGCACTGTCCGACGAGGCCCGCCGCACCCTGCTCGTGGCGAGCGCGGGAGCCCGCCCCACACTGGCACTGCTGCGCGCGGCCGGCCGGGACAACGCGGAGGCGGAGACCGCGCAGGCCGCCGCGCTCGGGCTGCTGGTGACGGAGCGGGACGCACCGGGCGTGCGGTTCGCGCATCCGCTGATATCGGCCGCGCTGTACGCGCAGGCGAGCGCCCAGGAGCGGCGCGCCGTGCACGCGGCGCTGTCGACGGCGGCCTCCGACCCGATCGAGCGGGCCCGGCACCTGGCGCTGGCGACCACCGGCACGGATCCGCGGGCGCGCGCAGCGGCTCGCCGAGGCCGCGTCCGCCGCCCGGGACCGGGGCGCGCCCTCGGTGGCGGCGGGGCTCGGGCTGCTCGCCGCCCGGCACACCCCTGCGGACGCGGTGCCGGGCCCGGACGAGCGGCGGTTGCAGGCCGCCGAGGACGCGCTGACCGCCGGGGAGACCGACCTCGCCCGGGACATCGCCCGCGAGGTGCTGGCCCACGCGACGGAACCGGCGGACAGGGTGCGGGCCTGGATGGTGGTGATCGACGCCGCCGGGCACGCGATGGCCGAGGTCGACGCGGTCTTCCCGCAGGCGCTGGCGGACGCGGGCGACGACCCCCGGCTGCTCACCCTGGTGCACTACCAGCTGGCCTGGCGGGCACTGCTGGTGGAGGGCGACTTCGCCCGGGCCCGACAGGAGGGCGCCCTCGCCGCGGAGCTGGCGGCGCGGGCCGGTGACCGGCGCAACGAGCTGCTGGCCCTCGCCTTCCAGGCGCAGGCCGAGACCCTGATGGGGCACCCGGACGCACCGCGCACCATCAAGCGGGCGATGAGGGAACCGCAGGACGCGCGGGTGGCGTGCGACCACAACGGTGTCGGGGCCGTGCGGTTCCGCTGGCTGATCATGAGCGACCAGCTCTCGGAGGCGCGCAAGACGGTCAGCGCGCTGCTGCGCGAGGTGCGGCGGCGCGGCGTGGTCGAGGCCGAGGTCCACTTCCTGCGCGGCCTCGCCGAGACCGAACTGCGGGCCGGACACTGCGGGCGGGCCCTCGACCTCGCGCGGGAGAGCCTCAGGCTGGCGCGGGACACGGGGATCGGGGAGGCCGCCAGCGCCATGCTCACCTCACTGGCGGAGGCGGCGGGCGGCGAGGCGGAGCGGGCCCTGACACTGGCCCAGGAGGCCGTGTCCCGGGCCGAGGAGGACGGCGACGTGATCTACCTGTCGCGGGCGCTGGCCGCGCTGGGGCACGCCCAGCTGGTCGCCGGGGACGCGGCGGGGAGCGTTCGGTCCCTGCGCCGGGTGAGGGAGCTGGAGGAGGGGCTCGGGGTCACCGATCCGGCTCGGGGCCGCTGGCACGGCGACCTCGCGGAGGCGCTCGTACGCGTCGGGGAGCCGGCCGAGGCGCAGGACGTCATCGACGCCGCCCGCGCCCACGCGCTCAGGCTCCGGCGGGAGAGCGTGCTCGCGGTGCTGGACCGGGCGGAGGCCCTGGTCAGGGCCGCACGTGGTGAAGTGGACGCGGCAGAACGTCAGTTGACGGCGGCGCGGGACCAGCTCGCGAGGCTCGGCTACGGCCTCGAGGAGGCCCGGGCGGCATACGCGCTGGCGGGGCTGCGCGCCGGGCGGTCGGGACCGGCGTCCTACGACGAGGCGACCCGTCTCTTCCGCCGCTGCCGGGCGATGCCGTGGCTGCGCCTGGTGGAGACGGCCACGGTCACGGATCCGGCGAGGTCGGAGCCTCATCCGACGGGTCCGGCGCCGGTCGCTGCGGCCGCCCTCGACAGCCTGGCCGCGACGGAACGGCAGGTCGCCGCGCTGGTCATGGAGGGCGCGACGAACCGGGAGATCGCGGCCCGGCTGTTCATCAGCGTCAAGACCGTGGAGGCCACGCTGACCCGGGTCTACCGCAAGCTGGGCATCCGGTCACGGGTGGACATCGTGCGTCTGGCGGCCGGGCACCGCGCGAGCTGAACCAGCGCACACGGCACGCCCCTTGGCCGGTTCACGCGCGTGGACCGAGGGTTTTCCCTGCCCAACTCGCCTAGGGCGTTCCCTCATTGGGAGCGGACCGCTCCGGCTTCTAGCGTAAAGGCGTGCCGCTCGCCGGGCACACCGGGGCCGGTCCCCACTCGCGCGACCCCCCACCGGCAACCCCACGAGGAGACCCATGTCCGGGCCGAAACGCGTCAGAAAGGCCGCCGCTGCCGCCCTGGCGACCGCTGCCGCCGCCACGGGCACGCTCACTTCCTCCGGCGACATGGACACCTGCCAGGGCGACAGCGGCGGTCCCCCGCTCACCGGGGGCGTCCTGGCAGGGATCACTTCCTGGGCGACGGCCGTGCGGAGCGTGTGGTGACCGCGCAGGTCGACACGTGAGTCCCAGAAGGCTCCTGGGGTGACACCCCAGGTAGATACCAGGGGGCGTTGCGGGCCTCCACGAGCGGCCCGCAACGCCCCCTTTCCACGTCACTTCCATGGCCCGGCACTCCCCCGCCTGTTTGAATGGGCGACGGATGGGAGGGTCGCTCATGGTGTCCACAGACCGCTTTCTGGCGTTCGCCGCGATGTCCCTGCTGGTGATCGTGATCCCCGGTCCCAGTGTGCTGTTCGTGATCGGCAGGGCGCTCGCGCACGGCCGCCGCACCGCCGTGGCGACCGCGCTCGGCAACGTCTTCGGCTCCTACCTGCTGGTGGTGGCGGTCGCGGTCGGCATCGGCTCGCTGGTCGAGCGGTCGGTCGCCCTCTACATGGCGGTGAAGCTGGCGGGGGCGGCGTACCTGGTCCTCCTGGGCGTGCAGGCGTTCCGGCACCGGAAGGAGTTGAGGGCGTCGGCGATCAGGGCCGTGCCGACGGGCCCGGCGCGCGGCGATCTCCGTACGGTCCTGGACGGCGTCCTGGTGGGCGCGACCAACCCCAAGGGGGTGGTGTTCTTCGCCGCGGTACTCCCCCAGTTCGTGAACCACTCGGCGGGTCGTGTGCCGTTGCAGATGCTGCTGCTGGGCCTGGTCCCGATCGCGATCGGCCTGGTCACGGACACCTTGTGGGGGCTGACGGCGTCCGCTGCCCGCACCTGGTTCGCCCGATCCGACCGCCGCTTGTCGCTGATCGGCGGCGCGGGCGGGTGCACGATGATCGGGCTGGGGCTGACGGTGGCGGTGACCGGGCGGGCGGATTGAGGAGCCGGGGGACCGCGTCGCGGACCGGGCGTCAGGGGCGTGGGGGGACGACGGTACCGAACCGGATGTCGTACGCCGTGCCCTCGTGCATCGTCTTCAGCATCCGCGCCCCCTCCTCGGCCACCTCGTCCCGCTCGGCCCCGGTCAGCCCGCGGAACGGCTCGATGACGAGCGCGTCGTCCTCCAGCTTCCACACGCCCGCGAGGAAGCCGTCGACGAGCAGGGGGCGGTAGGCCTGGTTGCCCACCGCGTTGCGGCCCTTGAGGGCGCCGGGCACGACGCGGGAGCGGTCGGCGTGGGAGAGGAGCAGGTTGTCGTACTCGGGCAGGAAGCGCGGCGGGGCCGGGGTGTCCGGGTCGGGGCGGGGGGCGTCGGGCAGGTCGAAGAGTTCGACGCCGTGCTCGTCGCGGAAGGTCACGAGCCGTGGGCGCAGCCGCTCGAAGGCCTCCCGCAGCCTCGTGAGGCCCGCCCAGGTCTGCATGTCCTTCACCGAGGCCGGACCGAAGGCGGCGAGGTAGCGCAGGACGACGGAGTCGGGCGCCGGGGCGGACTCGGCGGGGCGCCCGAGCCAGTGCTCGGCGGTGGTGAGCGC
The DNA here is from genome assembly GCF_025642135.1 of Streptomyces cynarae. NCBI lineage: Bacteria > Bacillati > Actinomycetota > Actinomycetes > Kitasatosporales > Streptomycetaceae > Streptomyces > Streptomyces cynarae. The sequence continues at coordinate 6,894,632 of NZ_CP106793.1, read as the reverse complement.
GACCTGGCCGCTCAGCCCCCACAGACCGCGTGGGGTGACCTGTACGAGGGGCAGCCGGCAGCGGGCGGCGAGTGCGAGGGCCTGCGGGTCGGCGTCCGGCCACTCGGCGAGCAGCGCGTCCCGCAGTTGGGCCATGGTGCGCGGTCCGGCCTCCATAAGGTCGCCGGCGAGGGCGGCGAGCCGGTCGAGGTCGACGCCTGCGAGACCCTTGCGGAAGGCGGTGAGTTCCCGGTCGCGTGCGGGCTGGACGAACGGCCGCAGGGTGAGGCAGTCGTCGGCGGTGTGCGTGTGGATGGTGGACCGCAGGGTGACGATTCGGACGACCTCGCGGTCGGCCATGAGCCGCGACAGGTGCTCGGGCGCGAAGCCCTCCAGCCGTGCCGCGAGCGCGTAGTACGGCGGCTTGACGTTCTGCGCCTGGAGGCCGACCAGGTGCGCGACGGCCGCCTTCGCGGGCAGCGGCGAGCGGCGGAGCAGCAGCTGACGGGCGAGGGTGGCGCGGTTGAGGGCGCGGTGCGGGAGGACGGGAGCGGTGGCTGTGGACCGGTCGGCCCTCCGTGCGGCGGGGCTCGTCTTCGTCATGCCAGGACGGTAGCGGGGCTTGCGGACACCCGCTGTCCGCAACGGCCGAGCGGCGCCCCGCCGGGATTCCGACGGGGCCGGTCCCTGCCGCTGGTGGCGGACACCCCGGCGCGTCGATCCGCTTCTACGGCGCTCCACCTCCTTGCTTCTTCGCATCCTCGATGGCCTTGAGGTAGTCGTCCGGCGACAGTTTCGCGCACTGGGGCAGGCCGTCGTCCGCGGTGTCGTTCTTCGCGGCGACGATCGCCTTGGTGCACGTGGCGATCCGCTCCGCGCGGGCGGCGTCGTCGGCCGCTCCGGCTGTCGCGGAGGGGCTCGGCGCCGAGGATTCGTCGCTGCCGGAGCCCATGGCGGAGCATCCGGTCAGCATGAGCACGGCTGCGGCGAGCAGGGAGATGGTGTGGCGGCGCATGGGTCTCCTTGGAGGCCGAGTGGTGGCCGAAATCATGCACCCGAACGCGCACTTTGAGTGATCTTCGAGTGACGCTGTGTCCGTGTTGTGATCTGCGGCTGCGGCTCTCCGTCGTTGCAGGAGCGGTCGACGGTGGATCTGATGCCGTGCTTCGTCCGTGGTGACAGGATCGATGCATGGACACCGAGACGGACTGGGTGTACCGGGTGTTCGAGCCGCACGGCTCGGAGGGGTGGCGCCCCTACGGCAGAGACCCCGAACGGTGGCGGGGCATGATCACCACCGATGACATGAGCGAGGGACCTCGATACGCCGTCTCTCTCGTCGTCGCCGACCTGATGACCGAGTGGCAGGCCCTCGGCCTCCCTCGGGCGAGGCACGTACGGGTCTTCCTCTGGCGCGACGAAGAGGGCGACGAAGCGGACGCGGACATCATCGTGGAGGTCCGGCCGAGCATCCACGCGTTACCGACGAGCGACCGCGCCCGGTGGTGCGGGGGCGGTGCAAGGGTGCCGGTGCGAAGTGAAGTCATAGGAGTCCAGTTGAGCTGTGGGGGCAGAGTGGTGATGCTGTAGCGGTGCCCGCCATATCCGACAGCCCCTCAGCCGTCCACCACGTCACGCCCGTCCACCGGATACGGGCGGGCGATCCGGCGCTGTGGACCATCGTCACCGCGGTGTTCGCCCTGTACACGACGTTGTCCGTGGCCCGATACCTGACCGGCAGCCCGGCCTCCTGGGACCTGGGCATCTTCACCGAGGCCGTGGCCCACTACGCCAAGGGCGACGCGCCGATGGTGGCGATCAAGGACATGGACCAGCGGGGCGACCATTACTCGCCCGTCCTCATGGTCCTCGCGCCGTTCTTCCGCTTGTTCCCGTCCGCGGTGACGCTGCTTGTTGCCCAAGCCGCGCTGGCCGCCGCTTCCGTGGTGCCGGTATACCGGGCGGCCGAGCAGCTGCTGACGCGGAACGAAGCCCGGCTGATCGCCGCGACCTACGGCCTGTCGTGGGGCCTTGCCAACATGGTGTGGTACGACTTCCACGAGATCGCCTTCGCCGTGCCGCTCCTGGCCTGCTCGATGTCCGCCCTGGCCCGCGGCTTTCCGTGGGCGGCCTTCTGGTGGGCCGTCCCTCTGGTATGGGTCAAAGAGGACCAGGGCTGGACGCTCGCCACGATCGGCCTGATCCTGGCGCTGTTCTGCCGGCAGAGGCTCGCAGGAGGGCTGCTCGCCGCGTGGGGAGTCGGCTGGGCCCTGCTCGCCACCTACGTCCTCATACCGGCGATGAACCCGAGCGGCACCTACCCGTACTGGAAGGACAGCCCTCACCATCTTGGTGTCCTGGCGACCAGCTGGGAGGCGAAGGGCCCGCTGCTCGCGCTGCTCCTACTGCCTACGGCCGGTCTTGCCCTGCGTTCGCCGCTGGCGCTCGCCGCCGTGCCCGCTGTGGCCCTGCGGCTCGTCTCCTCCAACCACGCCTACTGGGGCACCAGCTGGCATTACAGCGCGACCGCCATGCCGATCCTGTTCGTCGCGGCCATCGACGGTCTCCACCGTTTGCGTGCCCGGCCGTCGTGGGCGCGGCGCAGCTTGTCGCCCTGGCTTGGCGCGCACGGACCGGCGCTGATGGTGGCCGTGGCCGCCGCCATGGTGTTCCAGTCGCCCCTGCATGAGCTGTGGCAGCCGGGCACCTACCGCACTCCCCGGCACATCGAAGCGGCGGCGCAGGCTGAGCGGATGATCCCGTCGGGACAGACAGTGGCCGCGACCATGGGCCAACTGGCCTCGCTGGGCGCCCGGAACGACGTGTGCTGGAACCGATGCCCGGCAGCACCCCAGTGGATCCTTCTGGACCAGGCGCAGGGCACCTGGTGGCAGTGGCAGGTGGAGCCCTCCGCGGTGACCGGCAACTATCGGCACGCCACGTACCGGACGGTGTTCCACGCGGACCAGGTCTGGCTGCTCAAGAGGGTTCGTTGACGCCGGCGGCTGCGGCCGGCAGACGACCCGGACACGCTGTAGTGGCCCGCCACTTCCCCCACACCGGCACCGGACTCTGTGGTGGCCGCCCGCACCGGCAACCCGTCATCGAGGGCGCTCCGCGCCCGCCGGGAACACGAACTCGACCGGCAGCGCGAGCAGCGGTCGCAGTCCCTCCGTGACCTGTGCGCGCGTCACGCGGTCTCGCAGCCGGTCGTTGACCACCAGGCCCCGGCCGAAGTCGACCAGCGTGGCGCCCGAGATCGAATTCAGGAGGCACCTCGGAAGGCCCGGCCGCTCACGCGAACGGCCGGGCCATACTCAACGCCGAGTCAGGGCAGCTTCCACTCCCCGGTCTGATCCGCGAATCCCGAGTCCATCGTGAACTGCACTGTCGCCGCCTTCGAGCCCTTCGGCACCTCGAACACGATCCAACCCAGCGCCTTGGCGCCCGGCTTGAGCTTCACGTCGGCGGACATGGACGGCCCGGCGGTGATGTCCGCGAACGTCGACTGGAACTGCTGCCCCTGCGTGTCAGCGACCTGCGCACCGTTTGAGGGACTGTCGCTGTACACAGCCGTGCCCGTGTTGACGAGCCGGAACTGCACGCCCACGTACCGCTTTCCGGCGTCGGGGGTCATGAACTCGTCGCTGGACTTGGCAGGGTCAGCGACCTTGACGACGGTGACATCCAGCCGGCTGCCGTCCTCCATGCCCTTCACCGTGATCGTGTCGCCGACCTCGGCAACGTCAGGCTTCTTCGCGGCCGGCTCCTCCGTGGCCTTCTTCTGACTGCCGCCCGCGCCCGCACCAGTGGAGGCCTTCGCCTGCGGTTTGTCCGTGACCGTGCTGCCGCCGCCGCTGCCGACGACCGCGCTGACGATGCCGATGACGATGACGACGGCGACGACGCCGAGACAGCCGAAGCCGATCACCTTGCCCGCGTTGGACTTCTTCGGCGGCTGCGGCTGGAACGGCGGCGGGGCGCCGTAGCCCGGCTGCTGCGGGCCGCTCCAGCCCGGCTGCTGCTGCGGATACTGCTGTTGGCTCATGATCCCCCCAGGGTTTCGTGGTGTACGTGTGATGGACACGTAAAGGAACCGTATGGTTGCACGGTTCACGTAAATAGGTGGAGGGGATGAAGCAACCCACGCTGCCGAACCTGCGTCCGCTCCCGCGCAGTACGTCCGCTCCCCTTACGCGAGCCTGCGTCCCCCGGCCGGCACGGCCGCCGGCTCCTCCAGTCAAAGAACCGCATTCCGCAGCTGCGCCCGCCAGACAGCTACCTCAGCGTGCGCCGATCAAGAGGTGCTCCATTCGGTGGCATTTCGGTTACGTGCGGCGTGGTGGCGCGTTGGTGCTGCATGAGCAGAAGTCGCAGGTTGCGGGATCTGTCAGGGGCGCCGGCATTCGACCAGTTGAGGGCCGAGCTGGCTCGTGCTGCTGACTCGGTCGCCGGGGCACGGCCGCCTCGGCGGAAGGCGATCGACAAATCGCTTCGCCCGGCGAGTGCGGAACCGGACGAGGACGTCGGCGAGACGGCGCCGCCCGGCTCGAGCTGAGGTCACTCGCCCGCCCTCTCGAGCGGCCGGCGGCGGCCTGCGTGCAGTGCGAGGGACCACCTGTGCCGCCCGGGGATAACCGGGGCCGTGATCGCGGGATCAGCCACAAACGCCCGACCCGCACCTGCGGAGGGCCGTAGGCTGCACTCGCATGAAGCATCTTGGCAGCCAGATCGAGTACTGGGACGGCGTCGGCGCCACGAAGACGTTCACCCACCCGGTGAACCTCGACTGGCTGGAGCAGGTGAACCAGAACGCTCGGATCTTGGACTATGGCTGCGGGTACGGCCGGGTCATGGCTGAACTGAGCGAGCACGGCTTCCGCGATGTGTCCGGTGTGGACGTGTCACCCGCGCTGATCGCGCGAGGTCGCCGGCTGAGGCCCGACCTCCGCTTCGCTGTCCTGGAAACCCCGCCTGTCGTGTCGTGTGCATCGGGGAGTTTCGACGTCGTCCTGTTGTTCGCGGTGCTGACGTGCGTCCCTGACGACGGCGCCCAGCGCGAGCTCGTCAGCGAGCTCATGCGCGTGCTGGCGCCCGGCGGGCTGCTCTACATCAGCGACGTGGTTCTCCAGGACGACGAACGAAACCGGGACCGCTATGCCACCTACGGGGAGAGGTTCGGCGCTCCGTACGGGGTGTTCGCCACTGACGATGGCGCGGTGTTCCGACACCACGACAGCGCCGAGCTGCACGCCGTGCTGTCCGGGTTCGACCTGGTGGACGAGCGCCGGATCGACGTCGTCACGATGAACGGCCACCGGTCGCAGGCAGTGCAGCTTCTGGCCCGTAAACCGTGAAGCCTCACAGCCATCCGTTCAACAATCGACTGCGCGAAACCGCGCCCCAGCGATCGAAGCAAACGGTCACATGCCCCTGGGGCCGTCGGTGGGCAGGTCATCCGCACGCTCGCCCGTGACCAGGTAGACCACACGCCGGGCCACCGACACCGCATGGTCGGCGAACCGCTCGTAGTAACGGCCGACCAGTGCGACGTCCACGGCCGTCTCCACCCCGTGGTGCCACCGGTCGTCCATCAGGTGCTGGAAGATCGCGCGGTGGAGCTCGTCCATGCGGTCGTCGTCCTGCTCCAGCTGGAGTGCCGCCTTGACGTCCTGGGTGAGGATCACTTCGGCCGCCTGCGCCATCATTCGCTGCGCGAGCCGGCCCATCTCCAGGATCGTGCGGCGCAGATCGTGGGGGACGGCCCGTTCGGGATAGCGCATCCGGGCCAGCTTGGCCACATGCTGGGCCAGGTCTCCGGAGCGTTCCAGGTCCGCGCTTATACGCAGCGACGTGACCACCGTCCGCAGGTCAGTCGCGACCGGCTGCTGCCGCGCCAGCACCGTGATCGCCCGGTTCTCCAGGTCGCGCTGCAGGTCATCGACCTGCTCGTCGGCTGAGATCACGCTCTCGGCAAGCTGCAGATCGGCGTCCAGGAGCGCGGTGGTGGCCAGACCGATGGCCGAGCCGACCAGGTTCGCCATCTCCACCAGCCCGTCGTTGATCGAAGCCAGCTCCGCTTGATACGCCTCGCGCATCGCGACCTCACCCTCCAATCGTGTGTCCGCCGGCCTTCGCCCCACTGTCAGACTCGCACACACGCAGTGCTTGACGGCTCAGGCGGCCGAGGTGCTCATCACTCGGGACGCCGGGACGCCGCTGCCACTGCAACTGAAGAAGGCGCCCGGCGTGGTCGGCCCGCTCTTCTGTGTGGAACGCTCTTCGCCATGGGAGAGCTGGTGGAACGGGTGGACGAGCGGGATGAGGTACTGGCGGTGGTGGATCGAGGTGCGGCCATCCGCCACGGATGGCTGCACAGGGTTGCCACCACCGTTTGCCGCGACCCCGACGGCCGGCTGCTCGTCCACCGGCGTCCGGACCATGCGTCCCGCTTCCCCGGCCGGTACAACTGGCTGGTCGGTGGAGCTGTGGGCGTAGGCGAGTCCTACCCGGCGGCCGCATCCCGCGAACTGGCCGAGGAACTCGGCGTCCACGCCCCTGCACGGTTCGTGTTCAAGTACCTGTGCCACGGCGCGATCAGCCCGTACTGGCTCGGCCTGCACGAAGCAGCCCTCAACGACCCGATCACCCCGGACCCCTCGGAGATCGCCTGGCACACCTGGCTGACACCGGCCGAATTGCGCGCCGCGATGGGCGACAAGCCATTCGTCCCCGACGCCCGGGATGCATTCGACCGCTACCAAGCGTCGAGGCCGTCCTCCGCACACATTCAAGGCGGGTGAAGCCGGCGACAATGACCTGGTGCAGGATCGCGGCCCGCGCCAGGTCCGCCGGCAGGACGGGATCCGCCGCCACGGCGGTGACGGTGTCCCCTGTCATGGGCTCGCCGTATGCCACTGGTCGGGCGCACGCGGGAATGTGCGCTCATTGACGCCGTACTGACGGATGTCCGGGCCGGGCGCAGCAGAACGCTGGTGGTCAGGGGAGCCGTGGGTACCGGCAAGACGGCATTGCTCTCGTACGCGGCTCAGGCGGCAGCGGGAGGGCTGCCGTGGGGCGGTGTGGACGAGCTGCTCGTCGAGGGGCCGGCTCCCGACGCGGCCCGCGAACTGCTGGTCTCCGTGGTCGACGGGCCCGTCGCCGAGGAAGGTGCGGGATCGGCTCGTGGCCGAGACCGGGGGTAATCCGCTCGCCCTGCTGCACGTCAGGGACTCTCTCAGCGCCCGTCAGCTCGCCGGGCGGGAGCCGCTGCCCGACGCACTGCCCGATCCGTTACGAGGAGGCCCGCGCGGGAGTGCGGTGGTCTCTTTCCGGCGGGCGCCCTCAGAGCCGCCGTCGGCGGTCCGGTGCCTTGCCGGGCTGCATAACGTCATGCAGAGTTCTCGATATGTGAATGGCTTGTCGACAGGTCGGCGTCAATTCGAAGTGCCGACTGGCCGATGGCCGAGATCGAGCGTCCAGTTCAAGGGGGTTTGGACTTCATGTCGTCTCGTATGGTGGACGCACCCGCTTTCGTGCGCTCCGGATCGGTGGTCCTCGACGGAGTCGGCCTCGAGGTCGAGGACGTCGTGCGTCTGGCCGACGGGGCTGCGCGGCCGGTCCCCGACGCCGAGGCGATGAAGCGTGTGACCGAGTCCTGGGACGCCGCCCGGCAGATCGCGGCGACCGGGCGCGTCTACGGCCGCTCCACCGGTGTCGGTGCCAACCGGAACGAGGACGTGCCCACCGAGGACGCCGCCGGACACGGCCTGCGCCTGCTGCGCAGCCACGCCGGCGCCATCGGCGAGGAGCTTCCGGCCCGCCAGGTGCGCGCCATGCTGGCCATACGCGCCAATCAGCTGTTGGCCGCAGGCGCCGGCCTGAGGCCCGGCGTGATCAACGCACTGTGCGAGGCGCTGGAGGCCGGAGTGCACCCGGTCGTCAACGAGTTCGGCTCGGTGGGAACGGGCGACATAGCCGCACTGGCACAGGTGGGCCTCGCACTGGCCGGGGAACGGCCTTGGCGGGGGGCGGGAACGGCCGGCGCGCCCGGGGCGGGTTCGTCGACTGGGACCGCCGTGGCCCGCGCCCCCGAGCCGCAACCCCTCGACAACAACGACGCGCTCGCGCTCATCAGCAGCAACGCTCTCACCCTCGGCCAGGCCGCCCTGGCCCTGCACGAACTGCGCGGGCTCATCGGTGCCACCCAGGTCGTCGCCGCGCTGTCACTGCTCGCGGTCGACGGGTCGCACGAGCCCTACGCCGCCCCCGTGCACGCGGCCCGCCCGCACCGGGGCAGCGCCGAGGTCGCCCGGCGGATGCGGGAGTTGATCGGCGCTGCGGAACGGCCGTCCCCGCCGCTCGGCCGGATCCAGGACCCGTACGGCTTCCGCTGCCTGCCCCAGGTCCACGGCCCCGCGCAGGACGCGGCGGCCGCGCTGGAACAGGTCCTCGCCGTCGAGATCAACGCGGCCGCCGAGAACCCGCTCATCTCTCCCGAGGACATGGCCGCCTACCACCACGGCGGCTTCTACCTGACCCAACTCGCCCTGGCGCTGGACCACTTCCGGCTGGCGGTCACCCAGGTGGCCCGCCTGTCCACGTCCCGCCTGTCCACCCTCAACGAGCCCGCCTACACCCGCCTGCGCCCTTTCCTCGCCGACCACGAGCCCGCCTCGTCCGGAGTGATGATCCTCGAGTACGCCGCCGGGGCCGCCCTCGGTGACGTGCGGGCCTTCTCGGCACCGGCCTCGCTCGGGCACGCGGTGCTCTCCCGGGGCGTCGAGGAACAGGCCAGCTTCGCCTCGCTCGCCGCACGTCAGACCCTGCGGTCGTGTGGCGCGTACCGTCTCGTCGTCGGCTGCGAACTCGTCGCCGCCGTACGCGCGTTGCGGCTGCGCGGCCTCAGGCCCAACCCGGATCTTCCGGTGGGGCGGGCCCTGGCGCTCGCCGAGTCGGTGCTCGACGAGGACCCGGCCGACCGGCCGCTCACGGACGACGTGACGGCGGCGGCCGCGCTGCTCGACCGCTTCACGGAAATCTGGACGCGAAGCACGTCATGAGCGGCACCTCCATGCGCGCCCCTGAAATACCTCGGGAGGTCGTTGGCAGGGGCGGGTCAGCCCCCGCTCGCCCCAAGCGTCAGTGAGCGTTCGGCCCGCTGTAGCGGGTGGCGGGTGTGGGACGGTTGCCGCCCCTCAGCAGGGCGGTCTCGGCGGCAAGGAGGGCGTCGAGGGCGGCAGCCTGGTCCTCGAGACCCGGAATGCAGATCGTCTCCCCCGACCGCAGTCCGGCCAGGCTGGCCTGCGCCACACCTTCCGCGGTCATGGCGAAGGGGACGTTGTGCCCGTATCCGTCGCTGAACTCCGTGGCCACCACGCCCGGACAGACGACCTGGGTTCGGATGCCGGTGTCGGCGAGCTCGTGGGACAGGGTCCGGGTGAACGCGACGGTGGCCGCCTTCGCAGCCGCGTACAGGGTGCGGCTCGGTATGTGCGGGTCGGTCTGCCCGGCGCTGAAGGCGAGCAGTGAGGCGACGGTGATGAGAGCGCCCTCGCCGGCGGCCAGCATGCCGGGCAGGGCGGCGCGGACGAGTCGGATCGGCACGACGCCGTTGAGGGTGAGCAGGCGGTCGATCTCAGTCGGGTCGACGTCGGCGAGCGGTGCATAGCCGCCGACTCCCGCGTTGCTGATCAGCAGCCGGACGTCATCGGCGGCCAGGCGCTCGGTCACCGCGGCCAGGCCGTCGGGCGTCCCCAGATCCGCGGGGAGCACCTCCACGGTGGCGTCGGCCGCGCGGAGTTCGTCCGCCAGCTCGGACAGGCGGTCGGCCCTGCGGGCCGTCAGGACGAAGTCGCAGTCGGCGGCGAGCAGGCGGGCGTAGGCGGCGCCGATGCCGGAGGAGGCGCCGGTGATGAGGGCAAGAGTGCGGGACATGACCTCATGGTGATTCAAGCGCCTGGCTGATGTCAAACGTTTGATAGTTGCCCAGTGCCGTATTCTCCTCGGTGTGAGTGGGGACGACGAGGGACCGGTCGCCGCCGACGCGCTGGACCGGGTGACCTGGGCGCTGCGGCGGGCGGAGTTGGCCGTGCAGGCCCTCAAGGAGCAGCGGCTGCGGTCGCTGGGCATGGCAGCGGCGCACTACTCCCTGCTGATCTCCGTCCATGCCGAGCCGGGGCTGACCGGAGCGGAGCTGGCCCGCCGCCTGAACGTCACCCCGCAGGCGGTGGCCTCCCTGGTGGCCCGCCTGGAGGACCGGGGCCGGCTGGAACGCCGACCGCACCCCCGCCACCGCCATGTGCAGGAACTCCACCTCACCGACGCCGGGCGCGACGCCCTCCGCGCGGCCGATGCCGTAATCGCGGAGATCGAACAGCAGATCACCGAGAAGCTGGGCCCCGAGGACACCGACCGGCTGACAGTGCTCCTCGGCCAGGCGGCCGACGCGGTCCGGGAATCCTGACCCCCGGCGCCTGCGGCGGCCCGCCGCACGCGGAGGCAGCCGTCACCGCACCGGACCGTCGACTGCCACGCGTCGCGGCGGAATCGGGGCAGACCCTGAGCAATCCGAGGGCAAGCGGCTAGGCTGCGAAGCCGGAGCATCGGCGCCGGGCGGAGGGGCTGGTTCGATGTGTGCACGCTGGACGCGGGTCCGCGAGGTACGCCGTCGGCTCGCACACGAGGGGCCCGCGTGGACGCGGGACCGCGAGGCGGACTTCGAGACGGTCACGGTGCCCGAACGCGAGTGCGACCAGCTGCGCGACCTGCTGATCTCCGAGGGCGCGCAGACGGTTGTCGAGATCGGCCTCGCGTACGCCAGTTCCGCGCTCGCGATCGGTGAGGCGCTGGTCACTGTGAATCCGCCGCACCCCCGGCACATCATCATCGACCCGTTCCAGGAACGTGACTGGTCCAACGCCGGCTGGGATCTGCTGCGCTCTGCCGGGCTGGATTCGATCGCCTCGCTCATGCTCGCCCCTTCATCGATCGCACTCCCGCAACTCCTCACCGAGGGGCTCCGCGCCGACGCGGCGTTCGTGGACGGCAGTCACCGGTTCCACGAAGTCTTCGTCGATCTCTACTTCCTCCGAAAGATCGTTCGCCCCGGCGGGCTGATCGTGATCGACGACGACTGGGCGCCGTCCGTGCGAACCGCCGTGCGCTACTACGAGCGGAACCTGGGGTGGACGGTGATTCCGGACGCCTTCCCCGGCGAAGCCGTGACGACGGCCGGCGCCGCCTCCCCGTCCGAGCCGAGGACTCGCTGCAAGGCACTCCGGTTGCCCGATCCCTCGTTCGAACCGCCCTTCGAGGAGTTCCACGCGTTCTGAGGCACCCACTCACCCCCGAATCAGCGGACGGAATCCGGCATCTCCGCCTGAGCCGCACCGTCGCCGGTCGCTCTCCCTCCGCGAGGGCGACCGGCGACGCTCGGTGACCTCGACGGCCGAGTACGGCACTCAGTCGAAGACCGGCTCAGAGGCCCAGGTCGGCGGCCAGGCAGGAGAAGGACATCCACGACCCTTCGGGGTTGTAGGCGTCCCTCGCCGGGTCGTTCGACGTCGCCTGCTTCTCTTCGACCATGTCCTCGAAGCGAATGCGCTCCGGCAACTTGCCGAACCGTGCCTGACGTGCCGCAGCAGCACTGTCCACGGTGCTCTGGCTCTCCATGGCCAACCTCCGCTCAGTCGGTGGCTTCTCGCCTTGCGGATGTCAGACTCACATCCCGTCGCGTCACCTGTCAAGACGGTGACGCGATACGGTCTGCCTCAGCCTACAGCGAGGCTCGTCAGCCTTCTCGCCGGACGCCGGCGCCCTACGGCGGTCAACGGCGCCGCAGCGACGGGTCGAGGAGCGCGGGCGGTGTGTCGTGCTTCTCGTGCGGGGCCAGGTCGGTGCCTGGAGCGACGATCCCGTCGATCGCGTCGAGCACGTCGGCGGAGAGCACGGTGTCCGCCGCGGCGAGCTGCGCGTGCAGGTGGTCCGGCGTGCGGGGGCCGATGAGCGCGCTGGTCACCGCGGGGTGCGCGGTCACGAAGCCGAGCGCGAGCTGGATCATGGTCAGTCCCGCCTCGTTCGCGACATCGGCCAGCTGCTCGACGGCGTCGAGCCTGGCACGGTTGGCGGGGAGGGCGGTGTCGAAGCGTTCCGGCATGAACGCCGAGCGGTGGGTGTTGACCTCCCGGCCCGCCCGGACCGCACCCGACAGCCAGCCCGAGGCCAGCGGGCTCCACACGAGCACGCCGAGCCCGTACTCCTCGGCCACGGGCAGGACGTGGCTCTCGACGCCGCGCTGCAGGATCGAGTAGCTGGGCTGCTCGGTGACGTAACGGCTCAGGCGGTTCTCCCGGGCGGCCCACTGCGCCTGCACGATGCGGTATGCGGGGAAGGTGGAGGAGCCGAAGTGGCGGATCTTTCCCGCACGCTGCAGATCGGTCAGGGCCGACAGCGTCTCCTCGTCGCTGGTGTTCGGGTCCCACCGGTGGATCTGGTAGAGGTCGACGTGGTCGACACCGAGGCGGCGCAGACTGTCGTCCAGCGCGGTGACCAGCCAGCGGCGCGAAGCGCCCCGGTGGTTGCGCTCGGCGCCCATGGGCATGGCGGCCTTCGTGGCCAGCACGATGTCGTCTCGGCGGCCGGCGACGGCCTTGCCGACCATCTCCTCCGACTCGCCGTCCCCGTAGATGTCGGCGGTGTCGATGACGTTGATCCCGGCCTCGAGGGCGGCGTCGACGATGGCGGTGGCCTCGTCCTGAGTGGTGCGCCCGATCCGGCCGAAGTTCATCGCGCCCAGCGCGAGGGAGCTGACCTGCACTCCGGTGCGGCCCAAGGTGCGGTACTGCATGGCTGTGGTCCTCCGTCGAGGGTGGGGCGGGGGCGGCAGGGCATGACTTGGTGCCGGGCCCCCGCTCTGACATCATGAGCAAGTGGAACCTCGTTCCGGAACGATACGGAACATCGTTCCGCTTTTGCAAGGGTGGTTGTGGAGGGAGCGGCGTGGTGAGCGACGGCGACGAGGGCGCAGGGCGGACGCGGACCGACCCGCCCAAGCGGAAGGACGCCCGGCGCAACAAGGAGGCGCTGCTCGACGCGGCCGCCGCGGTGTTCGTCCGGTCAGGCGTGGATGCGCCGGTACGCGACATCGCGGCCGAGGCCGGAGTCGGGCTCGGCACGATCTACCGCCACTTCCCGACCCGGGCGGACCTCATCATCGCCGTCTACCGGCACCAGGTCGACGCCTGCGCCGACGCCGGTCCGGCCCTGCTGGCGAGCAGCGCGACGCCGTACGCGGCACTGAGGGAATGGATCAACCTCTTCGTCGACTTCCTGGTCACCAAGCACGGGCTGGCCGCCGTACTGCAGTCCGACAACGCCGGCTTCGACACGCTGCACGCCTACTTCCTCGACCGCCTCGTGCCCGTCTGCACCCGGCTGCTCGAAGCCGCGGCCGCCGCGGGCGAGATCGGTTCCGACATCGCGGGCTACGAACTCATGCGCGGCGTCGGCAACCTCTGCATCGGCGCGGACAACGACCTCCGCTACGACGCCCGCCGACTGGTCGAACTCCTCGTCGGAGGACTACGCCGGCCGCACTGAGCTCTGACCTCCTAGGGTCTGATCTCGAAGCCGCCACGCCCGTCGAAGCGCACCTCCCGGACCGCGTCGAACCCGTCCGCCGGGGACGGTCTGCGCAGCCGCTTCAGGGTCGCGAACACGCCGACGTCCGGGACGCGCGCACGGTCCTCTCGAGCAGCGTTGCGGCGGAGCGAGCCCGTGAGGTCCGGCGGGAACCAGTACGCCGTGACCATCGCGCCGTGGGCGTGGCCCGCTTCCACCAGCGGGCCCCACTCCTGCGGTGAGGGGTTGGTGTTGTCCACCGCCACCGGCCGCCCCGCCGCGAGGGCCTCCTGCACCTGCCGCATCTGCCGCCGCTGCTTGTTGCGGGCGCGCCGGGGGAACAGGTCCTTGCTGACCAGCACGTACCGACCGGACAGGTGCCGCGTGTAGAAGGTGGACTTCCCCGACGCCTGCAGCCCGACGAGCACCGCCATGTCCAGTCCTGTCCCCATACGGGCCACGATGACACGAGGCCGGCGGACGGGCGAAGTCCCGTGGGCTCGGCGTTCCCGCGGACCGGGCGGACGATGGAGAGTGCGGGGAGCCGTCCCCGCTGGAGAGCGTCGTGACGAGAGCGGCGCGCGCCCGGCGGCCGCCCAGGCGGGATCGCGGCCGACGGGCCGGCGGACGGGCGAAGCCCCGTGGGGCTCGGCGTTCCCGCGGACCGGGCGGACGATGGAGAGTGCGGGGAGCCGTCCCCGCTGGAGAGCGTCGTGACGAGAGCGGCGCGCGCCCGTCGGCCGCCCGGGCGGGATCGCGGCCGACGGGCCGGGCGCCGGGAAGGCGGGGCGTTCGGTGAAGGAGACACTGTCTCTCGGGCGCATCGCCGGCGTGCGCGTCGGCCTGCACTGGAGTGTCCTGGTCATCATCGTGCTGGTCGCCGTCGTCCTGGCCCGCGGGCGGCTTCCTGCGGCCCACCCCGGTCATCCGGCCTGGGCCTACTGGGTGGCAGCGCTGCTGACCTCACTGGTGTTCCTGGCGTCGCTGCTCGCACACGAACTCGCCCACGCGGTCGTCGCACGCCGCAACGGAGTGCAGGTCGAGGGCATCACGCTGTGGATGCTGGGCGGTGCCGCCCGGCTGCGCACCGAGGCGCCGACGCCCGGTGCGGAACTGCGCATCGCCGTGGTGGGGCCGCTGACCAGTCTGGTCGCGGGCGGGGTGTGCACCGGCCTGGCCGTGGGGCTCGACGCCCTGCACGTCTCGGGTCTCGTGGTGGAGGCCGTCGCCTGGCTCGCCGCCATCAACATCGTGCTGGCCGTGTTCAACGCCCTGCCGGCGGCACCGCTGGACGGCGGACGGCTGCTGCGGTCGTTCCTGTGGCACCGCACCGGTGACCGGGTGCGGGCGACCCGGGGCGCCTCGGCCGCGGGGCGCGCTCTGGGCTGGTTGCTGGTGGGCGGCGGGTTCGCGGCGGTGCTCTTCGCGGGGAACCTGTCGGGACTGTGGTCGGCGTTGATCGGCTGGTTCCTGATCAGCACGGCGACCGCGGAGGCCCGCCAGGCGGAGCTGCGCAGCGCCCTGCACGGTGTTCCGGTGAGCCGGGTGATGACCTGGGCCCCGGTCACCGTGCCCGCCGCGATGACCATCGCCCGGTTTCTCGCGGACGCGCCCTTCGACCGGTTCCGTCACTCCGCCTTCCCGGTCCTGGCGCCCGACGGAGGCGTGGCCGGGCTGGTCACCGCCGGCGCCGTCCGTGACGTCCCGCCGGACGCCCGGCCGACCACCACGATCGGCCAGGTGATGCGCCCGCTCTCGGACATCGAGACGGCCGCACCCGGCGACATGGTCGTGGATCTGCTGCCCCGCCTCCAGGAGAGCCGGGAGCGCAGGGCACTCGTGCTGGACGCCGGGCGCCTCGTCGGCATCGTCACGCTCGCCGACATCAGCCGTGTCGTGACCTGGCTGACCGGCGCACCCCGCCGGGAGGGTTGAGCCATCCGCGCGACCGGGGTCAGGCCGCGGTGGTCAGGTCGGCCCAGTGGATGGCGTGGCCCGTCTCGAGACGGTCGCCGTGGGCGGCGGCGACCCGGTCGACGATGTCCAGGCCCCGTCCACGCTCCTCGTCGCCGCAACTGGCCGCCCACTCCCCTTCCGTGGCGGCGGGCCCTCCGTCGGTGACCTCCACCCGGACCCGGCCGGTGCCGGCATCCCGGCTCAGCCGCAGGGTGAGCGGCGGCCGGGCGTGCTCCACTGCGTTGGTCACGAGTTCGGACACCACCAGCAGCACCGGATCGGCGATCTCCGGCGCCACCTTCCAGCCCGCCAGGGTCCGTTCGGCCATCTTCCGCGCTTCTCCGGCGGCCTCGGGACGGTGGGCCAGCATCCAGGTGCGAGGGAGACCGCGGGTGTCGACGAAGGTCTCCATGCCGATCACACTCTCCTCACGGCGATCGGTTCCACAAGGAAGAACAAGGACTTCCCCGGCGCCATTCCTCGGCGCGCCCCCGGTGCCCGAGCGTCGTCCCGGCCCACGGACCCGCTGCCCGCCGAAGCAGCACCCGCAGGCGCCCTCAGTTGAGCCCGGTCGCCTCTCCCGCCTCCCGGCCCCTCCCCTCCACCGCTGTCACGGCCATCGCCAGCGGACCGGGAGCCAGGAACGCCAGGGGCAGCAGCATCCACGCGCACAGCGCCGCCGTCGCCAGGGCGAGCAGGATCAGCGCGCTGCCCGCCGCGTCCCGGGCGGCGGTGCGCGCCGCCGTGCGCAGTGCCGTCGGCCAGTCGTTCAGTGACTCGGGGCGGGCACAGGCCCTCAGGCCCACCACCGCGGCGCACGCGCCGATCGCCGCGGCCACGGCCGTGAACGCCGGCGCCCCCGGCAGACCCGCGCCCGCCAGGGCCAGGTCCGCCGCAAGCAGCAGAACGCCCGCGAAGGCCACCGCCCCGGCCGCCAGGTCCCCGGCCCGCAGGCGGCCGCGCAGCACCCGCAGGTACCGCCCCGCCGTGACCGGCCGGTCGTCCCGCACCCCGCGCAGCACCGCGCACGCCGTCGACAGGGCCGCGGGCGCGGTCAGCAGCGGCAGGGCCGCGACCGCCGTCGCCAGTCCCACGCTCAGCACGTCCGCGAACAGCGTCATCCGCGGGCCGAAGACCTCCCCGGGCTCCCGGGTCGTACGCCCGCTCATCCCTTGAGCCCCGAGCTCGCCATGCCCTCCACCAGGAACCGCTGGAAGGCGAGGAAGAACAGCACGATGGGCAGCAGCGCGATCACCGACATCGCGAACATGGGCCCGAACGCCGAGGTGCTGGAGGCGTCCACGAACGACCTCAGCGCCAGCGTCAGCGTGAACTTCTCGGGTGAGAACAGGTAGATCAGCTGCGTGAAGAAGTCGTTCCACGTCCAGATGAAGGTGAAGATGGCCGTGGTGATCAGGGCGGGCCGGGTCAGCGGCAGGATCACCAGGAAGAACGAGCGGAACGGCCCGCAGCCGTCGATCCGCGCCGCCTCCTCCAGCTCGCGGGGCAGCCCCCGCATGAACTGCACGATGAGGAAGACGAAGAAGGCCTCCGTGGCCAGGAACTTGGGCAGGATCAGCGGCCAGTACGTGTTCACCATGCCGAGCTTGTTGAAGATGATGTACTGCGGGATCAGCACCGCGTGGTGCGGCAGCATGATCGTGGCGATCATGAAGGCGAACAGCGGCCCGCGGAAGCGGAACCGCAACCGGGCGAAGGCGTACGCGGCCAGGGAACAGGAGATGACGTTGCCGAGGACCGCGCCGCCCGCGATGAGCAGGGAGTTGCCGAGCAGCCGCCAGACGGAGACGTCGTTCACGCCGTCGAACGCCGTCTTGTAGTTCGACCACTCGAAGTGGCTGGGCAGCAGGTTCAGGCTGGCGATGACCTCGTTCGCGGGCTTCAGCGAGGTCGCGAGCAGCCACGCCAGCGGGTAGAGCATCACCAGCAGCGCGGCCACGCAGCCGGCGTGCAGGGCCACCCGGCGCCAGGCGACCGGCTTGCGCAGGGCGGAGGCTGTCGTACTCATCGGGCTCCCCCATCAGTGTCGGACGCGTAGAAGACCCAGGACCGCGAGGTGCGGAACAGCACCGCGGTGACCGCGCCGATCACCAGCAGCAGCACCCAGGCCATCGCGGAGGCGTAGCCCATGTGGGAGGCGACGAAGCCGCGGTCGTAGAGGTAGAGCGTGTAGAACAGGGTCGAGTCGGCGGGCCCGCCCTTGCCGGCGCTGACAGCGAAGGCGGGAGTGAAGACCTGGAAGGACTGGATGGTCTGGAGCACCAGATTGAAGAAGATCACCGGGGACAGCATCGGCACGGTGATGGACAGGAACTGCCGCCACCGGCTCGCCCCGTCGACCTCGGCGGCCTCGTACAACTCCCCCGGGATCTGCTGGAGTCCGGCGAGGAAGATGACCATCGGTGCACCGAACTGCCACACCGTCAGCAGCGCCACCGCGAGCAGGGCCCAGCCGGGCCGGGTGACCCAGCCACCGGTGCCGAGGAGGTGGTCGACCGTGCCGCCGTCGTTGAAGATCGCCCGCCAGACGAGGGCGATCGACATGGAGGCGCCGAGGAGGGAGGGCGCGTAGAAGGCGGAGCGGTAGAAGCCCTTGGCGCGGCGCACGGACTTCAGCACGAGGGCGACGACGAGGGCGAGTGCGAGTTGCAGCGGTACGGCGATGACGACGTACGTCAGCGTGGCGACGACCGAGCGCCAGTAGCGCGGGTCCTCGGTGAACATCTGTGTGTAGTTGCGCAGGCCCACCCAGTGCGGCGGGTTGAACAGGTCGTAGTCGGTGAAGGAGAGGTAGAGCGAGACGGCCATCGGGAGCAGGGTGAGCACGGTCGCGCCGAGCACCCACGGGGACAGGAACACCCAGGCGGCGCCCTCACGGCGGCGTTTCGGCCGGCTCGGGGTCGCGGGGCGCGTCCGGGGAACTCCCGTTGCCTGTACGTCGGTTGCCGTCATGACCTCAGCTCCGCCTTCGCCTCGGTGATGTAGTTCTTCGCCGCCTCGCGGGGCGACATCCGCTCGTACGACACCTGGTCGTAGTCGCGCTGGAAGGTGGTCTGCAGCGCGTTGTCGCCCGAGGGCGGAGCCTGCGGCGGGGCCTTGAGGTCGCCTTCGAGCGAAGACTGGTAGTCGGAGATGGTCCTGTCGAAGTCCTTGAGGGCGGGGGCGAGTTTGTCGCGCAGGGACTCGTTGACGGGAATGCCGCGGGCCGCTCCGAGGATGGTCCCGGCGCCGGGGTCATTGATCATGAAGTCGATCAGCTCGGCGGCCTCCTTCGGGTGGGAGGTGTGAGCGGAGACGCCCATGAACATCGACGGTTTGAAGTACTGGCCCGGGGTGCCGTCCTCGCCCGACGGCATGGGCGCGAGCGCGACGCCGTCCGGGACGAGGGCGAGGAAACCGCTCGCGGGGGCGTCCCAGTTGACGTCGGACACCGCCTTGCCGCGGCCCAGCGGGGTGTTCTCGACCGAGCCGTCGAGCTGGGTGGTCTGCTCGGCGGGCGAGACGGCGCCCTCGCGGCGCAGCTTGTCGGTGAAGGTCCACCAGCGGGTCAGGTCGTCGGCCGTGAAGCCGAGCTTCCGGTCCTTGGTGTAGAGGGACTTGCCCCGGCCGCGCAGCCACACCTCGAAGGCGTCCTCGCTCTGCCCCGGGTCGGTGCCGCCGGGCTTGCCGGTCCTCTTCGCCAACTGCCGCATGGCGTCGGCCCACTGGCTCCACGTCCAGCCCTCGCGGGGAAGGGCGACACCGGACGACTTCCACTCCTTGACGTCGTACACCATCGTCTCGGTGCCCCGGCCCTGCGGGATCGCGTACTGCTTGCCGTTCACCCTGCCGGTGGCGAGGAGTCCGGCGTCGATCTCACCGGTGCCCAGAGCCGCCTTCTGGGTGCCGAGGTCGAGGAGGACGCCGCCGGATGCGTACTGGTCGATCATGCGGTAGTCGAGTTGCATCACATCGGGGGCGTCGCCGCCGGCGGCCTGGGTGGCCAGCTTCTGCTTGTAGGCGTCGTAGCCGGAGAACGACGTCTGCACCCGGATCCCGGGGTGCCGTTTCTCGAAGAGCGCGATGGCCTTCTCGGTTCTCGCAGCGCGGTCCGGGTTTCCCCACCAGGTGTAGCGGAGCACCACCTTGCCGCCTGAGCCGCCGTCGTCCGTGCCCCCGCAGCCGGACAGCGCCGAGCACAGCGCCAGCACCACGGCCACCGAGCAGGACACCCTCGTCCTGTTTCCGGGCATGGGTCACCCCTCTCGCCAGAAAGCGCTTACACGCTTCAAGTGACCCTAGGTATGGTCCGGATGTCACAACAAGCCCTCTGCACCGCTTCCGTGGGACGGAGCCCCAGCATGTCTTCCGACACCGCACCTCGCCGCCGTGCCGCCGTCGTGGGTCTGGGCGGCCGCGCCCGGCTCTTCGTCGAGGCCCTGTCAGGGCCGTACGCCGACCGGATCGAACTGGCCGGCTTCTGCGACGTCAACGCCCACCGTATGGCCGTCCACAACGACTGGATCAACGCCGACCACCCCGGCCGCCCGCCCGTACCGGCGTACGCGGCCGAGGACTTCGAGCTGATGCTGCGCCGTGAGCGCATCGACCTGGTGGTGGTGTGCAGTGTGGACCGCACGCACGACCACTACATCGTGGCCGCCCTGGAGGCGGGCTGCGACGTGGTCACCGAGAAGCCCATGACGACGGACACCGAGCGGGCCCGCCGCATCCTGGACACCCGGCGCCGCACCGGCCGCGAAATCCGGGTCGCCTTCAACTACCGCTACAACCCGGTGCATTCGGCCATACGGGAGCTGCTGGCGGCCGGCGAGATCGGCGAGGTCGGCTCGGTGCACTTCGAGTGGCTGCTCGACCTGCGGCACGGCGCCGACTACTTCCGCCGCTGGCACCGGGAGAAGGCCAACTCCGGGGGACTGATGGTGCACAAGGCGACGCACCACTTCGACCTGGTCAACTGGTGGCTGGGCTCCCGGCCCGAGACCGTCTTCGCGCAGGGCGGCCTGTTCTTCTACGGCGACGAGGCCGGCCGGCGACGAGGCCGGCCGGCGCCGAGGCCTGGCCCGCCCCTACCGGCGCGCGCACGGCTCCCCGGCGGCCGACGGCGACCCCTTCGCGCTGCGCCTCGCGGACTCGCCGGCGCTCAGCGCGCTGTACCTGGACGCGGAGCGGGAGGACGGCTACCACCGGGACCAGAACGTGTTCGGGCCGGGTGTGACCATCGAGGACGACATGGCGGTCCTGGTGCGGTACGCGTCCGGCGCGACCCTGACGTACCACCTCACCGCGTACGCGCCCTGGGAGGGCTACCGCATCGCCTTCAACGGCAGCGAAGGGCGGCTGGAGCTGCTGGTCGAGGAGTCCACGTGGTCGCCCGGCCGGACGGGGGACGGCGCCACCGGCCCGGTGCTGCACGGAGCCGAGACCGACGCGCGGGCGGGGCGGACCGAGTTGCTGCTGCGCCGGTTCTGGGAGCGGCCGCGGGAGGTGAGGGTGGCGACCGGTGAGGGCGGGCACGGCGGCGGGGACGTGCGGATGCTGGCGGACCTGTTCGGCGAGCGCGCCGAGGATCCGCTGGGGCGGGCGGCGGACGCGACGGACGGTGCGCGCTCCCTGGTCACGGGGTTGGCCGCGAACCGGTCGTTCGAGACCGGACTGCCCGTACGGACACGGGAGTTGCTGGACGTCTGAGTCGGGCGTGAGCGCGTTCGCCGAGGAGAAGTCCTCGGGCCGCCGCAGCACCTCACGCACGTCGGCGTCCCGCGCGACCAGCCAGGCGTCGAGCTCGGGGACGAACGTGACGCCTTCCGCCTGCCGCGCCCGCTCGTAGTGCGGATACGGGTCGCGCTGACGGCGTGGCGTGGTGCCGGGAGGGGGGTGGGGCGGAGGCGTCGGTGCCCGCCGGGTGGTCCTGGGTGCCGGGGTGCCGCGTTGTGCGCGGACCGGGCTCGGACGACAACTCGCCGAGCCTGCCGTGCAGTTCATGCTCCACGGGGCGCCCTCCGGCCGGGGGGCAGGTCGGCCCCATGGTGCCGTACGGACGTGCGGGTGGTCGAGGAGGCCGGCCAGGTCGTTGCCGGGGCCGTCGGCGTGCCGGGGGGACAACGGGCATCCGCGCCGGGTCGAAGAGCCCGCCGCGGACGAAGCCGGGGTTCTGGGCTTCTCCTGGGGTTCACAGCGACGCCCGTTCCGCCCGGCGTTCACGCTCTGTGCATGCGGGCGTGGCTCAGGTGAACGGCGGACCGCGCCTGCGTACGATCCCCCAGTGGTCCTCTTCCGGCTCGAACGCGTCGTTCCGCTCTCCGTCGAGCAGGCCTGGCTCCGCCTCACGGACTGGCCGCGCCACGCCGACGTGGTGCCGCTGACCCGGATCACGGTGCGCACCCCGCCGCCGACGGGCGTCGGCACGGTGTTCGTGGCCCGCACCGGCGTCGGACCGCTCGGCTTCGACGACGCGATGGAGGTGGTCGAGTGGCGGCCGCCGACGCTGTGCCGCCTGGTCAAGCGGGGCGGCGTCGTCACCGGCTGGGCGGAGATCGAGGTGCACGCGCACGGCGAGGGGCACGCAGGCGTGGTGTGGCGGGAGGAACTGGCCGTACGCCCGCTGCCGGCACTCTTCGACCGGCCGCTCGGACGGGCGGCCCGGTGGATGTTCGGGCGCGCGATGGACGGGCTGCTGAGGCCGGATCCGGGCACCGGTGTCAGCGGCGGCCTTTAGGGTCCACCTCCATGACCGATGCTGCCGCGTACCTCGAGACCACCAAGGCGTCCTACGACATCGTCGCCGCTGACTACGACCGGCTGCTCAGGAACGCCTTGGACGGCAGCCCCTTCGACCGGGCCATGCTGGGGGTGTTCGCCGAGCGGGTGCTGGCCGGCGGGGGCGGTCCCGTCGGGGATCTCGGATGCGGGACGGGACGGGTGACGGCTTATCTGCACGAACTCGGCCTCGACGCCTTCGGGGTCGACCTCTCCCACGGGATGGTGGCCGTGGCCCGGCAGGTGTACTCCGGGCTGCGGTTCGAGGTGGGGTCGATGACGGGCCTCGACATCGCGGACGGCACGCTGGCCGGGGCCCTGGCCTGGTACTCCACGGTGCACACCCCGCCCCACGAGCTCCCGGCGTACTTCCGGGAGTTCCACCGCGTCCTGGCGCCGGGCGGCCACTTCCTCACGGCCTTCAAGGTCGGCGACGAACGCGTCCACCTGGACCACGCGTACGGGCACGACCTCTCCCTGGACGTCTACCGCTTCCGCCCCGAACAGGTCTCCGGGCTGCTGGCGGAGGCGGGGTTCGAGGAAGTCGCCCGGCTCGTGCGCGCGGCGGAGGGTTGGGAGAATACCCCGCAGGGGTACCTCCTCGCCCGCAAGCGTGCCCAGTAGGGACTCCGTTCAGGCTGGTGGCACGTGCCTCCCGACGATCCGCCGCGGATCTGGGCACGGACCTGGGCGCGAACGCCCCGGCGCGGGCCGGCCCTCAGGCCACCGACCCGATCCGCCGTGCCGTCGACGACGCCGTGTCGTGGTGGATCGGCGTGTGGGCCCCGGTGAGGGGCACCCCGCTGCCGCCGCGCCGGGTCGCGACGATCTCGGCCGCGATCGACAGGGCCGTCTCCTCGGGTGTGCGGGCGCCGAGGTCCAGGCCTATGGGGGACCTCAGGCGTGCCAGCTCCAGTTCGGTGACGCCGACCGCGCGCAGGCGCTCGTTGCGGTCCAGATGGGTGCGGCGGGAGCCCATCGCGCCGACGTACGCGACCGGGAGGCGCAGCGCCAGCTTCAGCAGCGGTACGTCGAACTTGGCGTCGTGGGTCAGGACGCACAGGACCGTGCGGGCGTCGACCTCCGTGCGCTCCAGGTACCGGTGGGGCCACTCGACGACGATCTCGTCGGCCTCGGGGAAGCGGGTGCGGGTGGCGAAGACGGGCCGGGCGTCGCACACGGTGACCCGGTAGCCGAGGAACTTGCCGATGCGGACCAGTGCGGAGGCGAAGTCGATCGCTCCGAACACGATCATCCGGGGCGGCGGAACGGACGACTCCACGAGGACCGTGAGCGGCGCTCCACAACGTGACCCCCGCTCTCCGATCTCCAGGGTGCCGGTGCGTCCGGCGTCCAGGAAGGCGCCCGCCTCGGCCGCCACCGTGCGGTCCAGCTCCGGGTGGGCGTCGAAGCCGCCCTCGTACCTGCCGTCGGGGTGGGCGAGCAGCGCCTTGCCGAGCAGTTCCGCCGGGCCCGACGCGATCCGTGCCACCGCCGCCGCCCGCCCCTGCGCCGCTGCGGCCAGCGCCGCGGCGAGCACCGGGCGGGCGGGGTCGGCCGTCCGGAGGGGGTGACCAGGACGTCGATGACGCCGCCGCAGGTCAGGCCCACGGCGAAGGCGTCCTCGTCGCTGTATCCGAAGCGCTCCAGGACGGTTGCGCCGTCCTCGAGCGCCTGCCGGCACAGCTCGTACACCGCGCCCTCCACGCAACCACCGGAGACCGAGCCGATCGCCGTGCCGTCGGCGTCCACCGCGAGGGCCGCGCCCGGCTGCCGGGGGCGCTGCCGCCGACCGCCACCACGGTGGCCACGGCGAAGTCGCGGCCCTGCTCGACCCACCGGGTCAGCTCCTCGGCGATGTCCAACATCTCTCGGTCTCCTTGAACAGCGGTTGCGAAGAGGGTCCCTCGGGACAGCGGCTAGCGCACGCCCAGCCAGCTCTCGATCGGGTGGAGGGCGAAGTAGATCAGGAAGATCACCGCCAGGCCCCACATGAAGGCGCCGATCTCCCGCGCCCTGCCCTGGGCGGCCTTGATGGCGACGTAGGAGACGACACCCGCGGCGACACCGGTGGTGATGGTGTACGTGAACGGCATCAGGACCACGGTCAGGAAGACTGGGATCGCGGTGGCACGGTCGGCCCAGTCCACATGGCGGGCGTTCATCAGCATCATCGCGCCGATCACCACCAGGGCGGCGGAGGCCACCTCCTGGGGGACGATCGCCGTCAGCGGGGTGAAGAACAGGCACGCGGCGAAGAGCAGTCCTGTGACGACGGAGGCGAGGCCCGTGCGGGCGCCCTCGCCCACGCCCGTGGCGGACTCGATGAACACGGTCTGGCCCGAGCCGCCCGCCACGCCGCCGATCGCACCGCCCGCGCCGTCGATGAACAGCGCCTTGGACAGGCCCGGCATCCGGCCCCTGTCGTCGGCGAGCCCGGCCTCGGTGCCGACGCCGATGATGGTGGCCATCGCGTCGAAGAAACCGGCCAGCACGAGGGTGAAGACGATCATCCCGACCGTCATGGCACCGACCTTGTCCCAGCCGCCGAACTCCACGTGCCCGAAGAGTGAGAAGTCGGGCATCGAGACCGCGCCGCCGTGCAGTTCGGGCGCTCCGCTCGCCCAGGCGTCGGCCTTGATGGCACCCGCCGCGTTCAGTACGGCCGCCACGACGGTGCCGCCGACGATGCCGATGAGGATGGCGCCGGGGACGCCCCGGGCCTGGAGCATGAAGACGAGGAGGAGGGTGCCGGCGAACAGTAGGACCGGCCAGCCGGTCAGCTGGCCCGCCGGGCCGAGGGTGACCGGGGTGGCCTTGCCCTGGTGCACGAAGCCGGACTTGTAGAAGCCGATCAGGGCGATGAACAGGCCGATCCCCATCGTGATCCCGTGCTTCAGCGCCAGCGGGATCGCGTTCATGATCATCTCACGCAGGCCGGTGACGACCAGGAGCATGATGACCACGCCGTAGATCACGCACATGCCCATGGCCTGCGGCCAGGTCATCTGCGGGGCGACCTGGGAGGAGAGGACACCGGAGACGGAGAGGCCGGCGGCGAGGGCGAGCGGCACCTTGCCGACGAGACCCATCAGCAGCGTGGTGAGGGCCGCCGCGAACGCGGTCGCGGTGATCACGGCCTTCTGGCCGAGGGTGTCCCCCGCGGCGTCCTTGCCGGACAGGACGAGCGGGTTGAGCAGGAGGATGTACGCCATCGCCATGAAGGTGGTGATGCCGCCGCGGACCTCACGGGCGAGCGTGGATCCCCGCGTGGATATGTGGAAGTACCGGTCGAGCCAGGGCCGGCTGCCGGCCGGGGCGGGGGGTTCCGTGCCGGTGTCTTCGGCTGTGGGCCTGGGCTCGACTGAGGGGTGGGTCATGGGGCCGTCTCCCAAGTTTCATAGGGGGTTGGGATGTGCACGACCCGGGGGACGGCCCGAGACGAACGGGGGTGTTGCGGTGGTGCGACCGGCGCCGGAGTGGCCGTGGGTCGGGCCGACGCCCGGCGCCGGAGTGGCCGCGGGTTGAGCCGTTGCCCGGCGCCGGGGTGCCTCCCCCGAGCTCTTCGAGCCGGGGGACCCCAGCGCCCACCCGTGCCGCGCTGCGGCACGACTGCCCGCAACGGCGGACGGCCCGTGTTACGCCGTGCCCGTGAGGTGTTCGGGACGTACCGGCGTCCTGTTCAGCTCCAACCCCGTCGCGTTGCGGATCGCCGCGAGCACGGCCGGAGTCGATGACAGCGTCGGAGCCTCGCCCACGCCGCGCAGCCCGTACGGCGCGTGGTCGTCGGCCAGTTCCAGGACGTCGACCGGGATCGTCGGCGTGTCCAGGATGGTGGGGATCAGGTAGTCCGTGAACGACGGGTTCTTCACCTTCGCCGTCTTCGGGTCGACGACGATCTCCTCCATGACCGCGATGCCCAGTCCCTGGGTCGTACCGCCCTGGATCTGACCGGTCACGGACAGCGGGTTGAGCGCCTTGCCGACGTCCTGGGCGCAGGCCAGTTCGATGACCTTGACCAGCCCCAGCTCGGTGTCGACCTCCACCACGGCGCGGTGCGCGGCGAAGGAGTACTGGACGTGGCCGTTGCCCTGGCCGGTGCGCAGGTCGAAGGGCTCGGTCGGGCGGTGCCGCCACTCGCGCTCGATCTCCACGACCTCGTCGCCGAGCACGTCCACCAGGTCGGCGAGCACCTCTCCCCCGTCGGTGACGACCTTCCCGCCCTCCAGCAGCAGCTCCGCCGTCGCCCAGGCCGGGTGGTACGAGCCGAACTTGCGGCGCCCGATCTCCAGGACCTTCTCGCGGACCAGCTCGCAGGCGTTCTTCACGGCGCCCCCGGTGACGTACGTCTGGCGGGACGCGGACGTCGAACCGGCCGACCCGACCTGCGTGTCCGCCGGGTTGATCGTCACCTGGGCGATGCCCAGCTCGGTGCGGGCGATCTGCGCGTGGACGGTGACGCCGCCCTGGCCGACCTCCGCCATCGCCGTGTGGACGGTGGCGACAGGTTCCCCCGCGACGACCTCCATGCGGACCTTGGCGGTGGAGTAGTCGTCGAAGCCTTCGGAGAAGCCGACGTTCTTGATGCCGACCGCGTAGCCCACACCGCGTACGACGCCTTCTCCGTGCGTGGTGTTGGACAGGCCGCCGGGCAGTTGCCGTACGTCCGCGCCCTCGGAGCTCTCCCACTGGCGCTCCGGCGGCAGGGGCATCGCCTTGACGCGGCGCAGGAGTTCGGCGACCGGCGCCGGGGAGTCGACCACCTGGCCGGTGGGCATGACCGCTCCCTGGGACATCGCGTTGCGCTGCCGGAACTCCACCGGGTCCATGCCGAGCCTCTTGGCGAGCTTGTCCATCTGCGCCTCGTAGGCGAAGCACGCCTGGACCGCGCCGAAGCCGCGCATGGCGCCACAGGGCGGGTTGTTGGTGTAGAGGGCGACGGCCTCGATGTCGACGTCGTCGACGACGTAGGGGCCGACCCCGAGCGAGGAGGCGTTGCCGACCACCGCCGGGGAGGATGACGCGTACGCGCCGCCGTCGAGGACGATCCGGCACTTCACATGGGTGAGCTTGCCGTCCTTCGTCGCGCCGTGCTCGTAGTACAGCTTCGCCGGGTGGCGGTGGACGTGCCCGAAGAAGGACTCGAAGCGGTTGTAGACGATCTTGACCGGCTTGCCGGTGCGCAGGGCGAGCAGACAGGCGTGGATCTGCATCGACAGGTCCTCACGACCGCCGAAGGCGCCGCCGACACCGGCCAGGGTCATCCGGACCTTGTCCTCGGGCAGGCCGAGGACGGGTGCGATCTGGCGGAGGTCGGCGTGCAGCCACTGGGTGGCGATGTAGAGGTCCACGCCGCCGTCCTCGGCGGGGACGGCGAGACCGGACTCGGGGCCGAGGAAGGCCTGGTCCTGCATGCCGAAGTGGTATTCGCCCTCGACGATGACGTCGGCCCGCTCGCGTGCCGCCGTCACGTCGCCGCGGACGATGGGCTGGCGGTGGACGATGTTGGGGTGCGGGACGTGGGCCGAGATGGGGGTCCCCCCTGGACCGGAGCTCGTCGGAGGCCCTTGGGGGAGGTCCGTGCGGTTGTCGTGGACGAGGGTCGCGTCCGGGGCGAGGGCGGACGCCTCGTCCGTGACGACCGGGAGTTCGCGGTAGTCCACCTTGATCTTGGCGGCGGCGCGACGTGCGGTCTCCGGGTGGTCGGCGGCGACGATCGCGACGGGCTCACCGTGGTGGCGCACCTTGCCGTGGGCGAGGACCGGGGTGTCCTGGATCTCCAGACCGTAGTTCCTCACGTCGGTCGGCAGGTCGTCGTAGGTCATGACGGCGTGGACACCGGGTGTGGCCAGGGCCTCGCTCGTGTCGATCGACACGATCTCGGCGTGAGCGACCGTGGAGCGCAGGATGTGGCCCCAGAGCATGTCCTCGTGCCACATGTCGGACGAGTACGCGAACTCGCCGGTGACCTTGAGCGTGCCGTCAGGGCGGAGCGTGGACTCGCCGATGCCGCCCTTGGTCCGCGACCCCTGCGTGATCTTCGTGGGAACGCCGATGGGGGCGTCTCCCTGCTCGAACGTGGTTGAGAGCTTGGGGGAGGTCATGGTCAGGCCCCCTCGGACTGTCGGGCGGCCGCCAGGCGGACGGCGTCCATGATCTTCTCGTAGCCGGTGCAGCGGCACAGGTTGCCGGACAGGGCCTCGCGGATGTCCGCGTCGGTCGGGTTCGGGTTGCGCTCCAGCATCTCGTCGGCGGCGACCAGCAGGCCGGGCGTGCAGAAGCCGCACTGGACGGCCCCGGCGTCGATGAACGCCTGCTGGACGGGAGAGAGCGCCGCGCGCGGGGATGAGCCGGTTCCCTCGCCGGTCTGCGGGCCGGTGCCCTTGGCCTGCCACCGCTTGGCCTCGTCCAGGGACGTGCCGCACGCCCCGGTCCCGCAGGACCGCTGTTCGGCGTAGTCCGCGAGCCCCTCGACCGTGACGACCTCGCGGCCCTCCACCTGCCCGGCCGCGACCAGGCACGAACAGACCGGCACGCCGTCCAGGCGGACCGTGCACGAGCCGCACTCGCCCTGCTCGCAGGCGTTCTTGGAGCCCGGCAGGCCCAGCCGTTCGCGCAGCACGTACAGCAGGGACTCGCCCTCCCAGACGTCGTCGGCCTCCTGCGGGCGTCCGTTGACCGTGAAGTTGACGAGCATCACGCAGCTCCCTTCGAGGTGCGGCGGGTGCCGCGGTACGACTCCCAGGTCCAGGTCAGCGTGCGGCGGGCCATGACCCCGACCGCGTGGCGCCGGTAGCTCGCGGTGCCCCGGACGTCGTCGATCGGGTTGCAGGCGGCGGCGCACAGCTGCGCGAACTGCTGGGCGACGGAAGGGGTGATGATCCTGCCGTCGTCCCAGAAGCCGCCCTCCTCCAGGGCCGCGTTCAGGAACTCCTCGGCGGCCTCGGCCCGGACGGGGGTGGGCGCGGCGGAGCCGATGCCGGTGCGGACCGTGCGGGACTCGGGGTGCAGGGCGAGCCCGAAGGCGCACACGGCGATCACCATGGCGTTGCGGGTGCCGACCTTCGAGTACTGCTGGGGGCCGTCGGCCTTCTTGATGTGGACGGCGCGGATCAGCTCGTCGGGGGCGAGGGCGTTGCGCTTGACGCCGGTGTAGAAGGCGTCGATCGGGATGAGGCGGGTGCCGCGGGCCGCGGACTCCACCTCGACCTCGGCGCCCGCCGCGAGCAGGGCCGGGTGGGCGTCGCCGGCCGGGGAGGCCGTGCCGAGGTTGCCGCCCACGCCGCCGCGGTTGCGGATCTGCGGGGAGGCCACCGTGTGGGAGGCGAGGGCCAGGCCCGGCAGCTCGGCGCGCAGGTTCTCCATGATCTTGGTGTAGGGGACCGAGGCGCCGAGCCGTACGCTGTCCTCGCCGACCTCCCACTCGTAGAGATCGCCGATGCGAGTGAGGTCCATCAGATGCTCGGGCCGGCGGTGGTCGAAGTTGATCTCGACCATCACATCGGTGCCACCCGCAATCGGTACGGCGCTGGGGTGCTCGGCCTTGGCGGCGAGCGCATCCTCCCAGCTTGCGGGGCGAAGGAAGTCCATGACCGGCTCTCTTCTTCGTCTCGGGGGCGGTACGGATCGAGCCATATCCGGTGCGGCGGGCCCGGCTCGTTCAAGTGCTGTTCACGGGGAGTGGAGTCAGTACACCGCCGGGTACTCCAACGGGGTCAGTCACCGAAAACATGAAGGAGTTGGCTGGTGAGGGCGGCCATCTTGTAGATTCATATGAACGGAGGTCGTCCGTAACCTCTCCGGTTTCCCCTGGAAACACGACGCACCGGCGGCGGCGACCGTGAGCACGGCTTCCGAAAAGCCCAGGCCAACGCCCTGGCCGACCGACCATGGATTTCCGGACAAGAACGGCGGCAACGACACATGCGGCTGCGCGCACTGCTGAACACCGACGCGCTGGGGCTGCGGCTGCTCGGCGGCGAGGACGAGCTCGACCGCACCGTGCGCGGTGTGATGACCACGGACCTTAAGGACCCAAGCCGGTACCTCTCCGGCGGTGAACTGGTCCTCACGGGCCTGGCCTGGCGGCACGATGCCGCCGACTCCGAGCCCTTCGTGCGGATCCTGACGAGCGCCGGCGTGGCCGCGCTCGCCGCGGGCGAGGCGGAGCTGGGCGACGTCCCGGACGACCTCGTCGTGGCCTGCGCGCGGCACCGGCTGCCGCTGTTCGCCGTCCATGAGTCGGTGGCGTTCGCCACGATCACCGAGCACGTCGTACGGCAGGTCTCCGGCGAGCGGGCCGGGGACCTGGCGGCCGTGGTGGACCGGCACCGGCGGATGATGACGCCCGGCCCGGCGGGTGGCGGCCCGGACGTCGTCCTGGACCTGCTCCACTCCGACCTGGACCTGCGGGCCTGGGTGCTCTCCCCCACCGGCCTGACCATCGCCGGGCCGACGCCGGGTCTCGCCGCCGACGTGTGCGCCAGGCTGGCGGCCGAGCATCTGGCGGCGACGCGCACCGGGCGCCGGGGACCGCACCGGGTGACGCTCGGCGCGACGACGTACTCCCTCTTCCCGATCCGCGGCAGCAGCGGGAGCGGCGGCGCCTCCCGGGACGTGCGCGAGACGGTGCTGTCCGACTGGCTGCTCGCGGTCGAGGCGGACGCCGGGGACTGGGCCGAGGAGCGCCTCGACCTGCTGCACGGCGTCACCCAGCTGATCGCGGTCGAACGGGACCGGCGCGACGCGGCGCGCACCGTGCGGCGGCGGCTCGCGCAGGAGGTCCTTGAGCTGGTGCAGGCGGGGGCCGCGCCCGCCGAGATCGCGGCCCGGCTGCGGGTCGCCGCGCCCGTGCTGCTGCCGGGGCTCGGGTCGGCGCCGCACTGGCAGGTGGTGGTGGCCCGGGTCGAGTGGGACGGCGGGGAGGTCGAGAGCGGGCCGGTCGCCCAGGCGTTGCTGGAGGAGATCCTCGTCGACGCTCTCCCCGGCTCTTCGAACAAGGGGTACCTCGGGTCCACCGGCCCGGAGCACTCCGACCGCATCGCGGTGGCCCACACCGGGGACGAGGCGATCGCGCTCGTGCCGCTTCCGTCCGTGTCCTCCGAGCAGGACGGTTCCGAGCAGGGCGTCCTCGCTGACGCCCTGCTTCAGGCCGTACGGGACCCGCTGTCCGCGGGCCTCGCCGACGACGGCCGGCTCACCCTGGGCGTCAGCGCCGCGGTGCACTCGGCGGAAGGGCTGCGCGGCGCCCTGGAGGAGGCGCGGCACGCCCGCCGGGTCGCCGCCGCCCGCCCGGGCCGGGTGTGCGCGGCCGGCCACCAGGAGCTGGCCTCGCACGTGCTGCTGCTGCCGTTCGTCCCGGACGACGTGCGCCGCGCCTTCACGGCCCGTCTGCTGGATCCGCTGCGCGACTACGACCGCCGGCACCGCGCCGAGCTGATTCCGACCCTGGAGGCGTTCCTCGAGTGCGACGGCTCCTGGACCCGTTGCGCGACCCGGCTCCACCTGCACGTCAACACGCTGCGATACCGGGTGGGGCGTATTGAGCAGTTGACGAGCCGGGACCTCTCACGCCTGGAGGACAAGCTCGATTTCTTCCTCGCGTTGCGCATGAGTTGAGGTCAGGGCGGTGGTGCACCGGTGGCCGCAACGACCGCCGGTGTCCCACGACTTTGTGAAATCCTTCACCCAGCCTCTTGGCCCCGTGCCGCGGTTGGTGCTGGAATGCCGCCACCACCTAAAGCTCGATGGCGTGCTCGGGAGGGCAACGTGGCGCATACCGCCATGTCTGGTACCGGAACGACCGCAGCTGACGATCCACTCCAGACCGCGGTATGGCGGCTGCGCTCGCGCGCCTGCTGGGCCGACGCGGCGGCCCTCCTCCAGCCTGTGACGGCCGAGGCGTCCCTCCAGCGGGCCGCGCTGCTGGTCGAGCGCTGCCTGTACACGGAGAAGGGCTGGGAGGAGGCCGAGGACGCGCTGCGCACGGCTGAGGCTCAGGCCCACAGCGACGAGGAGCGGGGCGCGGCCGCTTGTGAACGCGGGTACTTGGCGTACGCCGCCACCCTGCTCGGGGTCCGGGACCGGGCCGACGAGGCGCGGGCCGCGCTCGGCCGGACGGCGGCGCTGATCCCTCCGGGGACGCCGGGGAGGGCCCTGCTGGACTTCCGGCGCGGCCTGGTGGCCCAGAACCTCGCCGACGCCCCGCAGGCGGCCCGTGCGGCCTACCGGCGCGCGCACGCGGGCGCCGCCGCGCACGGCGACGCGCTGCTGCTCTCCTTCACCTGGCGGCACCTGGCGGGGCTCGCCCTGCGGGACGGCGAGGTGGCGGAGGCGCGGCACGGCTTCGCCGAGTCGCTGCGGATCCGCGAGGAGCTCGGGTACCTCGTCGGTACGGCACCGGCGCTGGCGTCGCTCGCGGACGCGGAGACCGAACCGGAGGCGTCCCGGCTGCGCGCGGAGGCGGGGCGGCTGTTCCGGCTGCTGGGGGGCGTACCGACATGGCTGGCGCGGCAGTTGGCGCCGATGAAACCGACCGCATCGTAGGGGTTTGTCGGGGTTTGCACCGTCTCGCCTTCAGAAGAAGCTGAGAAATTGTTGTGCCAGGCTGGCGCGCCGATCCCTTGGCCGCCCCCCTTGAGGAGCACCCCGATGACCCTCGTCAACGGCTTGCCCGCGCATGTGCTGTTCGTCCACTTCGTCGTCGTCCTGGTCCCGCTGTGTGCACTGGCGCTCGTCGTCAGCGCCGTGTGGCCGAAGGCCGCGCGGCGGCTTGGGCTGGTACTGCCCGTGCTCGCCTTCGTCACGCTGGTGACCGTTCCGCTGACCTCCCACGCGGGTGAGTGGCTGGAGCGGCACGTCGACAGCGACCCTCTGGTGCGCAAGCACGCCGAGCTCGGGGACGGTCTGCTGCCGTGGGCCCTGGGCCTGTTCCTGCTGGCTACGGCCGTGTGGTGGACGGCCCGCCGGACGCCGGCGCCGCAGAGCAACACGGACGGGCCTCGCGGCGGCGCGGTCGTCCGGGTGGCGGCGGCCGTGCTGTCCCTGGTCGTGGCCGTCGGCGCGGTGGTCGACGTGTACCGCATAGGCGACTCCGGTGCGAAGGCGGCCTGGCACGACGCCTTCTCGAAGACCGCCACCGGTCACGGGGACTGAGCCCAGCCGCTCACAGGCTCCGGACGAATGTCCACAGGGCGTCGTGGAACGCGGGGTCGCGGGCCAGGAGGACGACCGCGGTGAGCAGGACGGCGACGGCGGCGGGGACGACGAACGCCGCCCGCCCGCCGAGGCCGTCCCGGCCCGCCCGCCGTGTCCGCCCGTCCGGCCGGTCCCGGCGAATCCGCCGCCGAGCCCGCTGCCCTGTTTCGAACATCACCATCGGTCACCCCCGTGGGACGGTCGCACCCTCTCCGGCCGACACGCGAGGGAACGCCGGAGCGGTTCCCTCATCCTGCGACCCCGGGGAGGCCCCCGTCAGCAGGACCCCGTGAAGTGCTCCCGTACGAGTGACTGCACCACTGCCAGGTCCCGGGCGGCCAGCGCGTCGAGCAGGGCCGTGTGCTCGGCGGCGTCGGCGAGCAGTTCGGCGCGACCGCGGAAGGAGGGGGCTTCTACCAGGGGCCACTGGGCGCGGCGGTGCAGGTCGTCGGCGATCCGCAGGAGTTGCTCGTTGCCGGCGAGGGCGAGGACCGCGCGATGGAAGGCGCGGTCCGACTCGGCGTAGGTCGCCCGGCACCCGGAGGACGCGGCGCGGACGGTGGCCTCGGCCAGCGGGCGCAGCTCCGCCCAGCGCTCGGCGGGGACCGCGCGGGCGAGCCGCAGCATCACCGGGACCTCGATCAGGGCCCGGATCTCGGCGAGTTCGGTCAGTTCCCGGGTGCCGCGCACCACGACACGGAACCCTCGGTTGGGCACGACCTCGACCGCGCCCTCCAGGGCCAGCTGCTGCATCGCCTCGCGCACCGGTGTGGCGGACACCCCGAACCGTTCGGCGAGCGCAGGCCCCGAGTAGACCTCACCGGGCGCGAGCTCGCCCCTCACCAGCGCGGCGCGCAGGGCGTCGAGTATCTGCCCGCGGACGGAGGCCCGCTGGACGACGGGACGCCCGTCCTCCACGGGGCACCCGGCGGCCATGTCCTCCCGTACGCGCGGATGCGGGATCGGCGACTCGCTGTGGGTGTGCTCACCGCGCGTTGCGCCCGCCGCGGCGGCCCGCTCGCGGGCCTCGTCCCCCGGCCGCAGCTGGTGCGGCACCCGTGCGGCCTGCGTACGGGGTGCCGCGGCCCTCATCTCGGTAGAGCCCTCCGCGCGGCGGGAACCGGCCTGCTCCACGGGCTCCTCCTCGGGTCTTTCGGCGTCCTGCCCTCTGTGATTGGTTTCACGACGGTTGTTTACCGCTCGTAAAGCACGTTAGGCACCTTACGCTCCGGTTCCCCCACAGACCACCTCCGATAAGGAGAGCCTTACCTTCGTACATCCGGTCCGGCGAGGCGCTCCGCGGCCGGCGGCCACCGGACTCGGCACGGGTGAGGCGGTCCCGGTGGCGGCCGGACATCCCTGCCACCAGGTCCCCAAGGGCGCCGCACGCCCGTCAAGCCGACCGCGCCACCAAACCGACCAGCAACACGGCCACTTGGGCGAGCTTCAGGGGACCCCGGCGACCAACTACGGCTCCGATACCGTAAGATCCAGCCACGAATGAGGCCCCGCGCGACCCACACGCGTTTCACAAGTTCCTCACCCATCGCAGGAACTTTCCGTGGAACCACCCGTACGGGTAGTCTTGTTCGAACTCAACTCCCGCCCCTCAAGCGGCAGTTCGAGCAGAACGCCGTCCTGGGCATTCCCTTGCACATCCTTGGCGGCCTCTTGCCCCGAAACCCCCTGAGGGGCGGCGGGATTGGGCCACTATGGCGGGCGTTACGCCCTATCCCAATGCAAGGGACCCCAGATGAGACTGACCGACATATCGCTGAACTGGCTGCTTCCGGGCGCCGTACTGCTCCTGGGCATGCTGGTGGCGGTGGCGGTGCTCGCGCGTGGCAAGCGCTCCTCCGGGGAGAACGCGAGCGCGGACGACTCGTGGGAGCGCGCCGAGGAGCGTCGCAGGCGCAAGGAGACCATCTACGCCACGGCCTCCTACGTGCTCCTCTTCTGCTGTGCGGCCGTCGCCGCGGCACTCTCCTTCCACGGCCTGGTCGGCTTCGGCCAGCAGAACCTCGGCCTGACCGACGGCTGGGAGTACCTGGTCCCGTTCGGTCTGGACGGTGCCGCCATGTTCTGCTCCGTGCTCGCCGTCCGTGAGGCCAGCCACGGCGACGCGGCGCTCGGCTCCCGGATCCTGGTGTGGACGTTCGCGGCGGCGTCCGCCTGGTTCAACTGGGTGCACGCCCCCAGGGGCATCGACCACGCGGGCGCCCCGCAGTTCTTCGCCGGCATGTCGCTGTCCGCCGCGGTGCTCTTCGACCGCGCACTGAAGCAGACCCGCCGCGCCGCACTGCGCGAGCAGGGCCTGGTGCCGCGCCCGCTGCCGCAGATCCGCATCGTCCGCTGGCTGCGGGCGCCCATCGAGACGTACAAGGCCTGGTCGCTGATGCTCCTCGAGGGTGTGCGCAGCCTGGACGAGGCCGTGGAGGAAGTGCGCGAGGACCGGCGCCAGAAGCAGCTGAACAAGGCGCGGCGCCGCGAGCAGCAGCGGGCCGAGCGGGTGCAGTTGAAGGCGCTCAGCCGCGGCCACCGCGCGCTGACCGGCGGCAACGGCGGACGTCAGGTCGAGGTGCAGACCGTCGAGCGGGCCCCCGCACCGGTCTCCTCGGAGCCTGCCATACCCGCGGGGGAACTGCCCTCGCGTACCCGCCCGTCGCTCCAGCCCGTCCGGAACTCCGCCGCTGACCCGATCACCGTCGACCTCACCGCCGAGGACGACACCATGGCGCTGCCGCGGCTCGACTCCCTGGAGCGCAAACTCAAGGACCTTGAACAGCAGTTCGGCTGAGACCGGACACCATCCCGGGAAGGGGGCGCGGCACGATGCCGCGCCCCCTTCCCGTTGTCGGCAGCTCCCCCGGCACGCATCTGCGGCACCCGCCTCAGGCGGCGTCCGCACCGAGGTCGAACCAGACCGCCTTTCCCACACCGTGCGCCCGCACGCCCCACGCGTCCGCCAGTGACTGGACCAGGATCAGTCCCCTGCCGTGCGTACCGTCGTCGTCGCTCGGCGCGTGCAGCCTCGGCCTGCGTCCCGCGAAGTCCCTTACCTCCACATGGAGTCCGCGCGATGAGACGGTCGCGGTGAGGACCGCGTCGCGGTCGGTGTGGATGAGCGCGTTGGTCACCAGCTCACTCGTGAGCAGCTCGGCTATCTCGGAGCATCCCGGCCTTCCCCAGTGCCGCAGCAACTCCCTGAGCGCCCTGCGCGCTTCGGGCACCGCCCGTAGGTCCGCCCGCCCCAGCCGGCGCCTGAGCTGGGGGGCCGCCGACCGGTCCGTCGGCGTGTCGGTCGCTTCCTCCGTCGTCTTCGCCGAGGAGGCCCCGATCACCACGGGACCGCCCCCTCGTGCTCGCCTCTTCATGACCCCCGCCCCGTAGGTGGATGCCGGTTCCCCTCTGCTCGAACACCTCCACGGACATGCATGCCCCGCCGACGGACCGGCAGTCATGGTGACGGCGTTTCTCCTCGACTTCCGGACACGGAGCTGTTCATCGGTGACGCCACATCAGCCGGCGTTACTCCAAACGAATTATTATTCATATTGTCGGTATGTCGGATATGACAGAGAACGTCACGGTATGTACGTTCAATCACGCATCGGCTTTCAGCCGACGTCTCTCAGACAGGAGAAACAAATGGCAACGCGTTCCACCGTTGTAACCGCCGCGATCGCGGCTGCCGCGGCCCTCGCGGCCACCGGCATCACCTACGCCAACGCGGCTTCCGAGCCGGTCCAGGCGGCTCCCGCTGCTCCGGTCGCCGCGGCCCCCGCCCCTGCTGCCGCCCCCGCCCTCCCGCAGGGCGGCAACGGCGACAACAACAACAGCAAGGGCAACGAGGGCCGTGAGGAGCACGGGGACCACGACCGAGGCGAGGACGAGGACCGCGACCGCGGTTACCACCACGAGTACTTCGGCAAGGTCCGCATCAACGAGCGTGAGTACCCGGCCATCCCGGACGGCTGCGTCACGATCGTGAGCGGCCTCGGCTCCAAGAGCCTCAACATCCGCAACGACAGCAGGAAGACCGTCGAGGTCTTCTCCGGCGCCACCTGCGACAACGGCGCTCCGATCGCCGTCGTCGGCCCCTGGAGCCAGAGCGACGGGGTGCACCCCCGTCACGTCAGGGGCGGTGTGAAGGTCAAGCACGGCGTC
Organism: Streptomyces cynarae; assembly: GCF_025642135.1. NCBI lineage: Bacteria > Bacillati > Actinomycetota > Actinomycetes > Kitasatosporales > Streptomycetaceae > Streptomyces > Streptomyces cynarae. The sequence goes on along the minus strand of NZ_CP106793.1, from coordinate 6,856,934 downwards.
GTGGGCAGCTTCCGCGTGATCCGTCACCACCACGAGGACCACGAGAAGGGCGACCGCGGCGACCGCGACTGACGAAACCGTCCGCATGACACACAACGAGAACCCCGGCCCGCCGGAATCGGGCCGGGGTTCCGGTCTTGGAGCCTCGCACAGCGAGGCGCGCCGCGTCAGGGCCGCGGCACGTTGCGAAGGTTGGAGCGCGCCATCTGCACCATGCGGCCGACACCGCCCTCCAGCACGATCTTCGAGGCGGACAGGGCGAAGCCCGTCACCATTTCCGCGCTGATCTTCGGCGGGATGGACAGGGCGTGCGGGTCGGTGACGACATCGACCAGCGCCGGACCCTTGTGCCTGAAGGCGTCCTTCAGGGCGCCGGCGAGCTGCTTGGGCTTCTCCACCCGTATGCCGTACGCGCCGCACGCGCGTGCCACGGCCGCGAAGTCGGGGTTCTTGGTGGCGGTGCCGTACGAGGGCAGTCCGGAGACCATCATCTCCAACTCCACCATGCCGAGCGAGGAGTTGTTGAACACGACCACCTTCACGGGCAGGTCGTACTGCACCAGGGTGAGGAAGTCGCCCATCAGCATGGAGAACCCGCCGTCACCGGACATCGACACCACCTGCCGGCGCGGGTCGGTGAACTGGGCCCCGATCGCCATGGGCAGCGCGTTCGCCATCGAGCCGTGGGAGAACGAACCGATGATGCGGCGGCGGCCGTTGGGCGAGATGTAGCGGGCGCCCCACACATTGCACATCCCGGTGTCGATCGTGAACACCGCGTCGTCATCGGCCACTTCGTCCAGGACGGAGGCCACGTACTCCGGGTGGATCGGAACGTGCTTGTCGACCTTGCGCGTGTACGCCTTGACGACGCCTTCCAGCGCGTCGGCGTGCTTCTTGAGCATCTTGTCGAGGAAGCGCCGGTTCTCCTTGGTCCGCACGCGCGGGATGAGACAGCGCAGGGTCTCCTTGACATCGCCCCACACCGCCAGATCCAGCTTGGAGCGGCGGCCCAGGTTCTCCGGACGGACGTCGATCTGGGCGATCTTCACGTCCTTCGGCAGGAAGGCGTTGTACGGGAAGTCGGTGCCCAGCAGGATCAGCAGGTCGCACTCGTGGGTGGCCTCGTAGGCGGCGCCGTAGCCGAGCAGGCCGCTCATGCCGATGTCGTACGGGTTGTCGTACTGGATCCACTCCTTGCCGCGCAGGGCGTGCCCCACCGGGCACTTGATCTTCCCGGCGAACTCCATCACCTCGGCGTGCGCACCCCGGGTGCCGCTGCCGCAGAAGAGGGTGACCTTCTCCGCCTCGTCGATCATCGCCACGAGCCGGTCGATCTCGGCGTCACCCGGGCGGACGCTGGGCCGGGAGGTGACGAGGGCGGTCTCGGCGGACCGGTCGGGGGCGGGCTGGGCGGCGATGTCGCCGGGGAGCGAGACGACGCTCACGCCGCTGCGGCCGATCGCGTGCTGGATGGCCGTCTGCAGCAGCCGGGGCATCTGCTGGGGGTTGGATATCAGCTCGCTGTAGTGGGAGCACTCGCGGAACAGCTGGTCGGGATGGGTCTCCTGGAAGTACCCGAGGCCGATCTCGCTGGAGGGTATGTGCGAGGCGAGGGCGAGCACCGGGGCCATCGAACGGTGGGCGTCGTACAGGCCGTTGATGAGGTGGAGGTTGCCGGGCCCGCAGGAGCCGGCGCAGGCGGTCAGCCCGCCGGATATCTGGGCTTCGGCGCCGGCCGCGAAGGCGGCGGTCTCCTCGTGCCGTACGTGCACCCAGTCGATCGCGGAGTTGCGGCGCACGGCGTCCACGATCGGGTTGAGGCTGTCGCCGACCACCCCGTACAGGCGCTTGACCCCCGCCCGCACGAGGATGTCGACGAACTGGTCGGCGACGTTCTGCTTGGCCATGTATCCACGCACCCCTTCGCTGTCCCTGGATCCATGTATCCACACGGACAGCGATCACGCCTCCCAGACGGCGGCCGCCGTACGGTCATCGGCGTAGCCCTTCACCCTCACCAGCGTGTCGGCGAGGAAGGCCGTCAGACCCGGCACCTCGCCCGTGGACCAGCGGGCCGTGAGGTGTTCGGCGAGTTCCGGTTCGTCGCGCAGCGGGTCGGCGAGGCCGGCGGAGCACAGCAGGAGCGTGTCCCCCGGCCGGGCGACGGAGGCACGGAACAGAAAGGGTGAACGGGGCGGCTCGAGGGCCGGTTCGTACGGGCTCGGGGGTGTGGTGATGCCGAGGTCCATGGTGAGCCGGTCGCCCTCGGGGGTCTCGGAGGGCAGGGAGCCGAAGCCGACCACCGGCTCGCCGGCGGTGTCGGCGGTGTCCGCGGCGCGCGGCTCGATGTCCTGCCACTCGCCGTCCCGCAGCCGGAACAGTCCGCCGGCGCCGACACCGAAGAAGACGCGGATACGGCAGTCGGGGTCGGCGGGCAGCAGCAGACAGCGCAGGTCGGCGGTGTACTCCTCCGGGTCGGCGCCCTGGGCGGCGGCGCCGGCCCGGAGCTTGCCGAGGCTTCGGTCGGTGAGCCGTTGCAGGCCGGACTTCAGCTCGCCGCGCCGGGCGGACCGGATGTCCTCGCCGAGGCGGAGGTGACTGCGCCCGACGGCACGGCCGATCCAGTGACACGCCTCGGCGGCGGCACGGTGGGCACCGGGAGTGCCGCGTCGGCCGGTGGCCATGGCGACCAGCACGAGCGCCTGGTCACCCGTGCCGAAGCGGGCGCTGAGCAGGCAGTCGCGTCGCGGCTCGCCCCGGAAGCGGGCGGAGTCCCCGCGCGCGGAGACCGCCCGCAGGGTGCAGGACCCGAACCGGGCCCCGTCCAACGCGGTGTCGGGGACGAGGTCGGCGAGATGGTCGGGGTCGGCCGGCGGGAGGGCGGTGGGCTCCGGATCGTAGGTGGGCGGGCCGGAGCCGATGTAGTCCACCGGGGGCGGGGTGCACGGGAGGGGCGGCGGAGGCGGCGTGCCGGACGGCGCGTCAGGGGGCGGCGTGTCCGACGGCACGTCAGGGGATGGCGGGTCCGACGGCACGTCAGGGGATGGCATGCCCGACGGCGCGTCAGGGGATGGCGATTCCGGCGCGGTGGGGCCGGGTGCGGGCTGCGGGGGGACGGCCGGTTGCTTCGGGGTGTCGGCCGCCGGCTTGGAGGGGACGGCCGGTGGCCCTGGAGGGTCGGCCGGTGGCTTCGGGGTGGGCGGGAAGGCCACCGGGTCCGGTGACAGGGCGGACGGGGGCTCCCACGGTGTGCGGGCCTCGGGCCGGGCGCTGGGGCGGGAGGCGTTCTTCTCCCGGGGGCCGTTCTCCCGCGCCGCATCCTGCCCCACCGTCCCCGCGGCGGAGGCGAAGCGGTCGTCGAGGGTGTCGGACGCGGGAGCCGGTCCCGTGTCCCCGGTGGAGTCGTCGTACAACTGCCCCCACCAGTCGTCCTGGTGGCCGCTAAACCTGTCCCCCTGCTGGCTCATGTCCCCGATTGTCCACCGCCGGGGGCGGTTGAAAACGGGGCATCAGGAAATTCCGGCCGGGCGGCCGTCCCGTGCTCGGCGTGTCGGACGACGCCTCGAACGGTGATACGAACCGGCCGGGGCCGAAGGGCGCCGCCGGACGATCCCACCCCCCACAGGGGAACCGCCCGGCGGCACCACGGTGACGGGCCGGCACGCCTCCGGAGCCCCGTCACGTCTTGTGGGCTGCACCGACGTCACCTTGGCAGAGGGGCGGGGGCTGCCGCGATGATGTCGGCGGGCGGGTTTGCGCCGTGGCCGTTTCCCGCCACGGCACGCGCCGCCGGACTTGTCGTCGGGGAGGGACGGACGGTTGATGCTGGCAGCGATAGGCCTGGACGAGACGCACGAGTCCGCGTACCGGGCACTGGTGTCCGTGGGCGCCGCGGACGTGCCCGATCTGGCGCGGCGGCTGATGCTCGGTGAGCAGGACACCGAGCGCGCCCTGCGCGGACTGGAACGGCGGGGACTCGCCGCCCAGTCGTCGGGGCGGCCCGGCCGCTGGGTCGCGGCACCGCCCGGCGTGGCGCTGGGCGCGCTGCTCGCCCAGCAGCGGCACGAGCTGGAGCGGGCCGAACTCACTGCCGCGCTGCTGGCCGAGGAGTACCGGGCGGCGGCCTCCGAGCCCGCGGTGCACGACCTGGTCGAGGTGGTGATCGGCGCGTCCGCGGTCACCCAGCGGTTCCTGCAGCTCCAGCTCGGCGCGAGCGAGGAGGTGTGCGCCCTGGTCACCGGCAGCCCGGTCGCCGTGACCGGCACGGAGAACGACGCGGAGGAGCAGGCGGCCGGACGCGGGGTCCGCTACCGGGTGGTGGTGGAGCGGGCGGTGCTCGACCGGCCCGACGGCATCACCGAGCTGACCGCCGCGCTCGGCCGTGACGAACAGGTGCGGGTCGTCGAGACGGTGCCGACCAAGCTGGTGGTCGCCGACCGGTCGCTGGCCATGGTGCCGCTCACCTCTCACACCTCGGAGCCGGCCGCGCTCGTCGTCCATGCCAGCGGGCTGCTGGAGCTGCTGTCCGGGCTGTTCGAGTCGGTGTGGCGCGACGCGCTGCCGCTCAGGCTCGGCGCGTCCGGCGTCACCGAGCAGGGCCCGGACGGCCCCGACGGCATCGATCTGGAGGTGCTGTCCCTGCTGCTGGCGGGCCTGACCGACGCGAGCGTCGCCAAACAGCTCGACCTGGGCCTGAGGACGGTACAGCGCCGGGTGAAACGGCTGATGGAACTGACCGGGGTGACGACCCGTCTGCAACTGGGCTGGCAGGCGTACGAGCGGGGCTGGGTGGCCCGGAGCTGAGCCGGCACACCGGCGAGTGACCTCGGTGTGCTCGGCGCACCGCTGGGGCCCGTCGGCCTGACGGCCGGTCACCTGCGGGGCGTCGTTCCTCCCCCAGGCCGTCAAGGCTCTGGGGGAGGAACGATTGCCGCGGCTAGGACGACCAGTGCCCCCGCTTGGCCTCCATCGCCGCCCTGCCCTGTGCTCCCTTCCTCTTCCAGTCCCGCCGCAGCTCCGCCCGTACGCGCGCGTCCGTCTTCGCCACGATCCACTGGTTCTCCCGCAGCAGCTTGCGGTAGCTCTCCAGGCGCCGCTCCGGCAGTTCCCCGGCCTCGACCGCCGCCAGCACCGCGCAGCCCGGCTCCGCGGCGTGCGCGCAGTCGTGGAAGCGGCACCGCTCGGCCAGTTCCTCGATCTCGGAGAAGACCTGCCCGACCCCGCTCTCGGCGTCCCAGAGACCGACCCCGCGCAGCCCCGGCGTGTCGATCAGCACTCCCCCGCCCGGCAGCGCGAGCAGGTTGCGCGTGGTCGTCGTATGGCGGCCCTTCTCGTCCACCTCCCGCGTGGCCTGGACGTACATGACGTCCTCGCCGAGGAGTGCGTTGGCCAGGGTGGACTTGCCCGCGCCGGACTGCCCCAGCAGCACGGACGTACCGCCGGACAGGATCGCGGTCAGCACGTCGAGCCCTTCGCCCTGCCGCGCGCTGACCGGCAGCACCGGCACGCCGGGCGCGGTCGTCTCCACGTCCTGGACGAAGTACGAGAGCGTCGTCGCGTCCGGCACCACATCGGCCTTGGTGAGCACCACGACCGGCTGCGCCCCGGACTCCCAGGCCAGGGCGAGGAAGCGTTCGATGCGGCCGAGGTCCAGCTCCGCGGCGAGCGAGACGGCGACGACCGCGTGGTCGACGTTGGCCGCGAGGATCTGCCCCTCGGACCGCTTGGAGGAGGTGGAGCGGACGAAGGCGGTACGGCGCGGCAAATACGTCCGTACGTACCGCGGATCGCTGCCTTCAGGGTCGACCGCGACCCAGTCTCCCGTGCACACGACCTTCATCGGGTCACGGGGGACGACGAACTCGGTGTCGGCACGGACGGTACCGACGGGGGTGACAACGTCGCACTGGCCACGGTCGACCCGTACGACACGGCCGGGCAGGAGGCCCTGCTCGGCATACGGAGCGAACTCCGCTTCCCAGCGCCCGTCCCAGCCGTACGGGGCCAGAGGGTGCGACGAAGCCGAAGAAACCGAAAGAGAAGAGAGATTCAAGGGGAACCCTTCACAGGGCGGCCCCGGCCGCGCGCACTCACAGGCGCGAAGAAGCAGGAAAGATCAGCCGGAGACCACGGAGGTGGAGTGGACGAACTTCTGGTTGCGGGCAGCGCCCATCACAGAGACAGCCATCGGTCACACCTCCCGTTTCTCACTCGGCCGACAGCAGCGGCCAACGGCCACCACGTGAAGCGGACTTCACCCTAGAGGTGCCCGCGTTCGGGCGCCACCGGTTTTTCGGCAGGGTCACAGGCAGTGCTGGTCCAGGGCGCGGCGTTCAGGTTGGATGCGCGGGTTGCGATCATGCGAGTCCGCAGAGCGCGAGGACGCGGTGCCGGTCGGCGCGGGCGTCGGGCGGTGGCGATGCCGGCCCGGCCGGCGACCCTGAGGGCGGCGAGTTCGGCGTCGGTGGCACGCCGGCATCACTCGGCCGCCGCGGTGAGCGAGTCGTGGCCCGCCGGAGTCAGCGCACACGGACCACGCCAGGAGAGACCGTGGCGGGAAGCGGCGTCGGCACCCGGCACGGGGGTCCGGGATGCGCGCGAACTCGGCCGGCAGCGCGGCGACTTCCCCGCCCTGGGCCCGGCGTGGCTCCCGAGGCGAGGCCGCTGCCAGCACGGCAGCGGACGTGGGAGCTGCTGGAGGAACGGACACGGCATGCTTGCAGATCGTGACGCTTCGACACCTCCATGATCCATAAGGGGCCGTGTCTGCTTCGTTCCCGCTCCCCCGCCCGCCGATCATCGTGAACCCGGACAACCCGCCCGACTGCCGGGGCCTTGGCTCCCGCCTCTCCTGCTCGGCGAGCGTCAGCTCGCCCCCTTGCGCACACAGTCGTAGCCTGAGAAAAGACCCTTGGTTTTCTGTTCTCGCGGCCAATTTCAGGAGACCAGGATTGCACTGAGGGGACGGGGCAGGGGATCGAGGCGGGACTGGCCGCGAAGTCCGGTGTGATCTTTTGGCGCACCTGGATGAACGGCAGCGGCGGTTGCTGATGGGGACGGAAGCTCCATCGGCCGGCCCCTTGCCGCTGCGGTCGAGGGAGGCGTTGCGCGTAAGCAATATTGTGCATCCAGTCGGCCGGATCAGACCGCTGAGCAGGGCCGGCCAAGACCGCCACGGTCAAGGTGGGCGATCACTCAGCTGCGTTCCGGCCGCAGCTCCCATAGCAGTCCAGGCAAGTGCGTAAATCTCGCTCATGTAGTTCAGCGCGCCTGCATCGACCACTCGGATCTTCCTCAAGGGACCCAGCCGATGGGGAACTCTCACGACGTCTTGACCGCTGGTCCGGCTGACAGTCCGACCACTCCCGCCACATGCGAGCAACGCTTCGCCGCGGTGCTCGCCGAAATCGTGGCAACCGAGCACCTATCCGTCGACAGCCACTTCTTCGACGACCTCGGTGCCGACTCGATGACGATGGCCCGCTTCTGCGCCCGGGTACGCAAACAGACCGACCTGCCCCCGGTGTCGATGCCCGACGTCTACAAGCACCCGACGATACGAAGCCTCGCAGCCGCCCTCGCCAACGACGACCTGACCGCCGACCCGGCTCCCAACCCGACCACTCCCGCCACATGCGAGCAACGCTTCGCCGCGGTGCTCGCCGAAATCGTGGCAACCGAGCACCTATCCGTCGACAGCCACTTCTTCGACGACCTCGGTGCCGACTCGATGACGATGGCCCGTTTCTGCGCCCGGGTACGCAAACAGACCGACCTGCCCCCGGTATCGATGCCCGACGTCTACAAGCACCCGACGATACGAAGCCTCGCAGCCGCCCTCGCCAACGACGACCTGACCGCCGACCCGGCTCCCAACCCGACCACTCCCGCCACATGCGAGCAACGCTTCGCCGCGGTGCTCGCCGAAATCGTGGCAACCGAGCACCTATCCGTCGACAGCCACTTCTTCGACGACCTCGGTGCCGACTCGATGACGATGGCCCGTTTCTGCGCCCGGGTACGCAAACAGACCGACCTGCCCCCGGTATCGATGCCCGACGTCTACAAGCACCCGACGATACGAAGCCTCGCAGCCGCCCTCGCCAACGACGACCTGACCGCCGACCCGGCTCCCAACCCGACCACTCCCGCCACATGCGAGCAACGCTTCGCCGCGGTGCTCGCCGAAATCGTGGCCACCGAGCACCTATCCGTCGACAGCCACTTCTTCGACGACCTCGGTGCCGACTCGATGACGATGGCCCGTTTCTGCGCCCGGGTACGCAAACAGACCGACCTGCCCCCGGTGTCGATGCCCGACGTCTACAAGCACCCGACGATACGAAGCCTCGCAGCCGCCCTCGCCAATGCCAGAACCGACACCAAAACCAGACCTGCCTCGCAGCCGACAACTCCGGCGGCTCTCATTGAGCCGCCGAGGCGGGCGCGCAATGGTGAGTACATCCTCTGCGGGGCGTTGCAGCTCCTGTTCCTCCTCGGCTACCCCGCCCTCACCACGATCGTCGCGGTGAAGGGCTACGCATGGGTCTCGGCCGGTCCGAACCCGGTCAGCATCTACCTGCGGGCGGTCGCGTACGGCGGCGCGATGTTCCTCGGCCTCTGCGCCCTTCCGATCCTGCTCAAGTGGGCGCTTATTGGCCGGTGGAAGACCCAGCAGATCCGCGTCTGGAGCATGGCGTACTTCCGCTTCTGGCTCGTCAAGACCCTGGTCCAGCGGAACCCGATGGCGCTGTTCGTCGGTTCACCGCTCTACGTGCTCTACCTGAGGGCACTGGGCGCGAAGGTCGGGCGCGGCGCCGTCATCTTCTCCAGGAACGTGCCCGTGTGCACCGACCTGCTCAGCATCGGTGACGGCGCGGTGATCCGGAAGGATTCGTTCTTCAACGGCTACCGGGCCCACAACGGCATCATCCAGACGGGCGCGGTCAGCCTCGGCAAGGACGCGCTCGTCGGCGAGATGACGGTGCTCGACATCTGGACCTCGCTGGGTGACGGGGCCCAGTTGGGGCACTCCTCCTCGCTGCACGCGGGACAGACCGCGCCCGACGGGGAGCGCTGGCACGGCTCGCCCGCGCAGCCGACCGACGTCGACTCCCAGCGGATCCCCACGATGGACGTCAGCACCCGACGACGGGTCGTCTTCGCGACCGTGCAGCTGGTGAACCTGCTTCTGGTGGGTACGCCGCTGACGTTCGTCGTCGTGGTCCTCGCGCTCACGAAGGTCCCGCAGCTCGTCACGCTGTCGGCCGCGGGACCGGTCTCCTTCACGAGCTGGGGGTTCTACCGCGACGACGCGCTGGTCATATCCGCCGTGCTCTTCTTCGGCGCCGTGCTCGTCGGCCTCGTGTTCGTGGGAACCGTTCCGCGCGTGCTGAACCTCTTCATCAAGCCGGACAAGGTCTACCCGCTGTACGGATTCCACTACTGGATCCACCGCGCGATCACCCGAACGAGCAACAGCAGGTTCCACATAACTCTCTTCGGTGGCACCTCCTACATCGTCCACTACCTGCGTTGGCTGGGCTACGACCTTCGCGGGGTGCGGCAGACCGGTTCGAACTTCGGCGAAATGGTCAAGCACGACACCCCGTTCCTCAGCGCGGTCGGCAGCGGAACGATGGTCGCGGACGGGCTGTCCATCATCAATGCCGATCTCTCGAACACGTCGTTCCGGGTGTCCCGCGTGTCGATTGGGGCAGAGAACTTCCTTGGGAACATGATCGCCTATCCGGCGCAGGGCAAGACGGGCGACAACTGCCTCCTCGCGACGAAGGTCATGGCTCCCGTCGACGGACAGGTGCGGAAAGGCGTCGGCCTGCTGGGCGCGCCCAGCTTCGTGATCCCGCGGTCGGTCAAGCGTGACAAGCAGCTCGACGTGGGGAGCAAGGACGAGCTGCGCCGTCGCCTCCGGGCCAAGAACGTCTACAACACCATCAGCATGGCGCTGTTCCTGCTGGTGCGCTGGACCTTCATCTTCATCGTCACCGTGCTCTACCTGGCCGCCGTTGACCTCTGGGGTTCCCTCGGTGCGCTCGCGTTTGCACTGGCCACCGCCGGGGTCTTCGTCTGCACCGTCGCCTACAACGTCCTGGTCGACCGGCTGGTCCGGCCGCTGCAGGCCTTGCGGCCGCAGGGCTGCTCGATCTACGACCGCGCTTTCTGGCGGCACGAACGCTTCTGGAAAGTGAGTTCCCTCGCCTATGTCCTCCTCTTCAACGGCACCCCGCTCAAGAACGTCATCTGGCGGCTGCTGGGTATGCGGATCGGCCGCCGGGTCTTCGACGACGGCCTCCGCGTGCCCGAGCGGACGTTCACCGCGATCGGGGACGACTGCACCCTCAATGTGGACACCATCATTCAGTGCCACTCGCAGGAGGACGGAGGATTCAAGTCGGACCGCATCGTGATCGGTGCCGGCTGCACGCTCGGTGTCGGCGCATTCGTCCACTACGGCGTGACCATGGGCGACGGCGCGGTGCTTGCCACCAGCTCCTTCCTCATGAAGGGCGAGGAAATGCCACCGCACGCCCTGTGGGGCGGGAACCCGGCCAAGAAGATGCGCGAGCAGTCGGCCGGCCTTTCAGGTGCGCAGGATCAGCCTCGACGACTGCGCCGCCGTTTTCGTCCCCGGCGACTGACACTCGGCAAACGCGGAACGCAGGGACGATTCGATGGCCGATCGGCTTGAAACCGGCCGGGAGTTCTGCCGGGCTGTCCTGCGCACGGGCCGCGCGACCGCGATCCCGCGGTGGACGCTCGACCCGGCACCGGGCGTCGCCGAGCGCGTCCCGAAACTTGATGGCGCCCTCGCGGCAGGCGTGCGCCGGCTGGCCTATGAGCTGGAGCTGCCGCTGCACTCGGTGGCGCCGGCCGCGCAGTCTTCCTCGAGGACCTCACCCACCATCCGTCCTCGCCGATCCGGCCGTGCTGGTCGACGACAGGCTCGAGAGAGCACCGGGCGTGCCATGTGTCACCGAATCGGTGGCTCCTTCCCGAGTGGACATCGAGGAATCAAGGAGAAATGAGATGTCGTCCTCTTCCCAGGCGGCGCTGCTCGAGGTGGACCTGCAACCCGGCAAACCGCCGATCCTGCGCACCAGGCCTGCCGGCGACGCGGTGCGCTGGGCAGCCGAGCACCGCGTGACGCTGCGCGCGGTGGTCGCCGAGCACGGATCGGTTCTCGTCCGCGGCCTCGGGCTGCGCGACGCGGCCGAGACCGTCACCGTCTTCCACCAACTGGCCCGCACCGGTCCGATGACCGAGAGAGAGGCCTTCGCCTCCCGGCGGACCTACGCAGAGGGCGTGTACTCCTCCTCGAAGTGGCCGCCGAACCAGCCGATGTGCATGCACCACGAACTGAGCTACCGGCTCGAGTTTCCCGGCCTGATGCTCTTCGCGTGCCTGTCCGCGCCCACCGAAGGCGGGGCGACCGGTGTGGCCGACTCGACGGCCGCGCTCGACGCGCTGCCCGGTGACCTCGTTGAACGGCTCGAGCGGGAGGGCTGGATGCTTGTCCGCAACTACAACGAGGAGATCGGCACGTCGGTCGCCGAGGCGTTCGGCACCGAGGACCGTGGCGCGGTCGAGAGCTACTGCCGCGCCAATGCCATCGAGTTCGAGTGGCAACCCGATGGAGGGCTGTGCACCTGGCAGCGCCGCAGCGCGGTGGTGCGGCACCCGGTCACCGGGCGGCGCTGCTGGTTCAACCAGATCGCCTTCCTCAACGAGTGGACGCTCGACCCCGAGGTGCACGAGTTCCTGGTCGACACCTACGGCGCCGAGGGGCTGCCGTTCACCACCCGCTTCGGGGGCGGCGACCAGATAGGCGAGGACGTCGTGCAGTTGCTCAACGAGGTGTACAAGGCCAAAACCATGCGGGAGCCCTGGCAGGCCGGCGATCTGATGCTCGTCGACAACATTCGCAGCGCACACAGCAGGGAGCCCTTCACCGGACCGCGTGAAGTCCTGGTCGGGATGGTCGACCCGGTGCGCCTGGCCGACTGCTCGCCGACCGTCAAGGTGAACGCCGGATGACCACGTCCCTCGTGCGACCGTTCGCGGCCAGGCGAAGGCGACAGAAAGGAATCCGCCGAGATGATCACCCGATTGCCGGACCTCGTTGCGAGGTCCGCCCAACGCAACTCCGGCGCGCCCGCCCTGACCGCACGGACGACCACGCTCTCCTACACCGATCTGCACGAGCGGACGGAGTTCGCGGCCGCCGGCCTGCGCGACCTGGGCCTCGACGGTGGCGAGCGCGTCGCGATCTACCTCGACAAGAGGATCGAGACCGTCGTGGCGCTGCTCGCCTGCTCGCGGGCCGGTGGTGTGTTCGTCCCGGTGAATCCCATGCTGCGGGCCGGGCAAGTGAGGCACATCCTCGACGACTGCGCCGTGCGGGTACTGGTGACCTCCACGGACCGGCTGCGGACCCTGCACGCCGAGCTCGCCGCCTGCAAGTCGCTCTCCCACGTCCTCGTGCTGGGCGACTCGCTCGTTGAGGACGAGGAAGCCCCTTACCGCGTGCTCCCCTGGTCGAAGGTCGCCGAGCGCGCGAGCCAGGCCGTGTGTCCTCCGACGGGCGGCGTCGACACGGATGCGGCCGCGATCCTCTACACGTCGGGGAGCACCGGGGCCCCGAAGGGCGTCGTGCTGTCGCACCGCAACCTCGTCGTCGGCGCGGAGAGCGTCAGCACTTACCTGAACAACACGGCAGAGGACCGAATCCTGGCCGTTCTCCCGCTCAGCTTCGACGCCGGGCTGAGCCAACTGACGACCGGCTTCTGCGTCGGCGCCCATGTGGTGCTCGCCAACTACCTGCTGCCGGGGGATGTCGTCCGGCCGTGCGCGAAGTACCGCATCACCGGGCTGGTGGGCATACCGCCGCTGTGGATCGAACTCGCAGCCCACACGTGGCCGTCCGAGGCCGTGGCCGAGGTGCGCTACTTCGCAAACACCGGGGGGCGACTTCCGCGCGTCACCCTGCAACGACTGCGGGCGATCTTCCCGACCGCAACGCCCTACCTGATGTACGGCCTCACAGAGGCGTTCCGCTCCACCTACCTCGATCCCCGGGAGGTCGACCGGCGGCCCGATTCGATCGGCAAGGCGATCCCGAACGCCGAGATCCTCGTCGTCCGGGAGGACGGCGGCCTGTGTGGTCCGGGAGAGCCGGGTGAGTTGGTGCACCGAGGTCCGCTTGTCACGTTGGGTTACTGGAATGACGCGGAGCGCACGGCCGAGCGGTTCCGGCCGCCGCCGAACCGTCCGGTCGAGCTGTGCACGCCCGAGCTGGCGGTCTGGTCCGGCGATGTCGTCGTCCGCGACGAGGAGGGCTTCCTGTACTTCGTCGGACGGCGCGACGACATGATCAAGACACGGGGATATCGGGTCAGCCCGCAAGAGATCGAGGAAGTGGCGTACGAGACCGGCCTGGTCCACGATGCCGTCGCGCTCGGCCTCGACGACGAGGCACTTGGCCACCGGATCGTCCTCGTCGTGACACCCTGCGATCCCGCCGGGTTCGACCCGGCCGCGGTGACCTCACGCCTGCGGCAGGAACTACCCGGCTACATGGTGCCCGCCGAGGTGGTGGTCCTCGGTGACCTGCCCCGAACACCGAACGGCAAGTTCGACCGGGCATCCCTTCGCCACGAGCTCACCGCCTCCCGCCCTCAGGACCCCGCATGAACTCAAGCGCTACGCGCACCCCACGAGCAGCCGGTTCGCGATCGCCAACGGCATGCTCCACATCGGCGGCCTCCCGGTCGGGTTGCCCGCTGAGCTCGCCGGTGCCACCCGGTCCCCACCTACGAGCGCACCGGCCTCACTCGGCGTGTCGAGGAACCGCGCCGCGCCCTGCCGCAGGCCGCGAGGTCTGCACGACCGATGAGGAGAAGCCATATGACTCGCTCGCCAGAGATCTCGCAGGCGATTTTCGAGGACGTCAAGGCCGTCGTGGTGGTCACGCTGAACATCGAGGACCAGGCCGATGACCTCGGGCCGGAGACGGGACTCTACGGCAGTCTTCCTGAGCTCGACTCGCTCACCGTTGTCAAGCTCATCGTCGCATTGCAGAAACGGTTCGGGGTCGAGATCGAGATCGAAGAGATCGTCGGTGACACCTTCGACACCCTCGGGCGGCTCGCGGCCTTCGTGGAGTCCAAGGTGCGCTGAGAGGCGCTCCCGGCAGGCGCGCTCGGGTGCGAGCGGCGAGGTGTCAGCCGGTGACCACCAAGGTGGACTTGATGAACTCCTGAGTGCGGGCAGCGCCCATCGCAAGGGCGGTCATCGGTCAACACCTCCTTCTCCACTCGTCGTCGCCGCCACCTCAGCCCGCAGCCTCAGCGGCCGGTCAACACCTTTTTTTTCCGGCGGGCTCAGCTCACCGTAGTGCAGCGTGCCCCGTTCACCGTGAAGGCACTCGGCTGCGCGTTGCTGCCGTGCCAGGAGGAGAGGAAGCCGACCGCGAACGTGCCGTTCGCGGCGACCTGCTTGTTGTAGTCGGCGGCCTTCACGGTGACCTCGGGGCCGTCCTGGGCGTAGGTGCCGTCCCACATCTGGGTGATGCGCTGGCCGTCCTTGAACCTCCAGTCGATGCGCCAGTCGGCGAGCGCCCTGGTCGAGGTCACCGTGACGGTGGCCTGGAAACCGTCCGGCCACTGGTTGACCACCTCGTACTTCACCCGGCACGTCGGCGGGGCGGCCTTGTCGGGGCCGGAGGCGGTGGACGCGTCGTCGACCGGGCTCGTCGACGTGCCCTGCGGTTCGGTGTCGGAGTCCCCGCTCCTCGTCGCGCTGCGGGAGCCGGCCGGACGGGAGGTGGCGGGGGCGCCGGGCGTGCCGTTGCCGTCGGACGGGCCGCGGGGCGACGAGGACAGCCCCGGCGCGGTGACCGACTGGCCGGTCACCGCGCTGCCCGCGGTGGTGTCGTCCCCCTCCGAGCTGCCCAGTTGCAGCAGCGAGACGGTGAGCGCGAGCGCGGACACGATCACGGCGGCGACGAGGATCCCGGTACGGCCGATCCGGGGCCGCGCCTGGGCCCCCACGGTGATGCCCCGGTCCGTGCCCGCGTCCGCCCGCCCGCCGGTCAGTCCGGCCTCCGCCGCCCGGCGGCGCCGCTCCAGATAGGCGAGCCCGCCCCAGCCGATCACCCCGCTCGCGAGTGCGGCGGGCGTGCCGCCGCCGTGCAGCCTGAGGCAGGCCGCCGCCTCCGCGCATTCCACGCAGGTCGCGAGGTGCCGGGAGAGGTCCTCGGGCGTCTCCGCGCCCGAGGAGCGGGTGACCGCGTCGAGCAGCCGGGCGTAGCTGCGGCAGTCGGGACCCATGGGCGTGTCGAGGTGGTTGCGCTGGCAACGGTCCCGGAACAGGGCCCGTACCTGCGCGAGTTCCTCGGCGGCGGACGCCGGGTCCAGGCCGAGCCGGCGGGCCACGTCGGGCAGCGGCAGCGCCTCGACCTCCGCGAGCCACAGCAGGGCCGCGTCCGGCTCCTGCATGTCCTTCAGACCGCGCAGGGCGAGCGGACGCCGAAGGGGCGGGCCGGTGTGGCGGGCGGCGTTGTCGGAGTTGAGCCACAGTCGCAGGTCGGGGTCGAGGTGGTGTCCCCTGCCCTCCGTCTCCCAGGCCGCGGCGGTGGTGCGCACCGCGGTCAGCAGCAGGGGGATCCGGGGCAGGCGTGGCACGCGGCGCCCGGTGGCCTTCCCCCGGGCCTCGCCCGCGCGGACCTCCTGGATGCCGTGGGAGAAGGCCTCGGTGGCCAACTGCCTGCCGACGGCCGAACCGGACGTGCACAGGTCGGCGTACGACAGGACCGCGTCCCAGCACTCCGAGAACAGTGCGGCCTCGGCGGCGTCCTGAGGGGTCGGCAGGTCGGGCATGGGGGCTCCTGCGTCAACTGCTTCCACAAGCAAAGTCAACTCACCCGAGAGGCAAGGGAGTTGAGGGTCGTCTCAACGAGAGGCCCAGAGCCTTTCACGGCTCCCACACAACTGACAAGCGGCGTATTCAAATGCCGTGCCGGTGGTTGCGCGCTGTGCAGTTGTACGGACCAGGGCCCCGCCGCGACTCAGCGCGCGGGGCCCGTGATCGCATCGTTACGCATGTGTCGGTTCTTCGGCCCTTCCGCCCACGGCTTCGTCCGCCGGGAGACTGTCCATGAAGGAACTGACGGAGAACACCGCGCGGCCCGGGCCGGGCGGGCCGTAGCCGGGGGGCGAGGAGAGGCCGAAGTCGTCCATGGTGGCGCGGTAGGCCTCCAGCAGCCGGATGTGGTACTCCAGCGGCGCGCCCTGCGGGTTCGCCTTGCCGAGCGGGGTCGTGGGCTCCGGGCACCAGGTGGTGAAGCGGGGCGTGATGCCGTGCGACATGAAGAAGCGCAGGCCCTCGGTGGTGGAGGCGATGGCCTCGTCGACCGTGGTGAAGCCGAAGGGTTCGGCCATCTCCACGCCCGCGACGAAGTTGGGGATCACGTTGCGCGCGCCGAAGACCTCCGCCGAGTCGAGGATGCGCCGATGCCACTCGTCCCGGCCGACGTACCGCTCCTTGCCGGGGCAGTACAGCTCGAACAGGCGGCGGTCCCACACCTCGAAGTTGGGGTGGTAGATCTGGACGCCGTAGTCCTTGAAGCGCTGTACGTCGTCCTTCGGCAGCGCCTGCGCGACGACCTTGCCGATCCAGCGGCCCGGGAAGCGCTCCTCGATGGCCTTGGCGTAGTGCCCGTAGAAGTCGGCCTCGTCACGGCCGGCCACCTTGGAGGTGATCGCGCCGCCGGTGAGGGTGTAGGCCGTGGACGCCTTCTGGGTGTCGTAGCGGTCGATGATCTCGAGCGCCTCCAGCACCTCCTCGACGTCCTTGACGCCCGTGTACGGCCGCCCGGCCGCCTTGTGCTGGCGCCAGTTGTGGTTGATGTCGCAGTACTGGCACTCCTCCTTGGCGCCGAAGTACTGGCAGACCCGGAAGACGGTCAGATAGATCAGGTAGCCCCACTGGATCGTGGGGGCGACCTCCATCACGGACTTCCCGTTGGAGAGGGTGTGCCGGTAGTACTCCGGCATGGGCGGCACGCCGACGTCCGCGATCCGCCTGCCGTCGAGGTACAGCCCGAGCAGGCCCTGGTCGTCGGCGGCGACCCGGTACGGCGAGGCGGGGTTCACCCGTACGGACACCACGGTCCGCCGCAGGTCGTAGGGGCCCCCGGTGAGGATGATCTCCTCGGGCGGCCTGCGCAGCGCGGCCTCGCCCAGTTCCGGCAGGGTGCCGTGGTCGAAGGAGAAGATGAAGTACGACTTCGGCTTGACGTCGCCGTCCTCATTGTCGCTGAGCGCCGACTGATCGAAGGCGACTCCACCCCGCAGCAGGTCCTCCTTGAAGACGGCCTCCCGCGGCACGTGCGGGAAACGCTCCATCAGGTCCTCGACCAGCGCGGTGCGACTGTCACCCATCCCGTTCTCCTCGCTCCCGGCGTGTGTGTTGCTCGACTCCTCACGGTATGCCTCCGCCGGACGGCCGGACGTGCCGGGTCCCCGCACGACGCGCACGTTGCCCACTTCTGCCACTTTTCTCCGTATTCGCGAACTGGGTTCAGTATGCGAACGGGACTTGATCACCCGTTGCCCTTCGGCTGGGATTCCGCTAGCCACTGGATTCCCGGGGAGGGACGACCGCATGACCGAGACCGTGACCAACTGGGCCGGCAACATCACCTACGCCGCCAAGGAACTGCACCGCCCGCACTCACTTCAGGCGCTGCGCTCGCTCGTCGCGGACAGCGCGGCCGTGCGGGTGCTCGGCAGCGGGCACTCGTTCAACGAGATCGCCGAACCGGGCGCCGACGGCGTCCTGCTCTCCCTCGCCGCCCTGCCGGCCGAGGTCGACGTCGACACGGCGGCCCGCACGGTGCGTGTCGGCGGTGGTGTCCGGTACGCCGAGCTCGCCCGGGTGGTCCACGCGCACGGGCTCGCGCTGCACAACATGGCTTCCCTGCCGCACATCTCGGTGGCGGGCTCGGTGGCGACCGGCACCCACGGCTCGGGCGTCGCCAACGGCTCGCTCGGCTCGGCCGTGCGCGAGGTGGAGCTGGTCACCGCGGACGGGTCGACGGTACGGATCTCCCGGGGCGAGCCCCGCTTCGACGGTGCCGTGACCTCCCTCGGCGCGCTCGGCGTGGTCACGGCCCTCACCCTCGACCTGGAGCCGTCGTACGAGGTCGAACAGCACGTCTTCACCGAGCTGCCCCTGGAGGGCCTCGACTACGAGACCGTGGCGGCGACCGCGTACAGCGTGAGCCTGTTCACCGACTGGCGCGCCCCGGGCTTCAGGCAGGTGTGGCTCAAGCGCCGCACGGACCAGCCGCTGCCCGACTTCCCGTGGGCCTCCCCCGCCACCGAGGCGCTGCACCCGGTGCCGGGCATGCCCGCGGTGAACTGCACCGGGCAGTTCGGCGTTCCGGGTCCCTGGCACGAGCGGCTGCCGCACTTCCGGGCGGACTTCATCCCGAGCAGCGGCGCCGAGCTGCAGTCCGAGTACCTGCTGCCGCGCCCGTACGCGTCGGCCGCACTGCACGCCCTCGACGCGATCCGGGCGACGGTCGCGCCCGTGCTCCAGACCTGCGAGGTGCGGACGGTGGCCGCCGACGCGCAGTGGCTGAGTCCGGCGTACGGGCGGGACACCGTGGCGCTGCACTTCACCTGGGTCGAGGACACGGCGACCGTGCTGCCCGTCGTGCGGCGGGTCGAGGAGGCGCTGGACGGTCTGGAGGCGCGGCCGCACTGGGGCAAGGTCTTCACCGTGCCTCCGCAGGAGCTCCGCGAGCGCTACCCGCGGCTGTCCGACTTCATCGCGCTGGCGGCGGAGCTGGACCCGGCGGGCAAGTTCCGGAACGCGTTCGTGCGGGAGGTGCTCGGTTTTTGAGGACAGGGGCGCGGCCGACTTCATAAACCCCCTTTCCTAACCCCTTGTAGAAAGCCCGCCTCCGGCATAGGCTCCTGCCGCGCCGAGGCACGAGGCCTCGCCATGACCTGGGGAGGATGGGGGACGTGCCGGTCAAGCGCACCTCACGCGATATTCGCACAGCGAACCGTTACGAGGTGCTGCGCCAGATCATCGCTCACTCCCCCACGTCCCGTCAGGAGCTGGCGGCGGCGACCGGGCTGAGTCTGGCCACGGTCGCCACCCTCGTCGGTGAGCTGCTGGACCTCGGAATGCTGACCGAGGTCGGCTTCGAGGACTCGGCGGGCGGCCGGCCGCGCGGCCTGGTCGCGGTCAACGCGTCGGGGGGCGCGTTGATCGGAGTCGACATCGCGGAGACGTACGTCCGGGTCGAGCTGTTCGACCTGGCGCTGGACATGCTCGCCCGCGCCGACGAGGACATGCGCCCCGGTGAGAACCGCCCCGAGCAGGTCGTCGCCCATGTCGCCGCGGCGGTCGGCTCGGTCGTCACCCAGGCCGGAGTGGAGGGCGCCCGCGTCCTCGGCGTCGGCGTCAGCGTCCCGGGCCAGGTCGACCGCGACCGGGGCGTGTCGGAGTACGCCCCGAACTGGGACTGGCACGACGTGCCGCTGCTCGACCTGCTCTCCGAGCACATCGCCTACCCCCTCTACCTGGACAACCCGCTGCGCGCCTGCGCGGTCGCCGAGCTGTGGTTCGGCGCGGCGCGCGGACGCGGGGACGCCGTGGTCGTCAATCTGGGCACGGGCGTGGGCGCCGGCCTCGCGCTGGGCGGCGGCCTGCACCGCGGTGTCAGCAACAGCGCCGGCGAGTGGGGCCACACGACGCTGGTGCTGGACGGGCGGCTGTGCCACTGCGGCAACCACGGCTGTGTGGAGACGTACGTCGGGGCCCCCGGGATCATGCTGAACCTGCGGGAGCTGAGCCCGAGCAGCCCCCTGCTGCACCCCGAGGACCAGACCGCCACGATCGACGCCCTCGCCCGGGGGGTCGCCGCGCAGGACCCGGTCGCGCTGACGGTCGTCCGCGACACCGCCCGCTACCTCGGCGCCGGGATCTCCAACCTGGTCAACGTGTTCAACCCCGAAGTGGTCGTGCTCAGCAGCTGGGTCGCGGCCACGCTCGGCGATCCGCTGCTGAACGAGGTGCGCGAGGCCGTCGCCCGGCACGCGCTGAAGCGGCCGTTCGCCGCCACCGAGATCGTCCTGTCCCCCATCCCCACGGACCCGGTGTGCCTCGGAGCCGCGACCTTCGCCCTCGAAGGCGCACTCCAGTCGGTCAGCCAGCGGGGCGCGTCCGTGTCGAGACCGAGAGCGCGCGCAGGCCCGAAGGGGTGAGCACGGTCGCGGTCTCGACACAGGCTTGAGGCGCCCCGCAGAAGACCAGCACAGTCCCGCCGAAAGAAGCGCCACCCCCACAAGGAGCCGTACCGCAACACCTTCACGAGACGGAAGGGATGCACCGTTGACGCGCACCAAAAGCTCCATTGGCAGAACCATCAACAGATCCGTCCTCGCGACAGCCGCGGCCGCACTCGCTGTCACGGGGGCCCTGATCTCCGCCCCGCCCGCCGGGGCCACCGACCCCCGGACGGCCGAGGTCTCCCCCCACGCGGCCCAGACCATCGACAACATCGGCGCCTCCGGTGCCTGGTGGGTCAACGACCTCCAGCACTTCTCGCCCACCGTCCAGGCCCGGGTCGCGAAGCTGCTCTTCTCGAAGGAGGGCCTGGACCTCAGCTCGTACCGCTACAACATCGGCGGTGGCGGCGTCGCGGTCACCACGCCGGCCCGCGCCGCCGAGGACTTCCTGAACGCCGACGGCACCTATGACTGGAGCAGGGACAAGGGCGGACGGACGTTCCTGAAGTACGCCGCCACATACGGCGTGAAGGACCTGATCGGCTTCGTCAACAGCGCCCCCGCCCAGTGGACGACCAACGGGAAGAGCTGCGGCGGCCAGTTGAAGGCGGAGAACGAGGCCGACTTCGCGAAGTACATAGCCGACGTGACGGACCACTTCGCGCGCCAGGGCGCGAAGTTCGACTACATCAGCCCCTTCAACGAGCCGGACAACAGCTTCGCCGACTGCGGCCAGGAAGGCATGCCGGTACCGGTCGACCAGCGCGACGACATCGTGCGGGCTCTGGGCGCCGAACAGAAGGCGCGGCACCAGAAGACCGGCATCATCGCGGACGAGTCCAGCAAGACGACGCAGTTCACCAGCGAGGTCCCGCAGTGGATCTCGCAGCCCGGCACCGCCCAGTACGTCTCCGAGCTGGCCCATCACACCTACAACAACCCCGACGACGGGCAGCTCGCCGACATCTACGAGACGTCGAAGGCGGTGGGCAGGCAGCCCTGGGCCACGGAGATCTGCTGCTTCGGCAAGGGCTCCACGGGCTGGAACCAGGAGTACGACCCGACGATCGACAACGCCCTGCTGATGTCGCGGATCATCTACAAGGACTTCGCGACCGCGCACGACTCGGCGTTCCAGTGGTGGGTGGCCCTGGCCAGCGGCTACGGCACCGACCCGTACACGAGGAACGACCAGGGCTGGAACGACGGCCTGATCTACTACGACCCCGACTACGCGACGAACGGCAACCAGAAGCTGTACTTCACCAAGCGGTACTACGCGCTCGGCCAGTACAGCAAGTTCGTCAGGCCGGGCGCGGTCGCGCACAACGTGACCGGCGCACCGAGCGGGGTCGAGGTCACGACGTACGACGACAAGGGCAAGTGGGTGGTCGTGGTCAACAACCACAACACCACCGACACGGCGCTGGACCTGCACTTCAACAGCAGGGCGCCGGTGCGGGCCGAGCAGGCCGTGCGGACCTCGGCCACGGAGAACTGGGCCTCCGTCGACAAGCCGGCCGTGAACGGCTCCACGGTCTCCACGACGCTCGCCGCGCGCTCGATCACGACCTTCGTCCTCGACCAGCGCGGGCAGGCCACGACGGCCGTGACGGGCGCCTGGAAGGGCGCGCAGTCAGGAAAGTGCCTGACGGCGGGCGCCTCGGGTGCCGCGATCGACACCTGCACGGGCGGGACCGAGCAGTCCTGGTCGTACGACGCGGACGGCACCCTGAAGGGCGCGAACGGCTATCTGACCGCCGGAAGTTCGGGGCTCACCACCGCCGCCGACCACACCGGTGACGCCACCCAGCGGTGGCTGCTCAACGCGAACGGCCAGATCGTCAACGAGGCGTCCGGCAAGTGCCTGGACGTCAGCGGTCAGGCGACCGCCGACGGCAGCAAGGTGATCCTGTACAGCTGCACCGGCGGCCCCAACGAGGCCTGGTCCAGGCAGTAACACCCCCGGAACCGAGGGCCGTCGGCCACCCTGACCCGGCGGCCCTCACCCCGGGCCCAGCCCCTTGTTCGTCATTCCGAACCGGACACAACGTTTCGCACAGACTTCGTCCAACCCCTTGCCGAAGCCTTAGCCGAAGATCTAACGTCCCGCACCGCACCTCCTTCGAACCACCTCGCGCTGAGCCGCAAGAGCCGCAGCCGCGCTTCGAGACAAGGACGTCAGCATGTCGGCAATGAGCAGCAGCAACTGGGACCGCCGATCACTCCTGAAGGCCGCAGCGGGCCTGGCCGCCGCCGGCACGCTCTCCGCCTGCGGGAGCAACAACGGCCGCGGGGGCGGCAGCGGTTCGGGCACGAACCTCGTCCAGTACTTCCACGCGTACGGCGAGCCGGGCGTCGAACAGGCCGTGAAGCGCTACGCGAAGGCGTACACGAAGGCCAATGTGTCCACGCAGTGGATCACCGGGAACAACTTCGAGAACAAGCTCTTCCCCGCCCTGCTCACCAAGCAGGCGCCCGACGTCTTCGAGTTCCACCCGCAGATCCAACTCGTCAAGAGCGGTCAGGTGGCCGACCTCACCGACATCATCGACCCGGTCAAGGACGACTTCAATCCGGCCGACATCAAGTCGCACACGGTCGACGGGAAGATATACGGCGTCCGGATGATCGACGACCCGCAGTTCTTCTTCTACCGCAAGTCCATGTTCGAGAAGGCGAACGTGTCCGTCCCGACCACGCTCGACGAGCTGATCGAGGCCGCCGCCAAACTCACCACCAGCAAGGTCAAGGGCCTCTTCCTCGGCAACGACCTGACCCCGGTGCAGAACAACCTCATCTGGTCGGCCGGCGCCGACACCCTGGATGACAAGAACCAGATCGCCTACCACACGGACGGCGTCGTCGAGGGCCTGAAGAAGCTCCGCACGCTGTTCACCAGCGGCCATCTGCTGCTGGACGCCCCGGCCGACTTCTGGGACCCCTCCGCGTTCAACCAGGGCCTGTGCGCGATCCAGTGGGGCGGCATGTGGGGGATGCCCGCCACGCAGCAGGCACTCGGCGACGACTTCGGCGTCTTCCCGTTCCCGAAGATCGGTTCGAACGGCAAGCAGTCCGTCTACAACGGCGGCTGGTCGATGTTCGTCAACGCCAAGGGCGACAACGTCGACGCGGCCAAGGAGTACGTGAAGTGGCTGTGGATCGACCAGAAGCAGTACCAGACGGACTTTGCGACCTCCTACGGCTTCCACATCCCGCCGCGCGCCTCGATCGCCGCCCAGGCCGGCAAGCTGAAGTCGGGAGCTGCGGCTGACAGCGTCAAGCTGTTCAACACCTACGGGCACTTCGACAACATCGGCTGGACCCAGGCCATGATCACCGCGTTCAACGACGTCATCGCCAACACCGTCCGCAAGAACGGCAACCCGGAGGCGGCGCTCGACACGTGCGACACGAAGGTCAACCGCGAGCTCAAGAAGCTGTTCGGATAGAACGGCGGACGGACTCCGACATGTCGACCACGACTGCGCGCGACCTCGCGAGCCCCGCCCCGACCAAGGCCTCCAAGGCTCGGCCGCGGCGGGGCCTGCGGGCCAACGCCACACTCAACTTCTGGCTGTTCACCGGCCCGTTCCTCATCGGCTTGGTGATCTTCGTCTTCGTGCCGATCGGCTGGAGCCTCTGGCTCAGCTTCTTCGACGCCCGGTTCACCGTCACGCCGAGCAATTTCATCGGCTTCGACAACTACAAGACGGTCCTGACAGATCCCAACTTCACCGGTTCGCTGGTGACGTTCACGGTGTTCGCCGCATTCATCGTGCCGCTCACCTGGGGGCTCTCACTCAGCCTGGCGCTGCTGGTGCACCGGCTCACGTATCTGCGGGCGTTCTTCCGGTCGGTGTTCTTCCTGCCGACCGCGTGCAGCTACGTGGCCGCCTCGCTCATCTGGAAGATGTCCATCTTCAACGGTGTCCGCTTCGGTCTGGCCAACACCGTCCTCGGGTGGTTCGGCGTCGACCAGGTGGCCTGGCTCGCCAATCCCACCCCGCCCTGGTATTGGCTGGTCATCGTGACACTGCGCCTGTGGCTGCAGGCCGGTTTCTACATGATCTTGTTCCTGGCGGCGCTCCAGAACATCCCGTCGGAGTTGTACGAAGCCGCCGCCATCGACGGCGCCAAGCCCGGCTGGCAAACCTTCCGGTACATCACGCTGCCGCAACTGCGGGCCACGTCCACCGCGGTGATCCTGCTGCTGCTCGTCGCGGCCTACCAGGCCTTCGACGAGTTCTTCAACCTGATGGGCAGGGCCACGTGGGGCCAGCCGCCCCTCGTCATCCTCTACAAGACGGCCATCGGTGTGAACCAGGACTACGGCCAGGGCAGCGCGGGCGCGGTCGTCCTGACCCTGCTGATCTGCGTCGTGACCCTGTTCCAGGGCAAGATCATGGGCTTCGGAAGGGGTGAGGAGTCCAAGTGACCACCACCACGCCTCCGGTCGACAGTCCGCGCCGCGTCAAGCGGGGAAGCGGCATCGGCAACGCAGGCCTCTACATCGCCGTCGGGATCGCCGCGCTGCTCTTCCTCCTCCCCTTCTATCTGATCGTCCGCAACTCGCTGATGCAGGACCCGGAGATCACGGGTGAGAACTGGAAGTGGTTCCCCAGCCACATCCAGTGGAGCAACATCACCGAGCCGTTCCACGACGTCACCGTCGACTTCGGCCGCTCGCTCGTCAACTCCGCGATCGTCGCGGTACTGACGACGGTCGGCACCCTCCTGGTCTGCTCCCTCGCCGGCTACGGCCTCGCCCGCATCCCCTACCGCCACGCCAACAAGGTCTTCTACGCCGTCCTGGCGACCCTGATGGTCCCGACGGCCGTCACCTTCGTGCCGAGTTTCGTCCTGGTGTCGTCACTCGGCTGGGTGGACTCCTACCGCGGACTCATCATCCCGGGCCTCTTCAGCGGTTTCACCTGCTTCCTGTTCCGGCAGTACTTCCTCGGGTTCCCCAAGGAGCTGGAGGAGGCGGCGCGCGTGGACGGGCTCAGCTACTGGGGCGCGTACTGGCGGATCGTCGTGCCGAACTCGCTCAACTTCTTCGCGGCCATGGCCACGATCACGTTCATCAGCGGCTGGAACTCGTTCCTGTGGCCCCTGGTCATCGGCCAGGACCCCAGCGCCTGGACCGTCCAGGTCGCCCTCTCCTCGTACATGACCAACCAGACCGTCAACTACCACCTGATCTTCATGGCCACCGCCATCTCGATCCTGCCCCTGGTGTTCGTCTTCCTCTTCCTGCAGCGCTGGCTGGTGCAGGGGGTCGCACAGACCGGTATCAAGGGCTGACACCTTCTTCTCACGACCTGGAGACCGATGTCTTTCCGCACCCATTCCCCCGTCGACTACGTCGAGGACGTCTCCCCGGGCAGCGGTGCCCTGCCGCCGCGCGCCCGGTACGCGTCCTCGGACGCCGCGTCCCTCTCGCTGAACGGCAGCTGGCGCTTCAGGCTGTCGGCCACGGCGGACGCCGAGGACGACGCGTTCGCCGAGCCCGGATACGACGCGGGGGACTGGGCGGAGGTCTCGGTCCCCGGCCACTGGGTCCTCCAGGGGCACGGCTCCCCCATCTACACCAACCACCTCTACCCCTTCCCGGTCGACCCGCCGCGCGTGCCGACCGAGAACCCGACCGGTGACCATCTGCGTGTCTTCGACCTGCCGTCCGACTGGCCGTCGGACAGCGGGGCGGTGCTCCGCTTCGACGGTGTCGAGTCGTGTGCCCGGGTCTGGCTGAACGGCACGGACATCGGCGAGTTCAAGGGCTCGCGGCTGCCGCACGAGTTCGCCGTAGGGCATCTGCTCAAGCCGGCCGGCAACGTGCTGGCGGTCCGGGTCCACCAGTGGTCGGCGGGCTCGTACCTGGAGGACCAGGACCAGTGGTGGCTTCCGGGCATCTTCCGGGACGTCACGCTGCTGCACCGTCCCGCGGGCGGTGTCCTCGACTTCTTCGTGCACGCCTCCTACGACCACACGACCGGCGAGGGCACGCTGAAGGTCGACTCGGACGTCGACGGCCGGGTCACCGTGCCCGCCCTGGACATCGATGTCGCCACCGGTGAGTCCGTGACCGTGCCCGTCGAGCCGTGGACCGCGGAGACACCGACGCTGTACGACGGCGTGCTGGCCACCGAGGGCGAGCGCGTGCCGCTCAGGATCGGGTTCCGGACCGTCGTCCTCGAGGACGGCCTGATCAAGGTCAACGGCAGGCCGGTCCTCTTCAAGGGCGTCAACCGGCACGAGTGGCACCCGGAGAAGGGCCGCGCGCTCGACCTGGAGACGATGCGCGAGGACGTGCTGCTGATGAAGCGGCACAACATCAACGCCGTCCGCACCTCCCATTACCCGCCGCACCCGGCCTTCCTGGACCTGTGCGACGAGTACGGTCTGTGGGTCGTCGACGAGTGCGACCTGGAGACCCACGGCTTCGTCGAGCAGGCCTGGCGCGACAACCCGGTCGACGACGATCGCTGGACCCCGGCGCTGCTCGACCGCGCCGCCCGTATGGTCGAGCGCGACAAGAACCACCCGTCGGTCGTGATCTGGTCCCTCGGCAACGAGGCCGGCACCGGGCGCGGGCTGACGGCGATGGCCGAGTGGATCCACGGGCGTGACTCCTCGCGGCTGGTGCACTACGAGGGCGACATCAACTGCCGTGACACGGACGTGTACTCGCGGATGTACGCAGGCCACGCCGAGGTGGAGCAGATCGGCCGCCGACTGGACGGGGGCACCCACAAGCGCCGCGAGCTGCCCTTCATCCTCTGCGAGTACGGGCACGCCATGGGCAACGGCCCCGGTGGCATCGCCGACTACCAGCGGCTGTTCGAGTCCTACGACCGGCTCCAGGGCGGCTTCATCTGGGAGTGGATCGACCACGGCATCAAGCACCCTGAGCTGGGCTACGCCTACGGCGGCGACTTCGGCGAGGAGCTGCACGACGGGAACTTCGTCTGCGACGGCCTGCTGTTCCCGGACCGTGAGCCGTCGCCGGGCCTCGTCGAGTACAAGAAGGTGATCGAGCCGGTCCGCATCGAGGGCGACGGCGACGGCGGTAGCGTGCGGATCCGCAACGCCCACGACTTCGCGGACCTCTCCGCGCTCGCCTTCGAGTGGTCCTTCCAGGTCGACGGCGAGACCGTGGAGTCGGGCTCGCTGTCGGTGCCGGTGCTCGCGGCCGGGGAGTCGGCGGAGGTCAAGCTGCCCGAGCCGCCCGAGGTGCGCCGCGGTGAGACGCACTGGACGGTGCGAGCGGTGCTGGCGTCGGACACCGCGTGGGGCGCGAAGGGCCACCAGGTGGCGTGGGGCCAGTTCCCGGTCACCGGACGTGTGCCGGTCCCGGCCGCCGCGGGCACGGCTCCCGTGCTCGCCGACGGCCGGATCACGCTCGGCCCGGGTACCTTCGACGCCCGCACGGGCGCGCTGACGGCCGTCGGCGGCGTGGACGTGACCGGCCTGCGCCTGGACGTCTGGCGGGCCACCACCGACAACGACGACGGCGCCGAGTGGCAGACCGACCTCCGCTACGGCTTCATGTGGCGCAAGCTGGGCCTGCACCGCATGCGGCACCGTCTGGACGCGGTGGAGCTCGGGGACGGGGCACTGACCGTGCAGACCCGGGTGGCGCCCGCCGCCTGGGAGGTGGGCCTCGCCACCGTGTACCGCTGGTCGTCGGACGGGGAGAGGCTGCGGCTGGCCGTGTCCGTCACACCCGAGGGCGACTGGACGGTGCCGCTGCCCCGGCTCGGCATCCGGTTCGGGCTGTCCGGCGCGGCGGACCCGGTCACCTGGTTCGGGGGCGGCCCCGGCGAGGCGTACCCGGACACCAGGTCGGCCTCTCGGCTGGGCCGTTGGGAGTCCACGGTCGACGCGCTGCAGACGCCGTACGTGCGCCCGCAGGAGAACGGCGCCCGCGCCGACGTCCGCTGGGCGGAGATCGGCGGACTGCGCGTCGAGGGCGACCCGGAGTTCTTCTTCACCGCCCGGCGCTGGACGACAGAGCAGCTGGACGCCGCGCGGCACCGCACCGACCTCACGCCCGGCGACACGGTGTGGGTCAACCTCGACCACGGCCAGCACGGCATCGGTTCGCAGTCGTGCGGTCCGGGCCCGCTGCCGCAGTACTTCCTGCGGGCCGAGCCGGCGGAGTTCTCCTTCCTGTTCTCGGAGGTCAGTTGACGCACACGGTCCTGAGGACCCCCGCGGCCGGACGGCTGTTCAGTCGTCCGGCCGCGGCCGCGTCCTGCGTCGGTTTCGTCCTCATCGGCATGCTCCAGGCGCTCTACGGCCCGGCGGTTCCGGGGCTGCGCGCCGAGTACGGCCTGTCGCCGTCGGGCGCCGGTCTCGGCCTGAGCCTGCACTTCACGGGCGGGGTCGCGGGCGTCCTCGCCTTCAACGCCATCCACTCCCGGATCAGCAACCGGACGCTGCTGGCTGCGAGTTACGCGCTGATGGCGGCCGGCGGCGCGGGTTTCGCGCTCTCCCCTAACTGGCCGCTCGCCCTGGCCGCCGCCTTCCTCGGCGGACTGGGCTTCGGCGGCATCGACTACGGCCTCAACCAGCTGTTCGCGGTCGGCTTCGGCGAGAAGTCCACGGCCATGCTCAACGTGCTCAACGCGCACTTCGGCATCGGGGCGGTGCTGGGCCCGGCGGTCATCGCTTGGACGGGCCCCCGGCACTACGCGTACGCGTTCGGGGGGTGCGCCGTACTGGCTGCCGTACTGGTCCTCTGTACAGGGGGCGTACGGACCGAGCCGGTCGACGTCGCGCCGAAGGCGTCCACGTCGCTGGGCCTGTCCCGCGTCCTCGTCGGCTTCCTGGCCCTCTACGTCCTCAATGTGGCGGTCGAGGCGGGCGTCGGCGGCTGGGAGCCCACCCATCTGGAGACCGTCGGATACAGCGCGACGGTGGCCGCCTCCGCGACCTCCGTGTACTGGCTGATGATGACGGCGGGCCGCTTCCTCGTGGTCCCGCTCACGCTGAGGTACGCCCCCGAGCGCATCCTCACGGTGTGCGCGGCCGGGATGACGGCGTGCCTGCTGCTGTCGCTCGTAAAAGGTGTGGCGCCGGTGGCCTATGCGGGTGTTGGCTTGTTCATTGCGCCCGTCTTCCCCACCGGCCTGCCCTGGCTGAATCGGGCTCTCCCCCAGGCGAAGAGAGCCGGAGCCTGGGTCATCGCCGCTTCGATGGTCGGCGGAGTGGCAGCGCCGCCACTGCTGGGACTGGGCATCGAAGCCTCTGGCATCCATGCCGTTCCGTGGCTGCTGACAGCGTTGTCGGCCGCCTCGCTCGCGGCGACCGTATGGCTGATCCAACTGACCCGGAGGTTCGTCGAGTGAGCGGGAGCATCGAGGTCCGCGGACTGACCCGCACCTTCCTCACCACCGTCCGCCGCCCCGGTTTCGGGGGCGCCCTGCGTTCCCTGGTCAACCCGGAGAAGGTGACCAAACACGCCGTCACGGACATCACCTTCGACGTGGCCCCGGGCGAACTGCTCGCGCTGCTCGGCCCGAACGGCGCAGGCAAGTCCACCACCATCAAGATGCTGACCGGCATCCTCACCCCCACGTCCGGCGAGGCCCGGGTCGCGGGCGTGGTGCCGTACGAGGAGCGGGAGCGCAACGCGCGCAACATCGGTGCGGTGTTCGGGCAGCGCACCCAGCTGTGGTGGGACCTGCCGGTGCGCGAGTCGTTCGCGATCCTGCGCGACATCTACGAGGTGCCCAAGGCCGACCACGCGGCACGCCTCAAGGAGTTCGACGAACTGCTCGATCTCTCCTCCTTCTGGGACACGCGCGTTCGGCATCTCTCGCTCGGCCAGCGGGTGCGCTGCGACCTGGCGGCGGCGCTGCTGCACGACCCGCCGGTGGTGTTCCTCGACGAGCCGACGATCGGCATGGACGTGGTGGTCAAGGAGCAGGTGCGGGAGTTCCTGCGGCACCAGGTGGAGGAGCGCGGCCGGACCGTGCTGCTGACCACGCACGACATGACGGAGGTCGAACGGCTGGCCGAGCGGGTGGTGCTGATCAACCACGGGCGGCTGGTGCTGGACGGCACCCTGGACGAGATCCGCCGCAGGTTCGGCTCGACGTGGCAGGTGCGGGCGACCCTCGCCGATCCGCACGCGGCGGTCGAGCCGCTGCCGGGGATCGCAGTGCTGCGGCGGGACGGGCCACAGGTGGTGTTCGGCCCGGACGGGTCGGACGCGCCGACGGTCCACCAGGCGCTGAAGCAGGTCATCGAGCGGTACGAGGTCACGGACCTCGGGATCGACGAGGCGGATCTGGAGGACGTGATGCGTGCGGCCTACGTCCAGGCGGTCTCCCCGGCTCAGTTCCAGGCGGAGGGGGTCTGATGGCCGTCCTGTACGCCTGGCGCGCCGCCCGCGTCACCCCGCTCGGTGAGCTGCTCACCCCGCCCCGCATCACGGCCGCCCTGCTGCGGCTGACCGTGCAGGTCGTGCTCGTGGCGTCGCTGTGGCGCGGCCTGTACCAGGCGACCGGCACGACCGCCGGACTGGACCGCGACCAGGCGGTCACCTACGCCGTGCTCGCGGTCCTCGCCTCCCGGCTGCGGGAGCTGGACCAGTACGCGGGCCGGGACTCGGTGCTCCAGCACATGCACTTCGGCACGATCGTGTACTGGTACCTGCGCCCTCTGTCTCCCCAGCGCTACTACGCTCTGCGGGCGCTGGGCGAGCAGCTGTACGGTCTGGTGTGGGCACTGGCCGGGTACGCGGTGTGTCTCGCGGCAGGAGTGGTGGAACCCCCTGAGTCGGCGTCCGTGGCCGGGGTGTTCGCGCTGAGCCTGCTGCTCGGCCAGTGGGTCCTGCACTACGTCACGCTCCTCATCGACCAGCTGTGCTTCTGGACGCTGCGCAACACCGCGGCGATGCTGATCCTCCTCTTCGCGCAGAACCTGCTGTCCGGGGTGTATGCGCCGCTGTGGTTCTTCCCCCACTGGTTCGTCACGATGAGCGGCTTCCTCCCGTTCCAGGCGACGCTGAGCGTGCCGCTGTCCCTGTACGTGGGCCGCATCCCGCTGTCCGACGCGGGAGCGCAACTCGCCGTCCAGGCGGGGTGGGTGGTGGCCCTGTCCCTGTTCACCCGGCTGCTGTGGCGGCGGGCCGCCCGGCGTGTCATCTCCCAGGGAGGCTGACCGTGTCGGTGAAGGCGTTGCGCATCGCCTGGCGGATCACCCGTCTCAACTTCCGTGCCCAGTTGGAGTACCGCACCGAGTTCCTGATGATGATCGCCATCGGTGCCATCTGGCAGGTGTCGGTGATCGTGTTCGCGACGGTGCTGCTGACCCGGTTCACCGGGATGGGCGGCTGGGACAGTTCGGACGTGCTCCTCATCCCGGCGACGAGGATGCTGGCGCACGGCCTGTTTGTGCTGCTCCTGGGCCGGGTGCACGGACTGGGCCGGCACATCCAGGAGGGCAGGATCGACGCGTACCTGCTCCGCCCCATGCCCGTGTACCGCCAGGTCCAGCTGCAGTTCTTCCCCACCAACGCCATCGGTGACCTGACGGTGGCGGCGGCCCTGATGGCGGGCGCGCTCGGTCGCAGCCACCTGGACTGGACGGCGGGCAGGATCACCTACCTGATCCTCTCGCTCGTCGGCGGCATGCTCCTGGAGGCGGCCCTGTTCACGGCGGTGGCCTGTGCGTCGCTGCGGTTCCCGGCCGCCGACTACTGGGGCCGCTGGCTGGAGGAACTGCTCGGCACGTTCGGCAGCTACCCGCTGAACGTCCTGCCGAAGGCGGTGGGCGGCTTCCTGACCTTCGGCCTGCCGCTCGCGTTCGTCGCGTACTTCCCGGCGGCGGTGCTGACCGGCCACGGCCACGACACGGGCGCCCCGTACTGGCTGGCGGCGGCCTCACCGCTGCTCGGGCTGCTGGCGTATCTGGGGTCGCGGCTGCTGTGGCGGTGGAGCCTCGGGCACTACACGGGGGTGAACGGGTGAGAGCCTGCGGGTGACACGGGCTCTGAGGCCGCCGGAGCCGCTCAGGCGGCTTCGGCGGCCGTCTCCGGGTGCCGGGTCCGCACCGGTGTGAGCAGGGCCAGGGCCGCGATGCCCACGCAGCACGACCCGGCCACCATCCCCACCGCCGCCGTGCCGTGGTGCTGGGCCCCCCAGGTGAGCACGGCCGCGCCGACCGGGGCCGCCGCATAGTGGATCGTCCAGAACGCGGAGGTGACCCGGCCGAGCAGGTGCTCGGGCGTCACCTGCTGGCGCAGGGACATGGAGCAGGTCCCGGCGATGCTGACGCATCCGAGGAACGCCGCCATGAGGAAGGCGACGGCCGGTACGTGGCGGGCCCAGCCGATACCGGCGAGCGCGCAGCCGCAGACGGTCACGGCCCCGATCCAGGTGGCCCCGAAACCGAGCCCCTGCCGTACCCGTGCCACCAGCAGGGCCCCGGCGATGGTTCCGAGGGCGCCGACCGCGAGGACGGTGCCGACGGTGCCGTCGCTCCGCCCGAGGTCGTGCTTGAGGTGGTAGATGAGTACGTCGTTGAGGCCCAGCTCCAGAAAGCTGAACAAGGACAGGAGCACGGTCAGGGCGCGCAGCACCGGGTGGCGCCGCAGGAAGGACGCGCCCGCCAGCAGGTCCTTCCACAGTCCCCGGCGGGTGGTTGCCGGGTCGGGCGGCGGGGACTGCCGGAGCCGTACAAGGGTCAGGCAGACCGCCGACACGCCGAAGCTGACCGCGTCCACCGCGACGGCCCCGGCGGGCCCCGTCCACGCGGCCACGACACCCGCGCCGAGCGGGCCGACAACCCCGCCGCCGCGGCCGTCGCGTTGAGCCGGCCGTTCGCGGCGGTGATCCGCTCGCCGTCGACCAGGCCCCGCACCACGGTGACGTACGCGACCGAGAACACCATTCCGACGGCCTCGCACAGCGGCAGCACCGCGTACAGCAGCCAGACCCGCGGTCCGGTGAGCCACACCAGGGGAACCAGCCCGTACAGCACCATCCGCACCAGGTCGCAGGCGACCAGCAGTTTCCTGCGGTCCAGTCGGTCCACCACCACACCGGCGAACACCCCGGCCAGCACGGAGGCCGCGCCTCCGACCGCGGTCAACAGCCCCATCCGAGCGACGGACCCGGTCGCCTCCAGCACCAGCAGCGGCAGCGCGATCAGGGCGAAGGAGTCACCGAGGACGGAGAGGGTCTGCGCGGCCCAGAAGATCCCGAAGTCCCGGTTCCGTCCCGGCGATCCGACACCTTTGGCCTCCCCCACCGGCAGCTCCCCCCTGCACGCACACGGTCGAGTGCGACGAACGATCAAGACGTACCACCGTACGCCGACCAGGCGGCGGCCTGGAGCCGTCTCGCCACGCTCGTGCCGTCTGCGCGGCGACGCCGACGGGCGCGGGGTGAAGATCGGGGCAGCAGTCGGCGACGGTCCCTTGCAGAGCGGCGCGCGCAATGCCGTCCCGGTCATCGTCGCCGCTCAACGTAGCCCGCCGGGCCGCCCCCTCCGTGCCGAGCCGGCAGGGGAGTTCCGCGGAGCGGTCGAGAAGTCCTTCACGGGCCGACCTCCTTGGACTAGGATTTTGCCTAGGACCCCTAGGTAAGGAGTCGGCCCATGCCCCGAGCCGGGCTCACGGTCGAGCGGATCGTCGCGGCGGCAGCCGACCTCGCGGACAATGTCGGCTTCGAGAACGTCACCGTCTCCGCGCTGGCCCGCCACTTCGGCGTGAAGGACGCCAGCCTGTACTCGCACGTCAGGAATCTGCAGGAGCTGCGCACGCGCGTGGCCCTGCTCGCCGGCGGGGAGATGATCGACCGCATCGCCGCCGCCGTCGCCGGGCGCGCCGGAAAGGAGGCGCTGACCGCCTTCGCGGGGGCCTACCGGGAGTACGCCCACCGGCACCCGGGACGGTACGCGGCCACCCAGATCCGCATCGACCAGTCACTCGTCGCGGACTCCCCCGCCCTGCGGCGCACCGCCGAGATCACCTACGGCATGCTCCGCGCCTACGACCTGGACGAGCCGGACCTCACCGACGCCGTGCGCCTGCTGCGCAGCACCTTCCACGGTTACTGCGCCTTGGAGGCCACCGGCGGCTTCGGTGCGCCCCGCGACGTGGAGGCGTCCTGGGGCAGGGCCCTGGACGCCCTGCATGTGGCATTGGAGAACTGGCCCCGTGAGGAGACGAAGGACCATGGCTGACCTCCATTACGACGTGCGCGGCAGCG
Source organism: Streptomyces cynarae (assembly GCF_025642135.1). Taxonomy (NCBI): domain Bacteria; kingdom Bacillati; phylum Actinomycetota; class Actinomycetes; order Kitasatosporales; family Streptomycetaceae; genus Streptomyces; species Streptomyces cynarae. Next base: position 6,822,379 of record NZ_CP106793.1, on the reverse strand, counting down.
GTCCCGCGCTGCTCGTCGTCCCCGGCGGCGCCGGGCACCCCATGGGGCTCGACCGGATGACGGACCGCCTCGCCGACCGCTTCACCGTCGTCACATACGACCCGCTCGGTCTCGCGCACGGCCGCCTCGGTCTGCCCGTCGGGCAGCAGCGGGTCGAGGCGTGGAGCGACGGAGCGCACCGAGTGCTCGAAGCCGTGGTCCCTGAGGGGCAGTTCGCATACCTCGTCGGCTTCAGCTCCGGCGGTATCGCGGCCCTCGACCTGCTCGCCCGTCATCCGGACCGCCTGCGGCACGTGGTCGCGCACGAGCCGCCCGTCGTCGAGGTGCTGCCGGACGCGGCCCGGCAGCGGGCGATGTTCACGGAAGTGGCCGACACCTATCGCACGGCCGGGCTGAGGGCGGCCGGGGCCAGGCTGGCGGCCGGACTGGAGGGCAGGCCCGGACCTGCGGAGCCCGCGGAGGCCGAACCACCCGAGCCGGGCGACGACTTGACCAACCCCATGGGCATCTTCCTCACCCGTGTCCTGCCCTCGTTCACGGCGTACGCACCGGACACGACCGCCCTGAAGTCCGCCTCCGCACGTCTCACGCTCGCCGCGGGAGTCGACTCCCGCGGCGGGCTCCTCCACCGGACGGCCAGGTCTGCGGCCGAGCTGACCGGCGCCGCTTTCACCGAGTTCCCGGGCGGTCATGTCGGCGTGGCGGAGCACCCGGAGGAGTTCGCGGAGCGCCTCGCCGACACGCTGCTCTTCCGGGACAGCCCACGCCGGTAAATGCCGAGAGAGTCCGAAGCCCCGCATGCGATAGTCGGCGGTGCCCATCAGCATCCGGAGAGGTGCCCGTATGCACGACACAGCCGACTTCATGGCGAAGACCTACGCACTCGGCTCCGGACCGTGGACGATGACGCCCGTCACCCGGGGCGCACTGGGCCGGATCTGGAAGCTTTCCGGAAACGGGTCCTCATGGGCGGTGAAGGAACTCCTCTTCGGCTGCGACGAGGAACAGGTCGGCCGGGAGGCCGCGTTACGGGAGGCCGCGGAGAAGCTGGGAATCGCGTCACCGCGGCTGCTCCCCAATCGCCACGGTGCGTATGTGTCGCAGCTCGCCCCTTCCTCGGGCGGGTCCTACGTCAAGCTGTACGACTGGATCGACGGCACCGAGGCGGACGCGTCGGATCCGGACGTCCTGGACTGGTTCGGCCGGACCATGGCGCTCCTGCACAGAGCCGGAGAGGGTGCGAGCGGGACGCCGAACGCCTGGTACGAGCGGTGTCCTCAGGACGCCGACTGGAAAGACCTCCTCAAGAAGGTCCAGCAGGCCGGCCTGCCGTGGTCGGACGCGCTGGGCCGGTTCGTCGCCACTTCCGCGGCAGAGCTGGCCCACTGGGTGACCCCGGCCGACCCCGGCGATCTGGTGACGTCGCATCTCGACCTGCAGCCCCAGAACGTCCTGGTGGGCTCGAACGGGCCGGTCCTTCTCGACTGGGACAACGCAGGGTCCGCCTCGGCGGAACGAGAGCTCGCACGGGCGGTGTACGTGTGGTCGGGCGGCAACCGGCTGAACACCGGTTCCGCCCGGCGATTGGTGCGGGCCTACCGGAGCGCCGGAGGCCGGGCCGTCGTCAAGGATCCGCATTCCTTCTCGATGCTCTTCGCAACGCACCTGAACTACATCCACGTGCAAGCGGAGTGCGCCGTCGACCCGACCGTGACCGCCGCGCAGCGGGAGTTCGCCGGCGACCAGGTCGTCGCTTGCCTGCGCGGCGTCCCGGAACTGGCCGTCATCTCCCGGTTGACGGAGGCACTCGAGACCGTGTGGTGAGACGCCGACGGGCGGAGCCCCGGAGGAGTTCGCGGAGCGTCTCGCGCACGCGCTGCCCTCCCCCGGGCCACCGGGTCGTCGTTACTGTTCCGTCGCGGGGTGCCCCTTGCCCCACGCCCAGGCCAGGCGGTCCGCGCCGGAGGCGTTGGTGGTGGCGAGGCCCAGGTGGGTGCCGCTGCCGGTCAGGGTCTGGATGCTGTAGATGTCGCCGGTGCGCAGGCCCGGCCAGTAGACCGAGCCCATGTGGAGCTCACGGAAGACGTCGGTGTCGGCCTGGATGAAGGCGACCGAGTTCGGGTCGGTGCTGGCCGAGGCGGGCTGGTTGTAGTCCAGGCCCGTCGTCATGGGCGCGCCGAACTCGTCCGCGACCGTGCGGGAGGCACACGAGCCGAGTCGCGCCTTGAGGTCGCTGACCCACTCCGAGTAGGTGGCGCTCTGCTTCCAGAAGCCGTAGTGGTGCAGGGACAGGTACGTGCCGTCGAGGCGGTGGTCCGCGCAGACGCTGACGACGCTGTCGTTGTAGCCGCTGCCGCTGACGAAGATCCTGTTCCTGGGGACGGACGGGTAGGTGCTGATCCACTGCGCCGCCAGGTCGGCCCACGCCCCCGCGGTGTAGCCGTGCGGCTCGTTCATCGGCTCGAAGTAGACCAGCGGGTTGCGCTGGTAGGCGTTGGTGACGGTGCCCCACATGCGCCAGAAGTCCGGCAGGTTGTCGACGAAGCCGTCCTTCTGGGCCCCGGTGCCCTCCCAGTAGCTGAGGATGACCTTGAAGCCGTGGGCGGTGGCCGCGTCGATGACGGCGCGGTAGGAGCTCCAGTACGAGCCGTTCACGGTGTAGGGGTTGATCGGCAGGCGCACCGTGTTGGCCTGGAGGTTCTTGCGGAATCCCTTGATGACGCCGCTGGCCTTGGCGTACGTGGTGGCGTAGTCGTCGGACAGGCTCAGCCCGGACAGGACCACGGGGTCGTTGGCGTAGTTGTCGCGGGGGTCGGCCCAGTTCACGCCGTTGAACTGGGTGGGGTCGAGGGAGGCGGCCGGTCTGTCGGCGCCCGATGCCGGGACGGTGGCCAGGCCGATGAGGGCACCGCTGCTGAGGGCGACCGCCGCCGCGATGACGGTGCGGGTGAGCCTGGTGGTGCGGTGTGCGGCCCTGCGGGCGGAGCGGAACATGTGCGGGGACCTTCCTGTGCGGGTGGTGTGCGAGACGGCGTGCGGACGCGCGAAACCGCGGACGGGGGAGGAAGAACCTGCGGTGCCCTGGGGCGGCAGCGGCAGGCACGGAAACGAAGCCACGGGAGCCTGACGTGCAGTCACGCTCGGACGATCACCTTTCGGGCGAGAGCCTCGCCGCAGTCGGCCGGGGGTGTCAAGACATCCGACAGGACTTCGTCAAACCATTACGGGAAGTGGGCCTGCGGGCGAGGCGGTGGGCGCGTTCGACTCGCGGGGCTGCCGCAACCATGTCATCGAGCGCTTCCAGCCGGAGACCATGGCGGCGGGTACGAGGCGGTGTACCGCAAGGTGATCGCCGCCACCACGACGGCCCAGCCGCCGCTGGTGCCCGCACCCGGGCGGAAGGACATGCTGCCGGTGGCCTGACGGCTGTCCGGGGTCCCGGCGGCCGCTGCGGCGCATGCGTCGAGGCAGGCGCGGGCGGAGGCAGGGCTGCCTGCCCCGCCCGCGCCGCCCGGGGCGCGGAGCACCTCATGCCGGGCGGAACACCATGAGGTCGGCCGGTTCCCGGACGGGGCCCGTGTCACCGGCCCGGGTGACGTCCGCGTCGAGGGCCGCGAACCCGGCCCGGATCTCGTCCTCGTCGAGGTACTCGAAGGTCGGGACGGCGCGATGCCGCAGCTTGTCCGCGTAGGCCGCGAGGGACGGCGCGACCTCGCACTCGACGCGGTCGACGCCGTCGAGTGCGAACCCGGCGGCCGTGAACACCGCGACGACCTCCTCGTACGTCGGGAACATCGCGTCCTCGACCTCGCGGGCGCGGGGGAAGTAGCGGAACCACGTCCGTTCCTCCAGACGGCCCGAGAAGCTGCTCTGCAACAGCACCCTGCCGCCGGGACGCAGCACGCGGGCGAGTTCGGCGGTGGCCGCGGCCCGGTCCGGCACGTGATGGAAGACCAGGAAGAGCAGCGCCAGATCGCAGGTGTCCGTACCGAGCGGTACGGCACCCGCGTCGCCGGCCAGATAGGTGACGGCGGGGTGCGCGTTGTCGGTCTCGGCGACCGCGCGCATCCGGTCGGCGGGCTCCACCCCGTACACCGGGCCACCGAACAGTTCGGCGAGCAGCGGGGTGAAGCGGCCCACCCCGCAGCCCAGGTCGAGGACGGTGAGGGGGCGTTCAGGGGGCGCATGGCGGGTGAACGCCGCCCGCCACACGGCCGCCGTCCGTTCGGTCAGCGCGCGTCCGCGGGCGTACCCCGCGAAGAGGCGTCGGCTGTAATCGACCGGTGGAAGCATCGGTCTTCTTCCTCTCCGTCGCACCGGTTTCAGAGGTCGTCCTTCAACGCGGCGAACCGGTCGAGTTCGCGCAGCGACTCGTCCCGGGGTGCGGTGGGCAGCTGCAGCAGCGCCCGGTCCGCGCCCGCTTCGGCGAGGCCGGCCAGCACCTCGCGGTCGGGCGGTACGCCGTAGACGGTCACGGGAACGGGGGCGCGGTCCGCTTCCTCGGCGCGCACGGCGAGTTCCGCGATCCGGGCGGCCAGCGCGTGGACCGACTTGCCGAGGATCGGCACCCAGCCGTCGCCGTACTCCAGGACACGGTCGAGGACACCGGGCCCGTCGCCGCCGACCAGGACCGGCGGATGCGGCCGCTGCACCGGCTTCGGCCAGGACCTGATGGGGTCGAAGTCCACGAACTCGCCGTGGAACTCCGACTCATCCCGCATCCAGATCTCCCTCATCGCGAGGACGCGCTCGCGCATCAGGGCCATGCGGGTGCGCGGGTCGGTGCCGAGGTTGCGCATCTCCTCGCGGTTCCAGCCGGCGCCCACGCCGACGAGCAGCCGTCCGCCCGAGAGCAGGTCCAGGGAGGCCACCTGTTTGGCCAGGCTGATCGGTTCCCGCTCGACGACGAGAGCGACGCCGGTGGCCACCAGCAGGCGCCGGGTCACGGTGGCCACGGCGGTGAGCGTGACGAAGGGATCAATGGTCCGGTAGTAGATCCTGGGCAGTTCGCCGTACGCCGGCCAGTACATCTCGCGGTTGGGGACGTACGGGGTCTCCCGCTTGACCGGGATGTGCGTGTGCTCAGCGACGAACAGCGACTCGAATGCACGCTCCTCCAGCGCCCTGCCGAGGTCGACCGGGCCGATGCCCTCGTCCGTCACGAAGGTGGAGATGCCGATCCTCATGCCGTGTCCCCCGTCGCCGTGTCCGTGTCCGTGTCGGTGTCGGTGTGGGTGCCGGTGTCCGTGCCCCGGTCCGCGCTCGCCGTCGCGTCACCGTCCCGCTCGTGCAGCAGGGCCTCGACCGCCTTCTCCGCCTGTTCGGCGGCCGCCAGGTCCTCCGCGATCACGGCGAACTCGCCGGTCTCCGAGCCGGTGCCGCCGTCGTGGACCGTGACGACCACACCCGTGCGGCTCACCGGGTCGAACGCCAGGCCCTGCGCGTGGAGCTCCGCCAGCAGCGGGCCCAGGGGCGGGAAGTCGCAGCGACGGCGGTCCACAAGCACCCGGTCGTCCCGGCCGACCAGTGTGCGCAGGATGCAGTGGTCGTGCGTGGCGCCGCCGGAGCGGGCGTTGATCTCCGTGAGGAACGTGTCCCCGTCGGGCGTCAGCACGCCGTCCACGCTGAGCTGCCCGCGGTAGCCCAGGGCGCGCACAGCACCGGCCAGCCGCTCGGCGTGGCGCAGGAAGCGGGCGAACTCCGCCGTACCGGCCGAAGGACTCGGTGTGATCAGCCCGTTGATGACGGGCGTCATGCGCATCTCGCCGTGCCCGTACAGGGACACCCCCCTCTCGCCGATCCGGTAGCCGGCGTAGACCGACCGGCAGTCGGGGACGTAATGCTCGACGACGATCGGGGGGCGGCCCGGTGCGTCGTCGGGACCCCACTGGCGGGCGACGAACCGCGCCACGGCCTCCTCGTCCGTGCAGGTCTCGACCCGGTTGGCGCCGATCGGGAGGAGGCCCGGTGCCGGGCTCGCGATCTCGTTGCCCAGCCCGCCGACGTGGAAGTCCTGCTTCACGACGGCACTGCGCCCGTCCGCCAGCAGCGTCCGGACGAACCCCTCGGCGTCGGCGCGGGAGACGGGCACCCGGCCCTCGGCGACCGGTACGCCCGCGCCCGCGGCGAGTGCGCGGAACATCACCTTGCTGTTGAGCAGCTCGGCGCCGCCCTGAGCCGCGAACCCCGCGACGGGCAGGCCGAGTCCACGGATCAGCGCGGCCGCCGTACGGTCGTGGTAGTACGGCCAGGCCCGGTCCACGCCCCGGCGCCGCACCGCCTCTCGCAGCCGGGCCGCGAAGCCGGCGCCCGGCTCGTGCACCAGCACGTCCAGATCGTCGGGCGTGAAGCCGCGCAGTGCCGTGGCATGGCGCAGGAACGCGCCGTCGACGGGGGTCGGGACGAGCAGCACGTCACCGGGACGGGCGAACCACACGGTGCGGTGGGCCTGCGCCTGGAGGTAGCGCAGGTAGGGCGGTTGGAAGGCCGCCGGGGGCCCGAGGACCCCGACGTCGTCGGGGTGGCCGGTGATGAGCCTGCCCAGATTGCTGATCACAAGCGTCCCCATGCCGCCTCCTCGCCTCCTTGCGTCATGACGTGTACAGAGGGCTGCTCTCCCAGGTGCGGATCGTCCGGTAGTCCGTCTCGATCCGCTCCCGGGTGGCGGCGCTGAGATAGACGAAGCCGGGTGAGGTCAACAGGTCCCGGGTGCGGGGGAGTTCGTCGCCGGGACGGGCGACGGCGGCGACGGCCACCGCGGTGGGCAGGTCGTTGAAGCGGGACGACCACTGAAGGTCGCGGACCGTGCCGGGGAAGTGGTTGATCAGGGAGACGTAGCGGACGGGCTGCTCCCAGCGCAGCGGCAGCCGGGCCGCGGACAGCTCCGCCGGGTTGGCGATCGCGGCGGCGAGCAGGCCGGCGTGGGAGTGGCCCGCGAGCTTCGCGGAGACCCAGGGCAGCACTCCCCCGCCCAGCCGGGCGCCAGGGTCGATCAGCACGGGACCGCGGGCGGTGAGCACCACCTCGCTGTGGGCGGCGCCGGTGCGGATGCCGAGCGCGGTCAGCGCCCGCCACAGGTAGGCGTGCAGGTCGCGGATCTCCGGCGCCCCGGGGTCGGCGGGTTCCTCGAAGTCGAAGACCGGCGCGCCCTCGGGGGTGCGGTCCTTGGTGTACCGCCAGGTCTCCACCTCGATGTGCCGGCCCTCCACGGAGACCGTGTTGACGTAGTACTCCGGTCCCTGAAGGAACTCCTGGACCAGGGCGGTGTCGTTGCGGTGGCCGAAGAGGTTCGCTGTGTCCAGCACGGCTGCGGCGGCCTGCCGCGCCTCGGCAGCCGTACGGCAGATGCGGACGTGATCGGAGCCGGCGCTGTCGACCGGCTTGACCACCACGGCGTCCAGTCCGCTGCCGGTGAACCACCGGGCTGCCTCGTCGGCGGTCGTCACCAGCGTGCTGAGCGGGGCGTCCAGGCCGGCCGCGCGCAGCACCTCGGCCATACGGAACTTGCTGCGCCGGGCGGGCGCCAGGCCGACATCGTTGCCCGGCAGTCCGGCCAGCTGCGCCAGCCGGTCGGCCAGGACGACGCCGGTCTCGGTGCCGGCGACGACGTGCCGCACGCCGCGCTCGGTCAGACGGGCCGCGACCGCCTCCGGGTCGGGGTCGTAGCCGAGGTCCTCGGCGTAGTCGGCGGGATGGAAGGTGGGAACGTAGTACGGGGCGAGAGTGGGGCCGCTGCGCACGTGCAGCACCTCGGCGCCGCGGTCGAGCAGTTCCTTCACGAGCTGCGCCCCGGTGGAGTAGCCGTCGACGACGGCCACACGGAGTGCGGACATGGATGGTCGTCCTCTCTTGTGCGGGCCGGGCGGTGTGCGGTGGATCGGGCCTGAGCCCGCCATGATTCGAGCGAGAGGCCCTAGGCGCTCAGCCCGCCGTCGATCACCAGGTCGTGACCCACGACGAAGGCCGCGTCCGGCGAGGCCAGCCACAGCACCGCGGCGGCGATCTCCTCGGGGCGGGCCAGGCGGCCGGCGGGGATGTCGCGGGCCACCCGGTCGTCCCGGTCGGCGGGGGTCTCACCGGGCCAGACGGCCATCGCGGTGTCGGTAGGGCCTGGGCTGACCGCGTTGATGCGGATGCCGTGCGGGATGTACTCGCGGGCCGCGGAGCGGGTGAGCGTGCTGAGCGCGGACTTGCTGGCCGCGTACGCGGACTGGTGGGTCACGCGCATGTGCGGCCCGATCCGTGAGGAGACGTTGACGATGGCGCCGCCGCCCTGGCGGAGCATGTGCTCGATCTCGTACTTCATGCACAGCCACGTGCCGTTGACGTTGACGGAGACGACCTCCTCCCACTCGGCGGGGGTCATGTCGGCCGTCAGGCCCCAGGACGGCAGTCCGGCACAGTTGACCGCGGTGTCCAGGCTGCCGTAGCGGTCGACGGTCGCACCGGCCGCGCGGGCCGCCTCGTCGGGGATCGTGACGTCGGCCAGGACGTGGGAGGCGGTGCCGCCGTTCTCCTCGATCGCCTTGACGGTCTCGATGAGCGTGTGTGCCCGGCGGCCGGCCACGACCACCTTCGCCCCCTGGGCCGCGAGGGCGACGGCCGTGGCCCGTCCTATGCCGGAACCACCCCCGGTCACCAGGGCCGTCCGCATCAGTCGTCCTCCAGGCCCAGGACCCGGATCAGCCGGGCCTCCATGGCCTGTGCCTCGGGCAGGCCGGGGGCCACGATGAGGCACTGGCCGGAGGGGCCGGGCGTGCCGTGGCTGTCGCCTGCGATGACGACCCCGGTCCGGGTCTCCGGGTCGAAGGCGAGGCCCTGCTCCTCGAGGGTCGAAACCGCCCGGGCCAGGGAGTCCCAGCCGCAGCGGCTGCGGGCGATGAGGGCGCGGTCGCGCCAGTGCTCGGGGCCCAGCAGATGGGCGCCGATACGGTGGATGTGCGTGGAGCCGCCCACGCGTCCGTTGAACTCGTTGAAGAGGATCTCACCGGTGGGGACGACGATCGCGTCGATGCTCATCGGCCCCCGGTACCCGAGGGCCCGCACGGTGTCGCCGACGCGCCGGGCGTGGTCCAGGAAGCCCGGGAAGGACGGCAGGTCCGCCGAGGGCGGCGGGATGACCAGGCCGTTGTTGACGGGCGCCATGCGCATCTCGCCGTAGCCGACGGTGGTGACGTCCTCGTCGGTGATGTACAGCTCGATGTAGATGGGGACGGAGCCGTCGATGTACCCCTCCACGACGACCCGGCGGCGGCCGTCGTGGCTGTAGCGGTCCCACGAGCCGGTCAGATGCCGGAGCAGGGCGGTGTCGTCGAGGGGGTCGAGCACGGTGACGCGCTCGGCGCCGTACCCCTGAAGGCCCTCGGCCGGAGCCAGGATCTCGTTGCCGTATCCGCCGCCGTGCACGTCCTGTTTGACGATCACGGGCTGCCCTGCGCGCAGCAGCGGCCGGACGAACTCCGCCGCCTCGTCGACGGAGGCGACGGTGCGGCCGTGGGGCACGGGTATGCCGATCCCGGCGGCCAGCGTACGGAAGAACGTCTTGCTGTTGACGAGTTCGTTCCCGCCGGCTCGCAGGAAGGCGGCCGCGGGCAGTGGATCCTTCAGTTCCAGGGATTCCGCGAGGCCTGTTGTCGCGGAATCCACGTAGAACGGAAAGAGCCGGTCGGCGCCGCGTTCGGCCGCGAGCTTCTGCAATTGCCCGACGAATTCCGGATGGTGCAGCCGGTCGTCGTAGAGAAGTGCACTTCCCTGGCGGCCCGGCGGCGGCACCAGCACAACCGGGCGGGAATCCTCGATTCCGAGTCTCCGCCATACGTACGAGAGGAATTCCGGATCCGGTTCGGTGGGCAGCACGATGATGTCGTTCGCCCCCGCGCACCAGGCCAGGCGGTGGGTCACCGCGGCGAGGTAGGTGAGGTACTCGGCCGGGAGAGCGCGGTCGCCTTCGACGGTCTCCTCGGTCAACTGGTTTCCGATGATGATTTTGGCCATTGTCGTGCTTGCCTCCGGGTAAGGTTCCGCCTTGTGAGCGACCGACACCGAAGGACAGGATCCAGGGGCCTTTCGAATTCCAGCAACTACCCGACCGGGTAGGTGGGGAGAAAGGCGGATCACCGCCCACCTACCCAAGTGAGTAGGTGCTTTTCGGATCACCTCTCCGTAGGCTTCCGGTGCATATTCCGCCCGGTCGATCGAGGAGACCATGAGGTGAATGGACAGGCGCTCGCCGGTTCCGGCGTCGGCCTGAGGCCCCTGCCGGACGACGAGATCCGGCACTGGCGGCGGTTCCCGGCCCACCAGCAGCCGGAGTGGCACGAGACGGCGGAACCCGCCGTGAAGACCCTGACCGAACTCCCCGGACTTGTCGACGAGGACGAGGTCGACACGTTCGGCGCACTGCTCGCCGAGGCGGCCTCCGGCGCCCTCGGTGTCGTCCAGGCCGGGGACTGTGCCGAGGACCCCGGACACTGCGTACCCGAACGGCTCGCGGCCAAGGCGGAGTTGCTGCGTACCCTGGCGGCCGTGCTGACGGCTGCGACGGGCCGCGAGACCGTGACGGTCGGACGCATCGCCGGCCAGTTCGCCAAGCCGCGGTCCCGGGCGACCGAAGTGGTCGACGGTGTCGCCCTGCCGTCGTTCCGCGGCCTGATGGTCAACGCCCCCGACCCCGACCCGGCGGCCCGCAGACCGGACCCCGGCCGGCTGCTCATCTGCTACGCGGCGGCCCGCACCGCGGTGGAGTTCCTGCGTGAGCACACCGCGCCGGGCGAGCCGCACCGCAGGATCTGGACCAGCCACGAGGCCCTGGTGCTCGACTACGAGCTGCCGCTCGCCCGTCGGACCCCGGACGGCCGGTTGTTACTGACCTCCACCCACTGGCCCTGGGTGGGCGACCGCACCCGCGACCCGGAGGGCGCCCACGTGCGGCTGCTCGCGGAGGTGGCCAACCCCGTGGCGTGCAAGGTCGGCCCCACCATGACCACCGCCGCGCTGCTGCGGCTGTGCGCCCTGCTCGACCCGCACCGCACGCCGGGCCGGCTGACCCTGATCGCCCGGATGGGGCCCGGCCAGGCGGCCCGCCGGCTGCCCGGACTCGTCGCCGCCGTACGCGCAGCGGGCCACCCGGTGCTGTGGCTGTGCGACCCGCTGCACGCCAACACGATCACCGCACCCGACGGTCTGAAGACCCGCGTCGTCGCCACGGCCGTGGCCGAGATACGGGCGTTCTGCGCCGCCGTCCAGGCGGCGGGCGGCGTGGCCGGCGGCCTGCACCTGGAGGCGACCCCCGAACCGGTCGCCGAATGCCTGTGGCACGCCTCGGAGGTACGGCCCGAGGACCCCGCCGCCTACACGACACTGTGCGATCCCCGCCTCAACCGCGCCCAGGCGCTGGCCGCCGTGGAGGCGTGGCGGTGCGCCGGCGCGCCCGGGACCGAGGAGGACGTCCGATGACCTCGATCGCCCCCATCGCCCCCTACGACCTGCCCGTGGAGGCGCTCACCGGAGGCGACCGCACCGGTTGGCGTCCCGACCCGCGTCGGGCCGCGCTGCTCGTCCACGACATGCAGCGGTACTTCCTGCGCCCGTTCCGCCGGGACGTTCCGCCGCTGTCGGTGGCGCTGCCCAACGCGGTGCTGCTGCGTCAGACGTGCGCCTCGGTCGGCGTGCCCGTCTTCTACACGGCTCAGCCCGGCGGCATGACCGAGGAACAGCGCGGACTGCTCGGCGCGTTCTGGGGTCCCGGCATGGCCGCCGCCCCCGAGGACCGGCTCGTCGTCGACGAACTCGCACCGGCCGCGGCGGACCGGGTGCTGACCAAGTGGCGCTACAGCGCCTTCCAGCGGACCCCGCTCCTGGACCTGTTGCGCGCCGCGGGCCGCGACCAGCTCATCGTCTGCGGTGTCTACGCGCACCTCGGCTGTCTGATCACCGCCGTGGACGCATTCAGCCACGACGTCCAGCCGTTCCTGGTGACCGACGCGGTGGCCGACTTCAGCGCCGAGGACCACCGCCTCGCCGTGTCGTACGCGGGCCACGCCTGCGCGGCGACACCGACCACCAAGCAGGTCGTCGAGGACCTGCTGCGCGGGGAGGGTGCGGAGTGAGGCCGCTTCAGACCCTGTGGGAGGGGCCGGACGTCCGCCCCTTCGCGCTGCTCCACCGTCCGGAGTCCGCGCCCGGAGTCGTCGAGGTGCTCACCGGCGACGTCACCGAACTGCGGAGCCTGGACCGACTGCCCGCACCCGACCACCGAGGAGGCCGTCACCAGACGCTCGCGGTGCTGCCGTACCGTCAGATCGGCGAGCGGGGCTTCGCGTTCCCGGAGGACCACGCGCCGCTGCTCGCGCTGGCCGTGGACGAGCAGTGGACGCTGCCCCTTCAGGAGGCGCTGCGCCGGCTCCCCGACGAGCCGATCGCGTTGACGGACGCCGGGTTCGACGTCGACGACGACGCGTACGCCGACACCGTCCGCCGGCTGATCGCGGAGGAGATAGGGCGCGGCGAGGGCGCCAACTTCGTCGTCAAGCGCTCCTTCACCGCCCGCATCGACGGCTACTCCCCCCGGCTCGCCTGCGCCCTGCTGCGCCGGCTGCTGCTCCAGGAGGGCGGCGCCCACTGGACGTTCGTGGTGTACACGGGGGAGCACACCTTCGTGGGCGCCAGCCCCGAGCGCCACATCAGCCTGCGGGACGGTACGGCCGTCATGAATCCGATCAGCGGCACCTACCGGTTCCCCGAGGACGGTCCGAGCCTCGCCGGAACGCTGGAGTTCCTCGCCGACACCAAGGAGTCGGACGAGCTGTACATGGTGGTCGACGAGGAGCTGAAGATGATGGCCTCGGTGTGCGAGGGCGGCGGCCGGGTCGTCGGCCCGCGGCTGAAGGAGATGGCGCATCTCGCCCACACCGAGTACTTCATCGAGGGCCGCTCCACGCTGCCCGTGCACGAGGTGCTGCGACGCACGCTGTTCGCCCCGACCGTCACCGGCTCACCGCTGGAGAGCGCCTGCCGGGCCATCGCCCGCTACGAGCCGCAGGGCCGCGGCTATTACAGTGGCGCGCTTGCCCTGATCGGCACCGACCCGCGGGGCCTGCCGGAGCTGGATTCCGCGATCCTCATCCGTACCGCGCACATCGACCGTTCGGGCGGCCTGAGCCTCGGCGTCGGCGCCACCGTCGTACGGCACTCCGACCCGGCCGCGGAGGCGGCGGAGACCCGGGCGAAGGCGGCCGGCCTGCTGCGCGCGCTACAGGGCCCGCAACCCGGGGCGGCCCCGCGCGGAGCCGGCCGCCGACCGCTGGCGGACGAGCCCGCGGTACGCCGGGCACTGGCGGACCGCAACACGGGGCTGGCACGGTTCTGGCTGGCCGGAAAGGGCGAGGACCGGCCCCCGGCCGCCCTCTCCCGCCACCGGATCCTGGTGATCGACGCGGAGGACAGCTTCACCGCCATGCTGGCGCACCAGATCCGTACGCTGGGACCGGAGGTGACGGTACGCCGGTACGACGAGGCGGTCGATCCGGCCGCGTACGACCTGGTGCTGGCCGGCCCCGGTCCCGGTGATCCCCGTGACCTCGCCCATCCGAAGATCGCGGCATTGCGTGCGACCCTGAGCGAGGTGCTGGCGCACCGGCGGCCGTTGCTCGCCGTCTGTCTCGGGCACCAGGTGCTCAGCGGGCTCCTGGGGCTGGAACTGATCCGCCGCGAGCGCCCGAACCAGGGGGTGCGGCGCGAGATCGACCTGTTCGGCCGGCGGGTGCGGGTGGGCTTCTACAACACCTTCGCCGCCCGCGCCGGCACCGGCACCCTGCCGCCCGGGATCCTCGACCGCTGCGTCGACGTCTGCCGGGACGAGGCGACGGACGAGGTGCACGCCCTGCGCGCGCCCGGACTGCGTTCCTTCCAGTTCCACCCCGAATCGGTGCTCAGCACGGACGGGTTCGGCGTCCTCGCACACACCCTGGAGGAGTTGCTGCCGCGCCCCGTTCCGCACCCGGCCTCGTCCCCCGCGCCCGCCTCGTACGCCCTGAAGTGAGAGCAGCCCATGAGTTACCGCACGATCCTCACCCGGCAGACCGGAGCCTGGGCCTTCACCGCGTCCATGACCCGGCTGCCCGTCGCGATGGCGCCGCTGGCCATGGTCTTCCTCGGCCACGGGGCCACCGGTGGCTACTCGACGGGCAGCGTGCTCGCCGCGTTCTTCATCGCGGGTGAAGTGGTGGGCGCCTGGGCCCTGGGCACGTTCCTGCATCCGCGCCGGCTGCGCCTGCACCTGTCGACGGGGCTCGGTGTCGGAGCGGCGGCGTTCACCGCGCTCGCCCTGTGGCCCGACGCGGCGCTGCCCGTCCTCGCCGCCGCCTCGTTCGTGGCCGGCGGGGCTCCCGCTGCGAGCCCCGGCGCCCTGCGCACGCTGCTGACCTCCGTGGTGGACGACAAGGACGTCGCCCGGGCGTTCAGCGCGGACTCCATCCTCACGGAACTGGTGTGGCTCGCCGCGCCCGGCCTGGTGGTGCTGCTCGCCCTTCAGGCCGGTCCTGGCGTGCCGATGGCGGTGTGCGCGCTGTGTCTCGTGCTCGGCACGGCGATGGTGTTCACGCTGCGCTCCGCCAGGGCGGTGGAGGCGGACGCGGCCGAGGGCGGTGAACGCGCGCCCACCTCCGTGGTCCTGTCCGGCTGGCCCATCTACGTCACCAGTGCGGCGGCGATGTCCCTGATGGCCGTCTCCGAACTGGTCCTGACCCCGCTGCTGCAGTACCGCGACCTGCCGGTCGGCCTGGCCGGTGTGCTGCTGATGGTGTTCGCGGGTCTGTCGGCCCTCGGCGCCTTCGTCTACGGGCTCAGGTCCTGGCCGGGCACGGCCAGGACGCACAGTCTGGTCTGTCTGGTCGGCACCGCCGCCGGCATCACCGTCGTGGCGCTCGTACCGGGCCTGACCGGTATCGTGCTGGGCTTCCTCGCGGCGGGCGTCCTGCAGGCCGTGGTCATGGTGACCCGCAACCTGTCGCTGCGCGAGGCGCTGCCGAACAGCGCCCACACCGCGGGCTACTCGGTGATGTACGCCGTCCAGGGCATCGGCTACTCGCTGTCGGCGGTCTTCGCCGCGGTGATGCTCGACCGGTCCACGCCCAGCGCCGCCATCCTCACCGGGGTGGCGTTCACCCTGCTGCTGACCGCGGTCAGCACCCTGGCCGAGCGGCGCGCGCAGCCCGCCACGGCACCTCTTCCCGTAAAGAAGCAGTGCGAGACTCCGGAGAGCAGCCCTTCATGAGGACCACGACTCCCTGGGAATCCACCGAACCGCTGCCCGAGCGGAGCACCCCCGCCGCTCTGAGCGCCGTCCCCGCCGACGGACTGCCGGACGCGACCCGCCCGCGTCGGCGCGTCCTGGTCATCGGGGCGGGCATGGCGGGCCTGGTGGCCGGCTACGAACTGCTGCGCCGCGGGCACGAACCACTGATCCTGGAGGCCCGCGCCCGCGTCGGCGGTCGCATCCACACCGTACGGGACCTCGCACCGGGCCTGTACGCCGAGTTCGGCGCCATGCGCATCCCGCGGGTGCACGCGCTGACCCTGGGCTACTGCCGGGAGTTCGGCCTCGCCCTGCGGCCCGGCACCGCGCGCAGCCCGAGGACGCTCGCGTACGTCGGGGGCCGCCGGCTCACCCTGGAGGAGGCCGAGGCCGACCCGCGACTGCTGCCGTTCCCGCTGGCCTCGTACGAGGCGAACCGCACCCGCGAGGAGATGTGGCGGGAGGCCACCGAGGAGATACGGGACCTCTACCAGCGTGAGGGCAAGGAGGCGTTGGAGGCGCTGGCCGCCAAGTACGACGCGTACTCGATCCGTGGCTTCCTCAAGGCGCGGGGCTGGTCGGAGGGCGCGATCGAACGCTACGCCGTGATGTCGTTCTCCGAGTCCACCCTCAACACGGCCGTCATGCAGGAGTTCCGGGAGGTGATCGGAGAGGCGTACGACGACGTGCAGGAAGTCGTCGGCGGAATGGACCGGTTGCCGATGGCCTTTTACGAACGGCTCGCGCCGCACATCCGCTTCGGAGTGGAGGTCATCGCGCTGGAACAGGACGGCACTTCGGTGACGGTGCGGGCCCGGGTGGGCGGCGACCGCATCTCCTTCACCGGTGACGAGGCCATTTGCACGCTTCCGTTCTCCGTACTGCGCGGGCTCGAGGTGAATCCGCCGTTCTCGCACGGGAAACAGAAGGCCGTACGGCAACTCCACTACGACGCCGCGACGAAGATCTTCTTCCAGGTGCGCCGCCCGTTCTGGGAGGAGACCGACGGGATTCGCGGCGGCACCACCGTGACCGACCTTCCGGTGCGCCGCGTCATCTACCCGGCCCACCCCGGCTCGCCCAGGTCCCGTACCGTGCTGCTGGCCAGTTACACCTGGGGGCAGGACGCCCTCCAGTGGTCGGCGATGAGCCCTGACCAGCGGGTGGAACGGGCGCTGCGCGACGTCTCCCGCATCCATCCGGAAATACTGGACGAGTTCGAGGCGGGAATCAGCCACTCCTGGTACCAGGATCCCTACGCAATGGGCGCTTATGCCCTGTTCGAACCGGAACAGCAGACCTCTCTGGCGGCCGATATCAATCGCTCCGAAGGCCGTATCCATTTCGCCGGTGAACACTGCTCGCAGTGGCCTGCCTGGATCGAGGGGGCGGTGGAATCGGGTATCCGGGCGGCCCGCCGAATCCATCTCGGCCAGACTGTGTGAACAGCATACGAAAAGCGTGACCGCGCCACCTTGATCGCGATCTGTCATGCTCCCGCTACGATAAGCTCCTCACGTCTAACAGAGCTGAAACACAGCCGATGGGAGACGGGGGAAAGCGGCATGGGGACCGTCATGACCAGGGATGACGCGACGGCCGTGGTGGGACGGGTCGTGGAGCTGCTCCAGGACCTCGCGGACGTTCCGATCGAGACCTTGCGCAGCATCGCCCAGGAGTCCTCGGTCACGCACGCGGTGCAGCTCACCGAAGCGCTGTTGCAGCTGACCCCGTCGGGTTCGTCGGCCGGCTGGCTGCGCTGCCTGCTGTCCGAGCTGCTCTTCATCGCGGGCCGGCCCGCCGACAGCGTGGCCACCGTGGCGGCGCTGCCGCAGGGCGCGGTGGCGCCCTCCGTCGCCGGAAGTGCCGCCGTGGCCGAGGTGCTCTCCGGCGCGTTGCTGCATCCGCATTCCGCGGAGGCTTCCGCCCGCCGACGGCTGCGGGCGGTCGCGGGGGACATCGACCGGGATCCGGCGGCGATCGCGGCCGCCTCGGTGATGGCGGACTGCCAGGCGCGGGCCGGGGACATGGAGGAGGCGCTCCACTGGTCACGCCTGGTGGCGCACCACGCCGACCTGGTGCCCTCCCCGTTCTGGAGCATGCACCTGCTGGTCGAGGCGGCTGCGCGGCTGGCGGACGCCGGTGAGGACGCGGAGGCGGAGAAGCTGGCCGAACGGGTCCGCGCGCGGTGGGACCGGGCGCCCTACCCGGGCATCGAGGCCGCCCTGGCCCGGGTGCAGGCCAAGGTGCTGATCCAGCGCGGCCTGTGGTCTCCGCTGAACAGGCAGGTCAATGACGTCGCGGCGGCCGCGACTCCGGAGCGGGGGGAGCGCCTGCACGCGCCGCTGCTGCTGGCGCAGTTGAGCATCGCCGCCGTGTACGCAGGCGACCTGCCCACCGCGCAGACCCGGATTGAGGCCTGCCGGCGGCTTCTGCCGGAGCGGGGCGCCGCGGTGTGGGACACCCGGCACGCACCCGAGGTGCCGTGGGCGGAACTGCTGTGGGAGGAGTGCGACGGCGGCCCGAAACGGGCGGTGCACCGGCTCACCCGGCTGGCCCGCGACCCGCGCGCCCCGCTGGTGCGGCTCTTCGCGACGGTGCCCGGCGCGGCGGCGTGGGCGGCCCGGATCGCGGTGGACGCCGGTCAGCGCGGTCTGGCCCGGCACATCGGCGCCGTCACCGAGGACGTACGCGCCCGGCAGCCGGTCCGGGCGGCCCTGTCGGCCGAGCACGTCCGGGGCGTGCTCGACCGCGACCCGGTGGCCCTGGCGAGGGCGGCGACGCAGCACCGGCACGCCTGGGCGAGGGCACGTGCGGCGAGCGATCTCGCCGCGAGCCTGGAAGACCGGGCCGGTCCTCCCCCGGCGTGGCAGAGCGAGCCGGGACGGCACCGCGGCAGCTGGCACGTGGTGCCGGCCGCGCAGCCGGAACGGGACGACGGCGGGCAGGAGTCGGGCTGGGAGGCCCTCAGCGGGCGGGAGCAGCAGGTGGCACGGCTGGCCGCAGCCGGC
This sequence comes from Streptomyces cynarae, assembly GCF_025642135.1. Lineage (NCBI taxonomy): Bacteria > Bacillati > Actinomycetota > Actinomycetes > Kitasatosporales > Streptomycetaceae > Streptomyces > Streptomyces cynarae. The sequence continues at coordinate 6,804,076 of NZ_CP106793.1, read as the reverse complement.
CTGACGAACCGCCAGATCGCCTCGCGGGTGCACTGCTCCGTCCACACGGTCAACTTCCATCTGCGCAGCGTGTTCCGGAAGCTGAAGATCACCTCCCGGGTGGAGATCGGCCGCCATCTGGCCTCCGAGGCCCGGGCGCACCCGACGGGGTGACCCGCGCGCCGTCGTCGGCGGCCGTGCAGAGACTGTGCGGTGCTCCCGTCGCTACCGGCCGGAGCGTGGGCCGCAGAGCGCCTGGACGTCGTCGTACGACGGCGCAGTGCCTTCCGGAGCGCGCCCGGCCGCGATGTCCGCCGCCGTCTCCAGGGCGGCGCCGAGGGCGTGCCGGTAGAGGAGCGAGCCGAGGCTGACGCGGCGTACGCCGAGGTCTGCGAGGGCGGGAAGGGTGGGACCGGTCGGTGAGTGAAGGACGTTGAGCGGAACCTCCACGTGCTTCACGAGGTCGGTGATCCCCTCGGGATCGGCGACTCCCGGCACGAACACCCCGTCCGCTCCCGCCTCCTGGTACGCGTCCAGGCGGCGCAGTGTGTCCGCCCGGTCCCCGTCGCCGAGCCAGTACGTGTCGGTCCGGGCGTTCACGAAGAGGTCCGGCACGGCGGACTTCACGGCGGCGACCTTCGCGGCGTGCAGCCCGACGGGCCCGAGCCCGTCCTCCAGGTTGACGCCGACGGCTCCCGCGGCGTGCAGTTCGCGGGCCAACTCCGCGACCTGCTCGGGGTCGTCGCTGAAGCCGCCCCCGGCGTCGACCGTCAGGAGGAAGGGTTCCCCGCCGAGCCGGCGGGTGAGACGCAGGGTCGCCTCGCGAGTCGCCGCCGCCCCGTCGGGCAGCCCCGCGGCCGCGGCGACTCCGAGGCTGGTGGTGCCGATGGCGCCGAAGCCCGCGGCGGCGAGGGCGGCCGCGGAGGCGTGGTCCCAGGCGTTGGGGAGGAAGAGAGGGGTCTGGGTGTGGTGGAGTGCGGCGAAAGGGTTCATGAGAGGCCTTCCACGCCGTCGGCGTAGTTCATGGTCGGCGAGGTGAGCGCGGTTCGACCCATGACGGCACGCTAGGGGCCTGTCGTTTCGGTGCCCGCCGAACTGTGACGCTGCTGCCGGGCGGAAGGGCTCACCGGATCCGCCGACGGACCCCGCCGCCCTCGAACAGCAGGTCTCCGGTGCGCAGCCGGGCGGTCGTCCCGCGCTCGCGCAGCACCACGCCCGCCCGGGGCAGCGGTCTGTCGTGCTCCCCCATGCGGCGCACTGCAGCGGCCCTTCGGGATCCTGGCCGCCCGTCAGGGGCGAACCCTGAAACAGACCTGGGGCGCCCCGGTTCCGGTCGGGACGCCCCAGGGGCTTCGGGTCGGGGACTGGTCGGCGAGTTCCCCGTTCGGGCGGGGGCCTAACGTGAAAGACCCTCCGGTATCAGATCTTGCGCCACCAACTCGTCGCGCACCAGACCCGCGTACACAGTCGCGCCATGGACGGACGTATGCGTGTTGTCCCGCTTCTCGTTGTACAGATAGATGGACTTGGAGCCCTCGACGCCCAGAGACTCCACCAGCGCCTTGGTCCTGGCCGTCAGGTCGATCAGCGGGACGTGCTCGGCGGCGGCCACCGAGCGGATCACCGCGGGGTGGTCCACGCCGAGGCCGTTCACCAGCAGCGCGGTGTTGTTGTTCAGCGTACCGTCAGCATTGAACCAGCGGCGGACGATCGGTGTCACGAGCACCGGCTCACCACCCTTGTCGCGCACACCCGTGACGAGGGTCTCCAGATTCGTCCGGTAGGTCGACTCGTCGGTCTGCTTGTCGTTGTGGGCGAGTTGGATGAGGACCAGGTCGTGCGGGCGGATCAACGGCCGGACGGTCGCCCAGAGTCGGGGATCGGCGAGGTAGGTGACCGTACTCTCGCCGGAGTCGGCGTAGTTGGCGACGGCGAGCCCCTTGCGGAGGTACTGGGGCAACTGCTGGCCCCAGCCCGAGTACGGGTCGGCGGGCTGGTCGCACACCGTTGAGTCGCCGATGAGGTAGATGTGGCGGAGGATGGGGGTCCCCCCTGCTCGAGCGGAGCCGAGAGCTTGGGGGAGAGCCGGGGTCACGCGGATGTCCGCGAGGGCCGGGGCCGGGCCGCCGATCGTCAGGTCGAGGCCCGGGGAGCCGTCCGGGCCGGTGGGTTCGCCTTCCGGCGTACGGACGTTCACGGTGAAGCTGCGGTGGACGCGACGCCCGGCGTCGACGGCCGTCTCCGGCAGCAGGGAGCGCCGGGTCTCACCCGTGATGGCGGTGCCGGAGGCGTCCGCACCGCCGAGTTCCACGCTCACGTCGTAGTCGCCGGGCGGCACGTCGAAGTGGCAGGCGGTCGCCGAGCAGTTCTCGATGCCGAGGCCGCCGGGCGCACGTCCGTGGGCCTGGGCCGGTGCGGCCTGGAACGCGGAGGCGGCGGTCAGCGCCACCAGCAGCGCGAGGGTGAAACGTCTCATTGCGGCTCCTCCGACGGGACGACAGGACCCTGGGGGCTGGAACGTACCCCTTCCGGCAAGCGCTTTCTAGTAGTCGGCGTGAATTCACACGACAGCCGACTTCCCTACTGTGAAAGCCCTTTCGCGAAATCGATTCAACTGTCACCCTGCGAGACACCCGCACCGCACCCCCCACCTCCGAAGGAGGCATCCCCCATGCCCGGAACCGATCCCGGACCGGTCCGTCGCCGTACCTTCGTGCTGGGCTCCGCGGCCGCCGCCGGCACCGCGGCCCTCGCCGCCCGCTCGCACCGCACGCGTCGGCCGCGACCTTCGGCTGGAGCGACGACGGCTCGAACTACGTCGTCGACACCGGCGCCCACCTCGTCTTCAAGGTCAGCAAGACCAACGGCGACCTGACCTCGCTGGTCTACCGGGGCACCGAGTACCAGGGCTACGGCGGCAAGAACTCTCACATCGAGTCCGGCCTCGGCACCTCCACGGTCACCATCAAGCAGTCCGGCTCGACGATCCTGATCTCCGTCGCGTACGGCACGCTGCGGCACTACTACGCCGCCCGCAGCGGCGAGAACAACATCTACCTGTGGACCGACAAGGCGGACTCGTCCGTCACCGCGTCCCGGTACATCGTGCGCGTCAAGGCGGGCAAGTTCCTCAACGACGAGCCCGACTCCTACACCTACGCGCCCACCACCATCGAGGCCTCGGACGTGTTCGAGAAGTCCGACGGCCAGACCCGCTCGAAGCACTACTCCAAGCACCGCGTCATCGACTACGACTACATCGGCTGGACCGCCGGCGGCGTCGGCTTGTGGATCGTGCGCAGCAACCACGAGAAGGCCTCCGGCGGCCCCTTCTACCGCTCCCTGCTGCGGCATCAGAGCGCGGACGGCGGCGGCCTGTACGAGATCCTGTACTACGGCGAGAACCAGACCGAGGCCGAGCGCTACGGCCTCCAGGGCCCGTACGTCATCGCCTTCACGGACGGCGGGGCGCCGTCGTCGTCGCTGTACCACGACAACCTCACCACCCCGTGGGCCGACTCGCTCGGCATCTCCGGGTACGTCCCCGACAGCGGCCGGGGCCGGGTCGCGGGCGTCGGCATCGCGGGCCGGAACACGGCGTACGCGTACACGGTGGGGCTGGCCAACTCCTCGGCGCAGTACTGGGGCTCCGCGCGGTCCTCCGACGGGTACTTCTCCATCTCGCGGGTGCTGCCGGGGACGTACACGCTGACCGTCTTCAAGGGCGAACTGGCCGTGTACACCGGCTCGGTGACGGTCTCGGCGGGCGCGACGACCACCCTGAACACGATCACCATCCCGTCCTCGAACGACCCGGGCAACGCGAGCGCGATCTGGCGGATCGGCACCTGGGACGGCACGCCGAGCGGGTTCAAGAACGCGGACCTGATGACGTACGCCCACCCCTCCGACGTGCGGGCCGCGGCCTGGACCGGGAACGTGGTGATCGGCAGCGGCAGCGAGACATCGGCCTTCCCCTGCTACCTGTGGAAGGACGTCAACAGCGGGCTGATCGTCTACTTCAAGCTCACCGCGGCGCAGGCCGCCGCCGCGCACACTCTGCGGATCGGCGTGACGACGGCCTACGCGAACGGCCGGCCGCAGATCACCGTCAACAACTGGACCTCGTCGATCCCCTCGCCGCCCACCCAGCCGAGCACACGGTCGCTGACCGTGGGCTCGTACCGGGGCAACAACTACACGTTCACCTACAGCGTTCCGGCCGGCGCCTGGCTCACGGACACCAGCCAGTACAACGTGCTGAAGATCAACGTGGTGAGCGGCTCGGGGACGACGGGCTACCTGAGCGCGGGTACGGCGATCGACGCGATCGACCTGCTGGCCTGAGCCGCCCGGAGGGGGGTCATGTTCCCCGCGTCCATTGCTGGTTGGTGCCTCCGTTGCAGGTGTAGGTGACCATCGCGGCGGAGTTGGCGGTGGACGCGCCGGACACGTCCAGGCACTCGCCGGTCGCCCGGGATCTGATGGTCACGTAGGAGCCCGTGGTGGTCACCGACCACTGCTGGCCGGTCGCGGAGGCGTTGCAGTCCTCCTGGGTGACGTTGCTCGCGTTCTCCTGCACGCACAGGGAGTTGTGGCGCGCCACCAGCTGGTAGTAGCCGCTGCCGGCGGACTTGAACCAGAACCTCTGGTTGGTGCCGCCGTTGCAGTCGTACTGCTTGATCTGGGCGCCCTGCCACAGCGACTGGCCGGTCACGTCGGCGCATCAGCCGCTGTGCCGGGCGATCAGCGTGTTGTACCTGGCGCTGGTGCCGCCGATCGTTCCGGCGGCCGCGTCGACGGTGATCTCCGGGTACCAGGACATGGACATCGAGGTGGAGGTGGGGAAGGTCAGCGGCAGCCAGAAGTACCGCGAGTCGTTGACCGTGCCGCCGAAGGAGTTGCCCCAGCGGTCACCCATGTAGATTTCTGTTATCGGCAGCCCTGTCCGCCCGTCCCCCTACCGTGCGCAGCCATACCCACAGAACAGCGGCGGCCGTCGGCGCCCTTGCGGCGGTCGCCTTCACACTCACCACTCCCCCGGCTTCAGCGGCCGGGGTCCGCGACGTCACCGCGGACGTGCTCGCCGGCCGGGACGTGACGCTCGCCGGTGACACGGTGGTGACCGTGCCGGGCGGGACGACCACCTACGGCGGGGTGTTCCGCGGCGAGGGCACGCTCACCGTGCGCGGCAGCGGGACGCTGATCCTCACGAAGGACAGCGACTTCACCCTGCCCACCTCCCGGCGAGGGCAGCACGTCACGACCCGGGGCGGCAACCACCCGTACACCACGGTGACGAACCCCGACCCGCCCGCGGTGACGGTGGAGCGCGGTGCGACGCTGCAGTACGGCACGGGCGGCGGCAGCGGGCTGATCGGCCACTTCCCGTACAACACCCCTGGTTACCGGCTCAATCAACTGAACATCCGGGTGGACGGCACTCTGCGCCTGTCCCTGACCCGCACCTTCAACCTCGGCACCATCAGCGGCGCGGGCCTGGTCACCCAGCCCCGGAACATGTGGGGCACCCTCGACCTGGCCGGAACACACCCGTTCTCCGGTGTCATCGACAACGGCACCGGCACGGCGGCCGGCCGACCCGAGTTCCCCGTCGCGCTGCCGAACGCCCGTGCCATCCTCAACCAGGGCTCCTGGATCATCGACACCCCGCTGAACCAGACGATCACTTTGCGCCAGGACTTCTACCAGCGGGAGTACGGCAGCGATGTCAACGTCCACTCACGGCCCGGCAGCAAGGTGGTCCTCACCGGCCAGTACAGCTACAGCGACGAGGGCGGCGACACGAATCCCTCGCTCAGCGACCCGGACCTCAACTGGCGACTGCTGCCCCATCAGGTGAACAAACGCGGCACCAACATCGAGGGCGCGAACGTCCAGTGGGGCGACGGCACCACGCACCGCATCTTCATGCCGGGCACCAAGGACACCGTCTACATCAACCTGCACGAGGCGAGCGGCCGGCGCTCGCTGCTCACCTTGGACTACGACGGCCCGGTGACGCTGGGCGCCCCCATCGGCGGCGGCCGGTACCACGACACGCTGGCCGCGCCGGGCGCCGGTGACGTCGTCATCTCGGGGACGCGCGGCAACGACGTCACCTTCGCCGCCCGCCAGTACTACGACGGGTCGACGACCGTCGAGAAGGGGGCGGTGCTGCGGCTGGGCTCGGGGAAGCCGGGTGGGGACGGTTCGCTGATGACCGGCACCGCGCGGACGCGGATCGTGGACGACGGCACGCTGGTCGTCCGCAACACCTCGACGCCCGTGTCGCTGTCCCGGATCGGCGGCAGCGGCTCGCTCGTGCAGTCGGGTGCCGCGACGACCACGCTGACCGGGAACGCGGTCGCCTACACGGGAACGACGACCGTCACCCAGGGCACCCTGGCCCTGCGCGGCGGCGCAACACTCGCCCACAGCAGCGCGATCCGGCTCACGACGACGGGCGCACGGCTCGACCCGGGCCCGGCGGGCCTGCGTTTGGCGACCACGCTGACGGGTCGGGGCACGGTGCGCGGGTCGGTGACGAACGACGGCACACTGACGGGCGGACTCATGGTGACGGGTGACTACACGCAGCACGCCGGTGGCCAACTGATGCTTCGTGACGGCCCTTTGAAGGTGGCGGGCGAGGTCCGGCTGGCCGGTGAGCTCGACCTGTCGGACGCCGGATCGCCCTCGGCCCGGCAGATCACCGTCCTGGACCACCAGGGCCGCACGAAGACCGTCGGCACGTTCACGGGCCTGCCGGAAGGGGCGGAGGTGAGGCTCGCCGACACCACCTACCGCATCGGCTACCGGGGCGGCGACGGCAACGACGTCGTCCTGACCGCCGTCGGCGCCACCCGGTCCGCTCAGGCGCCGACCGCGTCCGGCGCGCCGGACGACCCGCGGGCCGCGAACACCTCGGAGGGCGGCTCACTGGCGTGGTGGCCGGGGTATGCGCTGGGGGTGGCGATGGTGGCGGGGCTGCTGGTCCCGGTGATCCTCCGCGAGCGCAGCCGCGGCGCCCGAGCGAGCGCAGGACAGGGCGGCGGACGCCAGGGCGGACGGCACGCGGCTCCATGACAGGGGGATGGATGCCCTCGGTACCAATGGCCGTTCCGCCGGTACCGACCGCATCTGTTCGAGCGCCCCGGTGAGGCCCGGCCGCGGTGCGGCGTGCCGCCGCGCATGCCCGCCGCGGTGGCGGGTACGACCCCTTCCGTACGGGGGCGTCGCGGAAGCGGCCGGAGAGCGAGGGGTGTCGGAAGTGATTCGAAAGCTGCAGGCGGTCGCGCTGGACTGCGCTGACCCGGCACGGCTTGCGGAGTTCTACGCGAATCTGCTCGGTGGCCGGGTGGTCACGGACCCGGAGGAGCCCGACTGGGTCGAGGTGCACGGGTTCGAGGGGACGCCGCTGGCCTGCCAGCGGGTGGACGGCCACCGACCGCCCGAATGGCCCGGCCAGGAGCGCCCGCAACAGCTCCACCTGGACTTCGACGTGGACGATCTCGACGGAGAGGAGAAGCGGGCGCTCGCCCTCGGTGCGACCGTGCTGGAGCGGACGGACCAGCTCCGCCCGGGGGCCAACTGGCGGATCTACGCGGACCCGGCCGGCCATCCGTTCTGCCTCTGCCTCCACTGAGTCCAGTGCCCACTGTCCCGGCTCATGGGTCGGCGCCGCCACACCGACTACGCCGGCCTTCAATTCGTTTGCCGCGGGCCGGCCCGGTCGGATAGGAAGCCTGCATGCTGAAGGGCGACAAGGTCGGGCTGAGGGCTCGGCACGAGGACGACATCCCGGTCCTTCGGGCCGAGCTCTACGACGACGTGGTCAACTCCTCGCGGGCGGAGACCGGGCCGTGGCGGCCGATCGCGCCGGGCTCGAAGGACCCGCGCCTCGTGGTGGACGACCAGGAGCAGCGGCACGTCCCGTTCTCCGTGGTGGAGCTGGAGGGCGGCACGCTCGTCGGCACCGCGACCCTGTGGGGCATCGACAATCACAACCGGTCCGCGCACATCGGTCTGGGGCTGCTGCCGTCCTCGCGCGGCAAGGGCTACGGCACCGACGTGGTCGCGGTGTTGTGCCACTACGGTTTCGTCGTGCGTGGCCTGCACCGGCTGCAGATCGAGACGCTGTCGGACAACGCCGCGATGCTTCGCGCCGCCGAGCGCAACGGCTTCGTCCGCGAGGGCGTACTGCGCTCCTCGGCCTGGGTGATGGGCGAGTTCCTGGACGAGGTCCTGCTCGGACTCCTCGTCCAGGACTGGAAGCCGGACTCGTGACGAACGACGAGTGGCCCGGCCGAAGCCGCATCTGACGCCACATCAACCACACCGTGCCCGAGCCGAAGGACCAGCGGGCCGACCGCGAGCGCCGGGCAGCGAAGCGCCCGAAAACCAGTGGAACAGCGTCGCTGTGCGCCGTTACCGTGCTGCCGAGCCAAGTCGTCTAGTCAAGGACGTGCCGTTGTACACCCTGTGAGACCTCCCGAGCGCTGATCGGTCGCGCGTCGCGCATGTGCGCCGCGCTTCTTCTTGCTGCGGACTTCTCACTGAAACCGGTGTACTTCTGTTCTCAATAACTGGGTGGTCGTGCCCACCTGCCTGCCGCTCGTACTCCGCCGCTGCCACGCGTGCGCGTCCGGGCGCTTCCGGGCCAACGGCAAATTCCGCGTCAACGCGAACCACAAGCTCCTCGACGCCTGGCTTCTCGTGCTCTGTACCGCTTGCGGGGAAACCGCGAAGCTCTCGGTCCTGGAGCGGGTGAATGTGCGCTCCGTACGACCTGAGCTGCTGGACCGGCTGCATGACAACGACCCCGGCCTGGCAGCTGAGCTGCTCCAGGATCCGGTCGTGCGGCGCCGCAATCGCATCGCCCTCGACTGGGACGGCGCCTGGCGCCTCGACACCGGCGGATCGGATCACCTCGACCGCGAAGTGATCGACGTCTCGATCCGCTTCGCGGCGCGGATCCCTGTCCGGCCGGTGCGGCTGATCGCCGAAGGCTGCGGTCTTTCACGGGCCGAGGTCGAGAGACTGATCACGGAGGGGAAGCTCGTTTCGGCGGTCCGGCTGAGCGGCAGGCTCTCCGGCGACTTCACCTTCACTCTCAAGCGCTGAGCCCTCCCGGGACCGGGGGCCTGTCCGGCACGATCCGCCTGACAGGCTCCCGGCGGTGCTTCCGGCACCTCGGCTCCCGGGCCGATCCGACGGAGGATCAGGCGACCTGGGCGCTGCCTCCCGAGCGTGCCGCCCGGGCCACTTCGCGTGCCGCTTGCACGTAGTCCCGTACCAGTGGCCGTCGGTCGTCGGCGCGGCGGGCCAGGGCCAGACGGCTGGGCGACAGCCCGTCGACGGGGCGGGTGACCACCCCGCCCAGGCTGATCAGGGCCGCGTTGCCGGCTGCCACCAGGCAGACGCCGCGGCCGTCCACCAGCGCCTCGTACGTCTCGTCCGTCCCGGCGATCTCGGCGCCGATGCGCGGCGGTCGGCCGCCGCGGGCGTCCAGGGCGAGCCAGTGGTCACGCAGCACCCCGGCGCCGGGCGGGAGCGCCAGGAACGGCTCGTCGAGCAGATCGGCGAAGTGCACCGTCTCCCGGGCGGCCAGCGGGTGCGTCTCGGGCAGGGCGACCAGCCGCGGCTCCTCGACGACCACCACGTGGGCGTACCGGTCCTGGTACAGAACCGGAAGCCAGATGAACGCCACGTCGACCGAGCCGTCCGCGAGCCCGGCGGTCGGGTCCTCCCAGCCGATCTGGCGCAGCCGGACCGTGGCCGCCGGGTGCGCCTGCGTGAACCGGGAGCGGATCGCCGGGAGCAGTCCACCGCGGGCGGGGCTGGTGCTCATCCCGACGACCAGGGTCGCCGCCTGCTCGGTCTTGGCGCGCTCGACCGCGCTCGCGGCCTCGTCCCACGCGGCCAGCACGCGACGGGCGTGCGGCAGCAGCGCCTCGCCCGCCGGGGTCAGCCGTACGCCCTGCGGTTCCCGCAGGAACACCGGTGCCCCCAACTGCCGTTCCAAGGCCCGGATCTGCTTGCTGAGCGCGGGCTGGGACACGTACAGCCTCCCCCAAGCTCTCGGCTACGCTCGAACAGAGGGGACCCCCACGGCGGCGCGCGTGAAGTGGAGCTCTTCGGTGACGGCGACCAAGTACCGCAGGTCCCGTCCGTGCACGTCCATGACCAACGGTTATCACGGCGGGTCTTGGACGGGCCAACGGTTTCGGCGGCAGCCTTGTGAGCAGCAGGAGTTGAGGAACCCACATCTGGAGCTGACGATGAACAAGGTATGGCTGGTGACCGGAGCGAGCAGCGGACTGGGCCGGGCGATCACCGATGCGGCGGTCGGCGCCGGGGACGTGGTGGTCGCCGCCGCCCGCCGCACCGAGGCGCTGGCGGACCTGGTCTCGGCGTACCCCGACCAGGTGGAGGCGGTGGCCCTCGACGTCACGGACACCGCCGCCGCTCAGACGGTGGTACGGGACGTGGTCGATCGGCACGGGCGGATCGACGTCCTGGTCAACAACGCGGGCCGCACCCACGTCGGTGCGGTCGAGGAGACGACCGAAGCCGAGCTGCGCTCACTGTTCGACGTGCACTTCTTCGGGCCGGCCGCCCTGGTGCGGGCCGTGCTGCCGTCCATGCGGGCCCGACGCTCGGGCGCCATCGTGCAGATGAGCAGCATGGGCGGACAGATGTCCGCACCCGGCTTCTCGGCGTACAGCGCCACGAAGTTCGCCCTGGAGGGACTGTCGGAGGCCCTCGCGCCCGAGGTGCGGCCGCTCGGCATCAAGGTGCTGATCGTGGAGCCGGGCGCCTTCCGCACCGGCCTCATGGGCAATGCCGGGGCCAGCACCCGGATCGAGGACTACACGGCGACGGTCGGCGCGACCCGGGCGATGGTGGCCGGGGGCGACGAGCAGCAACCGGGCGACCCGGCGAAGGCCGCCGCCGCGATCCTCGCCGCCCTGGAGGCCGAGGAGACGCCCCTTCGACTGCCGCTGGGCGACGACGGGGTGGACGCGGTGCTCGGGCACCTGGACCAGGTGCGGGCGGACATCATGGCCTGGGAGAAGGTGACGCGGGCGACGGCGTTCGACGACTGACGCCGCCTGGGCCGACGAGGCAGGCGGAACCCGAGTTCCGGTGCCGCCGCCGGGCCTCCTCGGCCCAGCCCGCGAGGAACGCCGGCGCCGCGCCCCGTTCCCGGTAGCGGTGTTCGGCGGGGACCGTGCGGGTGCCGCCGTGGTCGAGTTGCCGTTCGTCCGAGGCGCGGTGGAGCATCAGGGCGGTCAGCCGGTCGTACTTGACCGCCGAGGCGCACACCCGAGCCGTACGAGCCGCTCGTCTCCGCGCCATCCGCTCTCCCGCAGGCCGTGCAGATGGGCGTCGAACGCTAGGCGCGCTGCTCCCGCGCCTCCCGGCGTCCGCGCAGCCACACGTACACCGGGATGCCCGCGAAGAGGAACAACACACCCTGGTAGACGGCCGCGTAGCCCGCGCCCGCTATCAGCCAGAAGGAGAAGGCGAAGGACAGGGCCGCGACGATCAGGTCGCGGACCAGACCAGCCGGGCGGACCCGGTCACGGGTGCCCTGCGCCAGCCAGTACAACTGGGCCGCCGCGGACAGCAGGTACGGAACGCAGCCGGTGAACGTGGTGATCAGGACGAGGACGCGGAAGGTGGTGTCCGGGCCCGCCGTGTAGTTGAGGGCGATCAGCAGTGTGCCGAGGACCGCACAGGCCCACACCCCGAATCCGGGCACCCCGCCCTTGCCGACGCGGGCGAACGGCGCCGGGAAGAGCCCGTCACGGGCGGCGGCGTACGGCATCTGCGCGGCCAGCAGGATCCAGCCGTTGAGGCAGCCGGTGATCGAGGCGACGGCGACCAGCGCGATGGCGGTGCCGCCCCAGTGGCCGCCGGTGATCGCGTCCACGGCGTCCGCGAACGGCGCCCCGGACTTGGTCAGCCTGTCGTGCGGGACCAGGCCGAAGACGGCGACCGTGCCGAGGAGGTACACGAGGGCGGAGCCGAGAGTGCCGAGGACGCTGGCGCGGCCCACCGTGCGCTCGGGGTCGCGGACCTCGCCGGCGCTCATGGCGGCGGACTCCACGCCGAGGAAGCTGTAGAGGAGGAGCGCGGCGGAGGCGGCGACCGCGCCGGTCGCGCTCTGCCCGGAGGCGTTGAACGGGCCGAAGTTGTCGGCGCGCACGAAGAACAGGCCGACGGTGGCGACGACGAGCAGCGGCACGAACTTCAGCACCGTGGAGACCACCTGCACCGCGCCGACCCAGCGGGTGCCCGCGAAGTTGGCGGCGGCCGGCAGCCAGAGCGCGGCCAGGGCGACGACGGCCTCGAGGGTGTGGTTGCCGTGCAGGGGTATGAACACGTCGACGTAGCCGACGACCGCGACGGCGAGCGCGGCGATGCTCACCCAGCACATCGTCCAGTACGACCAGGCGGACAGGAAGCCCGCGAAGTCGCCGAAGGCGTCGCGCGGGTAGACGTACAGGCCGCCGGTGACGGGGCTGCGCCGGGCGAGCCTGCCGAAGAGGAGGGCGAGGAGCACGGCGGCGACGGACAGCATGGCGAAGGCGAGCAGGCTGACGGTGCCGTACGGGGCGACGGTGGCGGGCAGGGCGAAGATGCCCCCGCCGATGATGTTGCCCATCACCAGGGCGGTGGCGGCGGCGAGTCCGAAGGTGCGGCGGCGGCCCGGCGCGGCGGGGGCGCGCTCCGGCTCGGTCGCCTCGGTGGTGCTGGTGGCAGTCATGACGCTTTCGGGTGACGGGGGACGGCCCGTGCGAGCGTGCACGGAGGGGGCGGGAAGGGCTGGATCGTAACCCGGCATTCCACATGGTGGGCGATCTGTTCACCTACTGGACATACAAGACCGTCGGTCACCCTGCCGGCCACCGGTGCGAAAACTTCGCACGAAAACTTCGCTGAGTACCCCGGAGCGGCTTGTGCATGCCTGCCTCGCGGGCCTTTTTTCGGCGAGCTGAGATGTTTCCGCGAGGCTTTGTTGGCCGCAGGCCAATTGAGTTAACCTGCGACGGATTTTCTCATCGCACAGATCCGTGAACTGCGGAAATGCGGCGATGGGCGGGGCCCGGCGCGGTTCCGAGTCCTCGGGGTGAGGACTCTTGGGGAGCGGAACGAGGTGCGCATGACCAGCAAGACGACCGAGGTTGTGGATCAGGGCCCGGGTGAGCGGGAGCTGCGGCAGCTTCTGGCCGGGCTGACCGCCGTACGGGACGGCGACTTCGGCACACGGCTGCCGTCCGACGGGGAGGGTCTGCTCGGCGACATCGCCACCGTCTTCAACGGCATGGTGGACCAGTTGTCCGTGTTCACCTCGGAAGTGACGCGCGTTGCGCGCGAGGTGGGCACCGAGGGCACGCTCGGCGGTCAGGCGGAGGTGCCGGGGGTCTCGGGCACCTGGGCCGACCTGACCGACTCGGTCAACGCCATGGCGGGCAACCTCACCACGCAGGTCCGTGACATCGCCCAGGTGGCGACCGCGGTGGCCAAGGGCGATCTGTCACAGAAGATCGACGTGCCGGCGCGTGGCGAGATCCTGCAGCTGAAGGAGACCGTCAACACGATGGTCGACCAGCTCTCCGCCTTCGCCGACGAAGTCACCCGCGTCGCCCGGGAGGTCGGCAGCGAGGGCAGGCTGGGCGGCCAGGCTCAGGTGCCCGGTGTCGGCGGTGTGTGGCGCGACCTCACCGACTCCGTGAACTTCATGGCGGGCAACCTCACCTCTCAGGTCCGCAACATCGCCCAGGTGACGACCGCGGTCGCCCAGGGCGACCTCTCCCAGAAGATCACCGTCGACGCCCGCGGCGAGATCCTCGAACTCAAGAACACCATCAACACGATGGTCGACCAGCTCTCCGCCTTCGCCGACGAGGTCACCCGCGTCGCCCGCGAAGTGGGCACCGAGGGCAGGTTGGGCGGCCAGGCCGACGTCAAGGGTGTCAAGGGCACCTGGCGCGACCTCACCGACTCCGTCAACTTCATGGCGGGCAACCTCACCTCTCAGGTCCGCAACGTCGCCCAGGTGGCCACCGCGGTCGCCCAGGGCGACCTCTCCCAGAAGATCACCGTCGACGCCCGCGGCGAAATCCTCGAACTCAAGAACACCATCAACACGATGGTCGACCAGCTCTCCGCCTTCGCCGACGAGGTCACCCGCGTCGCCCGCGAGGTCGGCACCGAGGGCAACCTGGGCGGCCAGGCCATCGTCCGGGGTGTGTCGGGGACCTGGAAGGACCTGACGGACAACGTCAACGTGATGGCGTCCAACCTGACCGGCCAGGTCCGCTCGATCGCCCAGGTCGCCACGGCCGTGGCACGCGGCGACCTGTCCCAGAAGATCACGGTCGAGGCCAAGGGCGAGGTCGCGGCCCTTGCGGACGTCATCAACACGATGGTCGACACGTTGTCCGCGTTCGCCGACGAGGTCACCCGCGTCGCCCGCGAGGTCGGTACGGAGGGACGCCTCGGGGGTCAGGCGAACGTGCCGAACGTGGCGGGCACGTGGAAGGACCTCACGGACAACGTCAACTCGATGGCCAACAACCTCACCGGCCAGGTGCGCAACATCGCCCTGGTGACGACGGCGGTGGCGGGCGGCGACCTGTCGAAGAAGATCGACGTCGACGCCCGGGGCGAGATCCTGGAGCTCAAGACCACCATCAACACGATGGTCGACCAGCTGTCGTCGTTCGCCGCCGAGGTCACCCGCGTCGCCCGCGAGGTCGGCAGCGAGGGCCGGCTCGGCGGCCAGGCCGAGGTGGAGGGCGTCGAGGGCACCTGGAAGCGGCTGACGGAGAACGTCAACGAACTGGCCGGGAACCTGACCCGGCAGGTCCGCGCGATCGCCGAGGTCGCGAGCGCCGTCGCCGAGGGCGACCTGACCCGTTCCATCACCGTGGAGGCGTCGGGCGAGGTCGCCGAGCTCAAGGACAACATCAACTCCATGGTCGAGTCCCTGCGCGAGACCACGCGGGCCAACCAGGAGCAGGACTGGCTGAAGACCAACCTGGCCCGGATCTCCGGCCTGATGCAGGGTCACCGGGAACTGCCCGTCGTCGCCGAGCTGATCATGGACGAGCTGACGCCGCTGGTCGGGGCCCAGTACGGCGCCTTCTACCTCGCGGAGGACACCGAGCGCGGCCCCGAACTGCGGCTGGTGGGCTCCTACGGCTACCCCGACGACGAGGAGCGGCCCGCCCGCATCCCCTTCGGCCGCTCGCTGGTCGGACAGGCCGCGCGCAACCGGCGCCCCATCGGCGTGGAGGAGCTGCCGCCGGGCTATGTGACGATCTCCTCGGGGCTCGGGCAGACGGTGCCGAGCGCCCTGACGGTTCTGCCCATCGTGGTCGAGGACCAGGTCCTCGGCGTCATCGAGCTGGCCTCCGTCACCCGGTTCACCCAGATCCACCAGGACTTCCTGGCACAGCTGATGCCGACCATCGGCGTCAACCTCAACACCATCGTGGCCAACGCCCGAACCGACGAGCTCCTCGAGGAGTCCCAGCGGCTGACCGCCGAACTGCAGGCACGCTCGGAGGAGTTGCAGGTCCAGCAGGAGGAACTGCAGCGCTCCAACGCCGAGCTGGAGGAGAAGGCCTCGCTGCTGGCCTCGCAGAACCGGGACATCGAGGCCAAGAACCTCCAGATCGAGCAGGCGCGGCAGGAGCTGGAGACCCGCGCCCAGGAGCTGGCGCTGGCCTCGAAGTACAAGTCGGAGTTCCTGGCGAACATGAGCCACGAGCTGCGCACGCCGCTGAACAGCCTGCTGATCCTCGCCCAGCTGCTGGCACAGAACCCGTCCCGCAACCTCACCCCCAAGCAGGTCGAGTACGCGGGCATCATCCACTCGGCGGGCTCGGACCTGCTCCAGCTGATCAACGACATCCTCGATCTGTCGAAGGTCGAGGCCGGCAAGATGGACGTCGCTCCCGAACGCGTCCCGTTGCGGAAGCTGTTGGAGTACGTCGAGGCGACGTTCCGGCCGATGACGACGCAGAAGAGCCTGGACTTCACGGTGGCCACCGCCCCCGGCACACCCGCCGACCTGCTCACCGACGACTCCCGGCTGCGTCAGATCCTGCGCAACCTGCTGTCGAACGCCGTCAAGTTCACCGAGCAGGGAAGTGTCGAGCTGCGCATCGAACCCGCCGCCGACCGGGAGGTGCCCGCGGGAGTCCACCGCGGTGGTCCCGTCGTGGCCTTCCGGGTGAAGGACACCGGCATCGGCATTCCCCGGCAGCATCTGGAGACGATCTTCGGGGCGTTCCAGCAGGCTGACGGGACGACGAGCCGCAAGTACGGCGGCACCGGCCTCGGCCTGTCGATCACACGGGAGATCGCCCATCTGCTCGGCGGGGCCGTCACGGTCGACAGCACGCCCGGTCAGGGCAGCACGTTCACGCTCTATCTGCCCGTGGCACGCGCCGACTTCGAGGAACTGGCGGACGGCGGCGGCCGACGGTTGGAGCAACCGCAGCAGACGGTTCCCTCCGAGGTGGTGTCGGCGCCGCTCGCGGCTGTCGGCCCGAAGCAGGCGCCCGGGCAGCGCAGACGTCGCCTGCTGGTCGTCGAGGAGCGCCCGCGCGGTCTGCTCACCCTCGTCGCGGAGAGCGCGGTCGCGGACATCGCGCAGGACGCCGGCGATCCGCGCGGGGCGATCGACATCATCACCGCCGCAGGGGCGCAGGAGGCGGCGAGCGCGCTGGCCGCGGAACCCTGCCACTGTGTCGTCCTCGAACTCGGCATGCCGGACGACGAGGGCGCGCGCTTCCTGGACGCCATGCAGGGCGACTCCGCGCTGGCAAGTGTGCCGGTGCTCGTCCACACGGGGCACCGCGTGGACCTGGCCCAGGAGCAGTCCTTGCGGTCCCGTGCGGGGGGTCGGCCGCTTGATTTCCTGTCCAGCCTGGACGAACTGCGCGAACGCATCACACTGCACCTGTCCGCCGAGGAACCCGGAGACGTACTTTCGCTGGTCCGCGCGGAGGAGCCCCAGTACGCGGCCGCGCAGCCCGTGGACGACACCTTCCTCGGTCGCAAGGTGCTCGTGGTCGACGACGACGCGCGCAACCTCTTCGCGCTCAGCGGCATCCTCGAACTCCACGGTTTCCAGGTCCTGCACGCGGACAACGGCCGCAAGGGCATCGAGATGCTGCTCGCCCACCCGGACGTCGCGCTGGTCCTGATGGACGTGATGATGCCGGAGATGGACGGGTACGCCGCCACCGCCGAGATCCGCACCATGCCGCAGTACGCGGACCTGCCGATCATCGCCGTCACCGCGAAGGCGATGCCGGGCGACCAGGAGAAGAGCCTCGCCTCCGGCGCGAACGACTACGTGACCAAACCCGTCGACACCAACGACCTCATCGCCCGCGTCCGACGCTGGCTGCCCGTCTGAGAAAGGGACGCACCCGCCGTGCGCACCAGCCGACCGGGCGCCGACCGGCGCCGTCCCAGCCGAGGAACAGGCCAACCGTGAGCAATCCCCAGCAACCGCCCGAGCCGGAGGGCGTACGCGCTCCGGCCGGTGAACAGGCCACCACCGAGCCGCCGGACGCGAAACCGGCAGCCGCCCAGCCGCGGGGCGGGACCCCGGCCGCTGCCGAGCCGCGGAGCGGGAGCCCGGCCGCTGCCGAGCCGCTCGGCCGGATGGCTGTAGCCGCCGAGCCGCTCGGTCGGGCGCCGCCGCCGCCGAGCCGCTCGCCCCGACGGCGGCAGGCACCGATCTCCTCGGTCCGACGGCGGCTGGTACCGGGCCCGTGGCCGAGGCCCTGGCCGGTCGCGATCCGGTCGGCGGTCATCCGGGGCAGGCCGAGGCCGCCGACGAGGACGGGCGCGGGCAGACGTCCCCGTCGGCAGGCTCGCCGCGACCGTGGAGCGGCTGCGTCGCGAGGTGCGGGTGGCGCAGGCCGAGGCGGACGGGCGTGCCCTGGTCGAACTGGCCAAGGGCATCCTGGTCGAGCGGCTGGGATGCGGACCGGCGCAGGCCGCCAGGCAACTCGCCGAGCTGGCCAAGCAGGCGGGAGCGACCCCGCTGGAATTCGCCGTCGAGGTCATCAACCAGGCGTCGCGAGACCGGCTCTCCGAGGTGGCCGCCGCGTTCCTCGCGGCCACGGCGGACTCCGCGGGCTCGGCGGCCTCCGCCGGGGCGGGCGGTTCGCCGGGGAACCGGTCCTCCGTCGTACGGCTGCGGGCCGCCGAGGCCGGTGCGCTGGCCGCTCACGACACCCAGGCCGTCGCCGACTCCCTGCTGGAGCACGCCCTGACGCCGCTCGGCGCGGTGGCCGTGGCCATCTGGGCCGTGGGCTCCGACGGTTCCCTCACCCTGGCGGGCAGTGCCGGGTTCTCATCGGCGGAGGCGGGCCGCTGGCGCTATGTGCCCCCGGGCGTGGCGACCGTGGCGCGCCGCGGTCTGGCCGAGCGCGCGGGGCAGTGGATGGGCTCCCTGTCAGAGACGGGCCTTCCCTCCATCGGTCAGCACCTGTACCCGGAGGGCGGCAGGGTCGCCGTTCCGGCCGGTACCGGCGGGCGGATCCACGGCGTGCTGGAGATCGTCTGGCCCGCGCCGCTGGGGCCGCAGCCACCGCAGATCGTCCGTCAGGTGGAGGCCCTGGCCGAGCTGTGCGCGCACACCCTGGAGACCTACGCCCTCCAGTATCCGGACGGCGTCCCGAGGCCCGGGGTCCTGCCGCACGTCGCCGAGCTGATGGACCTGGCCGACGGGCTCCACGACCCCGCCCTGGTGCTCGTGCCGCACCTGGACGGCAGCGGGGAGCTCGTCGACTTCCGCATCCAGCATGTGAACAGCCGTTTCCTCGACCCCGCCGGCCGGCCGCGCGGCGTCGTGAGCGGTGCCCTGCTGCTGGAGGCGTACCCGCTGGCCGCCGGCGAGAGTGAGCTGTTCGACCGGATCGAGCGCGTCTACGCCACGGGAGAGCCGTTCCGCGCCCACCGCATGAGGCTCACCGCCCTGGTGGACGACGTCCCCCTGGCCGCGGTCGCCGACATCAACATCACCCGGCACGCCGGCAACGTACTGCTGATCTGGCGGATCGAGGACGAGACGGCACGCCTGGCGAGCCTGCTCCAGCACGCCCAGCGCCTCGGCCGGATCGGCGGCTTCGAGGAGAACCTGCTCACCGGCGAGATCACCTGGAACGGGCAGCTCTACAGCCTCTACGGCAAACCCACCTCCAGCGCCCCCGTGTCGCTGGAGGATCTGCCCGCGCACGCCCATCCCGACGACGCCGTCGCCATCGGCAGGTTCCTGCGCACCCTGCTCCACCACCGGCGTCCCGCGTCCACGGCCTTCCGTCTGCAGCGCCCCGACGGGGTGACGCGCCACATCCGCGTGGTGGCCGAGCCGGTGCTCGACTCCGACGGCCGGCTGTTCGTCGTCCGCGGCGCCTACCAGGACATCTCCGCCCACCACTGGACGGAGGTCGCGCTCGCCGCCACCCGTGACCAACTCGCCCACACCGAGCAGCAGGCGAGCGAACGCAATCGGCTCACCCTCCAGCTCCAGCACGCCATCATGCCCCCGGCGCAGGCGCCGCTGGAGGCTCCCGGCCTGCAGGTGGCCGTACGCTACCGGCCCGCGGAGACGGAACAGCTGGTCGGCGGTGACTGGTACGACGCGGTCGTGCTGCCGTCCGAGCTGGTGCTGCTGTGCGTGGGCGACGTCGCCGGACACGGCATAGAGGCGGCCACCAGCATGGTCGTGCTGCGCAACGCGCTGCGGGGGCTCGCCGTGACGGGTGCCGGCCCCGGCCAGTTGCTGTCCTGGCTCAACATGGTGGCCCACCATCTGACCGGCGCGGTCACCGCCACGGCGGTCTGCGGCCTGTACGACCCGGCTCGCCACACCCTGCGGTGGGCCAGGGCGGGCCATCTCCCGCCGGTCCTGGTGCGGGGCGCCGAGGCCGCGCCGCTGCCGCTGGTCAAGGGGCTGCTGCTGGGCGCCGTGCCCGAGGCGACGTACGAGGAGCACGAGGTCCAGCTGGCCGTCGACGACACCCTGCTCATGTACACGGACGGGCTGATCGAACGCCGTGACCGTTCCGTGGAGGAGTCGCTGGCACAGCTGCTGACGGCCGCGCGCACGGTGTCTCCCACGCTGGACCAGCAGCTGGACCGCCTGCTCACGTACAGCAAGTCGGACACGGACGACGACACCTGCATCGTGGGCATCCGCGTGGCCTGACGGGTGTGGGACGGACGCCCGGGATGCCCACGTACTGGACGGCGCCGGGCGTCCGCCCCGCCTTCGACTAGCGTCATGTCATGACCAGCAACACCACTCCCACCCTCGCCGAGGCACT
Source organism: Streptomyces cynarae (assembly GCF_025642135.1). NCBI lineage: Bacteria > Bacillati > Actinomycetota > Actinomycetes > Kitasatosporales > Streptomycetaceae > Streptomyces > Streptomyces cynarae. The sequence goes on along the minus strand of NZ_CP106793.1, from coordinate 6,783,725 downwards.
GGCCGCCGGAACCCTCGTCCTGGACGGCGGCATGTCGAACCAGCTCGAGTCGGCCGGGCACGACCTGAGCGACGAACTGTGGTCGGCGCGGCTGCTGGCGGAGCGGCCGCGGGCGATCACGGAGGCGCACCTCGCGTACTACGAGGCGGGCGCGGACGTGGCGATCACGTCCAGCTACCAGGCGACGTTCGAGGGCTTCGCGAAGCGCGGCATCGACCGCGACCGAGCGGCCGCTCTCCTCTCCCTCAGCGTCGGACTGGCACGCGAGGCGGCAGCACAGGCGCGGGAGAAGGGCGTCACGCGTCCGCTGTGGGTGGCGGCGTCCGTCGGCCCGTACGGGGCGATGCTCGCGGACGGCTCCGAGTACCGGGGCCGCTACGGCCTCACGGTCGCCGAACTGGAGGCCTTCCACCGCCCGCGCCTCGAGGTACTGGCGGCGGCCGGCCCGGACGTCCTGGCGCTGGAGACGATCCCGGACACGGACGAGGCCACCGCGCTCCTGCGGGCGGTGCGCGGCCTGGGCGTCCCCGCCTGGCTGTCGTACACCGTCTCCGGCGACCGCACGCGCGCGGGCCAGCCCCTTCAGGAGGCGTTCGCCCTCGCCGCCGAGGCGGACGAGGTGATCGCGGTGGGCGTGAACTGCTGCGCGCCCGAAGACGTGGACGGCGCGGTCGCGACGGCGGCACGGGTCACCGGCAAGCCGGTGGTGGTCTACCCCAACAGCGGCGAGTCCTGGGACGCCGGAGCCCGCGCCTGGGACGGCCGCTCGACGTTCACGACGTCGGAGGTGACCGGTTGGCGCGAGGCCGGGGCGCGGCTTATCGGGGGGTGCTGCCGGGTGGGGCCGGAGGCGATCGGGGGGATCGCGGGGGCGTTGGGGCCAAGGCGTGAACCCGCGTGAACAGACTCGCGTGAACAGATTCGCCTGAACGGACCGCGGGAACAAGACACCCGTCCGCGGCCCCGTTGACCGAGGTGACCGACGCCTCGGTCCATCGACCCCGTTGAACCGTCACTGCCGCCCCGCCCCGCCCGGACGCCGCAGTCGCCGTACCACCGAGTGCGGCACCGCGCCCCGCCGCACCGCCCCGTCTCCCTCTGGGACGGTCGGCTCCGGGCGGGTGCGGGCCGCCTCCCACAGCGTCATCTCCGGGTCTCGGGGGCCGTACACGACCGGCTCCCCGTCCCCGCCGAAGATCCGTACCGGGTGCCTGGCGTCCCACGTCGGCCAGCCCGGGTCGCCGTCCGTCGCGAAACGCACCCACGCCCCGTGCATCTCGCGGGCCAGTGCGCGCGGGGCGTTCGGCCCCGCCAGTTTCGCCGACTCCGGGACCTCGGCGCTGTCGAAGACGAAGCCCAGCTCCAGGGCGTGGCAGGCGCCCAGGCCGGGAACGTTGGAGCGCCAGGCGAACTCGTAGACGTACGTGGGCGCCTGGCCGGCGCGGGCGTCGGCCAGGCGGTGCAGGGGGTGGCGGAGCAGGTGGTCCGTCACCATCTGGCCCACCAGGTCGGAGACGGGTGCGTCGGGGTGGGCGGTGCGATAACCGCGCGGGACCTCGGGGCCGCAGTGGCAGCGGGCCATCGCGCCGGCCACGGCGACCGGGCCCAGACGGTCGATGCGTTCGGTCAGGCCCGTGGGGGCCAGCCAGAGGCGGTACTCCTCGCTGGTCCACCCGATCAGCAGGGGTACGTCGCGGGCGGCGCCGTCCAGCAGTGCCTCCAGCGGGTCGCGCGGTACCAGATCGCCGTCCACGACGATCCCGAAGGCGGGGCCGCCGAGGATCGGGCTCGCCCGGCGGCCCACCTCCGCCTGCGCCTCGGCCAGCACCGTACGGTCCACCGCGGCGAACGCCGCCGCCGTCGCCGGCACCTTCAGCCTCGCGGCCATGCGCCGCACCAGGCGCCGTACCTTCTCCCGTTCGGTGGCCTCCGGCGGCCCGCTCTGCAGAACCGCCCGCCCGAACAGTCCCCGGGCCCGGGGGCTCGCCAGCAGCGCGCCGATGCTGATCGCGCCCGCCGACTCGCCGAAGACGGTCACCCTGTCCGGGTCGCCGCCGAACTCCGCGACGGCCTCGTGCACCCACTCCAGCGCGGCGAGCTGGTCGCGCAGCCCGGGGTTCGGCGGAGCGTCCGGGAAGAGGCCGTAACCCTCCACTCCCAGGCGGTAGTTGAAGGTGACGAGGACCACGCCGTCACGGGCGAAGGCGCCGCCGTCGTACACGGGCACGGCCGAGGAGCCCCGGGTCAGGGCGCCGCCGTGGATCCACACCATCACCGGCAGCCGGGCCCCGGCAACCGGGTCCGGCGTCCACACGTTGAGGTTCAGGCAGTCGTCCCCGGCGACCACCGGGTCGGACAGATAGCGGGCGAAGGCCTCCGAGTACGGCGGTTTCGGCGGCGTCGGCCCGAACGCGCCCGCGTCGCGCACCCCGTCCCACGGCTCGGGCGGCACCGGCGGGCGGAAGCGGCGGGGGCCGAAGGGCGGGGCGGCGTACGGGATGCCGCGGAAGACGGCGACCCCGTGCTCGTACCGGCCGCGCACGGCCCCGTAGGGGGTGCGGACCACGGGGTCCGCAGGGTGCGCCGGGTTCAGGCTCACGTCGTCCACAGGGTCCATCCGGCCTCTCCTCACCGCGGGGGCTGCCCACATCAGATGACTTCCCCCGTTCGCGACCCCGCGCATCCGGTGTCTTCCACGGCAACTCACCGCGGCCTTAATGTAGAAAGCGCTTGCCATGAGTGGTTGCCGTCAACGGAGTTCCAGGGCCCCCGGGACGGGGCCGGAGAGGTGGGCCCATGGTGCGTACCGCAGGCGCGGCCGGACCGACCCTCGCGGTCGTCGCACGCGAGGCCGGTGTCTCCGTGCCGACGGCGTCCAAGGTGGTCAACGGCCGTGAGGACGTGGCACCCGAGACCCGGCGCCGCGTCACCGAGGCCCTGGACCGGCTCGGTTACGTCAGAAGACCCCGCTTCGAGGCCAACAAGCCGCCCGCCCTCGTCGACCTGGTGGTGCATTCGCTGGAGAGCTCCTGGTCGGGGGCGATCCTGCACGGCGTGACGGAGGCCGCACACGACGCGGGCCTGGAGGTGGTGGTCTCCACGAGCCGGAACCGCGCCCGGGACGGACACCCGGAGCGCGGCTGGCTCGACAAGCTGTCGGCGCGCGGCTCCGCCGGCGTCCTGTTCAACCTGGACGAGCTGACCCCGTCCCAGTACGCCTGGCTGGACCAGCACCGCATTCCGTACGTCCTCATCGACCCGGTGTCGGAGCCGCCGCCGGGCGTGGTGTCGGTGGGTGCCGCCAACTGGCAGGGCGGGGTGGCCGCCACCGAGCACCTGCTGAACCTCGGGCACGAGCGGATCGCGGTCATCGGCGGCTACCGGCGCAAGCTGTGCAGCGGCGCACGGGTCGCCGGGTACCGCTCGGCGCTGTCCGCGGCGGGCATCGCGTACCGGCCCGAGTACGTGCGCCACGGCAACTTCGACGAGGCGACCGCCCACCGGCGCACCCTGCAACTGCTGGACCTGCCCGAGCCGCCGACGGCCGTCTTCGCCTGCTCTGACCGGATGGCGCTCGGGGCGTGCGCGGCGCTCGCGGAGCGGGGGCTGCGGGTGCCGGACGACGTCAGCGTCGTCGGCTTCGACGACCTGCCGGAGGCGCGCTGGGCGACACCCCCGCTGACGACCGTTCGGCAGCCGCTCGGGGAGATGGCCGCGACGGCGCTCCGGCTGCTGGTGCGCATGATGGCCGGCGCTCGACCGGAGGGCACCCGCACCGAACTGTCGACCCGCCTGGTGGAACGGGCCAGCACGGCGCCACCGCCCCGCTAGTCCGACTGAGCCGCCCAGCGGATGCCGCCCAGGAGGTGGGCGCGGAAGCCGGGGTCCTGGTACGCCTCCGAGGCGTGTCCGAGTGCCGTGTAGAAGACTCGGCCCGCGCCCTGCTCACGGCACCAGGCGAGCGGATGTTCGGCGCCCATCCCGCCGCCCTCGTACGACGACTCGTCGGCGGAGACGAGCACCCGGACCGAGTCACGCGGATTGGTACGGAAGTCGTACCACTCGTCCGTGAACTCCCAGACGGCGGGCAGGTGCCGTGTCGCCGGATGCCCGCGGTCCTCGACGACGGCCTTGCCCGGCTGGTACGCGGGGTGCCGGTCGAACCAGGCGCCCAGGAGTTCGCCGTAGTACGGCCAGTCGTACTCGGTGCAGGCGGCCGCGTGCACGCCGACGAAACCGCCGCCGTCCCGCAGGTAGGCCGTCAGCTGTTCCCGCCCTGCCGGGGTCAGCACCTCACCGCTGGTGGAGAGGAAGACGACCGCGCCGTACGCGCCGAGGGGAGTCTCGAAGACCCCCGGGTCCTCGGTGGCGTCGACCTCGAAACCGTGCGCGGCCCCGAGGTCGCGTACGGCGGCCACGGCATCGGGGATGGAGTCGTGGCGGTAGGCGGTGGTGCGGGAGTACACGAGGACGCGGAACGGCATGGCACCGAGCCTAGGCGTGTGGCGGGGCCGTCCCAACAGCAGGCGGGGACCGAAACTTTCGGCTTCCGGGGACCTGTCCGATTCCTTCAAGACCCGCCCCCGCTCGCCCGCCTAGCGTGGCCGCATGACTCCACGATTCGATGTGGTCGGCCTCGTCGTCTCCGACCTGGCCGCCTCCCTCGCCTTCTACCGTCGCCTGGGGCTCGTCTTCCCCGAGGGTGCCGAGGAGCTGCCGCACGTCGAGGCGGAACTGCCCGGTGGGCTGCGGTTCGCGCTGGATCCCGAGGAGACCGTGCGGTCCTTCCACCCCGGGTGGCGTGCGCCCGTCGGCGGCGGACGCGTCTCGCTCGCCTTCCGGTGCGATTCCCCCGCCGAGGTCGACGGCGTCTACGAGGACATGGTGGCCGCCGGGTACCACGGCGAGCTCAAGCCGTGGGACGCGGTGTGGGGGATGCGGTACGCGGTCGTGCACGACCCCGACGGCAACGGGGTGGACCTGTTCGCGGACCTAGGCCCGCGCGAGTAGGTCCCTGAGCGGCATCCCCGTCAGCTCCCGCACGTCCCTGGCCAGATGCGCCTGGTCGGCGAAGCCCGCGCGGGCCGCGGTCTCGGCGAACGGCACCCCCGAGCGGGCCAGCGCCAGGGCGCGCTGCAGCCGCAGCACACGGGCCAGGGTCTTCGGCCCGTAGCCGAACCCGGCGAGCGAGCGGCGGCGCAACTGGCGTGCGCTCAGACCGAGTGCGTCGGCGGTGGCGGCGACCGGGCGGCCCGAGCCGAGTGCCGCGACCAGCACGCCGAGCAGCGGATCGGGGTCCGAGGAGCTGGCGGCGCGCTCCAGGGCGAGCTCCTCGAGCGCCGCGGCGGGGTCGGCGGCGGCGTCCACGCGGCCGGTCAGCCGGCGCACCTCGGCCGCGGGCCACAGGTCGGCCAGCTCGACACGCCGGTCGCGCAGTTCGTGGGCGGGGACGCCCAGGTAGGCGGGTGCGGTGCCGGGGTGGAAACGGACGCCGGCCCAGCGGACGGGCGGGCCCTCGGGGCGGTACGCGCGCGTGTCCGGGCCCGCGACCAGGAGCCTGCCCTCGGTCCACAGCAGGTCCATGCAGCCGTCGGGCAGCACCGGCCGTCCGGCGGCGGAGGGCAGGTTCGTCCACACGACGGCGCCCGGGAGCCGGGACGCCCGCTCGGCGTACCCGGCGGTCGCGAAGCCTCGTTCCACAGCCACGCTCCTCAGGCTATGCCGGCGCTCAGTCCGCCGGTCCCTCCCTCTTCTGCTGGTGAATCTGGCTGCTGCGCACCTGCGTGCGCAGGCGGGAGGTGACGTCCTCCGGGGGCAGGAAGCGGGACCAGCGTTCCGGGAACTCCGAAGGCATGTCCGGGTCGTCGGGGTCGGGTGCGCGGGCCGCGGCGGCGCGGGCCATGTACTCGGCGGCCTGCTCCGCGCGCAGCCGCTCGTTCGCCTCGCGGGCCGCCGCGGTCGCCGCGGCGGGCCACACGCGGTCGATCGCGGCGTTGACGGCGGCGCCCACCAGGACGGCGAAGGCGGACACGCCGATCCACAGCAGCACGGCCACGGGGGCGGCCAGCGAACCGTAGATCGTGGGGCCCTCGACCGTGTGCGTCAGGTAGATGCGCAGCAGGAAGCTGCCCAGCACCCACATCGCGAGGGCGACCAGGGCTCCCGGCACGTCTTCCACCCAGGGTGAGCGCACGGGGACGGACACGTGGTAGAGCGTGGTCAGGAACACGATCGACAGGACGATGACCACCGGCCAGTACAGGACCTGCACCACGGTCGTCGACCAGGGCACGACGTTCACCACCGCGTCCGGACCCGCCACCATCAACGGCAGCGCCACCGAGCCGATCAGCAGCGCCACGATGAACAGCACGAACGCCAGCAGCCGGGTCTTCACGATGCCCCGGGTGCCGTCGAGCCCGTACATCACCGTGATCGTGTCGATGAAGACGTTCACCGCGCGGGATCCGGACCACAGGGCGAAGAGGAAGCCGATGGAGACGACGTCGGGTCGGCCGGCCTTGAGCACGTCGTGCAGGATCGGCTGGGCGATCTCCTTGACGCCCCGGTCGGACAGCACCGTGCGGGACGCGTCCAGGATGTTGTTCTGCAGGCTCTGGATGGTGTCGGTCCCGGTCCAGTGGTCGACGTAGCCGAGCAGTCCGACCAGGCACAGCAGCAGCGGCGGCACGGAGAGCAGGGTGAAGAAGGCCGCCTCGGCGGCCAGCCCGAGGACGCGGTACTCCATGCACGAGTCGACGATGTCCTTCAGCAGCAGCCAGGCGGTCCTGCGCTTGGAGACGTTCCGGTAGAGGGCACGCGCCCGGTGGAGACGGCCGGGCGGCCGCTCGGAGGTTTCACTTGCTGCTGGCTGCACGCCTTAACGGTATCCGCCGACCGGGCCGCTGCTCACCCCGCAGTGGGGCGGCCCCCGGTGTGGCGCATCCTCTCGGCGATACGGGTGACCGATCGCGTACCGAGGGGTAGTTTCAGGGCCATGGCAGCCAGCACGCACACTGTGACCAATCAGGCTCCGCCGCTGGTCGGATATGACGTCTTCGCCGCTGACCGTGCCCTCGTGGAGGCCGTCGAGCGGCATCTTGACCCCGCGCTCCTGGACGAGGTGCGCGCCGAGCTGTCGGGGCTCGGGCTCAGCGCGGGCTCCGCGCAGGTGCAGGAGTGGGGGGCACAGGCCAACGAGAACCCACCAAAGCTGCGCACCCACGACCGCTACGGCAACCGCATCGACGAGGTGGAGTTCCACCCGTCCTGGCACCGGCTCCTCGGCAAGGGCGTCGCCGCGGGGCTGACCGCGGCCTGGACGCGGCCGGGCGGGCATGTGCGCCGGGCGGCGTCGTTCGTGATCTGGAGCCAGGTGGAGGCGGGCCACGGATGCCCGCTGTCGATGACGCACGCCGCCGTGCCCGCGCTGCGCACGGATCCCGTCCTCGCTGCCGAGTGGGAGCCCCGGCTGACCTCCCTGGTCTACGACCGGGGGCTGCGCCCGGCCGCCGAGAAGGCCGGCGTGATCTTCGGGATGGGCATGACGGAGAAGCAGGGCGGCAGCGACGTACGCGCCAACACGACGACGGCCCGGCCGCTCGCCGAGGACGGCACGTACGAGCTGACGGGCCACAAGTGGTTCTGCTCGGCGCCCATGTCGGACGGGTTCCTGGTGCTGGCGCAGGCCCCGGCAGGGCTGACCTGCTTCCTGGTGCCGCGGGTGCTCGAGGACGACACGCGCAACGTGTTCATGATCCAGCGACTGAAGGACAAGCTCGGCAACCGGTCCAACGCCTCCAGCGAGGTCGAGTTCGACGGCACCTGGGCGCGCCGGGTCGGTGAGGAGGGGCGCGGGGTGCGCACCATCATCGAGATGGTGGCGGCGACCCGGCTCGACTGCGTCCTCGGCTCGGCTTCGCTGATGCGGCAGGCGGTGGTGCAGGCGATCCACCACTGCACCCATCGGGAGGCGTTCGGCGGGCGGCTCCTGGACAAGCCGCTGATGCGCAACGTGCTCGCGGATCTGGCCCTGGAGTCGGAGGCGGCGACGGCGCTGGGGCTGCGGCTGGCGGCGGCGTACGACGACGGGAGCGAGCGGGAGCGGGCGTTCCTCAGGCTCGCGGTGCCGGCCGCCAAGTACTGGGTGACCAAGCGGTGCACGCCGGTGGTGACGGAGGCCGCCGAGTGCCTCGGCGGCAACGGCTACGTCGAGGAGTCCGGCATGCCCCGGCTGCTGCGCGAGTCGCCGCTCAACTCCATCTGGGAGGGCGCGGGGAACGTGCAGGCGCTCGACGTGCTGCGCGCGCTCCAGCGAGAGCCGCACGCCCTGGAGGCCTTCCTCCAGGAGGTGGGCCGGGCGCGCGGCGCGGACCACCGTCTGGACGGCGCGATCAAGAACCTGCTCACCGAACTCGCCGACCTGGAGGGCATCGAGGCCCGGGCGCGCCGCCTGGTGGAGCGGATCGCACTGGTGCTCCAGGGGGCGCTCCTTGTGCAGTACGCGCCCCCGGAGGTCGCGGACGCCTTCTGTGCCTCGCGCCTGGGCGGCGACTGGGGCACGGCATTCGGCACTCTGCCGCACACCCTGGATCTGGCCACGGTGGTGGAGCGGGCGCGGCCGGTCGCCTGAGCTGCTCCTGCCGTAGGGATCGATGGCGGCAGGGGTGGTGCTGCGCCGACTCGGCACCACCCCCGCCTGCCGGCCCCGTTCAAGGAGCGCGGACGCCGTCTGAGCGGCGTTGCACAAGTTTCAACCACGGCTTGGCCCTTCGCCAGGGTTGCAAAGGGTTGCAACCCGCGCCCGCTCCGGCCGGACTTCCCGTGCCCGCTCTGGCCGGACTTCCTCCCTCCGTCGGCCGCAGGCGGCAGTATGAGAACCACCGTCGACACGGGCCGGGGGGGCGCCTTCGGCCGGAATCCGTCGACGGGGACGGACAGCCTTGGGGGAGGTTTCCAGTGGCGTACTCGGCCAGAGAGGTCACGCGGCTCGCCGCCCTGGACGTCGGGCAGGCGGCGCGCCTGCTCAGCGAGGTGCGCAGCGCGACGCTCGCGGGGCAGCGCGCTCCCGTCCCGCCGCGTCCGGTGATCGAGGCGTCCTGGGGGCGGATGATGCGCCGCGGGGTCGACCCCGACCACGACGTCCGTGCCGACCCGCTGGGCCGTGACGAGATCGAGCGCCGCCGCCAGGACTCCCCGCTGCGGCAGGTGCTGCCGGTGCTGCGCGAGGGCCTGCTGTCGGTGGCGGACGTCGCGCACCACATCATGGTCGTCTCGGACGCGGACGGGCGGATTTTGTGGCGTGAGGGCAGCGCGCCGGTGTTGCGCAAGGCGGACGGGCTGGGCTTCGAGCCGGGCGCGGACTGGGGCGAGGAGGTCGTCGGCACCAACGGCGTGGGGACCCCGGCGGTGACCCGGCGACCCGTACAGGTGTTCGCCTCCGAGCACTTCGTACGCTCCCACGCCTCCTGGACGTGTACCGGCGCCCCGGTCACGGACCCGCGCGACGGCCGGCTGATCGGGGTGGTGGACGTCAGCGGCCCGCTGGAGACGATGCATCCGGCGACGCTCGCGTGGGTGGAGTCGGTGGCCCGGCTCGCCGAGGCCCGGCTGCGGGAGACGCATCTGAACGCGCTCGAGAGGCTGCGCGCGGTGGCGGCCCCGCTGCTCGCGCGGCTCGGCGGCCGGGCGGTGGCCGTGGACAAGGACGGCTGGACGGCGGCGGTGACCGGGATGCCGTACACCGGCCGGGTGGCGCTGCCCGCGTCGCTCGGGCCCGGCCGCTGCCTGCTGCCGGCGCTGGGCCCGTGCACGGTGGAGCCGCTGCCGGGCGGCTGGCTGATCCGCGCCGCGGACGCGCCCGCTCCCGCACAGGTGACGCGGATCGTCCTGGACGTCTCCCAGCCGCGCCGCTGGTCGGTGACCGTCTTCGGGGACACGGGCTCCTGGACCCATGAACTCAGCCCCCGGCACGCGGAACTGCTGTACCTGCTGGCCCTGCACCGCGAGGGCCGCACGGCCGGGGCCCTGGCGTCCGACCTGTTCGGCGACCCGGCCCGCACAGTCACGGTCCGCGCCGAGATGTCCCGGGTACGGCGGTACCTGGGGGCGTTCCTGGAACACCGGCCGTATCGTTTCCGTGAGTCGGCGGAGGTGGACCTGCTCATCCCGGACGACCCGAACGACCTGCTGCCGCACTCGACGGCGCCTGGGGTGGTGAGAGTTCGGCGCACCCGAACGTGGGGATAACCCTGCTTTTCCCGGGTCTTCGGCCGGTCCCCCATCCGTCTGCCGTAGCATCCCTCCTTACAGGCCACCCCACCCGCTCCTGACGTCAACGTACGGACCACGAGGAGCAGTTGGCCTACGCCGGGAGGTTGTATGAAGCACCGTGGCAGGCACCGCCGCAGGCGCCGGGGGCGTGCACTGCGGGCGACGCTGGCCGGCACCGCGCTGGCGCTGACCGCTGCCGCCACGCTGATCAGCACCTCGCAGGCCGCGGGCGGCGACAACCCCGGGAGCCTGACCCGCGTCACCTCGGCGGCCGAGACCGCGAAGCTCCGCCTCCACGAGGACCTCACCGACCACCGCGCCCTCGACGCGCTCACCCGCGCGATGGGCGGCGCCGTCGACGTCCACGGCGTGCTCTCCTCCGCCGACCGCACCATGCGCGACCTGTCCGCGTGCGACGCCGCCGAGACCGCCGCGCTGCCCGTGCGGCCGACCGCCACGCGCGCGTACTGCTGGGACCACGGCGACGCGACGACCCCGCAGTGGGTGCCGCGGTCCGTGACCACCTCGGGGGACGCCGAGGCCGACGGCCTGTGGGGCCCGGACCGGGTCATCCTGTCCGGCTGGACGCACCAGGACCGCCCCGGCGGCCCGGCAGCCGAGCGGGGCTTCGCCAGGGTCGCCTTCGTCGACGCCGACGACCCCTACCGACTCGCCTACCGCTGGGTCCTGCTGGCGGCCCCGCGCGACGGGGGCCAGAACTTCACCGCCGTCCGCACCGGCCTGTCCGGCATGGTGTGGTACCGGGACAAACTATTCGTCACCGCACGCGACTCGCTGCTGGTGTTCGACCTGCACCGGATACTGCGGGCGAACGTCGACAGCACCGCGATCGGACGGGTCGACGGCGGCTACGCGGCGGACGGCTACCAGTACGTGCTGCCGACGGTCGGCTCCTACCGGCTGACCGGCGGCCCCTGTTCGGCGGCCGACGACCACGGGGTGCCCTGCTTCACCACGCTCTCCCTCGACCGCACCACCGTCCCGGCCAGCCTGGTGGCGAGCGAGTCGCCGCGCCCCGGGGGCAGCGGGCGGACGGCCCGGGTGTGGCGGTACGCGTTCAGCACCGCGCCCGGCCGCGCGGGCCTGCTCGCCACGGACGCCCACGGCGACGTCAGGGCGACGGAGGCCTACGAGACGGCGGCGGCCGGGGTGCAGGGCGTACTGTCGCACCGGCGCGAGGGGGCGGTGCGGACCGACTGGTACGTCGACCGCGCGCCCTCGGTCGGCGGTCGGCACGGCACGCTGTGGCGGCAGACCACCTCCGGCGCGCAGACGGCCACCTGTGCGGCCGACGGGACGCACGCCTGCTGGGGTCGGCACACCGCGTCCCTGTCGTACTGGCGGGAGACGGGCGAGCTGTGGACGCTCACGGAGGGCGCGGCGAGCGGCGACGGATCGGGGCCGGCCGACGGGCGGGTGCTGTACGCGGTGCCCCTGGACGCGGTGGACGACGCCCTGAAGTAGCGCGCCGACCGGCCGGGCAGGGTGCCGGGGCCCTTTGTCGTACCGCTCGCCCTCGTGATTCCCTGACCGCATGAGCAGCATGACCGTGACCACGTGGTCCCTGGAGCAGACGTCCCCGAGCGATCTACTGCCCGCCGCGACCCCCGAGGGCGATGTCCGGATCGTCCGCGCCGAGGTGCCGTCGCCGGAGTTCAGCCGGTTCCTGTACGCGTCGGTCGGTGGGGACATCCGCTGGATCGACCGGCTCGGCTGGACGTACGCACGCTGGCAGGAGCACCTGGACCGGCCGGGCGTGGAGACCTGGGTCGCCTACGACCGGGGCACACCCGCGGGATACGTCGAGCTGGAGCCGCAGGACGACGGGGTCGTGGAGATCGTCTACTTCGGGCTGCTGCCGGCCTTCCGGGGGCGGCGGATCGGCGGGCACCTGCTGTCGTACGGGACCGCGCGCGCCTGGGACCTCGCGGACCGCTGGCCGCGGCGGACGCCGACGAAGCGGGTGTGGCTGCATACGTGCAGCCTGGACGGGGAGCACGCGATGGAGAACTACCGCCGCCGCGGGTTCCGGCTGTTCGACACCAAGGTCGAGGAGCAGGCGGAAGTTGCCGCACCGGGTCCTTGGCCAGGGGCGCACGGCCTCTGACCTGCGCGGACGCGAGCGCGTCCGGGCGATGTGACCGAGGACACCCTAGTCTCACATAGCGGGACAAGGGTGTCCGCATGGTGGATGAAGCTGGACTGTGTCCAGATCGCCATGACACGCTTCCGTCATGTCCGGAACTGGAATTGCCTTGGTGAGTCGACGGCACGTCGATCTCGGCCGCATGTCCAGCGCCATCTGTCCGGCGAGCTGACAGCCTCCAGCCAGTCCGGTTTCCCCCTTTTCCACCCTCGCGCAAGGACGCGCACATCTTCTCGTGCGCCCGCGCGCGCAGGTCAGAGCCGCTCTCCTGCCTGTCCCGAAGGACGTATCCACCATGGCCGCCACCCCGCAGAATCCCGCCACGCCCCGCCGCAAGGTGAGCCGTCACCGTGGCGAGGGTCAGTGGGCCGCAGGTCACTTCACCCCGCTCAACGGCAACGAGCAGTTCAAGAAGGACGACGACGGTCTCAATGTGCGGACACGCATTGAGACGATCTACTCCAAGGCGGGCTTCGACTCCATCGACCCCAACGACCTGCGCGGCCGCATGCGCTGGTGGGGCCTGTACACCCAGCGCAGGCCCGGGATCGACGGCGGCAAGACCGCGATCCTGGAGCCGGAGGAGCTGGACGACGAGTACTTCATGATGCGGGTCCGCATCGACGGCGGAGCGCTCACCACCGGGCAGCTGCGCGTCATCGGCGAGATCTCGCAGGAGTTCGCGCGCGGCACCGCCGACATCACCGACCGGCAGAACGTCCAGTACCACTGGATCCAGGTCGAGGACGTGCCCGAGATCTGGAACCGCCTGGAGGCCGTCGGCCTGTCCACGGTCACCGCCTGCGGTGACACTCCCCGTGTGATGATCGGCTCCCCTGTCGCCGGCATCGCCGAGGACGAGATCATCGACGCCACCCCGGCGCTGGAGGAGATGAAGCGCCGCGTCCTGAACAACAAGGCGTACTCGAACCTCCCCCGGAAGTTCAAGACCGCCATCTCGGGCTCGCCGCTCCTCGACGTGGTCCACGAGATCAACGACGTGGCGTTCGTCGGCGTACGGCACCCCGAGCACGGGCCGGGCTTCGACGTGTGGGTCGGTGGCGGTCTGTCCACCAACCCCAAGCTGGGCGTGCGACTGGGCGCGTGGGTGCCGCTGGAGGAGGTCCCGGACGTCTACGAGGGCGTCCTGTCGATCTTCCGTGACTACGGCTACCGGCGGCTGCGCAACCGGGCCCGTCTTAAGTTCCTCGTCGCCGACTGGGGCGCCGAGAAGTTCCGCCAGGTGCTTCAGGACGAGTACCTCAAGCGGAAGCTGGTCGACGGTCCCGCTCCCGAGCAGCCCGTCCAGCAGTGGCGCGACCACGTCGGCGTCCACCGCCAGAAGGACGGCCGCTACTACGTCGGTTTCGCCCCGCGCGTCGGCCGCGTCGACGGCACCACGCTCACGAAGATCGCGGACCTCGCGGAGGCCCACGGGTCGGGCCGGGTCCGCACCACCGTCGAGCAGAAGATGATCATCCTCGATGTCGAGGAGGGGCAGGTCGACTCCCTGGTCGACGGCCTGGAGGCGCTCGACCTCACCGCCAAGCCGTCCTCGTTCCGGCGCGGCACCATGGCCTGCACCGGCATCGAGTTCTGCAAGCTCGCCATCGTCGAGACCAAGCAGCGCGGTTCCTCGCTCATCGACGAACTGGAGCGGCGCCTGCCGGACTTCGACGAGCCGATCACCATCAACCTCAACGGCTGCCCGAACGCCTGCGCCCGTATCCAGGTGGCGGACATCGGTCTCAAGGGCCAGCTGGTCCTCGACGACAAGGGCGAGCAGGTCGAGGGCTACCAGGTGCACCTGGGCGGCGCGCTCGGCCTCGAGGCCGGGTTCGGCCGCAAGGTCCGCGGTCTGAAGGTCACCGCGGAGGAACTGCCGGACTACATCGAGCGGGTCCTCAAGCGCTACCAGGCGGAGCGCGAGGACGGCGAGCGGTTCGCGACCTGGGCTTCCCGCGCTTCCGAGGAGGCGTTGTCGTGAGCGAGCGTGCCGCCCCCTTCTACTGCCCCTACTGCGGCGATGAGGACCTGCGTCCGAGCGAAGCGGGCCACGGCGCGTGGGAATGCGCGGCGTGCAATCGAGCCTTCCAGTTGAAGTTCCTCGGGCTGCTCGCCCAGGGGCTTCAGCGAGCCGACAGCGGAGGGGACGAGATATGAGCACGACTCAGACGGAACGGACGGCCGAGGAGCTGAAGGCGCTCGCCGAGCAGGCCGGCCGTGACCTGGAGGACGCCTCCGCACTGGAGATCCTCCAGTGGGCGGCCGACACCTTCGGCAAGCGCTTCTGCGTGACCTCGTCCATGGAGGACGCGGTGGTCGCCCACCTCGCCTCGCGCGCGATGCCCGGCGTCGACGTGGTGTTCCTCGACACCGGCTACCACTTCCCGGAGACCATCGGGACCCGCGACGCGGTGGACGCCGTGATGGACGTCAACGTCATCACGCTCACCCCGCGCCAGACGGTCGCCGAGCAGGACGCCGAGTACGGCCCGAAGCTGCACGACCGCGACCCCGACCTGTGCTGCAAGCTGCGCAAGGTCCAGCCGCTGGAGGAGGGCCTCAAGGGCTACGACGCCTGGGCGACCGGCCTGCGCCGCGACGAGTCCCCCACCCGGGCGAACACCCCGGTCGTCGGCTGGGACGAGAAGCGGCAGAAGGTCAAGATCTCGCCGATCGCCCGCTGGACGCAGGACGACGTGGACGCCTACGTCGCCGAGCACGGCGTGCTG
The DNA here is from genome assembly GCF_025642135.1 of Streptomyces cynarae. Lineage (NCBI taxonomy): Bacteria > Bacillati > Actinomycetota > Actinomycetes > Kitasatosporales > Streptomycetaceae > Streptomyces > Streptomyces cynarae. The sequence continues at coordinate 6,768,551 of NZ_CP106793.1, read as the reverse complement.
ACCAACCCCCTGCTGATGGACGGCTACGCCTCCGTCGGCTGCGCGCCCTGCACCCGCCGGGTCCTTGAGGGCGAGGACGCACGCGCCGGCCGCTGGGCGGGCCGTGCCAAGACCGAGTGCGGGCTGCACGGCTGACCATGACAGAGATTCAGGAGACACACGTGACGAGCGGAGCCACCGTCTGGCTCACGGGTCTGCCGAGCGCGGGCAAGACCACCATCGCCCACGAGCTGGCGGGCCGGCTGCGCGAGGAGGGCCACCGGGTCGAGGTGCTCGACGGCGACGAGATCCGCGAGTTCCTCTCCGCGGGCCTCGGCTTCAGCCGGGAGGACCGGCACGCCAACGTGCAGCGCATCGGCTTCGTCGCCGAACTGCTGGCCAGCAACGGTGTCAAGGCCCTCGTCCCGGTCATCGCGCCGTACGCGGACAGCCGGGAGGCGGTGCGCAAGCGCCACCAGCAGAACGGCACGGCGTACCTCGAGGTGCACGTGGCCACCCCGGTCGATGTGTGCTCGGTACGCGATGTGAAGGGCCTGTACGCCAAGCAGGCCGCCGGCGAGCTGAAGGGCCTGACGGGCGTCGACGACCCGTACGAGGAGCCCGAGTCGCCGGACCTGCGGATCGAGTCGCAGCACCAGACCGTACAGGAGTCCGCGGCGTCCGTGTACGCGCTGCTCAGCGAAAGGGGACTCCTGTGAGCGACGCACACGCGGCCGCTCAGCCGCAGACGACGCCGATGGCCGCACCTCTGCGCCGCGTGGGCGGAGAAGCGAACGAAAGGGGCGCAGCATGACGACCGTCGCCGGTATCCAGGGGGGCACGGACAGCAGCCCGTACGCCCTCTCCCACCTGGACGCCCTCGAGTCCGAGGCGGTGCACATCTTCCGCGAGGTGGCGGGCGAGTTCGAGAACCCGGTGATCCTCTTCTCCGGCGGCAAGGACTCCATCCTCATGCTGCACCTGGCGCTGAAGGCGTTCGCGCCCGCGCCGGTGCCGTTCGCGCTGCTGCACGTGGACACCGGGCACAACTTCCCCGAGGTCCTCGAGTACCGCGACCGCACGGTGGCGAAGCACAACCTGCGGCTGCATGTCGCCTCCGTGCAGGACTACATCGACCGCGGTGTGCTCAAGGAGCGCCCGGACGGCACCCGCAACCCGCTGCAGACGCTGCCGCTGACGGAGAAGATCCAGTCCGAGCGGTTCGACGCCGTCTTCGGCGGCGGGCGGCGCGACGAGGAGAAGGCGCGCGCCAAGGAGCGGGTGTTCTCGCTGCGGGACGAGTTCTCGCAGTGGGACCCGCGCCGTCAGCGCCCCGAGCTGTGGCAGCTGTACAACGGGCGGCACGCGCCCGGTGAGCACGTGCGCGTGTTCCCGCTGTCGAACTGGACCGAGCTGGACGTGTGGCAGTACATCGCCCGGGAGGGCATCGAGCTGCCGGAGATCTACTTCGCACACGAGCGCGATGTGTTCCAGCGGGGCGGCATGTGGCTGACCGCCGGCGAGTGGGGCGGCCCGAAGGACGGCGAGACGGTCGAGAGGCGCCTCGTGCGCTACCGCACCGTCGGTGACATGTCCTGCACCGGTGCCGTCGACTCCGACGCGGTGACCCTGGAGCAGGTCATCACCGAGATCGCCGCCTCCCGGCTGACCGAACGGGGCGCGACCCGGGCCGACGACAAGCTCTCGGAGGCCGCCATGGAGGACCGCAAGCGCGAGGGGTACTTCTAGCCATGACCACCACCACGGAACTCTCCGCCACCACCCTCCTGCGGTTCGCCACCGCCGGTTCGGTCGACGACGGCAAGTCCACCCTCGTCGGACGGCTGCTGCACGACTCCAAGTCGGTGCTCGCGGACCAGCTGGAGGCCGTGGAGCGGGCTTCGGCCAGCCGCGGCCAGGAGGGCCCGGACCTGGCGCTGCTGACGGACGGTCTGCGCGCCGAGCGCGAGCAGGGCATCACCATCGACGTGGCGTACCGCTACTTCGCCACGCCCCGCCGCCGGTTCATCCTCGCCGACACCCCCGGCCATGTGCAGTACACCCGCAACATGGTGACCGGCGCCTCCACGGCCGAGCTGACCGTCATCCTGGTCGACGCCCGCAACGGAGTCGTCGAGCAGACCCGCCGCCATGCCGCGATCGCCGCCCTGCTGCGCGTCCCGCACGTGGTCCTCGCCGTCAACAAGATGGACCTGGTCGACTACCAGGAGTCCGTCTTCGCGGAGATCGCCGAGGAGTTCACCGCGTACGCGACCGAGCTTGGCGTCCCGGAGGTCACCGCGATCCCGATCTCGGCGCTCGAGGGCGACAACGTGGTCGAGCCGTCCGCCCACATGGACTGGTACGGCGGCCCGACCGTCCTGGAGCACCTGGAGACCGTTCCGGTCAGCCACGACCTGGCGCACTGCCACGCGCGGCTGCCCGTGCAGTACGTGATCCGCCCGCAGACCACCGAGCACCCCGACTACCGCGGCTACGCCGGTCAGATCGCGGCCGGCTCCTTCCGGGTCGGCGACCGGGTCACCGTCCTGCCGTCCGGCCGTACGACGAAGGTCTCCGGCATCGACCTGCTGGGCGAGCCGGTCGACGTGGCCTGGACGCCGCAGTCGGTGACGCTGCTCCTCGAGGACGACATCGACATCTCGCGCGGCGACCTGATCGTGCCCAGCAAGGACGCGCCGCCGACCATCCAGGACATCGAGGCGACCGTCTGCCACGTCGCCGACCTGCCGCTGACGGTCGGCCACCGGGTGCTGCTCAAGCACGGAACCCGCACGGTCAAGGCGATCGTCAAGGACATCCCGTCCCGGCTCACGCTCGACGACCTGTCCCTGCACCCGCACCCGGGGCAGCTCGTCGCCAACGACATCGGCCGCGTGAAGATCCGTACCGCCGAGCCGCTGCCGGTGGACTCGTACGCGGACTCGCGCCGCACGGGTTCGTTCATCCTGATCGACCCGTCCGACGGCACCACGCTGACCGCGGGCATGGTCGGCGAGTCGTTCGCCACGCCCGAGCCGGTCAAGGACGAGGCCGACGACGACGGGTGGGACTTCTGATCATGAGCACCACCTGCTATTACTCGACGTTCGCCAAGGAGGGCGGCCGTGTCGGCAGCGGCGCCCTCGGCAGCGGGCAGGGCGGAGTGGCGCGATGTGCGCGATGACGTACGCGCACTGCCTGCGCGCCCCGTCCCCCCACCCTCCCCCAAGCTCGCGGCTTCTCCCCCACTCTCGGCTTCGCTCGAGCGGGGGGACCCCCATGAGCAGGGAGGTACCCCCATCCCGGAAGCGACGAAGACCTTTGCCGACCTCCCGGCCACGACCCGAAGGACCGTGACCGCCGGGCCAACGAGAGGAACACCTCCCGTGCCTGCCAACCGCTCGACTCTCTTCCGCCGCGGCATAGCCGTGGCCGCCGCTCTCCCGCTCCTCACGCTCGCCGCGTGCGGTTACGGCTCCAAGTCGACCAGCACCCCCTCGGACCAGAAGGTCGCCGCCGGCGCCCAGAAGATCGACGGCCTCGACTCCGTCAAGATCGGCTACTTCGGCAACCTCACCCACGGCACCGCGCTCGTGGGTGTCCAGAAGGGCTTCTTCCAGAAGGCGCTCGGCGCCACCCAGGCCAAGTACCAGATCTTCAACGCGGGCCCCTCCGAGATCGAGGCGCTGAACTCCGGTTCCATCGACATCGGCTGGATCGGCCCCTCCCCGGCGATCAACGGCTACACCAAGTCCGACGGCAAGAGCCTGCGCATCATCGGCGGTTCGGCGTCCGGCGGCGTGAAGCTCGTGGTCGACCCGAAGAAGATCAAGTCCCTGGCGGACGTCAAGGGCAAGAAGATCGCCACCCCGCAGCTCGGCAACACGCAGGACGTGGCGTTCCTCAACTGGATCGCGGAGCAGGGCTGGAAGGTCGACGCGCAGAGCGGCAAGGGCGATGTGTCGGTGGTCCGCACCGACAACAAGGTCACCCCGGACGCCTTCAAGTCCGGCTCCATCGATGGCGCCTGGGTGCCGGAGCCGACCGCGTCCAAGCTGGTCGCCGAGGGCGGCAAGGTGCTGCTGGACGAGTCCTCGCTGTGGCCGGACAAGAAGTTCGTGATCACGAACATCATCGTGTCGCAGAAGTTCCTCAAGGAGCACCCGAAGGCCGTCGAGGCCGTGCTGAAGGCGTCCGTCGAGACCAACAAGTGGATCAAGGCCAACCCGGACGCGGCGAAGGCGGCGGCGAACCAGCAGTTGGCGGTCGACTCCGGCAAGGCGCTCCCGGCGAAGGTCCTCGACCCGGCGTGGAAGTCGATCCAGTTCACCGACGACCCGCTGGCCGCCACCCTGGACACCGAGGCGCAGCACGCGGTCAAGGCGGGTCTGCTGAAGGACCCGCAGCTGGACGGCATCTACGACCTCACCCTCCTGAACAAGGTCCTCAAGGCCGAGGGTGAGCCGACCGTCAGCGACGCCGGTCTCGGCGTCAAGTAAAGCCCGCAGCCGATGAGTTCCCAGGAGGTGACGACCATGGCCACGACCCTCGCCGCGGCCGCCGAGTCCGTCGACCAGGCGGCACGCCTTGAGCACGTCTCGAAGTCCTTCCCGGTGCCGGGCGGGCAGCAGCTCGTGCTGGACGACATCAGCCTCGATGTCGCGCCGGGCGAGTTCGTCACCCTCCTGGGGGCCTCGGGCTGCGGCAAGTCGACGCTGCTGAACCTGGTGGCGGGCCTGGACAAGCCGACCGGCGGTTCCATCACGACGGACGGCCGCCCGGCCCTGATGTTCCAGGAGCACGCGCTGTTCCCGTGGCTGACCGCGGGCAAGAACATCGAACTCGCCCTGAAGCTCCGGGGTGTTCCGAAGAGCGACCGGCGCGGGCGCGCCGAGGAGCTGCTGGAACTCGTGCGGCTGAAGGGCTCGTACGGCAAGCGCGTGCACGAGCTGTCCGGCGGTATGCGTCAGCGGGTCGCCATGGCCCGCGCGCTGGCGCAGGACAGCCGGCTGCTGCTGATGGACGAGCCGTTCGCCGCGCTGGACGCCATCACCAGGGACCTGCTGCACGACGAGCTGACCCGTATCTGGCAGGAGACGGGCGTGTCGGTCCTGTTCGTCACGCACAACGTGCGCGAGGCGGTGCGGCTCGCGCAGCGCGTGGTGCTGCTGTCCTCCCGCCCGGGGCGCGTGGCCCGCGAGTGGACGGTCGGCATTCCGCAGCCTCGCCGTATCGAGGACGCGCCCGTCGCTGAGCTGTCGCTCGAGATCACCGAAGTACTGCGTGGGGAGATCCGCCGCCATGGCCAGCACTGAGACCAAGACGACGGCAGGCACCGAACTGGGCGGTGTGGAGGCCGGTCTCGACGCGCTGGAGACCACGGTCACCAGTCGTACGCCGTTCCGGCAGACCTTCGTCAACAAGATCTTCCCGCCGCTCGTGGGAATCGCGCTGGTCCTGGTGGTGTGGCAGGCGCTGATCTCCTTCAAGGTCGTCGACGACCCGACCAAGCTGCCCTCCCCCGGCGCCGTGGCGGGCGAGTTCAAGGACGCCTGGCTTCAGGGCACGCTGCTCGGCTACATCTGGACGAGCGTCTCGCGTGGTCTGCTCGGCTTCCTGTTCGCGCTGGCGATCGGCACCCCGCTGGGTCTGCTGGTGGCTCGGGTGAAGTTCGTGCGTGCGGCCATCGGACCGGTCCTGTCCGGTCTGCAGTCGCTGCCGTCGGTGGCGTGGGTGCCGCCTGCGGTGATCTGGCTGGGCCTGAACAACTCGATGATGTACGCGGTGATCCTGCTCGGCGCGGTCCCCTCCATCGCCAACGGCCTGGTCTCCGGCATCGACCAGGTGCCGCCGCTGTTCCTGCGCGCGGGCCGCACGATGGGCGCGACCGGTCTGAGGGGCGCCTGGCACATCGTGCTGCCGGCCGCGCTGCCGGGCTACCTGGCGGGGCTGAAGCAGGGCTGGGCGTTCTCCTGGCGCTCGCTGATGGCGGCGGAGATCATCGCCTCCTCGCCCGACCTCGGCATCGGCCTGGGCGCGCTGCTGGAGAACGGCCGCAACGCGAGTTCCATGTCCATGGTGTTCGAGGCCATCATCCTGATCCTTTTCGTCGGCATCGCCATCGACCTGCTGATCTTCAGCCCGCTGGAGCGGTGGGTGCTGCGCAGCCGCGGTCTGCTGGTGAAGGGCTGAGCCGCCTCATGCACAACCCGGTCCTCCTCGTGATCGCCCATGGCAGCCGCGATGCGCGGCACGCCGCGACCGTGCACGCCCTCGTACGGCGGGTGCGGTCGCTCCGGCCCGGGCTGCGCGTGGAGACCGGCTTCCTGGACTTCAACGTCCCGTCCGTACAGGGGGTGCTGGAATCCCTGGCGGCTCAGGACGTCCGGGACGTGGTGGCGCTCCCCCTCCTCCTGACCCGAGCGTTCCACGCCAAGGCCGACATCCCGGCGGTCCTGCGGGAGGCGCCGCCAAGGCTGAGGATCCGGCAGGCGGACGTCCTGGGACCGTCGCCGCTGCTCCTCGCCGCCCTGGAGCGGCGTCTGTACGAGGCGGGCCTGACACCCGCCGACAAGTCCTCGACCGGGGTCGTGCTGGCCTCGGCGGGGTCCACCGACCCGGAGGCGATCGCAGTGATCGCTGACATCGCGCGGGAGTGGCGGCACACCGGTTGGTGCGCCGTGCGGCCTGCGTTCGCCTCCGCATCCCTTCCGCGCACCGAGGACGCGGTGCGCGAGCTGCGCGCGCTGGGCTGCTCCCGGGTGGCCGTGGCGCCGTACGTCCTGGCGCCCGGCTTCCTGCCGGACCGCATCGCGCGGGGCGCGGCCGGGGCGGATGTCCTGGCCGAGGTATTGGGACCCGCGCCGGAGGTGGCGCGGGCCGTACTCGACCGCTACGACGAGGCCCGGCTTCCGGCACTGACGGCGCTCGGAGCCTAGCTTTTCGGTCAGTCGAAGCGGAGTGCCCCCGTCCTTGTCCTCTTCAGCTCGAAGAAGTCCGGGTGCGCGGCCAGAACCCGGAAGCTGTCGAAGAGTTCCACCGCCGCGGTGCCCCGGGGGATGGCCCGCAGCACGGGGCCGAACCACACCGTTCCGTCCACATGGACGGTGGGTGTTCCCACATAGCCGCCCGAGCCGGGCTCCGCGCCGGCGTCGTGGCTGCGGCGTACGGCCTCGTCGTACGCGGGGTCGTGGGCGGCGGCGGCGAGGTCGGCCGGCAGTCCGAGCTCGGCGAGGGACTCGGTGATCACCGCGTCGAAGTCCTCCGTCTCGCGCTCGTGGATACGGGTCCCGAACGCGGTGTACAGATCACGCAGCACCTTCTCGCCGTGCCGTTCGGCGGCGGCGACGGCGACACGCACCGGGCCGATCGACTTGTCGACCAGCGTGCGGTACCAGTCGGGCAGTTCGTTGCCCACGTTGTGCAGGTACAGGCTCATCACGTGGAAGCGGAGGTCGAGCGGGCGTTCGCGCTCGACCTCCAGCAGCCAGCGGGAGGTGATCCAGGCGAAGGGGCAGGCGGGGTCGAAGTAGGCGTCGACGCGGACGGGAGAGGTGTTCGGCATACCGCCGACGCTAGTCGCCGATTGGCGCGGATGCCTGGTCCAATCACCGGCCTCGTCAGTGGTCCATTTCGCCCACCGGGGTCTGCCGCGGATTGCGTCCGCTCGCCGCCAGGGCACGCTCGAAGACGGGCGCGTCGTCGGGGACGGGCACGGGGTCGGCGAATCCGTCGTACTGGCGGTAGAGGTCGCCGTGGGTCTCGACGACGTCCAGGACGAGCCGCGCGGCGCCCTCGGAGATCCGGTACTCCTGGCCGGTGGCCGTGGCGACGTCCCATCCGTGGACGGCCAGCTCCTTGACGAGCATCCGCGCCAGTTCGTCCGCGGGCATCTTCGCCATGCCGAGGTCGATCTCCCCCTCCCAGACGGCGGGGTCGTCCCAGGCGGCGACGGCGCGGTCGAGCTGCTCGGCGTAGCCGCGCGCCCAGCCGGGGTCCGCGGTGAAGTCGCGTGCGGTCAGTTCCTCGGGCAGCTGCTTGCGCAGGGCGCGGTGTTCGAGTCCGTGCGAGGTGTACAGGACCCAGTGGTTCACCAGGGCACGGACGTCCCAGTCGGTGCAGTGGGTCGGCTCGGGCAGCATCTCCGCCCGGACGCCCCGGGCGACGCGGGCGGCCTCGGCGGCGCATTCGACGAGGTAGGGGTGCACGTTGTGGTAGGCATCGCTCATGCCTCCACGCTAGGAACGGCCGCCGCGCTCCTCTTGAACAAACGCGACACGCATCCTCGACCGGATCAGGCGCGCTCGCCGTGACGTCCGCGGCCGTGCGCGTCGCGCTGCCCGCCGTGTGCGAAGAAGTCGGCGAGCGGCAGGATGGCGGCGCCCACGGTGACCGCGTCCGGGCCGAGCTTGCCGAGGTCGATGCAGACGCGTTCGGCCGGATGGCGCAGGGCGTACGAGGCGGCGTACCGGCGTACGGCCGGCAGGAGGCGGGTGCCGAGCTGAAGCCCTGCCCAGCCGCCTATGAGGATGCGCTCGGGCTGGAAGAGGTTGATCAGGTCGGACAGGCCGGCGCCCACGTACTCGGCGGCCTCCTCCAGGACGGCGAGTGCCACCGGGTCGGTGCCGGTGCCCTCGGGCGGGTAGGCCGCGGCGACCATCGCGGTCAGTGCGGTCTCCTCGTCGGTGCCCTCCGGTGGACGTCCGCCCTCCTCCCGCCAGCGGTCGATGAGCGCCTCGGCGCCCGCATACGCGTCCAGGCAGCCCAGGGCGCCGCAGCGGCAGCGGCGCCCCCTGACCCGTACGGTCAGATGCCCCCACTCGACGGACCGGCCCTGCTCCACCTCCTCCGTGACGAGACAGGCGCCGACCCCGGAGCCGAAGAGGACGACGACCGCGGTGCGGGCTCCCCGGCCGGCGCCGAACCACATCTCGGCCTGGCCTAGCGTCCGGGCGCCGTTGTCGATGAAGTACGGGACGGAGTCGGGGAGTCCGCACGTCGAGCGCAGCAGGGATTCCAGCGGGACGGCGTCCCAGCCGATCGTCTGCCCGTGGACCACGGCCCCCTGTTCAGGGGTGTGTGCCACGATGCCGGGGACGCCGATGCCGACGCCCAGAAGCCGCTCGGGGGCGACGTCCGTCTCGGCGAGGACCTCGGCGATGCCGTCGCGGATGTGGCCGACGATGATCTCGACGTCGTAACCGTGATGCTCCAGGGGTCGTTCGGCGCGCGCGAGCTCGGTGAGGGTGAGGTCGAAGAGCTCGACCCGTACGCGGGTTTCGCCGACGTCGATGCCGATCATGTGGCCGCTGGCGGGGGTGACGCGGAGCAGAGTGCGGGGCCGGCCGCCGTCGGACTCTACGGTGCCGGCCTCCTCCACCAGGCCGTCGGCGACCAGTTCCGCGACCACGTTGCTGATGGAGCCGGAACTCAGTCCGGTGGCCGGGCCCAGCTCGAAGCGGCTCATCGGCCCGTCGAAATACAACCGTTGTAGTACGGCGGTGCGATTGCCCCGCCGCAGGTCGCGCACTGTCCGCCCGTTCCGCGCCGCCATGTGGGTCCCTTCCGACTCTGCCGACCTGCAAGATACCTCCGCGCGATCCCTTGACGCGACCTTCCTTCGCGTCTTAACTCACACTCTAAATTAAGCCCCGGGGTGTTCTTCGGGACGAACGCGCCCATGGGTCTCCCTCCGGAAAGGGACGTCTGAGCCATGCACAGAATCCGAGCCGCGGCCGCCGGTGCGGTCACCGTTTCGCTGCTGACCGCCGTGACCGCGTGCGGCGGCGGCTCGTCGACGGGCGGCGGCGGGTCAAACGACTCGCCGAAGACGCTCACCTACTGGGCCTCCAACCAGGGCGCCAGCATCGAGGTCGACAAGAAGGTCCTCCAGCCCGAACTCGACAAGTTCGAGAAGCAGACGGGCATCAAGGTGAAGCTGGAGGTCGTCCCCTGGTCCGACCTCCTGAACCGGATCCTCACCGCGACCACCTCGGGGCAGGGTCCCGACGTCCTCAACATCGGCAACACCTGGAGCGCATCCCTGCAGGCCACCGGGGCGCTGCTCCCGTGGGACGCCGACAACTTCGCCAAGATCGGCGGCAAGGACCGCTTCGTCGACTCGGCCCTCGGCTCGACCGGGGCACCGGGCAAGGACCCGGCCGCCGTGCCGCTGTACTCGATGGCGTACGCCCTCTACTACAACAAGAAGATGTTCGCCGACGCGGGCATCTCCCAGCCGCCGACCACCTGGGACGAGCTCGTAGCCGACGGCAAGAAGCTGTCCAAGGGCGGCAAGTGGGGCCTCGGCGCCGAGGGTGCGAACCCGTCGGAGAACATCCACCACGCCTTCGTCTTCGCCAAGCAGCACGGCGCGGACTTCTTCACCGCGGACGGCAAGCCCGACTTCACAGGCGACGGGGTGGTCGCCGCGGTCAAGCAGTACGTCGACCTGATGGCGACGGACAAGATCATCGCACCGGGCAACGCCGAGTACGCCCAGAACCAGTCGGTGAGCGACTTCGCCAAGGGCACGAACGCGATGCTGCTGTGGCAGTCCGCGTCCGCCAACCTCGCATCGCAGGGCATGAGCGCTGACGCGTACGGCATAGCCCCCGTGCCCGTGCAGTCCGGCGCCCCGGGGACCGGCAAGCAGGTCGACTCCATGGTCGCGGGCATCAACCTGGCCGTCTTCAAGAACACCCACAACCTCGACGGCGCCATGAAGTTCGTGAAGTTCATGACCAGCGACGCCGAACAGAAGACCCTCAACACCGAGTACAGCTCGATCCCGCCGGTGAAGACCGCCCAGGCGGACTCCGTCTTCAACACTCCGGCGAACGCGGTCCTGAAGGACACCCTCGCCAAGAGCGCCGCCGCGCTTCCGCAGGTGGCAGACGAGTCCCAGTTCGAGACAGCGGTCGGTACCGCCATCAAGGACCTGTTCGCCGACGCGGCCGCCGGACGCGCGGTGACCACGGACTCGGTGAAGGCCGCACTCGAGAAGGCCCAGCAGCAGATGCCGGCGAAGTGAGCACGATGACGACCACTGCTCCCGCAGAGGCTGCCGTGTACAAGAGTCCTTCCGGGGCGGCGAAGCGGACGCCCCGCCACCCCGGGAGGATCCGCCGCATCGGGCTGCCGTACCTGCTGCTCCTGCCCGCCCTGCTCCTGGAACTCCTGGTCCACCTGGTGCCGATGGTGATCGGCATCGTGATGAGCTTCAAGGAGCTCACGCAGTTCTACATCCGCGACTGGGGCACCGCCCCGTGGGCGGGAATCTCCAACTACAAGGTGTCCGTCGACTTCGACGCCCCGGTCGGCGAGGCCCTCCTGCACTCCTTCCTCGTCACCGTCGCCTTCACCCTGGTGTCGGTCGGCCTGTGCTGGCTGATCGGCACGGCGGCCGCGATCTTCATGCAGGGCACGTTCCGCGGCCGCGGCCTGCTGCGGGCACTCTTCCTGGTGCCGTACGCGCTGCCCGTGTACGCGGCCGTGATCACCTGGGTGTTCATGTTCCAGCACGACAACGGCCTGGTGAACCACGTCCTGCACGACCAGCTGCACCTCACCGACAAGCCGTCCTTCTGGCTCATCGGCGACAACAGCTTCGTCGCGCTGCTCACCGTGTCCGTGTGGAAGGGCTGGCCGTTCGCCTTCCTCATCGTCATGGCCGGCCTGCAGAACATCCCGGGCGAGCTGTACGAGGCGGCCGCCCTCGACGGCGCCGGGATGTGGCAGCAGCTCCGCCGCATCACCCTGCCGTCGCTGCGTCCGGTCAACCAGGTCCTGGTCCTGGTGCTGTTCCTGTGGACGTTCAACGACTTCAACACGCCGTACGTCCTGTTCGGCAAGTCCGCCCCCGAGGCCGCGGACCTCATCTCGGTCCACATCTACCAGGCGTCCTTCGTCACCTGGAACTTCGGTACCGGCTCCGCCATGTCCGTCCTGCTGCTGCTCTTCCTGCTCGTGGTGACGGGCGTCTACCTCCTGCTGACGTCCCGAGGAAGGAAGACGGCCGATGTCTAGTACCTCCCGGACGCCCCGCTCGCCGATGGCTCCGCCCCGGTCCTTCCTCTGGTCCAAGCGGATCTTCCTCACCCTGCTCACCGCGTTCGTCCTGGTACCGGTCTACGCGATGGTCTCCAGCTCGCTGAAGCCCCTGGGCGACGTCTCCGGGAAATTCCGCTGGCTTCCGAGCCACCTGACCATCCGCCCGTACATCGACATCTGGTCGACGATCCCGCTCGCGCGGTACTTCGTGAACTCCCTGACCGTGGCGGGGGCGGCGACCGTCTGCTCGGTGGTGATCGCGGTGTTCGCGGCCTACGCGGTCAGCCGTTACGACTTCCGGGGCAAGCGCGTCTTCACCGTCACCGTGCTGTCCACCCAGATGTTCCCCGGCATCCTCTTCCTGCTGCCGCTGTTCCTCATCTACGTCAACATCGGCAACGCCACCGGCATCGCCCTGTTCGGCTCGCGCGGCGGACTCATCCTGACGTATCTCACCTTCTCGCTGCCGTTCTCGATCTGGATGCTGATCGGGTACTTCGACTCGGTGCCGCGCGAACTGGACGAGGCCGCGCTGGTGGACGGCTGCGGCCCGCTGGGGGCCCTGTTCAGGGTCGTCGTGCCGGCCGCGATCCCCGGCATCGTCGCGGTCGCCGTCTACGCCTTCATGACCGCCTGGGGCGAGGTGCTGTTCGCGTCGGTGATGACCAACGACAACACCCGCACGCTAGCCGTCGGCCTCCAGGGCTACTCCACCCTCTACAACGTCTACTGGAACCAGATCATGGCCGCCTCGCTCGTCGTCAGCCTCCCCGTGGTCGCCGGGTTCCTGCTCCTGCAGCGTTACCTCGTCGCCGGGCTCACCGCGGGAGCCGTCAAGTGACCGACTCGCCTGCCTCCGAAAGGAACTCCGTGACCATCGACCTCGCCGCACTCCCCGAGGACTTCCTGTGGGGCACGGCCACGTCGGCCTACCAGATCGAGGGGGCCGTCGCCGAGGACGGCCGCTCCCCCTCGATCTGGGACACGTTCTCGCACACTCCCGGCAAGATCGACAATGGTGACCACGGAGACGTCGCCTGCGACCACTACCACCGCTGGCGCGAGGACATCGGCCTGATGCGCCGACTCGGCACCAACGCCTACCGGCTGTCCATCGCCTGGCCGCGCGTGGTGCCGGGCGGCGACGGTGCGGTCAACGCCAAGGGGCTCGACTTCTACGACGCGTTGATCGACGGCCTGCTGGAGGCGGGCATCACTCCGTCCGTCACCCTGTACCACTGGGACCTGCCGCAGGTGCTCCAGGACCGGGGCGGCTGGCCGGTCCGCGACACCGCCCACCACCTCGCCTCGTACGCGGCGGTCGTCGCCGAACGCCTCGGCGACCGCGTCCGCCACTGGACCACGCTCAACGAGCCCCTGTGCTCCGCGTGGATCGGCCACCTGGAGGGCAGGATGGCCCCCGGCCTGACCGACCTCACGGCCGCCGTCCGCGCCTCCTACCACCTCCTCCTCGGTCACGGTCTGGCCGCGCAGGCGATCCGCGCGGCAGCGCCCGGCGCGCAGGTGGGCATCGTCAACAACCTCTCCACCGTCCACGCCGCCACCGACCGGCCGGAGGACCTCGACGCCGCCCGCCGCATGGACGGGCACACCAACCGCTGGTGGCTGGACCCGGTGCACGGCCGCGGCTTCCCGGCCGACATGCGAGAGGTGTACGGCGTCGAACTTCCCGAGCAGCCAGGCGACTCGGAAACCATCGCGCAGCCCCTCGACTGGCTGGGCCTCAACTACTACATGCCGGCCACCGTCGCCGACGACCCCACCGGGCTGGCCCCACGGGTCCGCCCGGTCCCCCGCCTCGGCGTGCCCCGCACCGGCATGGACTGGGAGGTCGACGCCTCCGGCATGGAGCGCCTCCTGCTCCGCCTGACCCACGACTACGGCGCCCGCAAGCTGTATGTCACCGAGAACGGCTCCGCCTACCCCGACGTCGTACGCCCCGATGGAACCATCCACGACCCCGAGCGCACGGAGTATCTGGAGCAGCACCTGGCGGCCTGCGCATCGGCAGTCCGTCAGGGCGCCCCGCTCGCGGGCTACTTCGCCTGGTCCCTGCTGGACAACTTCGAGTGGGCGTACGGCTACGACAAGCGCTTCGGGCTGGTGCACGTCGACTACAAGACGCAGAAGCGCACGGTGAAGGGCAGTGGGCGCCGGTACGCGGACATCATCCGGACGCATGCGGAAAGAGGCCGCAGCGCCGCTTGAGCGCAAGGGGAGGTGGGAAGCGGCGGCCTACCCGGCGGCGTGCGCCACGGCCTCGTCGGCGAGTCGCACCAGCTCCGCGACCGGCAGCGACCCGGGCGCCCGGCGCTCCCGCGCGAACGTGGTGGCGAGCCGTTGCAGCAGTTCGTTGAGCGGGGTCGGCACACCGTGCAGCCGGCCCAGGAGGACGATCTCGCCGTTGAGGTGGTCGGCCTCGATGGTGCCGGTGCCTCGGGTGAGGGACTGCCAGGAGGAACCGCCACCGCGCTGGGCCCCCGCGAGCGGCACCAGGTGCACCTTGTCGCCGCGCATCTCCTTCTGCTCCGCGCCGCTCGCGTACGGGATGCCGGCCGCCTGGAGCACCGCCTCGCCCTCGGCCCGCACCCGCGCGTACAGCGACTCCGCCGCCTGTCCGGTGAGCGGCCCGCTGACCGCCTCCACGGCGTTGGCGAGGTTGCTCAGCAGCTTGGCGTACTGCCAGCGCGTCACGTCCGGCACGACCGGGGCCTCGAACCGGGCCTTCTCCAGGTCTGCGGCGATCCGGCGGGCGGTGTCGTCGGTGCCGTGCGGATACCGGCCGAGGTGCAGGATGCCGGTGAGCGGGGTGCCGGCGGCGGAGACGACGCCCGGTTCGACGAAGGTGGACGGGAGCCACACGCAGACGCCGTAGACATGGCGGAAGCGGCGCAGGGCGAGCCGCTGGCTCTCCACGCCGTTCTGCGCGCACACCAGCGGGAGCTGCTCGGCGGCCGTACCGCCGCCCCGCACCGGAGCCGGGCCCCAGGTGTCCAGCGCCACCTCGCTGTCCTGGGTCTTGACGGCCAGCACGAGGACGTCGTCCGTGCGCAACTCACCCAGCGCCGAAGGCCCGTCGACGACCGGCAGCCGGTGGGTGTGCTCGCCGTCCGGGGCGAGGAAGCGCAGTCCGTGCTCGCGCAGCGCCGTGTACTGCGCACCCCGCGCGACCAGGACCACCTCGTGGCCGACCTCGGCGAGCCGGGCCCCGACCGCTCCGCCGACGGCCCCTGCTCCGATGATGATGTAGCGCATGCCGACGAGCCTCGCACACCCGCTCGTCGCCCTTTGCCCCTGGGTGCGGAACTCCGTGGATCTCTGCGTCACTTCGTCCCGGGGGCGAACGGCGTCCCCTGGTGGAAGTACAGCTGCCAGCCGTCCTCGGTACGCCGCCACAGCGAACTGCGGTGCGCGTGACGGCCGTCGTTCTCCGTGTCGAAGGTGAGGTGCACCAGGTCCGGGGCGAGCTGGACGCCCGTGATGGGGGAGGTGACGGACGGCCGCGCCCCCGCATCGGTCGTCGAGGCCAGCATCTCGATGACGGAGGCCCGGTCCCAGTGCCGCCCGGAGACGCCGAACTCGTGGAAGTCGGGGTGCAGCAGCGCCCCGACCTGTTCGGGCGAGCGGCTGAACTGCGGGTCCAGGAGACGCAGTTCGCGCTCGATCGCCTCCTCGACGGCCGGGCCCTGCTCAGGCACGGGTCAGCTCCTCGAGTTTGACGACCGTGTTCCAGTTGCGGGTGGTGGCGATCAGCCCCTTGTTCAGCCGGGGCCTCGACAGCTGTTCGGCGAGCTTGGACCGGCCGAGACCGTCGGGGACGTAGAGGTAGAGCTCGCGGCCGCCGAGCCGGAACTCCTCCGGCAGGTACGCGGCCGGGTCGATCTCCGCGAACCGTTCGGCCTCCACCGGCCCCGAGAAGTACGTGACGTGCAGCTGCCTGCCCTCCAGCTCGTCGGCCGGGAACGGGCAGGCCTCGCGTACGGCCTTCAGGTACGCGTGGTCGCGTACGAGCACGTCGACCCGGAAGCCGAAGTCCTTCTCGATCGCCTCCTCGAGTTCCGCCGCCAGGGAGTCCTCGTCACCGTGGTCGGCGGTGAAGACCGCGTTGCCGCTCTGCAGATACGTGGCCACCCCGGTGTGACCGAGCCCGGTCAGCAGCTCCCGCAGGCCCGCCATCGGCAGCTTCCGGTTGCCGCCCACGTTGATCCCCCGCAGCAGCGCCGCGTACGTCGTCGTCATGCTCACACCCTAGAGCGCATCCCCGGGCGGGCGCCCGGACCCTGATCCCGGCCCTGAGGAGCCCGGACAGTTGTAAGGGGCCACTGTCCTCCCGGATGGTGAGGCGGGCCGGTCCGAGGGGATGAGCCGGGGCGCTCACGGTTCACCGGGCAGCACGACGAGTCGGGCTTACGCCGCCCCTACCTTCGAAGCGAACGGTGGCGGCAGGGGGCCGTCACCCGCACGGAGGGGGCAGCCCGTCATGGGGAACGGAGATACGCGGGTGCGGGGCATCGCCGCCCGGGCCGGCGGCTGGAGCGCTCGGCACCGATGGGCTGCCGTCGGCATCTGGGTGCTGTTCGTCGTGCTGGCCATGGCCGTCGGCTCGGCAGCCGGGCGCGTCGACATCAAGGACAGCGACGAACTGAAGGGCGAGACACACACCGCCGCGAAGATCATCGAGGACGCGGGGATCAAGCAGCCTGCCGGTGAGAGCGTGCTGATCCAGGCGAAGGACGGCACCACCACGGCCACCGACCCGCGGTTCCGCGCCGCCGTCACCGCGGTCGTGCGGGCCGTCGACGGCACCGGCCGGGTGACGGACGTGACCTCCCCGTACGACACGAAGACCATCTCCAAGGACGGCCGCAGCGCCCTGGTGCAGTTCGACATGCGCGGCGACGCGGACACCGCCGGTGACCGTGTCGAGCCCGTGCTCAAGGCCGTCGCCGGGGTCCAGAAGGACCACCCGCAGCTGCGGATCGAGGAGATCGGCGCCGCCAGCATGCGCAAGACGTTCTCCGACGCGTTCGGCAACGACTTCAAGCAGGCCGAGTACTCCGCGGTGCCGGTGGCGCTCGGCATCCTGCTGATCGCGTTCGGCGCGCTGGTCGCGGCGCTGCTGCCAGTGGCGCTCGCCATCACCGCGATCATGGCGACGATGGGCCTGATGGGCATCGTCAGCCATCTGCAGGCGATGAACGACACCGCCAACTCCGTGATGCTGCTGGTCGGCATGGCCGTCGGCGTCGACTACTGCCTGTTCTACCTGCGCCGCGAGCGGGAGGAGCGCGCGGCCGGACGCGATGCGGGCACCGCGCTGCGCATCGCCGCCGCGACCAGCGGGCGCGCCGTGATCGTCTCCGGTGTCACGGTGTGCGTGGCGATGGCGGGCATGCTGTTCACCGGACTCGCCACCTTCGAGGCGATGGGCCTGGCCTCGCTGATGGTGGTGGCGGTCGCCATGGTCGGCTCGGTGACCGTGCTGCCCGCGCTGCTGTCGCTGCTGGGCAAGCGCGTCGAGAAGGGCCGTATCCCGTTCCTGCACCCGGACAAGCGGCGCGCGCGGACCGGTCGCAGCGCCGACGAGGGCAGCCGGCTGTGGAGTGCCGTCCTGAAGGTGGTCCTCGCCCGGCCCGCCGTCTCCCTGGTGGTCGCGGCCGGTGCGCTGCTCGCGATCGCAGCGCCCGCACTCGGCATGAAGACCCAGAACCTCACCCTGGACCAGGAGTTCGGGAACAAGCTGCCCATCGTGGCCACCTACAACCGGGTCAACGAGGCCTTCCCCGGCGGTTCCGAGCCGGCCCAGGTCGTCGTCAAGGCGAAGGACATCAACGCGCCCGAGGTGAAGTCCGCGATCGCCGGCTTCCGCACGGAGGCGATCGCATCGGGCGCCTCGCGCGGCCCGGTCGACGTCAGACTGCACGACGCGCAGAACGTGGCCGTGATCTCCGTGCCGCTCGTCGGCGGCTCCGACCTGGACAAGGCGGGCAAGAACCTGGAGCTGCTGCGCGACAAGGTACGGCCCGACACGCTCGGCAAGGTGGAGGGCGTGCAGGCGCCGATCACGGGTCAGGTCGCGGGCTCGCACGACTTCAACGACCAACTCGTCGGCTCGGTGGTCCCGGTCTTCGCGTTCGTCGTGGTCTTCGCCTTCCTGCTGATGCTCCTGTCGTTCCGCTCGCTGACGATCGCGATCACCTCGATCGTCCTGAACCTGCTCTCGGTCGGTGCGGCCTACGGCATCCTGGTCGCCGTCTTCCAGCACGGCTGGGGCGCGTCGCTGGTGGGCGCGCACGGTGTGGGCGCCATCGTCACCTGGCTGCCGCTGTTCCTCTTCGTCATCCTGTTCGGCCTGTCGATGGACTACCACGTGTTCGTGGTGTCCCGGATCCGCGAGGCCCGTCTGCGGGGCAGGACCACGAAGGACGCGATCACGCACGGTGTGGTGACCACGGCCGGGGTCGTCACCAGCGCCGCGGTCATCATGGTCGCCGTCTTCGCGATCTTCGGCACGCTGTCCATGCAGTCCATGAAGCAGATGGGCGTGGGCCTGGCCGCCGCGGTCCTCATCGACGCGACCGTCATCCGGGGCGTGCTGCTCCCGGCGGTGATGGCGCTGCTGGGTGAGCGCAACTGGTACCTGCCGAAGTGGCTGCACCGGCTGCCGGACCTCACGCACGACGAGACACCGGCGGCGGTGGCACCGGCGGCGCGGGACGAGAACGAGCCACTGGGGGTCTGAACCCCGCCTGAGCGAGGGCCCGTCGGCGACCGGGGAGCCTACGGGCCCTCCCCTTGTGGGCAGCCGACGGCCCTCCCTGTGCGGGGATCTCACTTCGCCGACGCCGGTGCAGCCTGGGCCACTTGTCCGCGGGTTCGTTCCGCACCCCGGCCGGTGGCCGTCCCGACCTGCGTGAATGCGACACTGGCAGACCTCAAGGAACCGGTGGAGGACACGGAGGCGTGCGATGGACGAGATGCGGGCGCGGGATGTGCTGGACGCGGCGGGGGTACTGCCGGGTGCGGCGCGGGACGCTCGGCTCCTCGCCCTGGGTGAGAACGCGGTGTTCGCCGTCGGGGATCTGGTGGTCAAAGTGGGCCGCGACGCCGAGTTGCTGGACCGGGCGCGGCGGGAGCTCGACATCGCCGTCTGGCTGGCCGGGGCGGATGTCCCGGCGGTGCGGGCCGCCCGACCCGAACCCCTGCTCGTCGACGGGCATCCCGTGACCGTATGGCACCGGCTGCCCGATCCCGTACGCCCCGCCGAACCGCGCGACCTGGCCGAACTGCTGCGGATCGTGCACGCCCTCCCCTCCCCCGCCTTCACCCTGCCGCCCCGTGATCTGCTGGGCGGGGTGGAACGCTGGCTTCGGCTCGCGGGCGACGCGATCGACCCTGCGGACGCGGCGTATCTGCGCGAGCGCCGTGACGGGTTCGCCGCCGCGGCGGCCGCGCTCTCCCCGCATCTGGCGCCCGGACCGATCCACGGCGACGCGCTGCCGCGCAATGTGCACATCGGCCCGGACGGCCCGGTCCTGGTCGACCTGGAGACCTTCTCCGCCGATCTGCGCGAGCACGACCTGGTGGTCATGGCGCTTTCCCGTGACCGCTACGGTCTTCCCGCCGAGGCGTACGACTCCTTCACCGCCGCCTACGGCTGGGACGTACGCGCATGGGAGGGCTGCTCGGTGCTGCGCGGTGCCCGGGAGACGGCCAGCTGCGCCTGGGTCGCCCAGCACGCGCCGAGCAACCCCAAGGCCCTCGCCGAGTTCGAGCGCCGGGTGGCGTCGTTGCGGGACGGGGACGAGACGGTGCGCTGGTATCCGTTCTGAGAGCTTTCGGTTGCGTTCACCGACCCGCTCCGCGTCGCCGTCAAGCCGTGGCCGGCGCCGGCTCCCCCGCGTCCCCGTCCTTGATCGTCCCTGCGGCGCGGCGCAGTTCGGCCAGCACCGTGCGGACCGCTGTGCGGGCCGTGCGTTCGGGGCGGCACAGGGCGTCGATGTGCCGCCTGGCCTGGACGCCGTCGATCGGTCGGAGGACCAGCGCCGGGTGCGGACGCATCGTCCAGCGCGGCATCAGGGCGATACCGCCCCCTGCGGCCACGGCCTCCGCGACCACCGCGAACTCGTTGATGCGATGGACCAGCCGCAGCCGGCGCCCGGCCGCGGCGGCGATGGCCTCGATGGTGGCCATGACGGGGAACCCGTCGTGCACGGTGATCCACGGCTCGTCGGCCACATCCCGCGGGGTGAGCCGCCGCTTGCCGGCCAGCGGATGGCCGACGGGCAGCGCCACGTCGAGCGGTTCGCGCAGCAGGGTGGTGACGGTCACCGTGCCCGGCCACGGCGGGGCGTGATCGAGGCGGTGGGCGAGCACGAGGTCGTACTCCCTCGTCAGCCGGGGGAAGTCCTCTTGCGGCACGTCCTCGTCGGCGAGCGCCAGCCGGGGCGAACCGGGTCCGTTGAAGGCCCGCAGCAGCGGTGGGAAGAACGCCGAACCGGCGCTGTGGAACGCCGCGACCGACACCTCGCCGTCCGCTTTCCCGACGAATTCCTCGACGGCGCCCCGGGCCCGCGCCAGCGCCGTCTCCACCTCCACCGCCGCGCCGGCGAGCGCCTGCCCGGCGTCGGTGAGCACCAGCCGCCGCCCGTGCCGCTCGGTCAGCGGCACCGGGATCGATCGCTGCAGCAGCCGCAGTTGCTGGGAGATTGCCGACGGCGTCACCAGCAGCGCCTCGGCGACCGCGGTGACACTGCCGAGTTCGCCCAGCTCCCGCAGAATCCGCAACTGACGTTCGTCCATTCCCGCAGTGTAGGGGCACTGTGCAGGTGGACTAAAAGATCGTTTTAGAAACTGGTGCTGGGCTTCAGGGTCACGCGCGGTGCACCGTGGGCGGGTGTTCGACGCCCGCCGTACCGATGCGGTACTCCTCCTCGTCGCGCTCGTCTGGGGTTCCAGTTATCTCTCCGCCCAGACGGCGGTGGCCGCGCTGCCCGTCCCCGCGGTCCTGTTCGCCCGGTACGCGCTCTCCGCACCGGCCTGCCTGGTCCTGGTCACCGCCCGCCGTGGGCGGCGCCGGTGGACGCGGGACGAGGTACGGGCCGGAGTGCCGCTGGGGCTGACCCAGGCCGCGGTGCTGGTCGTGGAGACGTACGGAGTCGCCCACACCAGCGCCGCCAACGCGGGGCTGATCATCAGCCTGACCATCGTGCTCACCCCGTTGCTCGACCGCTCCGGTCACCCCGGCGGGCTGCCGCCCTCCTTCCACGCCGCCGCGGGGGTGTGCGTCCTGGCCGTGGGACTCCTGATGTCCGGCAACGGCTTCCACACGCCCGGACTCGGCGACCTGCTGATGCTCGCCGCCGCCGCCGTCCGGGCCGTGCACGTGGCCCTGGTCGGCCGGCTCACCGCGGGCCGCGCGGTGCGTCCCCTGCACCTGACGGCGCTGCAGACCCTCATCGGCACGGCGCTCTTCCTCCCCACGGCCGCCACCGCCCTGCCCGGCTTCGCCCGCGCCGGCACCGCGACCTGGATTCAGCTGCTGTATCTCGCCCTGTTCTGCAGCGTGTTCGCCTTCCTCGCGCAGACCTGGGCCGTCCAGCGCACCTCCGCCAGCCGCGCCGGACTGCTGCTCGGCACGGAGCCCGTGTGGGCCGTGGCCGTGGGCGTCGTCCTCGGCGGCGACCACCTCACCCCGCTCACCGGCCTCGGCGCGGCCCTGATGGTCGCCGGAACCTACTGGGGCCAGTCCGTCGAGCGCGCCCGCCGAACGGCCGCACCGGACCCGGCGCACGGCCCCGCCTCCGCGCATCACGCCGGAACCGAGAAGGACACCATGCGCGGGACCGCGGCACCCACCGGTTCCTGAAGGCGAACGCCCCGCCCGTCTCAGACCCTCCCGTCCACCGCCTCCCGCAGCGGCCACGTACCGTCCACCACCGCCTCCGCGTCGCCCTTGGCGCGCAGGAACTCCTGGAAGTCCGCCGCCCAGTCCGCGTACCACTCGATCTGGCTGCGGTGCAGCTCCGCCGGGCCGAGGGCCGCGACCTTCGGGTGGCGGCCGGCTATCGCCGCGGCCAGCCGGGCGGCGGCCAGCGCGTCCGCGCCCGCGTTGTGCGCGGACTCCAGCGCCACACCGTACTCCGCGCACACCGCTTCCAGGTTGCGCTTGCCCCGGCGGTAGCGGTCGGCCCAGCGGTCGATCGTGTACGGGTCGATGACCGGGGCCGGGGCGAGGCCCCCCAGACGTTCGCGCAGGGACGGCAGTCCGTGCCGTCGCAGCTCGGCGGAGAGCAGGGTGAGGTCGAAGGCCGCGTTGTAGGCGACGACAGGGACTCCCGTCCGCCAGTACGCCACCAGGACCTCGGCGATCGCGTCCGCGACCCGGTCGGCCGGGCGGCCCTCGGCCATCGCCCGCTCGTTGCTGATCCCGTGCACCGCGACCGCGTCGGCCGGAATCTCCACGCCCGGATCCGCCAGCCAGTCGCGGCGGCCGAGCGGCTCCCCGTCCTTGACCTCGATCACCGCCCCCGTGACGATGCGCGCCTCATACGGATCCGTCCCGGTCGTCTCCAGGTCGAAGCCGATCAGCAGCTCTCGGTGCCAGGCCATGGCGGCCCCCCTTCGTGGTGGTGCTTTCCCCCAGTGGCCTCCACCCTCGCATGCGCCACTGACAATCCGAGGACCGGATTCCGCTTCCGGTCGGCACCATGGGACAGTTCAGGACACCGGACGCGAATCGGCCCAAGCCAGTTCGAACTCCTCCCGGTAGGTGGGGAAGAGCCCGTTCTCCTCGACTTCGTCCGACTTGACGACCCGGCTGCCGCCCCGCAGCACCAGCACCGGCGCCTCCATACCGCGGGTGCGCCGCAGATAGGACTGCACGACCGCGATGCCGTCCGAGCCGTCCCCGTTCACCAGGTACGCGGTGAAACGAGGGGTTTCGTCGAAGACCTGGATCTCGAAGGCGCCCGGGTCGCGCAGCTTCGAGCGCACCCGGCGCATGTGCAGGATGTTCATCTCGACCGCGCGGCTCAGCTCGCCCTTCCTGATGCCTAGCTCCCGCTCGCGCCGTTTGACCGCGCTGGAGGCCGGGTTGAGGAACAGCAGCCGCACCCGGCAGCCGGACTCGGCGAGCCGCACCAGCCGCCGCCCGGAGAAGTTCTGCACCAGCAGGTTGAGGCCGATGCCGATGGCGTCCAGGCGGCGGGCACCGCCGAAGATGTCCTCGGCGGGGAACTGCCGCAGCAGCCGTACCCGGTCCGGGTGGACGGCGACCACGTCCGCGTACCGGTCGCCCACCAGGTCCTCGACCGCGTCGACGGGCAGCCGGCGGGCGGAGGGCACGTCACCGCCCGCGCCGAGGATCTCCAGGAGATTGGCGGAAGCGCGCTCGGCCTGCGCGAGGACCGCCTGGGACAGGGCCCGGTTGCGCGAGACCACGTTCCGGGTCACTTCCAGCTCGTCCAGGGCGAGCTCCACATCGCGGCGCTCGTCTATGTACGGCTCGAAGCACGGCCAGTGCTGCACCATCAGCTCGCGCAGCTGCGGCAGCGTCAGAAAGCTGAGCACGTTGTCGTCGGCCGGGTCGAGCAGATACCCCTTGCGGCGGCTGACCTCGCGTACCGCGACCGCCCGCTGCACCCACTCCTGGCCGGCCGGTCCGGCGGCGGCGACCACCCAGTCGTCGCCGTGGACCGGTTCGTAGATGGGGCGGAGAACGGCGGCCACGACCGCGCGCAGCCGCTGCTCCACCAGGTTCAGCCAGATGTAGGCCCGCCCGGCCCGCTGGGCGCGGGTCCGCACCTCGCGCCACGCGTCGGCGTCCCAGTCCAGTTCCGGTCCGATGGATCCCATCTCCATCGGCCGTGCCAGGGACACCGCGCCGGGCGGGACATCCGCGGAGTTCCCCTCGTGACCCTCGTCACCAGGGGGCAGCTCCAGCCCTCCCGAGCCCACCCGCGCACCGCCTTCCGCTCCCCCGAGCCTCCCCAGGGGCAAGGCCCCGGCCAACGATCAAGGAAGACTACTCCGGGAGTGCGGCACGGTGCAGCCGGATGGACAGGGTCGTTTCTCAACTACCGTTTCGGGGCTGTCCGTTCTGGTCGGCGAGAGCGGGCGGAGTGAGAGGATTCATAGCCGTGACGTCGCGCGGAGCGATGGAGAAGCCCTGCCAGTGGACCGGCATGGGCTGCTGGTCCTCGTCGCGCGCGACATGATGGAAGCCGACGTTCACCCACACCACCGGGTGAGTGAGGCTCTGGCCGTTGACCCATTTGTCGACCGTGGTGGCCGCCCCTGTGCCGCAGTCGCCCACGTTGTCACTGGCGAACTGCTCGCAGGGGTTGTACTCGGTGAAGTAGATGTCGTGCTTGGTGAACTCGTGGCCGAAGTATTTGGTGGACGCGCTGGGGACGATCTCGTACGAGCGCGCGTGGCCGTCCTTGTTCTTGCCCGCGTCGCTGACGACCCGCCACCAGCGCGAGTTCTTGGCGTCGCCGGCGAGTTCCTTGGTGACGGTGGTGCGGGTCGTCTTGTTGCTGGGCGCCTGGGCGCCCCGGGCGGGCGGGCTGACCACGGAGTCGTACTGCTCGATCTTGTTCCTGGAGGAGCCGTCGAGGCCGAAGTCGAGCCGCCAGAAGACGTTGTGGCTGTGGCTGGTGGCGTAGGAGCGGGCGCCGTTGCCGATCGGCCAGCCTCGGCCGTCACCCGCGTCGTAGTCGTACGGCGAGAGGCTGCCGGTGGCGCCGACGTTCATGTCGACCGTGCCGTCGTCCTGGAAGCGCCACTCGGTGATGTACTCGTACCAGCCGACCTTGTTGACGGTGTAGACCAACAGGTCCTTGCCCTGGGCCTGGTAGACCTTGTTCCCGTCGTCGCTCTGCATGCGGTAGGCGTGCCCGCGCGAACGGGTCGTGGTGCACACGCCGTTCACGTTGGGGTGGCCCGGGTCCAAGGCGTCCGGCACCTTCACCGTCTTGATGGTGCCCCCGGGACACTCGGCGGGCGCCATGTTCATCAGGCCCTGCGCGAACCCGGCGCCGGTCAGGTCGCTGTACTCGACCGAGCCGTCGTCGTAGGGGACGTCGATCTGGGCGAGCCGGGCGCTGTTCAGGACCTTGATCGGGCGGCTCTCGCCCGGGGGCTGGTAGGAGACGTGCTCCAGCACCAGGCCGGCGTATTTGTCGTAGCGCCGGCACATCCGCCAGGTGGTGCCGGTGGAGAGCTTCTGCTCGATCCGGTAGGCGGCGCCGCACTCGGCGGCCGGCGCGGCGGCGGTCTCGGGACGGGCGAAGGCAGGGGTGGCCGCCGTGCCACCGAGGGCGAGCCCGGCGGTCAGCAGGCCGGCCATGGCCCGCCGGTGGAGCGACTGCCGACGGGCACGGCTGTTTCTGTTCACGCGCATGACGAAGAGACTCCTGTTGCACGAAGCGAGAAGGGCGAAGAGCGCGGTCCGCGACCCGTGACCCGGAAAAACGTTCCTTCGGAAGGCGGTGTCCGCGTGGTTCAGCCGAGCCTGCCGACCTTTCGGGCGCTCAGGTCGATCACGAAGGAACGGCTGTCGATCCAGGAGCCGTTCGGGATCTTCGGGAGGAGCCGCACACAGCGGTGCCTGCCGCACTGGTCGAGGACCGCGGGCTGGGCGCCCGGCACCGCCCGGTAGACGATGCCGGTGAGCATCAGCTGGCCGGGCGAGGTGAGGTCCTTGCCGGTGGCGTCCTTGTAGTCGGCCTTCAGCCCCGCCCCGAGCGGGTCGGCGATGAGCAGCCGGGCCGCCTCGGCGTTCTCCTCCCGGGTGAGGGGCGGCTGCACACCGTGCTGGGTGCCCGTCCCCTCCACCTTCCCGGAACGCAGGTCGACGGTCTTGGTGACAAGAGCGTCGCTCCTGTAGTCGTAGAGCGTGACCTCCGCGCGTCGGGGCGCGTCCGGGTCGTCCAGTTCGTCCGCGTCCGGCTCGGCGAGGTCGACGGCGAGGCGTTGCGGACCCTTCCTGCCCTCGACGTTCTGTCCGGCGGCGAACTGCGGGCCGGTCAGCGCGATGCGCTCGGCGCGCCGTGCCTCGTCGTCGGTCAGCGGGTCGTCGCCCTTGCCGGTCGCCCCCTCGGCGGGAGCCCGCTCGACGACGCCGGGCCCCACGGACTGGTCCTGCTGCCGGGCGGCGAGTCCGCCGCTCTTGCCACCGGACTCCTCGGCCCCCGCCGAGCCCGGCAGCGTGATCCCGACCATCACGGCGGTCCCTGTCACCGCGATGGCCGCACCCGCCACCACCTTGCCCAGGTGGCGGCGCACTGTCCTGCGCACATGTCCCCCTACTCCCCCTGTGGTGCGGGAGTGGCTCGAGCCCCACTGGTTCGGCACACCACGGCGCGCGGTGGTCAGCGTGCGCGCCGGGTGTGCGCTGGTCGGCCGTTAAGAGGGATGCGGGTGAGAGAAGGTTCCATCGTGGGACGGATCGGAGGGCGCCGCGGACGATTCGCGCCATACTCGTCACTCGATGAGGGACCGAGCAGGATGAGTCAGGATTCCCGCTCGCTCAGAAGGGGGAGCAGTCACTTTCGGGAACTCGGCCGCAAGGCGCCCCCAGAGGGCCGGCAAAGCTGGGAGAGTCGAATTCATGCAGGTCTGGCCTGGAGAGGCGTATCCGCTCGGCGCCACCTATGACGGCGCCGGGACCAATTTCGCGGTCTTTTCGGAGGCCGCCGACCGGATCGAGCTGTGTCTGCTGCACGACGACGGCTCGGAGACGGCGATCGAGTTGCGGGAGACAGACGCGTTCGTCCGGCACGCGTATCTGCCGGGGGTGATGCCCGGGCAGCGGTACGGGTTCCGGGTGCACGGTCCGTACGCCCCCGAGCGCGGACTGCGCTGCAACTCGGCGAAGCTGCTGCTCGACCCGTACGCGCGCGCGATCAGTGGCGCGGTGACGTGGGGCGAGGAGGTGTACGGCTACCCGTTCGGGTCCCCCGACAAGCGCAACGACCTGGACTCGGCGCCATACACCATGGCGTCCGTGGTGATCAACCCGTACTTCGACTGGGGCGACGACCGCAGGCCGCGCACCGAGTACCACCGTACGGTGATCTACGAGGCCCATGTGAAGGGCCTGACGATGCGCCACCCGGCGCTTCCGGACGAGCTGCGCGGCACGTACGCCGCGCTCGCCCATCCGGCCATCATCGAACATCTGACCGAGTTGGGTGTCACCGCACTGGAGCTGATGCCCGTACACCAGTTCGTCAACGACCACCGTCTGGCGGACATGGGCCTGAGCAACTACTGGGGCTACAACACGATCGGCTTCTTCGCCCCGCACAACGCGTACGCCTCCTGGGGCGACCGCGGCCAGCAGGTCCTGGAGTTCAAGTCGGCGGTGAAGGCGCTGCACGAGGCCGGTATCGAGGTCATCCTGGACGTCGTCTACAACCACACCGCCGAGGGCAACCACCTGGGCCCGACGCTGTCCTTCCGGGGCATCGACAACCCCTCGTACTACCGGCTGGCGGACGATCCCCGGTACTACATGGACACCACCGGAACGGGCAACTCCCTGCTGATGCGCTCGCCGCACGTCCTGCAGCTGATCATGGACTCGCTGCGCTACTGGGTCACCGAGATGCACGTGGACGGCTTCCGTTTCGACCTGGCGGCCACCCTGGCGCGGCAGTTCCACGAGGTGGACCGGTTGTCGTCGTTCTTCGACCTGGTGCAGCAGGACCCGGTGGTCTCCCAGGTGAAGCTGATCGCCGAGCCGTGGGACGTCGGCGAGGGCGGCTACCAGGTGGGCAACTTCCCGCCCATGTGGACCGAGTGGAACGGCAAGTACCGCGACACCGTGCGCGACCTGTGGCGCGGCGAGCCGCGCACCCTCGCGGAGTTCGCCTCCCGGCTGACCGGTTCCTCGGACCTCTACCAGGACGACGGCCGCCGCCCGCTGGCCTCCATCAACTTCGTGACCTGCCACGACGGCTTCACACTGCACGACCTGGTCTCGTACAACGAGAAGCACAACGAGGCCAACGGCGAGGACAACCGAGACGGCGAGAGCTTCAACCGGTCCTGGAACTGCGGGGCCGAGGGTGAGACCGACGACCCGGCGGTGCTCGAGCTGCGGGGCCGGCAGATGCGGAACTTCATCGCCACGCTGATGCTCTCCCAGGGCGTGCCGATGCTCAGCCACGGCGACGAGTTCGCGCGCACGCAGAACGGCAACAACAACGCGTACTGCCAGGACAGCGAGCTCTCCTGGGTCCAGTGGCCGCAGGACGGCAGCGATCTGCTGGAGTTCACGCGCGCGATGGTGTGGCTGCGCCGTGATCACCCGGTCTTCCGCCGGCGCCGTTTCTTCCACGGCCGCCCGGTGCAGGGCACGCACGACGAGCTGTCCGACATCGCGTGGTTCACCCCGGAGGGTGAGGAGATGACCCAGCGGGACTGGACGTCGGGGCAGGCGAGCGCGCTGACGGTGTTCCTCAACGGCAACGCGATCTCGGAGCCGGGGCAGCGCGGGGAGCGGATCACGGACGACTCGTTCCTGCTGATGTTCAATCCCTCGCCGAGGACGCTCGAGTTCGTGGTGCCGGTCAACCACGGGCGCCAGTGGCAGGTGGTCGTCGACACGGCCGTCCCGGAGGGGCTGCCGCCGGGCACGGGTACGAAGATCGAGGCCGGGGGACGGCTGACCCTGGTGGACCGGAGCCTGGTGGTGCTGCAGCGGCCGGACTAGGGCCTCTCGTCTGGATCATGCCGGGCTCGCGGGGCACGCGCGCGTGGCGGACGTTTTCCGTGGGCGGCCGGGTCGGCGGCGCGTCGATGACACGAAAGGCGGCGGGGCGGGTACGTAGCTTTCCATGACACCTGAGCGTCCCGGCCCGACGGTGCCCACGGCCACGTACCGGCTGCAGTTGCAGCCGCGGTTCCCGTTCGGTGCGGCGGAGGCGGCCGTGCCGTACCTGGCCGCACTCGGCGTCTCGCACCTGCATCTGTCGCCGATCCTGGAGGCCGTCCCGGGGTCGGCGCACGGCTACGACGTCGTCGACCACGCGCGCGTGCGGGACGAGCTCGGCGGCGAGGCGGGGCTGCGCTCCCTGGCGCGCACGGCGCGGGAGCACGGGCTGGGCCTGGTCGTGGACATCGTGCCCAACCACATGGCCGCCTTCCCCCGCCACAACCGGGCCCTGTGGGAGGTGCTGCGCGAGGGCCCGGCGTCGCCCTACGCCCGCTGGTTCGACATCGACTGGGACGCACAGGGCGGACAGCTGCTGGTGCCGGTGCTGGGGGGCCGGCTCGGCGAGGTGATCGAGGACCTCAAGGTCGACGGGGACGTGCTGCGCTACCACGAGCACGTCTTCCCGTTGCGCGAGGGCACCGGGAAACTGCCGTTGCCCCAGCTGATCGACGCCCAGTGGTACCGCCCGGTGTGGTGGCGGCTGGCCCGTACCGAGCTGAACTACCGGCGGTTCTTCAGCATCTCCGAGCTGATCGGGGTGCGCGTGGAGGATCCGGAGGTCTTCGCCGCGACCCACGGCACGCTGCTGCGGCTGCTCGACGAGGGCGTCGTCGACGGTCTGCGCATCGACCACCCGGACGGTCTCGCGGATCCGGAGGTGTATCTGCGCCGGCTCGACGAGGCCACCGGCGGGCGCTGGACGGTCGTCGAGAAGATCCTCGCCGACGGCGAGCACCTGCCCACCGCCTGGCCGGTCGCGGGCACCACCGGGTACGACGCGCTGCGGCACGTGGAGGGGCTCTTCACGGACCCCGAGGGCGCCGAGGAGCTGCTCGGCCACTACCGGCTCTTCGCGATCCCGCGCGGCGACCGAGGCGGCCAGTGGGCCTCGACGGTACGGCGCGCCGCCTACGAGGTGGTCACGCACGAGCTGGCGACCGAGGTGGAGCGCCTCATCCGCGTGGCGAGCCGGCTGTGCGCGACGTCCCCGGACCCGGCGCTGCGCGACCACGCGCCCTGGGCGCTGCACACCGCGCTGCGGGAACTCCTCGTCCGCATGGAGGTGTACCGGCCGTACGCCTCCCAGGACGCCGCCGAGGTGGTCACCGAGGCGGCCGCCGCCGAGGCCCGGGCCGCGTTCACGGTGCCCGAGGAGGCGCACGCGGTGACCGTCGTGCGCGACCTGGTGCTGGGGCGGATCGGCGAGGAGCCCGACCTCGAGGAGTTCCGGGCCCGGTTCGCGCAGACGGCGTCGGCGCTGCGCGCCAAGTCCGTGGAGGACACGGCGTTCTACCGCTACGTGCCGCTGCTGTCGGCGAACGAGGTGGGCGGCGAGCCCGGCGCCCCGGCCGTCGCCCCGGAGGACTTCCACGCGTACTGCGCGCGCGTGCAGCGCGACTGGCCCGTCACCGGGACCGTGATGTCGACGCACGACACCAAGCGCAGCGCGGACGTGCGGGCGGCGATCTCGGTGCTCACGCAGTGCCCGCAACGCTGGGACGACGTACTGGCCGAGGTGACCCGCGCGGACGGTGACGCCCCCGACCCGCAGCTGGCCTGGGCGGCCTGGCAGACGCTGTTCGGGCTCGGGCAGGCGGACGAGGAGCGCCTGAAGGGGGCGCTGCTCAAGCATGTGCGGGAGGCGGGGCTGCACACCTCGTGGACCGAACAGGACCCGGCCTACGAGGACGCGGTGGCGGCTTTCGTCTCGGGAGGCCCGTGCGGGGCGCCGGGACAACTCGTGACGGCCCTGAGGGACGAGCTGGCACCGCACATCCTGGCGAACGCCCTGGGGGCCGCGCTGGTCCAGCTGACGATGCCGGGCGTGCCCGACGTCTACCAGGGCACCGAGGGCGAGTACCGTGCGCTGGTCGACCCGGACAACCGGCAGCCGTTCGCACCGCAGCAGACGGCCTCGGACAAGGCGGACCTCACCAGAGCCGCGCTGCTCCTGCGCCGACGGCGCCCGGAGGTCTTCGGCGCCTCGGCGACGTACGCGCCGCTGGCGGCCGAGGGCCCGGGTGCCGCGCACTGTGTGGCCTTCGTGCGCTCGGGTGAGGTGCTCACGGCGGTCACGCGACTGTCGCTGCGGCTGGCGGAGGCGGGCGGCTGGCACGACACGTCCCTCCCACTGCCGCCCGGCCGCTGGGCCGACGCGCTGGCACCGGAGCGGGAGTACGAGGGGCACACGCGCGTGGCGGACCTGTTCGCACGACTGCCGGTGGCGCTGCTGGAGCGGGTCGGCGGGCGTTGACGCCGTGCCCCTGTGCGCCGTCCGAAGCGTTCCTCATCCTCGCGGGGCGCGGGCCGCACCAGCGGTGAGCCCGCGCGTCCGCGCGCACGCGCGTGAGGTCGTCAGCTCCTTCCCCACGCGCGTGGGGTACCGGTGACGCCCCCGTGTGCGTGGCGACCGCCCGGCACGGAGCGGGCCGGTGTCTGGTCCGAGAGTGCGAACACCGCGCCGGTCTTCGCGGTCAGGTCGCAACTGTTCGCGAAGGTGTGGGTGTATTCCACCTTGTGGCCGTTCCACTCGCCGCGCGCGGAGACGGTCACGGGGGCGTAGAGCATCGTGCAGTAGGAGTGCTCGGGCGGGATGCGGTGGATGTCCCCCTGCACGGCGGCCAGTTGGTCGCAGGCCTGCACGGCCCGGGCGTGCCCCTGGGGCGGGTCGCAGATCAGCAGCGTGCCGCGGACGTCCCGGGAACGGGCGTCGCCCTTGGTGACCGTCAGATAGAGCCAGTTCCCGCTGGTGGCCGGCCGGGGCACGGCCTGGGCCGGTGTCGCGATGAGCAAGGCGGTCGCGGCGAGCAGGGCGCCGCGCAGGGCCAGGATCGTCTTGTTCATTCCCTGTGCATCGGCACCGCCGGCGCCGAACCCCAGTCCTTCTCACCCGAATGGGAGCGTACGGCCGTGTACTGCCCCGCGAGTTCGAAGGCGGCGAGCACCACGCGCGCCTGGTACTCGGCCTGGCGTGCCACGGGGATCCAGCGTGCGCCGTAGCCGTCGTGGTAGTCGGCGCACCAGGCGTCGATCAGCCGGTCCAGTTCGGGCAGCGCGTCGGCCGCCGCGCGCCCGGCGGCCCTGGCGAGCTGGTGCAGCAGCCCCGCGGTGCGCAGCGCGACGCGGCGGCCCGAGATGCCGAGGGCGGTCAGCCGTGCGGTGTCCAGCGGCGGCAGCGGCCGCTGACCGGCGCCGTGCAGGTCGGGGTCCCAGGAGTCGGCGAGTCCGGGTCCGACCAGTAAATAGTCGTCCACCGGGGCGAGCAGCCGGGCCGCGTCCGGCACGGCGTCCAGGTGGGGGCGGACGCGGGCCAGCAGCCCCTCCAGAAGGCGCGTGTCGCGGCGCAGCGTGCCGCTGACGGTCCGCAGGACCGCGTCGGGGTCGGCGAGCGGTGAGGGGTCCTCCACGGCCGCCACGCCCCACATGGGCGCCTCCACGACCGCGGTGACGGTGCCGTAGCGGTGCGGGTGGAACCAGGTCGACTCGACCGCGGCCTCCGTGATCGCGGCGGCGAGGTCGCCGCGGCGCGGGGGCGGGATGCGGTACACGGCGGGCCCGAGGAGCGGCCAGTACAGGGTGTCGTACGGCCCGAGCTCGCGCGGGATGCCGAGCCGGGCCGCGGCGTGGGCGAGCCGCTGGGCCATGCCGGGCAGGTCGTGGGTCAGTTCGACGAAGCCGCCGCCGACGTCGACGCCGTGCAGGGAGCACTGGAAGAAGGGCCGCAGTTCGTCCTGGAGGTCGAGCAGGGTGCGGGTCTCGGGCAGGGCGGCGTGATCGGCGCCGTCGGGCAGCCACTCGGGCTGTTCGAGGAAGCCGGGGCGGAAGAAGTTCCGGAAGTACCGGCCGAGGGTGTACGGGCCGGACAGCCAGCCCTCGTTGCGCCGGGCGCCGTCGGGGTCGAGGCACAGCAGCAGGTTCCAGGTGGTGTCGGCGTCCCGGACGAACCGGGGATCGGCCAGCGCCCGTTCGGCCAGGCGCAGGGCGGTGGCGCCGCCGACGGGCTCGTTGGCGTGCGGTCCGGCGACGACGAGGGCGTGGCGGCTGCCGTGGCCGACGGAGAGGAGCCACAGCGGCGTGCCGCCGCGGGACGTGCCCACGCGGCGGAGCCGGGCGTCGCGCGGGTGGCCGGCGGCCAGCGCGGCGGCACGGGCGCCGAGTTCGTCCACGGTCGGGTAGCGGAGGAGGGGCGGCAGGGCACACCTCCCCTTATGTGGTGCCGTCGATTCACCTGCTGTACATGGCGTACGCACAGTCAGTCACGGCTGCGCAGGTACGTCAACACCGTGGGGGGTACCGAAGGTTGGCTGGCGGAGGGACGGCACTCCGACGGCGTAACGCGCTCGGCAGGGCAGACCGCCCTCGCCCCGCTCCGTGCGGCAGACCGCGCGCCGTGGCCCCGCTCCCGCCCGGCAGGCCGGTCCTCGCGGGGAGGGCGCCCTACTCCGACGCCAGACGGAACGTCATCGTCCCGAAGCCGACCTGGTCGCCCTCGCGGACGACCGCGGCGCCGATCACCCTGCGGCCGTTGACGGTCGTGCCGTTCGTGGAGCCGAGGTCGCGCAGTATCCACAGGCCGCCCTGTCGGCTGAGTTCGGCGTGCACACGGGAGACCGTCTCGTGGCTGAGCCTGAGGCCGCTCGCGGGGTCGCGGCCGATCCGCAGCGGGTAGGGCCGGTCCGGGTGGGGCAGCAGCAGCTTGGGCAGCCGCTCGGCCTGCCAGGCCCGCCGCAGCCGTACGGTGAACCCGGAGACCGCCTCCACGGTCCCGAACACGATCCGCGACCAGCGCTTCTCGGTGGGCAGGTCGGCGGTGAGCGCGGCCAGCTCGTGCGGCTGCCGGGCGACCAGGGCCAACTCCATGCGCCGGAGGAAGGTGTCGTGCGACAGACGTCCCAGGGCGACGCCGTCGCGGAGCACCTTCAGCGCCCTGTCGCGTTCGGCGTCCGAGAGCCGCGCAGGGTGCGTGTGGAACTCGAAAGACGACGTCACGGACGTGATTGTCGGTCAGTCCGCCCGGACGTGTCCAGAAGACGCAAAGAGTGGCCCAAGCCGCCGTCAGGGTCGTTTCGTGTGACGAAAGGGTCGATCGGGCGGCGAAGTGATCGCGTTTTGACGCACCATGGACGGACTACATCACGATGGGCAGACGAGGGGGAACGTCAGTGCGGTTCGAGGTGTGGGCGCCACAGGCCGGCCGGGTCACGCTCCACTGCGGCGGTGCCACGCGCGCGTTGGAGCGCGATCCGGAGCGCGCCGGGTGGTGGGCGGGCGAGGCGGAGGCCGAGGACGGCACGCGTTACGGCTTCGCGCTGGACGGCGGCCCCGTGCTGCCCGATCCGCGCTCGCGGCGCCAGCCGGACGGGCCCGACGGGCAGAGCGCGGTGGTCGACCACGGACGCCACGCGTGGCGTGCCGCGTGGCCGGGGCGCGGGCTGCCGGGCGCGGTGCTGTACGAGCTGCACGTGGGCACATACACGCGTGAGGGCACGCTGGACGCGGCTGCCGAGCGGCTCGAGCACCTGGTGGAACTGGGCGTCTCACACGTCGAGTTGATGCCGCTGTGTCCGTTCCCGGGGCGGCACGGCTGGGGTTACGAGGGCGTCTCGCTGTGGGCGGTGCACGAGCCGTACGGCGGGCCCGCGGCGCTGAAACGGTTCGTCGACCGGGCGCACGAACTCGGCCTCGGCGTCGTGCTGGACGTGGTCCACAACCACCTCGGCCCCTCCGGCAACCACCTCCCCGCCTTCGGGCCGTACTTCACCGACACCCACCACACGCCCTGGGGCTCCGCGGTGAACCTGGACGCGCCGGGCTCGGACGAGGTGCGCGCGTACCTGATCGGCAGCGCGCTGGCCTGGCTGCGCGACTACCGGATCGACGGCCTGCGTCTGGACGCGGTGCACGCGCTGCACGACACGCGCGCGCTCCACTTCCTGGAGGAGTTGTCGCGGGCGGTGGACGCGCTGGCCGCCGAGGTGGACCGGCCGCTGTTCCTGATCGCCGAGTCGGACCTGGCCGACCCACGGCTCATCACCCCCCGGGCGGAGAACGGCCTCGGCGTCCACGCGCAGTGGAACGACGACTTCCACCACGCGCTGCACACCGCGCTGACCGGTGAGTCGCAGGGCTACTACGAGGACTTCGCCCGCGCGCCCTTCGCGGCCCTCGCCAAGACCCTGACGTCCGGGTTCTTCCACGACGGCACGTACTCGACGTTCCGCGGCCGGCGGCACGGCCGTCCGCTGGACCGCAGCCGGGTGTCCGCGCACCGCCTGCTCGGCTACTCCCAGACCCACGACCAGGTCGGCAACCGCGCCCAGGGCGACCGGCTCTCGGCGTCCCTCTCCCCCGGCCTCCTTGCGTGCGCGGCGACGCTGGTGCTCACGGCCCCCTTCACACCGATGCTGTTCATGGGCGAGGAGTGGGCCGCGGGCACGCCCTGGCAGTTCTTCACCGACCACACCGATCCCGACCTCGCCGAGGCCGTACGACGCGGCAGGCGCCGGGAGTTCGCGGCGCACGGCTGGGCGGAGGAGGACGTGCCCGACCCCCAGGACCCGGCGACCCGGGACCGCTCGTGCCTTGACTGGTCCGAGCCGGAACGCGAGCCCCACGCGCGCGTGCTGGCCTGGTACCGGGAGCTGGTCGCCCTGCGCCGCGGCCAGCCCGACCTGTCGGACCCCGACCTCTGCGATGTGAAGGTCACCTACGACGAGGACGCGCGCTGGCTCGCCTTCCGCCGCGGGGACGTCCGGGTCGCCGTCAACCTCGCCAAGGAGCCGTCGCACATCCCCCTGGGCCTCCGCAACGCGCGCGTGCTGGCCGCCTGGGAGCCGGTTCAGCCGCCGGACGAGGACGGGATGGTGACCGTGCCGGGCGAGTCGTGCGTGGTGCTGACGCAGGAGTGAGGTGCGGCGCACACGCTCGCGCAGACGTGCGCGCAAGCGTTTACGCACGCGTCGACGTGACGGCGCACGCGCCCGGCCGCCCGCAGGCGCCGGTGCGGTGGCGGCCGCCGGGCGCGATGGCGGCACGGGCCGCCGGGCGCCGTGGAGCACGGGCCTCCGCGTCCGTGCGGCCGGACGCCCCGCCGGCGCCTACGGCGTCTCGTCCCCCGGCAGTTCCGTGACGCGTTCCAGCAGGATCGGCTCCCAGGCGCGGCGCAGGCGGCCCCGGAGGTCCGGCAGGGGGGCGTCGCCTCGGCCCTGGAGTCCGCCGGCCAGTGCGACGAGCGCGTCGCAACGGGCCAGCCACAGGCCGCGCAGGCAGGGGCGGGCGCCGTAGCCGGCCAGGGTGGCGGCGCGCACCGCCGCGGGGGCGCCGACGGCCGCGGCGAGTCCTGCGATGTCCTCGGCCGGGTCGCCGATCACCGCGTCGTCCCAGCCGAGGACGCCGCGCACCCGACCGTCGTCACTGACGACGAGATGGTCGTCCCGCAGGTTGCGGTGCACCAGGACGGCCGTTCCGGGCTGAGGGGCGAGTTGGCGGGCGGCCGGGGCGGGGAACTGGGCGAGGCGGGCGGGGTCGAACTCGTCCCGCTCGGCGAGGCGCTCCGCGGCGTGCGCGGCGGCGGTTCGCACGGCCTCCAGCGGGCGGGGCGGGACGCGCGGCACGCCGAGCGACTCGGCCTGCCGTACGGGTACCTCGCGCAGCCCCGAGAGCAGGGCCGCGAGGTCCGCCTCGCCGACCGCCGAGACGTCCCGTACCGTTCCGGTCGATCCGGGCAGCCGGGCGTCGAGGGTGTAGCCGAGGCCGGCGGCCCACTCCCCGTGCGCCACGCTCACCGGCACCGCCGTCCCGATGTGCGGCCGCACCAGGGCCCGCAGCCGCAGTTCACGGCGTTGGCGTGCGGTGGCGTCCCGGTCGGCGGCCAGCCGCAGCACATGCCGCGTGCCGACCCACCAGGTGGCGTGCCCGCCCTCGGCGACGGGCGTCACGTCCGGCCCGTCGCCGTCGTGGAGCAGGGTGCGGACCAGTCGGCGTACGGTTTCCGCCGTCGGTGTCGGTGCCTGGGTCATGATCGCGCCGTTGTCGTCTCGGTGGGCCTGCTGCGGGTTCTGCCGGCGGGTCGGCCGGCCCTCGCGGTCGCGCGGGGGCGGCCACTGCGTCCTTCCCTCCTTCAGTCGACCATCGCCATCTCACGGGGCGTGTTGTTCATGCGGCGTCCGCCGTCCTCGGTCACCGTCACGATGTCCTCGATGCGGACCCCGAAGCGGCCGGGCAGATACACACCGGG
Source organism: Streptomyces cynarae (assembly GCF_025642135.1). NCBI lineage: Bacteria > Bacillati > Actinomycetota > Actinomycetes > Kitasatosporales > Streptomycetaceae > Streptomyces > Streptomyces cynarae. The sequence goes on along the minus strand of NZ_CP106793.1, from coordinate 6,731,316 downwards.
CTCCACCGAGAAGCACATGCCGGGGACGAGGGGCTGCTCCTCCCCCTCGATCATGTACGGCGGCTCGTGCGTGGTGACGCCGATGCCGTGCCCGGTGCGGTGGATGAAGTACTCCCCGTACCCGGCGTCGGCGATGACCGCGCGGGCCGCCCGGTCGACGTCCTGGCAGGCCGCGCCGGGCCTTACCGCGCGGAAGCCCGCCTCCTGGGCGGCGCGCACCAGGTCGTGCACCCGGCGCTCCTCCTCGGTGGGTTCGCCCACGTGGACCGTGCGGGTGGTGTCGGAGCCGTAGCCGTGCTTGAGGCCGCCGAAGTCGAGGACGACCATGTCGCCGCGCTCGATGACGCGCTCACCGGCCTCGTGGTGCGGGTTGGCGCCGTTGGGGCCCGAGGCGACGATGGTGAAGTCGACCTGGGAGTGGCCGAAGTGCCGCAGCAGATCGGCGAGGTCCCCGGCGACCTCGCGCTCCCGGCGACCGGCGAAGGGGACCTTCCGGATCTCCTCGTACGCCGCGTCCGCGGCGGCGCCCGCGGCGGCCAGCCGGTCGAGTTCCGCGGCGTCCTTGACGGCCCGCAGCATCGGCAGGGCGCGGGTGAGCGCGACGTGGCCGGCGTCGGGCAGCCGTTCGCGCAGGCCGAGCAGGTGCAGGGCCCAGGCGTTGTCGCTGATGCCGTAGCGGCCGTCGGCGGTCAGCAGGGAGGCGGCCGCCTCGTAGGGGTCCTTGCCGTCGGTCCAGTCGCGCAGCGTCAGAGCGCTCCCGCCGGGCGCCTGGGCGGCGTCGGGGGCCTCCAGGGTGGGCACGACGAGGACAGGGTCGTGCCCGGGGCGCAGGACCAGCAGGGTGAGGCGTTCGGTCTCCACCGGGCGGTATCCCGTCAGCCACACCAGGTCGGGTCCGGGCGCGACGAGGACCCCGTCGAGCCCGGCTTCGGCGGCGGCGTCCGCGGCGCGCCGCATCCGGGCCGCGTAGTCCTCGGCGGTGAAGGGCGCGGGACCGTCCCTGTCGGGCGGTACGGGCGTGCCGGTCATCCATAACCTCCGCTGGTCCGGGTCCTCCCAGGGTCTACGGGCAGCATCCTGCCCCTCCGCAGGGGCGGACGCGAGCCCATTGCGACCATGACGGCCCGCGTACGGGGGCGCCCGCCCGCGCACCGGGTCACCCCCTGGCCTGCGGAGCGGGCAGCAGCCGCTCGGCCAGTGTCGCCGCGGCTCCGCGCAGGCCCCGGCCGTGTACGAGTTCCGTGCGGTGGACCACGCGGGGCGCCGTGAGCGGCACGGCGACCGTGCCCGGTACTCCGGTGGCCGCCGATCGCGGCAGCACTGCGAGGCCGTGGCCTGCGGCCGCAAGCGCCATGAGCGTGCGCAGATCGGTACCCTCCTGGCGCAGGGCCGGCCGGAAGCCCGTGCCACCGGCCACGGCCCGCAGTTGAGCCAGCGGCAGGCCCGCGTCGGGGGCGTCCAGCCAACGGGCGTCCGCGAGGTCGCCGAGCCGGAGCCCGGCGCGGCCGGCGAGCGGATGGCTGCGCGGCAGCAGAACGCAGACGGGCTCCTCGCCGGCGCTCTCGGTCATGAGCGGCGCCACGTCGGGCAGCCGCAGCGGATCGCTGGGCGCCGCCAGGCCGTCCACGAGGCCGAGGTCCGCGCCGCCGGTGGCGACCGCTGCGGGTATCTCGTCCCGGGTGAGCACCCTCAGGGTGACGCCCGCGGCGGGCAGTGCGGCGAGGACGCGCGGCCCGAGCGCGGTCGGCGTGGCCGCGAGCGTCACCCCGAGCGTGGGTGCGGCCGCCATCCGCGTGACGTCGGCCCTGGCCGCATCGAGGCGCAGCAGCAGCGGACCGGCGTGTTCGAGGAGCCGTTCACCCGCCGTGGTGGGGGCGACCGGACGCCGGGTCAGCAGCGGCGCGCCGAGGTCCTGTTCGAGCGCTGCGATGTGCTGCGACACGGCGGACTGGGTGTAGCCGAGTTCGCGGGCGGCCTCTGAGAAGGACGCGAGCCGGGCCACGGTGACGTAGGTGCGCAGGAGGTGCGGGTCCATGCGCTTCAGCATGCCGCAGGACATCAGCATCGCTTATGGAGAGTGCAGTAATCATCGTTGGACGTGAACCATGCGGCGGGTCGAGCATGGTCGGCATGACATCCGACGCGACGCACACCGCCCGTCTCGCCCTGGTCGGCGACCGCTCCCCCGCCGTGGTCTCGCACACCCGCGTTCCTCTGCTGCTGGAGGCGCTCGCCGAGCGCGACCGGCTCGTCCTCGACGCCTACTGGATCCCGTCCGAGGAGGCCGCGGACGAGGGCGCGGTGCGCGGCTTCGACGCGGTGTGGGTGCTGCCGGGCAGCCCGTACCGGAGCGAGGCCGGGGTGCTCGCAGCGATCCGCACCGCACGAGAGGAGGGGATCCCCTTCCTCGGCACGTGCGGCGGCTTCCAGCACGCGCTGCTGGAGTACGCCCGCACAGTGTGCGGCCTGACCCGGGTCGCGCACGCGGAGAACGACCCGGATGCCGACGACCTCCTCATCGAGCCGCTGGCCTGCTCCCTGGTGGGCCACGAGGCGGCGGTCCGTGTCGTCCCGGACACGCTGGCCCACCAGGTGATCGGCTCGCAGCGGACCGTCGAACGGTACTTCTGCTCGTACGGCCCCTCCCGGCACCTGGACACGCTGCACGCGCACGGGCTGCGGTTCAGCGGACACGACGAGGACGGACAGGTGAGGATCGCGGAACTGCCCGGCCACCCCTTCTTCCTGGCCACCCTCTTCCAACCGGAACTCACGGGCGACGGCTCGCGCCCGCACCCCGTCGTGCGGGCGCTGGCGCAAGCCGCGGTGGAGCACGCCGCCGTCGCGAGAAGGTCCGACTCGCCTGACCCCGGCCCGGAAGCGGCGGGCCCGTCAGCCCGGGTGGCCGTCGTGTCCGCCGCGCCCGGCGCAGTGCCGGGGGCGGTCAGCGTGCCACCGGCGCCGGCCTCAGGGTGACGGCCGAAGCCAGGTCCGGGACGAAGCCGTGGAAGCGGCGGGCCAGGTCGTCGGCGCCGTAGCGGCGGCAGTTGCGGTGCCAGTTCAGGATGGCCGCCATGTAGTTCCGCAGGTCGGCCACATAGCCGTCCATGACCTCGCGCGCCTCCTGGGAGAGAGCGAAGTCGTCGAACAGCACGGGCAGTTCGCGGGCGGCCACGTGCTGGAACTGCTCCATGCGCTGGTTCATCAGGTCGCCCACGATGCGCACCGCCGTCGGGTAGTCGCAGCCGAAGAAGTTCTGCACCACGAGGAGCGCGTTGTGGATCTCGCCCTCGTACTCGATCTCCTTCTGGTACGAGAAGACGTCGTTGACGAGCATCGCGTAGTCGATGGCCGCGTTCTCCAGGGCGCGGACCGTGCCGCTGCGGTACACCTCGGGCGGGACCGCGGGGCCGTGGCCCATGCGGCAGAGGTTCTTGGTGAGGTCGGCGCCGAAGGTGGCGCGGCGCATCTCCAGGTAGTCGACGGGGTCCGGGATGCGGTTCTGGAGCTGGTTGGACAGCTCCCACACCCAGCTCTCGGTCATGTCGTCGACGGCGGCGCGCAACGATCGCCGCTGCTCCGGGGTCATCCCGGCCGTGGTGCGAGCCCACAGGTCGATCAGGCCGCGCTCCATCCCGTTCGCGGGGACGGGGAACTCCGCGCCGTCGAGGGGCATGCAGGACGACAGCCGCTCGGTGCACAGCCTCGCCGCGGCGAGGTCGCGGCGGTGGCCGAAGACGAGAGGGTAGTAGTCGTCGCCGTAGGTGCCCCAGGACAGCCACTGGGAACTGAGGTCCAGCGCCTCGGGGCTCGCGTCCGGGTCCAGTCCTGACGCGCAGAGGGGCAGGTCGTACGCGGCCAGCTTGTCCTCGTCCCAGACGCCCTCCTGGAGCATGCCCATCCGGTGCATCCAGGGGGTGAGGCGGCTGCGGGCGCCGTCCAGGTGCGGGCTGAGCTCCACCTCGTAGGGCATGTGGAGGTCGGGGATCAGCGAAGGCCCCACCTGCTGGAAGGGCAGATGGCTGTACACGCGCAGCCTCCCCCGCTGCCTGAAGGGCGTGGGAGGTGCCCCCATGGCCCCCGCGTCGGCGAGCAGTCCGCGCACGTCGGCGGCGGACGTGCCGAGGCCGGAGAGCCCGAAGGGGCGCTGCCGGGAGCGGGCGTTCTCGTTCATGTAGCGGCTGGAGCGCATGTGCCATTCGTGGCCGCCGGACTGCCAGTCCTGCAGCCCCTTCGTGTATGCGGCGACGGCGGCGAGCTCGTCCGGGGTGAGACCCCTGTCCAGGGCCAGGGCGGGGACCTCGGTGAACGCGGTGTGCTCGAACTGGTGCAGACGTGAGGTCAGGATGTCGTTGACGGCGTCGGCCGCCTCTTGTGTGCCACAGCCGAAGAAGGTCTCCAGGACGAGGACGCCGTTGCTGTTCTCGCCCTCCTCCTCGACCTCGCGCTGGTAGGAGAAGAGGTCGTTGCGCAGGTGGACCGCGTCGGCGAACGTCTCCATGAGCACGCGCAGCGGGCGGGAGGTGGCGACACGGCCGGGTACCTCGGCGGTGGCGTACTCGACGAGTCCCGCGGACCAGGGGGCGCCGCCCACCTTGCGGCGCATCTCGATGTACTCGACGGGGTTGGCGATCCGCCCTTCGTTGATGTTGGACAGCTCCCAAAGGGACTCGTTGAGCAGATGCTCGGTGGCAACGGCGAACCGTCGCCGCCAGTCGGGGGACATGGACGGCACCGTGCGTGCCCACAGGTCGGCGAGGCCCGCTTCCACCGGGTTCTCCGGGGCCGGGACCGCGGTGCCGAGGTCCAGGGGCATGAACAGCGGGAGGCGGTCCAGGTATGCCTTGCCGCCCTCGCGGTCCTGGGTGCGCTTGAAGATCTCCAGGAAGTGGTCGTCGAAGAAGAACACCCACACGTACCAGTCGGTGATCAGGGAGAGGGCCGGGGCGTCGCAGTCGGGGTGGGTGTACGCGCACAGCAGCCCGTAGTCGTGCGCGTCGAGGTCGGACTGCTCCCAGATGCCGGAGCCCTCCAGCATGCCCATGGCGCGGGCCCACTCCGTGGAGTGGGCGCGGGCCTCGTCGACATGCGGGTTCAGCCGCGCGGGGTACGGCATGTAGAAGTGCGGGAGGTCGAACGGCTGCGTCATGGCCGGGTCCTGCCCGCGGGCCGAGCGGGGCATCCGGCGGGCGGGGCGTGATCACACCATCGCGTGAATCGGGAGCGAACTGCTGGTCTCGACCCGGAGTTCCCGCCGCCCCACGCGGCTGCCACCCACACAGTGGAATGCTCGCCCTGCTACTTGCCGACGCCCAACTCCCGCGCCACCGTGGTCGCATGACCTCCTTCGTGCTGCCTCATGACGTGCAAGGTGACGGCGCCCACAAGGTGTTCGCGGTGCACGGCTGGTTCGGTGATCGGGGTGCGTACTCGGCGGTGGTGCCGGATCTCGATCGCGCCACCTTCACCTATGCCCTCGTCGACCTTCGCGGATACGGTGCCGCGAAGGACGCCCCCGGCGCGTTCGACACCGGTCAGGCGGCCGCGGACCTCCTCGAACTCGCCGACCGGCTGGGCTGGGAGCGGTTCTCGGTGGTCGGGCACTCCATGGGCGGCGTGGTCGCCCAGCGGCTGCTGGTCCTCGCGCCCGAACGCCTGCGCCGGATCGTCGGGGTCTCCCCCGTGCCCGCCTCCGGGTTGACGATGCCCGCCGAGCAGTGGGAGCTGTTCACGGGCGCCGCGCACAAGCCGGAGAACCGGCGCGTCATCATCGACTTCACCACCGGCGGTCGGCGCCCGGCCGCCTGGCTGGACCGGATGGTCGCGCGTTCGCTGGCGCACAGCGCCCCCGAGGCGTTCCGGGCATGGCTGGACTCGTGGGCCGGGGAGGACTTCCACGAGGAGGTCAAGGGTTCCGCGGTGCCCGCTCTGGCCATCGCGGGAGCACTCGACCCGGCGCTGACAGCCGACCTGCTGCGGGACACCTGGCTGCGCTGGTATCCGCACGGCTCGGTCCTCGAACTGCCCTCCGCGGGCCACTACGCGATGGACGAAACACCGCTCGACCTCATCCGGGCCGTGGAGGACTTCCTGCGCGCGGACGGCGCGGAAGCGTGAGCATCGGCGAGAGCGCTCCGCCCGTCCCCGACGTCTTCGATCCCCGCCGTTACGCCGAGGGAGTCCCCTACTCCGCCTACCGCACTCTCCGTGACCACCACCCGGTCGCCTGGCAGGAGGAACCGGAGGTGCTCGGCTGGCCGGCGGGGCCCGGTTTCTGGGCGGTGACCCGGCACGCGGACGTGGTGCGCGTGCTGAAGGACTCCGCGACGTTCTCCTCCTGGCTGGGCGCCACGCAGATCCGCGACCCGGACCCCGCCGACCTGCCGTTCATCCGCCGCATGATGCTCAACCAGGACGCGTCGGCGCACGGGCGGCTGCGGCGGCTCGTCAGCCGTGCCTTCACTCCGCGGCGTATCGACCGCTTCGCCGCCGTCGTCCGCCGGCGCGCCCAGGCGCTGTGCGCGGGCGCCCTCGACCGGGCACGCGCGGGCGACGGCACCTGTGACGTCGTCTCCGCCATCACCGACGACTACGCCCTGCTCAACCTCGCCGACCTGCTGGGCGTGCCCGAGTCCGACCGGGCCCTGCTGCTGCACTGGACCCGTCGCGTGATCGGCTACCAGGATCCGGACGAGGTGGGCGAGCCGCTCCGCGATGCCGAGGGCCGGCCCGTCAACCCTCGCTCACCGTCCGCGCTGCGGGACATGTTCGCGTACGTCCGGCAGTTGGCCGACCGGAAGCGCACGCACCCCGGTGACGACATCATGACCGCCCTCGCCACCGACCCCGAACTGGCGGGCCCCGAGCTGGAGATGTTCTTCTTCCTGCTGACCATCGCCGGCAACGACACGGTGCGCAGCGCGGCACCCGGCGGCCTGCTGGCGCTCGCCGAGCACCCTGGGGCGTATCAGCGGCTGCGTACACAGCCCGGAGAACTCGGGCTTGCCGTCGACGAGTTGCTTCGCTGGCACCCGCCCGTGCTCAGCTTCCGGCGCACCGCCTCCCGTGACACCGAGCTGGCCGGGCAGCAGATACGGGCCGGCGACAAGGTGGTCGTCTTCCACGCGTCCGCCAACCGGGACGAGCGGGCCTTCGCCGCACCCGACCGGCTCGATCTGGCACGGACGCCGAACCCACACGTCTCCTTCGGGGACGGTCCGCACGTCTGTCTCGGCGTGCACTTCGCCCGACTGCAACTGCGCGTGCTCTACCAGGCGGCGCTGGAGTCCCTGCCCGATCTCTGCCTGGCCGCGCCGCCCAGAAGGCTCGTCTCGAACTTCATCAACGGCATCAAGGCGCTCTCCCTCCAGCTCACTTGAAAGGTCACGGTCCTACCTGGATCAGCGCGTGCGTGCCGCTCGTCCGCCAGCGCCGTCCCTCCGCGGCGACCAGCGACTCCTCGGTCGCCGCGGTGAGGCCCACGATCACGTCGGACTTCAGGGTGCGCAGCGCCGCGACCGGGCCGGGGAAGTACGCCGTGGTGTCCGCGAACGGCGTCGTCGGCGGGTGGAGCCGGTCCCCCACCAGGCGGCGGTAGTTGAGGTCGCCCTTGAGGATCGTCAGGTCCGCCTCGGCGAACTGGGCGCGCAGGTCGTCGGGCATGTCGGCGTACGGCAGCGGGGCGCAGGAGAACGGGTGCGCCCGGACCTCCAGGCGCCCCTCGGCCAGAGCGGTCCACAGGCGCTCCCCGGCGGCCGCCGCCTCGCCCTGCGCGGCGGTGAGGCGGCGTACGGCGTCCACGACGTCGGCCGTGGTGGCATCGGAGATGTAGTAGGGATACGCCTTGACGTGCAGCAGGGCCCGCCGTACCCGGCGCCGGGTCAGCAGATGGTCCAGCAGGAGCAGGTCCGGGATCAGTTCGCGGCCCGCGTTGTCGGCGACCAGGCACACCGTGTCGCAGGGCAGCAGGGACCACAACACGTCGCTGTCGTCGGCCACGAGCCCGGAAGCCGCCGTCGAGGCGTCGGGGGCGGACAGGCGGAAGCCGAGGTCCGCGCGATTGCCCCACAGCGAGCCGTGCAGCAGTGCCCGCGCCCGCGCGTCGGCCGGCTCGCCGGCCAGCCGGTCCAGGGCCGCCAGTTCCTCGTCGGTCTCCACGGAGTCGAGTTCGGCGAGTTTGAAGGGGCGGAACGGGTCGATGCCCTGCCAGGGGCCCGGGCCGAAGTAGCCGACCGCCTGGAGGAGGTGGCGGTAGAAGTAGCTCTCGGACCACAGGAAGGGCACCTCGAACCAGGACCGGCCCAGGTACTCCCGGGCGCCCCACTGCGCCCACCGCACGTCGTCCTCCGTGCCGAGGGGCTCGATGACGCCCTCGGTGGCGCTGGTCAGCAGCGCCTCCAGGGCGTGCCGCCGGTCGGGTCCGTACGGGAAGGCGTCCCGCACCGCGCGGATCAGCGCGGGATGCCGTGCCGAGAGCACACCGTGCGGGAAGGAGCCCGGCTCGTCGGCGAGGATCACGGGGGCGTCAGGCATGGTCTGGGGCTCCTCAGGGGCCAGCGGGGATCCCGGGCGGCAGGTCCACGTCCGTGAACCGCTCCTCGAGCTGCTTGTCGTAGCCGGCCTCGGTCCACACGAACTTCTTGAACTGCTCCGGCGTCAGCAGACCCTGCCACGGACTGCCGCCGGGGCAGAACACCGACGCGCACCCGGCGCAGTGGTACGCCGGTCGCCACAGTGCCTCGGCGCGGGCCTCGCCGGCGGTGACGAAGGCGCGTTCGCGGGTCTCGCGCCGGACCACGACGACCGTCCCGACCAGCAGCAGGACGGCGAGGAGCGATCCGCCGGCGGTGTAGAGCGGCTGGTGGTGGGCTACGCCGCTGTAGGCGAGGGCGACACCGACGCCGACCATCAGCATGCCCTCCAGGAAGTGCACACAACTGTCGAACCGTGACGGCGCGCCCGGCGACCGCGCCAACCGGTCGGCGAGTCCTTCGCGCATGGACGCGTGATCGGCGCAGACCTCGGGGACCGCCAGCACGGCGGCCGAGCCGCAGCCCGGACATTTCACGTCAACCGCTCCTGGGGCGCTTCCCGTTGCCATGCGCCTACGCTAACCGGCGCGTCCACCCTCCCTCCCTCGCGCCGCCGGTCGGGCCGGCACGGGCGCCGTACGTCTGAACAGGCGCCGTCGCATCCCCGTACTCCTCGATGCGCACCAAGCGCCCGCCGGACCCGACGCGCATGGAGACCCCGGATGCCCGCTCACCGCCCCGTCGCCGCGGCCGCCGTCGCCGTGGCGGCCACGCTGCTGCCAGCGACCCCGGCCCTCGCCCACGGCGCGCCCACGGATCCGGTCAGCCGGGTGGTCGCGTGCTCACCGGAGGGCGGCGAACAGGCGCGGACCGCCGCGTGCCGGGCGGCGATCGCGGCGAACGGCGCCCCGTTCACGGCCTGGGACAACCTGCGGGTGGCGGACGTGAACGGCAGGGACCGGCAGCTGATCCCCGACGGCCGGCTGTGCAGCGGAGGGCTGCCCGCGTACAAGGGCCTGGACCTGGCGCGCTCCGACTGGCCGTCGACCCGGCTCACGCCCGGGGCCACGCTGACGATGACGTACAGCTCGACGATCCCGCACACGGGCACGTTCAAGCTGTTCCTGACCACACGAGGCTACGATCCCGCGAAACCGCTGACCTGGTCCGACCTTCCGGCGAAGCCGTTCGCGGAGGTCACGGACCCGCCGCTGCGGAACGGTGCCTACCGGATCAGGGCGACGCTTCCGGCGGACCGCTCGGGGCGCCACGTCCTGTTCACGATCTGGCAGAACTCGAGCACGACGGACACCTACTACTCGTGCTCCGACGTGGTGTTCGCCGCGTCCGGCGCCTCGGGCACCGGCACGGGCAAGGACAGGCCGAGCGGCACGCCGACACCGCCGCCGAGCGCCCCGGCGACCGCCGCGTCCGGCGCCCCGGCGACGACCGTACCCGGCACCCCGGCTGCGGCCACAGCGCCCCGTAAGGACCGTGGCCCCTCGGTGCCGCTGCCGACGGCCGGCGCCGCGGCGGTCGCGCTGCTCCTGGGGGCGCCGCGCTCGTCGTGCTGCGCCGCCGACGCGGATGAGACGGCCGCCCCCGGTCCCGCCGGAGACCGGAGGCGGCCGTGGGCCGTCAGTTGACGGAGACAACCGGGCTGCCGGCCTGGCTGGTGTCGGTGACCGGGGCGTACTTCGCCGTGAAGTAGCCGTTGGCGAAGCACAGCGACGAGCCGGAGGTCTTGGTGAAGTGCTGGCTGGTGAAGGCGATGCTGTTGTCGGTGTTGTTCGCCGTGCCGGTCAGGCTCGGCGCCTGGTAGACGCAGGTGATGGAGCCGAGCAGGGTGCGCAGCTTGACCGTGGTCTGGATGGTGGAGCCGGCGGCCGGGGTGACGGTCACGGTGCCGTCGGAGGCGACCGTGGTCGTGTAGGGCAGGTTGTCGACGGTGATGCTGCTGACGCCGAGGACGCCGGTGACGTTGCTGGTGCAGCTGCTGCTGTCGAAGCTGTGGCCGGTGAGCGACTCGGTGGCGGTGCCGGGGGCCGCCGGGTTGTCGGTGACGGTGGCGGTGAACGTCGACGAGGTGCACGAGACACCGCTGGTGCCGGTGGCGCTGGAGTAGAGCGTGGCCGTGGTGCCGCTCGCCAGCGACGCGTTGAGGACGTCGCCGACGGCGACGGCGGTGCCGCCCGCGCCGCCGGTGGTGAGCACCGCGCCGTCCGCGGACGCGGGGGACGACGTGGCCACGGCGAGGGCCGCGGCGGCGCCGCGACGGCGAGCAGGGATCGGGTGGTACGCATGGGGTGCCTCTTTCCGAAGTGGGGGGCTGTGCGGGGTGGGTCCGCTGCCGTCCCGTCACGCCTTCTCCGTACGTGACGGGACGGCAGCGGCGGCCGGGCCACCGGGGGCGGTCCGTGGACAGGGGGAAAGCGGACGTGCCGGTGACGCGGAGGGATGACCGGATCGCTGGTGGATGTGAAGGATCCGTGCGGCGCACCGCGTGTGCGGAGGCGTCACCACACGCCCCGGAAGGGACAGGGGCCGGGAGGGCGACGTGCGCCGAGCGACGGATCCGGCGCCACGGATCCGCGAAAACACGGGATGTTGTAGACCTGATTGTTCGTCAACGTCAATACGACGGACACAAGTTGGCGTGCCGGTACGCGAGGGCGCAGGTCGTGACCACCGCACCGGAGGGGCCGGTGACTGCGCCGGTCACCGGACTGATCACCGGCGCCACACAATCAACACGCTTCTGCCACAACTCCCTTGACCGCTGGGTGTAACCCCCGGTAACTTCGTTGGTGGCCACTGCCGCACCACGAGCAAGCCCTTGCACACGCCGGGAGGTGTGAGGAGGCGTACGCGGCAGCCGCTGTCCGCGCCAGGACACCGTGCCAGTGAAGCCCTACTCGCATTGACCATGCCCAGGAGCAGACATGGCCTCGTCCTCGGACGCCACGGCGTCCCCCGGTTCCGCCCCCGAGCCCCCGGAAAGCGGTTCCGCCGCCGAAGGGTCCTCCGCAAGACGCGGGCGTGTCCGCCTGCGCCGCGCCGCGGTGATGGCGGTGCCTGCCACCGCGATCGCCGCAGGACTCGCGATCATGACCGCCCAGGGAGCACTGGGCGTGCAGTTCGCGATCTCCGGTATGGCCTTCACGGTCACCGCCACCGACCTGAACGGCACCGGCTTCGAGCAGTTCGGCGGCCTCGACACGCTGGACAAGGACAACCCGCTGAGGGAGACCGTCGGTGACGAGGTGGCGGTCGTCACCTCCGTGATCAAGAACGCGACGCTCACCAGGCTGTGCCAGAGCGTCGACCTCGGCGGCTCATATCTGAAGATCACCGCGGGCGGCGGCAAGGACAAGGTCGTCGCCAGCGATCTGACCACCGACTCGACCCAGCTGACCGGCGACGCCGACTTCACCAACATCGAGATCGGCAACGACGCCGGCACGCTGAACAAGGCAGGCGTGAAGGGGCCCCACGGTGTCTTCAGCCAGCAGTCCGACACCGTGCACATCGCCAACCTGCGGCAGACCAACTACGCCACCACGGCGGGCACCTTCAAGCTCCCGGGGCTCAAGCTCAGCTTCAGCGACTCGGACTGCCCCTCATGACGAACGGGCCGAGGGCCGCCTTCCGGCGGTGGCGGGCGAACCGGCCCTTCTGGGGCGGGCTGCTGCTCGCCCTGGGCGGGGCGGAGATCCTCCTCACCGAGAAGGCGTCGCTGAAGGTGGTCATGCACATCGGCATGCAGGGCGTAGCGGGGTATCTGCTGCCGACCGTGATGGTGCTGTGCGGTCTGCTGGTCCTCTTCAACCCCACCCAGCGCCTGTTCTACTCGCTCATCGGCATCCTGACGTCGCTGGGCACCTGGCTCACGTCCAACCTGGGCGGCTTCCTGATCGGCCTGCTGCTGGGCGCGGTGGGCAGCTGTCTGGCCTTCGGCTGGCTGCCGGACCAGGAGCCGCGCCGGGGCGTGCTGCGCCGCCGTCGCGATCGGGCCCGCACCGCCGGCCCGGCCGTGTCCTGACCCCGCGCGCCCCTCGGCGGGCGGGCGATCGCCCCGGCCCCACACCACAACGGGGCTCCCCTCCGGATCCCGCCCGCCGAGGCCGTACCCCGAGCCGGCGCCCCCCGCACGGCCGCCGGTCAGCGTTCCCGCTGCCTCGCGGTCACCGTGAAGCGCGCGCCGTCCGGGTCGGCCAGCACCGCCTCGCCGGCGCCCTCCTCCCACTGCAGCACGGACCCGCCGTGCGCACGGGCCGCCAGGACGCAGGCGGTGACGTCGTCGACCGTGAAGTGGATCTGCCAGTGCGGGCGGATCGTGGGATCGGGCGCCGCCTCCACCGCCCCCGAGTGGATCCGCGCGATCACCACTTGGCTGCTGCGCAGCACGACCTCGTCGCCGTCGTAGTGCACCTCGCAGCAGCCGGGGCGCGCGGCGGCCCACTCCAGGACCTCGCCGTAGAAGATGGCGGCGTCGAAGGCGTCGCGCGTGTGCAGCCTTATGAAGGTGGGCGCGGCGGCGCGCCACTCCTCCCAGTCCGTGATGAGCGGGCCCTCCCAGATGCCGAACACGGCCCCGTCGCGGTCCGCGAGCAGGGCCGCCCGGCCCGGCGGGAGGGCGAGCGGTCCCACGGCCGTGGTCCCGCCGCGCTCCCGGCAGCGGGCCGCGGCGTCGTCGGCGCTGTCGACCGCGAAGTACACGGTCCAGGCCACGGCCATCTGCCACATCGAGGCCACGGCGGCGATCCCGGCGACGGGCACCCCGTCCGCGAGCGCCACGCGGAACCGGTCACCGAGGCTGTTGGGCCGCCACTTCCAGCCGAAGACGGCCTGGTAGAACTCCTCCGCGCCCTCCAGGTCGCGGGTGGCCAGACTCACCCAGCACGGTGCGCCGAACACCGAGTGACTGGTTACTTCCCCCTTGCCACGTGTCTCGTTCTTCTCCATGACCACACCGCCCGGTACGTTTTCCACGACTCCGCCTTCGGGGCGCCTGAGCCGGCGCCGGGCACCTCCTGCGTCGTTCGCTCAGGGCCTCCGGGTACCCCGATCGCACCCTTGCAAGGATGCGCCACCGAACGCCGGGTTTCATCCCGAGCCGGGGCGCCTGAGGCCCGGAACGGCCTCAGGCGCCCACACCCAGCGACCAGTGCGGGGTGCTGCCGGCCAGGCGGCAGGCGAGGAAGTACAGCGGTATGGGAGGCGTGTACGGAGAGTCACCGTCCGGTCGGTGGATCAGCCGGGGCCGGCCGGGGCGGGGGCCGCTCCAGGAGGGGTCGCGGCGGCGTGCGTCCGTAGCCGCGCCCGGCCCCACGCGCGCGTCGACGGCGTAGCTCGTCGTCGGCGGCCAGGTGACTCCTATGTCGGAGCCCGAGGGAACGATCCACCACCAGCGCAGGTCATCGGCGAAGACGCAGCCTACGCGGGGCAGGCCTTTCATGATCCGTTCGCCGTGGGCCCCGGGTATGCCAACGGCGTCGTACCCGAGGGGGGCGGTCAGCTCCCCGGGGAGGGGCAGGCGGGCGGGCGGTTCGGGCGGGAGGGACATGTGCGGGGACGGGGAAGGAGCCGGACGGGACAGCGGGTCGAAGACGGGCGGTCGTTCCATGCGATGGGGATCCTTGTTGATCATTTGCCTCCGGGGCGCCTGAGCCGGTGCCGAGAGGCCGACCGTGCTCAGCCCGCCTTCGTCGGGCCTCCGCACGATCGACCTCTCAGCACCGGCGCGCCCCTTCGGCTTGGGCGGCCGGGTGGGGGTCGGGCCTGAGGGGGTGCTGGAGCGGGGGCGGGTCGCTGGCGACGGTCTCGCCGGGTTCCGGTGCCAGGTCGGCCCAGACGATGCGGCCGGAGCCGTCCGGGGCGTCCCGCACGCCCCAGTCGCCGCTGAGCATGCCGACCAGCATCAGCCCGCGGCCGCCCTGGTCGTCCGGCCCGGGCCGGCGCCGGGTCGGGAGCGTGCCGCCGCGGTTCTCGTCCTCGACCTCGATGCGCAACCGGTGGCCATCGGTGAGGATCCGGCAGACGATCCGGTCGCCGGCACTGTGCTTGACCGCATTGGTGACCAGCTCCGAGGTCACCAGCACGGCGTTGTCGGTCGTGCAGTCCCCGGTGCCCCAGCGGCCGAGCAGCCGCCGGACGCTTGTGCGGGCCAGGCCCACGGCGGCGGGGACCGCCGGGAGGTCGAAGACACCGGTTCTCGGTTGTGCCGCGCCCGCGGGCAGGCGGCCCACGGACTGGGGGAGGGAGGGCGGAGCCATCGCCGTTCGCCTTTCGTCTGCCTGGGGACCTGGCCGGTACCCACCGCCTTCCGGCCACGGCGCGATCCGCGCACCTCGCGCCGCAGGCACCGAAGCAGCCCCGTCTCCCCCAACTGAGCTGTTGAGCACCATGGTTCACCGTCTTAGGGCGGTATGAACACTGTGGCATCCGGCAACAACGGCCCGCAACCGGCAAGTTGAAAATTGCAATTCGTGAGGTGCATCCTGCTCCGGTCGACGGAAGATCGTGACAGACTGCGACCGTGCATCCCGTGCGAGGGGGTAGGCGTGACCGCGGAAACCGACTGGGGCGGCGCCCCCACCGTTCTGCGCATGATCCTCGGTCGGCAGTTGGAAGAGCTGCGCACACGGGCCGGTCTGACGTATGAGCAGGCCGCCGATGCGATCGGGGTCAGCCACTCCACGATCCGCCGCATGGAGGCCGCCAAGGTGGCCCGGCTGCGGATCGCGGACGTCGAGAAGCTGCTGCAGACGTACGGCATCACGGACCAGCAGGAGATCGACACGTTCCTGAAGTCGGTCCGTGAGGCCAACAAGCGCGGCTGGTGGCACACCTACCGCGATGTGCTGCCGGACTGGTTCGCCGCGTACCTCAGCCTGGAGCAGGCGGCCCTTCAGATCCGCGCGTACGAGGCCGAGTTCGTGCCCGGCCTGCTGCAGACGGAGGACTACGCGCGCGCCCTGCTGAGCGCCGGCAACCCGCACGCCCCCACCGAGGCGACCGAGCGCCGGGTGGCACTGCGCATGCGGCGCCAGGAGCTGCTGTCGCGGCCCTCGCCGCCGCGCGTGTGGGTGGTCATGGACGAGACGGTGCTGCGCTGGCCGGTCGGCGGCCCGAAGGTGATGCGCGCCCAGATCGACCATCTGATCGCGATGAACGCCCTCCCCCATGTCACCTTGCAGGTCATGCCGTTCAGCAACGGCCCGCACCCGGCCATGCGCGCCGGTGCGTTCCACCTCTTCCGGTTCCGGGCGCCCGAGCTGCCGGACATCGTCTATCTGAGCGGTCTCGTGGGCGCCGTCTACCTGGACAAGGCGGACGACGTCGTGGTCTACCGCGAGGCCCTGGACCGGTTGGGCGCACAGTCCGCGCCCGCGAAGAAGACCGAGGCCGTCCTCGGCGCGATCCGCAAGGAGTTGTGAGAAGTGCAGGACCCGATACGCACCTGTATGCCGTCGCACGCCCTCGGTGCCCGCGGCTGGTCCAAGCCCTGGAGCGACGACGCGGGCGGCGCCTGCGTGGAGGCGAAGAAACTGGCCGACGGCAGCGTGGCCCTGCGGCAGTCCACGGACCCCGACGGCCCGGCGCTGGTGCTCAGCCACACCGAGATGGCGGGCTTCCTGGCGAGCGTGAAGGCGGGCGAGGCCGACTTCCTGCTGTGACGCGCGGCCGCCCGCCGCTGCCGATCCTCTTTTGTCTCTGGGACCTGTGTGTTCGTCTCTGCGTCTCAGCAGAGCCTTCCTCTCCACCCCACGACCGAGACCCCACGACCGAGACCCCACGACCGCGACTTGGAACAGGAGACGGCGTTGCCCGACAACGGATGGCCGGCCGACCGCATCGACACCGAGAGCGCGCACTCGGCGCGCATCTACGACTACATCCTGGGCGGCAAGGACTACTACCCCGCCGACAAGGAGGCGGGCGACGCCATGGCACGGGAGTGGCCCGCCCTGCCCGTTCACATGCGTGCCAACCGGGACTGGATGAACCGGGCGGTGCGCTGGCTCGCCGAGGAGGCGGGCATACGCCAGTTCCTGGACATCGGCACCGGCATCCCCACCTCCCCCAACCTGCACGAGATCGCCCAGTCGGTGGCGCCCCAGTCGCGGGTCGTGTACGTCGACAACGACCCCATCGTGCTCACCCTGTCCCAGGGGCTGCTGGCCAGCGCGCCGGAGGGGAAGACGTCGTACATCGAGGCCGACTTCCGCGACCCCGAGGCCATCCTGGGTGCCCCGGAGTTCCGGGAGACCCTGGATCTCGGCAGGCCGGTCGCCCTCACGGTCATCGCGATCGTCCACTTCATCCTGGACGAGGACGACGCGGTGGGGATCGTACGGCGGTTGCTCGAACCGCTGCCGTCCGGAAGCTACCTGGCGATGACCATCGGGACCGCCGAGTTCGCGCCCGAGGAGGTGGGCCGGGTGGCACGGGAGTACGCGGCCCGCAACATGCCGATGCGGCTGCGGACGATCGAGGAGGCCCACGAGTTCTTCGAGGGGCTTCAGTTGGTCGAGCCGGGGATCGTCCAGGTGCACAAGTGGCACCCGGACGGCACGGGGGAACAGGGTATTCGGGACGAGGACATCGCGATGTACGGGGCGATCGCCCGCAAGCCGTAGCCCACGACCCAGCGCCCCCTGTCGAGCCGTAGCCCACGGCCCCGCGCTCCGTGTCGAGGCCGTGCGGCTGCAACTCCGCGAGCACGGCCAGGAGTGACGACGCGGGTGCCTGCCGCCCCGAAGGGCGCGGGCACCCGCGTCGGTCCGTCCGCGGTGGTGTCCGCGGTGTGGACGTCAGTCCAGGCCGACCGACTTCAGCCAGGCCTTGGCGACGTCGAGCGGGTCCTTGTTCTGGAGCTGCACCTGGGTGTCCATTGCGAGCAGGGCCGCGGTGTCGAGTTTGGCCGAGACCGCGTTGAGCGCGTCGACGCCCTTCTGGTCGAGCCCGCTCTTGTAGACGAGCGGCTGCACGTTCTCGAACCCGAAGAGGTTCTTCGGGTCCTGCAGGACGACGAACTTCTCCTTGGTGATGGTCGGGTCCGTCGTGAAGATGTCGGCCGCCTGCACGGTGTTCTTCTTCAGCGCCGCCTGGGTGAGCGGGCCGCCCGCGTCCAGCGCCTTGAAGGACTTGAACTCCAGGCCGTAGACGCTCTTCAGGCCGAGCAGGCCCTGCTGCCTGGTCTGGAACTCCGGCGACGCGCCCATCACCAGGTCCTTGGCGACGTCCTTGAGGTCGGCGATGGAGGACTTCTCGGTGAGGTTGTACTTCTTCGCCGTGTCCTGGTTGACGGTGACGGAGTCCTTGTCCTGCGCGGGCGCCGGTTCCAGGAGCGTCAGCTTGGAGTCCAGCTCGGCGTTGATGGCGGCCGTGGTGGCGGCGACCGTCTTCGGGGCCGCCTTCTTGTCGAGGTAGGCCAGCAGCGCGCCGTTGTACTCGGGCAGGACGGTGATCGAGCCGTTCTTCAGCAGGCCGTACGTCGTCTCTCGGCTGCCGATGTTGGGCTTGTAGGTGACCTTGACGCCCTTGGCCTTCAGGGCCTCGCCGTAGACGTCGGCGAGCAGGATGCTCTCGGAGAAGTTGTTGGAGCCGACGACGACCGAGTCGCCGCTCGCCTTGCCGCCCTGGAGCGGGTTGTCGGACTTGGTGTCGGAGGACGAGGAACACCCCGCGAGCAGTGCCGCCGTGGCGGCGAGGGCGACGGTGGCCGCGCCGGGGAGTCTCCTGCTGGACGTGCTGGCGTTCGCTGTAGAAGTCACGGTTCCCGTTCCGGGCCGATGGGTTGGGGCTGGGCGTGCTGTGCTGTGCTGGTGCGGCTCACCGCACTCCACTGATCCAATCCAGCTCGTTCTCGGTCAGTCAAGAGCAGCCGGGTCACCGATCGGCCTCGATGAGTGGGCGGTTGCCGCGTGTCGTTCACGCGCTCCTGCGCACTCCCGGCGACACCGCGGTCCGCGACACGGCCCAGAACACCGTGAGCGTGGCGAGCGCCAGCACGGCCACCAGGGTGGCCCCGCCCACGACCTTCTCGTAGTCCCGCTGGTAGAGCCCGTCCACGATGTAGCGGCCGAGGCCGCCGAGGCTGACGTACGCGGCGATGGTGGCCGTCGAGACGATCTGGATGGCCGCCGAGCGCAGACCGCTGAGGATCAGCGGCAGCGCCACGGGCACCTCGACCTGGAAGAGGATCCTGGGCTCGCTCATGCCCATGCCCCGCGCGGCGTCCACCGGTGAGGGGTCGACGGAGCGCACGGCCTCGTACGTGGTCACCAGGATCGGCGGCACGGCCAGCACCACCAGCGGGATCATGACCGGCAGCAGCCCGAGGCCGAGCAGCACGAACATCAGGACCAGCAGACCGAAGCTGGGCAGTGCGCGGGCGGCGGTGGCGACGAACGCGAGGACGTTGCCGCCGCGCCCGGTGTGGCCGGTGAGCAGACCCACCGGCAGCCCGATGGCGGCGGCGATGGCAAGGGCCGTCAGGGAGTACTGGATGTGTTCGAGCAGGCGTTGCGGGATGCCGTCGTAGCCGTGCCAGTGGGCGCTGTCGCTGAAGAACGCGTTGACGAAGTTGAGGACGTTCACCGGGGCGCGTCCTTAAGGGCGAGTGCGGACGGTTCGGGCCGTGCGGCGGCCTTGCGCCTCCTGCCGGTGCCGCGTGGCATCCATGGCGTCAGCAGGACGCGTACCAGGACGAGGAGGGCGTCGACGAGGATCGCGAGGACGGCCGTGGTGACCACCGAGTTCACCGCGAGGACGGGCCGGTGGTAGAACATCGCGTCGGCGAGGAGGTTGCCGAGCGCACCCTGGTTGCCGATGAGGGCGCCGACGCTGACCAGGCTGATGCTGGAGACGGTGGCGACCCTGAGGCCGGCCAGGATGGCGGGCGCGGCGATCGGCAACTGCACCTGGAGATAGCGCCGTACGGGCCCGATGCCCATGGCGGTGGCCGCCGCCAGCGTCTCCTGCGGCACCGAGCGGACACCGTCCACGATCGCCGGTACCAGCACCACCAGGCTGTACACGGCCAGCGGGATCATCACGGTGAGCTCGCTCTGGCCGGTGTAGTCGATGAGCACGACGAAGAACGCCAGCGACGGGATGGCGTACAGGACCGTCGTCACACCGAGCACGGGCGGGTACAGCCAGCGGAAGCGGACGCACAGCTGGGCGATCGGCAGGGCGGCGACCAGGCCGGCGAGGACCGGCAGCAGGGCCTCCCTCAGGTGCAGTCCGATCAGCCCCAGCCAGCTGTGCTGGAGGTCGCTCGGGATGTCGAAGAACCCGTTCATCCGGCGACCTTCGTGTCGCTGAGGCCCTCGGCGTGGGCGCTGCGGATCGCCTCGCCGATGGTGGCCTGCGAGGCCACGCCGACCACCCGGCCGCCGTCGTCCACCGCGACGGCCCACCCGGTGGGCGAGAGCACGGCGCCGTCGAGCGCGGCGCGCAGCGAGTCCTTGCCGTGGGCGAACGGCCGCCCGTACGGCAGCAGCCGCTCCGGCGCGATGTCCCCGGCGGTCAGTTCGCCCGGCTCGCTCCAGCCGAGCGGTCTGCCGTCGAGGTCGGTGACCAGCAGGTACGGCACCTCGGGCGTGGCGTGGGAGGCGATCTGCTCGGCGGTGGAGTCGACGGCGACGATCGGGGTCTTGAGCAGCTGAAGGGTCTCGGAGGTGAAGAACGACAGCCGCCGGATGCCGCGGTCCGTGCCGAGGAAGTCCTCCACGAAGGCGTCGGCGGGGGACGACAGCAGTTCGGCGGGCGGCGCGAACTGGGCGAGCCGGCCGCCGGTGCGCAGGACGGCGACCATGGTGCCGAGCCGGATCGCCTCGTCGATGTCATGGGTGACGAAGACGATGGTCTTGCCCAGCTCTCCCTGGATCCTGAGCAGTTCCTCCTGCAGGCCCTTGCGGACGATCGGGTCGACGGCGGAGAACGGCTCGTCCATCAGCAGCACCGGCGGGTCGGCGGCGAGTGCCCGGGCCACGCCGACGCGCTGCTGCTGTCCGCCGGAGAGCTGGTAGGGGTACCGCTTGGCGAGGGAGGCGTCGAGCCCGACCCGTTCCATCAGCTCCCGGGCCCGGTCGCGGGCGCGGTCCTTGCTCCAGCCGAGCAGGCGGGGCACGGTGGCGATGTTGTCGACGATGGTGCGGTGCGGAAAGAGCCCGGCGTTCTGGATCACGTAGCCCATGGACCGGCGCAGGACGTTGACCGGCTGCTCGCCGATGTCGACGCCGTCGAGGGTGATCGTGCCCTCGCTCGGCTCGACCATCCGGTTGATCATGCGCAGGGTCGTGGTCTTGCCGCAGCCCGAGGGGCCGACGAGGACGGTGATCGAGTGGTCCGGTATCTCCAGAGACAGCCTGTCGACCGCCACCGTGCCGTCCGGATACCGCTTCGTTACTGAATCTATCCGTATCAAAACGCCGAATGCCCTTCGGGTGTGGCGGAGAGCGGCCTCAACTCGGCCGATGTCGTGCGGGCCGTTGCGGGGAGAGTTTAGACGGCGTGTGTTGCGGCACCGTGGCGCGTGCGACAGGACCTGTGGGCAGTCGCCGGAGCCGGATCGAGGTGAACCCTTGACTTGCGGGTTTGCGCAAATCCGCAGGCGAGGGAGAGCATGACCGGCATGCCGCTGAACGAGATGGCCATGACGACGGCGAGCCTGCCGCAGCTCACCACGGGACGGCTGCTGTCCTCGTGGCACCTCGACGTCCCGGCGCTCCTCCTGGTCCTCCTCCTCGGCACGCTCTACGGCTGGGGCGTCTGGAGGCTGAGGCGCCGGGGCGAGCGCTGGCCCCTGGCCCGCACCGTCACTTTCGCGCTGCTGGGCCTCGGCACGCTCGTCGTGGCGACCATGTCCGCGCTCGCGGTGTACGACCACGCGCTGTTCTGGCCCGCCGCGGTGCAGAACGTCCTGCTCGACCTGATCGCTCCCCTCGGCCTGGCGCTGGGCGACCCGCTGCATCTGGCGGTCCGCGCCCTGCCCGAGCATGCCTCGGGGCGGGTGCGGCGGGCGATGACCGGGCGGGTGGTGCGGCTGCTCACCTTCCCCCTGGTCAGCACGGCCCTGGTGCTCGCCACCGAGCTGACGGTGTACTTCACGCCGTACTTCGCGACCGCCCTGCGCCTCGGCTGGCTGCACGAGCTGATGTATCTCCACCTGCTGCTGGCCGGGACCCTGTTCGTCGTCCCGGTCCTCACCCACGAGGGGGCGCTGCCCGCCTGGTGCACCCACCCGGTGCGCGCGGCGCTGGTGTTCGTGGACGGGATCATCGACGCCGTACCGGGGATCGTGGTGATGACCCACGGCACGCTGATCGCCGGTGCCTGGTACCTGCACCACGCCCCGCCGTGGGATCCGGACGTGCACCACGACCAGCAGCTCGGCGGCGGCGCGATGATCAGCATCGCCGAGCTGGTGGCGCTGCCCTTCCTGCTCGCGATCCTGGTGCAGTGGGCGCGCACCGAACGCGCCCAGACCGTCGCGCTGGACCGCCGCCTGGAGACGGAGCTGGTCCCCGCGGCCCCCGCCCCCGGGCAGACGGCCGACGAGGACCGCGTGCGCCCCTGGTGGGAGACGGAGGACAACGAGGTGGCCCAGCGCATCCGCCGGCAGCACGGCTGACACGTTCCCAGGGTCTTTCGTTCGGATCAGGCCGGATCAGGGAGCGGGGCCATGGGGGTGCCCCCGCGCGAGCTCGTTCGAGCGTGGGGAAGCGTGCAGCTGCAAGGCGGAGGAGGCTGTGACATCAGCCGCTACCGCGGCGGGCGACGCGATGGGGGTCCCCCCGCGCGAGCGTGTTCGAGCGTGGCGGAGTCGGCGAGTGACGACAACGCCGCTGGGGGTGCCCCCACGCCGTCAAGGCAGTGAGGGAGTGCGTGCCAGGCCCCGCGAGCCCGACATGATCCGAACGTGAGGCCCTAGCCCAGCCCGAACCAGCCGAGGACGGTCTGCCCGAGCAGGATCGTGGACATGGTGGCCACGCCGACGACCACCGCGGTGGCGGCGATGCGGTAGCGGGGTCCGTTGGCGGCCGGGCCGAGCACGGTGCGGCGGTTGGTCAGCACCAGCAGGTAGACCAGGACGACCGGGCTGATCAGGCCCTGCAGGACCTGCGTGCCGATCAGCAGCCGGATGACGTCGATCGGGGTCATGGCCAGAGTGGCGCCCAGGACGATCTGGGCGGTGAACAGGCCGAGGAAGAGCGGGGCGTCGCGGAAGCTGCGCGAGACGGAGCGTTCCGCGCCGACGGCCTCACCGATGGCGTAGCTGGCCGACAGCGGGACGACGGCTCCGGCGAGCGCGGAGGCACCGATGAGGCCCAACGCGAACAGCAGTTCGGCGTTCTGTCCCGCGACGGGTTTCAGCGCCTCGGCGGCCTGGGCGGCGGAGTTCAGCGGGCCGGTTCCGCCGATGGCGGCGGCGGTGGCGATGATGATGGTCAGGCTGATGACACAGGCGAACACCGCGCCGAGAACGGCGTCGGCGCGGATCAGCGGGTAGTCGGCGGGTTTGGCGCCGCGGTCGACGACACCGGCGGCGGCGTAGAACTGCATGTAGGGGCTGACCGTGGTGCCGATCAGGGCGACCGCGAGCAGGATGAAGTCCTTGCTCGGCTCGACGTGCGGGACGACGAGGTGGCGGCCGACCGCCGCCCAGTCGGGGTGGCCGAGGATCATCGCGACCGGATAGGCGAAGAACGCCAGCGACATGATCAGGAAGATGCGTTCGGCCCAGTGGTAGGAGCCGAACAGCACCAGCGCCCACAGCAGGATCGCGGCCGGCGGGATGACCGCCCACTTGGGCACCCCCAGCAGTTCGAAGGCGGCGCCGATGCCCGCGAACTCGCTGACGACCAGACCCGTGTTGGCCAGCAGCAGGCAGAACACGGCGAGCGCGGTCAGGCGCAGGCTGAACTGTTCGCGGATCAGGGCGCCGAGGCCCTTGCCGGTGTACGCGCCGAGGCGGACGGCCATCTCCTGCACCATCACCAGGGCGACGGTCACCAGGACCATGAAGAACAAGGTGCCGTAGGCGAACTGGGAGCCGGCCGAGGCGTAGGTGGCGATCCCGGCCGCGTCGTTGCCGGCGTTGGCCGCGACCAGCCCGGGGCCCGCGATCGCGGCGACCATGGTCAGGCGGCGCCACCCCGTGGAGCGGGCGGCGGGTGCGCCGGTGGTGCCCGGTGCCTTGGTCGCCGAAGACGTATGAAGGTCGCGGGTCACTGGAGGAACCTCCTGAAGTGCACGCGCCCGCGTTCGGGCAGCAGGGCGTCGAGCAGGTCGTCGGCCAGGATCCGGCCGAGGGGACGGTCGGTGTCGTCGACCACCAGCAGCGAGGAGGCGCGGGCGGCGACCAGTTGGTCGGCGGCCTCGGACAGCGGTGTGTCCGCGCGCACGGTGACCGGAGGACCGAACTGGGCCCGCCAGGCGACCAGATCGGCCACCGGGGCCGCGTCCTCGGCCACCGCCAGGTCGAACAGCGCCATGTCGCACAGCAGCCGGCCCTCGTCGTCCACGACGGCGACGGCGTCGATCTCGGTACGGTGCTCGGCCTGCTCGGCCAGCCGGGCCCGCACCTCGGCCACGGTCGCGTCCCGGTGGACGATGATCAGCAGGGTGGTCATGGCGCCGCCCGCGGTGCCCTCCCGGTGCGCCAGCAGTCGGCGCAGCTCCGCGGACCGGTCGTCCGGCATACGGGTGAGCAGTGACTCGCGCTCCTCCGGGGTGAGGTCGCGCAGCGCGTCGGCCGCCTCGTCCGGCTCCATCTCGTCCACCAGCCGGGCGGCGTGCTCGGGCTGCGCCTCCCGCAGCAGGGCCTCCAGCTCGGCCGGTTCCATCTCCTCCAGTGCGTCGGCGGCCTGTTCGGGCTCCAGCCAGCCCAGCAGCTGCTGCCGTTCGGCGCGGCCGAGGTCCTCGAGGATGTCGGCGAGGTCGGCCGGGCGCAGCCGGTGCAGCGCGGTCCGGGAGGCACGCAACCGCACCTCGGGCGGCCCCTCCGTGGCCTCCTCGGCGAACGGGGCCACCGCCTGCCAGTCCAGGACCCGCTCGGGAGTCGGGCGGGCCTGCCAGCGGCGCGGGCCCAGCCGGCGCAGCAGGGTGGGCAGCGAGACGTCCACCCCGACCAGGACGACGCGGTCGACGAGCGGTGCCAGGTACAGGTCGGCCGCGCGCGTGACCTGGACCCCGTCCACGTCGACCAGTTGGTGGTCGAGGACGTCCCTGGCCAGCAGCGCCTCGCCGGGGCGGCGGGAGAAGTCCCGCAGGTCCACTCGGGCGGCGCGCAGCCGTACGTGCCCGGCGTGCACCTTGCCGATGGCGTCGGCGGCCAGGAAGGTGCGCCGCCGCCCGATGCGCAGGATCAGCCCGGTGACGGGCGGGTACGACTCCGCCCCGTAGAGCCGGGCGACGACGTCCACGAGGCGGCCGACCTCCTCGCCGGCCTGATTGGTGACGGGTCCGCCGACCAGTCCGGCCAGGGAGACCAGCGAGCCGCGGACCGCCTTGGAGGCGGTGGCGCGTCGCTCCAGACGGACCCGGCGGTCACGCAGCCGGGCGCCGGTGGACATGAGCAGAGTGTGGGCAGCCATGAGGAACACCCCCTCGCCCCGTCGGGGCGGGGCACCGGGCGGCCCGTGGCAGCGGCCTTCCCGCTGGTGCGCACACGACAACACGCGGCCCGGCGGGGCCGCGTGCGGCACCGGCTCGAGTCGCCGGGCGGTCAGCGGGGAAGGATGTGCTGCCCCGGGCCGCGGAAGGACGACCAGGACAACGCGGAACGGGGCCGACTATGGCCCGGACTACTGTCCATCTCGCCTCCTCCCGGTCCCGGCGTCGCAGCTCGAAGCTCCCTGAGCGCAACGTCTTTGCGGCCGGTCAAGGGTACGACGCCGCCATCGTGCCACCGGGCGACGTGACCGGATTGTTGGGGAACCCTTACCGGTGCCTTCCCGGTCGTGGATCTTCCGCCCCGTACGGTTGCGGTGGTGCGGCGGCTGTCCGTCGCCGCCCTTTCGACCAGCTGGGAGTGTGGATGACGACCGGTCGCCGGGCCGTGCTGGCCGCCATGGCGTCCAGCGTGCTCGCCGGATGCGCGGGCCGGAAGAGCGCGACGAGCGGCGGGACGCCCACGTCCGGCCCGCCCGGCGCGCCGGCCCCGAACGTCACGGCCACACCGAACGCCACGGCCACCCCGACGCCCACCCCTTCGGCGACGGCACCGGAGGTGACCCGTGCCGAGATCGTGGCCCGCTACGGTCATGCCGTGCCGAACACCTGGGGCTTCGAGGCACCGGGGGTGGTGCACGCGCTGCCGAAGGGCAGGCGTGAGATCGCGCTGACCTTCGACGCCTGCGGCGGCCCGGGCGGCAACGGCTACGACAAGGCCCTGATCGACTTCCTGCGCAGCCGGGAAGTGCCGGCGACCCTCTTCATCAACTCCCGCTGGATCGACGCCAACCCGGCCCTCTTCCGCCGGCTGGCCGCCGAGCCGCTGTTCGAGATCGCCAACCACGGCACCCGGCACCGCCCGCTGTCCGTCACCGGGCGCTCCGCCTACGGCATCCCCGGCACCCGGGACGCCGGAGAGGTCTACGACGAGATCGCCGGCAACCGGGCCGAGCTCACCCGGCTGCTGGGCGCCCCGCCGCGCTTCTTCCGGTCCGGCACCGCGTACTGCGACGACGTCGCGGCACGGATCGTCACCGACCTGGGGGAACGCTTCGCGAGCTTCTCGGTCAACGGGGACGGCGGCGCAACCTTCACTCCCGAGCAAGTACGCACCACCGTCGGGTCCGCGCCCGGCGGCTCCATCGTCATCTGCCACATGAACCACCCCGAGGGCGGCACCGCCCCGGGCATCGCCGCCGCCGTACCGCGGCTGCTGGCGAGGGGTCACACCTTCGTCCGCCTGTCGGACGCGTCGGCCTGACGGAGCGTCGGGGCCCTCCCCAGGCCCTGTGTCACACCACCGAGGCGATCAACTGGTCGATCAGGGCGATGAGGACGTCCCGGCACGACTCGCGCTCCCGCGCGTCGCACAGCAGCACCTGGACGTGCTCGGGCAGTGCCAGGGCCTCCCTGATCTCCTCGGGCGGGTACGGGTGCTGCCCGTAGAAGCCGTTGACGGCGACGACGAAGGGGATGCCGCGGCGTTCGAAGAAGTCGATGGCGGCGAAGCTGGACTCCGGGCGGCGGACGTCGATCAGGACCACGGCGCCGAGCGCGCCGATCGCCAGGTCGTTCCACATGAACCAGAACCGCTGCTGACCGGGCGTGCCGAAGAGGTACAGCACGAGGTCCCGGCCGATCGTGATGCGGCCGAAGTCCAGGGCCACGGTGGTGGCCCGTTTCTCCTCGATGCCGACGAGGTCGTCGACGTCCAGCCCGGCGGTGGTGAGCGGTTCCTCGGTGCGCAGCGGGACGATCTCGCTGACCGACCCGACCATGGTGGTCTTGCCGACGCCGAAGCCCCCGGCGATGAGGATCTTCACCGTGTCGGGGGCCGGCGCCGGAGGGGTGGCGGTGTCAGAGCCGGCCAAGGCCGTCCCTCACTTTCTGCAGCAGTTGAAGGTCCGGAGTCCGGGAGACGGGGTGCGGCGGGCGGATGGTGATCCGGCCCGCCTCCAGCAGATCGCACAGCATGATCACGACCACGCTCACCGGCAGATCGAGATGGGCCGCGAGCTCCGCCACGGCGATCGGCTCCGCGCACCGCTTCAGGATCCGCGCGTGTTCGGGCTGGAGCCGCGGCGCCCACGCGGGCGGCGGGTCCACCGCCGTCACCGTCGTGATGAGGGTGAAGTCGGCGCGGCTGGGCCGGGTCCGTCCGCCGGTCAGCGTGAACGGCCTGACCAGCCGGCCCGCCGCGTCGCCTCCGCTCACCTCACTCGCCGCTGTCGGACGCGCCGACGCCCGCACGCGGTGCCGCACTCAGGTGCTCACCGATCTTCTTCACCAGCATGTTCATCTGGTACGCCACCACTCCCACGTCGGCGCCCGGGCCGGTGAGGACGGCGAGGTGGGCGCCGGGCCCCGCCTGGGTGAGGATCAGATAGCTGTGGGCCATCTCGATGAGCGCCTGGCGCACCGGGCCGCCACGGAAGTCCATGCTGACGCCCTTGCTGAGGCTCATCAGGCCGGACGCGGTCGCCGCGAGCCGTTCGGCGTCGTCGCGGACGAATCCGGTGGAGTGGCTGACGACCAGTCCGTCCTCGGAGAGCACCACCGCGTGGGCGACCCCGGCGACCCGGTCCACGAGCGAGGTGAGCAACTGGTCGAGCTGGCTGTGCGTGGCGGGGGAGCGTGTCATGTCGGTGTCCTTCACGAGCGGTCGGCGAGCGGTGTGGACTTCGGTGCGGCCTCGGGTGCGTCGGCCACGGCGGGCTCCTCCTGGTCGTACTGCTCCAGGGTGCCCTCGTCACGCGCCCGCAGTGTGCCGCGCTGGAAGCCGGCGAGGGAGGAGGCGGCGCGTTCGGCGGTGAACTCGTCGAGCGCACCGTCCCCTTCGGCGGGCGCGGCCTCCTCGAGCAGCTCGGCGGCCAGACTGGTCTGCGGCACCCGGCGCGGCAGCGGGGGAAGTCCTCCGGCGCGCCCGGCTTCATCGGTGTGCACGGCGCCTTCCCTCCGGGTGGGCTCCCGGCGCCGGGCGTCGGCCGCGGGAGCGGTCCCGGTGGTGCGGGCCGCCGGGCGGGCGTGCCGGGGTTCCCGGGCGGGCTCGGCGTCGGTTGCCTGTGAGGTCCCGGGGGCCTCGCGCACCACGACGTCGTGCGGGACGAGCACGATCGCCGTGGTCCCGCCGTACGGCGAAGGGCGCAGCGTCACGGCGATGCCGTGCCGGGTGGCGAGGCGGGCGATCACGAACATGCCGAGCCTGAGGTCGTCGGCGAGGGCCACCACGTCGAACTGCGGAGCCACCGCCAACTGGGCGTTGAGCTGGGCGTAGTCGTCCTCGGACATGCCGAGGCCGCGGTCCTCGACCTCGATGGCGAGGCCCTTGGCGACCAGCGCGGCCCGCACCTCGACGGGGCTCGGGGCGGGCGAGTACACGGTCGCGTTGTCGATGAGTTCGGCCAGCAGGTGGATCAGGTCGGCCACCGCGGGCGGGGACAGGTACACGTCCTCGTCGGTGTGCACCTCCACCCGCTGGTACTCGGCGACCTCGCCGACGGCGCTGCGCACGATGTCGATCAGCGCGACCGGTTCGGTCCAGCTGCGCCGGGGCTGCTCGCCGCTGATGATGACGAGGTTCTCCTCGTAGCGGCGCAACTGGCTAGCGGTGGAGTCCAGTTCGTACAGCCCTTTGAGGACGTCCGGGTCCTGGTGCTGTCTCTCCAGCGCGTCCAGCTTGCTGAGCTGGAGATTGACCAGGTTCTGGCTCTGCCGGGCGATGCCGAGGATCACCTTCTGGAAACCGCGCCGGGTCTCGGCGAGTTCGACGGCGGTGTGCACGGCGGTGCGCTGGGCGGTGTTGAACGCCTGGGCCACCTGGCCGAGTTCGTCGCTCCCGTAGTCGAGCGGTGGCGTGGCGGACTCCACGTCGACCTTCTCGCCCCGCTCGAGTCGGGCCACCACGTCGGGCAGCCGCTCCTCGGCCAGGGAGAGCGTGGCGAGTCTGAGCCCCCGCAGCCGCCGGGACAGGGAGCGGGTGATCCGCCAGGACATGCCGACGCACAGCAGGAGGGCGGCGAGCCCTCCCGCGCTCAGCGAGCCGGCCTTGAGAATCAGGCCGTGCGCTGTGGCGGCGCTGCGGTCGAGCAGCTGCGCCGTCTGCTGCCGGATCAGCGCCGCGTACTGGTCGGCGAGCGTGTTCATCGCGGTGCTCCACCGCTGCCGGACGTCCGGCAGGGCGATCCCGCGCGCGCCGGACGCCGTCCGGGCCGCGAGCACCTGGTCCTCGACGTTCTGGAGGGTCGCCCACTCGGGCGACTGCAGGATCCGCTCGGCCTGTGTCTTCATGCTCCCCTGGAGCGAGGGCACGATCTGGTCCTGGACCAGCCAGCGGCGGGCGTGGACCAGCTGCATGAACTGGTTCCACGAAGCGTCGTCCATGTGCCGCGACGGCCAGGCCAGGGTGAGCTCCGCGTCCTCCTGGGAGGCCAGCTCCGCGGCGTGTTCCAGCGCGACCAGCGGGCCTGCCTGCGAGGTGAGGTCGCCGTCGTCGACCTGGGAGAGCTCCTGGAAGGCCTGGATCTGCCGGCCGATGATCGCGGTGTACTGGTCCAGCGCCTGCTGGGCGGTGATGTCCGTGGGATGGTCCACCTGGTCGCGGTAGTATTCCAGGCTGCCCACCGACGCGACGACGGAGTACATCGGATCCTTGATGCGGGACGGCGCCCGCTGGATGGCGTCGGCCTGCCCGGTGAGCTGCGCCACCGCCGCGTCCGTCGCCCTGCGCTGCGTGTCCAGAGCGGCCCGGGAGCCGTGCGGGGAGCCCAGCCACGCCGCGGACAGCTGCCGCTCCCGCTGCAGGGCGAGCGCCGCCTCGGTGCCCATGGCGCCGGTGGAACGGCTCAGTTCCGTCTGCGCGCGCAGCCGCAGCCCCTCCGAGAACATCTGGGTGGTGGTCACACCCCAGACGGCGGCGAGCGTGACGCTGGGGACCAGGGCCAGGAGGATCAGGGAGAGGCGTATGGAGCCGAGACGGCGCCGGATACGTGTCGGTGTCCGTCGAGACATCGTGGTCCTAGAGCGGTCCATGGGGTACGGGGAAGGGGGACGGACGCGAGGGGTGAGCGCGTGTCCGGTGCGACACAGGGGTGCGCAGGATGTTATCCGTCCGTGTGACCTGGCGCACCGACAGGGACCGTATCGTTTCGGCGTCTCTCGGGACCAGCGCCTGCTCGGGGCAGGGGTGGCCGCTCAGCGGGTGCCGCCCGCCGCGAACTTCGCCACCGAGGTGATGTTCGCCTTGGTCACGAAGGCCGGACCGGTGAGCACCGGGGCGGTGCCGCCGCCGCTGACGTTGCCGTTGGTCTTGTAGAGCCACAGCGAGTCCACGGCGAGGTAGCCCTGGAGATAGGGCTGTTGGTCCACGGCGAACTGAACGTTCCCGTCCTGCACGGCCTTGACGAGGTCGGTGTTGAGGTCGAAGGTGGCGACGCGCGCCTTGCTGCCCGCCTGCTGCACCGACTTGACCGCGGCGAGCGCGAACTGCGCACCCAGCGTGACCACTTCGTCGATGGTCGGGTCCTGCCGCAGCTGGGCGGCGACGGCGCCGGTCACGGCGTTCATATCGGTGCCGTCCACGTAGAGCAGGTCGGTCTGGCCGCCGAAGGCCTTCTTCACCCCGGCGCAGCGCGCTTCCAGGGCGACGTTGCCGCGCTCGTGGATGACGCACAGGGCGTGCTTGGCGTGGAGGTCGTCCAGCTTGTCGCCGACGGCGCGGCCCGCGACGCTCTCGTCCTGGCCGAAGTACTCGAGCGCGCCCTCGGAACGCCAGGCGTCGATCCCGGAGTTGAGCCCCACGACCGGGATGCCGGCCGCCCGGGCGTCGGCGATCGCTCCCTTCATCGCGTCCGGCTTGGCCAGTGTCAGCGCGATGCCGTCGACCCGGTTCTTGACCGCGTCCCGCACCAACTCCGCCTGTCCCGCCGGGTCCGGGTCTCCCACGTACGTCAACTCGGCGCCGTCCTTGGCCGCGGCCGCCTCGGCGCCCTTGCGCACCAGCTCCCAGAAGGCGTCGTCCTTGGCTCCGTGGGTGACCAGGGCGACCTTGAGCCGGCCGGGGCCGGACGCCTTCGCGTCGGCGTCGGATCCGGCGCCGCCGAAGCCGGAGCAGCCGGCCAGCAGCAGGCAGGCGGCGAGGGCGGCGGTCAGGGCGGTGCCGAGCGGGGCTCTGCGGGAGCTGTGCGGAGAAGGAGGGGTCTTCATGGGGGTGCGGCACCTCGCTGTGCAGCCGAGCCAGAGGACGGCGGTCGTACGGGAAGAGCGGAGTGAGCCGGGGAGTATCGGCTCGGTGGCTCGCGCTGTGCCGGAGCCAATCGCGGGTGACCGCCCGTGGTCAAGTGAGCGACCGCCGGTAGTCGGCTGTTGCTGCCGCATTGTGATGATCTCCGCGTCGCCGGAAGCCGACGCCTGCGCCTTGAGCCTTGCGCCCTGACCCCTGACCCCTGGTGCCCGGCCCCTGAGCCTTGACCCGGACCCCGGACCCCGCCCCCGGGCGTCGGCGCCGGCGCCGGCGGTCGGCGGTCGGCGGTCGGCGGTCGGCGGTCGGCGGTCGGCGGTCGGCGGTCGGCGGTCGGCGGTCGGCGACACCCTCCAGAGCGGGTGTTTCGGGCTAAACCCTCCGGAGCGGACCTTTCGGGCAAGGAAGACGACATGTAGCTTTGCCGTGATATGGGCGACTCGCACCACCGCGTCGTGCCAAGTCGCCGTCCCGTTCGACCACGGTCGTGCCAGGAGGCCGGTGTGTACCGTCCGCGTGAGTGGCCGCAAGGGCGTCCGTCATGACCGGACCGAGGCGGCAACCACGGCAACCGGCCCCGCACGACCTGCGTCTGCGGCTGCGTGACGAGCTGGGCCGGATCGACGAGCAGTTGCGTGCCCTGCTCGCCGCCATGGACCGGCTGCAGGGGCTGCTGGACGCCGTGGTGGCCATCAGTCGGGAGGTGGAGCTGCCGGGGGTGCTGAACCGCATCGTGACCACCGCCATGGACCTGGTGGGCGCCCGCTACGGGGCACTCGGAGTACTCGACGAGTCCGGGCAGTCCCTGAGGGAGTTCATCGCCGTCGGCCTGTCGGAGCGGGAGTACGCCGACCTGACTCGCGTCGGCCTGCCGGAGGGCCGTGGCGTCCTCGGGGAGCTGATCAGCAACCCCGAACCGCTGCGGGTCGACGACATCCCCGCACACCCCGCCTCCGCCGGCTTCCCGCCGGGCCACCCGCGCCTGCGCACCCTGCTCGGCGTCGCCATCAGCGTGCGCGGCGAGATCTACGGCGACCTCTACCTGTCCGAGCGGCTCGACGGACAGCCCTTCGACGTCCATGACGAGAACATCGTCGTCGCTCTGGCCGGCGCCGCCGGCATCGCCATCGAGAACGTCCGCCTGTTCGAGCGGGTGCGCAGCGCGTCCGAGCAGTTCCAGCGGCTTCTGCTGCCGGCCCTGCCCGATCTGCGGCCGTTCAGCGCCGCCGCCATCTACCGGCCCGCCGCCGAGCCGAGCCGGCTCGGCGGCGACTGGTACGACGCCATACTGCTGCCCGACGGCGCGGTGGCGGCCGTCATCGGCGACGTGGTGGGCCACGATCTGGAAGCCGCGGCCGCCATGGCCTCCACCCGCAACATGCTGCGCGCCCTGCTCTTCGACCGGTGCACTCCGCCGAGCGCGATCCTCGCCCAGCTCGACCGCACCCTGCAGGGCATCACCGACACCCCCGTCACCACCACGAGCCTGGCCCGCATCGAGCCCGACGGGCCCGGGTGGCGGCTGCACTGGAGCGCCGCGGGCCACGTGCCGCCCCTGGTGATCGCCCCCGGCCGGAAAGCGGAGTACCTGTTCGCCGAACCCGGGTTGCCCCTCGGGGTCGACACCGGGCAGACCCGCCCCGACCACATCCACCCACTGCCCCCCGGCAGCACCGTGGTCCTCTTCACCGACGGTCTGGTCGAACACCCCCACCGCCCCATCGACGAGTGTCTGGACGAGCTCGCCGGTCTCGCCACCGCCTACGCCGGCCTTCCCCTGGAGGACTTCGTCCACACCCTTGCCGACCGCGGCCCCAGCGACGGCCACGACGACATGGCCATCCTCGCCCTGCGCGCCCCGGCCGCCGAGGAACACCGGGAGCAGCCGCACCGCTTCGCTCGGTGACCGCATGGTGGATCGCGGGCGGCCGACGGACGATGGACTACGGGGCCGAGCCGATGGGGAGGCGCCCGATGTCCGTCGCGCGGCACGAAAGACTCCGGCGCGGTGCAGCGACCGCCCTGGAGATCTGCGTCATCGCCGGGCTGTACTACGCATCGGGAAGGCTGGGGCTGCTCCAGCAACTGGTGCGCGGCCAGGTCACCCCGCTGTGGCCGCCGACCGGGATCGCCGTCGCCGGGCTGCTGCTCCTCGGGCCCCGGGTGTGGCCGGGGATCGCCCTGGGCGCGTTCGCGATCAACATCTCTCTCGGGCCGTCGATCCCCGCCGTGCTCGCGATCGTGGTCGGGAACACGCTCGCACCGCTGTGCTCGTACGCACTGCTTCGCCGCGCCGGGTTCCGCACCGAGATGGACCGGCTGCGCGACGCGCTGGCGCTGGTGTTCCTCGGGGCCTTCACCGGCATGCTCCTCAGCGCGACGGTGGGCAGCTGCACCCTGCTGCTCGCCGGTGCCTTGTCCACGGGGGCGTTCTGGCCGACGTGGTCGGTCTGGTGGACCGGCGACGCGATGGGGGTGCTGCTGGTCACGCCGGTCCTGCTGGTGCTGCGCTCCGCGCGCCTGCCGAGGGACGTGCCGCCGTCCCGGTGGTTGGAGGCGTCACTGCTGCTGGTGGCCACCATCGGCGTCGGGTTCCTCGAGGCCAGTCGCGTACCGCTGCTCTTCCTCGGTCTGCCGGTGCTGATCTGGGCGGCCTTCCGCTTCCAGCGGGCCGGGGCCGCACCCTGCGCACTGGCCGTCTCGACGTTCGCCATCCTCGCCGCGGCGCGCAGAACGGGCCCGTTCGCGGGTCAGCACCTGCTCATCGGCATGATCACGCTCCAGGCCTTCAACGGCTCGGTGGCGCTGACGGCGCTGCTCCTCAGTGCGACGATCAGCGAGCAGAGAAAGAACCGGATGGAGATCGAACAGGCGTGCCGACAGCTCGCCGAGATGGTGACGAGAATCGCGCCGGAGGAGGCCGAGAGTGCGACGAGGCTCGACAGCGAGGAGAACGGAGCCGGGGACGACGAGCGCCCCCGGAAACACCGCCGTCCCTCGGCAGCCGAGGCGGAGGGACGGGACCGCTGGGGCCACCACCCCCGCCCCCCTTGACCACCGGCCCGGTCGGTCATCCTTGTACCGACGGCTCAACGGGCGAAGACGACCCCTTGCCGTCGACCCGTCAGGTCAACCCTCGTCAGGGACCAGGCGCAAGGAGATCGAGTTGATGCAGTACCGCTGATCCGTCGGCGTCGGGTACCCCTCGCCCTCGAAGACGTGCCCCAGATGCGAGCCGCAGCGGGCGCACCGCACCTCCGTGCGGATCATCCCGTGGGAGCGGTCCTCCAGGAGCTCCACCGCGTCGGTGTCCTTCGGGTCGTAGAAGGACGGCCAGCCGCAGTGGGACTCGAACTTCGTGTCGGAGGTGAAGAGTTCGGCGCCGCAGGCGCGGCAGGAGTACACACCCTTGGTCTTGGCGTCCGTGTACTCACCGGTGAAGGCGGGCTCGGTGCCGGCCTGGCGCAGGACCGCGTACTCCGCCGGGGTCAGCTCCGCGCGCCACTGCTCGTCCGGCTTGTCGACGTCGTACGACATGAAGGCCAACCCCTTAACTCTGTGCGAGACGGTCCAGGATCCGCGGGCCGAGGTCCGTGACGTCGCCCGCGCCCATGGTGAGAACGAGATCACCCGGCTTCGCCATTCCCGCGACGACCGCGGGGACCTCCGCCTTGTCGTGGACGGCCTGCACGTCCGCGCCCGCCGCCCGCGCCGCCTCGATGATCAGCTCGCTGGTCACGCCCGGGATCGGGTCCTCGCGGGCGGGGTAGATGTCGAGGACCACGGAGGCGTCCGCGAGCGCCAGCGCCTGGCCCATCTCCTTGCCCAGTTCCTGGGTGCGGGAGAACAGGTGGGGCTGGAAGACCACCAGGATGCGGGACTCGCCGGCCGCCGCCCGCATCGCCTCCAGGTCCGCCGTCATCTCGGTGGGGTGGTGGGCGTAGGAGTCGACGACCTGGACGCCGGCCTGCTCGCCCTTCAGCTGCAGGCGGCGCTTCACCCCCGTGTACGCGGCCAGGGCCGGGGCCAGCTCCGCCGCCGGGATGCCGAGCGCCACGCCCGCCGCCAGGGCCGCGACCGCGTTGTGCGCGTAGTGGCGGCCGGGGACGGAGACCGTGAAGGTGAGCTCCTGGCCGTCGAGGAGGACCGTGACCTCGCTCTTCAGGCCCTGCGGGACGACCGACAGGACCCGTACGTCGGCGTCCTCGGCCCCTCCGTACGTCACCACTGTCACGTCGCACGCCGTGACGCGCCGCGTCAGTTCGCGTGCACCTTCGTGGTCCGCCGAGATCACCAGCGTGCCGCCCTCGGCGATGCGGTCCACGAACGTCTCGAAGGACTCGTAGATCTCCTCCATCGACGCGTAGTTCGCGTGGTGGTCGAGTTCGACGTTGAGGACGATGGCGACCTCGGGGGCGTACTTGTGGAAGCTGCGGTCCGATTCGTCCGCCTCCGCCACGAAGATGTCGCCCTCGCCGTGCAGGGCGTTCGAGCCCGGGGCGTCCAGGTCGCCGCCGATCGCGTACGACGGCTTCAGGCCCAGCTCGGTGAGGGACACCGCGAGCATCGACGTGGTGGTCGTCTTGCCGTGGGTGCCGGCGACCGCGATCGGGCGCAGGCCCTCCATCAGGGCCGCGAGGGCGTCGGAGCGGTGGACCACCGGGATGCCGAGTTCGGCCGCGCGGGCCAGTTCCGGGTTGTCCTCCCGGATCGCCGAGGAGACGACGACACAGCTCGCGTCGTC
The DNA here is from genome assembly GCF_025642135.1 of Streptomyces cynarae. Classification (NCBI taxonomy): domain Bacteria; kingdom Bacillati; phylum Actinomycetota; class Actinomycetes; order Kitasatosporales; family Streptomycetaceae; genus Streptomyces; species Streptomyces cynarae. The sequence continues at coordinate 6,695,117 of NZ_CP106793.1, read as the reverse complement.
GGCGAGGTGCCCGGCCGCGTGCCCGATGTGCACCGTCGCGCCCAGCGCGCGCAGGGCCTCGGCGGTCGGCGAGTCCTTGGCGTCGCTGCCCGCCACCCTGGCCCCGCGCTGCGCGAGGATCTTCGCGATGCCCGACATTCCGGCGCCGCCGATGCCGATGAAGTGCGGTCGGTCCATGGCGGTGGGGAGGCCGGGTGCCATGCGTGTCTCCTGAATGCTGGTACGGCGGACGTTCAGCGACACACCCTAGTCCGTCACGACAGGGTCCCGGTGACGCTCACGCCTTGCTGTGGGAGAACAGCTTGAGCACCGGCACGCCCACCTTGTGCCGCGCCCTGGACGCCCAGTCGCGGTGGAAGAACTCCTCCACGTAGTGCGGGTCGGTCAGCACGATCACCTCGTCCGCGCCGACCTCGCCGACCAGGTCCTTGAGCGCGTCCAGCGGGTGGTCCTCGATGAGGCGTCCCTCCGCCGCGCCGCCCGCCGCGCGCAGGGCGGCCAGGGACACCTCCAGGGCCTGCCGCCCCAGCTCGGCGGCGTCCTTGCCCTCCGGTGTCTCCCGTTCGTGCGCCGCCTCGTCCAGCTCGCCCAGTGCGATGTCGTCGATGGCCCGCAGCAGGCGGTCCGCCTGGTCGCCGCGGGGCTGCAGCAGGACGTGGAAGGAGACCGGCTCGTCACCGTGCAAAGTGGTGACGAACTCCACGTCGGCGGACGTGAGGGCCTTCTCGATCATCAGTACGCTCGTGAACACGACAGGCGCCCTTCTCCTCCATGGACCGCGGGCCTTTCCCGGCGGGCCGTCACGGCCCTTGCGGAAACCATCCTGCCCCGGCACCGGCACGGGATCCGCGAGAACTAGTGTGCCCACGGAACATTGAACGGAACGGGTGATTCCGTGCCGTCGCCGCATATCGGGAGCTTCCGCCATCAAACGCCCCGTGCGCTCCCGCCGCTCAGGTCCTGCGGTACCGGCTGAACAGGAACCCCTCCTCCTCCAGCAACGACGCCAGCGCGAAGCGCTTGGGCACCGTGAGCGAGGGCCCCCCGGCGATCCGCTGCGCGTCGCCCGCCGTGAGCATCGGGGAGACGGTCAGGCACAGCTCGTCGAGCACCCCGGAGACGACCAGCTGGCCCAGCAGGCGCGGCCCGCCCTCGGTGAGCAGCCGGGTCATGCCGAGCTCCGCGAGGGCGCGTACGGCGCGCACCGGGTCCACACCCATGCCGTCCCCGGCGATCACCACCCGGGCGCCCGCCTTCTCGGCCGCCGCCACCCGGTCCGGGGCCGCCGCGGCCCCGGTGAGCACCAGCGTGGGCACCAGGGGCGAGGTGAACAGCGGCCAGGAGAAGTCCAACTCCAGGCTGGAGCTGACCACGGCGATGGCGGGCACCGGGCCCTGTCCGGCCGCCTCACGCATCGCAGCGAAGGCCTCACGCTCGCGCGCCGGACGGTATCCCTCCTGCCGTACCGTTTCGGCACCCACGATCACCACGTCCGCGAGCCCCCGCAGCGTGCCGAAGATCCGCATGTCGGCAGCGCTGGAGATCGGGTGGGACCGCCCCTCGTGCTGGGCCGCACCGTCCAGCGTGGAGACCATGTTGGCGCGCAGCCAGGGCTCCCGGCCCCCGGGCGGGGGCTCCGGGTAGGCGTAGGCCTCGGCGAGCTCCTCCAGCGACCACTCGCGGTCGACGGAGCCGCCCGCCGCGCTGGCGCCCGGCGCCTGCCCGGTGTCCGGGGCCGGAGCACCCGGCCGGGCCGCTGTTTCGTCTGTTTCGTCGGTCACAGGGAACAGGCGTCGCATGTCGTGCAGTGTGGCACGACACGTACAGTGGGGAAGCGTGTCGTCCTCCACCGCCGCCTCCCGGACCGAACCGATAGCCGTCGCGGCCCCGCTGTCCCTGTGCGCACGCGAGCCGCACGTCCCCGCCGACCGGCTCGTCGCCGAGATGGTGCCGCCGCCGCGCTTCGACTCGGTCCGCTTCTCGACGTATGTCCCGGACCCGAACCAGCCCAGCCAGAGCGAGGCCGTCCGCGTCCTCGAGGGCTTCGCGACCGGGCTCGGCGGGGCGCAGTCCACGGGCAGGCGGGGATTCCTCGGGTTCGGCAGGAGCAAGGCCCCCAAGACGCCCGCGGGCCCCCGCGGTGTCTACCTCGACGGCGGCTACGGCGTCGGCAAGACCCACCTGCTCGCCTCCCTGTGGCACGCCACCCCGGCCGATCCCTCGCTCAAGGCCTTCGGCACCTTCGTGGAGCTGACGAACCTGGTCGGCGCGCTCGGCTTCCAGCAGACCGTGCAGACGCTCTCCGGCCACCGCCTGCTGTGCATCGACGAGTTCGAGCTGGACGACCCCGGCGACACCGTCCTCGTCTCCACCCTGCTCGGCAAGCTCGTCGAGGCGGGCGTGGCGCTCGCCGCCACCTCCAACACCCTGCCGGGCAAGCTCGGCGAGGGCCGCTTCGCCGCGGCCGACTTCCTGCGCGAGATCCAGGGGCTGTCCGCCCACTTCCGCACGCTGCGCATCGACGGCGAGGACTACCGCCACCGCGGCCTGCCAGAGGCGCCGGCGCCGTACACCGACGCGCAGGTGACGAAGACGGCCTACGCCACCGCGGGCGCCTCGCTCGACGCCTTCCCGGAGCTGCTCGACCACCTCGCGCGGGTGCACCCCAGCCGGTACGGCGCGCTGACCGACGGACTGAAGGCGGTGTGCCTGACGGACGTCCGGCCGGTGCCCGACCAGTCGACGGCGCTGCGGCTCGTCGTGCTCGCGGACCGGCTCTACGACCGCGAGGTGCCGGTGCTCGCCTCCGGGCTGCCGTTCGACAAGCTGTTCAGCGAGGAGATGCTGAAGGGCGGTTACCGGAAGAAGTACTTCCGCGCCATCTCCCGCCTCACCGCGCTCGCACGCGACGCCTCGAGCCTCGTTCAGGACCAGTAGCCCCACAGGCCCGTTCACGCGTAGCAGACTCAAACTGACGTGCGTCAGCGACGACTTCAGGCCACGCTCACCTCGATTTTTGGGCTTTCCTTTACCTGAAACGTAAAGTTAACCTTGCAAAGGCGGTTGCCGGGTTAACGTGTTGGCCAGACACCTTCGACGGACGCCGGCAAGGGGAAGGAGGCGCATGGTACGCGGTGCGACGTTCCGGTTCGTGCTCACGATCCTCTCCGCCGTCCTGCTCGCCCTGCAGCTCTTCGCACCCACCGCGTCCTTCGCCGCCTCCGCGCACCAGGCCCATGTGAGCGCCGTCGAAGCGCCGGAGGCGGTCACCGTCAAGCGCGCCGACGAGACGGACGAGGTCGTCACCTGCGGCGACCACGGCCAACCGGCCGGCCCCACCGGCCCGCTGCGCACCCGTGACCGGCACCGCGCGGCGGCGGACTCCGCTCCGGAGGCCCCCGCTCTCGTGGCGCTGGCACGCGATGTCACGGCCGTGCGGCCACCGGCTGCCTCTCCCGGCGCGCTGCGCATATCCAGATCCTCGACCGCTCACACTGCCGCGGCACTCCAGGTGTTCCGCTGCTGAGCACTTCACCCGGTACGGGCTGACACGACCTCCCCTCACCACGCCACGTTGGCCGAGCGCGTCGACGTGTGTCGTGTCGCCGTACCCGCATCTGCCATGTTTCGTACACCGACGCGCCATCCAGGGCGCGCCAGGAGGAACTGACAATGCAGCCCCTCATCGACAACGCCCGTGCGCACGGTCAGCGCCCGGAGCAGTTCGCGCGGCTGGCCGCGGGCCAGTCCCCGCAGGTGTTGTTCATCACCTGCTCCGACTCCCGGGTCGTGCCCGCGCTGATCACCGGAGCCCGGCCCGGTGAGCTGTTCGAACTGCGCACCGCGGGCAACATCGTGCCTCCGTACGCCTCCGAGCACCCCACCAGCGAGGCGGCCACCATCGAGTACGCCGTGGAGGTCCTCGGCGTTCAGGACGTCGTGGTCTGCGGCCACTCCCACTGCGGAGCCGTCGGCGCGCTGGTGCGCGGCGACGACCTGACCGGCGTACCGGCCGTGCGCGACTGGCTCGCGCACGCCGCGCCCGAGCCGCGGTCGTCCGCCGCGGACGACCCGACGGTCGCGGAGGCCGTGCAGAACCACGTGCTCGCGCAGTTGCTGCGCCTGCGCTCCTACCCGTGCGTCGAGCAGCGCCTGAAGTCGGGTCAGCTGCGCCTTCACGGCTGGTACTACGAGGTCCACACCGGATCGGTGCACGAACACCGCACCGATACCGACACGTTCGAGGCCCTGTGAGCGGCGCGATGACCAAGTTTCCTTATCTGAGGCAGGACTTCGCCGCCTCCATAGTCGTCTTCCTGGTCGCCGTGCCGCTGTGCGTCGGCGTGGCCGTCGCCTCCGGCGTCCCGGCAGAGCTCGGACTTGTCACCGGCATCGTGGGCGGGCTCGTCACGGGGTTCATGCCCGGCAGCAGCCTTCAGGTGTCGGGGCCGGCCGCCGGCCTGACCGTGCTGGTCTTCGAGGCCGTCAGCGAGTTCGGTGTGTCGGCGCTCGGCGTGATCGTGCTGGCGGCCGGACTGCTCCAGCTCGCCATGGGCTTTCTCAAGGTGGGCCGCTGGTTCCGGGCGATATCCGTCTCCGTCGTCGAGGGCATGCTCTGCGGCATCGGGCTCGTGATCATCGCCGGCCAGATATACGCGGCGGCGGGCCTGAAGGCCCCCAAGACCGGCGTCGGCAAGATCGCGGGCCTGCCGGGAGCTTTCGTCGACGCCGTGAGCAGCACGGAGGCCCTGGCCTCGCTCGCGATCGGCGCGGGCACCATCGCCGTCATCCTGCTGTGGAAGAGGATGCCCAAGGCCGCGCAGGCTGTGCCCGGTGCCCTCGCAGCGGTCGTGCTGGCCACGGTCGCCACGCTCGCCTTCAGCCTGCCGGTCGCGACGGTGAAGGTGGAGGGTCTGCTTGGCGTCATCCGGCCTCCCGGGACCGAGGCCCTGGGCGAGCTGGCCTCCCCGGCCATCTGGGGCACCATCCTCGCGTTCACGCTGATCGCCTCGGCGGAGAGCCTGTTCAGCGCGGCGGCAGTGGACCGGCTGCACGACGGTCCACGCACCGAGTACAACAAGGAGATGATCGCCCAGGGTGCGGGCAACACGGTGTGCGGTCTGCTCGGCGCCCTGCCGATGACCGCGGTGATCGTGCGCAGCTCCGCCAATGTCAACGCGGGCGCGAAGACCAAGGCCTCCCGCGTCCTGCACGGCGTGTGGCTGCTGCTGTTCGCCGCCGCGATGCCGTGGGCCCTGGCGCTGATCCCCATTCCCGCCCTCGCCGGCATTCTGGTCCACGCCGGCTGGAAGCTGATCCCGTTCCGGCAGGTCGCGTCGCTGTGGCGGTCGCACCGGGGCGAGGCGCTGATCCTCGTGGTCACGGCGGTCTCGATCGTCGCGGTGAACATGTTCGAGGGCGTGCTGATCGGTCTGGCCCTGTCGGTCGTCAAGACCGCCTGGGAGGCGTCGAAGGTCAAGCTGGAAGTCATCGACAAGGGCGCCGGCCCCATTCAGGCGTACCTTTCGGGCAATGCGACGTTCCTGCGGCTGCCGAAGATCCTCGACAGTCTGGAGGCCCTCCCGCAGGACCGGCCCGTGGAGCTGGACCTCTCCGGGCTGCACCACCTGGACCACGCCTGCCGTACGGCCCTGGACAACTGGGCGGAGCGGCACAGCGTGCCCGGGACCGAGCCGGTGCGGATGACGTCCGGCGCGGAGCCGCTGGAGATGGCGTCCGGCACCTGACGACCCGGGGCCGCTCGGCCCCCGACCCCCTGGGGCCCGCCGGTGATGCATCGGCGGGCCCTCGGTTGTGCACCGGCGGCCCTCGGTTGTCCCTCGCCTGGTGGGCTCCGGCGGAACTATCGTGGCAAGTGCACACATACCGGGCCTCTCGACGAGGGGGTCGTCATGCTCCAGGAGCTGGTGGGTGCCCTTGTGGGGGCCGGCGTCGCGGGACTCGTGGGCCTCGCCTCGGCGGCACGGGTCGTCAAGCAGTACGAGCGCGGGGTGGTCTTCCGCTTCGGGCGGCTCCTCGGCTCTCCCCGGCCGCCGGGCTTCACCCTGATCGTTCCCGTGATGGACCGGTTGCAGAAGGTCAACATGCAGATCGTGACGCTGCCGATCCCCGCACAGGAGGGCATCACCCGGGACAACGTGACCGTGCGCGTGGACGCCGTCGTCTACTTCAAGGTGGTCGATCCGGCGAACGCGCTGATCCGGGTCGAGGACTACCGATTCGCGGTGTCGCAGATGGCGCAGACCTCGCTCCGCTCGATCATCGGCAAGAGTGATCTGGACGACCTGCTGTCCAACCGCGAGAAGCTCAACCAGGGCCTGGAGCTGATGATCGACAGTCCGGCCGTGGGGTGGGGCGTGCAGATCGACCGCGTCGAGATCAAGGACGTGTCGCTGCCGGACGCGATGAAGCGGTCGATGGCCCGGCAGGCCGAGGCCGACCGCGAACGCCGGGCGCGCATCATCAACGCGGACGCGGAACTCCAGGCCTCCAAGAAGCTGGCGGAGGCCGCCGGAGTGATGTCCGACCAGCCCGCCGCGCTCCAGCTGCGGCTGCTGCAGACGGTGGTGGCGGTCGCGGCCGAGAAGAACTCGACGCTGGTGCTGCCGTTCCCGGTGGAGCTGCTCAGGTTCCTGGAGCGGGCGGCACAGCAGCACGAGACGCAGCCGGCGGCTGAGGGTGCCCGCGACGGTGACCGCGCCCCCTCCTCGCCGACGGCCACACAGGCACCACCGGCGGTCACCGCCGGGCAGGCGGCGCCGGACGACGCCGCGGGCGCCCGGACACCGGAGGCCGAGGACGCTCCCGCTCCCCCGTCGGCGAGCGAGCCCACGTCCGACCTCCCGGAGGAGACGACCCGCGACCTCCCCGAGGAAGCGACCCGCGCACTGTCGTCCTCCGAGAACGCGGTGACGCCACCGTTCTAGGGTCCGGACGCGTGCGGCCGTCCCCCGAGGGTGCGCCATGGCGAAGAAGCGCGACGAGTCCCCGCTGCGTGACCTGCTCCGCCTTCCCCCGCCGAGCCCGTCGACCTGAGCGCCCACGACGCCGGCGCGACGCCCGGCGCCCCCGGCGACAAGGCCGCCGGGCTCGCGGCCACCGCCCGCATGGGCAAGGACCTGGCAGGCCTTCAGGAACGCCTGTGGGCGGGGGCGACCGCCGGGGACCGCCGCCGGATCCTGCTGGTGCTCCAGGGCATGGACACCAGCGGGAAGGGCGGCACGGTCAAGCACGTCATCGGCCTGTTCGACCCGGCGGGCTGCCGCATCCACGCTTTCAAGGCGCCGACGCCCGAGGAGCGGCGGCACGACTTCCTCTGGCGTGTGGTGAAGGCGCTCCCGCAACCCGGCGAGATCGGCATCCTCGACCGCTCGCACTACGAGGACGTGCTGATCGCCAAGGTCCGCTCGCTGGCCCCGTACGACGAGATCGAGAGCCGCTACGACCGGATCAACGGGTTCGAGACGTCCCTCACGGACGACGGGGTGACGATCATCAAGTGCTTCCTGCACATCTCCTACGAGGAACAGCGGCGCCGCCTGCTCAAACGTCTCGACACGCCGCGCAAGCGGTGGAAGTTCGCCCCCGGCGACCTCGACGAACGGGCCCTGTGGCCGGCCTACCAGCGGGCGTACGAGACGGCCCTGGCCCGCTGCGCCACCCTGGCCGCGCCCTGGTACCTGGTCCCGGCCGACCACAAGTGGTACCGCAACTGGGCCGTCAGCAGGCTCCTGCTGGAACACCTGCGCGAGCTGGATCCTCAGTACCCGGCGGCGGAGTTCGACGTGGACGAGTACCGGGAACTACTGGCGCAGGGCGCGGTCAGGCCACGGTCCCGGCCGGGCGGGTGACAGGAGGGACCACTACGACAAGGGCCACCCGATACATCCACTTTTGACAGCATCTGCCACCTTACGTTCGTACGGTGATCCCTCTTGTGCGACGTATCGCCTGCCTTGCCGCCCTCTGTGCCCTCGGCGCCGCGCCCGCCGCCTGCGGAGCCGACGACGCCCCCGGCGCCCCGCCCGGGGCGCCATCGACCACCCCGGCTCCGCCTCGGCGGCCCGCGGCACGCCGCCCATGCCCGCGCCGGGGCCCGGTGGACTCGCACCCGTCTTCCAGAAGGGTGCGACGCGCGACAAGACCGTCGCCCTCACCTTCGACGCGGACATGACCGCCGATCAGGGGAACCGGGCGGAGAACGGCGAGGCGTTCGACAACCCCGATCTGATCGACACGCTGCGGGACCTGGAAGTTCCGGCGACCGTCTTCATGACGGGGCGCTGGGCGGACCAGTACCCCGACGAGGCGCGGGACATCGGTGAGGACCCGCTCTTCGAGGTCGGCAACCACTCCTACAGCCACTACTCCTTCACCCGGAGCTGCTACGGCCTGCCGGTCCTGCCCGAGAAGCAGCTGCGCCCGGACGTGGAGCGCGCCTTCACCGCGATCCGCAAGGCGGGCGTGCCCCATGTGATGCCGTACTTCCGCTTCCCCGGCGGCTGCTACGACGACCGGGCCCTGCGCGCGATCGGTCCCCTCGGGGTCACGGTCGTCCAGTGGGACGTGGTGAGCGGGGACACGTTCGCCACGGACGCGAGCCGGGTCGCGCGGCAGGTGCTGGAGGGGGTGCGGTCCGGCTCGGTGGTGGTCATGCACTGCACCCGCAGCGCGGCGCCGGTGACGGAGGAGGCGGTGCGGGCGGTGGTGCCAGAGCTGCGCAAGCAGGGGTACCGCTTCGTCAAGGTCTCCGAGCTGATCGGGGCAGCGGGCCGGCGCCGGTAGGGACCGCGCGGGTGTGCCTACGCTGGGGGCATGAGCGATGACCGCGACATGACCGCCTACTGCGACACGGGGACCCCGCACCCGGACCCGGCGCCCGGGGCGGGCGGCCCCCCGTTCGCCGAGTGCGTGCTGTGCCGCCGGCCGACGGAGTACCCGGAGTCGTACAAGGGGATCACGCTGTGCCCCGTCTGCGAATGGCAGGAGGCCCAGCGCACGGCCTGCTCCGGATGAGCCGGCAGGCCCCCGCCCGCCACCGGAATCCCCCGATCTTCCGCCTGGCAGACTGGACGCCGTGAGCAGTGACCAGACCCGCCAGGACAGCCCGTTCCGTTCCGAGCGCACCGCGCGCGACGAGTCGCCGCAGTTCGTGCTGCCGCTCGTCGTGCGCATCGAGCGCGCCGCTCCCCCGGCCCGCACGGACGCGCTTGAGACGGCGGCGCGTGCCGTGCTCGTGATCCTGAGCGACGAGCGTTCGCTGGGCGAGGGAGAGTGGGCGCGGGCGATGCGGGACTGGCAGGACGCGCGGATCCGCAAGGTGGTGCGGCGGGCGCGCGGCGCGGAGTGGCGGCGGGCCGAGGCGCTGCCGGGCATCACGGTCACCGGCAAGTCGGCGGAGGTCCGGGTCTTCCCTCCCGTCCCGCTGGACGGCTGGCCGAAGGACCTGGCCCGACTGCAGGTCTCCGGTACGGACCTGGAGGACCCGGAGCCGCCGATGGAGGCGGACCCGACGGCTCCCGTGCTGTGGCTGAACCCGGACCTGGAGATGTCGGCGGGCAAGGCGATGGCCCAGGCGGGCCACGGCGCCCAACTGGCCTGGTGGGCCCTGCCGGAGGAGGAGCGAGCGGCCTGGCGCGACGCCGGCTTCCCCCTCGCCGTCCGCACGGCTCCCCCGTCGCGCTGGCAGGAACTGACCACGTCGGGCCTGCCGTTGGTACGCGACGCGGGCTTCACGGAGATCGCCCCGGGCAGCTGCACGGTGGTGGCGGACCATCCGGCGCTGCGGGGCGACTGACCGGGAGGGGGCGCCGTGAACCCCCCGCGGCGGCGCTGCGGTGCGACTGACCCGGAGGCGGCGCCGCGAGCCCCCGCGCCGTGGACGGCACGGCTCGTCCTTCTCCCGCCGGATTGCTCAGAACCGCTGACCAGAACGGCCTGCCAGGGCTTCGGCACGGTCCCGCACGATGATCTTGCCGGTGTTCTCACCGCGCAGCATCCCCAGGAACGCCTCGACGATGCCCTCGAACCCGTCGACCACCGTCTCGTCCAGGGCGAGTCGGCCGCTCTGCAGATGCGGCACCGCGAACTCGTACAACTCCTCCTGCACGTCGCGGTGGTTGCTGACCAGGAAGCCCTCCATGCGGAGGCTCTTCTCCACGATGTCCGCGTGGTTGAAGCGCGGCGGGGGTGCGTCGGGGGTGTTGTACTGGCTGATCGTGCCGATGCGGACGATGCGTCCGAACTCGCGCAGCGCTCCCACCGCCGCGGTCAGATGCTCGCCGCCGACGTTGTCGACGAACACGTCGATGCCGTCCGGCGCGACCTTGCCGAGCAGGTCGGCGGCGGGCCCGTCGTGGTAGTCGAAGACGGCGTCGTAGCCCACTTCCCGCACGAGGTGGCCGGCCTTCGCCGCCGAACCCGCGCTGCCCACGAGCCGTCCGGCGCCGAGCAGCCTGGCGAACCTCCCGGTCGCCGTGCCGACCCCGCCCGCCGCGGCCGACACGAACAGGTCCTCGCCTTCCCGGAGCCGGGCGATCCGGGTCAGGCCCACATAGGCGGTCAGACCGGTGCCGCCGAGGATGCTCAGGTACGCGGTCAGCGGCACCCCGTCGAAGCGTGGCAGTCGCCGGATCTCCTCGGGCGTGACCACCGAGTGCGTGCGCCAGCCCTGCCGGTGGAACACGATCTCGCCCTCGGCCAGGTGAGGTGTGCGCGAGGCGATGACCCGCCCTATGGTGCGGCCCTCCAGCGGTGCGCCGAGTGCGAAGCCGCCGGGCACGTCGTCCATCATCTCGCGGTGGTAGGGGTCGACCGACCAGTAGAGGTTGTGCACGAGCGCGCTGCCGGCGGGGGGACGGGGAAGCGCGGACTCGACGAAGGCGAAGTGCTCGGCGGTGGGAAAGCCGTGCGGGCGAGCGGTCTGGTGCACGGTGAGCGCGGTCTCGTTCATGGCCGGACCGTAGGGCGGGAATGCCCCTGCCGTGCAGCCGGTTGGGCTCATGCGACACGCCGTTCCATGAGCAGTTCTCATACCCCGAGGTGAGCGTCCCGTGCCCCGTACGACCGACTCCGATCTCGCCCCGCACGAACTGCGCGTCCTGGTGGCGGTCGCGGACACCGGCGGTTTCTCGGCCGCGGCCGGCGCACTGGGTCTGACGCAGTCGGCGGTCTCCCACTCGGTGCGCGGCAGCGAGCGCAAGATCGGCGCCGTCCTCTTCGAGCGCGGCCGCACCGGCGCCCGCCCCACCCCTGCCGGGGAGAAGTCCGTCGCACACGCCCGCCGCATCCTGCGCCTGCTGGACGTCCTGACCGCCGAGGCGCGCGGCGCGGCCCGGCCGGAAGCGGTGGAGGGGCCGCTGCGGATCGTGACCTTCCGCAGTGCGGCCCTCGAGTTGCTGCCGCCCGTCCTGGAGCGGCTGCGCGCCAGGCACCCCGGGATCGAGCCGCGGGTGCGGATCGTGCGGGAGGTGGGGCGAGGTGCCGCGGGCGAAGTGGCCGACGGGAAAGCCGACATCGGCATCGCCACACTGGGCGGCTCGCTGCCGCTTCCCGGAGGTCTGGTCGCGAGCGGACTCTTCGAAGAGCCGTACGCCCTGGTGTACGCGGCGGGCCACACCGCCCCGCGTTCTCTGCCGTTGGTCGACTGGGCGGAGAACTGCGGCTCATACACCTGCGCCTGGTGGGCCGCGCAGGACTGGATCCCGAAGGCGACCATCGAGGCCGAGGACGACGGAGCAGTGCTCTCCTTGGTGAGCGGAGGTCACGGGATGGCCATCATGCCCGCGCTCTCGCTGGTCGGAGCGCCGCGCTCGGTCGAGATCACCGATCTCGGACCCGACCGCCCGACACGCCGGGTCGGCTATGTCACCACCTCCGAACTGGCCGGCTCCGCAGTCGTGCGCGCCTTGGTGAGGGAACTGCGGGCAACGGCCCTCCAGGGTGTGTGCGGACTCGGCCGCGAAGCGTGATCAGACCCGGTGAGTCACTCCCGCACCTGCGCTTCCCGTACGTGGGAGCGTCCCGGCTACCCTCTTGCGCACACACTTTCCGCACGCCCGCGCACGCACCCCAGGAGGTCGCCATGTCCGGCACCCGGCTCGACGGCAGGGTCGAACGGGGGAACCGGACCCGGCAGCTGGTGTTGCGGCGGACCGTCGACATCGCCTCCGTCGAAGGGCTGGACGCGCTGTCCGTGGGGCGCATCGCGACCGAGCTGCAGCTGAGCAAGAGCGGGGTGTTCGCCCTCTTCGGGTCCAAGCAGGAGCTGCAGCTCGCCACGGTCCGGGAGGCGTCGCGCATCTACGTCGAGCAGGTCGTGCGTCCCGCCGCCGACACCCCTGTCGGGCTCTCCCGGTTGTGGCGGCTGTGCGAGCTGTGGCTCGACTACTCCGAGGGCCGCGTCTTTCCCGGCGGCTGCTTCTTCTACGGCGTGATCGCCGAGTACGACGCCCGGTCGGGGCCCGTCCACGACGCGGTCCTCCGGGCCCAGCGGGACTGGACCGCCCACATCGAGCGCACGATCACCGAGGCCCGCGACGACACCCGCGAGCTGCGTGCCGACACCGACGCGCCGCAACTGGCCTTCGAGCTCATCGCGTTGATGGAGACCGCCAACGTCGTCTCCGTGCTGCACGACGACGGCACCGCCTATCGCCGGGCCCGTATCGCCATCGTGTCGCGGTTGCGGGCCGCCGCTGCCGATCCGTCGATCGTGCCTCAAGTCCCTTGAGTGCTGAAGGATTTCTCCCCGGATACGGTCGCCGGAAACTAGTAGCACGATCGTTCGCATAGTTTTATTCTCGGCACCATGGACATCACCGGAGCGAACGAAGCCGAACTCGTCGAGCTCGACCGGATCGCGGTGCAGGAGTCGGTACGGCTGGTGGGGCTGGCCCGGGTGCAGGACTGGGAGCGCGACACGCCGTGCGCGGATTGGACCCTGCGACGTCTCGTGGCGCACATGGCCGCCCAGCACCACGGGTTCGCGGCAGCCGCGCGGGGTGCCGGGAGCGAGAGGGCGCACTGGCGGGAGCCCGAGGACATGCGCGACCCGTCCGACACCTACCGCGGCGCCGCCATGAGCGTGCTGGCGGCCTTCGTCGAACCGGACGTCCTCGGGCGGGAGTTCGCGCTGCCCGAGCTGGGACGCGTGGTGCCCGGACGGATGGCCCTCGGCTTCCACCTGGTCGACTACGTGGTGCACGCTTGGGACGTGGCCGCCGCTCTGGGTATGGCACCGGTGCTGCCCGCCGCCGTGCTCGAGGCCGCCCTCGGTGTCGCCCTGCTCGTGCCGACGGACCCGGTGGGACGCGGACCGGGCTTCGCCTTCGCGCCGCCGCTCGCCGTACCGCCCGGCGCGGATCCGCTCGCCGCGACCCTGCGCCTGCTCGGCCGGGACCCCGGCACGTGGGCGGTCGCGCGGCAGCCGTAGCGAGTTGGGCGCAACCTCAAATGTTGCTCTGAACGTCCCCGGTCAGGGGTTCGACACCGACGGTCGGGGCCATGACTCCGTCACCGCGACAGCGGGCGGTCCACGGGTACGGGCGGGCCGGGCGAGGGAGGGGACGATGGAGCGACTGGGAACGGGCATCGGGTGGCGGCCGGAGATCGCCGACGCGGTGGAGCGCATGCCGGGCCTCGACTGGGTGGAGGTCGTGGCCGAGAACCTGTGCCCCGGGCGCCTCCCCGAGTCACTGCTGCGGCTGCGCGAGCGCGGCGTCACCGTCGTCCCGCACGGTGTGTCCCTCGGCCTCGGCGGCGCGGACCGCCCCGACGAGGCCCGGCTGGCCGCGCTCGCCGAGCGGGCCGAGGCCCTGGGCGCGCCGCTCGTCACCGAGCACATCGCGTTCGTACGGGCGGGCGGACCGCGGACGGCGTCGCCGCTGCTGGAGGCGGGGCACCTGCTGCCGGTGCCGCGCACCCGGGACGCGCTGACGGTCCTGTGCGAGAACGTCCGGATCGCGCAGGACGCGCTGCCCGTGCCGCTCGCCGTGGAGAACATAGCGGCGCTGATCTCCTGGCCGGACGAGGAGATGACGGAGGGGCAGTTCCTGTACGAACTGGTGGAGCGCACCGGCGTGCGGTTGCTGATCGACGTCGCCAACCTCCACACCAACCACGTCAACCGGGGCGAGGACCCGGCGAAGGCGCTCGACGAACTGCCCGTCGAGGCGATCGCGTACGTCCATGTCGCGGGCGGCTACGAACGCGACGGCGTCTGGCACGACAGCCACGCCCACCCGGTCCCGCCACCCGTCCTGGACATCCTGGCGGACCTGGCGTCCCGTACCGCGCCACCGGGCGTCCTGCTGGAACGCGACGAGAACTTCCCCGAACCGGCGGAGCTGGAGCGGGAGTTGGCCGTCATCCGGGAGACGGTCGAGAAGACGGCGCCCGGCCCGGGGACGCGTACGCCCCTGGCGACGGCAGCGAGCGGGCGTCCGGGTGCCGACACCGAAGCGGACCGGCAGCGGCTCGGGCTCGCCCAGGCCGCGCTGCTGTCCTGTCTCGTCGCCGGCACTCCCGTGCCCGAGGGGTTCGACCGGGTGCGGCTCGGGGTGCAGGCGCGGGCCCTTGCCGCCAAGCGGGCCGGTGTCGTGGCCAAGGTCGCGCCCGAGCTGCCCGGCATCCTCGGAGAGGGGTACCGGTCCACCTTCCTCGGCTACGCCCAGCGGCATCCGATGACCGGCGGCTACCGGCGCGACGCCCTCGACTTCGCCGAGCACCTGCTGCTCACCGGGCGGCCGGAGGACAACGAGGCGCGGCGCCGGCTGCGCGTGTGGTGGCTGGAGCGTTCGGGCCCCACGCCGCCGTCCCGGCATCCTGCCGCCCGTGCGCTCCGCGCCACGCGGCGGATCCTGCTGCGGAACTGAGGCGCCTTCCCGCGGGGCGCTGCCCGCGTCCGCCCACCGCCTAGCACTCCGGCGGGCGTTCAGGAGGTCGTCCGCGGGGAATGTGCCGTGGTTAACACAACAGTCGCGCCCTTGGGGGAGAGCGGTTGCTTGCCGCGATTCGTCCGGCAATGCCCGGTCTTGCGACTGCGGTATTCGGTGAGCGATGCCCAGTTTCCAGCCGCTTTGTCCGGTACGGCAGTTGGCGTATACGGCGCAGTAATATGCCAACTCGCACCCGAAGCGCACTAGCGTGCGGTGCCGCAAGCAGGAGGCACCATGAGATCCAGACCCGTCCGAGGCCGCGGCATCCTCAGCGGCACCGGGATCCTCATCATCTTGCTCGCGGGGACGCTCGCCGCGCTGGTCTTCCCGGTCTGGTCCTACGCGGACCGTGCCGGCACCGGCGTGGACACTCTGAACGCCGAGTCCGTGTCGACCCAGTACGGTCCGCTGTCCGCGCTGGACCGCGACTTCATCACCAGGGTACGGCTGGCCGGGCTGTGGGAGCTGCCCGCGGGACAGCAGGCCGAGCAGAAGGGCACCACCGAGGCCGTCCGCACCGCGGGCGAGCACCTGGTGCAGGGCCACACCTTCCTGGACGCCCGGGTCCGCGACGTCGCCGCGCGGCTCGGTCTCGCCCTGCCCAACCAGCCGAACGCCCAGCAGCGCCAGTGGCTCGACACCCTGGACGCCGCCCAGGGCGAGGAGTACGACCGCGACTTCGCCAACCTGCTCCGCCGGGCCCACGGCAAGGTCTTCACCGTCGTCGCCCAGGTCCGCGCCACGACCCGCAACTCGCTCGTGCGCGCCCTCGCCGACGACGCGAACGCGACGGTCCTGGACCACATCAAGGTCCTGGAGGCCACCGGTTACGTCGACTTCGACGCGCTGGCGCAGGACGCGGCCACCTCGAGCCCGCCCCCGCTCACCCACTCCCCCGCGCCGCCCGGGCCCACGGAAGACCCCGGCACACCGGTCCCGGTGACCCCCTCGCCGACGTACACACTGCCGCCGGCCGCGTCGAGCCCACCGCCGTGATCCACCGGCGGGGGCACGGCAGGCCGCGCCCCGCGGAGTGGGCTCAGGCGAGCCCGGCCACCAGCTCCGCGACCGACTTCCTGCGCCCGGTGCTGCACCACCTGGGGGACAACCCCCAGACCCCCGGCCGGTCGCCGGCGCGCCGCCACTTGTCAGGCGAGCCCGGCCACCAGCTCCGCGACCGACTTCCTGCGCCCGGCGCTGCACCACCTGGGGGACAACCCCCAGACCCCCGGCCGGTCGCCGGCGCGCCGCCACTTGTCAGGCGAGCCCGGCCACCAGCTCCGCGACCGACTTCCTCCGCCCGGTGTAGAAGGGCACCTCCTCGCGGACGTGCATCCGTGCCTCCGAGCCGCGCAGGTGGCGCATGAGGTCGACGATCCGGTAGAGCTCGTCGGCCTCGAAGGCCAGGATCCACTCGTAGTCACCGAGGGAGAACGACGCGACCGTGTTGGCCCGCACGTCCGGGTAGCCGCGGGCCATCTTGCCGTGGTCCGCGAGCATGCGGCGGCGGTCCTCGTCCGGCAGCAGATACCAGTCGTACGAACGCACGAACGGGTAGACGCTGACGTAGTTGCGCGGCGTCTCGTCGGCGAGGAACGCCGGGATGTGCGAGCGGTTGAACTCGGCCGGGCGGTGCAGCGCCATGTTCGACCACACCGGGGTGAGCGCGCGGCCCAGCTTCGTGCGGCGGAAGAGGTTGTACGCCTCCTGGAGCTGGTCGCTCGTCTCGGCGTGCCACCAGATCATGAGGTCGGCGTCGGCACGCAGGCCGGACACGTCGTACGTGCCGCGGATGGTCACGTCCTTGGCTGCGAGCTGGTCGAACAGCTCCTGGACCTCGTCGGCGTACCCGGCGCGGTCCTCGGGCAGCACGTCCTTCAGCTTGAAGACGGACCACAGCGTGTAGCGGATGACCTCGTTGAGGTCCTTGGCCAGCTTGCCCTTGTTCGGGATCCTGCCGGACTCGGTGGTGGGGGCGTCGTCACTCATGCACCTATTCTCCCGCTCCGCCGTGCAGGCTCTGCACCGGGTTGGCGGTGAGCTCCTCGACACCGCGCAGGTCACCGCCCAGCTGATCGACGGCCGCGTACGCGCTCGCGATGCACGCCGGGATGCCGACCCCGTCGTACACCGCGCCGCACACCGCGAGCGCCGGCAGCTTCGCCACGTGCGCGCGGATGCGGGCCACGCGCGCGTGGTGACCGACCGGGTACTGGGGCAGGCCGTCGGTCCAGCGGGTGACGCGCGTCTCGATCGGGGCGGCGTCCAGGCCGGTCGCCTCGCGCAGGTCGTGCCGCGAGACGGACACGAGGTCGGCGTCCTCCCGGCGCAGGATCTCCGTCTCGCCGTACCGCCCCACGGACGTCCTCAGCACCAGCACGTCCGGGTCCTCCTCGGCGATCCAGCCCCACTTCCGGGAGGCGAACGTCGACGCCTTGATCGTGCGTCCGTCGACGGGCGGCACGAGGAAGCCGCTGCCCTCGGGGAGGGTGACGTCGGCGCGGCGGTAGGCGAGAGTGACCAGGGCCATGGAGGCGTACTCGACGGTGCGCAGTTCGGCGGCCGCTTCAGGGGACTCGGCGGCCAGCAGCCGCGCGGCCACGGCGGCGGGCGCCGCGATCACGACCGCGTCCGCCCTCTCCGCACGGTCCCCGACGACGACCTCCCACCCCTCGGACGTGCGGCGCAGTCCGTCCGCCGCGGTCTCCAGCCGGATCTCACCGCCCCGAGAGCGCACCGACTCGGCGACCGCGAGCGGCAGTTGGCCGACGCCTCCCTCGATCCCCATGAAGACCGGACCGGTCTGCTGCGCCGCGGCGGCCTTCGCCTGGATCTCGCGGACCGCTTCCGTCAGCGAGTCGTGCGCCTTGGCGGCCTCGAAGAGCTGCGGGACCGCCGAGCGCAGGGAGATGCGGTACGCGTCGCCCGCGTACACCCCGCCGAGGAGCGGCTCCACCAGGCGGTCGACGACCTCACGGCCGAGGCGCGCCGCCACGTACTCCCCCACCGCCACGTCGTCGCCGATCTCCGTGCGCGGCAGTTCCGCGTCGCGCTCGATCCGGGCGAGGCCCTCGTCGGACAGGACGCCGGACAGTGCGGAGGCCGTGCCGGGGACGCCCATGACGTGCCCCTTCGGCATGGGCCGCAGCGCGCCGCGGGTCCATATCGAGGCGGTCGCCGTGGCGGGCGGCTGGAGGCGGTCCGTGAGTCCCACCTCTCGGGCGAGCGCCACCGCCTCGGCCCGCCGGGCCAGCATCGACTCGGCCCCGAGGTCGACCCGCACGCCCGCGATGTCGCCGGGCAGCAGTTTGCCGCCGACCCGGTCGGACGCCTCCAGGACCGTGACCCGTGCGCCCCGGTCCAGCAGCCGGTGGGCGGCGGCCAGGCCCGCGATCCCGCCCCCGATGACGACGACATGCCCCGCGCCCCCGCGGGCCTCCACTGCGCTCATGTCCCCAGCCTCTCAGACCCCACTGACAGCCCGGAGGGCGCCCGGTGTCCCCGCCGAGTCCCGACCGTGACCGCATCGGGACCGCATCCGGCCAACGTTCCGCGGGGGCCCGGAGTCGAAGAAGTGTCCGTCACGACGACTTCCGGGGGTTCGACCGATGCACACTCCACGCTCCCCACGCCCGGTGCGGTTGCTGGCCGCGACGCTGCTAGCCGCCGCGCTCGCGCTCGCGGGCTGCAGCGCCGACGACACCGGCGCGTCGAGCGACAGCAAGGCCGGCCCCGCCAAGGGCGCGCAGCGACAGGGCGCCGCCGACAGCGGCACGGGCGGCGGCTCGACGGCACCCGGCAGCACGCCGAAGCTCACCACGAACGCCATCATCCGCACGGCATCGCTGACCGTGCAGGTCAAGGACGTGTCCAGGGCCCTCGACGAGGCGCGCGCGACCGTCGAGAACGCGGGCGGGTTCGTCGGGGACGAGAGCACCACCCGCGACATGGAGGGCAACGAACGCACCCGGCTCGTGCTGCGCGTCCCCACCGAGAAGTACGACCAGGTGCTCACCGCGCTCCAGGGCGCGGGAAAGCTCGTCGAGCGCACCGCCAAGGCCGAGGACGTCACCGACCAGGTCGTCGACGTCGAGAGCCGCATCAGGTCGCAGCGCGCCAGCGTGGCCCGGGTGCGGGAGCTGATGGACCGGGCGACGAAGCTCAGTGACGTGGTCGCCCTGGAAGGGGAGTTGAGCTCCCGCGAGGCCGACCTGGAGGCCCTGCTCGCCCGGCAGGCGTCCCTTAAGGACCGCACCAGCCTCGCCACCATCACGCTCTCGCTGTCCGAGACCCCGGTTGAGAAGGCGGCGGAGGAGAACCGGCCCGGTTTCCTGGACGCCCTGGCGGGCGGCTGGCACGTCTTCGTCACGCTCCTGCGGTGGATCGCCCTGGCGATCGGCGCCGCCCTCCCCTTCCTGGTGCTCGCGGCCGCCGTGGTGCTGCTCTGGACCCGGGTGGTACGCCCCCGGCTGCCGCGCCGCCCGGACCCGGTGTCGGCGGCGCCCGCCCTCGGCCCGCTCCCCGTGGCCCGGACGGCGCCGGAGCACGAAAACCGGGGCGAGCAGGACTGAGATGCCCTCTGCCCGTAGCGTGTTCGCATGAACATGAGCCGTACGAGCCGTCCACGGGAGCGCCTGGTCGTCATCGGCGGCGATGCGGCGGGCATGTCCGCCGCATCGCAGGCGCGCCGCCTCAAAGGCCCCGACGAACTGGAGATCGTGGCGTTCGAACGAGGCCACTTCTCCTCGTTCTCGGCGTGCGGCATCCCGTACTGGGTGGGTGGCGACGTCGCCGGTCGGGACGAGCTGATCGCCCGTACACCCGAGGAGCACCGGGCGCGCGGCATCGACCTGCGCATGCGGACGGAGGTCACGGAGATCGACGTGGCGGGCGGCCGGGTCCGCGCCCGGAACGTCGACTCCGGGGCCGAGGAGTGGACGTCGTACGACAAGCTGGTGATCGCGACCGGGGCCCGCCCGATCCGCCCCGACCTGCCCGGCGCCGACTCGCCCGGGGTTCACGGGGTGCAGACCCTGGACGACGGCCAGGCACTCCTGGACGCCCTCGCCGCCACCAAGGGGCGCCGGGCGGTGGTCGTCGGCGCGGGCTACATCGGCGTGGAGATGGCCGAGGCGATGATCAACCGCGGCTACGAGGTCACCGTCGTCAACCGCGGCAGCGAACCCATGAGCACGCTCGACCCGGACATGGGCCGGCTGGTGCACCGGGCCATGGAGGGCCTCGGCATCACCATGGTGGACAACGCCGAGGTCACCAAGATCCTCACTGATGACGACGGCGGGGTCCGCGCGGTCGGCACGCAGGACGCCGAGTACCCGGCGGACGTGGTGGTCCTCGGGATCGGCGTACAGCCCGAGACGGCCCTGGCGCGGGACGCGGGGCTGCCGCTCGGCGACCACGGCGGGCTGCTCACCGACCTCGCGATGCGGGTGCGCGGTCACGAGAACATCTGGGCCGGCGGCGACTGCGTCGAGGTCCTCGACCTGGTCTCCGGCCGTGAGCGGCACATTCCGCTGGGCACGCACGCCAACAAGCACGGGCAGGTCATCGGCACCAACGTGGGCGGCGGCTACGCCACGTTCCCCGGCGTCGTCGGCACGGCCGTGAGCAAGGTGTGCGACCTGGAGATCGCCCGCACCGGGTTGCGCGAGAAGGACGCGCGGCGGGCGGGGCTGCGGTACGAGACGGTCACGATCGAGTCGACGAGCCGCGCGGGCTACTACCCGAACGCGGCCCTCATGACGGTCAAGATGCTCGCCGAACGCCGCACGGGCCGCCTGCTGGGCGTTCAGATCGTCGGCCGGGAGGGCGCGGCGAAACGGGTGGACGTCGCGGCGGTGGCGCTGACCGCGCGGATGACGGTGGAGGAGATGACGGCCCTGGACCTGGGCTACGCCCCGCCGTTCTCACCGGTGTGGGATCCGATCCTGGTGGCGGCCCGCAAGGCGACGGCGGCGGTTCGGAGAAACGCCGGGTGAGCAAAGCGCCCCTCCAGGGGCGCGGGGAACTGCGCGACCAGCCGGAGACAACCGGCACCCGGCCGACGATCGCAGCCCCCACGGCGAGCCCCCGGATCAAGCCGTCTCGTGCTGCCCGACCCCGTTGATCCTCTCGATGGCCTGCCGAGCCTGCTCCCCCGGCGGCCGTGACGGCAACGAGGACACGGACGCGCTCGGGGCCACCGCGGGCGGCTGTGGCTGAGCCATCGGCTTCGCATGCGCGGCAGCTGCCCGCGACGACCGCAGCCGGTGGCTGACCGCCTCGTCGAGGGTCACGGGCCGCTGCATCTGGGTCGCGAGCCGGGCGGCCTCCTGGCCGAGCCGCGCGACGTCCTCCCAGGGCAGCTGGATCACCAGCGCGAGCTCGGCCTCGCCGTCGGGCAGGGCGTGTATCGGAGGAGTAACTCGGTCGTTCATCGCCTGTTCCTCACGTCGTCCCCGCGACACGCCTTCCCCGCACCGCGGGCGGTTGAGGAGACATACGCAGCCGCGGAGCGCCGCGTTCACCGATTCACCCGGCCGATCCAGGGCAGTACTTCCTTGTGGTCATCCCCGTCCATGATGTGAACCCGGTGCGCCGTACGCCCTATGTGACGTACGCGCTGATCGCGGCCAACGTCGTCGTCTTCCTGTTCACCCCCGGCCTGGCGGGCTCCGTGGCGGGGCAGAGCGACCTGGCCCAGTTCTGCCACCTCCAGGCGTTCCTGGACCACTACGCCGCGGTGCCGCGCGAGTTGATCCACGACCAGTTGCCGAGGCTCGTGCCCACCGGCGCCGTCGGGGTCGGCCCGCACGGCCCTGGCTGTGTGGTGGCCGCGCCGGACTACGACAAGTCGCCGCCGGCGTCGGTGTTCACCGCGATGTTCCTGCACGGCAGCTGGCTGCATCTGCTGGGCAACATGCTCTTCCTGCTGATCTTCGGCAACAACATCGAGGACCGCCTGGGCCACATCCGCTTCGCCCTGTTCTACGTGGCGTGCGGATATGCGGCGGGGTACGGCTACGCGTACCTCAACGCGGGCTCGAGCGACCCGCTGATCGGCGCGTCGGGTGCCATCGCGGGCGTGCTCGGCGCGTACCTGGTGCTCTATCCCAGGGTGCGGGTCTGGATCCTCGTGCCGTTCCTGCTGTTCCTGCCGCTGCGGCTGCCCGCGTGGATCGTGCTCGGCTTCTGGTTCGTGCTGCAGGCGGTCTACTCGTCCGGGAACGGTGTCTCCTCCGCCGGGACCGTGGCCTACGCGGCCCATGTGGTCGGCTTCATCGTGGGCATGCTCCTGGCCCTCCCTCTGCGCCAGGGCACCCCGCAGCCACCCGAACCACGCGGTCTGCTGTGGGGCAGGCAGGCCCGCCATACCTGGTGAGGACGACGGGGTCGCGCCGCGAGGCGTTTCGCCCCGCACACTCCACGGAACCCGATATGTCCGAAACGCACGTCATCGGGAGTCGTCATGGGCGACCCACGCGAACGTGATCGCGAGCGGCAGTCGCCGCTCGAGCGGGAGACCGGCGAGCCGGACGTCCACCCGAAGGAGCAGGGGCGGTCGAAGCCCGACACGTCCGGTGGTCCCCCGTCCAAGGCCACCGACGCACGGAAGGAGACCGAAGAGGGTTCCGACTGAGCCACGGTCGTCACGGCCGCCCGACCTACTGGAGGAGCGCCGGCCCGGTCAGCGGGCCGTCTGCGTGTGGACGTACTCCACGAGCCGGGTGAGGCTGTCCGGGTCGGTGGACGGCATGACTCCGTGGCCGAGGTTGAAGACATGGCCCTCGAGGCCGGCGGCGGCGTCCAGGACCTCCCGGGTCTTGGCCTCGACGGCCTCGCGCGGGGCGAAGAGCACTGCCGGGTCCAGGTTGCCCTGGAGGGCCTTGCCGGGGCCGACGCGGCGGGCCGCCTCGTCCAGCGGGACGCGCCAGTCGACGCCGACGACGTCCGCCCCGGCCTCCCCCATCAGCTTGAGCAGCTCACCGGTCCCGACACCGAAGTGGATCCGGGGGACGCCGTAGCCCTCGACGGCCCGGAAGACCTTGGCCGAGGCGGGCAGCACCGAGCGGCGGTAGTCGACGGGGGCCAGGGCGCCGGCCCAGGAGTCGAAGAGCTGGACGGCGGAGGCGCCGGCCTCGATCTGGACCTTCAGGAAGGCGGCCGTGATGTCCGCGAGCCGGTCCACCAGGTCGGACCACAGCTGCGGGTCGCCGTGCATGAGCGCCTTGGTGTGCTCGTACGTACGGGACGGGCCGCCCTCGATGAGGTAGCTCGCGAGGGTGAAGGGCGCGCCGGCGAAACCGATCAGCGGGGTCTCGCCCAGCTCCGCGGTGAGCAGCTTGATCGCCTCGGTGACGTAGGAGACGTCCTCGGGGGTCAGGTCGCGCAACCGGGCGAGGTCCGCGCGGGTGCGAATCGGGTGCTCGACGACCGGGCCGACGCCCGGCTTGATGTCGAGGTCGACGCCGATCGCCTTCAGGGGCACGACGATGTCACTGAAGTAGATCGCCGCGTCGACGCCGTGCCGGCGGACCGGCTGGAGTGTGATCTCGGTGACCAGCTCGGGCCGCATGCAGGACTCGAGCATGGGGATGCCCTCACGCACCTTGCGGTACTCGGGCAGCGAGCGCCCGGCCTGCCGCATGAACCACACCGGCGTGTGCGGCACGGGCTCGCGTCGGCACGCCCTGAGAAAGGCGGAGTCGTACGTCGCTGTCGGCTGGCCCGTGGCGGGGCGGTCATTGACACTCACGCAAAAAGTCTCGCACGCCACCGGAGCGATTCGGCCCCGGGGCGGGATCACCCCAGGGGGGCGCGGGGCTGTGTCCGCGCGCGGCTGAGCCGCGTCGGCGCGCCACACTCCGAAGGACCCGACCGGCCCTACGACAGGAACCAGCCAAGACGAACCCGCGCACGGCAGCCGAAGCCCCGGCGGCAACGGGTGTCTCTCCAAGCGGACGCGCTTTCTTCCCCTTAATCTTCCCCGCATGGCTGCGGCTCAGGAACGAGTGACGGACGGCGCCGGCGGAATGGACGACGCGGAGGGGGAGGGCGATGCGATGGACACGGCTCCCCTGCCCTTCCGCGCCGCGGTCGACGCCCTGAAGGCCGCACGCCTGCGGCCGGAGATCGAGATCGAGCCGTCGCGCCCGCCGCAGCGACTCGCCCCGCACACGTACGCGCTGGAGGCCGCCGTGGTCGCCGACGAGGAGGACCTCGCCGACGGGCGTCTCGTCCTGCTGCACGACCCGGCAGGACACGAGGCCTGGCAGGGCTCCTTCCGCCTGGTGACGCTGGTGCGCGCGGAACTGGAGCCGGAGATGGCGGCGGACCCGCTGCTGCCCGACGTGTGCTGGTCCTGGCTGACCGGCGCGCTCCAGGCCCGCGGGCTGGCGTACGGCGAGCCGAGCGGGACCGTCACGCGCGCGAGCTCGCACTACTTCGGCGGTCTCGCCACCCGCCCGGCCGCCTCTCAGATCGAGATCCGTGCTTCGTGGACACCCCGGGAGGGCATCGGGGGCGTCCCGGACACCGCGGCGCACCTGGCCTCCTGGTGCGACCTGCTGTGCCAGGTGGCGGGCCTGCCCCCGGCGGGGCCGGGCGACGCCTCGGTGGTGACGCTGCCGCAGCGTCGCGGGCCGCAGCCCCGCTGACCCCGGCGCGCCCACCGGCGCCTCACCGGCGCTGTCAATGTCGACTTGACCTTCCTTGCCATCTCTTTGTCGATACGGCCACTTTCGGCCTCGTATTGACCATGGACCGAACCGACTCGATCCCCGAATGATCGCTCGCGCGTCCGAATTGCACGGATTGTTACTCACCAAATCGTGATCATTCTCTAAAGGAGCAGGAGTTTGGTGCCGAAGACGACTGTGACCTTGAAACACGGTTCGTCCCGGCCGCTTCCCCGAGCCGGCCCCGTCCCCGCACCCATCCAGGAGGCCTGGTGTCCGTTCTCCTCGAGCAGCCCGCAAGCCTGGTCGCCTACCGCCCCAACAAGCCGACCGCCATGGTCGTCGTGGCCGACCCGCGCGTTCGTTCCACCGTCACCCGCCATCTCTGGGCGCTCGGAGTGCGCGACGTCATCGAGGCGTCGTCCATCGCAGAGGCCCGCCCCCGTATCGGCAACCCGCGCGACATCTGCGTCGCCGACGTCCACCTCCCCGACGGCTCCGGTCTCACCCTCCTGTCGGAGACCCGGGCCGCGGGCTGGCCCAACGGTCTGGCCCTGTCCGCCGCCGACGACATCGGCGCGGTGCGCAACGCCCTCGCGGGCGGAGTCAAGGGCTATGTCGTCACCGGCACCCGCACCAACATCGGGCTCCCCACCCGACCCGGTGCCGCCCCCATCGGCGCCGCCGCCGCGCGCCTGCACCGCCGCCCCCCGGGTGCCCCGAGCCACCCGGGCGGCTACCGCGAGCTGTCCGGCCGCGAGGTGGAGGTGCTGCGTCTGGTCGCCGAAGGGCAGTCGAACAAGGCGATCGGCGTCTCGATGGGCCTGTCCGCACTGACCGTGAAGAGCCATCTGGCCCGCATCGCCCGCAAGCTCGGCACCGGCGACCGTGCCGGAATGGTGGCGGTGGCCCTGCGCACCGGCATCATCCACTGACCCCCTTCCCCCTCCCCTGACCACGAGACCCGCTGACTCCCCGACTCCCCGACCTCCTCCTCCGCCCGCCCCGGGTCCGCGTCCGCACCGAGCCGCGTCCGGGGACCTGGACCGCACGTCCGGGACGCCCGCCGTCCCGCGCCGCACACCGGCACCGCGCCCTCGTGCGGACACGAACGACCCATGTGACACATGACTGATTTACGACCCCCCATCGCCCGTCGACGGAACGTTCCGTCGGCGGGCGTAGTCGACACACAGATACCCTTGACAGGTGACCGACGCCCAAGAGACCGCAGCAGACAGCCCACTGCGAACCACCGGAGGCGCCCCTCCGGACGACGTCGAAACGGCGCCGATCCCGTTGCTCGAGCCGCGAGACGGCATTCCGCCCGTGATCGCCGACGACGCCTCCCTCACAGAGGTGATCGCCGCCTTCGCCGCCGGCACCGGCCCCGTCGCGGTCGACGCCGAGCGCGCGTCCGGCTACCGGTACGGCCAGCGCGCCTACCTCGTGCAGCTGCGCCGCGAGGGCGCGGGTACCGCGCTGATCGACCCGGTGGCCTGCCCCGACCTGTCGGCCCTGGGCGAGGCGATCTCCGACGCCGAGTGGGTGCTGCACGCCGCCACCCAGGACCTGCCCTGCCTGCGCGAGATAGGCATGGTGCCCACCCGTCTGTTCGACACCGAGCTGGCCGGGCGTCTCGCCGGGTTCCCACGGGTGGGACTCGGCGCCATGGTGGAGAGCGTCCTCAGCTTCATCCTGGAGAAGGGCCACTCCGCCGTCGACTGGTCGACGCGGCCCCTGCCCGAACCCTGGCTGCGCTACGCCGCCCTCGACGTCGAACTGCTCGTGGACCTGCGGGACGCCCTGGAGAAGGAACTCGAGCGGCAGGGGAAGCTGGAGTGGGCCCGGCAGGAGTTCGACGCGATCGCCTCCGCGCCGCCGTCCGAGCCGCGCAAGGACCCCTGGCGCCGTACGTCCGGGATGCACAAGGTGCGCCGCCGCCGGCAGATGGCGGCCGTCCGGGAGCTGTGGCAGGCCCGGGACCGGATCGCGCAGCGCCGGGACGTCTCGCCGGGCAAGGTGCTCGGGGACGCCGCGATCGTCGAGGCGGCCCTCGCCCTGCCGCCGAACGTGCACGCCCTGGCCGCGCTGAACGGCTTCGGGCACCGCATGGGGCGGCGCCAGCTGGAGCAGTGGCAGGCCGCGATCGATCGCGCCAAGGCGCTGCCGGAGGCGGAGCTGCCCCAGCCGGGGCAGCCGGTGACGGGTCCGCCGCCGCCGCGGGCCTGGGCCGACAAGGACCCGGCGGCGGCCGCCCGGCTGTCCGCCGCGCGGGCCGCGGTGTCGACCTTGGCCGAGCAGCTCACCATGCCCCAGGAGAACCTGATCTCCCCGGACACCGTGCGGCGCCTGTGCTGGGAGCCGCCGAAGCCGGTGGACGCGGAGTCCGTGGCCGCCGCACTGGCCGGGTACGGGGCGAGGGCTTGGCAGGTTGAACAGGTCACTCCAGCACTGGTGAAGGCCCTTTCCGTGAAGGACGCCTAGTCGCCGTAGCGGCTTTGCGGTGCGGCGGGTGGGGGCGTCCTCGGTGGGGCGCCTCTTCGGGTGGGCGCGTCTACGGTGGGGGGCGCCCGTGCGGCGGAGCCGCGTGCGACATGGCGGTTTCCATGCCGACGCGGCGCAGCCGTACGCCGATACGTCGTGGAGCCACGCGGATACGGGGGAGCCGCATGGCGACGCTTCGCAGCCGATGTCGACGCGGCGCAGACGCAACCTCATGCTGACCAGGACGCAGCCGCATGCCGACACCCCAGCCGATGCCGACGCGGCGCGGCCCGCAGCCGATGCCGACGCGGCACAGCCAATGTCGACACAGGGAGCGGATGCCGCCGCGACCCCGCACCCCCTTGCGGCGATGCGGCTCCTTTCGGGGAGGCGGCCGCCGCCTCCCGTTCCGAAGCCCCTGTCGACCCCGCGGGGGCTCCGTCGCTGCGCCGAAGGTGTGACCTTCGCCGCTTGGGCGTGCGGGACTGGGCAGCTTGGTTACCCACAAGTAGCATGGTGCTGAGCGCGCGCTCAGCGTGTCGCAGCAGTGCCATCCCGCACCCTGGAGGAGAGCCATCGTGCCTCGTACCGTCAGGGACGTCGTCTTCGTCGACGGCGTCCGCACCCCGTTCGGCAAGGCGGGCCCGAAGGGCATCTACCACGAGACCCGCGCCGACGACCTCGTCGTGAAGGCGATCCGGGAGCTGCTGCGCCGCAACCCGGGTCTCGACCCGAAGAAGATCGACGAGGTCGCCATCGCCGCGACCACGCAGATCGGTGACCAGGGCCTGACCCTCGGCCGCACCGCGGGCATCCTGGCCGGTCTCCCCCAGTCGGTGCCCGGCTACTCCATCGACCGTATGTGCGCGGGTGCGCTGACGGCCGTGACGACCACCGCCGGCTCGATCGCGTTCGGCGCGTACGACGCCGTCATCGCGGGCGGTGTCGAGCACATGGGCCGCCACCCGATGGGCGAGGGCGTGGACCCGAACCCGCGGTTCGTGAGCGAGAAGCTGGTCGACGAGTCCGCGCTGTTCATGGGCATGACCGCGGAGAACCTCCACGACCGCTACCCGCACATCACCAAGCTGCGCGCCGACGAGTACGCGGTGCGCTCGCAGGAGAAGGCCTCCAAGGCGTACGCCAACGGCAAGATCCAGGCCGACCTGGTGCCGATCTCCGTACGCCGCACGAACCCCGAGAGCGGCGAGACCGGCTGGGGCCTGGTCACCGCCGACGAGCCGATGCGCCCGGGCACCACGCTGGAGAACCTGGCGGGCCTGAAGACGCCGTTCCGCGTCCACGGCCGGGTCACCGC
This sequence comes from Streptomyces cynarae, assembly GCF_025642135.1. Taxonomy (NCBI): domain Bacteria; kingdom Bacillati; phylum Actinomycetota; class Actinomycetes; order Kitasatosporales; family Streptomycetaceae; genus Streptomyces; species Streptomyces cynarae. Next base: position 6,666,678 of record NZ_CP106793.1, on the reverse strand, counting down.
GGGCAACGCGGCCGGTCTGAACGACGGCGCCACCGCCTCGATCATCGCGAGCGAGGACTTCGCCCGCGAGAACGGCCTGCCGGTCAAGATGCGTCTCGTCTCCTACGCCTTCGCGGGCGTCGAGCCGGAGGTCATGGGCTACGGCCCGATCCCGGCGACGGAGAAGGCCCTCGCCAAGGCGGGCCTGTCCATCTCCGACATCGGCCTGTTCGAGATCAACGAGGCCTTCGCCGTCCAGGTCCTCGCCTTCCTCGACCACTACGGCATCGCGGACGACGACGAGCGCGTCAACCAGTACGGCGGCGCGATCGCCTTCGGTCACCCGCTGGCCTCCTCCGGCGTCCGGCTGATGACGCAGCTGGCCCGCCAGTTCGAGGAGCACCCGCAGGTCCGCTACGGCCTCACCACCATGTGCGTCGGCTTCGGCATGGGCGCGACGGTCATCTGGGAGAACCCGCACTTCGACGGAGGCGACAAGTGAGCACCACCGCTGAGCTGTTGAAGGGCGCGGCCGAGCTGTTCCCGGACGAGGTCGTCACGCAGGCGCACGTGCGCCACTTCGACCTGCCGTTCGGTGTGGGCCGGTTCGCCCTGATCACCCTCGACAACGGTCACGACCACACCAAGCCGACCACCTTCGGCCCGGCCTCGCTCGCGAACCTCAACACCGCGATCGACCAGGTCGAGAAGGAGGCCGCGGACGGCGAGATCGTCGGCGTCGGCATCACCGGCAAGCCGTTCATCTTCGCGGTCGGCGCCGACCTCAAGGGTGTCGAGCTGCTGAAGCGGCACGAGGACGCGCTGGCCATCGGCAAGGGCGGCCACGAGGTCTTCAAGCGCCTGTCGAAGCTGGCCGTGCCCACCTTCGCGTACTACAACGGCGCGGCGATGGGCGGCGGCGTCGAGGTCGGCCTGCACTGCACCTACCGCACGGTGTCCGCGGCCCTCCCGGCGTTCTCCCTCCCCGAGGTCTTCCTCGGCCTGGTCCCCGGCTGGGGCGGCTGCACGCTGCTGCCGAACCTGATCGGCGCCGACAAGGCCGTCTCGGTCATCATCGAGAACAGCCTCAACCAGAACAAGCAGCTCAAGGGCCGGCAGGTCTACGAGCTCGGGATCGCCGACGCCCTCTTCGAGGGCGCCGACTTCCTGGAGCAGTCGCTGACCTGGACGGCGGCCGTCCTCAAGGGCGAGATCGTCATCGAGCGCCCGGTCATCGACCGCGGCGAGGCCTGGGACCAGGCCGTCGCCAAGGGCCGCTTCATCGCGGACGGGAAGGTGCACGGCGCGGCCCCGGCCGCCTACCGCGCCCTCGACATCATCGCCGCCGCGAAGAACGGCGACCTGCAGCAGGGCTACGACGCCGAGGACCAGGCCCTCGCGGACCTGATCATGGGCGGCGAACTGCGCGCCGGCATCTACGCGTTCAACCTCGTCCAAAAGCGCGGCAAGCGCCCGGCGGGCGCCCCCGACAAGAGCCTGGCGCGCCCGGTCACCAAGGTCGGTGTCGTCGGCGCCGGTCTGATGGCCTCGCAGCTCGCCCTGCTCTTCCTGCGCCGCCTCGAGGTCCCGGTCGTCCTGACGGACATCGACCAGGAGCGCATCGACAAGGGCGTGGGCTACGTCCACGCCGAGATCGACAAGCTGCTCGGCAAGGGCCGGATCAACCAGGACAAGGCCAACCGCCTCAAGGCGCTGGTCTCCGGCGTCCTGGACAAGGCGGAGGGCTTCTCGGACGCGGACTTCGTCATCGAGGCCGTGTTCGAGGAGATGGGTGTCAAGCAGCAGGTGTTCGCGGAGGTCGAGGCGGTCGCGCCCGCGCACGCGATCCTGGCGACCAACACCTCCTCCCTCTCCGTGTCGGAGATGGCGTCGAAGCTGAAGCACCCCGAGCGGGTCGTCGGCTTCCACTTCTTCAACCCGGTGGCGGTGCTGCCGCTGCTCGAGATCGTCCGCGGCGAGAAGACGGACGACGCCTCGCTGGCGACCGCCTTCGCGGTGGCCAAGAAGCTGAAGAAGACGGCGGTTCTGGTCAAGGACGCCCCGGCGTTCGTCGTGAACCGCATCCTGACCCGCTTCATGGGCGAGATCCAGAACGTCATCGACGAGGGCACCCCGGTCGAGGTGGCGGAGAAGGCGGTGGAGCCGCTGGGTCTGCCGATGTCCCCGCTGGTCCTGCTGGAGCTGGTCGGCCCTGCGATCGGCCTGCACGTCTCGGAGACCCTCAACCGGGCCTTCCCGGACCGCTTCACGGTCTCCGAGAACCTCGCCGCCGTCGTCAAGGCGGGCAAGCGCGGCTTCTACGTCTACGACAGCGGCAAGCCCGAGCTGGACCCGGAGGTCGCCGCGCTACTGAAGCAGGGCGACACGGTCCTGACGGAGGAGCAGGTTCGCGCCCGTGTCCTGGACGCCGTGGCGCAGGAGATCGGGCTCATGCTCGAGGAGGGCGTCGTCGCCGAGGCCCAGGACATCGACCTCTGCCTGATCACGGGCGCCGGCTGGCCCTTCCACCTGGGCGGCATCACGCCGTACCTGGACCGCGAGGGCGTCTCGGAGCGCGTGAACGGCAAGACGTTCCTGGAGCCGGGCGTGGCGTCGGTTCCGGCGTAACGGCCGCAGCACCGTGAAAGGGCCTCCGCGCAAGGCGGAGGCCCTTTCTCGTCGTGTACGCAAGGCCGGTGGCGTCGGGGCCGGCCGGATCCGCCGTACCGGGCGCCCGGCGGCCAGGAGCCGTACAGCGGAGCACCGTTGACCCCGATTGCTAGGAGGCGTCCCTCGCGCGGCCGGACAGGCTCGTGGGACGCTGGGGGCATGGGTGTCCCGCTCCTGGTGATCGTCGATGGCGCGAACGTCGTCGGGTCGGTGCCCGACGGCTGGTGGCGGGACCGGCGGGGCGCCGCCGACCGGCTGCGGGACCGTCTCGTGCCGTTCGCCGCCGACGGGCTGCCCGGCTTTCCCGGGCCGCTGGAGCTGGTGCTGGTCGTGGAGGGTGCCGCGCGCGGCGTGGAGCCCGTGCCCGGCGTCCGGGTGGACGCGGCCCCCGGCAGCGGCGACGACCGTATCGTCGAACTGGTCGCCGAGGCCGGGGACCGCCCGGTCCTGGTCGTCACGGCGGACCGGGAGCTACGGCACCGGGTGACGGTTCTCGGCGCGGACGTGACGGGCCCGCGTACGGTGCGCTGAATCCCCGTGCGGAACGCCGCGGTTTCACCGCGTGCCGCCTCCGGGCGGCCCGCTCACCCCGCCCGCCGCGGACTGCTCGGCACGGCCCACACGGCTGTGCGAGCGGCCGTAGAGGAAGTACACGACGAACCCGATGACCAGCCAGATCGCGAACCGCAGCCAGGTCTCGGCGGGCAGGTTCAGCATCAGCCACAGCGAGGCGCACACCGACAGGATCGGCACCACGGGGACGAGCGGGGTACGGAAGGCGCGTGGCAGGTCGGGGCGGGTGCGGCGGAGGATGACCACGCCGATCGCGACGACGATGAATGCGAACAGGGTGCCGATGTTCACCAGTTCGGCCAGTTCGCTGAGGCTGGTGAAGCCCGCGACGACGGCGATGACCACGCCGAGCAGGATGGTCGGCCGGTGCGGGGTCTTGAAGCGCGGGTGGACGCGGGAGAAGAAGCGTGGCAGCAGCCCGTCGCGGCTCATCGCGAAGAAGACCCGGGTCTGGCCGAGCAGCAGGATCAGACAGACGGTGGTCAGGCCGACGGCGGCACCGAAGCTGATCACACCCGCGAACCAGGGGTGCCCGATGGCCTTGAACGCGTCGGCGAGCGGGGCGTCCACGGACAGCCTGCTGTAGTGCTCCATGCCGGTGACGACGATCGACACCGCCACGTACAGCGCAGTGCAGATGAACAGGGAGCCGAGGATGCCGCGCGGCATGTCGCGCTGCGGGTTGCGGGTCTCCTCGGCGGTGGTCGCCACGATGTCGAAGCCGATGAAGGCGAAGAAGACGACGGACGCGGCGGTGAAGATGCCCATCACGCCGAAGTTGGACGGTGCCCAGCCCACCATCAGCTGGATGAGCGGCGCCTTGAGGCTGCCGCCCGCCGGCACCGCCTGCGGCTCGGGCACGAACGGCTTGTAGTTGGCGCTCTTGACGAAGAAGGCCCCCCCGATGATCACGATCAGCACCACGGCCACCTTGATGGCGACGACGAGTTGGGTGACCCGGGCCGACAGCTTCATCCCGAGGACGAGGATCGCGGTGAGGAGGAGGACGAGCGCGGCGGCGAGGATGTCGAAGCCGAATCCGTGCGCCCCCTCGCGTCCGCCGAGATAGGCGGGCAGGTGCCAGCCCGCGTTGTCCATCAGGGAGCGGATGTACCCGGACCAGCCGACGGCGACCACCGCCGTGCCGAGCGCGAACTCCAGGACCAGGTCCCAGCCGATGATCCAGGCGGGCAGCTCGCCCAGCGTGGCGTAGGAGAACGTGTACGCGGATCCGGCGACCGGCACCGTGGAGGCGAACTCCGCGTAGCAGAGTGCGGCGAGCGCGCAGACGACGCCGGCCACGACGAAGGACAGGGAGACGGCGGGGCCCGCGTTCTGCTTGGCGACCTTGCCGGTGAGCACGAAGATGCCGGTGCCGATGATGACCCCGACGCCGAACACGGTCAGGTCGAGGGCGGAGAGGGTCTTTCTGAGCGCGTGCTCCGGCTCCTCGGTGTCCTGGATCGACTGCTCGACGTTCTTGGTCCGGAAGAGAGTCCTGCTCATGGCGTACCTCCCGCGCTCGCCGTCCCCGACATGATCGAGAGGGGGCGTACTCCGTGTGCCCCGGCACAGGCAGATTCACGCAAACGGGCCGGTTTCGCCACCGTAAAGGATGGAGAAACCGGCCCGGGCGCGTGCGGCGGGTCGTCTCAGTCGCGGGCGGGCTCCACCGAGTCCACGCCCTGCGTGGCGCCCGCACGGTCGGTGGGGGTCCCCCCGCTCGAGCGAAGCCGAGAGTGGGGGAGGCCGCCGTCAAGCTTGGAGACCAGCCCGGTGACCTGGCGGGCGATGTCCGGCGCGGTCAGGCCGATCTCCGCGAGGACCTCCTTGCGGGAGGCGTGGTCGAGGAAGCGCGGCGGGACGCCGAAGTCGCGCAGCGGCACGTCCACACCCGCGTCGCGCAGCGCCTGGGCGATCGCCGAACCCACACCGCCGGCGCGGGAGTTGTCCTCGACGGTGACGACGACACGGTGCCGCTCGGCGAGCGGGGCCAGCGCCTCGTCGACGGGCTTGACCCAGCGCGGGTCGACGACGGTGGTGGAGATGCCCTGCTTGTCGAGGAGGTCGGCGATCTCCAGGCACATGGGGGCGAGCGCGCCGACGGAGACCAGCAGGACGTCCGGCACGGGGGCCTCTGCCTTGCGCAGCACGTCCATGCCGCCGACCTTGCCGACGGCGGGGACGGCCGGGCCGACGACGCCCTTGGAGTAGCGCAGCACGGTCGGCGCGTCGTCCACGTCGACGGCCTCGCGCAGCTGGGCACGAAGCTGCTCGGCGTCGCGCGGGGCGGCGATCCTCAGGCCCGGGACCACCTGGAGCATCGACATGTCCCACATGCCGTTGTGGGAGGCGCCGTCGTCGCCCGTGATGCCCGCCCGGTCGAGCACGAACGTCACACCGCACTTGTGCAGGGCGACGTCCATGAGCACCTGGTCGAAGGCGCGGTTGAGGAAGGTCGCGTAGACCGCGAAGACGGGGTGCAGACCGCCGGTGGCGAGGCCGGCCGCGGAGACCGCGCCGTGCTGCTCGGCGATGCCGACGTCGTAGATCCGGTTCGGGAAGGCGTCCGCGAACTTCTTCAGGCCCACCGGCTGGAGCATCGCGGCCGTGATGGCGACGATGTCGTCGCGCTCCCGGCCGAGCCTGACCATCTCGTCGCCGAAGACGGAGGTCCAGCTGGCGGCGGCCGCCTTGATGGGCAGACCGGTGTCGGGGTGGATGGGGCCGATGCCGTGGAAGCGGTCGGCCTCGTCCTGCTCGGCGGGCTTGTAGCCGCGGCCCTTCTCGGTGAGGCAGTGCACGATGACCGGGCCGCCGAACCGCTTGGCGCGGGCCAGTGCGGACTCCAGGGCCTCGATGTCGTGCCCGTCGATCGGGCCGACGTACTTCAGGCCCAGGTCCTCGAACATGCCCTGCGGGGCGATGAAGTCCTTCAGGCCCTTCTTGGCCCCGTGCAGGGTCTCGTAGAGCGGCTTGCCGACGACGGGCGTGCGCTCCAGGACCTCCTTGGTGCGGGCCAGGAACTTCTCGTAGCCGTCGGTGGTGCGCAGGGTGGCCAGGTGGTTGGCGAGGCCGCCGATGGTGGGCGCGTAGGAGCGCTCGTTGTCGTTGACCACGATGACCAGCGGGCGGTCCTTGGCGTCGGCGATGTTGTTCAGCGCCTCCCAGGCCATGCCGCCGGTGAGGGCGCCGTCACCGATGACGGCCACGACGTGGCTGTCGCGCTTGAGCAGCTGGTTGGCCTTGGCCAGGCCGTCGGCCCAGCCGAGGACGGTGGAGGCGTGCGAGTTCTCGATGACGTCGTGGTCGGACTCGGCGCGCGAGGGGTAGCCGGACAGACCGCCCTTGCTGCGCAGCTTGGAGAAGTCCTGACGGCCGGTGAGCAACTTGTGGACGTAGGCCTGGTGGCCGGTGTCCCACAGCACCTTGTCCTTCGGGGAGTCGAAGACGCGGTGCAGGGCGATGGTGAGCTCGACCACACCGAGGTTCGGACCGAGGTGGCCGCCGGTCTTGGAGACGGCGTCGACGAGGAAGGTCCGGATCTCCTCTGCCAGCTGGTCCAGCTCCTCCAGGCTGAGCCGGTCCAGATCGCGCGGTCCCCTGATGCGGGTCAGCAGCGGCACCCGTGCCTCCTTGCAGTAGAGCTGTGTCGAGCATTCGCCGGGCCTGTCGAGTCTAATGTTCCGCCTGTGAGGGATCACCGATGGCCCCACGGATCCCCCCGACGTGTCCGCCGAAACACGTTGCCGGGCACAGGACTGTGCCCGGCACCGCCGTTGGCGCCGGGCACAGTGACCTGGAGGTTCGGCTGCGGCTACGCGCGGCCGGCCGTCTTCTGGGTCTTGCGGGTCACGGCGTCGATGACGACCGTGGCGAGCAGAACACCACCGGTGATCATGTACTGCACCGGCGAGGCGATGCCCTCCAGGGCGAGGCCGTACTGGATCGAGACGATCACCAGCACACCGAGCAGCGCGTTCCACGTGCGGCCACGTCCGCCGAAGAGCGACGTACCACCGATCACCGCGGCGGCGATGGCGTTCATCAGCAGGTCACCGCCACCGGCGCCCTGGTTGGCGGACGCGATCTTCGACGCGATGAACAGACCGCCGATCGCGGCGAAGGTGCCGGAGACGGCGAAGACCGAGATGCGGACCGTGGCCACGTTGATACCGGCGCGGCGGGACGCCTCCACGCTGCCGCCGAGCGCGAACACCTTCCGGCCGTACGCGGTGCGGCGCAGCACGAAGTCCGTGATGAGCAGCACACCGATGAAGATGACCACGGCGAGCGGCAGGCCCTTGTACTGGTTGTAGACGACGGCCACGGCGAACGAGAGGACCGCCAGCAGCGCCGTGCGCAGGATCGTCTCGCTCAGCGGCCGGGACGGCACACCCGCGGCCTCGCGCCGCTTGTTGCCGAAGTAGGAGCTGAGGAAGTACAGCACGGTCACCGCGAGCGCGAGCCCGTAGGCGGCGGCCACGTCGGAGAAGTAGTACGTCGTCAGCTTGGCGACGAGGCCGTCGCTGTTCAGGTTGATCGTGCCGCTGTCGCCGAGGATCTGGAGCATGAAGCCGTTCCAGAACAGCAGACCGGCCAGGGTGACCGCGAACGCCGGCACGCCGATCTTCGCGAAGACGAAGCCGTGGATCGCGCCGGCGACCGTGCCGGTGAGGATGGCCAGCACGAAGGCGAGCCACTCGCTCATGCCGTGGGTGATGTTCAGCACGGCGAAGGTGGCGCCCGCGACACCGGAGACCGAGCCGACCGACAGGTCGATCTCGCCGAGCAGCAGCACGAAGACGATGCCGACGGCGATCATGCCCGTGCCGACCATGGCGACGGAGATGTCGGAGAGGTTGCCGGCGGTGAGGAAGTTGGAGTTCAGGCTCTGGAAGATGATCCAGATGATCGCCAGACCGATGACGACCGGGATGGCACCCAGGTCACCGGCCTTCATCTTCCGCTTGAACTCGGTGACGTAGCCCGCGAAGCCCTGCTCGCGCACCAGCAGACGGGGGTCGACGGCGGTGACCGCCTTCGCCGCCGCCTCGGGGTTCTCCACGACGGTGTCCTCGGGGGGCGTGGAGGTCTTGTCGATGCTCACTTCTTGATCTCCCCATTGCTGCGCGCCGCACGACGGGTCACGGCGTTGTCCGTGGCGCCGGTGATGGCGGAGATGATCTCTTCCTGCGAGGTCGTCTTGACCTCGAAGACGCCGTTGTTGCGCCCCAGACGCAGCACCGCCACCTTGTCGGCGACGGCCTTCACGTCAGCCATGTTGTGGCTGATGAGGATCACGGCGTGACCGCGCTCCCGCAGCCGCTCCACCAGGTCGAGGACCTGCGCGGTCTGCTCGACGCCGAGGGCGGCGGTGGGCTCGTCGAGGATCACCAGCTTGGGCTCGCCGAGCATGGAACGGGCGATGGCCACGACCTGGCGCTGACCGCCGGAGAGCGAGGCGATCGGGATGCGGACGCTGGGGATGCGGATGGACAGCTGGTCCAGCAGCTCGCGCGAGCGCCGCTCCATCTCCACCTCGTCCAGGACGCCGCGGCGGCGGATCTCCCGGCCCAGGTAGAGGTTGCCGACGACGTCGATGTTGTCGCACAGCGCGAGGTCCTGGTAGACCGTCGCGATACCCAGGTTCTGGGCGTCGTTCGGCTTGCCGATGTGGACGGTCTTGCCTTCCCACTCGATGACGCCCTCATCGATGGGGTGCACGCCGGCGATCGTCTTGACCAGCGTGGATTTTCCGGCGCCGTTGTCGCCGACCAGGGCGACCACCTCACCGGCGTGGACCTCAAGCTCTACGTCGGTGAGCGCCTGAACGGCACCGAACCGCTTGGAGACCCCGCGCAACGCCAGCACGGGCGTAGCGGACACGTGAACCATCTCCTTCGCCGCCTGACCCGGCGGGAGGTTGTGCAGAAGTTTGGGGGGTGTTCCGTCCGGCGCCCCGCGACGAGCTTGCGGGGCTGGTGAAGGCGGGGCGCCGGAGGAGCTTCAGTGCGCCAGTCCCTCACGGGAATTCAAGGACGAATTCCCGTGGCGGGAAAGGGGCTTGAGGCCGGTTACTTCAGGCCGATCTTGTCGCAGGCCGACTTGTACTGACCGGTGCAGATGTCCGCGACGGTCCACAGGCCGTCCTTGATGACGGTGTCCTTGATGTTGTCCTTCGTCAGGGCGACGACCGGGACGATGACGGAGGGCACCTGCTTGGTGGTCGGGCTGTCGACCTTGTCCTTCGCTATCGAGTCGACGGGCTTGCCCTGGGCGAGGGCGACGGCCATCTCCGCGGCGACGTCGGCCTCCTGCGGGTACGGCTTGTAGACGCTCATGTACTGCTCACCGGTGACGATGCGCTGCACACCGGCGAGTTCGGCGTCCTGGCCGGTGACCGGGACCTTGATGCCGGCGGCCTTGAGGGCGGTGATGATACCGCCGGCCATGCCGTCGTTGGCGGAGTAGACACCGACGATGTTCTGCTTGCCGAGGGCGGAGATCGCCGCCTCCATGTTGGCGTTGGCGTTCTCCGGCTTCCAGTCCTTGGTGTCGTACTCCTTGCCGATGTTCACCTTGCCGTCGAGCACCTCGTGGGCGCCCTTCTTGAACTGCGCGGCGTTCGGGTCGGTGACGGAGCCGTTCATCATGACGATCTTGCCGGACTTCGCCTTGGAGCCGAGGGCCGTGAGGAGGGCCTGGCCCTGGGTCTTGCCGACGGTCTCGTTGTCGAACGAGGTGTAGCCGCTGATCGGGCCCTGCGCCAGGCGGTCGTAGGCGACGACCGGGATGCCCGCGTCCTTGGCCTTCTGCACGGAGTTCTTGATGGCCGCGGAGTCCACCGCGTCCACGATCAGCACGTCGACCTTGTTGGTGATCATGGTGTCGACCTGCTGGTTCTGCAGGGTCGCGTCCTGCTTGGCGTTGGCGTAGACGACCTCGCCCTTGCCGTTCGTCAGCTCCTTGACCTTCTTCTCGATCAAGGGGCGGTCGAGCTTCTCGTAACGCGCCGTCTGGTTCTCGGGGAGAAGCAGACCCACCTTGATGGCGTCGCCCTTCTTGGCGCTCGAGGACGGGGACGAGCTCTTGCCGGACTCCTTGGCGCTGCCACAGGCGGCGAGCGAAACGGCCATGGCACCAGCAGCAACGGCGAAGGCCGCACGACGCATACGCGTGTTCACTTCTAGAAACCTCCCTGACGAGGCCGCGTCGTTGCGGCCGAGGTGGCTGGAAGTCAACTCGGCCACACGTGCGACGTCAAGAAGTAAATCCTTAACGAGATGGCAACGGTGCCATCCGTTATCTAAGTGAAGGCAGGCGTCGCAGCAGGCAGGCTGCCGTCCAAAAGGGTTGAATCACCCATTTCACTGAGTGCGAGAGCGAGCGCGCCGAGGACTTCCGCGCGGCCGCCGAGCGCCCCCGGCAGCACCGAGAGTTGGCGTGCGGCACTGGGGATCGCGTACCGGCCGACCGACTCCCTGATGGGCCCGAGGACGAGCTCACCGGCCTCGGCGAGATCACCGCCCAGGACCACGCGGCTCGGGTTGAGCAGATTGCACAGGTTGGCGACTCCGCTGCCGATGTGGCGGCCGACATCGGCGATCACCCGACGGCAGCCCGGATCACCGTCCCGCGCCAGCCTCACCACGCCTTCCATGGTCAGGTCGGCGCCGTGGCTGGGCTGCAGCAGCGGCAGCACGTACCGCGCCGACGCGAACGTCTCCAGGCAGCCCCGGTTGCCGCAGCGGCAGACGGGACCGGACTCATCGAGAGTAATATGCCCGATTTCTCCTGCTGTGCCGCCAGGCCCGCGGTAGATCTTGCCGTCAATCACCAGTCCGGCGCCGACACCGCTCGCCACCTTGATGTACGCCAGGTCCTTGACCCCTCGGCCGCTGCCCCAGACCAGCTCGCCGAGCGCGCCGAGGTTGGCGTCGTTGTCCACGTGCACCGGCACGCCGAGCCGCCCCCGCAGCTCCTCGGCGGGTTTGGTGCCGGTCCAGCCCGGCAGGATGGCGGTGGAGCCGAGCGTGCCCGACTCGACGTCGATGGGTCCGGGCACGCCGAGCCCCACGCCCGCGATCTTGGACCGGCTCACTCCGGTCGCCTCGATCAGCCTGCTGACCAGCTCTTCCGCCCGGTCGAAGCCCTGCGCGGCGGAGGCGTCCACGTCCAGGGGCTCGGACTCCTCGGCGAGCACCTGATGGGCCAGATTCCCGATCGCGACGCGCAAATGGGTGTGCCCGAAGTCGACGCCGATCACAATGCCGGCATCACCGCTGAGGGAGACGCTGCGGGCCCTGCGGCCACCCGCCGATGTGGGCGTGACCTCGACGGTTCCGCCGTCCTTCAGCTCCCGCACGATATTGGAGACGGTCGCCGCGGACAGACCCGTCGTCCTCGCGATCTCGGCCTGCGTCAGCGACCCGGCCAGGCGCACCGCACGGACGACACGCTCCAGATTTGCCCGATGCAGCGACGACTGCGATCCCGGAGTCTCCATCGACTCATTCACTCCTGCCCTCAGCGCGGCGGCCACGGCGCCGCCCATGTGACCCGGGTCACACCAGTGGAATCCGAGTCACGTACAAGTTGTGAACTCCAAGCTCCGCTGAACGGGTTACCGCAGTCAAGTCCTTGACGGAAATCGGCAGAGATCAAAAAGAGGGCGGACGGACGCACCGGCGCCGTCCCCGGTTCACGGGGAGGACGCCGGCAGGCCGGGACAGTGGAAGACGATCACTACTTCAGGGCGCCCGCCGTCAGGCCCTGGACCACCTGCCTCTGGAAGACGATGTACGCCGCGAGGACCGGCAGCATCGCCATCACCAGGCCGGCGAAGAGTCCGGACCAGTCGCCCTTGTACCCCTGGCTGGCCGCCAGCTGGACCAGGCCCTGGGTGAGGACGCGCTTGTCGGGGTCGGTGTTCAGGACCGTCGGGAGCATGTACTGGTTCCACTGGCCCAGGAAGTTGAAGATCCCGACGCTGATCAGGCCCGGCTTGGCCATCGGCAGCATGATCTGGAAGAACGTACGGGAGTGCGAGGCCCCGTCCACGAACGCGGCCTCGGCCACCGAGGCGGGCAGCGAGCGGAAGAACGCGGTCAGGAAGAACACCGTGAAGGGCAGCGAGTAGGCGATGTAGACGAGGATCAGCCCGTGGATCGTGTTCAGCAGCCCCATGTTGTTCACGACGTAGAACAGCGGGACCAGCGCCAGCATGATCGGGAAGCTCATGCCTCCGATGAACAGGTAGTAGATGAACCGGTTGCCCGGGAAGTCGAAGCGGGCGAGGACGTACGCCGCCATCGAACCGAGCACCAGGGTTCCGATGAGCGAACCGCCCACCACCAGGACGGTGTTGAGGAAGTAGTCGCTCATGTTGGCGTCGGTCCAGGCCCGCGCCCAGTTCTCGAAGTGCAGCTTGTCCGGCAGCGACCAGGGCGAGTCGAAGATCGAGCGGTCGTCCTTGAAGGAGGTCATCACCGCCCACAGCAGCGGCATGACGACCATGAACGCCCACAGGATCAGCATGCCGTGCGAGAAGACGTTGAGGACGGTGCCTTCCCGCTTCCCCCGGGGCGGCCCGTCCACCGGGGCGTCCGCCTTTCCGACGGTGACGTGCGGCTCGGACGGGATCGGGGCGGGGGTCTCGGTGGTCTCCATGGTCAGTACTCCAGCCGCTCGCGTCGGCCCAGCCGCATCACGACCGCCGCGAACAGCAGCGTCACGACGAGCAGGGCGACACCGATCGTGGTTGCGTAGGCGGCCTGACCGTCGCGGAAGGCCTTCTGGTAGACGTACAGCACCATGACGGTGGTCGAGTAGTCCGGCCCGCCCGGCCCGGTCGTCATGATCTGTACGACCGCGAACGACTCGGCGCCCAGAGCGAGGATGCCCATGTACACCCAGCCGGACTGCACGGTGTCCCACAGCAGCGGCAGGGTGATCCGGAAGAAGGTGGTGGCCCGGCTCGCCCCGTCCAGGAGCGCCGCCTCGTACAGGTCCGCCGGAATGGAGGCCATGCCCGCGGAGAACAGGACCACGAAGAAGCCGACCGTGGACCAGACGAGGACCGCCATCACACACCACAGGGCGAGGCCCGGATCGCCCAGCCACAGCGGCTGGACGCTGCCGAGCCCGACGCCGCGCAGCAGCGAGTTGATGGCGCCGCTGTCCGGGTTGTACGCGAAAGCGAACAGCAGGGCGACGATCGCGATGGAGAGCACCTGCGGGAAGAAGTAGACGATCTTGTAGAAGGACGAGCCGCGGACCCCGGAGATCACCGGCCCGCCCTTCCGCCGCCGGCCGCCCACATTGATCATGAAGGCGAGGAACAGCGCGAGACCGATCGTCACCGGCGGCAGCACCAGCGCGAACAGCAGGCTGTGCCACAGCGACTTCCAGAAGATGTCGTCGTGGACCAGCCGCGTGTAGTTGTCGAAGCCCACCATCTTGAACTCGGGGCTCAGGCCGGACCAGTCCGTGAACGAGTAGTAGATGGACTGGATGAACGGCCAGACGACGAAGAGCGCGTACAGGCCGAGGGGAACGGTCAGGAACCCCACGATGAACCGGTACTTGCCGTGATGCATGGCTACCGACCCCGATCCGGCCGTACGGGCGGCCGCCTCCGCTGCCGCTGACGGACCTGCCGCTGACGGACCTGCCGCTGACAGGCCCGCCCCGGGCAGACCTGTCCCTGACGGACCCTCACTGGTGCTTGTAGTGCTTGATCGACGTGTCCTTGGCGGTCTCGTCGGCGAAACCCTGGATCCGCTTGATGGCCTCGGCCGGGGTGATGCGGCCCGCCATCATCTCGCCGAGACCGGACACGCCGATCTTCTCCTTCTCCAGCTGCACGTACCAGTCCTGCAGCCGCGGGTTCAGGACGTTGCTGCCGGCCTTCTCCAGCGCGGCCACACCCGACTTCAGGCCCGGGGTGAGGCTGATGCCCGTGGTGCCGCCGTTGAACGCCGTCAACGACTTGACCTTGGTGGTGAAGTTCTTCGAGGACGCCTCGCTGAGCATGATGCGCAACTGCTCCATGCCTCCCTGGGGGTTCTGGGCCTTGGCGGGGACGATGAAGGGCTCGCCGCCGGAGGCCCAGATGGTGCCGAAGGGCATCTTGTCGGAGGAGTCGATGCCGGAGGGCGCGGAGACGGCGAGGTCGAAGTCGGCCGGGATGACGTTGGCGGACTCGTTCTCCACCCAGGAGCCGTTCGGGATGAACAGCGCCTTGCCCTGGGCCCAGGCGGTCTGCGACTGGATGTGGTCGAGGCCCGGCGTGCCCTTGAGGACGTAGCCCTTCTTGTAGAGCTCGTAGTACGCCTCGAAGCAGGCCTTGACGGCCGGGTGCTTCCAGGCGTTCGGCTCCAGGTTGTCGATGGCGTCGAGGACCTCGCGGCCACCGACCTTGCCGATCATCGGGTACAGGGAGAAGGGGAGGTAGTACGGGTACTTGCCGGCGTAGGTCCAGCCCGCGATGCCCTTCTTCTTGGCCTTCTCGCAGACCTTGAGCATCTCGTCCCAGGTCTCGGGGTACTTCTCGTCGAGCGAGTCGAGGAGCTTCTGCGAGTACCAGACGCCGTAGACCGTGTAGGCGTAGTACATGATCCACACGGGGTTGCCGTCGAACTGGCCCATCTCCACGATGCCGGGACGCAGTGTGTCGCGGACCTTCTTCGACGGGTCGTCGTAGGAGGGGGCGTCGAGGAGCGGGGTGAGGTCGGCGAGCTGGTTGCGGCTGACGAGGACGCCCATGTCCATCTGCTCGGCACCGGAGTTGTCGATGAGGTCCGGCGGGTTGCCCTGGTTGAAGCGCGGCTGGAGGGTGGACTGGATCTTCTGGGTGGCCGAGAACTTCACCTTCGCCTTCGGGAAGTCCTTCTGGTAGATCTTGACCGCGTCCTGGGCGTACTCCTTGCCGAAGCCGCCGTCGAAGAGCACGAACTCCATCTGTGCCGTGTCGTTGACGCCGAGCGGGTTCTGCTTGGTCTTCTTGCCCGCCTTGGCCTTCTCCTGGCCGCCGCCTCCGCTGCTGGCGCAGGCGGACAGGAAGCTCATCGTGGGGACGGAGACCAGGCCCAGCGCGACGGAACGCTTGATCAGGCTGCGGCGCCCGACGCCTTCGGGGCTGGTGGTGCCGACGCCTTCGGGGCTGGTGGTGCCGACGCCTTCGGGGCTGGTGGTGCCGACGCCTTCGGGGCTGGTGGTGCCGATGCCTTCGGGGGTAGTGGTGTGCTCGCCGGAAGTGGATCCCATGCTCAAGTCCTCGCCTTCTCCAGGACTCAGGCGGTGCACCGGCTCCTCCCCGGCACCGCGGTGATGGTGAAGCTGGGGTCGTGCATGAGCGATTCAGGGGGACGGTGCGCGGTGGTTCGTTCTCGAGACGGTCCGCCGCCTCCCGCTTGTCCCCGGTCGTGCCTGTCCACAGCCGTTGTACGGCAAGGTGACGGCTGCCCGGACGCCGACAGGTATAGTCCACTCTCCGTCGGCGGAGCAATATCGCAAGCAAGGTTGCCGCCGTGCGTTTCCGAGTTGAGACCTCCTGGAAATGCGGGATGCTCGCACAGCTCTCGAACGCGATGCCCATTGCATTGAGCCCGAATGCCACAGCCAACGCCCTTGACATCACTGACCACTTGGCCACCTACTGGTCCTTGCGCAGGCGAAGTGACAACGTTGTCCAGTCTCAACAGGCGCAGGGAGGGTGCTCGCGCATGCAGCACAGATCTCGGCACAGATGGGCTCCTACGGCGGTCGTGGCAACGGCCGCCTTCGCGTTGCTGGTGGCGGCCCAGGGCGCGGCGGTGGCCCTGCCCGGCGAAGCGGCGGCCGCGGACCGCGAGTTCGCTTCCTCCTTCGAGCCGGGGGATCCGGCGCCCACGTGGCTGAACACCGTGGACACGACGGCGGACGGCACCAAGCGGGCGTCCGGCGTGGACGGAGGGTACACCACGGGCATTCCGGGCAATGTGACCGATGAGGTCACCGATGTCCGGGCCGGCGCCGAGAACACGGGCGGCGGGGAGGTCGCGGACAATCTGATCGACGGCGAGTCGAGTACCAAGTGGCTGACGTTCGCGCCGTCGGGCTGGGTCGAGTTCGACCTGGACGAGCCGGTCAAGGTGGTGACCTACGCGCTGACCTCGGCCAACGACCATGCCGAGCGGGACCCGGCCGACTGGACCCTTCAGGGGTCCACCGACGGCAAGGACTGGAAGACGCTGGACACCCGCACCGGTGAGTCGTTCGACCAGCGCTTCCAGACCAAGTCGTACGACCTCTCCGAACCGGCCGAATTCGCGCACTTCCGGCTGGACATCACCAGGAACCACAGCGGCGGCATACTGCAACTCGCCGATGTGCAGTTCTCCACGGGCAGCAGCACCGACCCCACGCCGAAGGACATGCGCACGCTGGTGGACCGCGGTCCGCTCGGCTCCCCCACCGCCAAGGCGGGCGCGGGCTTCACGGGCAGGCGGGCGCTGCGCTATGCGGGCACGCACACGTCCGACGGGCGGGCGTACTCGTACAACAAGGTCTTCGACGTGAACGTACGCGTCGAGCGGGACACACAGTTGTCGTACCGGATCTTCCCGGCGATGGCGGACGGCGACCGGGACTACGACGCCACCAACGTCTCGGTCGACCTGGCCTTCACCGACGGCACCCACCTCAGCGACCTCGGCGCGCTCGACCAGCACGGCTTCCCGCTGAGTCCCGCGGGACAGGGCGCGGCCAAGGTGCTGTACGTCAACCAGTGGAACAACGTGGTCGCGCGGATCGGGTCGGTGGCGGCCGGCAAGACCGTGGACCGGGTCCTGGTGGCGTACGACTCGCCGAAGGGGCCGGCCAAGTTCCGGGGCTGGCTGGACGACCTCGTGCTGAAGCCGGTACCGCCGGACAAGCCCAGGTCCCACCTGTCCGACTACGCGGTGACCACCCGCGGTACCAACTCCAGCGGCTCCTTCTCCCGGGGCAACGACTTCCCGGCGACCGCCCTGCCGCACGGCTTCAACTTCTGGACGCCGGTGACCAACGCCGGCTCGCTGAGCTGGTTGTACGACTACGCCCGGGCCAACAACTCCGACAACCTGCCCACGATCCAGGCGTTCAGCGCGAGCCATGAGCCGAGCCCGTGGATGGGTGACCGGCAGACGTTCCAGGTGATGCCGTCGGCCGCGTCCGGCACTCCGGACACCGGGCGTACCGCGCGGGCGCTGCCGTTCCGGCACGAGAACGAGATCGCACGTCCCTACTACTACGGCGTGACCTTCGAGGGCGGCCTCAAGGCGGAGATGACGCCGACGGACCACGCGGCGGTGCTGCGGTTCACCTACCCGGGCGACGACGCGAGCGTGATCTTCGACAATGTGACCGAGCAGGCGGGGCTCACCCTCGACAAGGCGGGCGGCGTCGTGACCGGCTACTCGGACGTGAAGTCCGGGCTGTCGACGGGCGCGACGCGCCTGTTCGTGTACGGCGTGTTCGACGCGCCGGTGACGGACGGGGCCGCCTCGGGCGTGAAGGGCTACCTGCGCTTCAAGCCGGGCGCCGACCACACGGTGACGCTCCGCCTCGCCACCTCCCTCATCAGCATCGACCAGGCGAAGGACAATCTGCGCCAGGAGATCCCGGACGGCACCTCGTTCGACGACGTCAGGGCACGCGCCCAGGGGACGTGGGACAAGCTGCTCGGCACCATCGAGGTCGAGGGCGCGAGCTCCGACCAGCTCACGACGCTGTACTCGTCGATGTACCGGCTGTACCTCTACCCCAACTCGGGCTTCGAGAAGGTGGACTCGGCCTACCGGTACGCGTCCCCGTTCTCCCCGATGACGGGCCCGGACACGGCCACGCACACCGGGGCGAAGATCGTCGACGGCAAGGTGTATGTCAACAACGGCTTCTGGGACACCTACCGGACGACCTGGCCCGCATACTCCTTCCTGACACCCGCTCAGGCGGGCGAGCTGGTCGACGGCTTCGTGCAGCAGTACAAGGACGGCGGTTGGACCTCCCGCTGGTCCTCCCCCGGCTACGCGGACCTGATGACGGGCACCTCGTCGGACGTGGCGTTCGCGGACGCCTATGTGAAGGGCGTGAAGTTCGACGCCGAGGCCGCCTACGACGCGGCGGTGAAGAACGCGACGGTCCTTCCGCCGTCGTCCGGCGTGGGCCGCAAGGGCATGGCCACCTCACCCTTCCTCGGCTACACCAGCACCGCCACCCGCGAGGGCCTGTCGTGGGCGATGGACGGTTACATCAACGACTACGGCATCGCCAGGATGGGCCAGGCGCTGTACAAGAAGACCGGCGAACAGCGCTACAAGGAGGAGTCGACCTACTTCCTCAACCGCGCCCGGGACTACGTCGACCTCTTCGACTCGCGGGTGGGCTTCTTCCAGGGCCGCGACGCGCAGGGCGGTTGGCGGCTGGACCCGTCGAAGTACGACCCGCGCGTGTGGGGCAACGACTACACGGAGACCAACGGCTGGGGCTTCGCCTTCACGGTCCCGCAGGACAGCCGGGGCCTTGCCAACCTGTACGGCGGCCGGGCGAAGCTGGCCGACAAGCTGGACGAGTACTTCGCGACACCGGAGACGGCCTCACCTCAGTTCGTGGGCTCCTACGGCAGCGTCATCCACGAGATGACGGAGGCCCGTGACGTCCGGATGGGCATGTACGGGCACTCCAACCAGCCCGCGCACCACGTGACCTACATGTACGACGCGGCGGGTCAGCCCTGGAAGGCACAGGCGAAGGTCCGCGAGGTGCTCTCCCGCCTCTACACCGGCAGCGAGATCGGGCAGGGCTACCACGGCGACGAGGACAACGGCGAGCAGTCCGGCTGGTACGTCTTCTCGGCGCTGGGCTTCTACCCTCTGGTGATGGGCAGCGGCGAGTACGCCATCGGATCCCCGCTGTTCACCAAGGCGACCGTGCACCTGGAGAACGGCAAGGACCTGGTCGTCAAGGCCCCCAGGAACAATGCGCGGAACATCTACGTCCAGGGCTTGAGGGTCGACGGCAAGGAGTGGACGTCGACAGCGCTGCCGCACGCGCTGCTCTCCCGGGGCGGTGTGCTGGAGTTCGACATGGGTCCGCGGCCGTCGGCCTGGGGCACGGGGAAGAACGCGGCACCGGTGTCCATCACACGGGACGACAAGGTGGCCTCGCCGCGGGCGGACGTGCTCAAGGGTGACGGTCCGCTCTTCGACGACACCTCGGCGACGGAGGCGGCCGTGACGAGCGTGGACCTGCCGGTCGCGGGAGGCACCAAGGCGGTGCAGTACACGCTGACTTCCCCGGCGGACCACACCAAGGCCCCCACGGGCTGGACGCTCGAAGCGTCCGAGGACGGCACGCAGTGGACGACCCTGGACCAGCGGTCCAGCGAGTCCTTCACCTGGGACCGGCAGACGCGGGCGTTCTCCGTCCCGCACCCGGGCACGTACGCGCACTACCGCCTGACCTTCACGACGGAGTCGACGCTGGCGGAGGTGGAGCTGCTGGCCTGACGCACGCCGGCACGGAGGAGGGGCGGACCCGCCGGGGCCCGCCCCTTCGTGCCGAACAGCGGTGATCAGCCGTTGGCGAGGGTGAACACGTGCAGGCGTGTCCCCTTAAAGAGTGAACCCCTTGGGGGACGCTTGACATCGTTGTCTCCTGCCGAGGTACAGTCATGTACAGACCATTCGACAACGTTGTCGCTTCGCCGGTCGTCACAAGCCATCAGACCCCGGTCCGGCCTACTCCCCCCGGGCCGGGCCGGCTCGCGGACCGGGTGGCACGCACAGCGGCCACCCGGTCCGCCCAGAGGCCCGGAATCCCCCGCCGGCCCCCAACCGTCACTCGTGGGGGCGGTGTTCACCGCTCCGGGGCGCGCACGGGGCAACCCGAGTGCTCTCGTGGTCATCTACCTGTACGAACGCGATGACCGGGGAGAAGGACGGGTTGTGCACGGTTCCGGTGCGGACGGTGGCCGCGAGAAGGCCACCGCCGGCTCCTGGTGGGCGGCCGCGGTGGCGAACCTCCTGATCGGCATGCTGGCGATCGTTCCCGGTGTGTGCGTCCGGTGGCTGCTGAACAGGTATGCGCTGCTCCACTGCGTCACCGGCTTCGGCTGCGGCGGCACGTCACCGGACCAGACCGTCGGTATGACGCTCGGCGCGGTGCTGGGCGGTGGTTTCATCCTAGGGATGGTGCTGGTGGTGGACGTCCTCATGCCGTGGCAGGAGGGCCGACCGCTGCACCTGTGGCTCGGCATGACGACCCTGGTGCCTGCGCCGTTCGCGGTGGCGCAGGCGGCAGGGTGGATCTAGGGCTTCCCGCCGACGACGGCTCCGCCGCGGGCAGTTCGATCGTGAACTCCGTACGGCCCGGAACGCTCTCCGCCCGGAGGCCGCCGCCGTGGGCCGCCGTGATCGCCGCGGCGATCGCGAGGCCGAGACCCGAACCGCCCGCTGTACCGTGCCTGCGGGAGCGGGAGGCGTCGGCGCGGGTGAAGCGTTCGAACACCGTCGGCAGCAGTGCGGGCGGGATGCCGGGCCCGTCGTCCCGTACACGGATCACGCACCGCTCGCCGCTCGCCTCGACGGACGCGGCGACGGTGGTGCCGGCCGGTGTGTGGTCGCGGGCGTTGGCCAGGAGATGCGCCACCGCCTGGCGCAGCCGTTCCTCGTCCCCGACGACCGACGCAGGGCTGTCGAGATGCAGGGCGAGCTGCCAGTCGTGGTCGCCGCCCGCCGCGCGCGCCTCCCACACCGCCTCGGCGACCAGGGACGCGAGGTCCACCTCGGCGCAGTGCAGGGGACGGCCCTCGTCGAGCCGGGCGAGCAGCAGAAGGTCCTCCACCAGGCGCGTCATACGGGCCGACTCGGCGGTGACGCGACGCCAGACCAGTTCCGGCTCGATCGGGCCCATGCCCCGGTTCATGAGTTCCGCGTAGCCGGCGATGGAGGCGAGCGGCGTCCGCAGTTCGTGGCCGGCGTCGGCGAGGAAGCGGCGCATGCGTTCCTCGCTGCGGCGCGCCCGCTCCTCGCTGCGCCGGTGTTCGACGAGCGAGGACTCGACCTGCTCGATCATGCGGTTCAGCGCGGCGCCGACCTGTCCGGCCTCGGTGCCGGGGTCGGTGTCGCGTTCGGACACGCGGGTGAGGCGGGTGACCTCACCCTGGCCCAGCGGAGCTCGGGAGACCTCCACGGCGGTGGCGGCGACCCGGCCGAGCGGGCGCAGCTGGCGCCGTATCACCACCGCACAGACACCGCCCGCTGCGGTGAGTCCGACGGCCGCCACGACGACCTCCACCACGACCAGGTCCCCGATCAGGTCCCGGACGTCGTCCATCGGGAGCCCGGTGAGGACACGGACCCCGTCGCCGTCGAGAACGGTGACCCGGTAGGTGCCGAGACCCGGAACGGTCCGGGTGTGCATCGAGCCGTCGGGCCTGACGCCGTCCAGGGCGGCACGCTGGGCGTCGCTGAGGGGCCGCGGCGCCGCGCCCCGGGTGACGACCTCGGCCACGGTGATCCTCCCCTGCTCGTCGAGCCGGGCGGCGAGCAGACCGGCGGGCTGTCCGCGCTCCCCGAGGAAGGCGAGATCGGTATCGCGGTCCGGAAGGAGGGTCGCCTCGGCGCGGCTGCGCTGCGCGGCGTCGCCGACGCGTCGGTCGAGGTCGCCGAGCAGATAGGTGCGCTGGGCGTAGACGGAGGTGAGTGCCATGGCCGCGCAGACCACGACCAGAACCGCGCCGGTGAACAGGAGCAGCCGCGCGCGCAGCGATCGCCCCACCGGCCGCCTCGGCAGCCCGGCCCTCATCTCCGCGCCTCGGCGGCGGCGACGGACGGCGGCGCAACGGGTCCGGGCCCGTCGTCGACGATCAGCACACGGACCGGGCCGCCGGGGGAAACAGTGGTGCCAGACATGTCGCAATCCTGTCCCGGTCCGCTGAGGAAACCCTGTGTCCGCACTGAGCACCGGCGATGTCCCGTGCGGGCGGCGGTCCGAAGACGGCGGAGGGCCGCACCCCCGGCGGGGGTGCGGCCCTCGACTGCCGTGCCGGATCGCCTACTTGCGGATCAGGCTGCGCAGCACGTACTGCATGATGCCGCCGTTGCGGTAGTAGTCGGCCTCACCGGGGGTGTCGATGCGGACGACCGCGTCGAACTCGACACCGGTGTCGGTGGTGACCTTGACCGTGCGCGGCGTGGTGCCCTCGTTGAGCTCGGTGACGCCGGTGATGGAGAAGGTCTCCTCACCGGTCAGGCCGAGGCTCGCGGCGGACTGGCCCTCCGGGAACTGGAGCGGCAGGACGCCCATGCCGATGAGGTTCGAGCGGTGGATACGCTCGTACGACTCGGCGATGACGGCCTTGACGCCGAGGAGCGCGGTGCCCTTGGCCGCCCAGTCGCGGGACGAGCCGGAGCCGTACTCCTTGCCGGCCAGGACGACCAGCGGAATGCCGGCGGCCTGGTAGTTCTGCGAGGCGTCGTAGATGAAGGAGACCGGGCCGCCGTCCTGCGTGAAGTCGCGGGTGTAGCCGCCCTCGGTGCCCGGCGCGATCTGGTTGCGCAGGCGGATGTTGGCGAACGTACCCCGGATCATCACCTCGTGGTTGCCGCGGCGGGAACCGTAGGAGTTGAAGTCGCGGCGCTCGACGCCGTGCTCGGTGAGGTACTTGCCGGCCGGGGTGTCGGCCTTGATCGCACCGGCCGGGGAGATGTGGTCGGTGGTGACCGAGTCGCCCAGCTTGGCCAGGACGCGGGCGCCGGTGATGTCCTCGACCGGGGCCGGCTCCATGCCCATGCCCTCGAAGTACGGGGGCTTGCGGACGTAGGTGGACTCCGGGTCCCACTCGAAGGTGTTGCCGGTCGGGACCGGGAGGGACTGCCACTGGGCGTCGCCGGCGAAGACGTCGCTGTAGGACTTGGAGAACATGTCCTCGCCGATGGCGTTGGCGACGACGTCGTTGACCTCGGCCTCGGAGGGCCAGATGTCCTTCAGGTAGACCGGGTTGCCGTCCTGGTCGGCGCCCAGCGCTTCCTTGGTGATGTCCACCTTCATGGAGCCCGCGATGGCGTAGGCGACGACCAGCGGCGGGGACGCCAGGTAGTTCATCTTGACGTCGGGGTTGATACGGCCCTCGAAGTTCCGGTTGCCGGAGAGGACCGAGGTGACCGCGAGGTCGTGGTCGTTGACGGCCTTGGAGACCTCCTCCGGCAGCGGGCCGGAGTTGCCGATGCAGGTGGTGCAGCCGTAACCGACCAGGTTGAAGCCGACCTTGTCCAGGTACGGGGTCAGGCCCGCCTTGTCGAAGTAGTCGGTGACGACCTTCGAACCCGGGGCGAGGGTGGTCTTGACCCACGGCTTGCGGGTCAGGCCCTTCTCGACCGCCTTCTTGGCCACCAGGGCGGCGGCGACCATGACGTAGGGGTTCGAGGTGTTGGTGCAGGAGGTGATGGCGGCCACGGTGACGGCGCCGTGGTCCAGCTCGTAGGTGGTGCCGTCGGGGGCGGTCACCGGGACCGGGTTCGACGGGGCACCGTTGGGGGCGACGGCCGGGGCGTCGGAGGCCGGGAAGGACTCCTGGCCGGCCTCGTCCACGACGTCGACGTAATTGCGGACGTCCTGCTTGAACTGCTCGGCGGCGTTCGCGAGGACGATGCGGTCCTGCGGGCGCTTCGGGCCGGCGATCGAGGGGACGACCGTGGACAGGTCCAGCTCGAGCTTCTCGGAGAAGTCCGGCTCGGCCTTCGGGTCCAGCCAGAGGCCCTGCTGCTTGGCGTAGGCCTCGACGAGCGCGACCTGCTGGTCGGAGCGGCCGGTCAGGCGCAGGTAGTTCAGGGTCTCGTCGTCTACGGGGAAGATCGCGGCGGTGGAGCCGAACTCCGGCGACATGTTGCCGATGGTGGCGCGGTTGGCGAGCGAGGTGGCGGCCACGCCCTCGCCGTAGAACTCGACGAACTTGCCGACCACACCGTGCTTGCGCAGCATCTCGGTGATGGTGAGCACGAGGTCGGTGGCGGTGGTGCCCGGCTGGAGCTCACCGGTGAGCTTGAAGCCGACGACGCGCGGGATGAGCATGGAGACCGGCTGGCCGAGCATCGCGGCCTCGGCCTCGATGCCGCCGACGCCCCAGCCGAGGACGCCGAGGCCGTTGACCATCGTGGTGTGGGAGTCGGTGCCGACCAGGGTGTCCGGGTAGGCCTTGCCGTCACGGACCATCACCACGCGGGCGAGGTGCTCGATGTTGACCTGGTGGACGATGCCGGTGCCCGGGGGGACGACCTTGAACTCGTCGAAGGCGGTCTGGCCCCAGCGCAGGAACTGGTAACGCTCCTTGTTGCGGCCGTACTCCAGCTCGACGTTGACCTTGAAGGCGTCGTTCGTGCCGAACTTGTCGGCGATGACGGAGTGGTCGATGACCAGCTCGGCCGGCGCCAGCGGGTTGATCTTCGCCGGGTCGCCGCCCAGCTCCTTGACGGCCTCGCGCATGGTGGCGAGGTCCACGACACAGGGCACGCCGGTGAAGTCCTGCATGATCACGCGGGCCGGCGTGAACTGGATCTCCTGCGACGGCTGGGCCTGGGAGTCCCAGTTGCCGAGGGCGCGGATGTGGTCGGCGGTGATGTTCGCGCCGTCCTCGGTGCGGAGCAGGTTCTCCAGCAGGACCTTGAGGCTGTAGGGCAGGCGGGCCGAGCCCTCCACCTTGTCCAGCCGGAAGATCTCGTACGACTCGTCGCCCACCTGCAGCGTGCTGCGGGCGTCGAAGCTGTTCGCCGACACGACAGTCTCCTTCATTGATGTGCGCGTACCACCACGATCCTGCCGCCACGGCATCTCGGCCGATCCGCTGAGGTCAGGCTAAGTTAGGTCACCCTTACCAGAGCGGCTACTGCGGTACGCCTCGGCAGATATCTCGATGTCGAGATAACTCTAGTACATGGGGCCGGGTAGGTCATGCGCGGCCGGAGACCGCCGCGACACACGCCTGCCACCAGGCATCACTCGGTTCACTTCACTCGAATGGACCCCACAAGATGCCGCATCTCATATCTGAGATAGCCTCAGTCTCATGTCAGACGACTACCTCGTACGCATCGGCAAGCTCATCCGTGTCGCACGCCAGCACCGTGGCCTGACCCAGGCGCAGCTCGCCGAGGCACTCGGTACCAGTCAGAGCGCCGTCAACCGCATCGAGCGGGGGAACCAGAACCTCAGCCTTGAGATGATCGCCCGCATCGGGGACGCCCTGGACAGCGAGATCGTGTCCCTGGGCTACGCGGGCCCCATGCATCTGCGCGTGGTCGGCGGCCGCCGGCTCTCCGGCGCGATCGACGTCAAGACGAGCAAGAACGCCTGCGTGGCGCTGCTGTGCGCCTCGCTGCTCAACAAGGGGCGCACGGTGCTGCGGCGCGTCGCCCGCATCGAGGAGGTGTACCGCCTGCTGGAGGTGCTCACCTCGATCGGTGTGCGGACCCGGTGGATCAACGAGGGGGTCGATCTGGAGATCGTCCCGCCCGCGGACCTCGACCTGGACGCCATCGACGCCGAGGCCGCCCGCCGTACGCGGTCCATCATCATGTTCCTCGGTCCGCTGCTGCACCGCCTCGACCGCTTCAAGCTGCCGTACGCGGGCGGCTGCGACCTCGGGACGCGCACCATCGAGCCGCACATGATCGCGCTGCGCCGCTTCGGGCTCGAGGTCACCGCCACGGAGGGGCTGTACCACGCGGTGGTGGACCGGTCCGTCTCCCCCGGCCGGGCGATCGTCCTGACCGAGCGCGGCGACACCGTGACCGAGAACGCCCTGCTGGCCGCCGCGCGGCACAACGGCGTCACGGTCATACGCAACGCCTCCTCCAACTACATGGTCCAGGACCTGTGCTTCTTCCTCGAGGCGCTCGGCGTCGAGGTCGAAGGCATCGGCACCACCACACTCACCGTCCACGGCGTGCCGAACATCGACGTCGACGTCGACTACTCGCCCTCCGAGGACCCGGTCGAGGCGATGAGCCTGCTGGCCGCCGCGGTGGTCACCGAGTCCGAACTGACGGTGCGCCGAGTGCCGATCGAGTTCCTGGAGATCGAACTCGCGGTCCTGGAGGAGATGGGCCTCGACCACGACCGGAGCCCCGAGTACTCCGCCGACAACGGCCGCACCCGACTGGTGGACCTCACCGTCCGGCCCTCCAAACTGGAGGCGCCGATCGACAAGATCCACCCGATGCCGTTCCCCGGCCTGAACATCGACAACGTCCCGTTCTTCGCGGCCATCGCGGCCTCCGCGCAGGGCAAGACGCTGATCCACGACTGGGTCTACGACAACCGGGCCATCTACCTGACCGACCTCAACCGCCTGGGCGGGCGCCTGCAGTTGCTCGACCCGCACCGGGTGCTGGTCGAGGGCCCGACCCGCTGGCGCGCCGCCGAGATGATGTGCCCGCCCGCGCTGCGCCCCGCCGTGGTCGTCCTGCTGGCGATGATGGCGGCCGAGGGCACGTCCGTGCTGCGCAACGTGTACGTCATCAACCGCGGCTACGAGGACCTGGCCGAGCGGCTGAACTCGGTGGGGGCGCAGATCGAGATCTTCCGGGACATCTGATCGACGGGTGCCGCCGCATCCTGCCTGACCAGTGACGAAGCGGGTCCGGACAGGGTGCGGCGGCATGTGTGGGACCTCTCCGGTCCGGGCGACCGCCTTCCGCCCGCGAAGCCTGCGCCTCAACGGGCTGTGCACCCCCTGCCAGGCATGACGGAAGAGACGTGCGGGGCCGGCCGGAGTCCGGCGGGTGCCGGGTGAGATGACGATCACCTTCCGGGAAGGGAGCGGCTTTCCGGCCCGTGCGGCGCCATACGCCTCGGCCGGATCCGCCGACGCGCCTCGCCCCGCACCTCCACCGGCACACTGTCCTCCGCATCCGGCCTGATCGGCCTCATCGGCAGTTCGGCCACCGGTTCCCTCCTCGACGTCGACCTCCCGCCGACCGTGCCGCGGCTGATCCTTGCCGCCGTCCGGCGAACTGAAGGCCCCGCGGGCTCGGTTTCCCAGGAGTCGTCGCAACACCTCAGTGCCACCGCCAACCGCGCGGCGCCGCACCCGTGCACGTGGTGCGGTCGTGACGGCCGCCTGCGGCATCGCTCATCTTCCGCTTCCTCCGTATGGGTCAAAGAAATCCCCCGTCTGCGCCACGGGGTGACTCAACTCCCTCGATGAGACCCCCAGTTGAGACGCGAGCGATTTGACACCGCCTCGCCGCACCACCAGCCTATGCGCATGACATCCATTTTCAATAGGAGCGGCTGAAGCCATGCGCGTTGCCTTCGTCGGCAAGGGCGGCAGCGGCAAGACGACCCTGTCGGCCCTCTTCTCCCGTCACCTGGCGCACTCGGGTGCGCCGGTCGTCGCGGTCGACGGCGACATCAACCAGCACCTGGCCCACACTCTCGGCCTCGACGAGGACGAGGTCTTCGCCGCGCCGCCGCTCAGCGCGCGCACGGGCGAGATCAAGGAGTACCTGCGGGGTACGAACCCGCGGATCCCGTCCCGCGAGGCGATGGTGAAGACGACGCCGCCCGGACGCGGCTCCCGGCTGCTGCGGCTGCTCGGCGACGACGAGATCCACAGCCACCACGTCCAGGAGGTCGCAGGCGTCCCGCTCATGGTGACCGGCGCCTTCGACGAGAGCGATCTCGGCGTGGCCTGCTACCACTCCAAACTGGGCGCGGTCGAGCTCTACCTCAACCACCTCGTCGACGGCCCCGGCGAGTACGTCGTCGTCGACATGACCGCCGGCGCCGACGCTTTCGCTTCTGGCCTGTTCACCCGTTTCGACGTGACGTTCCTGGTCGTGGAACCGACCCGCAAGAGCGTCTCGGTGTATCGCCAGTACCGCGACCACGCGGCCGAGTTCGGCATCCCGGTCGCCGTCGTGGGCAACAAGGTCACCGGCGAGGACGACCTGCTCTTCCTCAAGGAGCACGTCGGCGAGGACCTGCTCGCCCACTGCGAGCAGTCCTCCTACGTACGTGCCCAGGAACAGGGCCGCAGCCACGGCGAGCTGGAGCTGCACAACACCCGCACCCTGGACCGGCTGCGCGCGGCTGTGGACGCCCGCCCCAAGGACTGGGCGGCCTTCCAGAAGCACGCCGTGTACTTCCACCTGCGCAACGCCGCCGCCTGGGCCGATGAGGTCACCGGCCAGGACCTCGCCGCCCAGGTCGATCCGGAGTTCCAGCACGGCCCTACAGCCCTGGCCGCCCTCGCCTGACCCACACCCCCTCAAGCACCGAACCACAGAAACAGAACAGGACACCCCTTCATGTCACTCGACGTCTCCCCGCAGCTGCTCGCCGAAGCCGAGAACGGCGAGGTGCGGGAGCAGGACTTCGTGGAAACGGTCCGTACGTCCCTGCCGTACGCCTACGACCTCATCGCCCGCCTGGCGGACGAACTGCGCTCCGGCACGGCAGAGTTCGCCGACAACCAGACCCCGCCGCCCTCCGAGAAGGAGCGCGGCCAGCTGCTGCGTGCTCTGTCCAGCGACGCGATCCGGGGCAGCCTGGAACGCCACTTCGGCATCGCCCTCGCCTTCCAGAACTGCCACCGCGTGGCCGCCTTCCCTCCCGAGGCGCGCGGCGGCGAAACGCACACCCGCTTCACCTCCCTGCGCTCGCAGATCCTCAACCAGTCACCGGAGTTCCGCGACTGCTGAACCAGCGCAGCCGCAGCCGCCGCCGACTGCCGAATCCGGCGTTCGGCGAACAGGTCGGCCACTTCCAACCCCCGGCGGCCGTCGCCCACCAGGACACCCGGGTCCTCGTGAGTGGCGGCCGCCGACCCTCGTCCCGGCGACATCCGCCGCGCCCCACCTGCGCAGCACCCGAGCAGTCGTCGAGTGTGTCGCCGCTCGGCCGGCGCGTGTCCGCCGCGCGTCCGGCATCGCCCGAAGGAGCTCCGCATGCCCACCGTCCCTGGCCGACGCCGGCGGGGCCGACATGGTCCGCGACACGAGCGGCGAACGTCTCTTCCGTTACCGCCCCGGCCCCGACCACCGCCACTACCTCATCTGCACCGACTGCGGCCTGAGCCGGCCTCCGGGTTCGCGAACGTCCGGCACACGGTGTCCGGAGTGTGCCCGGACTGCGGTCGACGGCAGGCGGCGGACGAGCGCGGGTGAACGCCGGAGCCACTCGCTTTCCGGAGTGGCTCCGCCAGGGGCAGCAGTCGTACCGCGAAGCACGGCCGCAGGCATCCGTCTCCCGCCGGCCCGCGCCGGGCGCGACGGCCGGCCAGGCAGGAGGAAGAGCCGTCCGACCGTACGAAAACCCTTGATCCGGTCGACGCAGCCGGGTCACGTCCAGAGCACCGACGGTGACGGAGACCGCGCCGCCGCCCAGAGGGAACTGCGCCGACAGCCCCGCGACGCCAGCGCCACCCGCCTGCGCAACCGCGACTCCGTGGACGGGCGCCCCCGCGGCCATCTGCGTGCCTTCGGCCTGTCCCGCATCCGCGTACGCGAGATGGCCCACGCGGGCGAGGTCCCCGGCGTGACCAAGAGCAGTTGGTGACCCGCGCCCGGTCCGCCGACGCCGCGAGCCCTCTGGGCCACCGCAGCGGGCCCGCACCGGTGGCGTGCATGTTGCGGCGGGGCGAGAGCTCCTATTCCAGCCACATGCCGTCACACACGGCGACTCAGTGCAGGTCAGCGATCCGGAACTGCCCATTTTCGGCAGGTTGTCAGGCTGGCTGGTCTCATCCCGCGGTCAGGGTGACGTCCTGTCGGCGGACCGCGTGGAAGCGGGGCAGCGGGAGGCCGGACCCGCTCAGTTCCACCAGGGTGGCCTCGACGTGCGCCCGGCCCGTGGTGTAAGCGTCCTTGCGGGTCTCGGAGGCGGTCCAGCGGTGCCCGAGGCCGTCACAGACCGCCGGGGTGCTGCCGACGCCGCGGCTGACGTGGGGGTCGGCCTGGGAGACCGAGGCGGAGACGAGCACGGGGCCTCCGCCGCTACCGACGCAGCGGTAGGTGCCGGAGAGGGTGATCGTGCCGTCGGGCGCCAGGTGTCCGGTCGGGTCGACGGTCACCTCGTCGGACGAACGGACGGCGAGTGCGCCCGCGGCGGGGGCGACGGACAGCAGCAGGGCCGCACCGACGGCCGGCACGAGGACCGTCCCGACGACCGTCCCGACGACCTGGCGCAGGATCATGGAAGCACCTCCTGAAGACCCGGAATTGGGGATTCCATAGGTACCGGGCTCCCGCGTCCCGGCCCGTGATCCTCACCCCTTCGGTGGCGAGTCCGCACCGACGGTCATGCGGCGCCCACCACCTGGCGCCCGCTCAGGTCGTGCCGATGAACTCGCGCAGGACCGCCGCGAGGCGCTCGGGCTGGTCCTCGGCGATCAGGGTGCGGGAGTCGTCGATCTCCATCAGCCGCCCTTTCGGCAGGAGTTCGGCGAGCCTCCGGCCGTGTTCACGGGGCATCATCAGGTCCTCGGTCGCCCAGACGACGAGCGCAGGCCGGTCGAACGTCTTCAATGCCTGGGCGGCCTCCAGGAGTTCGGTCCTGCGGACGTGGGTCCCGTAGTGGCGGAAGTCGCGCCGGATGGCCTTGTCGGTGCGCAGGGGCCGCAGCCAGCCGTCCACGATCTCGTCCGGTACCGGGTACTTGGTCAGCGCACCGATGCCGACGGGCAGCCGGCGCAGGGGTTTCCAGCCCAGGCCGCGGACCATGAGCGGAACACCGCCGGGCACGGCACAGGCCAGTCCGATCATCTTTCCGGGCGCGCCCGGCGGGTAGTTGTCGAAGGCCTCGCAGGAGATGAGGACCAGGCGGGCCAGACGCTCGGGGTGCCGCGCGGCCACCGTCTGGGCCCTTCCGCAGTCGCTCTCCACCAGGGTGACGTCCCGCAGGTCGAGGTGGTCCAGGAACTCGGCGATCAGGTCGTTCACGAGGTCCGGTGTGGGCGGCCGGTGCATGGGCCTGCGGTGGGCGCCGTACGGCAGGGTCGGTGCGATCACCCGGTGGTCGGCGCGCAGATCGGCCATCACCTTGCGCCAGACGGTGTGGTCGTGCACCAGGCCGTGCAGCAGGACCACGACCGGGCCGTCGCCGCCCGTGTCCTCGTAGGCGACGGGGCCTGCGGTCAGCGTGATCTCGGGCATGTGACGACTCCCCTCGACTCCCCCCGAGGCACGCACAGGTTATGCCCGTGGGCACGGCTACGGGAGCACGGCGAAGCCGTCCAGTTCCACTAGCGCCTGCTCGTCCCACAGGCGCGTGGTCCCCACGACGGCCATCGCGGGGTAGTCACGGCCCGCCAGCCGCCGCCAGATGCGGCCCAGTTCGGGGGCGTGCGCGCGGTAGTCGGCCACGTCGGTGGCGTAGACGGTGACGCGGGCGAGGTCGGCGGGGGTGCCGTCGGCGGCGCGCAGGGCGGTGAGCAGGTTGGCGAGGGCGCGCTCGAACTGCTCGGGGAGCGTGTCGCCGACCACCTTGCCGTCGCCGTCGAGGGCGGTCTGGCCCGCCAGGAAGACGACGCGGGTGCCGGTGGCGACGACCGCGTGCGAGAAGCCCTTGGCCGGGGAGAGGCCGGGCGGGTTGACGCGCTCACTGGTCACGGGGCCTCCACGGTGGCGTACAACTCCTTGGCGACGATGCCGCGTTGCACCTCGCTCGCGCCCTCGTAGATCCGGGGTGCGCGCACCTCACGGTAGAGGTGTTCGAGGAGGTGGCCGCGGCGCAGTGCGCGGGCGCCGTGCAGCTGGACGGCGGCGTCGACGACGTACTGCGCGGTCTCGGTGGCGAGCAGCTTCGCCATGGCGGCCCGCTTCGGGACGTCCGGGGCGCCTTCGTCGTACGCCGTCGCGGCCGAGTAGACCATGAGACGGGCCGCCTCGGTGCGCAGGGCCATCTCGGCGACCTGGTGGGAGACCGCCTGGAGGTCCTTGAGGCGACCGCCGAAGGCGTCCCTCGCGGCGGTGTGGGCGAGGGCCGCGTCGAGGGCGGCCTGTGCCATGCCGACCGCGAACGCGCCGACGCTGGGGCGGAAGAGGTTGAGGGTGCCCATGGCGACCCGGAAGCCGCGGTCGGCCTCGCCGAGCAGGTCGTCCTCGGTCACGGGCACCGCGTCGAAGGCGAGCGTGCCGATGGGGTGCGGCGAGAGCATCTCGAGGGGGGTGCCGGTCAGGCCGGGGCGGTCGGCGGGGACGAGGAACGCGGTCACACCGCGGGCGCCCGCGCCGGGGGCGGTGCGGGCGAAGACGGTGTAGAAGTCGGCCTCCGGGGCGTTGGAGATCCAGCACTTCTCACCGGTGAGCCGCCACCCGGAGGGCCCGTCGGCTTCGGCCGCGAGGGACAGCGCCGCCGCGTCCGACCCCGCGTCCGGCTCGGTCAGCGCGAAGGCGGCGACCGTGGTGCCGGCCCGGACGCCGGGCAGCCAGCGGGCGCGCTGGGCCGGTGTCCCGTAGGCGTGCACGGGATGGGCGCCGAGCCCTTGCAGGGCGAGGGCCGTCTCCGCCTCGGTGCAGGCGTACGCCAGAGACTCCCGCATCAGACACAGTTCCAGGGCCCCGGAGGTGAACAGCCGGTCGAGCAGACCGAGTCGGCCGAGTTCGGTGACGAGGGCGCGGTTCACGCGGCCGGGCTCGCCCTTCTCGGCGAGCGGACGCAGCCGTTGCCCGGCCAGGGTGCGCAGCTCCGCACGCCAGGCCAGCTGGGCGGGGTCGAGCGAGAATGCGGTCATGGCCGGTCCCCTCTCCCTGACGGCCCCTCGGGGCCGGGTGGGCTGCTCACCCGAACGTATCGCGGACCGTTGACTGCCGTCACCAACACGATACGCTCGATGCGCGAGCCCACCACGACAAGGGGGCGAGACGCCATGGACCCGAGGGACGCCACCAGCGCCACGGACACAGCGAGCGCGTCAGACACCGCGATCGCCACGGAAGCAGCGAGCGCCGCAGGCACCGCGAGCGCCATGGACACGGCGAGCGCCGCAGGCACCGCGAGCGCCACGGACACCGCGAGCCGGGCGTCGGCCGAGGCTCCGTCGGCGGTCCCCACCGCCCACCGCGACACCTTCGCCCGTGACCGTCTCCCGCCCCGCGAGCAGTGGCCCGAGCTCCGCTTCGACCTGCCCGAGCTGTGCTACCCCGAACGGCTGAACGCCGCGGTCGAGCTGCTCGATCGCACCGCCCCCGACCGCCCGGCGTTCCGCACGGCGGACGGCGACGTGTGGACGTACGGACAGCTCCGCACCCGTGTCGACCGCATCGCGCACGCGCTCACCTCCCGTCTCGGGGTCGTCCCCGGCAACCGTGTCCTGCTGCGCGGCCCCACCACCCCCTGGCTCGCCGCCTGCTGGCTGGCGGTCCTGAAGGCGGGCGCGATCGCCGTCACGGTGCTCGCCCAGCAGCGCCCGCACGAGCTGCGCACGATGTGCGACATCGCCCGGGTCGGCCACGCCCTGTGCGACGTCCGTGTGGTGGACGACCTGGTGAAGGCCGACGTGCCCGGGCTGCGCATCACCCCGTACGGCGGCGACGCCCCTGACGACCTGCTGCGTCTGCCGGTGCCCGAGGAGCCGTACGCACCGGTGGACACGGCGGCCGACGACGTGGCGCTGATCGCCTTCACCTCCGGCACCACGGGCCGCCCGAAGGGGTGCATGCACTTCCACCGCGACCTGCTCGCCATCGCGGACACCTTCTCGCGGCACATCCTGCGCCCGCGCCCCGACGACGTCTTCGCGGGCAGTCCCCCGCTCGGCTTCACCTTCGGGCTCGGCGGACTCGTCGTCTTCCCGCTGCGGGCCGGCGCGAGCGCCCTACTGCTCGAACAGGCGGGCCCCAGGCAGCTGTTGCCCGCGATCGCCGAGCACCGGGTCTCGGTGTTGTTCACCGCGCCGACCGCCTACCGGGCGATGCTCGACGAGCTGGACGCGTACGACACGGCCTCGCTGCGGCGCTGTGTGTCGGCCGGCGAGAACCTTCCCGAGGCCACCTGGCGGGTCTGGCACGAGCGCACCGGTCTGCGCATCGTCAACGGCATCGGCGCCACCGAGCTGCTGCACATCTTCATCTCGGCGGCGGACGACCGGATCCGGCCGGGAACCACGGGGCTTCCGGTCCCGGGGTGGCACGCGCGCGTGCAGGACGCCGACGGCGTGCCCGTACCGGACGGCGAGCCCGGACTGCTCGCGGTGCGCGGACCGGTCGGCTGCCGCTATCTCGCCGATCCACGGCAGCGGGAGTACGTCCGGGGCGGCTGGAACATCACCGGCGACACCTACGTCCGCGAGCCCGACGGCTACTTCCGCTATGTGGCCCGCGCCGACGACATGATCATCTCCGCTGGGTACAACATCGCCGGACCCGAGGTCGAGGACGCCCTGCTGCGCCATCCGGACGTGGTCGAGACGGCGGTCGTCGGGCGGCCCGACGAGGTGCGCGGGCAGGTCGTGGTGGCGTATGCGGTCCTCAGGGAGGGCGCGCGGCGCGACCCGGAGGCGCTGCGCGCCTTCCTGACCTCGGAGCTGGCGCCGTACAAGTGCCCGCGCGAGTTCGTCTTCCTGGACGCGCTGCCGCGCACGGCGACGGGCAAGCTCCAGCGGTTCCGGCTGCGCGCGGACGCCGACCCGGTGCCCGTGCGAGGTGATCATGAGTGACGCCGACGATCTAAAGTGATCAACGTGTCCGATCAGCACGCTCAGCACGCCCCGAGGTCCCTCATCGTCACGTTCTACGGCGCCTACGGCCGCTTCACCCCCGGCCCGGTCCCCGTGGCCGAGCTGATCCGGCTGCTCGCCGCGGTCGGCGTGGACGCGCCCTCCGTAAGGTCGTCGGTGTCGCGGCTGAAGCGGCGCGGACTGCTCGTGCCGGAGCGCACGGCGACGGGCGCGGCCGGGTACGCGCTGTCGCCTGACGCACGGCAGCTGCTGGAGGACGGCGACCGCCGGGTGTACGCGACGGCGCCCCCGAAGGACGAGGGCTGGGTGCTTGCCGTGTTCTCCGTGCCCGAGTCGGAGCGGCAGAAGCGGCACCTGCTGCGCTCCCGGCTGGCGGGGCTCGGTTTCGGCACCGCGGCCCCCGGGGTGTGGATCGCCCCCGCACGCCTGTACGAGGAGACCCGGCACACCCTGGAGCGGCTGCACCTGGACGTGTACGTGGACCTCTTCCGCGGGGACCACCTCGGCTTCGCGCCGACCGCGGAGGCGGTGGAGCGCTGGTGGGACCTGGCCGCGATCGCCAAGCAGCACGAGGCGTTCCTCGACCGCCACGCGCGCGTGCTGCGCGACTGGGAAGCCCGCGAGGACACGCCGCCCGAGGAGGCGTACCGCGACTATCTGCTCGCCCTCGACTCCTGGCGCCACCTGCCCTACGCCGACCCCGGGCTGCCGGCCGGCCTGCTGCCCGCGAACTGGCCGGGCGCCCGCTCGGCGGCGGTCTTCCGGGCGCTGCACGAGCGGCTGCGGGAGGCGGGGGCGGTGTTCGCGGGCGTGGCGGATCTGCCGTAGGTGCCCTGGGTGCCTCGGGGCCTCAGCTCCCCAGCGTCAGGCGGGGTCTGGGGGCGTCGGTGCGGCCGGTGTTGGGACGCCTGCTGCCCGCCCGGTAGGGCGCAGGCCACACCGCGCCCTGCCCGCCGTAGCCCTGTTCGGCCGCCGCGTGCAGGGTCCAGTGCGGGTCGTACAGGTGCGGCCGGGCGAGGGCGCACAGGTCGGTGCGCCCGGCCAGGATCAGCGAGTTGACGTCGTCCCAGGACGAGATGGCGCCCACCGCGATCACCGGTATGCCCGTCTCGTGGCGGATCCGATCGGCGTACGGCGTCTGGTACGAGCGCCCGAACGCCGGCTTCTCCTCGGCCACCACCTGCCCGGTCGACACGTCGATCGCGTCGGCGCCGTGCGCGGCGAACGCGCGGGCGATCTCGACGGCCTCCTCGGCTGTGGTGCCGCCCTCGGCCCAGTCGGTCGCGGAGATCCGTACCGTCATGGGCCGCTCCCCGGGCCACACCGCCCGCACGGCGTCGAAGACCTCGAGCGGGAAGCGGAGCCGCCCGGCGAGCGAGCCGCCATAGGCGTCGGTGCGGTGGTTGGTGAGCGGTGAGAGGAAGCCGGAGAGCAGGTATCCGTGGGCGCAGTGGAGTTCGAGGAGGTCGAAGCCGGCGCGGGCGGCGCGGACGGCGGCGGAGGCGAACTGCTCGCGGATGTCGGTCAGCTGGGCGCGGGAGAGCTCGCGGGGCGTCTGGCCGCCCGGTTTGTACGGGATCGGCGAGGCGGCCACGAGCGGCCAGTCGCCCTCCTCCAGCGGCTCGTCCATGCCCTCCCACATCAGCTTGGTGGAGCCCTTTCGGCCGCTGTGCCCGAGCTGCACCCCGATCGCGGTGCCTGGCGCCTGGCTGTGCACGAAGTCGGTGACGCGCCGCCACGCCTCGGCCTGCCGTCCGGTGTAGAGGCCGGCGCAGCCCGGGGTGATGCGGCCCTCGGGGCTCACGCACACCATCTCGGTCATCACCAGACCGGCGCCGCCGAGCGCCCGTGCGCCCAGGTGGACGAGGTGGAAGTCGCCGGGGACGCCGTCCACGGCCGAGTACATGTCCATCGGCGAGACCACGACGCGGTTGCGCAGGGTCAGGCCGCGCAACCGGAAGGGGGTGAACATCGGGGGTGTGCCGGGCGGGCAGCCGAACTCGCGCTCCACCGCCTCGGTGAAGCGGGGGTCGCGCAGCCGCAGGTTGTCGTGGGTGACGCGGCGGCTGCGGGTGAGCAGGTTGAAGGCGAACTGGCGGGGCGGCTGGTCGAGGTACAGCCTCAGGTTCTCGAACCACTCAAGGCTGGCGCGGGCGGCACGCTGGGTGGAGGCGACCACCGGGCGCCGCTCCTCCTCGTAGGCGGCCAGGGCCTCGGGCAGCGAGGGGTGTTCCTCCAGGCAGGCGACCAGGGCGAGCGCGTCCTCCACCGCGAGTTTCGTACCGGAGCCGATGGAGAAGTGCGCGGTGTGCGCGGCGTCGCCCAGCAGGACCAGGTTGCCGTGGGACCAGTGCTCGGTGACGACCGTGCGGAAGGTGGTCCAGGCGGAGTTGTTGGAGCGCAGGGGCCGGCCGCGCAGGGCGTCCGCGAAGATCTTGGCGCAGCGCTCGATGGTCTCGTCGGTGTCCAGCTCGGCGAACCCGGCCGCGTGCCACACCTCCTCGCGCATCTCCACGATGACCGTCGAAGCACCGAATTGACTCTGTGGCCCGCAGGGCCTCGTTGACGGGTGGTGGTCGGGCGACGGGCGGGCATACGGGTAGCCGTGGAGCTGCATCACGCCGTGCTCGGTCTCGGCGATCTCGAAGCGGAAGGCGTCGAAGGGGAAGTCGGCGGCGAGCCAGATGTACCGGCAGCGGTGCTCCTCGATCGAGGGCCGGAACACCTCGGCGTACGCCTCGCGTGTGCCGCTGTGCACTCCGTCGGCGGCGATGACGAGGTCGTACGCCTCCGAGAGCCAGGCCGGGTAGGGGGCCTCGGTGCGGAAGCGGAGGTCGACGCCGAGGGAGCGGCAGCGCTCGTGCAGGATCCCAAGGAGCCGCCGCCTGCCGAGCGCGGCGAAACCGTGGCCGCCGGAGGTGTGGCGCACGCCCCGGTGCACGATGTCGATGTCGTCCCACCGCACGAACTCGTCCTTCAGCGCGGCGTACACGACGGGGTCGGCGTGCTCGATACCGCCGAGGGTCTCGTCGGACAGGACGACACCGAACCCGAACGTGTCGTCGGGAGCGTTCCGCTCCCAGACGGTCACCTCGCGGGCCGGGTCGAGCCGCTTGAGCAGGGCGGCGGCGTAGAGGCCGCCGGGGCCGCCGCCGATGACAGCGACGCGCAACGGCCGCTCTCCGGTGCCGGTCATGGTCACCTCCCCTGCCACTTGGGCGCCCGTTTCTCCGAGAAGGCCGCGTGGAACTCCGCGTAGTCCTCGCTGTTCATCAGCAGGGCCTGGGTCGCCGCGTCCAGTTCCACCGATGCCGCGAGCGGCATGTCCAGTTCGGCCGTGAGGAGGGCCTTGGTCTGGGCGTATGCGAGCGCCGGGCCGTCGGCCAGGCGGCGGGCCAGCGCCTTTGCCGCCTCGTCGGCGCCGCCCTCCTCCGTCAGCTCGCTGATCAGGCCGATCCGCTCGGCCTCGGCCGCCCGCACCGGCTCGCCCAGCATGAGCAGCCGCGTCGCGTGGCCGAGCCCGACCACCCGGGGCAGCAGATACGCGGCCCCCATGTCACCGCCGGAGAGCCCGACCCTGGTGAAGAGGAACTGGAAGCGCGCGGTGGGGTCCGCCACGCGGAAGTCGGCGGCCAGGGCGAGGACGGCGCCCGCGCCCGCGGCCACCCCGTGCACCGCCGCGATCACCGGGAACGGGCACTCCCGCAGGGCCCGTACGACCTGCCCGGTCATCCGGTTGAAGTCCAGCAACTGGGCGGTGTCCATGGACAGCGTGGCGCCGATGATCTCGTCCACGTCTCCGCCCGAGCAGAAGCCGCGCCCCTCGCCGCCCAGGACCAGGGCGCGCACCGACCTCTCCCGGGACAGTTCGGCGAGCAGGTCGCGCAGGTCGGCGTAGGCGCCGAAGGTGAGCGCGTTGATTTTTCCGGGGCGGGCCAGGGTGACCGTGGCGACCCCGTTGTCGTAGACGCACCGCACATGGCGCCAGTCGGAGGTGCGGGCGGCGGAGCCGGTGAAGGGACTCATGACGTGCGGCCTCCTCGGACGGGGGCGGCGGTCCTCGCTGCTGCTCTGTCATGAAGTTATCACCGATCCGTGACTGTCGTCATGAGGGCGCGATACATGCGACCGGGCGGCCGGGCTGTCACACCTTCTCGACAGGCCGGTAACGGCAGGCACCGGCATGCACGACGGGCCGTCGGTACGGGTAGGCAACCCGGCACCGGGGCCGACGACGCCCCCGGCGAAACCCGCCGACCGCCCCGCAGGGGGCGCGCCGTACGATGCCCTTTGTTGAAAGCAGGACCGCCTGCGCCATGAACGGACCCGCCTTGTACCAATCCCCCGCACTCGCCTCCTGGCGCATCGCCCTGCCGCACACCACCGCCGCCGTGCCCGTCGCCCGCGCGCTGGTCCGTACGGCGCTGGCGGAGCTGGAGCACGCGGCCGACAGCGACACCGCGGAGCTGCTGACCGCGGAACTGGTCGCGAACGCCGTGGAGCACACCGCGGGGGAAGGGCCGATCGAGCTGGTCGTGGAGCTGCTGCCGACCGGCTGCACGGTGGAGGTGCACGACCCGGACCCGGCGCCGCCCGGTCACCTCACCCACCCGCTCCCGGTGGCCCCCGACCCCTGGCAGGAGCACGGCCGGGGGCTGCTCCTGATCCGCGCGCTCAGCTCGTCCTGCGGGCACCGCCCCACCGAGTCCGGCAAGGCGGTGTGGTTCAGACTGCCTGTGGTTCCCGCTCAGCGGCGTCCGCTGTGACGGCCCCGGCCGTGAGCCGGGAGTGCCGGCGCCCGTAGAGCGCGTACACGAGGGACCCGACCGCGAGGAACACCGCGAACTGCGCCCAGGTCGCCCAGCCCGTCTCGTACATCAGATACAGGCAGAAGCCGACGCCGAGCAGCGGCATCACCGGGTAGAGCGGTACGCGGAAGCTGCGGGCGAGGCCCGGTTCACGGCGGCGCAGCGCGATCACGGCCACGTTGACCACCGCCATCGTGGCGAGCGTGCCGATGGTGCACAGGTTGACCGCCGCGTCCAGCGAGGCGAAGGCCGCCGGGATCGCGAAGACGATCGCGACGATCAGGGTGCCGCCGACCGGCGTCGAGGTCCTCGGCGAGACCCGTTCGAAGATGCGCGGGATGAGTCCGTCGCGCGCCATGGACATGAGGATGCGGGTCTGGCCGTACATCACGGCGAGCACGACCGAGGCGATGGCGACGACCGCGCCGAATGCGATGACACCGCCGCCGACCGTGGAGCCGGTGACCTGGTTGACGACGGACGACAGCGCGGCGGGCGGCCGCCGACCGCGGGCCCGCCGATGGCGCCGATCGCGGCGAGCGCGACCGCGCAGTACAGCAGGGTGACCAGTCCGATGCAGACCAGGATCGCGACGGGAATGTCGCGCCGCGGGTTCCGGGCCTCCTCACCGGCGGTGGTGATCGCGTCGAAGCCGATGTACGAGAAGAAGGCGGCCGTGGTGCCCGCGCCGATGCCGCCGAGACCGGCCGGCGCGAACGGGGTCAGGTTGCCGTGCTTGAAGGCGGTGAACCCGATGGCGCAGAAGACGACCAGGATCGCGAGCTTGAGGACGGCCATGGCGGCGGTGGCCCGTGCGCTCTCGCGCACGCCGCGCACGAGGAGGACGCAGGCCAGGGCGATGACGATCACGGCCGGCAGATTGACGATCCCGCCGTCGCCCGGCCCGGCGGAGAGCGCGGCGGGCAGCTCCCACCCGGTGA
Source organism: Streptomyces cynarae (assembly GCF_025642135.1). Taxonomy (NCBI): domain Bacteria; kingdom Bacillati; phylum Actinomycetota; class Actinomycetes; order Kitasatosporales; family Streptomycetaceae; genus Streptomyces; species Streptomyces cynarae. The sequence continues at coordinate 6,626,005 of NZ_CP106793.1, read as the reverse complement.
GACTGTGCAGCAGCTCGTTGACGTACTGGCTCCAGCCGACCGCGACGGCCGACACGGACACGCCGTACTCAAGGAGCAGGCACCAGCCGACGAGGAAGGCCGTCCCCTCGCCGAGCCCGGCGTAGGCGAAGGAGTACGACGACCCGGAGACCGGAATGGCGCCGCCCAGCTCGGCGAAGGCGAACGCGGTGAACACGCAGGTCAGCGCGGCGAGCACAAAGGAGACGACGACGCCGGGCCCGGCCTGGGCGACCGAGTCGGACAGTCCGACGAAGATGCCGGTGCCGACGATCGCGCCGATGCCGAAGCAGACGAGCTGGAACAGACCCATGTGGCGCTTGAGGCCGTGCCCGGCGAGATCGGTACCGGCCTCGGCGACGAGCAGCTGGGGGGACTTGATGCGGAACGGGTTGGCAGGACTGCCGGGCATACGGGTGGTGCTCTTTTCAGTGGTGGGGCGCGACCGGGTGGGCCGCTCGACGGGCACGGAAGGGGTGGTTCCGGGCCCGCCGGAGATCGTACGGGAGGGTGCGGGGCTTGCGCTGTGGCCGTCGTCGCAGCCGGTCAGGCGAAGGATCCGGTCAGGCGAGGGTCGCGACGAGGACCGCCTTGATGGTGTGCATCCGGTTCTCCGCCTCGTCGAAGACGACGGAGTGCCCGGACTCGAAGACCTCGTCGGTGACCTCCAGCTCGGTGAGGCCGTGCCGCTCGTGGATCTCGCGGCCGACGGCGGTGCCGAGGTCGTGGAAGGCCGGCAGGCAGTGCAGGAACCTCACCTCGTCGTTGCCGGTGGCCCGCAGCACGTCCATGGTCACCGCGTACGCGCCGAGCAGCTCGATGCGCTCGTCCCACACCTCCTTGGGCTCACCCATCGACACCCACACGTCGGTGGCGACGAAGTCGGCGCCGCGCACGCCCTCCTTCACGTCCTCGGTGAGCGTGATCCGGGCGCCGGAGTCCTCGGCGAGCCGCTGGGCCGCCTCGACGACGGCCTGCTCCGGCCACAGCACCCGGGGGCCGACGATGCGGACGTCCATCCCGAGCAGGGCGCCGGTGACCAGATAGGAGTTGCCCATGTTGTTGCGGGCGTCGCCCAGGTAGGCGTAGGCGATCTCCGTCAGCGGCTTGTCGCAGTGCTCGGTCATGGTGAGCACGTCGGCGAGCATCTGGGTGGGGTGCCACTCGTCGGTGAGGCCGTTGTAGACGGGGACCCCGGCATGCGCGGCCAGCTCCTCGACGATGTCCTGACCGTGCCCGCGGTACTCGATGGCGTCGAACATCCGGCCGAGGACGCGTGCGGTGTCCTTGACGGACTCCTTGTGCCCGATCTGGGAGCCCGCGGGGTCCAGGTAGGTGGTGTGGGCGCCCTGGTCGGCGGCGGCCACCTCGAACGCGCAGCGCGTGCGCGTCGAGGTCTTCTCGAAGACGAGCGCGATGTTCTTCCCCGTCAGGTACCGCGTCTCGGTCCCGGCCTTCTTGGCCGCCTTCAGCTCGGCGGCCAGCTCGATCAGACCACGGAACTCCTCGGCGCTGAAGTCCAGCTCCTTGAGGAAGTGGCGTCCGGCGAGGGCGGTCGGGACTGTCGCCATGGGGGCGCTCCAGAAATACGAGGGGACAGGGACGAACACGGGAACGAATGGAAGTCTATACGACGCCCCACATTTCTATACGGAGTCTGGTTCTTTCACGCACCCACGCGGTCCCTCTCCACCGGGCAGCTCATGCACCGAGGGCCACCCCGTCCCCTCCCCAGCTCACTCCCCGGGATCTCGATCACTTCGATCCCCCGCTTGCGCAGATGCGTGTTGGTGGTGGAGTTCCGCTCATAGGCGATGACGACCCCCGGCTCCACCGCCAGGACGTTGCACCCGTCGTCCCACTGCTCCCGCTCGGCCGCGTGCACGTCCTGCGTGGCGGTCAGCACCCGGATCTCGCTGAGCCCCAGCGCGGCGGCGATCGCCCGGTGCATGTGCTCCGGCGGATGATCGGTGACCTTCAGCTCCTTGTCCCCGGCGCCGGGCTCGATCGTGTAGGAGCGGAGCATGCCGAGCCCCGCGTACTGGGTGAACGTGTCGCCGTCGACCATGGTCATCACCGTGTCGAGGTGCATGAAGGCGCGGCTCTTCGGCATGTCGAGCGCGACGATGGTCCGGGCCGACCCGGCGGCGAAGAGCTTGGTCGCGAGCATCTCGACGGCCTGGGGCGTGGTGCGTTCGCTCATGCCGATGAGCACCGCGCCGTTGCCGATGACGAGCACATCGCCGCCCTCGATGGTGGACGGGTAGTCGGACTGGCCCTCGGACCAGAGGTGGAAGTCCTCGTCACGGAACAGCGGGTGGTGCCGGTAGATCGCCTCGAAGTGCACGGTCTCGCGCTGACGCGCGGGCCAGCGCATGGCGTTGATGGAGACCCCGTCGTAAATCCAGGCGGAGGTGTCGCGTGTGAACAGGTGACTGGGGAGGGGCCACAGGAGGAAGTCGTCGAGTTCCATCACGTGGAACCGCACGGAGGTCGGCTCCGGATGCGCGTCGAGGAACTCCCGCTTGGTCATGCCGCCGACGAGGGCCTCGGCGAGTTCCGCGGAGGGCAGGGCGTCGAAGGTGGCGCGGAGGTGGTCGGTGGCGAGCGGACCGTACTCCTTCTCGTCGAAGACGCGGTCCAGGACCAGGGACCGGGCCGCCGGGATGTCGAGGGCCTCGGTGAGCAGGTCACCGAAGAGATGCACGGTCACCCCGCGGTCGCGCAGCACGTCGGCGAACCCGTCGTGCTCCGCGCGCGCCCGCCGTACCCACAGCACGTCGTCGAAGAGGAGCGCGTCCTTGTTGCTCGGGGTGAGCCTTTTGAGCTCGAGATCGGGCCGGTGCAGAATGACGCGCCGCAGCCGCCCGGCCTCGGAATCGACGTGGAATCCCATGCCTCCATCCTGACCATTCGGGCACGCGTTCACCCCTCGTTCGCACCGAATCGGACCGATACCGCTTCGGAGCGATACCCGATTCCGACCGACACCGCCTCGGACCTCGCCGCCGCGGACGCCCTCACCGCGGCCGGCCGCGGCAATACCCGATCAGGGCCGACACCGCCTCCGACCGACACCGCCTCGGACCGATACCTGATCAGGGCCGACACCGCCTCGGACCGACACCGATTCCGGCCGACACCGCCTCGGGGCGGCTGGTCCGGGGCCTCGCGGCACGGGGCCGGGGCCGGTGCCCCGGCCCCGGTCGCCCCTTGCCGGCGACGGTCGCGTCTCACAGGCGGGGGTCCACCGGCTCCGACTCCAGGGCCAGCACCGCGAACACCGCCTCGTGCACCCGCCACAGCGGCTCGCCCTCCGCCAGGCGGTCCAGGGCCTCGAGACCCAGGGCGTACTCGCGGATCGCCAGGGAGCGCTTGTGGTTCAGGAACCTCTGGCGGAGCCGGGCGAGGTTGTCCGGGCGCGTGTACTCCGGGCCGTAGATGATCCGGAGGTACTCGCGGCCACGGCACTTGACGCCCGGCTGCACCAGGCGGCCGGCCGTGCTGCGGACCAGCGCCTGAACGGGCTTGACGACCATGCCCTCGCCGCCCCGGCCCGTCATCTCCAGCCACCAGTCGACCCCCGCCCGCACCGACTCCGGGTCGCCGGTGTCGACGTACAGACGACGGGTCGTCTGCAGCAGGCCCGTTCCGTCGTGCTCGACCAGGCGGTCGATCAGCGCCAACTGCTCGTCGTGCGGCACGGCCGCGAGACTGCGGCCCTGCACCGCCAGCAGCTGGAACGGGGCCAGGCGGACGCCTTCCAGACCGTCCGTCGACCAGCAGTAGCGGCGGTAGGCCGCCGTGAAGGCCGCCGCGTCGGCAGCACGTTCGCGCTGGCGGGCCAGCAGGCCGGCGACGTCGACGCCCCGGGCCGCCGCGCCCTCCAGCGCGGCCAGCGCGCCCGGGAACGCGGCACCGGACGCGGCGCCCACCGCCGCGTACTGACCGCGCAGCAGCCCCGACGCCTTCAGCGACCACGGCATCAGCTCCGCGTCCAGCAGCAGCCAGTCCGTCCCGAGCTCCTCCCACAGGCCCGCGGCGCCGATCGCCGTGCGCAGCCGGCCGAGGATCCGCTCCGTCACCGACTCGTCGTCGAAGAACGGGCGGCCCGTGCGCGTGTAGAGCGAACCCGTCGGGCCGGCGACACCGAAGCGCCTGCCCGCCGCCTCCGCGTCCCGGCACACCAGGGCCACCGCCCGCGACCCCATGTGCTTCTCCTCGCACACGACCCGTGCGACCCCGTCCTCCCAGTACTGCGCGAAGGCCTCCTCCGGGTGCTCCAGGTAACCCTCGACACGCGAAGTGGCCGTGGGCGCCATGGTCGGCGGCAGGTACGGCAGCAGGCGCGGGTCCACCGCGAAGCGGCTCATGACCTCCAGGGCCGCCGCCGCGTTCTCCTCGCGGACCGAGACCCGGCCCGCGTGCCGGGTCTCCACCACCCGGCGGCCGTGCACGTCCGCCAGGTCCAGCGGACGGCCCTCGTGGCCGCCGGGCGCCTCGGTGGCCAGCGGCCGGGCCGGCTCGTACCAGACCCGCTCCGCCGGTACGTCGACCAGCTCCCGCTCAGGCCAGCGCAGCGCGGTCAGCCTGCCGCCGAACACCGCGCCGGTGTCCAGGCAGATGGTGTTGTTCAACCAGGTGGCCTGCGGGACGGGTGTGTGGCCGTACACCACTGCCGCCCGGCCCCGGTAGTCCTCCGCCCACGGGTAGCGCACCGGCAGCCCGAACTCGTCCGTCTCCCCCGTCGTGTCGCCGTACAGCGCGTGCGAGCGGACCCGGCCGGAAGTGCGGCCGTGGTACTTCTCGGGCAGGCCGGCGTGGCAGACGACCAGCCTGCCGCCGTCGAGGACGTAGTGGCTGACCAGTCCGTCGATGAACTCCCGTACCTGCTGCTTGAACTCCTCGCTCTCGTCCTCCATCTGCGCGACGGTCTCGGCGAGTCCGTGCGTGTGCTGGACGTTGCGGCCCTTGAGGTACCGCCCGTACTTGTTCTCGTGGTTGCCCGGCACGCACAGCGCGTCGCCCGACTTCACCATCGACATCACGCGGCGCAGCACGCCCGGGCTGTCCGGACCGCGGTCCACGAGGTCGCCGACGAAGACCGCCGTACGGCCCTCGGGGTGCACGCCGTCGACGTAGCCCAGCCTGCCGAGCAGCGCCTCCAGTTCCGAGGAGCAGCCGTGCACGTCGCCGATGATGTCGAAGGGGCCGGTGAGGTGGGTCAGGTCGTTGAAGCGCTTCTCGGTGACGACGGTCGCGTTCTCGACCTCCTCCACGCCCCGCAGGACGTGCACCTTGCGGAAGCCCTCACGCTCCAGGTGCCTGAGCGAACGGCGCAGTTCGCGGGTGTGGCGCTGGATGACCCGGCGGGGCATGTCCGCCCGGTCGGTGCGGGCCGCGTTGCGCTCGGCGCACACCTCCTCCGGCACGTCCAGCACGATCGCGATGGGCAGCACGTCGTACTGCTTGGCCAGGTCGATCAGCTGGCGGCGGGCGTCCTGCTGCACGCTCGTCGCGTCCACGACGGTGCGACGGCCGGCCGCGAGGCGCTTGCCGGCGATGTAGTGCAGGACGTCGAAGGCGTCCCGGCTGGCGCTCTGGTCGTTCTCGTCGTCGGCCACCAGGCCGCGGCAGAAGTCGGAGGAGATGACCTCCGTCGGCTTGAAGTGCCTGCGGGCGAAGGTCGACTTGCCCGATCCGGAAGCGCCGATCAGCACCACGAGGGAGAGGTCGGTGACGGGCAGGGTGCGCCCCTCGGTCTCGGTCACGGTCTCGGTCTCGGTCTCGGTCATGCTGCCTTCCCCTCCTTCGCGGTGGTCGTGGTGGCGGTGGTCGTGGTGGGCAGGGTGAACACGGCCATCTGCGTCGGCGGTCCCACCTCGGGGTCGTCGGGGCCCACGGGCCGGAACTCGACGGTGTATCCGTGCCGCTCGGCGACCCGGCCCGCCCAGGCGCGGAACTCCTTCCGCGTCCACTCGAAGCGGTGGTCCCCGTGCCGTACGTGGCCGGCCGGCAGGCTCTCCCAGCGCACGTTGTACTCGACGTTCGGCGTCGTCACGAGGACCGTGCGCGGGCGGGCCGCGCCGAACACCGCGTACTCCAGGGCGGACAGCCGGGGCAGGTCGACGTGCTCGATCACCTCGCTCAGCACGGCGGCGTCGTACCCCTTGAGCCGGCGGTCGGTGTACGCCAGCGAACTCTGGAAGAGCCTGACGCGGGACGCCTGCCGCTCCCCCATGCGGTCCAGTTTCAGCCGCCGGGAGGCGATGGTGAGCGCGCGTATCGACACGTCGACACCGACGATCTCGGTGAACCGTGCGTCCTTCAGCAGTGCCTGCACCAACTGGCCCTGCCCGCAGCCGAGGTCCAGGACCCGGGCGGCGGCGGACTCCGTCAGCGCCGCGACGATGGCCTCCCTGCGCTGCACGGCGAGCGGGACCGGCTTCTCCTCCGTCCCGGTCTCCTCCGCGACCGCGTCGCCGGCCTCCTCGACCGCGGCCTCGGCCTCCAGGACCGCGTTGTCGATCTCCTCCACCTCGCTGTCGTCCGTCTCCGCGAGCCGCACCAGCTCCAGCCGCTCCATCGCCTGCCGGGTCAGCGACCAGCGGCGCGCCAGGTAGCGGCTGGTGATCAACTTCTGCTCCGGGTGGTCGGGCAGCCAGCCCTCACCGGCCCGCAGCAGCTTGTCGACCTCCTCGGAGGAGACCCAGTAGTGCTTGGCGTCGTCGAGGACGGGCAGCAGCACGTACAGGTGGCGCAGGGCCTGCGCCAGGGTCAGGGTGTCGGACTCCAGAACGAGACGCACATAGCGGGAGTCGCCCCACTCCGGGAACTCGGCGTCCAGCGCGACCGGTTCGGCGGTGACCGCCCATCCCAGGGGCTCGAACAGCCGCACCACGAGAGCCGGTCCGCCGCGGGCCGGCAGCGCGGGTATCTCGATGCGCAACGGCAGCGGCTGCTCGGCGCGCCCCGGCAGGGCCTTGCACACGCCCCTCATCGCGGTGGAGAACACATTGCTCAGCGCCACGGCGAGCAGGGAGGACGCCGCGTAGGGGCGGTCGTTGACGTACTGCGCGAGCGCCGCGTCGGGCGCGCCACCGCGGCCCTTGCCCTTGCCCCTGCGCACCAGCGCCACCGCGTCGACCTCCAGCAGCAGCGCGGCCGTGCAGCGCTCGGCGTCCGCCTCGGGGTAGAGGACGTGCGCCGTGCCGTAGGAGGTCGAGAACGCCTGCGCGGTGTCGGGGTGCTTGTGCAGCAGGAAGCCGAGGTCGGTCGCGGGGCGTTCGGGCGTGCCGGTAGTGCCGATGGTCAGGAACATGCCCCGAGTCTCCCGGTCCCGGGGCACCGGGGACCACCGGATTTCGAACCGTGCCGCCCCACCCCGAGGGGCGGGGCGCACACGTCTCCGGGGCCCTTCCGGGCTACTTCACCTGGGACTGGACCCGGGAGGAGATCAGCTCCAGGTGGTCCAGGTCGTCCAGGTCGAGGATCTGGAGGTAGGCGCGCCGGGCGCCGATCTCCGCGTACCGGCCGATCTTGTCGACGACCTCGGCCGGGGTGCCCGCCAGCCCGTTGGCCTTCAGCTCGTCGACCTCGCGGCCGATCGCGGCGGCACGACGCGCCACCTCCTGGTCGTCCTTGCCGACGCAGACCACGAGCGCCGTGGAGTACGTCAGGGCGTCCGGGTGCCGTCCGGCCTCCTCTGCGGCGGCCCGGACCCGGCCGAACTGGCGCTCGCTGTCCTCGATCGACCCGAACGGGATGTTGAACTCGTCGGCGTACCGGGCGGCGAGCCGCGGGGTGCGGGTGGCGCCGTGGCCCCCGATGAGCACCGGGATCCTGTCCTGGGCGGGCTTGGGCAGGGCGGGCGAGTCGGTCAGGTCGTAGTACTTTCCGTGGAAGTCGAAGGTCTCGCCGGTCTTGGTCGCCCACAGCCCGGTGACGATCTCCAGCTGCTCCTCGAGGCGGGCGAACTTCTCGGTCGGGAACGGGATCCCGTACGCCCTGTGCTCCTCCTCGAACCAGCCCGCGCCCAGGCCCAGTTCGACGCGTCCGCCGGACATCTGGTCGACCTGGGCGACCTGGATGGCGAGGACGCCGGGAAGCCGGAAGGTGGCGGCGGTCATCAGCGTGCCGAGGCGGATGCGCTTGGTCTCACGGGCGAGGCCCGCCAAGGTGATCCAGGCGTCGGTGGGGCCGGGGAGGCCGTTCACGTTGCCCATCTTCAGATAGTGGTCGGAGCGGAAGAAGGCGTCGAAGCCGAGGTCCTCGGTGGCCTTGGCGACGGCGAGGAGGGTCTCGTAGGTGGCGCCCTGCTGGGGCTCGGTGAAGATGCGAAGATCCATACCTCCATCCTGCACGGTCGATCACCGGTCGACCGAACTCTCCCGCCGCTGCCCTCCGGCCCCGAGCGGGTGAAAATCCGTCCATCCGACGGGCCGATGTACGGATGATCGGTGACCGTGTCCGGTGGTGATCGTTGCTGGTGCGGAGCCGGACCGCCCGGCACCCGTCGCCGGCGGCCGCGCCCGGGGGCGTCAGGGCCGAGGAGGTCTCATGTCCCAGCACATGTCCCAGGAAGCCGCGTCCCCCGGCGGGGTGCCGCACGAGGCTGCCTCCGGGCAGCCCGAGGGGCTGCTGGAGCGGATGGAGAGGCTGATGGCGGCGCTCACCGCGGACCTGACGGAACTGGGGGCAGAGCTGCGGGGGCCGAAGACCGGCGACGGCGACCGGGGCTGAGCCCCGCACCGCTGCCGGGGCCGCGGCGCGGACGGTGCCGTCACTCAGCCCGCCGCCCGGTCCCGCTCCCGTATCTCGCCGTCTCTCGCCGTCAGTCTGCGCAGCATCTCCCTGACCCGGTCCCTCGACTCGTCCGCCGCGTCTATCGCCTCCATGCACTGCCAGTACGTGCCCTCGTCGTCCGCCGCGCTCGCCACCGCGACGAGGGCCATGCCCAGTTCCATGAGGAGGGAGCCGAGGTCCAAAAGCGCCTTGCGGGCGTCGCCCAGCTCGGTGAGCTGGGCCGCGCGCAGATCGGCCATGTCGACGGGCGGTGTGTCCAGCACGCCGCAGCCCCTGCCCGCCAGCTCCGTCAACCCCAGTGCCTCGCCGCGCAGTTCGGGTGGGCCCGAGACCGCCAGGCGGCTGCCGATCGCCTGTGCCAGGGCGTACGCCTGCCACGCCTCCGTCATGATCCTCAGCCCGTCCTCGCTCCCCGCCAGGGCGCGCCTGCTCGCCACGATGAGCCGCACCGCATCCATGCCCTGCCCCCGCTCTGTCCGACGCACGTTCCCGCGTCTGCCCGAACTCCGGTGTCCACTACCCAGAGTGAGTGCAGTCGGGCCGAAAAGCCAGAGCTGGTACGAAATCTGTGGACAACAAGGGGGATGTGGACAACTCAACGACTCCGGAGAGTGACGATCGAGCTCCTGCGGTCAGTCCTTCCCGGGCGCCGGAAACCTCTCCTCGTTGCGGTCGATCTTCGCGTCCAGTGCCGCCAGCGCGTCGATGCCCAGTACCTCGCAGAGCTGGAGCAGGTACGCCAGGACGTCCGCGACCTCGTCCGTGACCCGGTGGGCCGTGTCGGGGTCCTCCATGACCCGCGCGGACTCCTCCGGCGTCAACCACTGGAAGATCTCGACGAGTTCGGACGCCTCCACGCTGAGCGCCGCCACCAGGTTCTTGGGGGTGTGGTACGGCTGCCAGGCGCGGGCGGCCGCGAAGTCGGCGAGCCGGCGCTGCAGCCGCGCCACGGTCAGGTCCTTGGGCTGCCCGGGTTCCTCTGTCACGCGCTCAGGTCTACCACCGTCGCCCCGTCCACCCCCGCCGCCAGGGACGTCTCGCTCACCGCGCCCACCAGCCGGATGTGGCCCCGCTCGCACATCCGCGCCGCCAGCTGGAGCAGTTCGCGTGCCTGGAGCCGGTCCATGCGGCGGTCGAAGCCGTCCGCCAGGACCGTGAGGGTCTGCAGTGCCGCCGGCACCTCCCCCACCGGGTCGACCTCCAGGACGCCCGGGCCGGTGAGCAGGACGAGGGCCAGGGCCACGTACCGCAGTTCGCCGTCGCCCAGCAGCTTCAGCGGGGTGCGCCGTCCGTCGCCCCGGTCGAGCAGCGCTCGGACCGTGCCGTCGCCGAGCGGCTCCGCCAGCAGGTCGACGACTTCCCCCGCGCACCCGGCGGCGACCGCCGCCGTCAGCAGGGCGTGCCGCCGGCCGCACTCCGCGCGCGTGCGCCACAGGACGTCCGCGAGGTTGGAGCAGTCCGGCAGCAGCCGCCCGCGCCCAGTGGGACGGGGGCGCGCATCCGGCGGGGGCTGGGGTCGCAGGCGAAGACCGAGCGCAGGGCGACCACCATCTGCTCGGCGGCGGCGAGCACCCTGCGCTGGCCGTCGGTCCTGCCCGCGACGCGCAGCGGCAGCAGGGCGGTGCCGAGACGGTCGTCGGGGAGCGGCCCCCGGGTGACCGGGGAGGCGCCGGCGGTGTGCCAGGCCGCCTGCACCACCGGGCGGCTCGGGTCGCGCAGTGCGGTCTCCAGCAGTACGAGACCGCCGGACGTCAACCGTTCGCCGACGATGCGCAGTTCGGGCTCGGCCTGCACGGCGACGTCGAGCCGGACGGGTCCCTGAGGGCCGTCGGCCGTGCAGCCGATCCGGAAGCCGCGCCGCCACTGGGCGTCGGGCCGCGCCCGCTCGGGGACGCAGGCCACCGGGTCGGGGAACACCTCGGCCAGCTCCGCACCGCCGCCGAGCCGCGCGAGAGCCCCGTACGCCTGCAACGCGCGCGACTTGCCCGAACCGCTCGGCCCGGTGAACAGCGTCAACCGGCCCAGTGGAAAGGCGGCCCGCCGATGCCCGGCGAAGGCGGACAGGCGCAGTTCGGTGACGCACGGCCGGTCCGGACGCAGGTCGGCGGCAGCGGCTTGCTCAGGGGCAGCGGGCACGGGTGGCGCAGGTGACAGGGTCATATCCGGGACCGTAGGTCTCCTGCCGACCGGCGAACCGTTCCGGCCCCGCGGGCTTCCTACGATCGAGCGACCGGTCGGGCCCGTCGGGGACTCACACCCCGGCTCAGACCCCCGGGACCCCTGCCTCCTCCATCAGTCCCCGCACTTCCGTGCCCCGCGGCGTCAGCAGGAACACGTTGCGGTCCACCCGGTGCATCCCGCTGGACAGGCCGAAGACGACGCCCGTGCTGAAGTCCAGGACCCGCTTGGCGACGTCCGTCTCCGCACCGGTGAGGTCGAGCAGGACCGGCACGCCCGCCATCAGGGTCTCGGCGACGTCGCGGGCGTCCGCGAACACATTGACCCTCAGGACGACGAAGCGGCGGCGCGCCTCGGTCTGCGCCTCGGGCAGCGCGCGGTGGCCGACCGCTGACGGCCAGGCGTCCCGGCCCCGCAGCGGAACCACCTGAGCGAGCCCTTCCCACTGTTCGTCGGTGACATCGTGGCTGTTCACCGGCCCTCCCCGTGTCGGCTCGCACTCATCGTCTGCACCGGGCAATTGTTGCGCATGGTCACCCGTTCGGCCCAACAGCGACACGGACCGCGACACTCCCTTCCGTCACTCCGACCCGACGGCGCCCCTCCAGTCCGCGTCGGCGTCGCCTCACACCGGCCCCGTGCCCGCTGTGCAGCGCGCGTAACGGCTCAAGATCGCGGCGCGTGACATCCGCGTAACGGGCAATTCGTACGGTCGTCGACATGACCACGAGCCCCGGAACGCAGCAGATACGGACCGTCTGCTCGTACTGCGGCGTCGGCTGCGGGATCGTGCTCGACGTCGCGACCGGTCCCGACGGCCGCCGCCGTGTCGTCAAGGCGTCCGGCGACAAGGAGCACCCGGCCAACCGCGGCCGGCTGTGCACCAAGGGCGCCACCACCGCGGACATGCTGGCCGCGCCCGGCCGGCTGACCACGGCGCTCGTGCGCGACGACCGGGGCGCGGAGCCGGTGCCCGCTCCCGTGGACGCGGCCGTGCGCGAGACCGCCCGCCGGCTCCGCGAGATCGTCGACGAGCACGGTCCGGACGCCGTCGCGTTCTATGTGTCGGGCCAGCTGAGCCTGGAGGCGCAGTACCTCGCCAACAAGCTGGCCAAGGGCTTCGTACGGACCAACCAGATCGAGTCGAACTCGCGGTTGTGCATGGCGAGCGCGGGTGCCGGATACAAGCTGTCGCTGGGCGCCGACGGGCCGCCGGGATCGTACGACGACCTGGACGAGGCGGATGTCTTCCTGGTCATCGGCTCGAACATGGCCGACTGCCATCCGATCCTGTTCCTGCGTCTCATGGACCGGGTCAAGGCGGGCGCCAAGCTGATCGTCGTCGACCCCCGGCGCACCGCGACCGCCGCGAAGGCGGACCTCTTCCTGCAGATCCGGCCCGGCACCGATCTCGCCCTGCTCAACGGGCTGCTGCACCTGCTGCACGAGAACGGGCACACGGACGAGGGCTTCATCGCCCGGCACACCGAGGGCTGGGAGGCGATGCCCGCCTTCCTCGCCGACTACACGCCCGCCGCGGTCGCCGGGATCACGGGCCTGGCCGAGGAGGACATCCGCCGGGCGGCCCGGCTCATCGGCGAGTCGAAGGAGTGGACGAGCTGCTGGACCATGGGGCTCAACCAGTCCACGCACGGCACCTGGAACACCAACGCGCTCGTCAACCTGCACCTCGCGACCGGCGCGATCTGCCGTCCGGGCAGCGGCCCGTTCTCCCTGACCGGGCAGCCCAACGCCATGGGCGGCCGCGAGATGGGCTACATGGGGCCGGGGCTGCCGGGTCAGCGGTCGGTGCTCGTGGAGGAGGAGCGGGCGTTCGTCGAGGAGCTGTGGGGGCTCCAGCCGGGCACGGTGCGTGCGGACGGGGTGGGGCGCGGGACCGTCGAGATGTTCCAGAAGATGGCGGACGGCGATATCAAGGCCTGCTGGATCATGTGCACCAACCCCGTGGCGTCCGTGGCCAACCGGAAGACGGTCATCGAGGGCCTGGAGGCCGCCGAGTTCGTCGTCGCCCAGGACGTCTTCGCCGAGACCGAGACCAACGCCTACGCCGACGTGGTCCTTCCCGGCGCGCTGTGGGCCGAGGCAGAGGGCGTCCTCGTCAACAGCGAGCGCGGGCTGACCCTCGCCCGGCCGGCGCTGGACCCGCCGGGCGAGGCGATGGCCGACTGGCGGCTGATCGCGGCGGTCGCGCGCGAGATGGGGTACGCGGAGGGCTTCTCCTACGACAGCGCCGAGGAGGTCTTCGAGGAGATCAAGCGCGCCTGGAACCCGAAGACGGGTTGGGACCTGCGCGGGGTGACCTACGACCGGCTGCGGACCGGGCCCGTGCAGTGGCCGGCCGCCCGGGAGGACGGTCCGTCGCGCAATCCGATCCGGTACGTCGACGGCGGGCTGACGTTTCCCACTCCGAGCGGCCGGGCCGTGTTCCACGCGCGCCCCCACATGCCGCCCGCCGAACTGCCGGACGACGACTTCCCGTTCCTGCTGAACACCGGGCGGGTGCAGCACCAGTGGCACACGCTGACCAAGACGGGGAAGGTCGAGAAGCTCAACAAGCTCAACCCGGGGCCCTTCGTGGAGATGCACCCCGAGGACGCGGCCGCGCTCGGGATCTCGGACGGCGACCGGGTGGAGGTGGCCTCGCGGCGCGGGCGGGCCGTGCTGCCCGCGGTGGTGACGGACCGGGTGCGGCCGGGGTGCTGTTTCGCCCCCTTCCACTGGAACGACCTGTTCGGCGAATATCTGAGCGTCAACGCGGTGACAAATGACGCGCTCGACCCGGTCTCCTTCCAGCCGGAGTTCAAGGTGTGCGCGGTGGCGCTGGCGAAGGTCGCCGAGCCGGCCGGCCCTCGGCGGCCCCGTCCCGGCGGTCACGCGGGTCCCGGTTCCCGTCGCCCCGACCGCCGCCGACCCCTTCGGCCTCACCCCCGCCCCTCCGCCGGTCCTGAGCGCCCAGGAGCGCCAGTACCTCACCGGCTTCCTCGCGGGCCTCGGTTCCGGCGCCCCCGGGGTGCCCGTGCTGCCGCCGGACGCGCCCTTCAGCCCGGAGCACGCCCTGTGGGTCAACGGCGTCCTCGCCGGCATGTACTCCCGGGCCGGCAGCGCGCCCGAAGGCCGGGAGCCGGCCGGCCGTGAGGTCGTCGTGCTGTGGGCCTCGCAGACCGGGAACGCGGAGGAGTTCGCCACGGCCACCGCCCAGCGGCTCACCGCGACCGGACACCGGACCACCCTGGTCGGCATGGACGAGGCCGACGTCGGGCGACTGCCGCATGGTGCCGATCTTTTGCTGATCACGAGCACGTTCGGCGACGGCGACGCGCCCGACAACGGCTCCGGCTTCTGGGACGCCCTCTCCGGCCATGAGGCTCCGCGCCTGGACGGTGTGCGCTTCGCCGTGCTGGCCTTCGGCGACTCGTCGTACGACGACTTCTGCGGACACGGGCGCCGCCTGGACGCGCGCATGCAGGAGCTGGGCGGGGTGCGCCTGGCTCCGCGCACCGACTGCGAACCCGACTACGAGCCGTCCGCGGACGCCTGGCTCGAGTCGGTCCTCACGGCGCTCGGCGGCGCCCCGGCGGCGGCCCCGCGCAACCGAAGCCGCCAAGCCCGCCCCGGCGACCGCCCGCCTCGTCGGCAACCGGCTGCTCAGCCTGCCCGGAGCGGGCAAGGAGGTGCGCCGGTTCACCTTCGACACCAGCGGGACCGGCCTCACGTACGAGACCGGGGACGCGCTCGGTGTGCGCCCGGTCAACTCCCCCGCGCTCGTTGAGGAGTGGCTGGAGGTGACGGGCATCGACCGCGCCGCCGCCGTCGAGGTCGCGGGAGCCGGGGAAATACCCTTCGCCGAAGCACTGCTCAGGCATCTCGACATCACCCGGATCACCCCCGACCTGCTGCGCTTCGTCGCCGAACGCACCCGGGACGACCGGGAGCTGCGGCAACTGCTGCGCCCCGACAACAAGGACGGCCTGGCGCGCTGGTGCTGGGGCCGGCAGGCCGTCGACGTGGCGGCCGAGTACGCGGTGCGGGCCTCGGCCGAGGAATGGGCCGGAGTGCTCAAGCGGTTGCAGCCGCGGCTGTACTCGATCTCCTCCAGCCCGCTCGTCGACCCCCACCGGGTGTCGCTGACCGTGTCCGTGGTGCGCTACGAGAGTCTGCGCGGGCGGCCCCGCGCCGGGGTGTGCGGCGGCTTCCTCGCCGACGCGGAGCCCGATGCGCCGGTGCCGGTCTTCGTGCAGCGCTCGCCCCACTTCCGGCCGCCGACGGACGGCTCGACCCCGATGGTGATGGTCGGACCCGGCACCGGGGTCGCCCCTTTCATCGGTTTCCTCCAGGAACGCCGCGAACTCGGGCACACCGCGCCGAACTGGCTGTTCTTCGGCGAGCAGCACCGCGCCACCGATTTCTACTACGAGGAGGAGCTGACGAAGCTGCGGGAGGACGGCGTGCTCACGCGCCTCGACACCGCCTTCTCCCGCGACCAGCGCGCCAAGGTCTACGTCCAGGACCGGATGCGCGAGCACGGCCCCGAGCTGTGGCACTGGCTCCGGGACGGCGCCCGCTTCTACGTCTGCGGGGACGCCTCCCGCATGGCCAGGGACGTCGACAAGGCGCTGCGGGACATCGCCGTCCTGCACGGCGGCCTGAGCGAGGCGGAGGCGGCGGCTTACGTGAAGCAGCTGGCAGCGGAGAAGCGGTACGTGCGGGACGTCTACTGACGTCCACCGGGGCCACACCGGAATCTTCACCTCCGGGCGCTCGGTGTTCATGCTGTCCACCTACGTTCCTGGCGTGCACTTGGCAGAAGTGAAGGCGTCGACGAGCACCCGGTGGGTGCGCCCACCGGTGGCACGCGACGAGGACGAACCGGACCGGGTCCCCGCGCAGTGGCACCGTGTTCTCACGTTGCTCGCGAACATCAGCCTGTTCATCGGCACGCGCGGCGTGTGGAACAGTGCCGCCGGCCATCAGCCGCTGATCGCCGCGGTGATCTCGGTCTGTTACGTGTCGATCCTGGTGACGGGCGTACTGACGCTGGTGGTACGGAGCAGCCGCTCGCTGGCGCGCCTGGATCTCGTGGTGCTGGTGACGGGGATCACGCTGGTCTACTGCGCGACCGGCATGCGGCACGGCTACAGCGACGAGTCGATCCTCACGATCCAGGCCGCCCGCGAGCTGCTGCACGGAAACCCGGTGTACGGGCAGGCCTGGCCCTGGCTGTTCGGGCACCACAGCTCCGTCGCCTACACCACCACCGTGGACGGCGGTTACGACTACACCTACGCCTATCCGCCTCTGACCGCGATGCTCACCGCGCCGCTGCTGTCGATCGGCCACGACGCGCTGCCCGAGGTCCTGGTGCCCACCACCGCGATCGTCCTCGGCGCGATCGTCATGTGGAAGATGCTGCCGACGCCGTGGCGCTCGGCGGCCACCATGGTCTGCCTGGGCTTCGGCCTGATCCCGATGTACGCCCGGCTCGGCTACCCGGCGGTCCTCGCGCTGGCGTTCCTGATCCCGGTGGTGGTGCGCTGGACGCGGATGGGCACGGGCGGCCCGGCCGACTGGCTGCGGGCGGCATGCCTGGGCGCGGCCTGCGCCAGCCAGCAGTTGCCGTGGTTCCTGACCCCGTTCCTGCTCGCCGGCGTCTACGCACTGCGGCGCGGCGAGCTGGGGGCACGCGAGGCGGCCCTCGCCGTGGGGCGGATCGTGGGTATCGCCTCCGGAACGTGGCTGCTGATCAACGGGTACTTCATCGTGACCGAGCCGCGCACCTGGATCGAGGGCATCGTGCTGCCGTTCACCCAGGGTGCGACCATCCACGGCCAGGGCCTGGTCGGCATCTCCCTCTACTACACCGACGGCAGCGACCGCCTGTCCTGGTACTCGCACGCGAGCATGCTGCTGGCGGCGGGTCTGCTGGCCCTGTTCGTGCTGTTCGTGCGCCGGCTGGGTCCGGCAGCGACCGTGCTGCCCTGGTGCGCGTTCTTCCTGGCGACCCGTTCGCAGGACGGCTACTACCTGATGATGACGCCGCTGTGGCTGGCTGCGGCGGTCACCGCGCCGCCCTCCGCGTTCGCCACCGCGTGGCAGCCCCGGCTGCTGCACGGCCGGCGGACGGCCCGCACGGTGCTGGCCGGGGCCCTGGTGGCACCGGCCCTGGTGGCCGCGACGCTTGCGGCGACCGGACAACCGCCGTTGCGCATGCAGACCGTCGGCTCCACCCGGAAGGCCGCGACCGTCAAGACGCTCACCGTCCGTGTGAACAACACCGGCGACTCCGCCGTCCAGCCCCACTTCATGATGACGACCGGCCACGGCGAGAGCCTCTGGTGGAAGGTGCTCCAGGGTCCGTCGTCCGTCGGCGCCCACGCCACCGCCACTTACCGGATCCAGGCGCCGGGCAAGGGCTTCACCGTCCCCGGGAAGGGCGTCCGTGTCCGGCTGCGCGCCTTCACCGAGTCGCCGCTGACGCTGTCGAGCCAGGACATCCACCTGGCACCGCAGAAGGACCCGGCCTCGCACGGGAAGTGAGCCGTCCGAGGAACCGATCCGTCCTCAGGTCACCTGCTTGAGCAGCTCGTTCACCACGGGGTCGATCACCCGGTAGCGGACGATCCGCCCCTCCTTCTCACCCGCCACCACCTCGGCCGTCCGCAGCAGCCGCAGCGCCTGCGAGACGGCCGGGTCGTTCATACCCGTCGCCACCGCCAGGTCGGAGACGGCGAGCGGCCCGGCCCGGTGCAGGGCCAGCAGCAGGGCGAGCCGGCCGGGGTCGGCCAGCAGCGAGAAGCGGTCGGCCCAGGTGCGTACGGCCTCGGGGGCACCGATGGCCTCGATGGCCTCGCAGACCCGGTGGCCGTCGATGGTGCGCCTGCCGGCGCGGTCGGCGGGGACGAGATGCATGCGCACATTCTCCCAGGCGCCCCCGTGTGATCTTGGATACCTACGGATACCTGCGCAACTGTGCAGCCTTGCAGGCGTCGCCGCCCCGGCCCTAAGGTGGCCGGGCCGTGGTGTTCGGGAAGACCGGTGAAAGTCCCCAGGGACTCAGGCCGGAGCGGCCCTCGCCACTGTGATCGGGGAGTTCCCGTCCCGTGCCGCCCGCCTCCAGCGGGTGGCGCCACTGGCTGCACGTCGGCCGGGAAGGTAGGGGCGGGCGCGGTGATCCGTCAGCCAGGAGACCGGCCACGGCATCTCACGAAGTGATCCACGAGGTGCTGGAGCCTGACCGTATGACCCTGACCGACCCTGCCCTGCCCGAGGCCGCCTCCTTCCGTTGGCGACGCGAGGACACCCTGCGGACCGCCGGGCTGCTGGCGGTGATCGCCGCCCTGCACGTGGCCGCGTTCGGCGTGCTGTTCCTGCTGGTGGTGCCCGAGCACTACCAGATGGGCTCCAAGGCGTTCGGCATCGGGCTCGGTGTCACCGCGTACACGCTGGGCATGCGGCACGCCTTCGACGCCGACCACATCGCGGCCATCGACAACACCACCCGCAAGCTGATGGCGGACGGCAAGCGTCCGGTGTCGGTCGGGTTCTGGTTCGCGCTCGGGCACTCCAGCGTGGTGGTGGTGCTCGCCGCGCTGATCGCCGGAGGCACCCAGCTGGCCGGGCGCCTGATGAACGAGAACTCCCGTACGCACCAGGTGCTCGGCGTGCTGGGCACGACGATCTCCGGCTCGTTCCTCTATCTCATCGCGGCCCTCAACCTGGTGGCGCTGATGGGCATCCTGCGGGTGTTCCGGGCGATGCGGGCGGGGACGTACGACGAGAAGGAGCTGGAAACCCACCTGGACTCCCGGGGTTTCATGAACCGGATCCTCGGCCGCTTCACCCGGTCCATCAGCCGCCCCGGGCAGATGTTCCCGCTCGGCTTCCTGTTCGGCCTGGGCTTCGACACCGCTACCGAGGTCACTCTGATGGTGATGGCGGGCAGCGGGGCGGCGGCCGGGCTGCCCTGGTACGCGATCCTGTGCCTGCCGCTGCTGTTCGCGGCCGGGATGAGCCTGTTCGACACCCTCGACGGCACGTTCATGAACTTCGCGTATCAGTGGGCCTTTTCGAATCCGGTGCGCAAGGTGTTCTACAACCTCACCATCACCGGGCTGTCGATCGCGGTGGCCTTCCTGATCGGCACGATCGAGCTGGTCGGAGTGCTCCACGACAAGCTGGACCTGCGGGACGCGGTGACGGGCTGGATCGCCGGGCTCGACCTCGACAACGTGGGCTTCGTCATCGTGGGGCTGTTCCTGGTGGTGTGGGCGGCGGCCCTCACGTACTGGCGGCTGGCCAAGGTGGAGGAGCGCTGGGCTCCCCGCCCCGCCGACGGCAACTGACGCCGGCGGGGCGGTGGCCGGTCACTCGCCGCTGGAGGAAGCGGAGGCGCCGCTGCGGCCGCGGGCGATCGCGAAGACCGCGGCGGCAAGGCCCAGGACACCGACGACCAGACCGGCGATGCCGAGCCCGCGGGCGGTGGAGTCACTGGTGGCCGCGACCTTCGTCGTGGTGGCACTCGGCTTCTCCTCGGTGCCTGCGGGAGCCGCGGTGGAACCGGCGCCCTCCGCCGTGCCCTTGGCGGTCAGCTGGAGCACCGGCGCCGGGTTCTCCGGCTCGTCCTGCCCCTTCTGGGCCTCCTCGATCCAGCGGACGACATTTCCGTCGGAGTAGGTCTGCAGCGTCTTGAACGTCAACTGGTCGGCGTTCTCCGGAAGTTGACCGAAGGCGACGTTGAAGTCCTGGTACTGGCCGTGCCGGATGCGGCCGCCGGTCCAGGTGATCTGGGAGACCGCGTCGGTGATGGTGCCGTCGTCCGTCTTGACCGGGGTCTTGAGCTTGGTGGTGGTCACCTGCGCCGTCCAGCCGTCCTGCGGACTGACCAGCACGCCCAGGATCGGGTGGTCGGTGGGCAGGAAGACCTGCACCTTGGTGGTCGCGGCGGTGTCCTCCTCGTTGGGCACCCGGAAGGTCAGCACACCGTCGGTGGCGCCCTTCGCGTAGCTCTCGGGGTGGACGGTGACATGGGCGAAGGCCGCGCCGGCCGCGGTGAGGACACCGGCGGCGGCGAGTGCGGCGACGGTGGTGGCGCGGCGCAGGGTGGTACGCATCGGGGACATGGGTGGGCAAGCTCCGTACTAGTGCTGGGTCTTGGGGGGTTCAGACGGTGTACGGGACCGCCGGGGGCGGGCCGCGCCGGTGGAGGGCGTGGCGGAGCAGCGCCTGTCCGGGGAGCCGGCGTCGGCGGGCGTACGGGCGCGGCGGCCTGACGTACGCGGGCAGCGGTGCCGTACGCCATCGGACGGCGAGACGCGGGACGAAGGCGGCGGCCTTGCGCAGCAGCGACCACAGGGCGGCCTCGCCGCGCCGCAGGCACCAGGAGGCCAGCAGGGCGGCGGCCAGGTGCGCGACGACGGCGTGCGAGGTCATGGCGTGCGGCGGGGCGGCCATGGGCATGCCGTGCGCCATGCCCGGCATGCCCATCGGCATCTGTGCCGGCTCGGCCGCGTCGAAGGCCAGATGGAGCCCGCCCTGGACGAGGAGCATCGCGAGGGCGATACCGGGCAGCGAGCGCTCACGCCCGGCGAGCGCCGCACCGGCGGCGAACACGGGCAGGAACCCCGCCGCGTCCGCCCACACCGGCGGCACCGCGCCGGTGGCCAGCGTGTGTCCGCCGACGGCGAGCAGCACGCACAGGACGGCGAACACCGCCGCGCGCAGGCTCCGCACCGTCCAGGACACGTCCATGGGGTGGGATCCTCCCATGCGGACACCCGCGATCATGTCCGTTTCCGCAGATCCGGCGTGCCGGGGGCGGCGTGGGGCGCGTTGTGGAGGGGGTGGCGAGGGCGCCTATCGTGGCGCGCATGCAGTCCTACACAATCGGCCAGGCCGCCCGGTTGCTCGGGGTGAGCCCGGACACCGCGCGGCGGTGGGCGGACGCGGGGCGGGTGGCGACGCGGCGCGACGAGAGCGGGCGGCGGGTCATCGACGGCAGGGACCTTGCCGCGTTCTCGGTGGAGTTGGCGCGCGGCGGCACCGGCGAGGAGGACGCCCCCTCGTACACCTCTGTCCGCAACGCCTTCCCGGGGATCGTCACCGCCGTGAAGCTCGGTGACGTGGCCGCCCAGGTGGAGATCCAGGCGGGGCCGCACCGTCTGGTCTCCCTGCTGACCAGGGAGGCTGTGGAGGAACTGGGTCTTGAGGTCGGCATGGAGGCCACCGCCCGGGTGAAGTCGACGAACGTCCATATCGACCGGGCCTGAGGGGGACGGCGATCCGGTGTTCCGCGGGGCTCATGTCCACGGGCCGTAACGGCCGTCCACGCGGATCGCGGTGACGCCGCTGACGTAGCGCGCCCCGCAGCGGTCCTGCGGCAGCACGGGCTGCGGCCCGGACCGGTCGAGCGGGGTGTCGTCGACACGGGCCGCGAGCAGCACGGGCGCCCGGCCGAAGTCCGGGTCGATCTCGGCCCAGGACAGCAGGGCGTGGTGGCCGTCCGTGCCCGTGACGGCGATCAGGAAGCGCAGCCGGTCCTTGCGCCGGGCGAGGTCGAATGCGGGGTGTGCGGCCGAGAGCACGTCGTGCAGCAGCGGGCCCGCAAACCGGTGGTGCTGTACACCGCTGGTGGCGCACTCGAAACTGACGCGCGCCTCGTGCTGGGGCCAGGCGAGCAGGTCGGGCACGGTCAGCCGGGCGGGACGTGCGAGGTCCCCGATCAGCGCGAGTTCCGCCGGTGCGGCGGCGTCGGCGACCGGTTCCGTCAAGGACTGGCCCACGGCGCACCACCTCCCGGATGACGATACCCGTGCGCGGGCTCCGTGCAAACGCACATGCGTGCTCGAGATGCGAGACAGACCGGCTCATGCGATGCCATAGAACGCTTACGGCTGGTATCTGCGGCACTATGATCGGTGTATCCGAGGGGTCCGGTGATCCCTCCCGGACGAACAGAGGGAGTCGATCCGTGATGACCCGTTCCGCGCGCCGGACCCGCCGCACGCTCCTGGCGGCCGGCGCGGGGGCCGCCGCGCTGCTGGCCCTGAGCGCCTGCTCCTCCTCATCCGGCTCCTCGGGCTCCGGTTCCGGCACGAAGGCGGACTCCTCGGCGTCCGCGAAGCCGTCCGGCACGGTCACCGTCTTCGCCGCCGCCTCCCTCAAGGAGAGCTTCACGACCCTGGGCAAGCAGTTCGAGAAGGAGCACCCCGGCACGAAGGTGTCCTTCAACTTCGGCGGCAGCGACATTCTCGCCGCGAGCATCACCGGCGGCGCCCCGGCGGACGTCTTCGCGGCGGCCAGCCCCAAGACCATGGCGATCGTGACGGACAAGAAGGACACGGCCACCTCCCCGGTCACCTTCGTGCGCAACCAGCTGGAGATCGCCACCCTGCCGGGCAACCCGGACAAGGTCTCCTCCCTGAAGGACCTCACCAAGTCCGGCCTGAAGGTCGTCCTGTGCGACAAGACCGTGCCGTGCGGGGCCGCCGCACAGAAGGCACTGGCCACGAGCGGTCTGAAGCTGACGCCGGTGTCGTACGAGCAGGACGTCAAGAGCGCCTTGACCAAGGTGGAGTTGAAGGAGGCCGACGCCGCGGTCGTCTACCGGACCGATGTGAGGGCGGCGGGTGACAAGGTGCAGGGCGTGCAGTTCCCCGAGTCGGCCGAGGCCGTCAACGACTACCCGATCGCCCTGCTCAAGGACGCGCCCAACGCCGAGGCGGCGAAGGCGTTCATCGCGCTGGTGACCTCCGCCGAGGGCCGCAAGGTGCTGACCGAGGCCGGGTTCCTGCAGCCGTGACCCGGATCGATGCGTCCGACGCCGCGGCCGACACCCTGGTGGGCGGCCCGCGGCGCGGACGTGTCCGCCGGCCCGGTGTTCCGCTGCCGCTGCTGCTGCCCGCGCTCGTGGGCCTGGCGTTCCTGCTGCTGCCGCTGGTGGCGCTGCTCGTGCGGGCCCCCTGGCACACCCTGCCGGACCAGTTGACCAGCGCGGAGGTGTGGCAGGCGCTGCGGCTGTCCCTGGTGAGCGCCACCGCGGCGACCGCCGTGAGCCTGGTCCTCGGGGTGCCGCTGGCCTGGCTGCTGGCCCGTACCGACTTCCCGGGCCGGGGATTCGTGCGGGCCCTGGTGACCCTGCCGCTGGTGTTGCCGCCGGTGGTGGGCGGTGTGGCCCTGCTGCTGGCGCTCGGGCGCAACGGCGTGGTGGGGCGGTGGCTGGA
The DNA here is from genome assembly GCF_025642135.1 of Streptomyces cynarae. Taxonomy (NCBI): domain Bacteria; kingdom Bacillati; phylum Actinomycetota; class Actinomycetes; order Kitasatosporales; family Streptomycetaceae; genus Streptomyces; species Streptomyces cynarae. The sequence goes on along the minus strand of NZ_CP106793.1, from coordinate 6,602,768 downwards.
CTCCTGGTTCGGGATCACGCTGCCGTTCACGACGGCCGGTGTGGTGGTCGCCGAGGCGTTCGTGGCGATGCCGTTCCTGGTGATCAGCGTCGAGGGCACGCTGCGGGCCGCCGATCCGCGCTACGAGGAGGCCGCGACGACACTCGGCGCGTCCCGCTTCACCGCGTTCCGCCGGGTGACGCTGCCACTGATCGCGCCGGGCGTCGCGGCCGGCGCGGTGCTGGCGTGGGCGCGGGCTCTCGGCGAGTTCGGGGCGACGATCACCTTCGCGGGCAACTTCCCGGGCCGCACGCAGACCATGCCGCTGGCCGTCTACCTGGCCCTGCAGAACGACCCGGCGGCGGCGATCGCGCTGAGCCTGGTGCTCCTCGCGGTGTCGATCGCGGTCCTGGCGGGACTGCGGGACCGCTGGATGACGGCGTCATGACCCACACGGACCGGACCACCCCCCGCAGCACCGCCACCGACCTGCGCGGCGACGGCCTCGATGCGCGGATCGTCGTCGAGCGCGGTTCCTTCCGGCTCGACGTGGCGCTGGCCGCGGCGCCCGGGGAGGTGGTCGCGCTGCTCGGACCCAACGGCGCCGGGAAGACCACCGCTCTGCGCGCGCTGGCCGGGCTGGTCCCGCTCTCCGGCGGTCATCTGCGGCTCGACGGGGCCACGCTGGAGCGCACGCCGCCCGAAGCGCGTCCCGTCGGTGTCGTCTTCCAGGACTATCTGCTCTTCCCCCACCTGTCGGCGCTGGACAACGTGGCCTTCGGCCCGCGCTGCCGGGGCGCGTCCAAAGCCGAGGCGCGGGCGGTCGCCGCAGGCTGGCTGGAGCGCATGGGGCTCGCCGAGCACGCGGGAGCCAAGCCGCGCCGGCTCTCCGGCGGCCAGGCCCAGCGCGTCGCCCTCGCCCGGGCGCTGGCCACCCGGCCCCGGCTGCTGCTGCTCGACGAACCGCTCGCCGCGCTCGACGCCCGCACCCGGCTGGAGGTGCGGGGCGGGCTCCGCCGCCACCTGGACGAGTTCGAGGCGGTGGCCGTGCTGGTCACCCACGATCCGCTGGACGCGATGGTCCTGGCCGACCGACTGGTGGTCGTGGAGCACGGCCGGGTCGTCCAGGAGGGCGCCCCCTCCGACATCGCCCGCCGTCCCCGTACCGACTACATCGCCCAGCTCGTCGGGCTCAACCTGTACCGGGGGACGGCGCAGGGGCACACCGTACGGCTCGACGCCGGTTGCTCGATCACCATTACGGAGGACCTGTCCGGACCCGTCTTCGTGGCGTTCCGGCCGAGTGCGGTGACCCTGTACCGGGACCGGCCCGACGGCTCCAGCGCGCGCAACCTGTGGTGCTGCCAGGTGGCGGGCCTCCAGACGCACGGCGACCAGATCCGCGCCGACCTCACCGGTGAGCTGCCTCTGGCCGCGGACCTGACCACCGTCGCCGCCGCCGAACTCGGCCTGCACCCGGGCGCCACGGTGTGGGCCACGGTCAAGGCGGCACAGACGCACGCCTATCCGGCCTGAGGCGCGACCGAGACGTATCCGGCCTCAGGCGCGGACCAGGTGTATCCGGCCTGAGGCGCGGGCCGAGACGTCTCCGGCCTGACGCGCCGCCCGGAGACGGCCCGCGCATCCCGCTACCGTGGGACCGGCCAGGACAGAATCAGCCATTCTCCACATTCCGCGAGGGCCGCCCATGAACCTGAGCATCCGCAACCAGATTCCCGGCACCGTCACGTCCGTCACGCCGGGCGAGGTCATGGCAGCCGTCAAGGTCAGGTTGGACGGGGGGCAGGACGTCACGGCGGCGGTCACCGCGGAGGCCGTGGACGAGCTGGACCTCGCTCCGGGCGCCTCCGTGTACGCCCTGGTCAAGTCCACGGAGGTGGCGCTGGCCACCGCGGCGGTGGAGGGCGTTTCCATCCGGAACCAACTGCCCGGTACCGTCGACCGCGTCACCACGGGCGGGGCCATGGCGTCCGTGAAGGTCACGATCGTGGGCGGGACGCTCACGGCCGCGATCACCAAGGACGCCGCGGAGGACCTCGGTCTCCTGCCCGGCTCCTCGGTCGTCGCGCTGATCAAGTCCACGGAGATCTCACTCGCGACGCCATGAAAGGAACGTTCGCCACCCGAACATCGTCTACAGTTCCGTAGACGTCTACACGAATGTAGTCAGCCGCCGGGTGACGCCGCGTCGCGCCCGGTCTACGCACCGGAAGGGCTCGCGCCGATGGCCACCTCCTTGTTCCTGGGATCACAACTAGCGGTGAACGTGCTGGACGCCCAGTCCCTGCTCGCCGCTTTCGGGGTGCTGGGCGTGGGTGTGGTGATGTTCGCGGAGACCGGCCTGCTGATCGGATTCTTCCTGCCCGGCGACTCCCTGCTGTTCACGGCGGGCCTGTTGTGCACCGGCTCCGGGCAGGACGGGGTCAAACTGTCGCTGCCCGCGCTGCTGGTCGCTGCGGCCGTGGGCGCGCTCGCCGGGTCGCAGTGCGGTTATCTGCTCGGCCGCAAGGCGGGCGGCGCGCTCCTGGCCCGCAGCCGTTCGGCCCGCCTGCACGAGGGTGCGCGCCGCGCCGAGGAGCTCCTGGAGCGGTACGGACACGCGAAGGCGATCGTCCTGGCCCGCTTCGTGCCCGTGGTGCGCACGGTGCTGAACCCGATGGCGGGCGCGCTGCAGGTGCCGGTGCGCACCTTCACCGTCTGGCAGGTGGCCGGCGGCCTCCTCTGGAGCCTCGGCCTCACCCTCGCCGGGTACGCGCTCGGCTCGTCGGTGCCGAACGTCGACAAGTACCTGCTGCCGATGGTCGCGGTGATCGTGCTGGTCTCCCTGATCCCGGTGGCCCTGGAGGTCCTGCGCTCCCGCCGGGCCGCGAAGGAGGGTGTCCGCGGATGACGTACGCCTTCGACGGTGCCCCGATCGACGGCTGGGCCTACACGGACGTGGTGGACCTGGCCCGTCGTACCCCCTCGTGGCTGGACGCGCTGATCTCCGGCTGGTCGACGTACGGGCTCGGGGTGTTCGCCGTGCTGATGGGCCTCGCCTGGTGGCGGGCGCGCCGCACCGGCTCCGGGGCCGCGCTGCTCGCCCTCACGGTGCCGCTGCTGGTGGTGCTGGCCTACGCCGTGAACTCCGTGCTGAAGCTGCTGGTCCGCGAGGACCGGCCCTGCCAGAGCCTGCACGTGGTCACGCTGGAGGCGTGTCCGGCGTCGGGCGACTGGTCGTTCCCGAGCAACCACACGGCGATAGCCGCCGGGGCCGCGGTCGCCCTGTTCTTCGTCTCGCGCAGGATCGGGTACGTCGCTCTCGTGGCGGCCGGTGCGATGGCGGTCTCCCGAGTCTGGGTCGGCGCCCACTATCCGCACGACGTGGTGGCCGGGTTCGTGGTCGGCGCCCTGGTCGCGTCGCTCACGATGATCCCCCTGAGCCGCCGCCCGTACGCCCTGGCCCACCGACTGGAGACCACTCGGCTGCGTCCCCTGCTGGTGGCGTCCACGGCGACCGGCCGGGACACCGCCCCAGCGCGGACCGGCACTCCCACGTAGAGCGCGGGCCATGCGTCTCGGGATCCCCGGTCGGCCGCCCCGCGGGCACCACTGTCACAGCACCCTGCGCCGTACCAGCAGGCCCAGCACCAGCAGCCCTGGCAGCAGCGGCAGCCAGACCGTCAGCAGGCGGTAGCCGAGGACCACGGAGGCCGCCGCTGATCCGGGTGCGCCGCTGAGCGAGAGGGCGAGGGCCAGGGCGGCGTCCAGCCCGCCGATGCCGCCCGGGGTCGGCAGCAGGACCGCCGCGCTGCTCGCCACGAAGTAGGCCAGCGCCACCCGCCCGGGCGGCAGCGGCACGGCGAGGGACCGGGTCACCGCGATCACCACCAGCGCGTGCAGTGACGCGAAGGCGAGCGAGCCGCCCCACAGGGCCAGCGCCCGCCCCGGCAGCCGGTGCACCGCCCGCACGTCCGCCAGCACGGCCCCGGCGGCACGGCGCACCGGCCCGATCAGCAGCAGCGTGAGCGCGGCGGCCACCAGAACGGCGGCCACCACCAGGACCGTGGAGGCGCGCGGCAGGCGCAGCAGCCCGGGCCCGGCGAGCGCGAGGACGGCGATCAGCGCGCCGCGCGTCATGCCCCGGCGGTGGCCTTGACGGCGAGCGCGGTCGCCGAGCGGGTCACCGGCAGCCCGCAGCGGGTCAGGAAGCGCAGGTTGACGGCGCCCGCGCCGACGCCCGCGGGCAGGAGATGGTTGGCGGCGGACGCGGCGAACTGCACTGCCACCAACCGCCCGCCGGGCAGCGCCTCGGTCACCGCGCCCTGCTGGGCGAGCGCCGAGCACGCCCAGGTCGCCGTCGCGGCCGTCGCCCCGAGCAGCAGCCAGCCCGGGTCGGCACCGGTGAGCCGGTCCGCGCCGGACGCGATCACCGGCCAGTGGCGCAGGGCGAGCAGGGCCGCGGCGGCGAGCACGGCGAGCGTGAGAACCGCCTGCCAGTGGGCGCGGCGGCGCAGGATCGCGGTCCCGGTCCGGGCGGTCGCCGCCACCCTGGTGTCCGGCGCCGCCTCGGTGGCCGTCGGAGGACTCATCCGCGTCCTCTCCTCGCCGAGGGCGAGACGAGGATGCGGACGCCGTCGACGGTGTGGGCCTCCCAGCCGCGGGTGTACGACGGCGGGCGGCCCTCGGGGGCGCCCAGGTAGGCGACGGGGATGCGCCCGGCGGTGCTCGCGATGCCCGCGGTGGTGGTGTTGGCGTTGTGGCCGCTGGTGGCCGCGGAGGCGCAGCCGGCGTAGAAGGCGATGGGGACGGCCTCGTTCCCGGTGAGCAGGCAGGGCGGACGGACCCCGAGCCGGTGCAGTTCGGCTGCGGTGCGGGACCAGCCCCGGTGGTCGGCGGTGGTACGGGCCACCGTGCGGTGCAGTACCTCGAACTGGACCGCCAGATGCCCGGCGAGCCCGATCGCCACCAGCGTCGCGGTGACCGGGCGCCACCGGCCGTCCGGCCCGGTGACCAGGTGCAGGAGAGCGTCGGCGACGGGGATCGCGAGCAGGGCGTAGGAGGGGAGCAGGAAGCGGGGCGCGGCGTAGCCGATGAGGAAGAGGTACGGGAAGGCCGCCGTCGCCGCGCACGCCAGGGGCACCAGGGTGCGGGAAGGGGGTGCCGGGCGGCGGGCCCGGAGCGCGACGGCCGCCGCGAGCACGACGAGCAGGGGCAGCACGAACCACCAGGCGGTCACCGCCGGGTTGGGCAGCGGACCGGCGCACGGACGGCACAGGGCGCGCCCGCCGAGGCTGCGCAACTGGTCGCCTATGGCGATGCTCCAGCCCAGGCCGCCCTGTATCCGGGAGCCCTCGGCGAGGCGGTGCAGGAGGCTGCCGTAGTCGACGTAGGCCTCGATGATCCACTCGGCCGCGCCGGCGACGAGCCCGCCCACCAGCGCCAGCAGCAGCCGCAGCCTGCGCCACCGGGGGAAGAACAGCGCCAGGGCCAGCAGCGGCGCGGTGATCCAGGCACCGTCGGTGGGCCGCATCCACGTCATCAGCGCCGCGCCCGCGGCGAGTCCCCACAGGGCCGCCCGGTCGGTGCTGTCGGCGTGGGCGCGCAGGAAACAGCCGGTGCCGGCCAGGGCACCGATCGCGACCCAGTAGTTGGGCATGACCTGCGGGCCGTAGAACAGGGTCACCCACAGGCTCGCGAACAGGGCGCCCCCGAGGGCGATGACGCGGGGCGGGAACAGCCCGCGCCAGACGCGCAGCGCGACGAACAGGGCGGCCGAGGAGAGCACCGCCAGATAGACCCTGAGCAGTGCGGTGGAGGAGGACCACCAGGTGACGGGGGCGATCAGCAGCGATATGCCTCGCGCACGGGGGGCGCTGAAGTACGCGGCGGGGGCGTGGGCGCTGATCTGGCTGACATAGACCGTCTCGTCCCAGCCGAGTCCCATGCCCGGCCGTACGAGGACGAGCTGCGCCAGCGCGAAGGCGCCCGCGACCGCGGCGATCAGGCCCTGGCCGCGGTCCCGCCACGACATGCCTGCGACCGACGGCGCTGCGAGCCGGCGGACGCCTGCGAGCGTGGTGCGCGAGCTGTTGGCCATGACCCACCTCTCACCCCTACGGGCCGCAGGGGCATCACACCCTACAAGCCGTAGGGTTGACGATGGAAATCAGGAAAGAAGCAGGTAAAACACGGACAAGCTAACGCGCACGGCCACGGGGTGCAGCGCGAAAACGGCGGTCACCCGGCCTGCCCGTGGGTGGTGTTGCTCCGTTGGAGTGAGCCGGGCCGTGGCGGTGCGCGGGCGGCACGGCTCCGGCCGACCGCCCGCGAGCCCCTACGCGCTGTAAGGTTACGGGCATGGCCGGCAGGGGCTCTGGGGGCAGGGCGGAACGACGCAGCAGCGGTGAGCTGGAGAGCGAGGTGCTCGCGACGCTGTGGGCCACCGAGGAGGCGCTCACCCCGGCCGAGATCCAGGCCGAGATTCGCGGAGGCCTCGCCTACAACACCGTGCACACCATCCTCAAACGGCTGTACGACAAGGGGCTGGTGCTGCGGGACGTGGACGGGCGGCGCGGCGCGTACCGTCCCGCGAAGAACGCGGCCGAACTGACCGCCGAGGCGATGCACGAGGCACTGGACCGCGGCCCGGACCCGATCGCCACGCTCCAGCAGTTCGTCTCCGGCCTCAGCCCCGAGGAGGAACAGGCGCTGCGCGACCTGCTCGGCGGGCGCCCCCTCCGCGAGGGTGGTGGCGCATGAAGATCGACGTCTACATCCCGCTCCTGCTGTCGCTGCTGCTGGCCGCCCTCAGCCCGCTGGTCGGCCGGCGAGTGGCGCCCGCGCTCGCGGCCCGGGTACTGACGGTCTCCGCCGTGTTCACCGCGGCCGCCACCGTCTGGTCGCTGGCGCTGCTCGCGATCACCCTGGTGGGCCAGGTGCCGCCGGTCGCCGCGGACGCCCGCGAGGACGGCCACCGACTGCCGGACCCGGTCCCGGAGGCGATCGCCGTCGCCGCGATCCTGACTCTCGCAGGGGTGGCCCTGCGCCTGTACCGGGCCGTCCGCGCGGAACGCGTGACGCGCCGCACGCTGCGGGCACTGTGCGCCGGGCAGCCACCGGACACGGAACTGGTCGTCGCCGCCTCACCCGTGCCGCGGGCGTTCGCCATCCCCGGCAGTGGCGGCGCGCCGGGCCGGATCCTGGTCACCTCGGCGATGCTGAGCGCGCTGGAACCGGCGGAGCGCCGGGTGCTGCTGGCGCACGAGCGGGCGCATCTGACCCACCGGCACGCGCTCCTGTCGACGGCCGTGGCGCTCGCCGCGGCGGCCGATCCCCTGCTGGCGCCCGTCCACACCACGGTGACGTTCCTGGTGGAGCGGTGGGCGGACGAGCGGGCGGCCGACGCGGTCGGGGACCGTGGCACCACGGCCCGTGCCCTGGCGCGCGCCGCGCTCAGCGCCGGGCGCCGCGCTCCGGCGTGCGCGTTGACCTTCACCGACCGCGCGGTCACCCGCCGCATCGCCGCCCTCCAGGCGGGCCCGCCCCCGCACCTGTGGCCGCTGGCCGCGACCACACTGGCGCTGGGTGCTCTGCCGGCGCTGGGGGCGGCGGACGCCACGGGGGATCTACTGCGACTGCTGGGGCACGCGCTGGTGTGACACGGCTCGGCCCGGCAGGCGTCTGACACTCCGTCAACTTCCGGGACGGCGCCCGGGAGTTCAGTTGACCGCGTCGCTCTCCCCCACAGGGCGGGCCGAGGCCGTCTCCCCGGGGGCCGCCTGGATCAGGCGCTGCGCCGACGGCTCGGCCGAGGCGGACCGGGCGGTGTCGCCGTCCTCCTTCATGGCCTTGGCCTCGCTCTTGAGGATGCGCATCGACTTGCCCAGCGCGCGAGCGGTGTCCGGGAGCTTCCTGGAGCCGAACAGCAGGATGATGATGATCGCCACGATCAGCAGATGCCAGGGTTCCAGGCCGTTGCGGAGCATCCCCGCCCACCCCTTCTCTTCTTCGGACCGGGGTGCCCGCCGGGTGCGCGGCACCACCTGAGATTATTGCTACATTGCGCAACTGTACAACCATCAGGTGGGGCCGGTCGTCCCCTCCGTATGAGTCTCACGGATGAGGGCGCAGCCATGCCGACGAGCCGCCAGGCCACCCCGTCCCGCCACCGCCGGGGGAGCGAGCCCCCGAGCCACCGCGGCGGTGCCGCACGGCGCCGCAAGCGGGGCACGCTGCGCATAGCCCTGGCCGTCGCGCTCACCGTCGTGGTACTCGGCACGGCCGGCCTGGGATGGATCTACCTCAAACTGAACGGCGACATCGACACCTTCGACGCCGGGGGGCTGTCCAAGACCCGCCCGGTGGCCGGGGCGTCGAAGGGCGAGAACGTCCTCGTCATCGGCACGGACGCGCGCACCGACGGCAACTCCGCGCTCGGCGGCGGCGACAGCAACGACATAGGCCGCTCCGACACCACCTTCCTGCTGCACATCTACGCCGACCACCGGCACGCCGTCGCCGTCTCGATCCCCCGCGACACACTGGTGACCATCCCGCCGTGCAGACTCCCGGACGGCACGTGGACCAAGGCGCAGCCGAACACGATGTTCAACGCGGCCTATTCGGTCGGGGAGACCGCCAAGGGCAACCCCGCCTGCACCCAGAACACCGTCGAGAGCCTCACCGGGCTGCGCGTCGACCACACGGTCGTCGTCGACTTCAAGGGCTTCGCGGCCCTGACGGACGCGGTCGGCGGGGTGCGGGTGTGCGTGCCGCAGGACGTGTACCAGAACGATCTGAACCCCAACCTCAGCACCCGGGGCGCGCTGTTGTTCAAGAAGGGCGTGCAGACCGTGTCGGGGCAGAAGGCCCTGGACTACGTGCGCATCCGGCACGGCATCGGGGACGGGTCGGACATAGGCCGGATCAAGCGTCAGCAGGCGTTCGTGGCCGGTCTCATCAAGAAGGTGAAGAGCGACGGGCTCACCCCGGCCAACCTGCTGCCGCTCGCCGAAGCCGCCACCAAGTCCTTGACCGTCGATCCCGGACTCGGCTCGGCGAACAAGCTGATCTCCTTCGCGATGTCGCTGAAGGACATCGACCTGCACAACACCAAGTTCGTCACCATCCCCTGGCGGTACGTCGGCGAGCGCGTGGCGATCGTCGAGCCGGACGCGTCGGAGCTGTGGGCCGGGCTCAGGGCGGACCGCACGATCGACGGCAGGAACGCCGCCGGCACGAAGGGCAAGGCCGCCGCCTCCGCCTCACCGAGCCCGAGCGCGGACGTCTCCGGGGCCGGTATCGACGTGGCGGTCTACAACGGCACCACCACCGGCGGCCTGGCCTCCCGCGCCGCGGCCACCCTGACCCGGCACGGCTTCACGGTCACCGGCACCGCCAACGCGAGCAGCCAGGACCACGCCACCACCCTCATCGAGTACGGCGCGGGCCTGAAGACCCGGGCCGAAACGGTCGCCCGGCTCTTCCCCGGCGCACAGCTGGAGCCCCTCACCGGCTCGGGCATCGACGTCGTCCTCGGCCGGACCTACGCCACCGCCGCCCCCTCGGCCTCCCCCACACCCACCGCCCTGCCCTCCTCGGTGGCGGCCGACGCCCGCTCCGCCGACGCCGACCCGTGCTCCGACCTCTCGTACGGGTGACAGAACGCTACGCGCCGACCGCCTGGCCTGCCTTCGTCCAGTTGGCGTGCAGGCGGTCGAGGTAGGAGCGGGCCTGGGTGCCCGGGGTCGCTCCGCGCGCGAAGGCGAGCATGTTGCCCACGCCGGCGTTGTAGCCGAGGGCCAGCAGGTCGTCCTTGGTGTAGGAGGCGGGCCAGGTGGCGGGCAGTTGCGCGGCCAGATCGTGCAGATACCAGGCCGCGGACTCGATGGCCAGGTCCCGGTCGTCGGGCAGTTCCTCCCAGCGACGGCCGGCGAAGTCCCGGCCCTGTTTGACCGCGTCGAAGGTGGCGCGGTGCATGTCGGCGATGCCGAAGGAGGCGTCCGGCTTGTACTTCTGCCAGGCCCGTTCCAGGGCCGGATCGTGCGGTTTGTAGGCCTCGTTGTAGAGGATCGCCATCAGCAGCCGGGCGTCGACCCCCGCCTGGCGGGCCCGGGCCCGGACCTGCGGGGCGTAGTCGGCCGGGTCGTACGCCGACGTGCTCTTCGACGCGGACGGACCCGGAGAGGGCGAGGCGGAGGACGGGGTGGAGGCGGGGGTGGACGCAGCGGCCGGGGGCGGCGCGCTGGACTGCGGGGTGCCGGCGGCACGGACGATGACGTACAGGGCGATGGCCAGCACCAGCACGGGAAGCCACTTGCGCCGTAGCCGGGACTCGGCCATCTCTCACCCCTCTCCCCCTGCTCCTTCGCACCGGGGAACCGGCGGGCACCCGACGTACCGCGTGCCCGGACCGAAACGTACTCCCGCCCCGTCTACACCTGGCGCATCAAGGCCCGTGTGAGCGACAGTCGGTGGCGTGCGCGGGGCGCGAAGCCCGAGGTCCCCTCCGGTTCGCCGCCCGCACCGTCATTCCTCGTAGTAGTTGTTGACCACGACCTCCGGTTCGTCGTCATCGAACGCCTCGTTGAGCAGCGCACCGCCGATCAGTCCGGCAGCGCCCGCACCGATGAGCGCCCCCGTGCCGAAGCGGCGGCCGCCCCCGTGCTGGTGGTGGTCCACGTACTGGTCGGGATGGCCCTGCTGCGGGTAACCCTGCTGCGCGGGCTGCGGATACCCCTGCTGCACGGGCTGCGGGTAGCCCTGCTGAACGGGCTGCGGGTAGCCCTGCTGAACGGGCTGCGGGTAGCCCTGCTGGGGTGGGGTGTAGAACGGCGGCACCGTCGTCTGCACGCGCTGCGCACAGCCGCCGCAGGTCTGGATCTGCCGGGGCACGCCCCACTGCGGCGACCAGGTCACCGTGGTCATGCCGGGGCCGTGGGTCGGGTCGAAGAAGCACGTCACGGGGGAACTCCCTGGGGGTTGCGGCGGCGCGGTGACCGCCTGCGGCTGCGGCTGCGGGGCGGTGGTGGGGGCGGACGGAAACGACGGACCGGTCTTCGCCGCGGACTCCGGGACGGTGACGGGTGGCGCCGGGCTCCCGCTCTCCTTCGGCACGTTCACGCCGTAGTCGGTGGCGATGCCCGCCAGTCCGGAGGCGTAGCCCTGGCCGACGGCGCGGAACTTCCACTCCGCGCCGTGCCGGTACAACTCGCCGAAGACCAGGGCGGTTTCTGCGGACAGACCGGCGGTCGCGAGGTCGTAGCGGGCCAGTTCGGCGCCGCCGTCCTCGTCGACGACCCGGATATGGGCGCTGCCGAGGTCCTCGAAGGCCCGGCCGCGGGCCGGGACGTCGTAGAGCCACACCAAAAAGACGATCTTCGTGACCTCACCCGGGACTCCCAGGAGGTCGACGTGGATCTGCTGGTCGTCCCCGCCGGCCGGGCCGCCGCTGCCGAAGTGGCGGACCGTACCGTCCGGGCTGCTCGGGTTGCCGGAGAAGACGAAGTGCTCGTCTGACGGCACCTTGCCGCTCCGGTCGCACAGCAGTGCGCCGGCATCCGGCTCGTAGGCCGTGCCCGCCTGCCAGCCCACTCCCACCGTCACGGCAGTCAGGCCGGGGGCCTGCTTGCTCAGCGACACGTTGCCGCCCTTGGTCAGGGCCACACCCATCGACGTCCTCCACGGCCAGTCGTCGTCCGCGTCCACCATGATCGACGCTTCCGGACGCCCATCAGTTCCCGGATTGCGCAAGAGACAAAGCAAGCGAGGGGGACCGTCACCCGGGCGGCGCCATGCGGACCCGCCGCGGGAGGACCAGGGGCACGCGCGCCCTCCGCAGGCGAACCGGGGGCGTGCGCGGTCGCCGGCGGCCGACGGGCCTGGAGCGCGGCTCGCCCAGTATGGGCGGGCCCGCCGAGGGAATCCGCCCCGACATCGCCGCCCGGAATCCGCCGCGAGCCGATCGGCGCCATCGCCCCGAAATCGACGGCCCAAGGGTCCTGACGGTGCGTCGCGTGACGCTCGACTCGGGCCCAAGTCGCTTACCCGACAGTCAAATTGGACATACGTCGAACGTACCTTCGCACCCGGAGCGGTCGGCCACCCGGTCGGGCGGAGACCTGATGCCGCGTCATCGGCGGGACGCGTGCGGCACATCGATGTCCGGACGCACGCCCCCCCCGCGTCCATTCGTGGTCGGACTAGTACTGACGGGTGTGCTGCCGACCGGGTTACTTTTCGGCCCGCAGGCACCCGGAGGGAGTACGAGCTAGCTCGCTTGCCGTGTTCTGCGGTGGTGAGAGGCGGTCCTCGGGTTGAAGGTGATCACGTCACCACTGCGATTTCCCGTGCCGGCGTGGTGTCGGCCTTCGTGGTGGCGATGAAAGGACTACCTCTCATGCGAGCGACCCGGACCATGTTCGCCTCCGCGGCGATCGCCGCTGCCGTCGTGTTCTCAGCTCCCGCCGCGTACGCCCTGTCGGCGCCCGAGCTTCGGGCCGCGGACGGCGGTTCCTACGGCGGCGAGGAGCACGGCGGCCACAAGGGCAAGGAGCACGGCCACCACAAGGGCGAGGATTCCAACGACGAGGAGTACGGCGGCAAGAGCGAGGAGTACAAGGGCGAGGAGAACGGCGAGGAGTCCAAGGGCGAGGAGCACGGCGGCAAGAGCGAGGAGTCCAAGGGCGAGGAGCACGGCGGCAAGAGCGAGGAGTACAAGGGCGAGGAGAACGGCGAGGAGTCCAAGGGCGAGGAGCACGGCGGCAAGAGCGAGGGGTACAGGGGCGAGGAAAAGGGCGAGGAGGGCGAGAACGACAAGGGTGGGGAGTCGAAGGGCAAGGAGCACGGGCATTCGAAGGACAAGCCGCGCGGTGGGGTGAAGGCCGGTGGCGGCGCCCTGGCCATGGCCAAGCAGGAGGAGGGCGGCTGGTCGGGCGAGGACGAGCAGTTCTCGCAGGACGACGAGCAGGGCGGCGAGCACGCCCATGGCGGCTCGCAGTCGAAGGGCGACGACGAGGAGGAAGGCGCGAGCGGGAGCGAGGAGCGCGGGTCGAAGAAGCCCCGCGGTGGGGTGAAGGCCGGCGGCGGCGGGCTGGCGGAGTCCGGCAGCGGCCTGGCCGCGGGCTCGGTACTGCTCCTCGGCGGCCTCGGCGCGGGAGCGTACATGCTGCGGCGCCGGGGCGCGTCGAGTGTCGCCGGTGCCTGATCGGCGGGCTCTCGCCGATTGCTGCGCGGTCGCGGCCGCTGTCGCCCTGGGAAGGGTGACGGCGTCCGCGGCTGCGGCGCTTTTGCCGCCGCTGCCGCACCTGAAGTCCGACCCTCGCCCCCGTCGATGAAGAGGCATTGTCCGATGGCCCCCTCGCAGCCCACCCCACCGGATCGGCCGCGGAGCGCCGCGCCCCGCCGTACCGCCGGCCGAGCAATGCTGTGGCCGGCCGTGGCGGTCGGGCTGGGCGTTCTGCTCATCCACAACTCGCTGACCGGCACCCCGGCGGACCCCAAGCCGGCGGCCCCGCCCGCGGTCGCCGTCTCACCCGCCAATCTGGACCCTCCCGTGGACGCCGCTCCGCCCGTGGACGCCGCCCCGCCCGCGGCCGTCACCCCGGTGGCTCCGGGGCCGGACGCGACGGCGAGCCCTCAGAAGCAGGGGCTGCCGCGGTCGGCTCCGAAGCGGATCGAGATCCCGCAGATCGGGGTGGACGCGCCGTTCACGGAACTCTCCCTGGGGGCCTCCGGGCACCTGGACCCGCCGCCGGGCAACAACACCAACCTGGTCGGCTGGTACCGGGGCGGCGCCTCGCCGGGCGAGCGGGGCACGTCGATCGTGGTGGGGCATGTCGACACCAAGACCGGCCCGGCGGTTTTCGTACTGCTGCGCACCCTCAAACCGGGCAGCAAGGTGGACATCACCCGTGCGGACGGCACCGTCGCCAGGTTCAAGGTCGACTCGGTCGAGACCTTCAGCAAGGCCGGTTTCCCGGACAACCGGGTGTACGCCGACGCCCCGACCCCTCAGCTCCGGCTGATCACCTGCGGCGGCGACTACAACCGCAGCGCCCACGACTACGTGGCCAACGTGGTGGTCTTCGCCCATCTCGCCTCGGTCAAGCGCCCCGCGGCATGACCACCGGGCCCGAGATCCTGCCCGCCCTGCTGACCCACCGCCCGGACATCGCCGTACTCGACGTACGGATGCCCCCCGGTTTCCGCGACGAGGGTCTACGGGCGGCCCAGGCCAGGGAGAAGATTCCCGGCCTGCCCATCCTGGTCCTGTCCCAGTACGTCGAGGAGTCCTACGCCGCCGAACTGCTGAGCAGCGGGGACGGGGGACTCGGTTACCTGCTCATAGGACCGCGTGGGGCGCGTCGACGAGTTCCTGCACGCGCTCGAGCGGGTCGCGGCGGGCGGCACCGCTCTCGGCCCCGAGGTCGAGCCCTCACTCAAGGAACTCGGCGCGTGGGCGAAGAAACACCTGCCGGACGGAGCCCCCTGCGGGGAGTAGGGCAAGAGCGGCTGCCTTCGCTCGACCTGCCCCGCGGATGCCGCGGTCCCGGACCGCGGCATCCGCCGGCTCACGAGGGCGGTTCCGTGCCGGCCTGCTCGCTCACCATGTACCGCGCGTACCAGTCCGGCCAGTCCGGGTCCTCCGCACCGATGCGCGCCTCGTGCTCGCCGTGCGCCGCCGCGGCCCGCCGCAGGGCGCCCGCCAGATCCTCGGCCGAGGAGAACCAGGTGGTCGAGGGATCCAGCCGTCCCGGAAGCCGTGTGGTGACCTCCTGCAGGAGCCAGCCGTTGCCGTCCGGGTCACTGAACGAAAGGTAGGAGCCGTAACTGCCGTGTTGCGGATCAGGACCGGGCACCCGGGCGTCGGTGCCGGCGTGGTGGAAGACGCCGCCTGCGTCGTGAAACACATCGCTCGGATCGGCGCCGCGCCGCGCCAGCTCGTCGTGGGCGGTCTCGATGTCGTCGACGACCAGGTGCAGGCCTCGAGCCGAACCCGGGGTCTGATCGGTGACCGATCTGCCGAAGATGACCGACGCCGGCGAACCCGGAGGGGTTACCTGCACCACCCGGAAGTCGCCGTCGGAGGCCATGTCCGCGTCGAGTCTCCAGCCCAGCGCCGTGTAGAAGTCCTTGGCCCGGTCGACGTCGGACACCGGCACGACGACGACCTCGAGTTTCATGTCCATGGATTACGCCTCCCCGTCTCGGAGGGGACACCGCCGACGACCAGGTCCGCGGTGAGGCCGGGATTGGAGGACGCACCCCACGGAACGCGAAACGCGATGCGAGCGCGTCGTCTCAGGCCCGGCACGGCGGCACCCTGACGCCTCGGGCGAACGGGCGGTGCCGTTTTCCAGCGTAGACACGCGTTCGATCAGGCCGCATGTGGACGCTCGCCCACTTCGCCGTCGGCGGAGCAGAGTGGCGGACGGGGCGGTACCGGTCCCGACACCGGCGTGCCGGGCTCGGCCTGATCCAAACGAAAGACCCTGGGTCAAGCGCCTTCAGGCATCTCGTCGCTTCCGTCTTCGGGAGACCGCTCGTCGACGACCGTGACGAAGGCCGAGGCGACGAGGGCGACAGCGCGGTCGTCGTCGTGTGCCAGTTGGCGCAGGACGTCCTGCGCAGCGGTCCCCGGTTGTTCCACCAACGCCTGCGTCAGACGTATCCGCGTCGCGCAGTCCGCGCTGGGCGCGGCGAGTTCGTCGACCAGTGCGGTCATGATCCGGTCAGCGCACCCGAAGTCCTGGGACAGCGTTGCCAGGACTTCCGCCGCTTCGACGTCGTTGGACCCCTCGACCACCATGCCGACGAGTGTCGGCACGGTCGCGGTCACGCCATGCCTGCCCAACGCCAGAGCTGCGTGCCTGCGCACCGTCGAGTCCGGATCCCCGAGCGCGTCCGCAAGCACCGCGGTCACACCCGGAGCCTCGGACATCTCGGCGATCGCCAGCACGGCGCGCCGCCTGATGTCCACGTCCTCCGAGCGCATGCCGGCGGCCAGTGCCGACACGCCGTCGTCGCCCGATCGGGCGAGTGCCCAGCGCAGGGCGCCCGCGACGTTGGGGTCGAGTTCGGCCAGGACCGCCCCGGCCAGCAGCTCGGCGGGAACCGACACCCCCTCCGGCCGGGCCAGCACGGTCTGCTGCCTGCGCGCGGCGCTGGTCGAGTCGAGCCCCTGCATGAGCTCGACGATGCGCAGGACGTCCTGCCAGCCGGCAGGCGCCGACGCATCGATCGCGCGCAGCCGCTCGAGCAGTTCCTGTTCCCGCTCCAAGCGGTCTTCCGTCCACCGGATAAGGTCGCCGACCAGGGCCGACGGGGTGAAGGCCGGGTCCTCCAGGGCGCGCCCGATCTGCTTGAGCGAGAGCCCGAGGGACCGCAGGCTCTCCACGTGGAAGACCCTGCGGACGTCCTCGGCGGAGTACTCGCGGTAGCCGCCGACGGTGCGCCCCGTCGGTCGTACCAACCCGAGGGCGTCGTAGTGCCGGAGCATTCGGGGGCTCACCCCCGAGTGACGGGCCACATCACCGATCAGCATTCCGCGCTCTCCACAGCAGCCTTCGCGGCCTCGGCGGCCTCCCTCGACTCGGTCGGCTCGGTCGGCTCGGTCGGCTCGGTCGGCTGCATGGGCTCGGGGGTCTCCGCCGCGGCGGCTGGTTCCGAGCCGAGGATCATGACTCGCTTCGCCTCGTCGACGGCCGCGTCGAAACCGGTCTCCGGGTCCTGCCGGAGCAGCTCGGTGGCATGAGCGTGCGCGGCCACCACCGGGTCCTGGTCCGCCGCGGCCTTCTCAAGGGCGGCCTTGGTCACATCGCCGAGGTCGACGAGGGCCCGGCTCAGGCTCAGCTGCACATTGCGGTCGCCACGACCGAGTTGCGTGGCCAGTTCGTCGGCCAGTTCCTTCCTCTCGTCCTCGGGCACCAGGACGACCGCGACGCGCCAAGCGGTCCGCGCGACCTCGTCGTCGGTGTCGCGCAGCATGTCGCGCGTGATCCATGCCCACGCCCTCTTGTCGCCGATCTTGGAGAGCGTGTGCAACGCCTGGCTGCGGGCCCGAGTGTGCTCGGAGTCGAGTTCCCGGCGAATCCGGGACAGAGTGATCTCCGGCGAGAGGCGGGTCAGCGCCCAGGACAGCATGTCCCGCACGAAGAAGTCCGGCTCGACCGAGCACCGCTGGACGAGCGTCTCCAGGAAGCCGGGGTCGGGGTTCGAGCCGACCACCAGGGCCGCCTGAAGCCGGACCGACGAGTCCTCGGCGCTCAGGGCGTCGGCCAGGCGGGTGTTCTGCGCAGTTCCGTTTGTCGGGCTGATCGAAACCACCTCCTGCACCCAGGGGACACCTTGTCACCATGTCAAGGTCAAGCCGTCACCGGCGGGTGAGAGGATGCGCCGGGCCCGGAACGGGCCATGTTTTTTTCTAACCCGGTGTCAGGTGTGCGGTGACTGCTCGTGCGACCGTGTCGCGCACCTCGGTATGGGTCGGGGTGGGCAGGCCGCGTTCGGCGGCGAGTTCGGCCAGCGAGGTCATCCGGACGCCGGGCAGGGCACATGCGGTGAAGGTGGTGTAGACGCTCAGGTCGGGGTCGATGTTGAGGGCGAAGCCGTGGCTGGAGACGCTCCCGCTGATGCGCATGCCGATCGAGGCGAGTTTGCGGTGATCGGGGGTCCACACGCCCACCAGGCTCTCCGACCCCGGCGGCGTCTCACGGCGGACCGCTGGGAAGCCGAGGCTGTCCAGTGCGTCGATCAGTGCCTGCTCGACACGGCGGATCAGTCCACGGGGACCGAGCTCGCGCACGTTGAGCACGAGGTAGCCGATGAGCTGGCCGGGACCGTGGTAGGTGGCATGTCCGCCGCGGTCTGTCTGCACCAGGTCGATGGGCGAGGCGGCGTCGGGCAGTTGGTCGTTCGGCGTCCGAGCGGTGTAGGTGATCACCGCAGGGTGCGTGAGCAGGAACAGCCGGTTGGCCGCGAGCCCCTGTTTGCGCTCCTCGACCCAGCCGGCCATGTCCGTCTGCGCCGCCGCGTAGGGCACTTCTCCCAGGTCGACGCGTTCCAACCGCCAGCGGGAGGGTTGTTCCTCCACAGATCCCGGCAACATCACCACTCGTCTCCTCGCTCATGACCGCAGTTCGGCCGCCCAGCGGTTCAGGCGGCCGCCGGCTTCTGGATGCGCGGATGGTTCTCCAGCGCCCACCGCACGGTCTTCGGCGGGTGCCCGAGCAGGGTCTGAAGCTGGTCGGTGACGCCGCGGTACCCGCCGCCGCCGATCAGCCGGGTGAGGGTCTTCATGTGCTCCGCGGTGTGCGGAAACTCGGCCAGGGCAGGGTCCACATAGGTATCGTTCCAGGTTTCGACCTCTTCGGGAACGTAGGTGACCTCGCGTCCCAGCACGGCCCCGAAGTCCTCCGCGAACCCGTGCATGTCCTTCAACTCCGGACCGTTGAGCTCGTAGGACTTCGAGATGTGCGGCGCCGGGTCGGCGAGGATCTTCGCGCACACCTCCGCCACGTCGTGACCCGCGATGGGTGCGAGCCGGTGGCTGCCGAAGGGCAGACGCAGTTCACCGTTGCTCAGCGGACCCAGCGCCAGCCAGGTCATCAGGGGGTTCTCGACGAACATGGCCGCGCGGATGTTGACGGTCGGGAGGCCGGCCCACTCCAGCACCCGTTCGGCGATCCAGTGGGCCCGCTGCTGCGGCGACCAGTCCGCGACGAGTCCGCCGAGCCAGGAACGCCGTTCCTCCTCCGGTGCGGTCATCTTCTCGAACGTCATGAACGACTGCTCGAACTCGGACATGTTGACGAAGACCTCGATGTCGCCCTGGGCCCGCGCCGCCGCGGCCATCAGACTGACGGCGTCGGTGTAGTAAGGCGACAGGCTCATGCTGAAGTAGATGCGCCGCACGCCCTTCATCGCGGCGGTCACGTCGGCGATGGTGAGCAGGTCTCCGACGAAGACCTCGGCCCCGGCCTGGCGGAGCGCCCGCGCTCGTTCGTCGTCCTGCCGTACGAACGCGCGCACGGGGTGCCCTTGTTCAAGCAGCATGTCGACGATCGTTCGGCTCACACCGCCGATATGGCCGGCGGCTCCGGTGATCAGGATGGGATGGCGCTCTGACATCGATGGTTCCTCTGTCTGGTTGGGGTGGTCAGCTGTACGGAAAGCCAGGGGATGTGGCGGGCGATCGTCTTGTGTTGCTCGGGCTGCTCGGGCTGCTCGGGCTGGTTGGGCTGGTTGGGCTGGTTGGGCTTGTTGGATTGCTCGGCTCGCCTGGGGCGTCCACGCCGTCGCTCGGCGCGGTGGCAGGCCAGGGTCTCGGTCGCACTCGTGGAGGTGGCCGTGCCCGCCGGAAGCAGTCGATGACGGCGAAGCCGTTGAGTTCGACGGCCGCCTCGACGCGGGCCTCGGGCCCTCCTCCCGCCGGACCGTGCCGGGCAGGCGGATTCTGCGCAGTGTCATCGGGGCACGGGGCCGTCGATGTGGGCGAGGAAGTCCAGGAGCGCGGCGTTGGTCTCCGTCGGACGCTCCTGCTGCGTCCAGTGCCCGCAGCCCTCGAGCACCACCACGTCGTGCAGTTGCGGGACAGCGCTCAGCGGGTTGCCCGACCCGCCCTCGCCTCGGAGCATGTCGCTCAGCGAGGGGCCCCCGTCCGGGCCGCGCAATGAGGTGACCATGTCGCGGTCTCCCACCACGTACAGCGCGGGGACGTCGATCCCGCGCCCCCGGAAGGCGGCGAGCAGTTCGTTGTTGCGCTCTATGTTCCGGTACCAGTTGAAGGCTCCGGTGAACGCCTGCTCGCCGTGCAGGGCGAAGTCCTCGGCGTACGCCTGGATGTCCTCCTCCGTCAGCCAGGCCGGGAGAGCGGGCGACTTGGGCATGGTGTCCAAGAGACCCATGCCCTCGGGTATGACCAGCGGGCGAGGTTCCCTGCCGTCCGGGTTGTCGCCCGAGGCGGCGATCAGGAGGCGGCGGAAGGATTCCGGGATGTCCTTGGCGAACTCGGCGTCGGCGACTCCCGGCTGCTGGAAGTAGACCTGGTAGAAGCCCTCGCCGTACTGGGTGCGGGTGATCGAGGGCGGGACCATCCCGCCGGGCAGGATCGGCGGAATGCTGAGCCCGGCCACCGCGCGGACCTTGTCGGGGCGCAACATCGCCGCGGTCCAGGCGACGGGTGCGCCCCAGTCGTGGCCCACGAGGATCGCCTGCTCCTCGCCGAGTTCCTCGATCAGGGCGATCACGTCGCCGACCAGGTGCAACAGCGTGTACGAGGTGACGTCCGGCGGCTGCTCGCTGCGGGCGTAGCCGCGCTGGTCCGGGGCGACGACCCGGTAACCGGCCGCCGCCAGCGCCCCGAACTGGTGACGCCAGGAGTACCAGCTCTCCGGCCATCCGTGCAGCAGCAGGACCAGCGGCCCCTGCCCCTGCTCGGCGATGTGCAGCCTGACTCCGTTCACGTCGACGAAGCGGTGGGTGAGCGAACTTTCCATGAGAGGTTCCTTGAAATCGGTAAGTACGTGCTACTTGTTCAACTGCGGGTACAGGGCGTCCAGGTCGGCGGACAGCTGCGACTTGACCCAGCGTGTGAGGTCGTCGGCCAGCACCTCGTGGGCCCCCGCCTCGATGCCGTCGAGGGCGGCCACGGCCACGTCACGGGGGTCGGCCTTGGGTGCCTCGACACCCGCCGCCATGTCGGTGTCCACGTACGCCACGTGGAGTCCGGTCACCGCGATGCCGCGCGGCTGCAACTCCAGACGCAGAGAGTTGGTCTGCGACCACAGGGCGGCCTTGGAGGCGCCGTAGGCCGTGGTGTCGGCCACCCAGGACCGCGCGGAGTGGACGTTGAGAATGTGACCACCGCCGTTGCGCTCGATGATCGGCACGAAGGCCCGGGTGACCAGCAGCGGCCCGTAGAAGTTGGTGTCCAGGTCCCGGCGCACGTCCTCCATCGCGGAGTCGAGGTACGAGGCGCGGACCGAGGCGCCGGCGTTGTTGATCAGGACGGTGACGTCCTGGGCCTGCTCGGCGGCGGCCGTCACGGATGCGGGGTCGGTGACCTCCAGAGCCAGCGGAACGGCATCGGGGTGCGTCACCGTGCGCGGGTCCCGGGCCGTGGCGTAGACCTTGCCGGCACCGCGGCCGTAGAGCTCCTCGACCAACATCTTGCCGATGCCCCGGCCGCCTCCGGTGACCAGGACGGTGGCGCCTTCGATTGCTGTCACGACTACCTCCGTGAATTAGGAAACCGATCGGTTTCACCACCGTAAACCGATCGGTTTTTTGGTGCAAGTCAGGTCATAGTTGTTTGAAAGGCATCAGCAGCCATGTGGGAGCTCGGTGCCGCCGGGATGCCCGGCGGCGGCTTTGCGGGCCCAGCCGTGATCGGCGTTCAGGGCGGCGCGCCTTCGGTCGGCGCAGGGGAGAAGCCGTGTGTCCCGGGCTGTCGTCCGGTCCGCAGGGGCCAACGGGCAGGACGTGCCGGCAGTTCTGGATCTCCGCCATGTGCCGCTTCCTGTCCGTCTCCCTCCTGCGGGTGTGCCTGGTTACGGGTAGGCGTCAGCCGGACAGCCGGTTGAGCTTGCGGATCTGCTTGTCGAAGACCCCGGCAGGGGCCAGGCGGCGCAGTGTGCTTGCACGTCCGGCAAGGGATCCGGCGGTGTAGCGCAGCTTCGGCTTCGGGTCGGTCGCCGCCGCGACGATCACCTGGGCGACGACGGCGGGGTCGTCGCCGTCCTTGATCGCTGTTTCCATCATGCGGTCGAAGGTGCGCCGCTGGGCCGCGTAGACCTGCAGGGGCGTGTCGGGACGCGGGCTGTTGGCCTCGAAACCGGTGCTGGTGTAGGCGGGTTCGACGAGAAGCGCCCGGACACCGAACTCGCGGACCTCGTGGTCCAGGGACTCGGAGTAACCCTCGATCGCATGCTTGGACGCGGCGTAGACGGCCATGTACGGCGAGGGAAGGAAGCCGACCACGGAGGACAGGTTGATGATGCGGCCGCGCCCCCGGGCGCGCATGTGCGGCAGGACCGCCCTCACCATGCGCATCACGCCGAAGACGTTGACGTCGAAGACGGCCCGGGCCTGCGCGACGGAGTTCTCCTCGGCCGCGCCCATCAAGCCCGTACCGGCGTTGTTGACCAGGACATCGATCCGCCCGAACCGGTCGACCACCTGATGGACCACGGCACCGACAGACGCGTCGTCGGCCACGTCGAGGTCGAGGAAGGTCACGCCGTCGAGCGGGGTGACGCGGGAGGTGTCGCGGCTTGTGCCGACCACCTCGAATCCCGCTCCGACCAGTGCGAGCGCGGTCTCCTTTCCGATGCCGGATGACGCACCCGTTACGAGTGCTACTGGCCGATGCGTGCTCATCATGGACTCCCGGGCTCACTAGAAACCGATCGGTTTCGCCTACCGTAAACCGATCGGTTTCCAGCGCGCAAGCCCAGCGAATCCCGCCAGGCCGGTACCGGACAGGAGGGGGCGGCAGGGGCAAGCGGCGACAGGGGCAGGAGAAGCGCATCTTCGTTGCCGCGTCGACGCGGGCCAGGGAGGACACCCGGCCGGCTTTCGAGTGGGCGGCCGAAGGCGCGGAGGGTGGCGAGCAGGCCCTCCACGCCACGACAAACGCCTATGCGCGCCTGATGGCGCTGCACCCGGAAACGCTGCCGATGCAGGTGCAGGGATACGCCCTTGTGGCAGCCGCCGAGGCGCCGGGAGACGGCCGGATCGGCGACAACGCCGAGGGCCGCCACACCTGCTCCGTGTGACGGCGAGTTCGTCCGGGCCGGCCGGATGAGGCTCCGGGAAACCGTGCGCCTGCCGCCGGGTGCCGATGCCGACCAGCCACGGCCTTCCTTGCGCACGGCCCGCCGATCAACACCCTTACGACCATCGGGCTTCCCCGGCGATTACCGGGAGGCAAGGCGGTAGGGCTGTCGGACCAGCTCCGGGTGCCATCGGTGGACATCAGCCCCGGGGGCGCATCGGCCGCCGGGCCTGCCCGAAAAGGCGATGTGTCAGCGCACGCCTGCCGCGTCGAGCAGGGTGGCCACCGTGGGGGCGATGAGGCCGGTGAGGTTGTCGGCGCCGATCCCCGCGCGGGCGCTGGCGCCGTCGAAGACCAGGCTGAGCTGCCGGGCCAACAGGTCGGGATCGCTCGCACCGCCCTGCTCGGCCTCGGCCCGGAAGAAAGCCGTCAGGTTTCCCTTGACCCGGTGGGCCACCTGGCTCGCGGGATGACTCTGATCCTTGAGTTCGATCTGCACGGCCAGGTACCGGCAGCCTCGGAACTCGGGCGCGCCCGCCTGCGATTCCACCTGTTCGAAGACGTGCAGGATCCGCTCGCGGGGCGAGCGGCCGTCGTCCGCCGCGGGCAGGAGTGTCGTCACGAAGGCGGAAGCGCGTTGCTCCAGACTCGCTGCCAGCAGCTCGTCCTTGCTCTCGAACAGCTGGTACATGGAGCGCTTGGACACCCCCGCCGCCTTGCACAGCGCCTCGATGCCGATGCCGACGCCGTCCCGGTAGGTGAGCGTGGCCGCCGCCTCCAGGAGCCGCTCTCGGGGGCTTGCCTTCACTTCGGTGCTCATACCGTGAGGTTAACTCGATTCGGGAGAAAAATAAACCGATCGGTTTACGAGGTCGGGACGCTGGCCAGAGGCTCGGCGACGCCCCCCGGGGGAAAGGTACTGTCGCCGAGCCCCGAGGGTGTGCGCCTGCCGCACCCGAGCGCGGCGCACACGGGGCCCACTCCGCACCATGGCCCGTCCGGGGTGGATCGCGGTTCCGCTACGCCGGGGCGGCGGCCGCGCCCACGGTGACCAGGGTCCCCATCGGCGTCCTCGGCCCGGTCGTCCTGGCGCTGCTGCTGAACACCACCTGTCCGCTGATGACGTTCGCGGAGAGCATGCCGCAGACCACCAGGATGAGCGCGTAGTAGAACGGCGTCAGTCCCAGGCCGCTGTGCGAGGCGAGGGGATGGCCGTCCTCGACCGTGACGGCGGCCGGGTCGGCCGGCAGGACGCGCGCCGCGGCGGGCAGCTTCGCCTGCCACGCTCTTGAACCTGCCGGTACCAAGTCACCTCCGTGCCCCTGCACGGGAGCAGCATCGATGGTGTCCGCCAAGGTGGAAGAAGCTCAGCTCAGAATTGCTGCTGCTTGGCTTCCGGGGGGAGGAAGCAAGGGGTGGAGACGGAGAGCCGGAGAGTGCCGGGAGGGTTTACCGAGTCCGCGATGAGCGAGTAGCCCTCACTGTCGCTTCTCCCGTACATGATGGCTTCAGGCGTTGTCGGGCGCTCGGTGTAACTGGTGATGCGGACCCCGTGCTGCTCAAGCGCTTGACGAAGCTTGCGGATGGCGGGGATGTGCCGCTCTTCGGGGAGCGTGGCATAGCTGGTGTAGGTGAGCGTGTACCGCCCGTCCTCGGCCACTTCGTCCTTCCGGCCCACGCAGGTGTCGAAGCGCTTCCTCGGCGCGGGATCGCCGGAGATCTCAACATCGGCATATCGCGCCATGGTCGAGGTGTACTCCTTGGCCCATGCCAGAGATTCCGCCCTGCTCTTGCGAGGGAGGGGTTTGTTGATGTCGTCGGTCTGCCGGGACATGCAGGCTCCGGTGAAGAGAGTGGTCGTGATTGCCAGGACGGCTATGAGGGCGCGTTTGTGAAGCATCGTTCTCGCTTTTGAATAGCGGGGCTTGATCACAGGTGTCCTGGTGGTTGAGCCGGCATCGAGGGGGGAGGACTGTATGCGCTCGGCTGACGGCCGGCGATGATCCGGCCTTGGTTTGCCAGGCTTTCGCTCATGCCTTCACTGTTTTCATCCCAGTAGCCGCTGTGGCCACTGGTGTCGGTTTCGAACCGTGTAGCGCCGAAGTAGTCGGAAGTCACGTTATGACCGACGCTCAGGTCTTGAGCATCTCTGACAGGGTCGTCTTCAGCCAGACCTACATAGACATGGCTCGGGTCGATATTGAGCTCTTCAGCTCTGTCCACGGTCATGCCGGGGCTGCCGACAACAGCAATATTGTCCGCGTCCAAACCGTCGTCTCCGGCTGCTGCTGCACCTACAGCGGTGGATCCGTAGCTGTGGCCCAGCACAGTGAGGTTTGCCCTCTCGCCTTCATGGGAGGCACGTAGGCCGTGGGTGAAGACCCTCAGGTCCTGGGCGCCATCCTCGGCTCGGCCTGGGCCGGCGACATCAAGGTTGTTGGCCTCGCTGATCGGAACCTCAGGGGCGTCGTAGCCCAACCAGTACACCATTGCGGTATCCGCCGTAGGATCTGCTTCCCCAGCCGAATCCTGCAGCTTGCTGACGCGCTCCAATTGCCCACGTGTGGAGTCCATCGTTGTTCCGGTGCCCGGGACTTGGACACCGACATTGTCGGCGGTGTCCGGGTTGCCCATGGCTATGATGGCCCGTCCGTCGTCCTTTGAGTCGTAGCCCAGGAGGTACAACTCCTTACCCTTGGGCGCGGCGTCCGCGGCTTCGAGCTGGTCGTTGAGCACCTGGAGGTTGTGCAGGCGCCTGCTGACTGTTTCGTCACTCTCTCCCGGGAACCCTTCGTCCCAGTTGCCTTCCTGGGTCAGATTGAGTTCCTGGGCGAGGGCCGTACGGTTGGCGTCGTCGCGTACATCCGACGGCAGACCGTCGGTCGCTCCGATCTCCTTCGGATAGAGCGTGGTGTAGGCCTGACGCTCCTCGGGGCTGAGGGCCTTCCACCACTCCGCGGCGGCCTTCGGGTCGTCCTCGGGGATCTGCGGGGCCTGGACACCCACGGCCTTCATCGCTTTCTTGACGTCCTGGTCGGATTCCGCCGCCGCGTCATGGTTGAACGGATCGGTGAGGATGTCACCGTTCAGCTCCGCAAGGGCCTTCGCGCCGTCATCGCTTGCCTTGTGCGCGGCGGCCAGGGCCTCGTCGATGGCCGCGCGGTGCTCCCCGAGCAGGGCGCTGCGGTCCGCGATGATCTGCTGCGCATCGGGGTCCTGACGTGGCAGGTCCGTGGTTGTCGGATCACTGACCCAGCCGTCGCTGTCGACCTCGAAGTGGTCCTCCTCCGCACGCCGCACCGCATTGCGCAGGTCGGTCTGGGACTGCTCCATCCAGAACCGTGTGGTGTCGATGACCTCGGCGATGGCCATGGCCTCCGTCTCGACCACACCGATCCGCAATTCGACGTCCTCCAGATAGAAGAGGGCCGCGTCGGCGTCGTCACCCTTCCAGGACTGGTGCAGTGGTCCGGTCACCTGCCGACGGTGGCGGTCGGTGAGGGAGTCCATGGTCGTGGACAGGTTGCGCCAGACCTTGGCAGCGGCTTCCAGGTCGGAGAAGTCCTGTTTCATCAGCCGGGAGAAGTCAGAAGCCACGTCGGCTCCCGGCCGGCCGGCCCGAATGCCCTTCAGGGCACGGCACGTCCACCCAAGTGGACATAAGGCAACCCCCGTTGCTACTGCTCACTCATGAGTTCGAGGCGCACAGCCTAGCCGAAGCCTTCTCCTCACAAGGCCCGGACTCGATCTTCATCTCCGGCCGACGACGCACAGCGGCAACCGCCACCCCGGCTCACCATGACGTCGGAACGCTCCCGTGCCCCCGGTTCGCTCAGCAGCGCTTCCAAGTAGTGGTCCAACACGGGGTATTCGGCGCCGCGACCTGTCAGCGGCCGACGGCAGGCGATCTCCTCGTCGGCCGTCATGGACGGTCATCCTGGTCGCCGTCAAGACGCTGCACGCCGAGCATGCCGCCGTCCCCCGGATCCGGCACGGCTTCGCGCATGAGGTGAAGGCCGCGCTGCGCGTCCGCGAGCGTTTCACCGTGCCGGTGATCGCCGCCGACACCGAGGGTGAGACCCCCTGGTTTGCGGTGCCGTACGTGGCGGCCCCCTTCCTTCAGGAACTCGCCGAACGCTGCGGCCCGTTGGGCGAGGTGACGGTCCGCGCCCTGTGGGCGTCAAAGCAGCACGTCACGTGCTTGTCCGAACCGGAGCCGAAACGCTGGACCCGTCGACATGACGGCGCTGCCGAAACAGGGCGGGACATGCGGCCCCACCGCCGCCATCCTCGACGAAACCCAGGTCAGACACCCTTCGCCACAGGCTCCAGAATCGCCACGCACTCCACATGATGCGTCATCGGAAACAGATCGAACGCCCGCAGCGTCCGCACCCCGTACCCGCCCTCGCGGAAGTACGCCAGGTCCCGTGCCAGAGCGGCCGGGTCGCAGGCGACGTAGGCGATCCTGCGTGCGCCCAGGGAGGAGAGGTGGGCGACCGCCCCGCGGCCCGCGCCCGCCCGCGGCGGGTCGAGGACGATCAGGTCGACCTCCGTGATGCCCGTGCGCGGCAGGACCGATTCGACCTTGCCCTGTTCGATGCGGACGCGCGGGAAGTCGGCGAGGTTGTGCCGAGCGTCCTCCACCGCGCGCCTGCCCGACTCGATGCCGAGCACCGCGCCCTTCTCGCCGACCCGGTCGGCCAGCGCGCCCGCGAAGAGGCCGACGCCGCAGTACAGGTCGAGCGCCATGTCGCCCTTGCGCGGCAGCAGGCCCTGCATCACCGCCGTGACCAGGGTGTCCGCCGCCTTGGGGTGGACCTGCCAGAAGCCGCCGGCCCCGACGCGGTGCGTACGGCCGTCGGCGCGTTCGCGGACGAAGGGGCGGCCGTGGACGCGGTGGATGCCGCCCGTCTTCTCGTCGACGCGCAGGACGGAGACCGGCTTGTCCAGTTCCACCAGCGGCAGGCGCGCGCCCGGCTTCGGGGTCAGGATGACCTGGCGGTCCTGGGAGCCCGTCGCCGCGATCGCCTCGACGGAGTCCATCCCCGTCCAGTCGCGCTTCTCGACGCCCAGCTCGCTGACGCCCTCGGCGGCGATCAGGCAGTGGTCGATCGGCTCCACCTCGTGCGAGCGGTGCCGGCGCAGGCCCGCCCTGCCGGACGCGTCCACCGCGTACTGCACCCGCGTACGCCACTGGGGCACCTCGCCGGCCGGCAGCTTGTCGCCCTCCGCCGGCACCACCGTGCCGTCCCAGCCCGCCTCCTCGGGCGTGAGGCCCGCGAGCCGGTGCAGCTGCTCGGCGATCACCTCGGCCTTCAGCCGGCGCTGTGCGCCCGGCTTGGCGTGCTGCCAGTCGCAGCCGCCGCAGCGGCCGGGGCCGGCGTAGGGGCAGGGTGCCTCCACGCGGTCCTTCGACGCCTCCAGCACGTGTACGGCATCCGCCCGCAGGAAACGGGCTCCCTCCTCGCCCTCGGTCACCCGGGCCACCACCCGCTCGCCGGGCAGTGCGTGCCGGACGAAGAGGACCTGACCGGCGTCCGTACGGGCGATGCAGTGGCCGCCGTGGGCGACGGGGCCGATCTCGACCTCGTACTCCTCCCCCACCAGCGACTTCTTCGGTTCTGCCTGCATGGGGGGCGACTCCAGATCCAGAAATGCGGGAAACGGGCGCGAACACGACGACGGCGCGTCGACGGCTCGGCCGGACAACAGCCCACCAGTCTACGTGGGTGCCGTCCGGCCGTTCACCATGGTGCGGGGGCGGGCCTCAGCTCTGCGATGCCTGGGAGGCCGACGACTCCCGCGTCCGCTCCTGCGCCGGTCCGCGCCGCACCGCGCCCGGCGCGTTCCACTCCTGCCGCTTGCGGGCACGCCGCTTGGCCGCCTCCGAGGACGCCAGCTGGTACGGCACCGAGGTCACCATGATGCCCGGCGTGAACAGCAGCCGGCCCTTGAGCCGCAGCGCGCTCTGGTTGTGCAGCAGATGCTCGTACCAGTGGCCGACCACGTACTCGGGGATGATCACCGAGACGGCGTCGCGCGGGGACTCGCGGCGCAGGCCCTTGACGTACTCGATCACGGGGCGGGTGATCTCCCGGTACGGCGAGTCGAGGACCTTCAGCGGTACGTCGATGCCGCGCCGCTCCCACTCCTCCCGCAGCGCCTTCGTCTCCGCCGGGTCGACGTTGACGCTGAGTGCCTCCAGGGTGTCCGTGCGCAGCAGTTTGGCGTAGGCGAGGGCGCGCAGCGTGGGACGGTGGATCTTGGAGATCAGAACCACCGAGTGGACCCGGGAGGGGCGCACGCTGTCGTCGCTGGGGCCCTCGGGCGCGGCGAGTTCCTCGGCCACACCGTCGTAGTGGCGACGGATCGCGGTCATCGTCGCGAAGAAGATGCACATGCCGAGCAGGGCGACCCAGGCGCCGTGCGTGAACTTCGTGACCAGGACGACGACCAGCACCAGACCGGTGAAGAAGGCGCCGAAGGCGTTGATGGCGCGCGAACGGATCATGTGGCGGCGCTTGGCCTGGTCCTTCTCCACGGCCAGGTGCCGGTTCCAGTGCTTGACCATGCCGGTCTGGCTGAGCGTGAAGGAGACGAACACGCCCACGATGTAGAGCTGGATCAGCCGGGTCGAGTCGGCGCCGTAGATGAAGATCAGCAGTGTCGCCGCACCGGCGAGCAGCACGATGCCGTTGGAGAAGGCGAGGCGGTCGCCGCGGGTGTGCAGCTGGCGCGGCAGGTACCGGTCCTGGGCGAGGATCGAGCCGAGCAGCGGGAAGCCGTTGTAGGCGGTGTTCGCGGCGAGGAACAGCACCAGCGCGGTGGCGGCGGCGAGGACGACGAACAGGAAGCTGCCCTTGCCGAAGACGGCCTCGGCGACCTGCGAGATCACCGGGTTCTGGACGTATCCGGAGCCGAGCGGGTTGCCGTTGTGGAGCAGGTCGGTAGCCGGGTGCTCGGCCATGCGGACCTTGGTCGTCATGGCGAGGACGATGATGCCGCAGAACATGGTGACGGCGAGCAGGCCCATCATCGCGAGCGTGGTCGCCGCGTTCTTCGACTTGGGCTTGCGGAAGGCCGGGACGCCGTTGGAGATCGCCTCCACACCGGTGAGGGCGGCGCAGCCGGAGGAGAAGGCGCGCAGGAGGAGGAAGACGAGCGCGAAGCCCGCTATGCCCTGGTGCTCGGCCTTGATCTGGTACGCGGCCGTGGGCGCCCGCATGGTGTCGTCGAGGACCAGCCCGCGGAACGCACCCCACGCGATCATGATGAAGACGCCCGCGACGAAGACGTAGGTCGGGATCGCGAACAGCGTGCCGGACTCCTTGACGCCGCGCAGGTTCATCAGTGTGAGCAGCACGACCACGGCGACCGCGCAGAACACCTTGTGCTCGACGACGAACGGGACCGCGGAGCCCAGGTTCTCGATGCCGGACGAGATCGACACGGCGACCGTGAGGACGTAGTCGACGAGCAGGGCGCTGGCGACGGTGAGACCGGCCTTGGGACCGAGGTTGGTGGTGGCCACCTCGTAGTCGCCGCCGCCGCTGGGGTACGCGTGCACGTTCTGCCGGTAGGAGGCGACCACCGTGAACATGAGCACGACGACGGCGACGGCGATCCAGGGGCTGAAGTGGTAGGCCGACACGCCCGCGATGGAGAGGACCAGCAGAACTTCTCCGGGCGCGTACGCGACGGAGGAGAGCGGGTCGGAGGCGAAGACGGGGAGTGCGATGCGCTTCGGCAGGAGCGTTTCCCCCAGCCGGTCGCTGCGCAGTGCGCGCCCGATCAGGATCCGTTTGGGCACGTCGGTCAGTTTGGACACAACAGAGGATCGTAAGGGGTTGTTCGGGCGCCCCTCCACCCGCGGGAGGAGATCTGCCTCACGAGTGAAATACGGGAGCGGGCTCGCTGCGGATTTCGCAGGTGAGGGGTTCGGCATGACTCTATGACAAAACCCCTTCGGCTGCCGCCCGGCCGGTTGCCCGTACGAAGGGCACGGCATGGTGCACGGGGGTCCCCTGTACGGACCGCGCGTGTGTAGCTTGGGCGGCGGTCTGAGAACCTGGTTGGACTGAGTCGTAAAACCATTGACACCGGAAGGACGGTCGTGCACATCGTCATCATGGGCTGCGGAAGAGTGGGTTCCGCTCTGGCCCAGACCCTGGAGCAACAGGGGCACACGGTCGCAGTGATCGACCAGGACCCCACCGCCTTCCGACGACTGGGCTCCGGGTTCGGCGGCCGTCGTGTCACCGGCGTCGGCTTCGACCAGGACACCCTGCGCGAGGCTGGCATCGAGGAGGCCGGTGCCTTCGCCGCCGTCTCGAGCGGCGACAACTCGAACATCATCGCGGCGCGGGTCGCCCGCGAGATGTTCGGCATCGAGAACGTCGCGGCCCGGATCTACGACCCCCGCCGCGCCGAGGTCTACCAACGGCTCGGCATCCCGACCGTGGCCACGGTCCGCTGGACGGCGGACCAGATGCTGCGGCGTCTGCTGCCGTCCGGTGCGGAGCCGCTGTGGCGCGACCCCACCGGAGGGGTCCAGCTCGCCGAGGTGCACGCGTCGCCGAAGTGGGTCGGCCACAAGATCAGCAAGCTGCAGGAGGAGACCGGCGTCCGGGTGGCGTTCCTCACCCGGCTGGGCGAGGCGATGCTGCCCACCTCGCAGACGGTGCTGCAGGAGGGCGACCTCGTGCACGTGATGATGCGGGCGGACGACGTCGAGAAGGTCGAGACGGCGTTCGCCGAGGGCCCTGAAGAGGAGAGCGGTCACTGATGAGGGTCGCCATTGCCGGTGCCGGCGCGGTCGGTCGCTCGATCGCGGGCGAACTGCTGGAGAACGGCCACGAGGTCCTTCTCATCGACAAGGCGCCGACCGCGATCTCGGTCGAGCGCGTGCCGCAGGCGGAGTGGCTGTTGGCCGACGCCTGCGAGATCACGTCCCTGGACGAGGCGGCGCTCCAGCGCTGCAACGTGGTGATCGCCGCGACGGGCGACGACAAGGTGAACCTGGTCGTGTCGCTGCTGGCGAAGACGGAGTACGGCGTCCCGCGCGTCGTCGCCCGGGTCAACAACCCGAAGAACGAGTGGCTGTTCAACGAGGCGTGGGGCGTGGACGTGGCCGTGTCCACCCCGCGCCTGATGTCGGCGCTGGTGGAGGAGGCGGTGAGCGTCGGCGACCTGGTCCGTCTGCTCCGCTTCAGCCACGGCGACGCGAACCTGGTCGAGCTGACCCTGCCGCCCGAGTCGGCCCTGGCGGGTACGCAGGTGGGCGATGTGCAGTGGCCCGAGGACACATCCCTGGTGACGATCATCCGCGGCACCCGAGTTCTGACACCGTCCCAGGAGGACTCCCTGGAGGCGGGCGACGAACTGCTCTTCGTGGCGGCCCAGGCACGCGAGGGTCAGCTGGAGGAGCTGCTGTCGGTACGCAGGGAGGACGCGGCGGGCTAGGCCGCGAGACTGCGGGCTTCGGGTGCGCCTGGCATGTCCGGGCGCACCCGACCCTTGAGCGGCGCACCCTTGGGGGCAGCGGCCCCCGCGGGGACAGCGGCACCCTCGGGTGGGGCCACCCGGCAGCCGAGGCCTGCGACCGCCGACCCGTCCGGGGGTACCCCTCCGCGAAGAGCTCGGGGGAGATTGAGCACGAGGCCGTTCAGCTCGAAGCGGGGGCCCGGGGGCGGCAGCCCTCAGATCGAAGCGGGGCCCCGGAGGCCGCAGCCCTCAGATCGAAGCGGGGCCCCGGAGGCGGCAGCCCTCAGATCGAAGCGGGGCCCCGGGGGCCGCAGCCCTCAGATCGAAGCGGGGCCCCGGGGGCGGCAGCCCTCAGATCGAAGCGGGGCCCCGGAGGCGGCAGCCCTCAGATCGAAGCGGGGCCCCGGGGGCCGCAGCCCTCAGATCGAAGCGGGGGCCTGGAAGCGGCAGCCCGCGGCGGCCACCCCGCCACCGGGGACTAAGCCTCCCGACGGTGCCGCCCGGCCCCTTCGCTCTTGGCGGCGGCCTCTTCGGTCTTGGCGGCGGCCTCTTCGGCCTCCATCTCCGCGAACACGTCGATCGGCGCGGGCGCCTTCGCCAGGAACACCCACGTCAGCCACACGGCGAGCAGGAACGGCGGGATCTTCAACGCGATCAGGACCCAGCCCAGCTGGGCGGTGTTCGCCCACCAGTACAGGGGGAACAGGATCGCGCACTTGCCGAGCAGGATCAGCCCCCAGGCCCAGCTGGCCTTGGCGTAGGCCTTCTTACGGCCCGGGTTGCGCGTGCGCCAGGAGAGGTTCTCCTTGAAGACCGGGCCGAGGATCAGGCCGATCAGCGGGACCCCGGCGAGCGTGGTGATGATGTACGCGAGGCCGAGGCCCAGCGTGTAGAGCATGCCCGGCAGGTAGAAGTCCTTCGCGTTGCCGGTCATCATCGCGAAGACCACGCCGAACGCCACGCCGAAGACACCGCTGAACGCGTGCTTCACGGTGTCCCGCATGGCGAGGCGGACCACCACCAGCAGCAGGGACACGGCGAGCGCGACGATCGCCGACCAGTGCAGGTTCTTGTTGATGGTGAAGATCGTGACGAAGAACAGGCCGGGCACCACGGTCTCGACCATGCCGCGGACCCCGCCGAACGCCTCGAAGAGCGCGGCCTCGGTCACCGCCCGCGAATCCTGCTGGGCGTCTTCGGTCGGCTTCTCGAGTGACGTCACCGGCTACTCCCGTCCGAGCGGTCTGAGTTCGTACTTGGGGTTGAACAGCACTCTGCGGCCCCGGCTCATCGAGATCCGGCCCGACGCGATCAGCTTGCGTCCCGGCTCTATCCCGACGATCGAGCGCCTGCCGAGCCAGACCACGTCCAGCGCGGCCGAACCGTCGAACAGCTCGGCCTCCAGCGCCGGGACACCGGCCCGCGGGCGCAGCGTGACCGTGCGCAAGGTACCAGTAACCGTGACGATCTGTCGGTCGTGGCAGTCGCCGATCCGCGTACAGCCCGCGGTCTCGGCGTCCTCCCGCAGTTCCTCGGACTCCAGGTCCTCCTGCGACGAGGAGAGCCGGTCCAGCATGCGCCGGAGGCGGCCCGCCGGCTTTTCGGAACGAGGAACAGCGCTCATACAGAAAGCGTACCGGGGGGCGCCGACACGGACGTACCGGCGGCACGGCCCCTCGATGCCCCGGCCGGGCTTCCGGCTCACTTCTCGAACCGGTACCCCATCCCCGGCTCCGTCATGAAGTGCTGGGGATGCGACGGGTCCGTCTCCAGCTTCCGGCGCAGCTGGGCCATGTACACCCGCAGGTAGTTCGTCTCCGTCCCGTACGACGGCCCCCACACCTCCTGCAGCAGCTGTTTCTGGCTGACCAGGCGGCCGGTGTTGCGGACCAGCACCTCCAGCAGGTGCCACTCCGTGGGTGTGAGGCGCACGTCCTTCCCGGCCCGGTTGACCTTCTTCGCGGCCAGGTCGACCGTGAAGCCCTCGGTCTCCACGATCACGTCGTCCTCGCCGCCCCCGTTGGGCTCCGCGCGGCGGACGGCGGCGCGCAGGCGGGCCAGCAGCTCGTCCATGCCGAACGGCTTGGTGACGTAGTCGTCGGCGCCCGCGTCCAGCGCCTGCACCTTCTCGTCGGAGGAGTGGCGGGCGGACAGCACGATGATCGGCACCCGGGTCCAGCCGCGCAGCCCCTTGATCACCTCGACACCGTCCAGGTCGGGCAGCCCGAGGTCCAGCACCACGACGTCGGGGTGACGGGCGGCGGCGAGCCGGAGCGCGCTCGCGCCGTCGGTGGCCGCCTCGACGTCGTACTTGCGCGCCTTCAGGTTGATCACGAGGGCGCGCACGATCTGCGGCTCGTCATCGACCACGAGCACCCGGGTCATGTGGTCTGCCTTTCTGGTTCGGCGACTCGTACGGGGTGGTGGGCGCCGCCGTTCACGGCCCGCAGGGTGAGGACCATGGTGAGCCCTCCGCCGGGAGTGTCCTCCGCGTTCAGGGTGCCGCCCATGGCCTCGGCGAAGCCGCGGGCGACCGCGAGGCCGAGGCCGACGCCGGCGCCGCGGGGGGCGTCGCCGTAGCGCTGGAAGGGCTCGAAGATGCGTTCCTTCGCCTCGTCGGGGACGCCCGGGCCGCGGTCGACGACGCGCACCTCCACCCGGTCGGCGAGGGCGCTGGCGGCGACCAGGACGGGTGAGCCGAGGGGGCTGTACTTGACCGCGTTCTCCACGAGGTTCGCCACCGTGCGCTCGAGCAGCCCGGCGTCCACGGCGACCATCGGCAACGTCTCGGGGACGTCGAGTTCCACGTTGTCCTCCGGCACGCCGCCGAGCGCCATCGGAACCACCTCGTCGACGTCGATCTCCCGGATCAGCGGGGTGACGGTGCCGGTCTGGAGGCGGGACATGTCGAGCAGGTTGCCGACCAGATGGTCGAGCCGGTCGGCGCCCTCCTCGATCGCCGCCAGCAGCTCCGCGCGGTCCTCGTCGGACCACTCCACGTCGTCCGACCTGAGGGAGGTCACCGATGCCTTGATGCCCGCGAGCGGGGTGCGCAGGTCATGGCTGACGGCGGCCAGCAGGGCGGTGCGGATGCGGTTGCCCTCGGCGAGGGTGCGGGCCTGTTCGGCCTCCTTCTGCAGACGCTGCCGGTCCAGGACCACCGCGGCCTGCGCGGCGAAGGCTGCCAGCACCCGGCGGTCGGAGGCGGGCAGGACGCGCCCGGACAGAGCGAGCGCCATGTGGTCGCCGGCGGGCACGTCCACGTCGGCGTCCTCCGGGCGCCCGACCGGGGCGCCGGGGCCGACGCTGCCCGCGCAGGTCCATGGCGCGACGTCGCTCTCACGCTCCAGCAGTGCGGCGGACTCCATGCCGAAGGTCTCCCGCACCCGCTCCAGCAGCGCCTCCAGGCTGGTCTCGCCGCGCAGCACGCTGCCCGCGAGGAAGGAGAGGATCTCGGACTCGGCGCGCAGCCTGGCCGCCTGGTGGGTGCGCCGGGCGGCGAGGTCCACCACCGAGGCCACCGACACCGCGACCGCGACGAAGATCGCGATGGCGACGATGTTCCGCGGGTCGGCGATCGTCAGCCGGTGCAGCGGGGGCGTGTAGTAGTAGTTCAGCAGGAACGAGCCCAAGGCCGCCGAGGCGAGCGCCGGGAAGAGTCCGCCGAGCAGGGCTGCCGCCACGGTCAGCGCCAGGAACAGCAGCATGTCGTTGGCGAGGCCCAGGTCGACGGTGTTCAGCAGCAGCGCCAGGACGACCGGGCCGAGGACGCCGACCAGCCATCCGGCGAGGATGCGCGTACGGCCGAGGCGTGCGCCCCGGGCCACCGGCAGGCCGCGGCCCTTGGCGACCTCCTCGTGGGTGACGATGTGCACGTCGAGATCGGGCCCGGACTCGCGGGCGACCGTGGCACCGACGCCGGGCCCGAAGACGTACTGCCAGGCCTTGCGGCGCGAGGAGCCGAGGACGATCTGGGTGGCGTTCACTCCGCGGGCGAAGTCGAGCAGCGCCGCGGGGATGTCTTCGCCCACCACGTGGTGGAAGGTGCCGCCCAGGTCCTCGACGAGGGTGCGCTGGACGGCGAGTTCCTTGGGCGAGGCGGAGGTGAGCCCGTCACTGCGGGCGATGTAGACGGCCATCACCTCACCGCCGGCGCCCTTCTCCGCGAGGCGGGCGGCGCGGCGGATCAGGGTCCGTCCCTCGGGGCCGCCGGTGAGCCCGACGACGATCCGCTCGCGGGAGCCCCAGATCGCCGACACCTGGTGCCGGCTGCGGTACTCGTTCAGGTATTCGTCGACCCGGTCCGCCACCCACAGCAGGGCCAGCTCGCGCAGCGCGGTCAGGTTTCCGGGCCGGAAGTAGTTCGACAGGGCGGCGTCGATCTTGTCGGGCTGGTAGATGTTGCCGTGCGCCATGCGCCGGCGCAGGGCCTGCGGAGACATGTCGACGAGCTCTATCTGGTCGGCGCGGCGCACCACCTCGTCGGGGACGGTCTCGCGCTGCCGTATGCCCGTTATCGACTCCACGACGTCGCCGAGGGACTCCAGGTGCTGGATGTTGACGGTGGAGACGACGTCGATCCCGGCGGCCAGCAGCTCCTCGACGTCCTGCCAGCGCTTGGCGTTGCGGGAGCCGGGGACATTGGTGTGGGCGAGTTCGTCCACCAGGGCGACGGCGGGGGCGCGGCGCAGCACGGCGTCCACGTCCATCTCCGTGAAGAGGCTTCCGCGGTACTCCAGCTCCCTGCGCGGGATCTGCTCCAGTCCGTGCAGCATCACCTCGGTGCGGGACCGGCCGTGGTGCTCCACGAAGCCGACCACGCAGTCCGTGCCGCGCTCGACGCGCCGGTGCGCCTCGGACAGCATGGCGTAGGTCTTGCCGACGCCCGGTGCCGCGCCGAGGTAGATCCGTAGCTTGCCGCGTCCCATGGCCCCATTGTCTTCCGGTGTCTTCTCCCCGCAGCTGCGCACGCTGCGTCGACCTTACGGCCAATAGTCACGGCATTTGGGGCATGGGATGGCGGGCAGGGCATCTTTGACGCAACCCTGATACGCCCCCTGCGGACCGGCGTCCGGCATGGGAAAACGTGTGGGGCCGCGCCCCTCGGCGAGGGATGCGGCCCCATGATGTGCCTGCCCGGCGGCAGTGCCCCGGCTGCCAGGGCCTCTCGTCTGGATCATGCCGGGCTCGCGGAGCCTGACCCGGACGAAAGCCCCTAGCGGACCTCGGTGATCTCCGGGCCGCGCTGCAGCTGGCCCATACCGCCGGAGAAGCGGGAGCCCTCCTCCTGCTGGACGCCCTCGGGCACCATCTGGGCGTCGTTCGGCAGTTTCAGGACGATCGGGTCGCGCGGTGCCATGGGGCCCTCGCCGCGGACCACGACCGTGTCGCGGAAGATCTGCTCGAGCAGGCCGGCGGCCTGCGGCTGCACGGCGCCCTGCCCGGAGATCACGCCGCGCAGGAACCAGCGGGGACCGTCCACGCCGACGAACCGCACGACCTGGAACCCGCTCGTGCCGTCCGGCAGCTGCACCGGCACCTGCGCGCGCAGCTCCCAGCCCAGCGGCCCCTCGACCTCGTCGACGATGCCACCCTGCTGGGTGATGCCGCCGGCGATCTCCTCGCGCACCTCGCCCCAGATGCCCTCGCGCTTGGGCGCGGCGAACGCCTGGAGCTGGATGGCGCTGTCGCGCAGCACGACGGTCGCCGCGACGATCGCGTCGCCCGCGACCTCGACCCGCAGCTCCATGCCCTCGACGCCGGGCACGAACAGCCCGCCCAGGTCCACCCGGCCCTCGCCGGGCTCCCGGACCTCGGACACGTCCCAGGGCCCGTCGGGCCGGGGCTCGGGCTCCAGCCTCACGCGCTCGCGCTCGACCTCGTCGTCCGCCTCAGCGTCGACACCGTCGACGACCTGCTCGGCCTCGCCGGCCGCGTCCTCGGCGGCATCCTTCTTCTTGCGACGTCCGAACACGTCACTGTCCTTCCCGGTCGGATACGACCGAAGCGTATCGATTCCCACCCGTTGTGCCGCCCACGGCGGCATGACCGCCGGTGGACCCGAAGCCCCCCTCGGCCCGCGCGGAGTCGGGAAGCTCCGCGACCTCCTGGAAGCGGACCCTCTCGACCTGCTGGACGACCAGTTGGGCAATCCGGTCGAAGCGCTCGAACCGCACGGACTCGCGCGGGTCGAGATTCACCACGATCACCTTGATCTCCCCACGGTACCCGGCATCCACCGTCCCCGGGGCATTGACGAGGGCGACACCGCAGCGTGCGGCGAGACCGGACCGCGGATGCACGAAGGCCGCGTACCCCTCGGGCAGCGCCACAGACACGCCGGTGGGCAGAACGGCCCGTTGACCGGGCGCGAGTTCGCAGCCGACGGTGGTGCGCAGATCGGCTCCCGCGTCACCGGGGTGCGCGTACGCCGGAAGCGGTACCTCCGGGTCAACACGCCGGATCAGCACGTTCACAGGTTCGCGGCTCACGGGTTCACCTCGAAGGCTCGTACGCGCCGGAGCTGGTCCGGGTCGTCCATGGCCGCCCGGATCTCCTGGGGGCGCCCGTGCTCGGTGAAGTGGTCCACCTTCACCTCGATGAACAGGGCCTCGGCACGGACGGCGACGGGCCCCTCGGGGCCGCCGATCCGCCCGGTCGCCCTCGAGTAGATCTTCCGCCCGGCCACCGCCGTCACTTCGGCGTCCAGATACAGCACGGTACCCACGGGCACGGGCCGTACGAAGTCGGTCTCCAGCCGTCCTGTGACCGCGATGGTGCGCAGGAGCCAGTTGAGGGAGCCCAGGGTCTCGTCGAGGGCGGTGGCGAGGACCCCGCCGTGGGCGAGGCCGGGCGCGCCCTGGTGGGCGGGACGGACGGTGAACTCGGCGGTGACGGACACCCCGTCACCGGCCCGCGCCTCGAGACGCAGCCCGTGCGGCTGCTCTCCCCCGCACCCGAAGCACTGTCCGTAGTGCGCGCCGAGCGGCTCGCCCGGCGCCGGGGCGTCGGGGTGCCGTACGGGCGCGACCGCGTCGGCGGGGGGCGTCAGACCGGAGGAAGTACCACTCACAGGCGCAG
The DNA here is from genome assembly GCF_025642135.1 of Streptomyces cynarae. Classification (NCBI taxonomy): domain Bacteria; kingdom Bacillati; phylum Actinomycetota; class Actinomycetes; order Kitasatosporales; family Streptomycetaceae; genus Streptomyces; species Streptomyces cynarae. The sequence continues at coordinate 6,563,446 of NZ_CP106793.1, read as the reverse complement.
ACCTTACCCGCGCGTGAACGTGCCGCGGACACCGTGCCAAGCTTGGCTCCATGCAGCTCTCCGCGTCGCCGTACGAAGAACGCCTGACCGCGCCCCGCACCTGGTGGCTGATGTGCCTCCTGGTCGGTATCGCCATGGCCCTGGTGCTGCTGCCGTTCGGGACGCTGCCGCTGCTCGGCGGGCTGGTCGGCGGCACCGCGGCCTCGGCGGTCGTGGCCAGTTCCTACGGCTCGCCCCGCATCCGTGTGGTCGGCGACGCGCTGATCGCGGGCGAGGCGAAGATCCCGGTGTCGGCGCTCGGCGAGGCGGAGGTTCTGGACCAGGAGGAGGCCCGCGCCTGGCGCACGTACAAGGCGGACACGAGGGCTTTCATGCTGCTGCGCGCGTACATCCCGACGGCGCTGAAGGTGGCGGTCACGGATCCGGGGGACCCGACGCCGTACCTGTACCTGTCGACCCGGGAACCGGAGAAGCTGGCGGCGGCGATCAAGGCGGCCCGGGCGGAGAGCCGGGGCACGGTCTAGGAGGCGCTCACTCCTCGATCGGCGAGGGACCCGGCGCCTTCTCCAGCGGCGGCAGTTCCGGCAGCGCCTCCCACGGCACCTGCATCCTGCGCAGGTCCTTGCGGATCCGCTGCGCGACCCTCCGGGTGTCGCGGCGGTTCATGACCGCGCCCACAGCGGCTCCCACCATGAACGGCATCAGGTTCGGCAGGTCCCGCACCATCCGTTTCATGATCCGCTGCCGCAGTTCCCGCTTCATGCGCCCGCCGAGAGCGGCGTCGATCGTGGCGGGGTTGGTCATGTCGATCCCGCGTTCGCCGGCCCAGGACCTCAGATACAGGGTGCTGCGCTGAGCGAGGGTGCCCGGCGGCCGCAGCCCGTACACCTCGTGCAGTTCGGCGATCAGCTTCAGCTCGATCGCCGCGACGCCGGTGATCTCCGCGGCCAGCTCGGTCGGCATGGCAGGCGGCACCGGCAGCATCGCCGCGGCGCCTACTCCGGCCCCGACCGTGGCCGTCGCCCCTGCCGCTCCCGCGACGAGTTTGTCGGCGATCTCCTCGGGCCCGAGGCCGGGGAACTGCCTGCGCAGTGTCTCGAGGTCCCGTACCGGGATGCGCGGGGCCATGTCGATGATCCGGTCGGCTAGATACGCCAGAGCCGCTCTTGCAGCACTGCCGCCCTTGCGGACGCCTTCCCGGACTCCTGTACGGACTCCCTCACGGACGGCGACCGCACGGCGTCGCGCGGCAGGTGCCGGAGGATCGGCCGGCTCCAGGGGCCCCACGGGGGCCGCTGGGGCGTGCGGTTCGAGCGAGGCTGTTCCCTCACCGGAAGAGCCCCGCTCGTCGTCACGTACGCCGTGGGAGCCCTCGTCGGGCTCCTGCTCCGCTCCCCTGTGCGAGAAGCGGCGCTTCCAAGGAGGGGTCGAGCCGGTCACGGCCGACCCTGCCTCAGTCGCAGTCGCGGCAGATCGGCTGACCGTTCTTCTCCCGGGCCAGCTGGCTGCGGTGGTGCACCAGGAAGCAGCTCATGCAGGTGAACTCGTCCTGCTGCTTCGGGAGCACCCGGACGGCCAACTCCTCGTTGGAGAGGTCGGCGCCCGGGAGCTCAAGGCCCTCGGCGGCCTCGAACTCGTCGACGTCTACTGCGGAAGCGGACTTGTCGTTCCGCCGGGCCTTCAGCTCTTCAAGGCTGTCGGAGTCGACGTCGTCGTCGGTCTTGCGTGGGGTGTCGTAATCCGTTGCCATTTCGCTCTCCCCCTCTGGGTGTCTGCGGTGTCTCCAGCGCACGTAACGCGTGAGAGGCCGGACTTGTGCCCGCCTCGAGGCGGAGATTTTGCCTCACATCAAGGTCTGTTACTCAATCGACACCCAACCGGACTCCTCAAGAGTGATCGGCTTGGATGGCGAAGCGGACCGTACACGGTCCCGGTGCCACAGTTCAAAGGCATCTCACCGCGTACTACCCGTGATCAAGGCACCGGAAAACCCGGATATTCCGGCTTTGTGAGCACTCACGGCGTCACGCAGAGTAGGTGGCTGGAAAAATGTCCTTGTGATCGATCACACATGACCAAATCGGAGCCCGTACCCGAAAATTCCGCGCAAAGCGAACGTCGGGCGGGATCCGGGCATCTGTCAGAGCGGCAGGGTGACGCGCATCACAAGCCCACCCCCTTCGCGCGGCTGTGCACTGATGTGGCCGCCGTGGGCGCGCGCGACGGACCTGGCGATGGACAGGCCGAGGCCCACGCCCTTGTCGCTGCCCGTGCGCTCCGTGCGCAGCCGTGTGAAGGGCTCGAAGAGGTTGTCGATCTCGTACGCGGGGACGACCGGGCCGGTGTTGGAGACGACGAGTACCGCCTGGCCGTGCTGGGCCTGCGTGGTCACCTCGACCCAGCCGCCCTCCGGAATGTTGTAGCGCACCGCGTTCTGCACGAGGTTCAGGGCGATCCGCTCCAGCAGGACGCCGTTGCCCTGGACGACCACGGGGGCGCGCTCGCCGCGGATCTCGACGCCCTTGGCCTCCGCCTCGGCGTGCACCTGGTCGACGGCCTGGGAGGCCACCTCGGCGATGTCGACCGGCTTGCGCTCGACGATCTGGTTGTCGCTGCGGGCGAGCAGCAGCAGGCCCTCCACGAGCTGTTCGCTGCGCTCGTTGGTGGCGAGCAGCGTCTTGCCGAGCTGCTGCAGTTCGGTGGGCGCCCCGGGGTCGGACAGGTGCACCTCGAGGAGCGTGCGGTTGATGGCGAGCGGGGTGCGCAGCTCGTGCGAGGCGTTGCCGACGAACCGCTGCTGGGCCATGAACGCGCGCTGCAGCCGCTCCAGCATGTCGTCGAAGGTGTCCGCGAGCTCCTTCAGCTCGTCGTCCGGGCCGTCCAGCTCGATACGGCGGGACAGGTCCGAGCCGGCCACCGCGCGCGCGGTGCGGGTGATCCGGCCGAGCGGCGAGAGCACACGGCCGGCCATGGCGTACCCGAAGGCGAAGGCGATCACGGCGAGTCCGAGCAGGGCCAGCAGCGACTGGCTGAGCAGGTTGTCCAGGGCGTGCTGGCGCTGCTCGTTCACGCAGGCGTCCAGGGCGTCGTTGAGCACGCTCGCCGAGGTCTGCTGCGGGAGGTTGCAGGTGTCGCTGGCCACCTGGCCCTGGAGGATCTTGAACGGGAGTTCGCTGCCCACGTTGAGGGCGTGCGCCGCGAACAGGTAGATGATCGACAGCAGCAGGATGCCGGCGATCAGGAACATACCGCCGTACAGCAGCGTGAGCCTTATGCGGATGGTCGGGCGCAGCCAGGGGAACGGCAGTTCCGGCCTGCGGGGGTCCCAGGTGGGCTTGGGCGGTGCCGTGGGTGGTGCGGGTGTCGTGGCCACGGTCATCAGATCCGGTATCCGGAGCCGGGAACGGTGACGATGACGGGCGGCTCGCCGAGCTTGCGGCGCAGGGTCATCACGGTCACGCGTACGACGTTGGTGAAGGGGTCGGTGTTCTCGTCCCAGGCCTTCTCCAGCAGCTGCTCGGCCGAGACGACGGCGCCCTCGCTGCGCATGAGGACCTCGAGGACGGCGAACTCCTTGGGGGCGAGCTGCACCTCGCGCCCGTCGCGGAAGACCTCGCGGCGGTTGGGGTCGAGCTTGATCCCGGCGCGCTCCAGGACGGGCGGCAGCGGCACGCTCGTACGCCGGCCGAGGGCGCGCACACGCGCGATGAGCTCGCTGAACGCGAACGGCTTCGGGAGATAGTCGTCGGCGCCGATCTCCAGGCCCTCCACGCGGTCGCTGACGTCGCCGGACGCGGTCAGCATCAGCACGCGCGTGGGCATGCCGAGCTCGACGATCTTGCGGCAGACGTCGTCGCCGTGCACGAGCGGGAGGTCACGGTCGAGGACGACCACGTCGTAGTCGTTGACGCCGATGCGCTCCAGGGCGGCCGCACCGTCGTACACGACGTCGACGGCCATGGCCTCCCGGCGCAGTCCGGTGGCCACCGCATCGGCGAGCAGCTGCTCGTCCTCGACGACGAGTACGCGCACGTCGCTTGTCCTTCCTCTGTCCACCCGGGTGACCCGTTTGCGGGCAGCCCACGGGCAGTTTCTGTCACGGGTTGTGGGCTCCATCCTGCCCTTTTCGACCGTAAACCGGCTGTAAGGCGGCGGGAAGCGGCCCGGGAGGCGGATCCGCAGGTCCGGGAATGCGAAATTTTCTCGCGCGGTTGAGGTTTCCGCGGAAGGGAGCGGGGGGAGGACGGCTTTACACCCCGCGATCACGCTCTGCATGTGGCACACCACCACGTGGTCGGCTGCTCACCACTTCCCGTAGAGCGGGCGTGGGTGTCCGGCACCGTCGCCGCCCAGCCAGGGCTGCGCTGGGCACCCAATGGAGACGTGATCGCCCCTTCCCATACGGCACACCCCCGTGCCACCGACCCACGACCCAGGACGAGGGGGCGCAGCATGGACGCATTCACCGCAGGACTTCTGCAGCGCATACGGGCGACCGAGTCCGACCTGACGCGGGCCCGCGAAACCGGCGACGACTTCCTCGTGGACGTCGAACAGTCGGAGCTCGACGACCTGCACCGCCTTGCCGCCGAGCACGGTGTGGAAGTCACGGCGACGCGCGTCTGATCAGCTCGCAGCAGGCGGGGCCCCGGCAGATCCAGGCCGGGGCCCCGCTTCATGCGTACGGAGCCTGCTGCGAGGCGAGGGCCCGGCGCGGCCCCACGAGGGCGCGGAAGGCGGTCCCTCCGGCCTCCAGGGGCAGGTACGGCCCGCGCCGGGCACCTGGCGGCGACCGCCGCCCTGAGGCACAGGCGCGGGGCGGGTCGTCAGATCCTCAGTCGTGCCATGCCCCCAGTTCCTCCAGCCGCGTCTGGAGGTGGTCGAAGAGGGGCGGTGGAGCCGCGATCGTCAGTTCCGGGGAGACCGGCTCCCCGGGGCGGCCGCCGGTCCGGGCGCCCGCCTCGCGGGCGATCAGGTCGCCCGCCGCGTAGTCCCAGGGGTTCAGGCCGCGCTCGTAGTACGCGTCCAGACGGCCCGCCGCCACGTCGCACAGGTCGATCGCGGCGGAGCCGCCCCGGCGGATGTCCCGCACCTCGGGGATCATCCGGCGGACCACCTCGGCCTGCCGGGCCTTGCGCTCGGCGAGGTAGCCGAAGCCGGTGCCCACCAGGGCGAGGCCCAGCTCGGGCGCGGGGCGCACGCGCGCAGGGCGGTCGTTCAGGAACGCGCCCCCGCCCAGGACGGCTCGGAAGGTCTCCTGGCGCATGGGCGCGTGGACCACCCCGACGAGCGTCTCCCCGTCCTTGCGGGCCGCGATGGAGATCGCCCAACTGGGGAGTCCGTACAGGTAGTTGACGGTGCCGTCGATCGGGTCGATCACCCACTCGACACCACTGCTGCCCTCGACGCTGGCACCCTCCTCGCCGAGCAGGCCGTCGTCGGGCCGGCGGTCGGCGAGCAGCCCGGTGATCAGCTTCTCGGCGGCGATGTCCATCTCGGTGACCACGTCGATGGCGCTGGACTTGGTGGCGGCCACCCCGAGGTCGTCGGGGCGCCCGTCGCGCAGGAAGGCGCCCGCGCGCGTGGCGGCCTCCAGCGCGATCTCGAGGAGTTCGGCCTTCAGCCGCTCGGTCGGTTCGGACTGCTCGGTCACGGTGCTCCTCATGCGTACGGGCTGTCGGCGCCCGCCGCGGCGGGCTTGGGGCGCGGGCCGGGCAGCACCCGACCGGACAGACGTTGTGGCTCGGGCCCAGGGCGCCGAGGGCGCAGGGGGTCACCTGCTGCCCGCGCTCGGTGGCGGCGCGCTCGGCGATCAGGTCACGGATCGCGGCGGCGAACCGCGGGTCGGCGCCCACGGTGGCCGAGCGGCGCACCGGCAGCCCCAGCTCCTCGGCCTTCGCCGTGGCCTCCGTGTCGAGGTCGTACAGCACCTCCATGTGGTCCGAGACGAACCCGATGGGGGCCATCACGACCGCCGGGACCCCGGCGCCGTGCAGCTGCTCCAGGTGGTCGCAGATGTCCGGCTCCAGCCACGGGATGTGCGGGGCGCCCGAGCGCGACTGGTAGACGAGCTGCCAGGCGTGGTCGACGCCGGTCCGCTCGCGCACCGCGTCGGCGACCAGCCGCGCGACGTCGAGGTGCTGCCGCACGTACGCCCCGCCGTCCCCGTGCTCCTCGGCGGGGCCGGAGGCGTCCGCCGCGGAGGTCGGGACGGAGTGGGTGGTGAAGGCGATGTGCGCCCCGGCCCGGACGTCCTCGGGGAGGTCGGCCAGCGACTTCAGGACGCCCTCGATCATCGGCTCCACGAAGCCCGGGTGGTTGAAGTAGTGCCGCAGCTTGTCGACCCGGGGCAGCTCGAGGCCCTCGGCCTCCAGGGTGGCCAGGGCGCCCGCGAGGTCCTCGCGGTACTGACGGCAGCCGGAGTACGAGGCGTACGCGCTGGTGGCGAGGACGAGGATGCGGCGGTGGCCGTCGGCGACCATCTCGCGCAGGGTGTCGGTCACATAGGGCGCCCAGTTGCGGTTGCCCCAGTAGACGGGCAGGTCCAGGGCGTGGTCGGCGAAGTCCTTGCGGAGGGCGTCGAGCAGGGCGCGGTTCTGGCTGTTGATGGGGCTGACCCCGCCGAAGAGGAAGTAGTGCTGTCCCACCTCCTTCAGGCGCTCCTTGGGGATGCCCCGTCCCCGGGTCACGTTCTCCAGGAACGGGACCACGTCGTCCGGGCCCTCCGGGCCTCCGAACGAGAGGAGCAGCAGAGCGTCGTACGGGCTGGCGTCGAGTGCGTCGGGCATGTCTCCGATCCTGCCACCCGCCACCGACAGGAGGACCGGCCGCCCACCGCCGACGATTGCTGGGCGCACCTGCCGGGGCCGTGAGTATGATCCCCTTCCTACCGGTCGGAAACTTACCGTCTCCGATCATGGCGCTGTTCGTTGCGGGCCTGTCCGTCGCACCCTCGGTGATCACAACGGCTCTCGTCGAACGGCCGTACGGGCGTCATCGGCCGGGCAGGCCGGATCCGCGGCGGGGAGGGTCCCATGAGCACCACAGTGAGCGGGAAGAGCGGCACGTGGCGTAACTGGGCGGGGAACGTCACCGCCCGGCCCGTACGGGCGGTCACCCCCGCCTCGGTCGAGGAGCTCTCCGCCGCCGTGCGGAAGGCGGCCGAGGACGGGCTCAGGGTGAAGGCCGTCGGCACCGGACACTCCTTCACGGCCACCGCCGCCACCGACGGCGTGTTGATCCGCCCTCAACTGCTGACCGGGATCCGCGGCATCGACCGTGCGGCCGGCACGGTCACCGTCGAGGCGGGCACTCCCCTCAAGAGACTCAACACGGCGCTCGCGCGCGAGGGACTGTCCCTCACGAACATGGGCGACATCATGGAGCAGACCGTCTCGGGCGCCACCAGCACCGGCACGCACGGCACCGGCCGGGACTCCGGCTCGATCGCCGCGCAGATCAAGGGGCTCGAACTGGTGACGGCGGACGGCTCGGTGCTCACCTGTTCGGAGCGGGAGAACCCGGACGTCTTCTCGGCCGCCCGCATCGGCCTGGGCGCACTCGGGATCATCACCGCGATCACCTTCGCGGTGGAGCCCCTCTTCCTGCTCACCGCCCGCGAAGAACCGATGCCGTTCGAGAAGGTCCTCGCCGAGTTCGACGAACTGTGGGCCGAGAACGAGCACTTCGAGTTCTACTGGTTCCCGCACACCGGGAACACCAACACCAAGCGCAACAACCGCAGTCTCGGGCCCCGTCGGCCGATCGGGCAGGTGAGCGGCTGGTTCGAGGACGAGTTCCTCTCCAACGGCGTCTTCCACGTGGCCAACCTGGTCGGCCAGGCCGTGCCCGCCACGATCCCGGCGATCGCCCGGATATCGAGCCGCGCCCTGTCGGCCCGTACGTACACCGACATCCCCTACCAGGTCTTCACATCCCCGCGCCGGGTGCGGTTCGTGGAGATGGAGTACGCCGTCCCGCGCGAGGCCCTGGTCGAGACGCTGCGCGAACTGAAGACCATGGTCGACCGGTCGGACCTGCGCGTCAGCTTCCCCGTCGAGGTCCGCACCGCCCCGGCCGACGACATCGCCCTGTCCACGGCGTCCGGCCGGGACAGCGCCTACGTCGCCGTACACATGTTCCGCGGGACGCCCTATCAGGCGTACTTCACCGCCGCCGAGCGCATCTTCACGGCACACGAGGGGCGCCCCCACTGGGGCAAGGTGCACACGCGCGACGCGGAGTACCTGGCCAAGACCTACCCGCGCTTCGGCGAGTTCACCGCACTGAGGGACCGCCTCGACCCGGACCGGCTCTTCGGCAACGACTATCTGCGCCGGGTGCTGGGGGACTAGAGGATTTCGTTCGGCCGGGGCACCGCGAGTTGAGGGACGCTCAGAAACACGGCGACACTCGAAGCGAATCGTTCCGTTTCTGCCGGTCAGATGAAGTACGCCACGTTTGAGGGCCACGAAAACGGCGCACCGGACGGCCAACTCGTACCCCTTGCCAGAACTTGGGCGGCGTGCCGATCCACGCGCGTGGCCCGAATGGAGTACTGTTGCGAGCCCTGGGTCCGGTCTCCCGCCAGGGTGTCCGGGGCCTTGCTGGACCGCCGGGAGGGGGCTAGTTGCACAGGGTGACAGAGTTGGTCACTTTGCGTTGCGAATAGGTAACCGTGCCATAACGGCGATGCAGGGCCCGTGCCCGACACGCCGGGCAACTCGGCAAGGTTGTGGCAGGCTGCACCCGGGCAGGCCACACTCGACTAGCGGAAGCAGCGACGCACGTGACGTCGGCAGGCACCACCCGGGAGGTCCCCATGCCCGAACTGCGTGTCGTGGCCGTCTCCAATGACGGCACACGGCTGGTGCTGAAGGCTGCGGACAGCACGGAGTACACGCTTCCGATCGACGAACGGCTCCGCGCCGCCGTGCGCGGCGATCGTCCCCGCCTCGGCCAGATCGAGATCGAGGTGGAGAGCCATCTCCGCCCCCGCGACATCCAGGCCCGTATACGTGCCGGTGCGTCCGCGGAGGAGGTCGCCCAGCTCGCCGGTATCCCCGTCGACCGCGTGCGCCGCTTCGAGGGCCCCGTACTGGCCGAGCGTGCCTTCATGGCCGAGCGGGCACGCAAGACACCCGTGCGCCGGCCGGGCGAGAACACCGGTCCCCAGCTCGGCGAGGCCGTCCAGGAGCGGCTGCTGCTGCGCGGCGCCGAGAAGGACACCGTCCAGTGGGACTCCTGGCGCCGCGACGACGGCACCTGGGAGGTGATCCTGGTCTACCGGGTGGCGGGCGAACCGCACTCGGCGACCTGGACCTACGACCCGCCCCGCCGACTCGTCCAGGCCGTCGACGACGAGGCGCGCGCGCTGATCGGCGAGTCCGACGACCTGTCGGCGCCCGAGCCGAGCTACCCCTTCGTGCCACGGATCGCCCGTCTGCCCCGCGAGGGCCGGCTCGACCGCGCCCCGGAGCGGCAGTCGGACCGTCCCGCGCTGCCGTCGCAGGCGACCGAGCCGGCGGAGGAGAGTACCGGCGAGCGGGACTCGCTCACCAGCCTCCTGGAGGCGGTGCCGAGCTTCCGCGGCGACCTGGTCGTGCCCGAGCGGCCCGCCGAGGAGCCGGAGGAGCCCGTACAGGAACCCGCGGCGGAGGAGCCTCCCGCGGCCTCGGCCTCGGCCGGATCGGCGTACGCGGACGTTCTCATGCCGCGCACGGTCGGCAGCCACCGCGACCGGCTGATCGGCGCGACGGACCGTCAGGCCGAGGCGGACGGTGTCCGCCCGGGCCGCAGAGCGGCGGTCCCGAGTTGGGACGAAATCGTGTTCGGTACGCGCCGCAAGAAGCAGGAGTAGCCGGACCGGAACACAGGCTCTGAGCGGTGGGGTGTACGTCGAGGCGGCGTACACCCCACCGCCACGCTCACTGCGGGTCGGGGCCCACCGCCACGGGGCGGTTGCTGTCCGACGACCACTCCGACCACGACCCCACGTACAGCGCGGCCGGGATGCCGGCGAGCGTCAGCGCCAGCACCTGCTGGGCCGCGGAGACGCCCGAGCCGCAGTACACGCCGACCTCGGTGCCCTCGGTGACGCCGAGCGCCTTGAAGCGCTCGGCGAGTTCCTCCTGGGGTAGGAAGTGGCCGGTTTCGGTCAGGTTCTGAGCCGTCGGCGCCGACACCGCGCCCGGAATGTGCCCGCCCACCGGGTCGATCGGCTCGACCTCGCCCCGGTAGCGCTCACCGGCCCGCGCGTCCAGGAGCAGCCCCGTGCGGGCGAGCGCCGCCGCGCCGTCCGCGTCGAGCAGCGGCAGCGCACCCGGTGCGGGCCGGAAGTCGCCCGGCTCGGGCGCCGTTTCGATCCCGGAGGCCAGGGACCCCTCCCAGGCGGACAGACCGCCGTCGAGCACCCGCACATCCGGGTGACCCGCGAAGCGCAGCAGCCACCACGCGCGCGCGGCGGCCCAGCCCTGCCCGCCGTCGTACACCACCACCGGCCGGTCCGAGGAGACGCCTGCGGCCCGCATCGCCGCACCGAAACGCTCGATGCCGGGCAGCGGATGCCGACCGGCCGGCCCCGGCGGATCCGCGAGATCGGTGTCCAGGTCGACGAAGACGGCCCCCGGAACGTGTCCGGCCGCGTACTCGGCACGGCCGTCGAAAGGAGCGGCGCCGGCCGCCGTCGCGGTGCTCAGCTGCCAGCGGATGTCCAGGAGCGTCGGCGGCCGCGCTCCCGCCAGTTCGCTCGCGAGTTCGGATGCGGTGATGATGGCCTTCATGGCCCCATCCTCGCGCACGGGGTGGCCCTCTCGCCCAGGTCCCGCTACTCTGCTCCGCCGGACAGGTCCGATCACGCGCTGTACGGGATCGGGCACATGCTGTACAGCCGATGGACCGCACACGGCGATCACACCGCGACGCACGAGCACCGTCCCCTCGAGCCCCTGTGGCCGGGAGCCGTACCGCACGGCGCGGCCGGAGCCCGTGGTGCGACCGGTGGTGCGACCATCGGCGCGGACCGTGCACCCGCGCCCACCCGGCACAGGTGCACCCGGGCGGAAGCTGAACGGCCACCACGAAGGGCCGAGGAGAGAGTGACGATGATCGAGGCACCGGGGTCGGCGGGCCTGACCGGCACGGCGCACGAGAGGCCGGCGCCCGGCGTACCGTGCTGGGTGAGTCTGATGGTGCACGGGATGGCCGCGACCCAGGAGTTCTACCGGGCGCTGTTCCGCTGGGAGTTCCGCCCGGGACCGCAGCAACTCGGGCCCTATGTACGGGCCGTGCTGCACGGCTACGAGGTGGCGGGCATCGGCCAACTGCCGCCTGACCGCCATCTCCCGATCGCCTGGACGCCGTACCTCGGCTCGGACGACGTGGACGCGACCGCCGAGGCGGTCCGCAGCTGCGGCGGCACGGTGGGGGTCGGTCCGCTGGACGCCGCCGAGGCCGGGCGCCTGGCGATCGCCTGCGACCCGACGGGCGCGGTGTTCGGCATCTGGCAGGCGGCCGAACACCTCGGCACCGGCCTGACCGGCGTCTCCGGCACCCCTGCCTGGAACGAGCTGCTGACCTACGACACGGCGAGCGTCGCCACGTTCTACCGGACGGTCTTCGGCTACGAGGAGGAGCCGGTGTCGACCGCCGACTCCGACTACCGCACCCTGCACATCGAGGGCCGTCCGGTCGCCGGCATCCACGGTGTCGGGCACGCCCTCCCCCGCGACCGGGGTCCGCACTGGCTGACGCACTTCCGGGTCGAGGACGCCGACACGGCCGCCGAGCGGGTCACCGAGCTGGGCGGACGCGTCGTGAGTCCCGGTCGCAGCACCGCCCTGGGCCGTGTGGTCGCGGTCGCGGACCCGGAGGGCGCGACGTTCTCGGTGGTGAGCCCGCTCGACCGAGCCGACTCCTGACGGGTGAATCGCCGGGGCGTCAGATGGACGACACCGGCAGGACGTCCGGGGAGAGGGCCGCCGCGCGCGCGGCGGCCGCCGTCATACGGCGCCGGTGGTGGCGGCGGCACAGCACCTCGTAACCGATCTCGTCCGCCGACTGGGTCACGTCGCCCACGACGACCTGGGCGCCCTCGACCACCATCTCGCCGCCCACCGTGCGCGCGTTGTGCGTCGCGCGGGCGCCGCACCAGCACAGCGCCTCCACCTGGAGGACCTCGACCCGGTCGGCCAGCTCCACCAGGCGCTGCGAGCCGGGGAAGAGCTTGGTGCGGAAATCGGTCGTGATACCGAAGGCGTAGACGTCGAGACCGAGGTCGTCGACCACACGGGCCAGCTGGTCTATCTGCTCCGGCGCCAGGAACTGCGCCTCGTCCGCGATCACGTAGTCCGCTCGCCCGCCCTGGGAGAGGTGGTCGACGACGTGGGCGTACAGGTCCTGTCCGTCGCCCACCTCCACGGCGTCGGTCACCAGACCCAGGCGGGAGGAGAGCTTGCCCTCGCCCGCCCGGTCGTCCCGGGTGAAGATCATGCCCTGGAGGCCGCGCGCGGAGCGGTTGTGCTCGATCTGGAGAGCCAGTGTCGACTTCCCGCAGTCCATGGTTCCGGAGAAGAACACCAGCTCGGGCATGGGAGATCGAGGCCTTTCGGGCGGGGCGGAGGGCATGGGGGATCTTCAGGAGCGTACTGGGCGCGCGGGCGCGCACCACGCTCGGGTGGCGGTCAGATGGAGGTCAGGTGCGCACTTCCAGCAGGGGCACCAGCTGTTCCACGGCCGTCATCGAGCCGTGGTTGCCGACCATGGCCGATTCCTTCGGCTCCCGCTCGGAGGCGATGATCAGCACGTCGTCATGGGCCGCGGCGACCACGTCACCGATGCGCGGGTACACGCGGTCGTCGATATGGGGGCCGAACCAGCCCGCCGCGATCGCCTCGTCCCGCGAGGCCACCCAGAACTGCTCGCCGAGGACCTCGCGCCAACAGGTCAGGACGTCGTTCCCGGCGCCCGGCAGCGCGTAGACGTGCCGTGCGCGCCCCTCGCCGCCGAGCAGGGCGACGCCGGCGCGCAGCTCCCAGTCCTCGTCGAAGTCGATGCGGTGCCGCTCGTCGAACGGGATGTCGAGCATGCCGTGGTCGGCGGTCACGTACAGGGCGGTGCGCGGCGGCAGCTGCTCGGCCAGGCGCTGGACCAGCCGGTCGACGTACATGAGCTGGCCGCGCCAGGTGTCGGATTCGACGCCGAATCGATGGCCGGCGCCGTCCAGCTCGGAGTAGTACGTGTACACCAAGGAGCGCTCGCCGGCGGCCAGTTGCTCGGCCGCCAGGTCCATGCGGTCTTCGCCGGTCAGCTTCCCGCGGAACGTTCCGCCACTGAGCGCGACCTTCGTCAGCGGGGTGTTCTCGAACGCCGGGGAGGAGACCTGTGCGGTGTGCACACCGGCGTCGTGAGCGAGCTGGAACACGGTCGGGTACGGCTGCCAGACCTGCGGCGGGGTCCACGGCTGCCAGCGCAGCTGGTTCATCAGCTCCCCGGTGTCCGGGTTGCGCACGGTGTAGCCGGGCAGGCCGTGCGCGCCCGGGGGCAGGCCGGTGCCGACGGAGGCCAGCGAGGTCGCCGTGGTCGCCGGGTAGCCGGCGGTGATGGGCCGCCCCGTGCCCCCGCGGGAGGACGCCAGGAGCGAGGTCATGAAGGGCGCCTCGTCGGGGTGCGCCTTCAGCTGCTCCCAGCCGAGCCCATCGATCAGGAAGACGCAGTTGCGGTCGGCGGCGGTCAGTTCCGGTATGGCGGCGTTCTGGCCGGGCACCCCCATGCCCGCCGCCAGGGTGGGCAGGACATCGGCCAGCGAGCCCGAGCCGTACTCGGGGACGGGCGCGGAGCCGAGGGCCAGCGGCTCCGGGTGGTCGGCCCAGGCGGGGAGTGCCATCAGCGGGATTCGTCCGCGGTCGCCTCGGAGAGGGCCTGCGCGAAGGCGAGCGCCTGGCGCACCGTCTCCGGGCCGTCCCCCGCCTCGCTGACGCGCAGGCTCAGGTCGTCCGCCGTCGAGCTGCCCGTGTAGCCGTGGTCGGCCTCGCAGTTGGGGTCGCCGCAGGCGGCGGGTTCCAGGTCGATGCGGGAGACCGCGCCCCAGCCGATGGTCAGGACGACCTCGCGGGGCAGCGTGCCCGGTGTGTACGACTCCGGGTTGGCGACGACGCGGCTGAGGACGACCGAGGCGATCCGGCCGAGCTTCACGGATTCCGTCGACGTCGTCGCGTACGGCGTCGGGGAGGTGTCGTCCGCGGCCTGCTCGTCGGTGTGGCTGACGATGAAGCGGTTGCCGGTGAGGACCAGCACGGTCACGTGCCGGCGCACCTCGTTGGCGTCGAAGGTGGTCTCCTGGTGGACCAGGTACGACCGGATGGGCTCGCCGCCCACCGCGGCTTCCACCGCCTCGGCCACGAGCGCCGGGTAGTAGCCGCTGCGCTCGATCGCCGCGCGCAGCCCCTGGGTCGTCGTACTGGTCTTGGCCATGCCGTCCATCCTACGGGGGCGCACTGACTGCGAGGCACCGCTCGCCGCTGCTCAGTACACCGGGAGCCTGCGCGGGCCGAGGTCGTCGCGGGCGGGCGGGGGCGCGAGCCGGACGGTGGCTCCGAGCACGCTCAGGCCGCGCGGGGCGACCACGACGGGCTCCAGGGTGACCGCGACGACCTCCGGATGGTCGTCGACCAGCCGTGACACGCGCAGCATCAGCTCTTCGAGGGCGGGCGTGTCCACGGGATCGGAGCCGCGCCAGCCGAACAGGAGCGGGGCGGTCCGGATCGACCGGACCAGGGAGGTGGCGTCGCGGTCGGTGACCGGGACCAGTCGGTGCGCCATGTCGTCGAGCAGCTGGGAGGCGGCCCCGGCGAGCCCGAACGACAGGACGGCCCCGGCCGCGGGATCGATGACCGTCCGCAGGAAGGTGTCGACGCCGCGTGGCGCCATGCCCTGCACGACCGGCCGCAGTTCCTCCGGCTTTCCGAACAGGGACGTCAACTCGGCGTACGCCCGCCGCAGTTGTTCCTCGTCGGCCAGGTCGAGGCGTACGCCGCCCAGGTCGGCGCGGTGGCGCAGGTGCGGGGCGGTGGCCTTGAGTGCCACCGGGTAGCCGATCGTGCGGGCGGCCTCGAGAGCGGCCTCGGGGGTGGGAGCCTGCAGCGCCCGGCGGACCTGGATGCCGTAGCGCGCGAGCAGGTCACAGGTCTCGTCCGTGCCGAGTGTGAGCCCCTGGCCGCGCGCGAGCAGGCCGTCGATCAGCCGGGCGGCGCCCTTCTCGTCGATGTCGTCGAACTCGGGCACCTTGCCGGGCTCGGCGGCCTCCCGCCGCCACTGCGCGTACTTGACGGCTTCGGCGAGGGCCCGGACGGCGCGCTCGGCGGCGGGGTAGGCGGGGATGAGCCGGGAGTCCGGCGGCGCCTCGGTCGCGGGCGGCTGTACAGCGCCCCCGACCTCCTGCTGCGGTCGTCCCGCGGTGCCGGCCTGGGGCCCCGTGCTCGCGGCGGCGGACAGGGCCTCTGCCAGCCCGCCCAGCTCCACGTGCACCACCAGCACGGGCTTCGCGGGAGCCGCCGCGGCGGCGGACCTCAACGCCTCCGCCAACTCCGCGTCCCCGGGAGACGTCTCCCCCACCGCCGGTATCGCCGTCACGACCACGGCATCACAGGAGTCGTCGGCCAGCGCGCCGACCAGCGCCCGGTGGAAGTCCTCGGCCGACGCCTCCGTCGTGAGATCGAGCGGCGGCGAGGGCCGCAGTCCCTCCGTGAGGCAGGCGTCGTACGTCAGCAGCCCCAGCGACTCCGAGTTCCCGAGGATCGCCACCCGGGGCCCCACGGGCAGCGGCTGGCGGGCCAGCAGCAGGCCCGCGTCCACCAGTTCCGTGATCGTGTCCACCCGGATCACCCCGGCCTGCCGCAGCAGCGCGGACACCGTGGCGTGCGGCAGGCGTGTGGCCCGTACCGCATGCCCCTGGGGCGCGCCCCCGTGCCGCGCCCCTTGCACCACCACGAGCGGTTTGGACGCCGCCGTGCGCCGCGCGAGCCGGTTGAACTTGCGCGGGTTGCCGATGGTCTCCAGATACATCAGGGCGACGTCGGTGTCCGGGTCGTCGTACCAGTACTGGAGGACGTCGTTCCCGGACACGTCCGCCCGGTTCCCGGAGGAGACGAAGGTCGAGACACCCGTGACGCCGGTCACACCTCCGCCGCGCCGATGCAGCCGTGACAGCAGGGCGATCCCGATGGCGCCCGACTGTGCGAACAGCCCTATGCGCCCGGGACGGGGCATTTCTGGGGCGAGGGAGGCGTTGAGCCGGACCTGCGGCGAGGTGTTGATGATCCCGAAGGCGTTCGGCCCGATGATCCGCATGCCGTACGACCGCGCCTGCCGCACCAGCTCCCGCTGTCGCTCCCGCCCCTCGGGCCCGCTCTCGGCGTACCCGGCGGAGACCACCACGAGCCCCTGCACCCCGTGCTCGCCACACTCGGTGACGACCTCGGGGACGTGTTCGGCGGGCACGGCCACCACGGCGAGGTCGACCGGCTCGGAGATGTCGCGGACCGAGCGGTGGGCGGGGACGCCGTCGAGGTCCTCCCGGTCCGCGGCGAACGCCCGGTTCACCGCGTACAGGCGGCCGGTGTACCCGCCGTCCCTGAGATGGTCGAGAACGCTGCGGCCCACTCCCCCGGGCGTGCGGCCGGCGCCGATCACGGCGACCGCGCCGGGTGCGAGCAGCCGCTGCACGGACCGTGCCTCGGCCCGCTGCTCCCGGGCTCGCTGGACGGCCAGCGACCGGTCGGTGGGCTCCAGGTCGAACTCGAGGCGTACGACACCGTCCTCGAAGCTGCGCTTCTGCTGGTACCCGGCGTCCGTGAACACCTTGATCATCCTGGTGTTGGCGGGCAGCACCTCGGCGGCGAACCGGCGGATGCCGCGCTCCCTGGCCACCGCCGCGATGTGTTCGAGCAGGGCGGAGGCGACGCCGCGTCCCTGGTGCGCGTCCTGCACGAGGAAGGCCACCTCGGCCTCGTCGGCAGGCGAGGAGGCGGGCAGGCCGTCGGTACCGATGCGGTCATAGCGTACGGTTGCGATGAACTCGCCGCCGACCGTGGCCGCGAGTCCCACCCTGTCCACAAAGTCGTGGTGCGTGAAGCGGTGGACGTCCTTGGCGGACAGGCGCGGGTACGGCGCGAAGAAGCGGTAGTACTTCGACTCGTCCGAGACCTGCTCATAGAAGCTGACGAGGCGCTCGGCGTCATCGACGGTGATGGGCCTGATGCGCGCGGTGCCGCCGTCGCGCAGCACCACGTCGGCCTCCCAGTGGGCGGGGTACTCGTGCCGGTCCGACGTGGTCTGCATGGGCCCCAGAGTAAGGCTCGCGTCCCTAAGCGGCGCGAGGCAGGCTGAGGGGGCCGGCCCCGGCCCGCCGGGGACGGGACGATGCCCTTCCGGGCACGCTTCACCTATGGAACACTGGTCTAGACAACCCTGATACACCTGAAGGGCAGCAACACATGGCTGAGCGCCGCGTCAACGTCGGCTGGGCCGAGGGTCTCCACGCCCGCCCCGCCTCCATCTTCGTCCGGGCAGCCACGGCCTCCGGCATCCCGGTGACGATCGCCAAGGCGGGCGGTACCCCCGTCAACGCCGCGTCCATGCTGGCGGTTCTGGGCCTCGGCGCCCAGGGCGGCGAGGAGATCGTCCTGGCCTCCGACGCGGAGGGTGCGGACGCCGCGCTCGACCGCCTGGCCAAGCTGGTCGCCGAGGGCCTCGAGGAACTCCCCGAGACCGTCTGACCCTTCGGGCAAGCAGCACCCCGCTTCAGCCGCGTCGCCTCCATGGCGGCGCGGCTGTCGTCGTGCCGGGCAGCTCCCGTCCGGAGGGCGACAGCCGGCGGTGACCACAGTCACGGCGCAGGGAACGGCGAGGAACGGCGAGGAACGGCGCACGCAAGAAAAAACGGCCCACGGTGTATTCGTCAGCGCGAATAAAAGCGCACACGACATACCGGAACAGCGCACGTCAAATTTATGGACGCACGCGAAAAACAGGCAGCCGAAAACAGGGCCTCAGCCGAATATCCCTCTTTGTATACGGCGCCTGTGTTAATGCCGGAGTGCCGACATGTTTACGGGGTGTTGCGAGGTCCTCACACGGTCCGCGCGGTCCGTCCCGCCGGGAAAGCGGAGCCGGTGGGCGGCCGTGGAGCGTTCCGTGTGCAGCGCCGTGATCGCCCGCGCCCGCTCGCCGTCCCCGCGCGCGACGGCGTCCACGATGCCGCCGTGCTCGGCCCAGGACTCCACTGGGTCGACCGGTGCGTCGACCGCGTACATCCATGTGATCTTGTGCCGCAGCTGGGCGAGCGTCGAGGTCAGCGCGGGGCTCCCACAGGCCTGCGCCAGCGTCTCGTGGAACCAGCCGCCCAGGGAGCGCAGATCCTCGCTGTGGCCCCTCCTGGCCCGCTCCTGGCCCAGTCTGACCAGGCCGCGCAGCACCTTGAGGTGGGCCTCGGTACGCCGCTGCGCGGCTCGCGCGGCCCCGAGCGGCTCCAGCAGCATCCGCATCTCCAGCAGGTCGGCGGCCTCCTGCTCGGTGGGTTCCGCCACACACGCGCCCGCGTGCCGGCGGGTGACCACGAAGCCCTCGGCCTCCAGGGTGCGCAGCGCCTCGCGCACGGGGACGCGGGAGACGCCGTAGCGGCGCGCGAGGAGTTCCTCGGTGAGCCGGCCGCCGCGCTCGTAGACACCCGCGACGATGTCATCACGGATCGCCGTGCAGACCGCGTGCGCCGGAATACGCATGACCGACCTCCGCCTTAATCCCCGCGAAACGTACGCGATTGACGCGTGTTCAACCGACTCTATTGCAGTGGGCGGGAAATTCCGACGGCGGGTCGGAATCCAGGGATTTTTTTTGGACACACAGCCGTTCGAAAGCCGACGACGGCCCCGGCTGATCAGCCGGGGCCGTCGGGTGCGGGCGCGCCCGTCGCGGGCGCGGGCCGTCAGACGTTCACGCCGTGCGAGCGCAGGTAGGCCACGGGGTCGATGTCCGAGCCGTACTCGGGAGTGGTACGGGCCTCGAAGTGCAGGTGCGGCCCGGTGGTGTTGCCGGTGGACCCGGCGAGGGCTATCTGCTGGCCGGGGACGACCCTCTGGCCCACGGAGACCCCGATGGACGACAGGTGGCCGTACTGGGTGTAGGTGCCGTCGTTCATCCTGATGACGATCTGGTTGCCGTACGCGCCGCCCCAGCCGGTCTGGACGACGGTGCCGGCGCCGACGGCGTGCACGGGCGTGCCCGTGGCGGCGTGGAAGTCGATGCCGGTGTGGGAGCCGGAGGACCACAGGGAGCCGCCGGTCTTGTAACCGGTGGACACGTAGGAGTTGGAGATCGGCGGCACGAACGCGTTGAGACGCCGGCGCTCGGCCTCGCGTGCGGCCCGCTCCTTGGCCTCGCGCT
Source organism: Streptomyces cynarae (assembly GCF_025642135.1). NCBI lineage: Bacteria > Bacillati > Actinomycetota > Actinomycetes > Kitasatosporales > Streptomycetaceae > Streptomyces > Streptomyces cynarae. Next base: position 6,544,009 of record NZ_CP106793.1, on the reverse strand, counting down.
CCTGGCGCGCCTTCTCGGCGGCCTTCCTGCGCGCGGCCTCCTCGGCCTGCTTCTGTTCGGCGGCCTGCTTCTGGGCGGCGGCCTGTGCGTCGATCTTCTCGGCGACCGAGTCGCCGAGGGTGACGGTCTGGAGCAGCCCGGTCTGCTCGACGGGGGCGCCGGCGGCGAGGGCCGGGGCGGCCAGGGTGCCGATGACACCGCTGGTGGTGAGCGCTGCCACGCCGACGGCGTTCGCAGTCGTACGCTTCACACGGCTCGGGCGACGGTGCTTCCCGGTGGCGCAGGTGAACGCCATGAAGTGGCTGGTCCTTTCCTTCCCTCTCGCCTACCGGGTTAGCTGACGGGTTCGGAGCAGGAAGGTCTCCTACGGGCTCGCGCCCGATTCACCCCAGGGACTGCGGTTTTGGGTCCCCGGCTCCCCTGGCTCGCGCCGTACGGGGACTCGGCGATGACTGTCCGGTGCCGCGGGTGCGGCGCACTGCCTGACGGACAGCCCGAATGACGCTAAGGGGACCGTCTTTCAATCAGCAAACGGAGGACGGGGTTTGTAGCGCATCCCACAGGGCAGAGAGGCAACCTCTGTGGCAATACGGACAAACCCGCCAATGGGCGGGGCCCTGGTGACACGGAAAGTCACCAGGGCCCCGGGACGGGCGCGGCGCACGCGCGCGTACGGTTCGCTCTACTCGGCGGCGACGACGCTCACTTCGCCGATACCGAGCGCCTCGACGGGTTCCTTGATCTGCGCGGCGTCGCCCACCAGCACGGTGACCAGACGGTCCACCGGGAAGGCGTTCACCACGGCCGCGGTGGCCTCCACCGTGCCCGTAGCGGCCAGCTGCTGATACAGCGTCGACTGGTAGTCGTCCGGCAGGTGCTGCTCGACCTGGTCGGCGAGCGTGCTCGCGACGGCCGCCGCCGTCTCGAACTTCAGCGGTGCCACCCCCACCAGGTTCTGTACGGCGACGTCGCGCTCGGCGTCCGTCAGGCCCTCGGCGGCGAGGGTGCGCAGCACCTTCCACAGGTCGTCGAGCGCCGGGCCGGTGTTCGGCGTGTCGACGGAGCCGCTGATGGCGAGCATCGCGGCGCCCGTGCCGTCGGGCGCGGAGCGCAGCACCTGCCCGAAGGCCCGCACCCCGTAGGTGTAGCCCTTCTCCTCGCGCAGGACGCGGTCCAGGCGGGAGGTGAGGGTGCCCCCGAGGCAGTACGTGCCGAGCACCTGCGCGGGCCACACGCGGTCGTGACGGTCGGGCCCGACACGGCCGATGAGCAGCTGGGTCTGGACGGCGCCGGGCCGGTCCACGATGATCACGCGGCCGGTGTCGTCGGCGGTCACCGGGGGCACCGGACGCGGCTTGGACGGCTCCCCCGTCCAGGCGCCGAGGGTGTCACCGAGGAGCTCGTCCAGATCGATCCCGGTGAGGTCGCCGACCACGACCGCGGTGGACGTCGCGGGGCGCACAAACCGCTCGTAGAAGGCGCGGACGGCCGCGGCGTCGATGTTCGCGACCGTCTCCTCGGTGCCCTGGCGCGGGCGCGACATGCGCGAGGACACCGGGAACAACTCCTTGGAGAGTTCCTTGGCGGCGCGGCGGGCCGGGTTGGCCATCTCGTGCGGGATCTCGTCGAGGCGGTTGCGCACCAGGCGCTCCACCTCGCTGTCCGCGAACGCCGGCGACCTCAGGGCGTCGGCGAGCAGTCCGAGCGCCTTGGGGAGGCGGGAGACCGGCACCTCCAGGGAGAGGCGGACGCCGGGGTGGTCGGCGTGCGAGTCGAGGGTGGCGCCGCAGCGCTCGAGCTCGGCGGCGAACTCCTCGGCGGAGTGCTTGTCGGTGCCCTCGGAGAAGGCGCGCGCCATGATCGTGGCGACGCCGTCGAGGCCGGCCGGCTCGGCGTCCAGGGGCGCGTCGAGGAGCACCTCGACGGCGACGACCTGCTGACCGGGCCGGTGGCAGCGCAGCACGGTCAGGCCGTTGTCCAGCGTGCCGCGCTCGGGCGCCGGGAACGCCCAGGGCCGGGCCTCGCCGGGCTGGGGCTGCGGGTGGAACTCCATGGTCGCGAGCTCGGTCACTTCGCCGACTCCTCGGTCTCGTCGGTGGTCTCGGCTGCTTCCGGGGCCCCGGCCTCTTCCGCGACCGGTTCGTACACGAGCACCGCGCGGTTGTCGGGGCGCAGGCGGGCCTTGGCGATCTCCTGCACCTCCTCGGCGGTGACCTCGAGCACGCGCTTCACGGCGGTCAGGGCGAGCTGGGGGTCACCGAACAGCACGGCGTACCGACACAGTTCGTCCGCGCGGCCCGCGACCGTGCCGAGCCGGTCCAGCCACTCGCGCTCCAACTGCGCCTGGGCGCGCTCCATTTCCTCGGCCGTCGGGCCCCGCTCGGCGAACCGGGCGAGTTCCTCGTCGATGGCGGCCTCGATGACGGGCACCTCGACGTCGCCGGAGGTCTTCACGTCCAGCCACCCCAGCGAGGGCGCCCCGGCGAGCCGCAGCAGGCCGAAGCCGGCGGCGACGGCGGTGCGGTCACGCCGCACGAGCCGGTTGTACAGGCGGGAGGACTCGCCGCCGCCGAGGATCGTGAGCGCCACGTCGGCCGCGTCGCACGCGCGTGTGCCGTCGTGCGGCAGCCGGTAGGCGGCCATCAGGGCGCGCGCCGGAACCTCCTCCTCGACGACCTCGCGCAGTTGCTCGCCGATGACCTCGGGCAGCGAGCCGTCGCGCGGCTGCGGCTTGCCGTCGTGGGACGGGATGGACCCGAAGTACTTCTCGATCCAGGCGAGGGTCTGCTGGGGGTCGATGTCGCCGACGACGGACAGCACCGCGTTGTTCGGTGCGTAGTAGGTGCGGAAGAACGCGCGTGCGTCCTCCAGGGTCGCCGCGTCCAGATCGGCCATCGACCCGATCGGCGTGTGGTGGTAGGGGTGGCCCTCCGGGTAGGCGAGCGCGGTCAGCCTCTCGAAGGCGGTGCCGTAGGGGACGTTGTCGTAGCGCTGGCGGCGCTCGTTCTTCACGACGTCCCGCTGGTTCTCCATGGACTCGTCGTCGAGCGCGGCGAGCAGGGAGCCCATGCGGTCGGCCTCCAGCCAGAGGGCGAGCTCCAGCTGGTGGGCGGGCATGGTCTCGAAGTAGTTGGTGCGCTCGAAGCTGGTGGTGCCGTTGAGCGAGCCGCCCGCTCCCTGCACCAGCTCGAAGTGGCCGTTGCCCTTGACCTGGGCGGAGCCCTGGAACATCAGGTGTTCGAAGAGGTGGGCGAGACCCGTGCGCCCCTGAACCTCGTGGCGGGAGCCGACGTCGTACCAGAGGCACACCGCCGCGACCGGGGTCAGATGGTCCTCGGAGAGCACCACGCGCAGGCCGTTGGCCAAGCGGTGCTCGGTCGCTGTCAGGCCCCCGGAGCCTGCCTCGGCTGTGGCCGTGTGACCCATGGGCATGTACGTCCCTTCGATCGCGGAAGCTGTCGCGGAAACCGCGGTTTCCTGCCGGTCCTGTCACTGTATGCAAGCGTGCCGACCGGTGGCGAAGTTCCCGGGCGGCGTACGCCGAGAGCGAGACCATGATTACGGGGGGTGGGGGAGGCTCGTCGTTGACGCGTCGGGGGGCCGGGACGCTCGAGATCGCCTACGGGCCGGTTTCAAGACCCCACGGACGGGCCCCGGTCCCCGTTGTCGGTGCGGCGGTCCACAATGGTCGGCGTCAGATTCGTTTCCATGCCCAGCACAGACGGTGAAGGAGCCGGCAGCGATGGCCCGCCGCAGCACGAAGACCCCGCCACCCGACGACTCGTACGAGGAGAAGATCCTCGACATCGACGTCGTGGACGAGATGCAGGGCTCCTTCCTCGAGTACGCGTACTCGGTCATCTACTCAAGGGCCCTGCCGGACGCCCGCGACGGCCTCAAGCCGGTGCACCGGCGGATCGTCTACCAGATGAACGAGATGGGCCTGCGCCCCGACCGCGGCTATGTGAAGTGCGCCCGCGTCGTCGGCGAGGTCATGGGTAAGTTGCATCCGCACGGCGACGCGTCGATCTACGACGCCCTGGTGCGCATGGCCCAGCCCTTCTCGATGCGCGTGCCGCTGGTCGACGGCCACGGCAACTTCGGCTCGCTGGGCAACGACGACCCGCCGGCCGCCATGCGGTACACCGAGTGCCGGATGGCCGAGGCGTCGGGTCTGATGACCGAGTCGATCGACGAGGACACGGTCGACTTCGCGCCCAACTACGACGGCCAGGAGCAGGAGCCGGTGGCCCTGCCCGCCGCCTTCCCGAACCTGCTGGTGAACGGCGCGTCGGGCATCGCGGTCGGCATGGCGACGAACATGCCGCCGCACAACCTGCGCGAGGTGATCGCGGCCGCCCGCCATCTGATCCGGTATCCGAACGCGGACCTGGACGCTCTGATGAAGCACGTCCCGGGCCCGGACCTGCCCACCGGCGGCCGGATCGTGGGGCTGCCCGGGATCCGCGACGCGTACGAGACGGGCCGCGGCACCTTCAGGATGCGGGCCACGGTCTCCGTGGAGGACGTGACGGCGCGCCGCAAGGGCCTCGTCGTCACCGAGCTTCCCTTCACGGTCGGCCCCGAGAAGGTGATCGCCAAGATCAAGGACCTGGTGGGCTCGAAGAAGCTCCAGGGCATCGCCGACGTCAAGGACCTCACCGACCGGGAGCACGGCCTGCGCCTGGTCATCGAGATCAAGAACGGCTTCGTGCCGGAGGCGGTCCTGGAGCAGCTCTACAAGCTGACGCCCATGGAGGAGTCCTTCGGCATCAACAACGTGGCCCTGGTCGACGGCCAGCCGCTGACGCTGGGCCTCAAGGAGCTCCTCGAGGTCTACCTGGACCACCGCTTCGACGTGGTCCGCCGCCGCTCGGAGTTCCGCCGCGGCAAGAAGCGCGACCGCCTCCACCTGGTCGAGGGTCTGCTGACGGCGCTGGTGGACATCGACGAGGTCATCCGTCTGATCCGCTCCAGCGACAACTCCGCGCAGGCCAAGGAGCGCCTGATGGAGCGCTTCTCGCTGAGCGAGATCCAGACGCAGTACATCCTCGACACGCCGCTGCGCCGTCTGACGAAGTACGACCGCATCGAGCTGGAGGCGGAGAAGGACCGGCTCAACACCGAGATCGAGGAGCTGACCCGGATCCTGGAGTCGGACGCGGAGCTGCGCAAGCTGGTCTCCAACGAACTGGCCGCGGTGGCCAAGAAGTTCGGCACCGACCGGCGCACGGTGCTGCTGGAGTCCTCCGGTGTCCCCGCCCCGACGGTTCCGCTGCAGGTCGAGGACGCCCCCTGCCGGGTGATGCTGTCGTCGACGGGCCTGCTGGCGCGCACGGCCAACAACGACCCCTTCGAGGAGGACACCGACGGCAGGCGCGCCAAGCACGACGTGATCGTCTCCGTCGTCCCGGCGACGGCGCGCGGTGAGGTGGGCGTGGTGACGTCCGCCGGGCGACTGCTGCGGGTGAACGTGATCGACCTTCCGCAGCTGCCGGAGACGGCGACGCGGGCGAGCCTGTCCGGGGGCGCGCCGGTCTCGGAGTTCGTCTCCCTGACGGAGGACGAGACGGTGGTGTGCCTGACGACGCTGGACGAGTCCTCCCAGGGCCTCGCGCTCGGCACGGAACAGGGCGTGGTCAAGCGCGTGGTCCCCGACTACCCGGCGAACAAGGAGGAGTTGGAGGTCATCACCCTCAGGGAGGGCGACCGGATCGTCGGTGCGGTCGAGCTGCGCACGGGCGAGGAGGACCTGGTCTTCATCACGGACGACGCCCAGTTGCTGCGCTACCCGGCCTCCCAGGTCCGCCCGCAGGGCCGTCCGGCGGGCGGCATGGCGGGCATCAAGCTGACCGAGGGCGCCAAGGTGATCTCGTTCACGGCGGTGGACCCGGCGGCCGACGCGGTGGTCTTCACGGTCGCCGGATCGCGCGGCACGCTGGACGACTCGGTGCAGACCACGGCCAAGATGACGCCGTTCGACCAGTACCCGCGCAAGGGCCGCGCCACGGGCGGTGTGCGCTGCCAGCGGTTCCTGAAGGGCGAGGACTGCCTGTCGTTCGCGTGGGCGGGCGCCACCCCGGCCCGGGCGGCGCAGAAGAACGGCACGCCGGCCGAGCTGCCCGAGATCGACCCGCGGCGCGACGGCTCGGGCGTGTCGCTTCCGAAGACGGTCGCGGCGGTGGCGGGACCGGTGTAGGTCAGCCCTTGAGGTCGCCGAGGCCCTGAGGGGCCTCGGCCTGAGGAGCCGCGGCCTCCTTGTCCTGGACGTAGCGGAGGACGCCCCACATGCTGTGCTCGTCGGCGTGCGGGGCGTCGTCCGTGCACGCCTGGAGTTCCTTGTCGAGGGCGGCGGTGTCGATGCCCGACCCGATGAGGACGAGCTGGGTGAGCCGCTCGTCGCCGGTCCCCCACGGCTCCGGGTAGAACCGCAGGAACCGCCCCACCGCGTGCAGGGCGTACCGGTTGTGCGGATCCGCCGGGCCGAAGTCGACGTACCCCTTGATCCGGAACAGGCCCTCGGGGCGGCTGTCGAGGAAGTCCAGCAGCCGACGGGGGTTCAGGGGTACGTCGGAGCGGAAGGACAGGCTGTCGTACGCGGTGTGCAGATGGGCGTGGTGCGCATCGTCGTGCCCGTGCTCGTCCTGTCGGGGGATGTCGTCGAAGGACAGCTGCCCGACGCGCTCCTCGGCCGGCCGGCAGTCGAAGAGGAACTCCGGGTCGATGCGACCGTAGGCGGCCGGGACGACGGCGGCACGGTCGGCGAGCGACCGCACCACCCGCAGGACCCGCTCGCTGTCCTCGGCTCGGTCGGTCTTGTTGACGACGACGAGGTCGGCGAGGGCGAGATGGCGGTCGACCTCGGGATGTCTCTCGCGGGTGGCGTCGAACTCGACGGCGTCGACGACCTCGACGAGCCCGCCGTAGACGACGCGCGGCTGCTCGCTGGCCAGCACCATGCGGACCAGTTCCCGCGGTTCGGCGAGTCCGCTGGCCTCGATGACGATGACGTCGATGCCGGCGGAGGGCTGGGCGAGGCGGTCGAGGTAGAGGTCGAGTTCGCTCGCGTCGACGGCGCAGCACAGGCATCCGTTGCCGAGGGAGACGGTGGAGTCCCCCAGCGCCCCGGCCACGGCCATCGCGTCGATCTCGATGGCCCCGAAGTCATTGACGACCGCCCCGATGCGGCTGCCTCCGCTGTGGTGGAGGAGGTGGTTGAGCAGGGTGGTCTTGCCGGAACCCAGAAACCCGGCGAGTACGACGACCGGAATCTGCTGCGGACTCGACGACTGGGTCACTGTGCGCCCCTTTTCACACCCGTGCGCCCGCCGGCGTGCGGACCGGCGGCCGTACGGGGACGGCTCGCGGACCGGCTCACGCCGCAACGGGTCGGCTCTCGTACGAGGATTGAATGCCGACCCAGGATACGAGTGCGGGGAAACCGCGCGAAGTGAACGATTGTTAGCACCACTTGCGGGGCAGACGTTGGGCATGGCGCTGGAGCGTGCGACCCTCGCTTCCCTCCGTGCGCCTCCTCTCCGCCTCCCGGCCGATCAGAGCCGCTCGGCACCCTGGGAGACGGCAAGCGCGCCGCCCATCGCTCGCCGGTCCCCACCAGTCGACCCGCACCCGACGACCGGCGGACGGTCGCCTGATTCGGGGGTTGACATGGTCACACAGAGCTCCGGCATACGGGGGCTTGGCTCCCTCACCAGGGCGAAGATGGCAGCCGCCTTCGGCTCCATGACCGGTTGGGGCTCGCGCCGGCACAAACGCGCGGCGCTCGTGGAGCAACACCGGCTCCACTTCGAGTTGCTGTGCAAGGCCATGGACGACCCCGCGCTGGCAGCCGTCCTGCACACGTACGACACGGACGTCCCACCGGACAAGCAGCGCCAGTACCTCTTCGCCAACGCCCTCTACATCAACGCCCTGTATTACCACCGGATCGGGGCGCTGAGTCTCAACGAGCTGTACGGGCATCTTCGGATGATCTGCCGCAACGACATCTTCCGCGAGTACTGGGCGGCCACGCGCCGCCATCGCGAGAGCCTGCCCGCCTCGTCCGAGGAAGCCAGGCTCGGAGCGTTGATGGACGACCTGGTCCGCGACATGGACGCCCTGATCCGGGAGCAGGAGGACGGGGAGCAGTGGTGGGTGGTGGGGGAACTGCCAGAGGAGTGACGGACGTCAACTCACGGTATCGATGGGAAGACGCGTGGCTGGCGCGGGCTGTACTCTTCCCCGAGTCTGATGCGGTGAAACATCCCCGCAGGCTTCGCATTCCCTGTGCAGGGCTGCCTTTCCCACGAGGAGCGGCGGCCACTCATGAGTTCTTCCGGGCCCCCTCATGAGCTATACCGGACGAAGGAGGCCATCAGCCCGTGCAGCGTCCCACGCACCCCTCGGCCCGTCCCTCGACCAGGCTAGGAACGGACTTGAAGATCGTGCGTCGAGTCGGCGCCTCGCCCCGGGAGCGCGGCAGCGTCTCGGGGCAGAGCTGCCCCGACATCTTCGAGCTGAGCGACGGCAACTTCGCCGTCATCGGCACAGAGGCCACGGATGCTCTTGACGCGGAGCTGCCGCCCGACGCCTCACGGGCAGACTATGAACGGATCGTCGTCATCAGCCGCGAAACGCTGCTCCACGCGAAAGCGGACATCCCCGATGCATGAGTGACGGGCGCTCCTCCACCCTTCCACCCGGGGCCTCAATGCGAACGGCATCGAGGCCCGACGGTTCTCCGGCCCTCATGCCACCGCCGGCACCGCTTCACGGCCTCTTCCGGCATGGACGCCACGGCCGGCGAGACCGTCTTCGCCGTCGCACTGCTCCACGGGCTGGGACTGGATCGCCCACACCCTGGAGGAGTACGAGGAGCGCCCCCGCGCATGCGTCCCAGCGGCCGGTACACGGGTGCGCGCCCGCCACAGCCGCTCCCCGAGTGAGCCCGACTCTCACCGTCGGCCAACTCAGGTTAGGCTCACCTCTGTGAGTACGTGCACGACCGCGTCCCGGGACCTCGACGAGCCCCTAGCGGGTACCGCGGCGACCGCGAGGACCTGGCTGCTCCTGGAACAGCCCGGCCCTTGGGGTCCCAAGGCGCTCACCTCCAGCCACCTGGACCGGGCCCTCGGCCGCGCCCTGGAGGCGGCCGCGGAGGGCACCGGCGTACGGATCGCCCTCATCCGCCGCCCCGGGCGGCACGCCGACTGCGGTACGCCCGCCGAACGGCAGATCTACGTGGCGCACACCGTGCCCGGAAACGTCTGGCTGCACGCCGCCACGACCTCCGCGCCGCAGCAGCTGCTCGATCTGGACTTCGCCGCCCTGGGCGCGGGCGACCCGCACAGCTTCGACTCGGTTCTCCAGGGACGGCCGCACACCGGCGACCCGCTCGCCTTCGTCTGCACCAACGGCAGGCGCGACCGCTGCTGCGCCCTCCTCGGCCGTCCCCTCGCGGCCGAGCTGGCCACCTCCGGCGTCCACGGCGTCTGGGAGGTCACCCATCTCGGCGGCCACCGCTTCTCCCCCACAGTGCTCGTCCTGCCGTTCGGATACGCGTACGGGCGGGCCCAGGCCGCCCACGTCAAGGAGGTTCTCCAGGCCGTGCGCGAAGGGCGGGTCGTGGTCGAGGGATGCCGCGGCAGCTCCGCCTGGGAGCGGCCCGCGCAGGCCGCGGAGCTCGCGGTGCGCACGGCGGCCCACGAGTACACGGCGGGAGCGCTGACCGTGCTCCGCACCGACGGCGCGGCGCCCCGCTGGAAGGTCACCGTGGCCCACACCGACGGCCGCCTGTGGCGCGTCGTCGTGGCCCAGGGCGCCTCGCTGCCGCCGCGCCCGGAGAGCTGCGGGTCGGTGCTGGGTTCCCCGGCGCGGATGGACGTGGTGTCGGTACGGGAGCTGCGCACCGCGGTCGCCGCCCACCCGGCGCACTGCTGATCGGCGGGCCCTGCGCGGAACTAGGGCGGCTCCCGTGACGGGACGCACCCGCACCGCACAGGAGATCCACGCCACACCCCCTACGGCACGGCCCGCCCGTCCCCGTACCGTCGTACCCATGAGCCCCTCTGCCCCTGCACGACGACTGCGCCTCGGTCTGCCGCGGCGGATGTTCTCGCAGGTCCTGCTGATGCAGGTGGCGATCGCCGCGGGCGTGGCCGTGCTCGCCACCGGGCTGTTCCTGGCGCCGCTCAGCCGTCTGCTGGACGACCAGGCGATGCGCCGGGCCCTCGCGATCGCGCAGACCACGGCGGCCCAGCCGCAGATCGCCAGGGATCTGCAGGCGACGCGGCCGTCGCCCGAGGGGCCCGTGCAGGCGGAGGCCGAACGCATCCGCAAGGCAAGCCACGCCGAGTACGTCGTGGTGATGAACACCCGATGGGTGCGCTGGTCGCACCCGGACACCACACAGATCGGCAAGGTCGTCTCCACCGACCCGAGCGGCGCCCTGGCCGGCAGGGACGTCATGGCGATCGACAGCGGCACCCTGGGCCGCTCGGCCCGCGGCAAGGTGCCGCTGCGGGACGCGCACGGCGAGATCATCGGAGCGGTCTCCGTCGGCATCGAGTACGACAGCGTCCGGGCCCGGCTGATCCACGCGATCCCGGGCCTGTTCGCGTACGCGGGCGCGGCCCTGGCGATCGGCGCGCTGGCCGCGTACCTGATCTCGCGCAGGGTTCAGCGGCAGACCCGTGATCTCGCCTTCTCGGACATCTCCGCGCTGCTCGCCGAACGCGAGGCGATGCTGCACGGCATCAGGGAGGGCGTCGTCGCCCTGGACCGCGAGGGCCGGGTGCGTCTGGTCAACGACGAGGCGCAGCGCCTACTGGGCATCGGTGACGAGGTCGTCGGCCGCTCCCTGGACGACGCGCTCGGCGAGGGCCGTACGACCGATGTGCTGGCCGGACGGGTCACGGGCACCGACCTGCTGACCGTGCGCGGGCACCGGGTCCTCGTCGCCAACCGCATGCCAACCGACGACGGAGGCGCCGTCGCCACCCTGCGCGACCGCACCGAGCTGGAACAGCTGGGCCGCGAACTGGACTCCACACGCGGTCTGATCGACGCCCTGCGCGCGCAGGACCACGAACACGCCAACCGCATGCACACGCTTCTGGGACTGCTGGAACTGGAGATGTACGAGGACGCCGTGGAGTTCGTCGGCGAGGTGGTGGGCGACCACAGGGCCACGGCGGAACAGGTCACCGAGAAGATCCACGACCCGCTGCTCGCGGCCCTGTTGGTGGGCAAGGCGACGGTCGCCGCCGAGCGCGGGGTGGCCCTGTGGATCGCGGACCGGACACTGCTGCCGGACCGGTTGATCGACCCCAGAGGTCTGGTCACGATCGTAGGGAACCTGGTCGACAACGCACTCGACGCCGTCGCCGGCACTCCGCACGCGCGCGTGGAGGTCGAACTGCGTGCGGAGGGGCGCACGGCTGTCCTCAGGGTGCGTGACACAGGTCCCGGAATACCCGCCGAGCGCCGGGAGCTGGTCTTCACGGACGGATGGTCCACCAAGCAGCCCCCGGCGCACGGCAAGCGCGGCATCGGGCTGTCCCTGGTGCGCCGTCTCGCCGAACGCCAGGGAGGCAACGCCCGGGTGACCGACGCGGACGGAGGAGGCGCGGAGTTCGTCGTCGTCCTCCCCGAGGCGCTCGAGGAACCGGAGCCGGCCGCCGCAGACCGCGGGGCCCTCGTCCCCGCCCGTCGGGCACCGGCGGACACGACGCCTGCCCCGCAAACGCCCGCCCCGACCCCCGAGGAGGAGTCGCGATGATCCGGCCGATCGACGTACTGGTCGTGGACGACGACCCCCGGGTCGCCCGGGTCAACGCCGCGTATGTGGAGAAGGTCGCCGGCTTCCGGGTGGCCGGCCAGGCGCACAACGCGGCCGACGCGCTGCGGCAGATGGAGACGCTGCCCCACCTCGACCTGGTCCTGATGGACCACTACCTGCCCGACGACACGGGGCTCGCGGTCGTGCAGGAGATGCGCCGACGCGGCCACCAGACCGATGTGATCATGGTGACGGCGGCCCGTGACATCCAGACCGTCCAGGCCGCGATGCGGCACGGCGCGCTCCAGTACCTGGTCAAGCCGTTCGCCTTCGCGGGCCTGCGCGCCAAGCTGGAGGCGTACGCCGAGTTGCGGCGCACCCTCGACGGCGGCGGTGAGGCCGAACAGGCGGAGGTCGACCGGATCTTCGGCGCTCTGTCCGCAGGTTCGGAGCCAGGGCTGCCCAAGGGGCACTCGGCGACGACGGCGGAGCTGGTACGCCGTGCCCTGGTGGACGCCCCGGGGCCGCTGTCCGCCCAGGAGATCGCCGACCGGACCGGGCTGAGCCGCCAGACCGCCCAGCGCTATCTGAAGCTCCTGGAGCGCACGGGACGGGCCACGCTGACCCTGAAATACGGCGACGCGGGCCGCCCCGAACACCGCTACGTGTGGGCGACCCGCGCCTGAGGCACGGCCGTCGGGCTCAGCCCGCGGCCTTCTTCACGAACTCCGTGGTGTACGTCTTGCCGAGGTCGATCGTGGCGTTCTTGATGTTGGGGTTGAACGCCTTGAGGACCTTCTCGACCGTCTGCGGGCCGTCCTCGGGCATCACGCCGTCCTTGGTGAACATCGGCAGCGTGCTCTTGATGGCGGTCGCGTAGAGCGTCTTGTTGCCCTGCGAGTAGTCGGCCGGCATCTTGGCGGCGATCTCGTTCGCGGAGTGTGTGGACATCCACTTGAGGGTCTTGACGAACGCGTTGGCGAGCTTCTGGACGGTGTCCTTGTGGCTGTTGACCCAGTCCGTCTGCATGTAAAGGCTCGACGACGGGTACGGGCCGCCCAGTGCCTCCTGCGACCCCTGCGGTGTCCGCATGTCGACGAGCACCTGGCCGAGGTTCTTCTGCAGGACCGTGGCGACGGTCGGGTCCGTGGTCATGCCGGCGTCGATGGAGCCCTGCTGGAGGGCGGAGATGAACGTCGGACCGGCGCCGACGGCGACCGGGCTGAACTCGCTGACCCGCACACCGTTCTTGACCGCGAGGTACTTCGTGAGGAAGTCGGTCGAGGAACCGAGGCCGGTGACGCCGAGCTTCCTGCCCTTGAAGTCCTTGGGCGAGGTGATGTCCTTGGCGCGCTTGTTGGAGACGATCTCCACCTCGCCGGGCGCGTGCGAGAACTGCACCACGGACTCGACGTCCTTGCCCTTGGTCTGCAGGTCGAGCGTGTGGTCGTAGAAGCCGACGGCCCCCTGGACCTGGCCGGAGACGAGGGCGGTCTCGGCCTGCACGCCGGCCGGCTCGCTCAGCAGTTCCACGTCGAGCCCCTCGGCGTCGAAGTAGCCGAGCCGCTGGGTGAGCATGGCGGGCAGGTAGATGACCTTGTCGAGGCCACCCACCATGATCTTGACCTTCTCACCCTTGCCGTCGCCCTTGCTGCCGGAGTCCGACGAGGCGGTGGTGGCCGCGTCGTTGGCGCAGGCGGTGAGCGAGGTGGCGGCGAGCAGGCCGGCCGCGGCGAGGGCGGCGATTCTGGCGGACTTGCGCATGGCGGTTCACGTCCTTGTGAGAGGGCGGTGCGGGAGGAAACTGGAGGGGGACGGAGTCGTTGACCGAAGCCTTCGGGGCAGGTCAGTGCCCGGAGTCCGACGGCTTCCAGCGGAAGATGCGGCGCTCGGCGAAGGTGAGCAGCCCCTCGGCCACCAGCGCGACGACCGCGAGGATGACCATCGCGGCGTAGACACCGGCCGCGTTGAAGGTGCCCTGGGACTGGGCGACGAGAAGGCCGATGCCCTTCGTCGCGCCGATGTACTCGCCGACGATGGCGCCGATGAGCGCGAAGCCGAAGCTGACGTGGAGGCTGGTGAAGATCCACGAGGTGGCCGACGGGATGACGACCTGGAGAGTCACCCGGCGGTCGCTGGCGCCCAGGATGCGGGCGTTGGCGACGAGGTTGCGGTCGACCTCGCGGGCGCCCTGGAAGGCGTTGAAGAAGACCGGGAAGAAGACCAGGACGACGGCGGAGGCGATCTTGGAGGACGGTCCGAGCCCGAACCAGATCACGAAGATCGGGGCGAGGACGATCCTGGGAATGGAGTTGAGCACCTTGATGTAGGGACCGAGGACGTCGGCGAGGAAGGCGATCCGCCCGAGCGCGATACCGAATACGACACCGGCGATGACGCCGATGATCCAGCCGAGCAGCGCCTCGTGGAGCGTGACCCAGATCTGTTCGCCGAGCGCTCCCTGCGCGGTGCCGTGCATCACCCAGGTGGAGATCTGGTCCCAGATCTTCGACGGCATCGAGAAGTTGAACGGGTCGATGACCTTGCTTCGGGAGAGCGCCTCCCAGAGGCCGAGCACGGCGACCAGGAGCAGCACGCGGACGAGCAGGACGACGACCTTGCGTCTGCGGGCCGCACGCGCGCGTGAGTGGGCGCGGTCGGGCTTGGGGGTGTCGACGGGAGTGGGCGCGGAGATGACCTCAGGCGACATGGGCGGCACCCCTCTCGCGCGTGATGCGGACCTCTTCACCCAGGGACTCCCAGATCTCGCGGTAGATCTCGATGAACCGCGGCTCCAGGCGCACCGACTCGACCTTGCGCGGCCGGGGCAGGTCGATGTCGAAGACCTGCTTCACGGTGGCGGGTCCGGCGGTCATCACGACGACCTTGTCGGCCAGCGCGATCGACTCCTCCAGGTCGTGGGTGACGAAGACGACGGAGGCGCCCGTGCCCTCCCACAGCTCCAGCAACTCGTCCGACATCAGCGCCCGGGTCTGCACGTCGAGCGCCGAGAACGGCTCGTCCATCAGCAGGATCTCGGGGTCGTTGACGAAGGTGGCGGCGAGGGCGACACGCTTGCGCTGGCCGCCGGAAAGCTGGTGCGGGTAGCGGTCCTCGAAGGCCGCGAGCCCCACCCGGGCCAGCCACTCACGGGCCTTCTGCCTGGCCTCCGTCTTGGGCACGCCGCGGAAGCGCGGACCCGCCATGACGTTGGACAGGACCGTGCGCCAGGGGAACGTGGCGTCCTGCTGGAAGACGAAACCAACCTTGTCGCCGACTCCCGAGACCGGCTCGCCGGCCACCATGACCTCACCCTCGGTGGGCTCCTCCAGGCCGCTGACCAGGGTCAGGGTCGTCGACTTGCCGCATCCGGTGGGTCCGACGACGGCGACGAACTCGCCGCGCCCGACGGTCAGGTCCAGGTTCCTGACAGCCGTGTGCAGACCCCCTGACGGGGTCCGGAAGGTCTTGCTCGCGCCCCGTAGCTCGATGGCGGGGCTGGTGTCTGCGCTCATGGCCCGGGACGGTAGGTGTGGCGCGGGCCACGGCAGGAGTCTTCTGGGCGCAACCTCGACTTCTGCTTGCAAGAGTCTGTTGTGCTCTTTTTGCTCGCGCTACAACTGCGGAGCCGAAACACGGGCGTAACGCCCGCATGGCCTTGGGAGAAAGAGGCCCGATGATTGACGTCCTGGTCGTGGACGACGACTTCCGTGTCGCCGAGATAAACGCCAAGTACGTGGGAAAGGTTCCCGGTTTCCGGGTGGCCGCCCGCGCGCACAGCGCTGCCCAGGCGTTCGCCGCGGTGGAACGCGCCCCGATCGACCTGGTGCTGCTCGACCACTACCTGCCCGACCAGACCGGACTCGAACTGGTGCACCGCATGCGCGAACGCGGCCACGGCACCGACGTCATCATGATCACCGCAGCCGGCGACGTGGCGACCGTCCAGGCCGCCATGCGTCTGGGTGCCCTGCACTACCTGGTCAAACCGTTCACCTTCGCGGCCCTGCGCACCCGCCTCGACTCCTACGCCGCGCTGCGCCGCACCGTCGACCGCGTAGGCGGCCGGGGCGTGGCCGGCCAGGAGCAGGTGGACCGGATCTTCGGTGCCCTGCGGACCACGCCCGTGGTCTCGTCACCGAGGCTGCCCAGCGGCCACTCCGAACCGACCACGGACCTCATCTGCGAGGTGCTGCACCGGGCCGGCCAACCGCTCTCCGCGCACGAGGTGGCGGCCAGGACGGGCCTGAGCCGCTCCACCGCCCAGCGTTATCTGCGGCACCTGGAACAGGCGGGCCGGCTGCGCCTGTCCCTGAAGTACGGCGACACGGGGCGGCCCGAGCACCGGTACGCATGGGTGGCGCCTTAGGGGTCCTTGCGGCTCCGAACACGATGGGCGCCCCGGCCCGCGCGTACGTCGGCGGGGGCGCCCATCGGTCACACCGCTCCGGCGCCCGTCAGTGACCGCACCTCGGTCTCCGCGTACTTGGTCTCGTCCGGCCCCTCAGACGAGGTGACCGTGCCGAGCCAGCCCGCGAGGAAGCCGAGCGGTACGGAGACGAGGCCCGGGTTCTGCAGCGGGAAGTACTGGAAGTCGACTGCCGGGAACAGCGATCCGGGGCTTCCCGAGACGACCGGGGACAGCAGCACGAGCCCCAGTGCGGGCACGAGGCCGCCGTAGACCGCCCAGACGGCCCCGCGCGTGGTGAAGCCGCGCCAGAAGAGCGTGTAGACCAGTACCGGGAGATTCGCCGACGCCGAGACCGCGAAGGCGAGCCCCACCAGGAACGCCACGTTGAGGTCGCGGACCAGCAGGCCGAGGGCGATCGCGACCACGCCGACACCGACGGCGGCGGCCCGCGCCACCCCGACCTCACTGCGGGCCTTGCGGCCACGGCGCCGCAGTGAGGGGTAGAGGTCGTGGGCGACGGCGGCCGAGGCGGCGAGGGTGATGCCGGCGACGACGGCGAGGATCGTGGCGAAGGCGATCGCGGCGACCATGGCGAACAGCACCGTCCCTCCGGTGGTGTCCGCACCGCCGCCCAGTCGCTGCGCCAGCAGCGGCACCGCCGTGTTCCCGGCCTCGTTCGACGCGCGCACGGCGTCCGGCCCGACGACGGCGGCCGCGCCGAAACCCAGCGCGATCGTCATCAGGTAGAAACCGCCGATGAGCCAGACCGACCAGACGACCGAACGGCGGGCGGCACGCGCGGTCGGCACGGTGTAGAAGCGGGAGAGGATGTGCGGCAGCCCGGCCGTGCCCAGCACCAGCGCCAGGCCCAGGCTGACGAAGTCGATCCGGGCGGTCCAGTCCCCGCCGTACTTCAGCCCCGGGGCGAGGAACGCGTCCCCGTGCCCGCTGCGCCCCGCCGCCGTGCGGAGCAACGCGTCGACGTCCCCGTGGAACCGCACCAGCAGCGCAGCGGTCAGCGCGACCGTGCCGCCCAGCAGCAGGACCGCCTTGACGATCTGGATCCAGGTGGTGGCCCGCATCCCGCCCAGCGCCACGTAGATCACCATGAGCGCGCCGACGACGACCACCGTCCAGGCGCGCGCCGCCGTGCTCGTCCCCCCGAAGAGCAGCGCGACGAGGCTGCCCGCACCCACCATCTGCGCCACCAGGTACAGCACGGACACCGTCACGGAGGACGTCCCCACCGCGATCCGCACCCTCCTCTCGCTCATCCGTGCCGCGACGACGTCGGCGAGCGTGAACCGCCCACAGTTCCGCACCAGTTCGGCGACGAAGAAGAGCACCACCAGCCAGGCGACGAGGAAGCCCACCACATACAGGATCCCGTCGTACCCGAAGAGTGCGATGAGCCCCGTCACGCCGAGGAAGGAGGCCGCCGACATGTAGTCGCCCGCGATGGCAAAACCATTCTCCATCGGAGAGAACAACCGCCCGCCCGCGTAGAACTCCTCCGCCGATCCGTGCCGGTCACGGCTCACCCAGGTGGTGATCGCCAGGGTGATCGCGACGAACACGCCGAACAGCAGCAGCGCCGGCATCTGATGGTGACCGCTCACCGCTCGCCACCCCTGAGCGGGCGTGTCAACTCCTGGGTGTCCCAGCGCAGATCGAGCGCGGCGCGGTCCCTGCGCAACCGCGCGTGCCGTGCGTACGCCCACGTCAACAGGAACGTCGTCAGGAACTGCCCGAGCCCCGCCAGCATCGCCACGTTCACGGCTCCCGCCACCGGCCGCTCCATCAGCCCCGGTGCCGCCTGTGCGGTCACCACATAGCCCACGTACCAGGTGAAGAAGATCACGAGACCCGGAACCACGAACCTCCGGTACCGGCTGCGCACCTCCCGGAACGCCGCGCTGCGCTGCACCTGCAGATAGACGTCCGCGACGCGGTCGGCGCCTTCGCCCTCCCGGCGCGCGGAGGGCACGACCGGGGCGGGGGCGCCCGTCCCGTCCAGCTCGCCCCAGCCGGACGCCAGCGCGTCGTACCAGGGGTCGTCGTACTCCGCCCGCCCGGCCGCTCCCGCGCCCGTCGAGGCGGGATCACAGCCTTGGTACTTCTCAACCGAACTCTCGGGACCGTCCCCGCCTCCGCGGGAACGGTCATGGTTTGACCTCATGCCCAAGCATGGACAGAGCGGGAAGACCCCAGACCTTCTTCTCCCCGTGCTTCACCCCATCAGGTGACTCACTGCGAGGGGGGCCTGACCAGCCCCGTCGCATACGCGTAACCCACCGCCCGCGCACGGTCCTTGAGCCCTGTCTTGGCGAAGAGATTGTTGATGTGGGTCTTCACAGTGGCCGTGGAAACGTGCAGTCTGCGCGCGATCTCCTGGTTGGTCAGCCCCTCGGCGATCAGTACGAGTACCTCGGTCTCCCGTGCGGTGAGCCCGTCCGGCGGCCGGGAGGCGGCCACCGGTTTCCGCTCCGGCTCCGTCAGCCGCTCCAGCAGGCGCCGTTGGATGCTCGGCGACAGCCCCGCCTCCCCGGACAGCACGCTCCGCACGGCCCGTACGATCTCGTCGCCGCCCGCGTCCTTGGTGAGATAGCCGCGCGCCCCGGCTCTGAGGGCCGGGAACAACGACTCGTCGTCTCCGAAGGTGGTCAGCACGACGACCTGGGTTCCGGGGTGCTCGGCGCGGATGCGCCGCGTCGCCTCGACGCCGTCGCAGCGCGGCATGCGCAGGTCCATCAGCACCACGTCCGGGGCGAGCTCGGCAACGAGCCGGACCGCCTCCTCGCCGTCCCCGGCGGCACCGACGACCTCGATCCCGGGCAGCAGACCGAGCAGCATCACGATGCCCTCACGCACCACCGTCTGATCGTCCGCCACCACCACCCGGGCGGGCTTCGCACTCTCCTCCCCCGTCATACGGGCACCTTCAACGTCACCACGAATCCCTCCTCACCGGGCCCTGCCTGCAGTGAGCCGCCCAGCAGCTCGGCACGCTCCCGCATGCCGAGCAGACCGTACCCGGCCCCCGACCCGGCCAGCCCGCCCGGCGAACCGCCCGAATCGCGGACGTCCAGCGTCACTTCGTGCTCGGCGTACTCCAGCCGTATGCGCACCTTGGCGCCCGGAGCGTGCTTGCGGACGTTGGTCAGGGCCTCCTGAGCGACCCTGCGGACGGCCTGGGAGGCCTCGGCGGGCAGCGGTCGACGCTCACCCGAGAAGGTGATGTCGGCACCATCGGACGCGGAGACGAGCTCGCTGAGGAAGTCCTCGAGCGGGGACATCTCCCCGCGCAGCGCGGAGAGCGCCTGCCGGGTCTCGGCAAGCCCGTCCCGGGCCATCCCCCGCGCCGCCACGACCCGCTCCAGGATCTTCTCCCTTTCGGCCCCCGCCTCGATCAGCAGCCGTGCCGCCTCCAGATGCACCAGTTGCGCCGAGAGGCTGTGCGCCAGTACGTCGTGGATCTCCCGTGCGATCCGCGTCCGCTCCGCCAGGGCCGCCGACTCCGCCTCGGCCGCCCGCGCGGCCCTCTCCTGGGCGAGCAGCCGCAGGGCGCTGCCGCGTGCCTCGGCGTCGAGGCGCAGGACATAGCCGGCGAGCGCGATCCCGACCACGGTGATCGCCGTGTTCAGCCAGGCGTCGTCGGTGGCCGCCGCGTACGTCCCCAGACCGAGGCCGGCGGCGGGCACGGCGGCCGCGAGGGGCAGCCGCTCCAGGGCGCCGATGGCACAGCCGCACCACAGGACCATGGCGGGCACGCGCAGATCCGCCGCGTACGCCGTCGCACCCATCCCGAGGAGCGCCACGAGCAGGGCGACCGAGGGCAACAGCCGGTGGTGGAAGGTGGCCCGGAAGAAGGCCCACGCTGCTGCCGCGCACACCAGGACTCCGAACGCGGCCGCGGCGATGCCCCACGAACGCAGGCTGCCGTCCGTGAACGTCGTCCACAGGAGCATGCCGAGGGCGACGAGCCGTGCGATCCGGGCGAGCCCGCGCCGGGCGGCGGAGGTACCGGCGCGGGACAGGGCCTCTCGGGAGGGCCAGCGTGTCCACGCGTACTCCGTCACACGGACTCCTTCCTCGAGGGCGAGGCCACGCGGTCACCGTACGCCGGGCCCCGCAGTTGGGCGGTGGAGACGGAACGCGACCGCCAGATCAGGATCCCGCTGCGCACCAGCAGGGTGGCGGCGAGAGCGAGGAACAGGGCGGAGCTGTCCTGGTGGACGCCGAGGACCGCGCCGATGGCGAAGAGACCGACGCGCAGGCCTATGCCGACGATCCACACTGCGACGCTTGCCTTGGTGCCGCGGCTCCAGACCGTGCCGTCCGGCTCGGTCCATATGCGGGTGGTCCAGGCCCAGCCGGCACCCGTGGCCAGCCCGATGAGCAGCTCGGCCCCGATGAGGAGGGCGGACTCGGCGTGGTGCTGGGGATCGAGCACGCCGGGCTCGCGCACGGCCAGGAAGGCCAGGACGGCAGGCATGACCCACCAACGCCGGTCGGCCGAGATCCGGCGCGCTCGGAACTGACGCACGAGGATCAGGACGACTGCGGCGGTGATCAGCAGGGCGTCGATGGGCCCGGACATCGTTGCCTCCGTGGGCGAGGAAGGGCGTTGTCGCGGCGGGTGCCGTCGACGCCTTCGAAGCTACGGAAGCCGACGAAGCGGTGGATCGGAGCAGGGGTGGATCGTGGGTGGATCCTCGGGCCGGCCCCGGCTCCACCCAGGGGTGGAGAGCCCGGGGCAGGCACCGGTCAGGAAGCGGATGCGGCCGGAAGGGACGCCGAGGCGCCCCTCCCGGCCCCGCCGGGCCGCTTGCCCCAGACGACGCAGCGGTTACGCGTCGATGCGGGACCTGTCCAGTGTCGCCGCGGAGCTGGAGATGAACTCCTTGCGCGGTGCCACGTCGTTGCCCATCAGGAGGTCGAAGACCTGTTCGGCGGCTTCCAGGTCGGAGAGGTTGATCCGGCGCAGGGTGCGGTGGCGCGGGTCCATCGTCGTCTCGGCCAGCTGGTCGGCGTCCATCTCGCCGAGGCCCTTGTAGCGCTGGATGGAGTCCTTGTACCGGATGCCCTTGCTCTGGAACTCCAGGAGCTTGTCGCGCAGCTCGCGGTCCGAGTACGTGTAGACGTACTTGTCCTGGCCCTTCTTCGGCTGGATCAGCTCGATGCGGTGCAGCGGCGGCACCGCGGCGAACACCCGGCCCGCCTCGACCATGGGCCGCATGTAGCGGTGGAACAGCGTCAGCAGCAGGGTGCGGATGTGGGAACCGTCCACGTCGGCGTCGGTCATCATGATGATCTTGCCGTAGCGGGCCGCGTCGAGGTCGAAGGTCCGGCCGGACCCCGCTCCTATGACCTGGATGATCGCGCCGCACTCGGCGTTCTTCAGCATGTCCGTGACGGACGACTTCTGGACGTTCAGGATCTTGCCACGGATCGGCAGGAGCGCCTGGAACTCGGAGTTCCGAGCGAGCTTCGCCGTGCCGAGCGCGGAGTCGCCCTCGACGATGAACAGTTCGCTGCGGTCGACGTCGTCGCTGCGGCAGTCGGCGAGCTTGGCGGGCAGCGAGGAGGACTCCAAGGCCGTCTTGCGGCGCTGGGCGTCCTTGTGCTGGCGCGCCGCGATACGCGTGCGGGCGGCGGCGACGGCCTTCTCCAGGACGACCCTGGCCTGCTGGGCGGCGTCACGCTTGGTGGACGTCAGGAATGCCTTGAGCTCCTTGGAGACCACGTTCGCCACGATGCGGCGCGCCGCGGAGGTGCCGAGGACCTCCTTGGTCTGCCCCTCGAACTGCGGCTCGGCCAGACGCACCGTGACGACCGCGGTGAGCCCCTCCAGCGCGTCGTCCTTGACGATGTCGTCCTCGGCGACGCGCAGCATCTTCTTGGCGCGCAGGACCTCGTTCATCGTCCGGGTGACGGCCTGCTCGAAGCCGGCGACGTGGGTGCCGCCCTTCGGGGTGGCGATGATGTTCACGAACGACCTGAGCGTCGTGTCGTAACCGGTGCCCCAGCGCAGCGCGACGTCGACGCCGAGCTCCCGGGTGACCTCGGTGGGCGTCATCTGGCCGTGGTCGTCGAGGACGGGGACCGTCTCCTTGAAGGTGCCCTGTCCGGAGAAACGGAGGACGTCGCACACCGGCTTGTCCTTCGCCAGGTACTCGCAGAACTCGCTGATGCCACCATCGAAGCGGAAGGACTCTTCGCCCTTGCTGCCGCCCTCGCCGAGCCCGTACTCGTCGCGGACGACGATGGTGAGCCCCGGTACCAGGAACGCGGTCTGGCGGGCGCGCTGGTGCAGCGTCTCCAGGGAGAGCTTGGCGTCCTTGAGGAAGATCTGGCGGTCGGCCCAGTAGCGCACCCGTGTGCCGGTGCGGGTCTTGGGGATCTTCTTGGTCTTGTGCAGGCCGCTCTTGGCCTCGAACTTCGCGTCCGGGCCGTCGGCGGCAAAGACGCCCGGCACACCGCGCCGGAAGCTGATCAGGTGGGTGTGGCCGCCACGGTCGACCTCGACGTCCAGACGCGCGGAGAGGGCGTTCACCACGGACGCCCCGACGCCGTGCAGACCGCCGGACGCCGCGTAGGAGCCACCGCCGAACTTGCCGCCGGCGTGCAGCTTGGTCATCACGACCTCGACGCCGGACAGGCGGGTCTTGGGCTCGACGTCGACCGGGATGCCCCGGCCGTTGTCCCGCACCTCCACCGAGGCGTCGTCGTGCAGGATCACCTCGATGTAGTCGCAGTAGCCACCCAGTGCCTCGTCGACGGAGTTGTCGATGATCTCCCAGAGGCAGTGCATCAGGCCCCGGCTGTCGGTGGAGCCGATGTACATACCGGGGCGCTTGCGCACGGCCTCGAGGCCTTCGAGGACGAGAAGGTGCCGCGCGGTGTAGTTGGAACCGTCCCGGTCTGCTCCGGTCAGCAGCGCAGTGGACGGCACGGACGTCTCGGCGGTCACGCGGTTCGCTCCTCGCTGAATTTCAGATGGGACCCCCTGGGGTGAGGGTCGGCTTCGGTCGCCGCTCCGAGGGTACCGAGGCCTGGTAGAGCCGTTGTAACGCATCCCTCGTCGGCACCTCAGCGTAATCCAGAGTCGTACGGATGTTCGATCCCTCGTGGGGGTGAAGTACATATCACGTTCCCTTCGAGGCATGAACCATTTAGCCTCGGGGCACGTCCTCATCCACAACCGGCAACCCGCCGGGAGGACGGACAACCGACACACAGCGCGAACCCGTACGACACAAGAGACGTAATACGGCACATTCGCCGCCAACCGGCAGCAGACAGCCGGCTCGGAAAGATTTTTTCGAGGAGAAGCCGCGAGCGGGAACGTTTTCGGCCTGGTTGGATGTTGACCCTGGTACGACAGCTCGTCGAGCTAGAGAAGAGGCGACGTGACTACTGTTCTGACCCCCGCGAGCCCGCTGACGGCCGCTGACCGCTGCGACCGTTGCGGCGCCCAGGCGTACCTGCGCGTCGTCCTCCTGAGCGGCGGAGAACTGCTCTTCTGCGCCCACCACGGCCGCAAGTTCGAGCCGGAACTCAAGAAGATCGCCGCTGAGATACAGGACGAGACGGAACGGCTCACCTCCGTTCCCGCGAGCGCGTCCGAAGAGGAGCGCTGACCCTTCGCGTCCACGACGAGCCGACACCGGCAGCGCCGCCGGTGAACGGGCGGCCACCCCATCCGGGGAGTGGCCGCCCGTACTCGTGGGACGCGAAGGGCCGGCGTCCTCGTGACGTGCACCGACCGCACACTTCCGTGCCGGCGACAGCCCGCACGGGTGTGCCCTTTCCCGCGGCGCGAGGCTGCGCCCGGTGGCGCCGCCCTCAGTGGCCGCCTCCCAGCACCTTGACGGCCTCCGAAACCCGCGTGTAGACACCAGGGCGCCCCGGCTGCCCACAGCCGCTCCCCCAGGACACCACGCCGATCAGGCGCCCATTGGCGACCAGCGGCCCGCCGCTGTCCCCCTGACAGGCGTCATGGCCGCCTTCGGGCGCCCCGGCGCACAGCATCGAGGACGCGACGTATCTGCCGTCAAGACCACCCGGATACGCCTTTTCACAGGTCGCATCCGTCAGGACCTGAAGGCCGGCGGCCCGCAGGCTGCTCGTGTAGGTGGCATTCCCCGTGACGTCCCCCCAGCCGTACACCGTCGCCGGCGTGCCCGGCGTATAGGCCGGATCCCCGGCGGGCGCCATGGGGATGACCGAGCCGGCAGGCAGCGGGGTGGCGAGGGTGAGCACACCGAAGTCCCCGGTGTTCGTATAGCTGTTGTACTGCGGATTGACCCATGTCGACGTCACGGGGATCTCCTTGCCCTGGCTGGACGTGAGGTCCGTACGATCCGCGATCACCTTCAGATCCCGCACCCGCCCGGGCGGCGCTCCGAGGACGGCCGCGCTCAGACAGTGAGCGGCGGTCAGGACCGTGGAACGGTCCACCACCACGCCTCCGCAGAACTGCCCCGCCCGGGTGCCTCCGAACCGGTCACGGCTGGACAGGGCGACCGTCCACGGGCTCTGTGAGATGTCGACCGGAGACCCTCCGATGACAACGCTGTCTGCCGTCGCCGGCGCGGGTGCCATCAGCTGTATCAGGGCTGCTGCGGCCGCCAGCGCCAGGGATCGGACGTAGGGGCGAGGCATGCGCTCTCCTCACTGTCGGATGTTCGTAGAACACCCACAGTGATTCAGCTCGCGGCATCCCGCACACGCAAAGGGGCCGCCTCCCGTAGGAGACGACCCCTGATGACGTACAGCCGAGGGGCTAGTCGAGGTAGTCGCGCAGCACCTGCGAGCGCGACGGGTGACGCAGCTTCGACATCGTCTTCGACTCGATCTGGCGGATGCGCTCACGGGTGACGCCGTACACCTTGCCGATCTCGTCGAGGGTCTTCGGCTGACCGTCGGTGAGACCGAAACGCATGGAGACCACGCCCGCCTCGCGCTCGGACAGCGTGTCGAGCACGGAGTGCAACTGCTCCTGCAGCAGCGTGAAGCTGACCGCGTCGGCCGGGACGACCGCTTCGGAGTCCTCGATGAGGTCACCGAACTCGCTGTCGCCGTCCTCGCCGAGCGGGGTGTGCAGCGAGATCGGCTCCCGGCCGTACTTCTGGACCTCGATGACCTTCTCCGGGGTCATGTCGAGCTCCTTGGCCAGCTCCTCCGGGGTGGGCTCCCGGCCCAGGTCCTGGAGCATCTGCCGCTGCACGCGCGCGAGCTTGTTGATGACCTCGACCATGTGCACCGGGATACGGATGGTGCGGGCCTGGTCGGCCATGGCGCGGGTGATCGCCTGACGGATCCACCAGGTGGCGTACGTGGAGAACTTGTAGCCCTTGGTGTAGTCGAACTTCTCGACCGCGCGGATCAGGCCCAGGTTGCCCTCCTGGATGAGGTCCAGGAAGAGCATGCCGCGCCCTGTGTAGCGCTTGGCCAGGGAGACCACCAGACGGAGGTTGGCCTCCAGGAGGTGGTTCTTGGCGCGGCGGCCGTCCTCCGCGATGATCTCCAGCTCACGCTTGAGCTTGGGGGCGAGCTTGTCGGCGTTGGCCAGCTTGTCCTCGGCGAAGAGGCCGGCCTCGATGCGCTTGGCGAGCTCGACCTCCTGCTCGGCGTTGAGCAGGGGGACCTTGCCGATCTGCTTCAGGTAGTCCTTGACCGGGTCGGCGGTGGCGCCGGCCGCGGCGACCTGCTGCGCGGGCGCGTCGTCCTCGTCCTCGTCGGAGAGCACGAAACCGGCGTTCTCCGCGCCCTCGGGCTCCTCGCCGGCCTTGACAGGGGTGTCCTCGAGGACGTCCTCGTCGAGCAGCTCGACGTCGTCCTTCTTGGCGGCGGTCGTCTTCTTGGCCGCCGTCTTCTTGGCGACGGCCTTCTTCGCGACCGTCTTCTTCACTGCCGCCGCCTTCTTGGCCGCGGTCTTCTTGACGGGCGCGTCCTCAGCCGGATCGTCGGCGACCGGCACCGCCGGGGCGGCGGGAGCGGTGGCCTTCTTGGTGGTCACCGTCTTCGCCGGGACGGCCTTGGTGGCGGTGCGCTTGGCCGGACTCTTCGCTGCGACGCTCTTGCGGGTGCGCTTGGGCTCTGCGGCACTGACCATCAGCGTCACACCCTCTTCCTCGAGGATCTGGTTGAGGCTGCGCAGTACGTTCTTCCACTGAGTGGCCGGAATCTGGTCAGCTTCGAAGGCCCGACGCACATCGTCGCCGGCGATCTGCCCCTCAGCCTTTCCCCGCTCAATGAGAGCCATGACAGAGACGGACTCGGCGATCTCCGGCGGGAGCGTACGGGATGTGCTGGCCGACACGAACAACCTCTCGGAACGTTGGAAAACGGCTTCCGGCCCCATCCACAACGGACAGGAGCCGACCGCCGGCTTGGGGGTGGGCCGACGGCGCGGGCGGGGGCCGGGAAGATGCACAGCGCCGCGAACGGCGTCCGTATTCCCTCCTCGGCTGTCACCTCTTAGGTCATCGCGCAGCCCCGCAGAGCGTTACGCCCAATCTACGTGGCCCGGATCACACCCCGTAACCGCTCAAAAACGTCCAGATACGGGCAGAGGTGATCGGTCGACGCCATTGCCGACGCTCGGCCGTCGACGGTTCTACACCACCGCGTATCCCGGAAGCCGCGTCTGACACAGGGAATCCGTATCCGACACCGGGAATCCGCCGCCGTCGGCTCCGAGGACCCCCGGTCGCCACCGGGTCACCCAAGACCGGCACCGGATCCCCGACGGCTGCGTCACCCCGGCTCGGGGCGGGGTCGCCGGCCTCCGTCGGGCTCCGCCGGGTCCCGGAAGGATCCGACGGAGTCCGACGGCGGGCGTACGGCTCTCCCCGGCCGACGGCCGCGCCGGCCGGGGGCCGCCCGATGCGGGTACCCACCCCTGGTCGCATCGCCGACGGTGTGCGGTCAGTGCTCGCGCGGCGCGGGCACCACGCGCTCGACCTCGGGGTGGACGGTGAGCAGTTGCCGCATGGCGCCCTCGGCGGCCGCGCCGTCACCCGCGGCGAGGGCGTCGACGATGCGGGCGTGCTGCGCCAGGGCCGTCTCGTTCGGGCGCTCGCACCCGGTGACCGGGCCGCCGGAGACCTGGAGGGCGGCGGAGACGATCCCCGAGAGGTGCTCCAGCATGCGATTGCCGGCGACCTGGATGAGCAGCGAGTGGAACTCCGCGTCGGCACGCGAGAAGGTCAGTGAGTCGCCCTGCCCCATGGCGTGGCCCATGATCTCGACCATGTCGCCGAGCCGCTGCTGCACCTCCTCGCGCCCGTGCCCGGCGGCGAGGCGCGCGGCGAGCGGCTCGATGGTCCAGCGCAGCTCGCTCAGCTCGCGGCGCTGGTCGTCGCGCTGCGGCCCGAAGGCACGCCACTCGATGATGTCCGGGTCCAGGAGGTTCCAGTCGCTGACGGGGCGTACGCGTGTGCCGACGTTCGGGCGGGCGCTGACCAGGCCCTTGGCCTCCAGGACGCGCAGCGATTCACGGACCACGGTCCGGGAGACCTCGAAACGCTGCCCGATCTCCTCGGGCACCAGCGGGCGGTCGGCACCCAGGTCCCCGGAGACGATCATCTGGCCCAGCTGCTGGACGAGTTGGCCGTGCAGTCCGCGTCCGCGGCTGCCCGCGGCGCGGCGGCCGACGCGGCCCAGTTCCGGCTCCCCGCCCTCCCACGAGGGGGCGCCGACGCGGTCGGCGGCGGGCGCCTCGGCGTAGGGGTAGCGGTCGAGTTCGCCCGGTCCGGCCAGGCCGGAGTCTGCTGAGCGGGCGGCGGTCATCATGGTGTGCGCAAGGGTACTCACGGATCCTTTGTCGGCGCCCTCTCCAACTCCCTTGAGGTCTTTGGTGAAAAGCACACGAAAGGGTGATCGCTCACGGCGTCGCAATTGACGCCTTATCGGAAAGAAATGGGCGCTTTTCAGGGGAGTTGCGACACAGGGGCGACCGGATCGGCACGGACTGTTGTCATCGGACCCTGCTGCGCAGGGTTGCGATCAGGTAGGCGCACAGCAGGGCGGACAGGGACAAGGTCAGTGCTCCGCCCACCGGTTGGGCGATCATGCGCACCGCCACGGCCAAGTACCTGTCCCCGCCGAAGGGCCAGCGCAGCAGCATCAGGGCCGGCATCCGCTCGGCGAGGCCCGTCGCGGTCCGCACGGACGGCCCCGCCAGCGCCTTCTCGACCAGGGGTACGACGACGACGGGCACCGTGAGGACGGCGGCGAGCCCCGCGGTCGTGGACCGGAAAAGGCCGGCGGCCAGCACACCGGCCCAGGCGCATCCTGCGACCAGCCCGCACCAACTGACCGCGAGCGGAAGCCAGTCGGCGGGCACCTGGGCGGCCTCCCGCCCGTAGAGGATGTGGAGCGACACCAGGTCGCAGACGGCGGCGAGGATGGCCAGCGCCAGCGCCGTGGCCCCGGCGACGAGGAGCTTGGCGGCGAGCAGCCCCAGGCGGCGGGAGACGGTCCCGCGGGCCGCCGCCAGGGCGGGATGTCGGAACTCGTCGCCGAAGGCGTGGGCACCCAGCAGACCGGCGCCGAGCGCCGCGGGCGGCAACGGGAGCTGTTGCGGCCAGGCGGCCAGCAGGCGGTGCTGCGGAGTGTGCCCGGCCCGGGCGAGAAGAACGGCGAGCAGAACCGAGGTGACGAGGACGGCGGCCGCGGTGGCGTAGCCGGTGCCGATCCCGGCGGCACGGCGCAGCTCATAGCGCAGCGGGCGCAGCGGGCTCGGGACGGACCGGACGTCGACGGGCGGTGACAGCGGGGACAGGTCGCCCGGTTCGGGCGTCCCGGCGGACAGGGCCGCGGCGGTCTCGACACCGGCATTCGGCCCCATGTCACCGATTTCGTCCGCGAGTTGGTGGACGAGAATGCCGTGCCGGAAGGCGGCCTCGCCGATGTCGGCACATGTACTGCCGTACACCGACAGCCGGTTGCCGTCCTCCTGCACGATCTCCACCGAACGCTGCGCGGTTCTGGCTTCCTTGGCGAGCAGGGCGCCGAGGCGGGCGGCGTGCGGGCTGCGGACGGCCACGCGGGGCCGCAGCCGGGTACGGGCGAAGTCGGCGGCCGGCTGGTCGGCGACGAGACGGCCCCGGTCGAGGGTGACGACGTGATCGGCGGCGCGCGCCGCCTCCTTCGGGTCGGCCGTGGTGAACAGGACGGTGCCGCCCTGGGCGGCGTGCGCGCGCAGAGCGCCGTGCAGCCAGCGCCCCTCACGGGCGGAGAGCCCGGCCGCGGGGTCGTCGAGGACGAGCGCGTGCGGGTCGGCGAGCAGGGCGCAGGCGAGGCCCAGGCGACGGTCCATGCCGCGCGAGAGGTTGCCCAGGCGCTCGTCGCGCAGGCCGACGAGTCCCACCGCCTCGAGGACCTCGTCGGCGCGCCGGACCGGCACGCCCGCGGCTGCGCACAGCATGCGCAGTTGTCCGCGGACCGTGCGCGCGGGATGACCGGGGACGTCGCCGAGCAGCACGCCCACTTCACGGGCGGGGTGGGCGATGCGGTGCAGCGGGCGGCCCCGGAAGTAGGTGATGCCGCGGCCCGTTTGAAGTTCGAGCATGAGCCGGAGCGCCGTCGTCTTGCCCGCACCCGAGGCTCCCAGAAGCGCGGTGACGTGGCCCGCGTGAGCCTCGAAGGACACGTCGTCGACGGCGGGCGGAAGGTCCTTGCGGGGGGTGCTGGTCAATCCGATCGCCTGGATCACTCGAAGCAAGATAGCGCGATATACCCAATTTGTCGGGAACCTTGCTGACGGACAGGCTCTTACTTTGAGCAGAAATCACATGATCGGACATATGTCCGGCGCTGATGTCGGCGACCGGAGGTCCACGACCGACGCCGACGGCGCCGGGGAGCTCGCAGACGGCGGCCGGCTTCCCGCAGCCGTCCGTGGGTCGCGTTCACCCGCGTGACGCCGCGGGTCAGACCTCAGGACGCAACATCGGCGGGTTGAGCAGCGTGGCGCCACCCGCGCGGAAGAGCTGTGCGGGGCGGCCGCCCTGCCGGGTCGTCGTACCGCCCGTGGGGACGAGGAAGCCGGGCGTACCCGTCACCTTGCGGTGGAAGTTGCGCGGGTCGAGCGCCACGCCCCACACGGCCTCGTAGACCCTGCGCAGCTCGCCGACGGTGAACTCGGGAGGGCAGAAGGCAGTGGCCAGCGAGGAGTACTCGATCTTGGACCGGGCGCGCTCGACACCGTCCGCGAGGATCTGCGCGTGATCGAAGGCGAGCGGAGCCACGGGTTCACCGGCGCGGCCGTACCCGCCCTGCTGCAGCAGCTCCTCGACCGGGGCCCAGCGTACGTTGCTGGCGTCACCGCCGGCCCGGGGCGCGGGCAGGTCGGGGGCGAGCGCGAGATGGGCGACGCTCACCACCCTCATCCGCGGGTCGCGCTTCGGGTCGCCGTACGTGGCCAGCTGCTCAAGGTGGGCGCCGTTGTCCTGAGCCGGCGCGGACGGGTCGTGGGCCCGCAGCCCCGTCTCCTCGGCCAGCTCGCGTGCGGCGGCCTGCGCCAGGTCCTCGTCAGCCCGGACGAAGCCGCCCGGCAGCGCCCACCGGCCCTGGAAGGGCGGCTCACCCCTGCGCACCGCCAGCGCACACAGGGCGTGGCGGCGCACGGTCAGCACGACCAGATCCACGGTGACGGCGAAGGGCGGGAAGGCTGACGGGTCGTAGGGCATGCCGCGATCATAGTCGTCTGCCTGACGATAAACACTCCCTTCCGCGACCGCTTCGGCGGCTGATCCACTTCTGTCCGATCCAGGTCTCATCGACAGTCGGCCTCCGTGCTGCCGCGCTACGTCATCCGAGGTCACGCCCCCAGCTGCAGCCCGTCGGCGGCCTCCTCCACCATGGCGAGGCCGAGCCGGCCCACCCGCACGGAGAAGGGGGCGCCGGCCAGCCTCAGTCCGGTCAGGACGATCTCACCGAGTGGGGCGCTGCGGACCGGACACAGGGTCACCGTCCCGGCGGGCGCGTCGGGACGGATTCCGACGAGCGCGGTGAGCAGCAGCACCCCGGCGGCGGCCGCGGTGGCGGCGGGCCGGCAGGCCGCCGGGTGCGGAAGCGGCGCGCTCCCTTCCGTCCGCGGCTCGCCGGCGAACATCTCGGGCAGCCGGTATCCGAACGCCTCCGCCGCCGCCAGCATCCCCCCGAGCAGGCCGCCCGCCTCCTTCTCGTATCCGGCGGCGGCCAGTCCCGCGACGGCGACCGCCGTCTCATGGACGCGCACCGCTCCTGCGCGGTGTCCGAACGGGTTGTACGCCGCCTCCCTGGCCGCCAGACCGCGCAGTCCCCAGCCCGAGTCCATGGCGGGGCCGCCTAGCAACCGCGCGAGCTGCTCGGTGCGCGCCTTGTCCAGCAGGCCGGGCGCCAGGGTGCCGCAGCCGAGCAGCCCGGTGTCGAGGAGGTGGGCGGCGCCCGCGCCGAGGTGCGGTACGAGGCGTCCGTCGCGGGTGCGGGCGGCCGCCGGTCTGCCCCCCGACCGATCCTCGATCCAGAAGTCCTCGCAGAACGCGTCGCGCAGCTCCTCGGCCCATTCGCGCAGCTCGGCCCCGCCCGGTCGCCCGTATGCGTCGAGCAGGTCGGCGCCGACCACCGCGGCGCGGTGGGCCTGCGCCTGGGTCTCGCAGCGCAGCGGCCCGGTCGGCTGCGGGTCGGGGAGGTAGACGCCGTCACCGACGGTGGTGCGCAACCACCGCAGACAGTGTTCGGCCGCCGGCAGCAGCTCCTCCGTCTCCCGCTCGGGAAGCCCCCAGCGCCAGGCTTCCGCGAGGAGCACGGGGAACAGCAGGGTGGCCTCGGTGCCCGTGCAGCCCGGTGGCAGATGCGCGCCCGCGTCCCGGCGGGGCCCCGGGATCATGCCCGAGCGGAGGCCCGGGCCGCCGATTTGGGTACGGGCGAGGATCCGCAGCGTGCCCGCGGCCAGCCGGGTGCCGAGCGGCAGCGTCATCCGGGCCGCCGCCAGGGACTCCGCGGGCGCCGGGCCGCAGCGCCACGGCGCTCCGGCCGCCAGCTGGATGTCGGAAGGGTGCGCGGGGTCCCGGAGCAGCAGGGCCCTGAGGTCCTCGACACAGGTGTCCAGCAGCGGCTGGACACGGGGGTCGTCCCCGGTGGCCCGGGCCTGCACGAACGGGCTCGCCGCACCGTGTCCCACCGCTCTGACCGGGGCCGCGCCGTCCGGCCGCAGCCGCAGTTCAACGCTCCGCGTCCCGCCGGGCGGCAGTTCCAGCTCCCAGCGCAGGAGTCCCGCCGAGGCGAGGGCGTCCGTGGGGGGCGGCGCGGCCGTGACCGCGCAGTCGCCCTTCTGACAGGACCAGCGCAGCCCGGAGTCATGGACGGTGGCGGGGAGTTCGGGTCCGGTGCTGCCCGAGGCGATCTCTCCCAGTTCCGCGAGATCGGTGCCGAGGGACACCTCCATCGGCAGCCGCAGCGGGCGCGGCGCCGCGCTGTGCAGGGTGATCCGCTCCGTGCCGTCGGCGAACCGAACACGCTCCACGACGACGTCCGGATCCGGTCCCGCGTCGGGGGACGCGTGCACCGTCCCCACGAAGCGGGCCCGGTCGGCCGCGACCATGCGGGCCTGGACGGGAAGCGGCTCCCGTCCGGCCACCCGCACCTCGCAGCGGGAGAGCACGCGCCGGCCCGCTCGGTAGAACCCCTCCAGGCCCTGTCCCGTCAGCTGTCCCTGATCCGTGGAGATCACCAGGCCGGGCAGGGCGACGCAGATCAGCGCGGTGTGGGCGGGCGGCAGGTCGGCGACTCGGCGCGGCGCAGCGGGCAGGGGCGCAGGGCATGCCTGGGGCCGGTCGACGTGCGGCGGGACGGGAGCCGGTGTGCCGCCCGGCATCCTGGACGCGGCCGGTGGGGCACCCCGGGAAAGGCGGGGCTCCGAGGGGCCGTGGCGGGGACGCCGGTTGCCGTCGGGGGCGGAGAACGGTGCGGACAGGGGCATGGGGCGGCTTTCTCTGCGCTCGGTACGCCTGGGGTGCGCCCGGAGCCGGGTGGGCGGCTCCGGAGAGGGTCGTGAGCGGTGCGGCGGCGCGACCCGAGCACGGGTTCCGCCACTCAGGTGAACGGATCGCGCCTGCCCGGGGTCACGCCCGTGGGAGGGGAAGCCGACCGAACGGCGGTACACCGCGCGGCAGGACGTCCTCATGTGCCGCCCTCCTCCGTACACCGGCCGGGACGGCGGCGGGCACCGGACCGGTCGGTCGCCTCCTCCGTCGCCCGCTGCCCTTCGCCACCAGGGGGGATGTCGGCGGGACGCCGGCGACGGGCCCTGACCGCCTCGGCGGGACCGCGGGGCGGCCGGCTGCCGCCGCTCGCCGCGCGGACCGTGCGCCTTCGCCGGGGTGCGCCAGGGGCACGGGAGGGCTGCCGCGGGGTGGGTGTCCCGGCCGCGGCGGGGGGTGGGGCACCGGCCGAGAGCTCGGCCGTGTCATCCGGCATCGTGGCGGGCGCCCCGAGCTTCCCTTCGCGGCCCGCCCGTTCCGCAGGCAGGCAGCGGCGAACGGTCTCCGGGTCGAGGCCCTCGTTGCAGGCCTGGTGCAGGAGGCGGGCGAAGAGGTAGTGCGGGTCCGCGCCCAGGGCCATGGCGAGGGCTTCGCGCGCCTCCAGCTCGTCGCCGGTCGACCAGGCCACCCACCCGGCGAGCGTCAGCGGCGCCGCGGCGTGCTCGCCGTACGAGCCGACACAGCGACGGGCCAGGGCGCGCCACAGCCGCAGCGCGGCGGCGGCCTCCGCGCCCTCCATCCACTCCGCCGCACGGTCGCGGGTCATGCGGTCCTGGAGGCCGACGATCAGGGCCGCGGCCTCGTCGTGCCCGAGCAGCTCGTCGTCGCGCCGGTCCGCCGCCGGGGCTGCGGACACCGGCGGGGCCTCGGCGAGCCGGGCCATGACCCGCTCGGCGAGTGCGAGCGTCTCGGCGGCGACCCCGTCGCGGGTGCCGTCGTCCAGGATTCTCCGGACGAGCGCCATGCTCGCGGCGTCCAGCGCCGCTTCCTGATCGAGCGCGGCCGCCGTCTCCCAGGGACTGAGCCTCGCCCGGAACTCCTTGAGCGTGCCGCGCACCTGAAGGCCCGCGTAGGTCGCGGCGGCAGCCAGGACGGAGGTGCCGGGCAGGCCCAGCGGCTGCCCTTCGGAAGGACAACAGCCGGGGCTGGGGCACACGTACGACCAGAAGCGGCCGTCGGAGAGGCACAGCGCCTCCACCACGGGCGCGTCGAGGCTGCCGCAGACCGTGCGAAGCGACTGGGCCAGCGGCCGGAGGCGCTCCATCACGTCGCGTCCGGTCTCACCACTCGACGGTTCCTGGACCAGATAGGCGACCATGCTTTCCGGCCGGGCACCTCTGCGCTCGCTCCCTGTCACCAGGCCGCGCGCCAACTGCTGTGCCGCGGACGGCCAGTCGCCGGGCTGGGCGGGGATGCCGAGCCGTGCGCGACCGCCGAACCTCCCGCGCCCGTCCCGGTCGTGCAGTGCCACCAGCACGATGCTGTCCTCCGGGCGGTACCCGAGCAGGTACGGCAAGGCGTCGGCCAGTTCGGCCGGGGTGCGCAGGGTGACCTGGGTTTCGCCCGGGCCTCCCGCAGAGCGGCCGTGTCCTGTGTACGCGGTGGGCTCGCCGCTGTGGTGCGCGGATCCGTGCATGTCTCCGATGCCGGAGGGGCCGGCCGCTTCGTCGTGGTTCGTCATGCCGCGACCATCTCGCGGATCTTGAAATTCCGGTTGGCCTGTGGACAACCATGACCATGGGCACGCCAGGAGTTGTCCACAGGCAGCCCGGCTCGCTCGCACGATGTCCGACCGATCGGGTTGCCTGGACGCCATGGGCTACAAGGCAAGGGACCCCGGGCCGGCGTTGACGCCGGCCCGGGGCCCCTCGATGCGAACAGCTGTGTCAGCCGTCGGACTCCGACGACGGGATGTAGGCGCCGGGCACGTCGTTCGGCGCGTAGATCTTGCTGTCACCGGGGTACGGCTTGGACCAGTTGTGCGTCTCGTACCACGTGAGACGGTTCATCTGCTCGGGGTTGGCGAAGTCGGGCACCGCCTTGGTACCGGTCAACCGCTGGTGCGACTCCCAGGCCTTCCACTGCGCCGCGACCTTCTGCTCGGCCGCCGGCACCGTTACGGACGTCTGCGCGGGCGCCGCCTTGGAGTCCTGCGGCGCCGGGGTGTCCGGGCCGCAGGAGGGCTGGGTGCTCAGGCCGAGGGTCAGCGAGGTCCGGTTGGGCTGGGCCTTGAACGGCGTGTAGTTCGGCTTCTGGGTGAAGGCTCCGAACATCGGGGTGGCCGCGCTGTCCAGCTGGTTCATCGGGTGGATCCCGAGGATCTGCTCGATGGTGCGAACCATCGTGATCTGCGAGTAGTAGTGGCTGTCGACGGTGCCGTGCTTGGCCCAGGGGCTGATGACCTGGACCGGGGCACGGTGACCGTCGACGTGGTCGAGACCGGCCTGCGAGTCGTCCTCGACGACGAAGATCGCCGAGTCCTTCCAGTACTTGCTGTGCGTGATCTCGTCGACCATCTTGCCGACCGCGAGGTCGTTGTCCGCGACCTCGGCGGCAGGGCTCGGCGGACCACCGGTGTGGTCGTTGGAGAACCAGAACATGTTCAGGTTCGCCGGACCGTTCTTCTCGAAGTCCTGCTTCCAGATCTGTTCCTTGTAGACGTCCGGGACGCTGAGGTCGAACAGCGGGAAGCCGGGCACCGACACCTTGTTGAGCGACGGGATCGCCGAGCCGGTCTGAATGGGGTAGGCGGTCTTCTGCCCGGTCGTCTCCATGTTCTTGGCGTCGCAGTACAGGTTCTGCCAGGTCGCGCCGGCCGGCTTGCTCTCGATCGACTGGAACTCGCCGTAGTCCTTGACGGACTTGCCGGCCGCCTGCGCACCGGTCCAGATGAATCCGGACTTCTGGTGGCCGAGGACGTCGTCCTCGGTGTCGTAACTGCGCGTGTACTCACCGGCCGAGGACTCGGTGTACTCCGGGTTGTCGGACTGCATGAGCCAGTTGTGGCCCTCGGCGGAGTTCGTGCCGATGTCGTAGAAGTTGTCGTACAGCCCGAACTGCTGCGCGAGCGCGTGCTGGTTCGGCGTCACGTTCTCGCCGAACTGCGTGAGCGACGAGTCGCCGTTGCCCTGCTTCATGTCACCGAAGACCTGATCGTAGGTCCGGTTCTCCTTGACGAGCAGGAAGACGTGCTTGATCGTCGAGGGGTCGCCGAGCCTCGTCGGGACCGGCACCGGCTTCGCGTTGCTCCTGCCCTTGGCCGACTTGACCGAGCCCGCGGTCCAGCCGTTCTGCTTGAAGACCTTGGCCGTCTCGGACCTGATGACGCTGTCGTCCGGCAGCGTGAACTGCGTCAGGCTGGAAGTCGTGTCGTGGGTGCCGTGGCCGGCCGCGGTGGTGGGGCGGCGCGCGTCGATGCCACGGGTGTTGGAGACGACCACGGTCTTGCCCACGGTGGTGATCCCCGAGGGGAAGTAGTCCGTCGGGAGCAGGCCGACGTAGCGGGCCGGCTGCTGCGGGGAGGTGTACCGGTAGACGGCGACCGCGTTGGCGCGGCCGAGCGTCACCAGCAGGTGACCGTCGTCGGTGAGCGTCACCGCGTTGGGCTCGTAGCCGACCGACGCCTCCGGCCACGGCTGCGTGGAGATGGTCTGGACGACCTTGTCGTTGGCGGTGTTGATGACCGACACGTTGTTGTCGGCGGTGTTGGTGACGAACACCGCCCCCTTCTTCGCGTACACCGCGGTCGGGTGCAGACCGACGTCGATGGACCCGACGGCGGCGGACGGGTTCGCCACGTCGATGACGCTGACCGTGCCGGTGGTGGAGGCACCGGTCTCCGGGTTGGCCGGCACCTGGGTGCCGTAGGAGTTCATCGTGGTGTCGCCGGCCTTGGCCGGACGCCCGCCCTCGTTGCTGACGTAGAGCTTGTCGCCGACCAGGGCGATGCCACGGGGGGCGTTGCCCACGGCCCAGCTCTGCTTGATGGTCCCCGTCGCCGCGTCGATGGCGACCACCCGGTTCTGGCCGTTGACCGCGGAGTACACGGTGGAGCCGTCGGCCGAGAAGACCGCCGCACCCACCAGCGCGTGCTTGGAGCCGTCGGCCGGTATGGAGATGGTCGTCGGGTTGGAGAGGGTGCCGTCCGTGTTCACGGTGAACCTGGTGTAGCCGTCGCTCTGGCCCAGCCACAGCTGCTTGCCGTCGGGCGAGTACGTCGGACCCTCCTGGCCGACGGAGCCGCTGCTGATGCGAAGGTCGTCCGCTTTGTTGCTGCCGACCTTCTGCTTCACCTGCCCGGTCTTGAGATCCATGATGACCAGCGCCGCATCACCGTCGGCGACCGAGGCCGCGAGAAGGGTGCCGTCCGGGCTGACCGAGGACGACATGATCTTGCCGTCGTTGATGACGGTGCGGCTGCCGTACGGGGCGATGTACTGGTCGGCGGCGACGACCTGACCGTTGGCGGTGACCTGGCCGACCTGCTGGGTGCCGAACTGGTGGGTGGAAGCAACGGCGGTGCCCGTGACGGCGAGGGCGACAGCGATGCCCGACGTCACCAGCACAGCCCGCCGGCCGACGCGTCTACCGAAAAGGCTGACCTGCTCCTTCTCGTTGTTTCGACGCTGCCGTGTTACCTGCATGGAACTATCCCTTCGAGGAGGTGTCGAGCAGCTCGACGTTGCCGTCGAACTGCCATAGGGGATTCGGGGCGTTCCCGGTGGGGGTACGGACCAGGAAGTAGCCGTTCACTTCCTTCGGTCCGTCGCCGTCGGCCACGAACCGCCCGTCTGAGGTGACGTCGAGTTGGTAGATGGCCGTCCCCGCGGCCTCGACGCCGGGAAGGTGCCAGGTGACGACGCAACGCCAGTCGTTGCCCGCCCCCTGGGGGGCGACCTGGCCGTCGCCCTTGGTGCACGCCGCTGTGGCCTTCAGTTGCGCCTCGGTGACGGCCGGCCGGTGGAGCTGCTCGGTCTGCATGCGGTAGAGGTGGGCGAACGCCGTCGCGACCGACCGCTGGACCTTGTCCTGCTCGATCCCGGAGCCCATCGACGGGGTCGCCACGGCGACCGCCGCGACGGTGAGGGCCGTCAGTCCGACCAGCGGCAGCAGTCCGGTGGTGACCGCGCGGCGCCCGGAACCGTCGTAGGCCGGATTGGTGAAGTCGCGCCGCAGGAACAGCAGGTACGCCAGCCCTGTCGCGAGCACGGCCCACACCAGGCTGACGACGATGCCGATCAGGAGCGGACCGGCCTGCGCCGGATTGGTGAACAGACCGTTCCAGGAGATGAATGCGTAGCCGGGCAGGGCGAGGCGCACGGCGACGGGCAGCGGCAACATCTGGGCGACCTGCATCGCGAGCGCGACGACCGGGGGCAGCAGCAGCCCCATCGGCGAGCGCCCCAGGGCGACCGAGCCGAGCAGTCCGATCGCGGCGAGGGCCAAGGTCGGGGCGAGGGCGCAGACCCAGGCGAGCAGCACCTTGCCCGCGGCGTCCCCCGGCGCGAGCAGGTGGCCGTCGAGGCCGACGAGCGGCTGGTTTCCGACCGCCACGATCCCGCCGGCCGTGCTGGAACAGGCCAGCCCGGCCACGAGCAGCAGGATGACGGTGAGACTGGCCAGCGCCTTCGCCGCGAAGATCCGCCTGGGCGACCGGACGGCCACGAGCAGGTGGCGCCAGGTGCCGAGCCGGTCCTCGGAGGCGAACACGTCGCCGGCGACCACCGAGGTCAGCAGCGGCAGCGCCCAGGTACCCGCGAAGCCGAGCATCACCAGCGGTCCGGCCCACCCCGTGGCGTGCATCCAGCGGCCGAAGAGGGTGTCGGCGGGGAGCGTGCTCTGCCGGCTCACCCCGGCGACGAAGAGCGCCGGCGCGATCCAGCAGGCGAGGACCAGCAGGCGGATCCGCCATTGCGAGACCAGCTTGACCAGCTCGAAGCGGTAGCCGCGCACCACCGAGACGCGGGGGGCACGGGCCACGACGACGTTGTCATCGACGACGGTCGCGGTCATCGGGCGGCCTCCTGCTGCTCGGTGAGGGCGAGGAACGCGGCTTCGAGCGGCGAGACCGACGGGGCGAGTTCACGCACCGCGACGCCCGCGTGCACGAGCTCCGCCACCAGTTCGTCGAGAGCGGGCACCAGCGCGCGCACCACGAGCACCTCCGCGTCGTGCCGTGCCCCGGCGTCGTCGACGACCCGTATCCCGGCGGTGTCGGCAGCCAGCCGGCGGGCGGCCTGCGGGTCGGAGGTCCGCAGCCGGTAGTCGAGTTCGGGGTTCTCGGCGGCCAGCTTGCCCAGCGGGCCGGAGAAGACGACCCGTCCGGTGGCGATGATGGTGACCTCGGAGCACAGTGCCTCCAGGTCGTCCATGCGGTGGCTCGAGAGCACGACGCT
This sequence comes from Streptomyces cynarae, assembly GCF_025642135.1. Lineage (NCBI taxonomy): Bacteria > Bacillati > Actinomycetota > Actinomycetes > Kitasatosporales > Streptomycetaceae > Streptomyces > Streptomyces cynarae. The sequence continues at coordinate 6,504,385 of NZ_CP106793.1, read as the reverse complement.
GGTTCCGTCCGCCGCGAGCCGGGTGAGGACACCGTGTACGTGTCTTTTGCCGGCCGGGTCCAGGCCGTTGGAAGGTTCGTCGAGCACGAGCAGCCGGGGCTTGGTGAGCAGGGCGGCGGCGAGCCCGAGCCGCTGACGCATGCCGAGGGAGAAGCCGCGGGCCCGGTCGTCGGCGACATCGGTGAGTCCGACCTGGTCGAGTACGTCGTCGATCGCCGTCGTCCGGGCGTCGTGGCCGCGGAGAGCGGCCAGTGCGGCGAGGTTCTGCCTGGCGGTGAGCGAGGGGTAGAGACCCGGCCCGTCCACGAAGCCGGCGACACCGTCGGGAGCGGCGAACGCCCGCCCGACCGGCGTACCCAGGATCTCCAGGCGGCCGCTGTCGGCGACGGCCAGGCCCAGCAGGAGGCCGAGCAACGTCGTCTTGCCGGCGCCGTTCGGTCCGACCAGGCCGTGGATCTGGCCCTGTGTCACATCCAGGTCGATGCCGTCGAGTGCGACGACGTCACCGAAACACTTGGTGATGCCGCGAGCCCGGACTGCGAGGAGTCTGCCCATGGGTCCCTTCTTTCGAGTCCGCAGGGACCCTAGGGACGACACACAACCCAGACGCAGACGGCTGGCTGAACGTTCGCGGAACGAATCGTCAAGGCGTCGGCAAGTCGTGTGCGGGGGGCAGCCCGCATCGAGCCGGGCTCGGGCAACGCCCGGACGCACCGCGTCCGTACGAAGTGCGGTGGCGCGCTTCGATGCGCCGCGGGCACGAAGCAGGCGCCCGAGGAGCGCTCCAGTTCACTCCCCGTCAGACACGTTGCAGCAGACTCCGCCGGACGCTGAGCGTGCTGCGACCGGGCGCAGCCGGGGAGTGGACGCGGGCCGGGGGAAGCTCAGCCTGCGACAGCGAGGACCAACGGAAGAACCTGTTCGCTGCCTGCCCGGCGAAGGAGGCGGGCAGCGACTGCGAGAGTCCAGCCGGAGTCGGTGTAGTCGTCCACGAGCAGGACGGGGCCGGGAGAGCCGGCCAGGGCACCGGCCAGCTCCTCAGGGACGGTCAAGGCGCCGGACAGCGCCCTCAGCCGCTGGGCGGAGTTGCTGCGGCGTGCGGCGTGCCCGCCACTCGGCCCGGTGTAGGTCAAGGTGCCCAGGAAGGGGAGGCGGCCGATGTCCGCGACGCCCTGGGCGAGGGAACCCACCAGTTGGGGGCGGCTCAGCGACGGTACGGCGACGACTCCCACCGGCCGGGCAGAGGCGTCCGGGGCATTCGGCGCCCAGCCGCCCGGAGAGCGCGCCCAGTCGGCGAGGACCGTCACCGCCGCCCGCAGGACGTCGTCGGGGACCGGCCCGTCGGGCGCGTTCTCGGCCAGCAGCGGACGCAGACGGTTGCCCCAGCCGATGTCCGAGAGCCGCCCCAGGGCACGCCCGGTGGAGCACTGCTCCGTGGCCGGGATGCGCCCCTTGAGGTCGATGCCCAGTGCGGGCATCCCCGTCGGCCACATGCGGCGCGGCTCGACCTCGACCCCCGGGCGGTCCAGTTCCTTGACCGCCCCTGTCAACGTCTCCGTCGAGACAGCGGAATCGGCCCAGGGCCCTGCGCAGTTGTCGCACCGCCCGCACGGGGCCGCCCCCTCGTCGTCCAGCTGACGGCGCAGGAACTCCATCCGGCACCGGGACGTGCTCACGTAATCGCGCATGGCCTGCTGCTCGGCAGCCCGCTGCCGCGCCACCCACGCGTACCGCTCGGAGTCGTAGACCCACTGCTCGCCGGTGGAGACCCAGCCTCCCTTCACCCGCTTGACCGCCCCGTCCACGTCGAGCACTTTCAGCATCGTCTCCAGCCGACTGCGCCGTAGATCCACGGACGCCTCCAGTGCGGGCACGGACAGCGGCCGTCCCGCACCGGCGAGGGCGGAGAGGGTCTGCCGGACCTGCGCCTCGGGTGGGAAGGCCGTATCGGCGAAGTAGCGCCAGATGGCCTCGTCCTCCTTGCCCGGCAGCAGCAGCACATCGGCGTGGGCCACCCCGCGCCCCGCGCGTCCCACCTGCTGGTAGTAGGCGATCGGCGAGGACGGCGAGCCGAGGTGCACCACGAAGCCCAGGTCCGGCTTGTCGAAGCCCATGCCCAGCGCCGACGTCGCCACCAGCGCCTTGACCCGGTTCTCCAACAGGTCGGCCTCGGCCTGCAGCCGGTCGGCGTTCTCCGTGCGCCCCGTGTAGGAGGCCACGCGGAAGCCGCGCTGCCGCAGGAAGGCGGTCGCCTCCTCGGCCGCGGCCACCGTCAGCGTGTAGATGATCCCGGAGCCCGGCAGCTCGTCGAGATGCTCGGCCAGCCAGGCCAGGCGGTGCGCGGCGTCCGGCAGCTGGACCACTCCGAGCCTCAGGCTCTCCCTCTCGAGCGGGCCGCGCAGCACCAGGGCCTCACCGGCGCCGGTACCCAACTGTTCGGCCACGTCCGCGGTGACCCGCGCGTTGGCCGTCGCCGTGGTGGCCAGCACCGGCACGCCGGGGGCGAGGTCAGCGAGCATCGCCCGCAACCGGCGGTAGTCCGGCCGGAAGTCGTGCCCCCAGTCGGAGATGCAGTGTGCCTCGTCGACCACCAGCAGACCGGTCGTGGCCGCGAGCTTGGGCAGCACCTGATCGCGGAAATCAACAGAATTGAGACGCTCCGGGCTCACAAGGAGAACGTCGGTCTCGCCGCGCTCGATCTCCTCGTGGATGGTGTCCCACTCCTCCAGGTTGGCCGAGTTGATGGTGCGCGCCCGGATGCCGGCCCGCGCCGCCGACTCCACCTGGTTGCGCATGAGCGCCAGCAGCGGCGAGACGATCACCGTCGGGCCGGAGCCGCGCCGGCGCAGCAGAGCGGTGGCGACGAAGTACACCGCCGACTTGCCCCAGCCGGTGCGCTGCACCACCAGGGCACGCCTGCGCTCCCGCACCAGAGCCGCCACCGCCTGCCACTGGTCCTCCCGCAACCGGGCCGAGCCCCCCGGGTCACCGACGAGCTCGGCGAGGATGGCGTCGGCTTCAGCGCGGAGCTCGAGTTCGTCCATGCCCCCATGCAACCCGATGGCACTGACAATCGGCCACCTCACCCAGCGTGACCAGCGGCTCGCGAACGGTCCACGGACCACGCACCGAAAGGCGCTCGCCGGAGCGGTGAGGGTGTCGCCGCCGATTCTCGCGTGCGGGAGTGATCCGCCCCTTCGCTGGGAAGACACTGGGCAGAGAGGTAGAGGGGATATAGGCCACACATCACCAGGAACCGGTCGGCGGCCCCAATTGCTCGTTGCCGCAACCCAGTTCGACGGGAAGAATTGAGGTCCGCTCCCCGCACGGCTCGTCCGTGATCCGGCAGGGCTCTGCCGCGGTGTGCGCCCCCCAGTCCCACCCCGCCCGCGCTGTGGGCGCGTCAGCCGAAGGGAGGATCGTGACCTTCGGATTCGCTCCGTCCTCGGCGGCATCCCTGGCAGGTTCCGCCACCCCGTCCGCCGCTTCCGCCCATCCCGTGGCCCGACTGCTCGAGCCGGCGGAATGGGCAGCCGCCGAGATTCCCCTGCTGCGCAACCCCCGGGAAGTCGTCAGCGGGCTGCACGCCCGGCACCGGCCACGACCCTCCACGGCCGTGGTGGCCGTCCTGGATCCGGAGGAACGACTGTGCGCGAGCGCGTCGTTCACCCGGCGTCCCGCCCCTGCGGACGGATGGGTGTTCCGCAACGCGCTGCTTGCCCAGTTGCGCCGGGTCATCCCCCACGACCTGCGGCGCCGGACGCCGGTGCGGACGGCGGTGCTGCTCTACTGCCGTGAGGGCGACACCCGGTGGACGGAGGAGGACGGCGCGTGGATGTGGGGCCTGCGCGACGCGTGCACGTTGCACGGGCTGCGCTGTGGTGCGTACATCACGCTGACGCGCGGTGGCTGGCAGGTTCTCGGTGAGGACCGCGGGGGCCGCCGCCCCAACGCCGAGTCGACTCCCGAGGAGTTCGATCCGGCGGGCATACCGCTGCACCAGCCTCGCACCGGGGGCACTTCCTCGGACCTGATGCGCCGGGCCGCCGCCCGCTGAGCGGCACGGCACCGTCGCAGCGCCGCCGGGAGCGGCGACTACGCCGGCGGAAGGCCTCAGCACCACCAGCTCGTGCGCCCTCGCCTGGAGGCGCCGGCCGCTCGCGGCGCCCGCGTCCGCGAGCAGGCCGCACACCGGAAGAGCACGGAAGTCGCCCACGCCCGTAGCCTCAGGAAACCGTTCGCCTCTACGGCGGCACTGTCCCGCCGACATCGTCAATGCCCACCGACGGGCGCCGGCACCCGGTCGGCATGCGTCAACGCCGACCGATATGCGTCACTGACCACCGACACCGGGAACCCGACCGTAGCAGGGCATGGCGAAGAGAGCGCCGTTCGGGGTGCCGTCGGCGCTGCACTCACCGGCCGCGGCGGCCGAAGCCCGAACCGGCCATCCGGCTCGGTCCCCGGCGCCAAGGGCGGGACGCGAGCGGACCGGGCCGGACCGGGCCGGGCCGCTCAGACGCCCGCGCCCAGCACCGAGTTGATCTGCTTCGGGTCGCCGCAGACGATCAGCAGGGCACCGGACCGGCTGAGCGCCAGCGGAAGCGTGGCGGCGACAGTGGCGTCGGCACCGCCGTTGACGGCGACCACGACCACCGGTCGGGCCGCGGCACGGGAGGCCGCCGAGGCGTCGGCGTAGAAGACGTCGTCACCGGCGTCGTGCTGCGCCCAGTAGGCGGCCTCGCCGAAGGACAGTTCGTGCGCGGCCCACGGGTGCGGCTCGCCGGTGGTGATCACCAGCACGTCACCAGGGGCGCGACCGGACTCCAGCAGCAGGTCGACGGCTTCCTCGGCGGCATCCAGCGCACCCTCGGCGGAGGCCGGGATCAGCTGGATCTGCGGAGTGGAGGCGGAAACGGACGGTCCGGGCTTGGCCGGCTCGCGCGGGGTGCGCTGGGCCGGCATCGGCCGGATGGGCCCCGGGCGTCCGGGGCGGGCAGGGGCCGCGGGGCGGGGGCCCGGTACGGGACGGGGGGTCGGCGCGGAACGGCCGCCGGCCGTGGCGCGGGGACCCTGGGCACTCTCGTGAATCTGAGGCTCCTCGGGAATGAGAGGCATGAGCTGATTTTTATCAAACGCCGAAGCGACCGGCATCGGCGGGTGGCACATCAGTGCGACCGGAACCGGTCAGAAGTCGAAGCCGAGCTGGCCCTCGATTTCCGGAACGCTTCCGTCCGCCCAGCTGCGGACCTTCTTGAGGTGCCGCCACTGGGGCAGCGCATCAAGATACGCCCACGACAAGCGGTGGTACGGGGTGGGGCCCCGTTCCTCCAGTGCGGCCTTGTGCACCGGTGACGGATAACCGGCGTTGGCCGCAAAACCGAAGTCTGCATGGTCGATACCCAGTTCGGCCATCATTTTGTCGCGGTGAACCTTGGCTATCACCGAGGCCGCCGCGACCGCCACGCACGACCGGTCGCCCTTGATCACCGTACGGACCTTCCAGGGCGCGCCCAGGTAGTCGTACTTCCCGTCGAGGATGACCGCGTCGGGGCGGACGGGCAGCGCCTCAAGGGCGCGCATGGCCGCGAGCCGCAGGGCGGCCGTCATCCCGAGGTCGTCGATCTCCTCGGGGGAGGCATGGCCGAGGGCGTAGGCCGTGACCCACGTCCGCAGCAGCTCGGCGAGTTCGGTGCGCCGCTTGACGGTCAGCAGCTTGGAGTCGGTGAGGCCCTCGGGCGGTCGGCGCAGGCCCGTGACCGCCGCGCAGACGGTGACGGGACCGGCCCACGCACCGCGCCCCACCTCGTCCACACCGGCGATGACCTTCGCTCCGGTCGTCGCACGGAGGGAGCGCTCGACGGTGTGAGTAGGTGGTTCGTACGGCATGGCGCCCTTAGCGTACGCCGCCGGGATCGCCGTGCGACACCCCGGTTTCCCCGGGCGTCGGCACACGCACGACGGCCGCCCGGAAGGACGGCGGCAGCGCCGCCGCAGCCGGGCCGTCGCGGCGTCGCGGGAGCCGGATCAGTCCCCCACCGGACGCAGCAGCGGGATCATCAGCCGGTCGATCATCTCCTCGACATCCTGGTCATTCCATTCACAGGCGCTAATCTTTGTGCGGTACATCATCATCGCCGGCATGACGTCGAAGACATATCCGTTCGCGGCGTCGGGCCGCACCTCTCCCCGTTCGATTCCATGAGTGATGACCTGGCGCAGGAGCCTGACGCTCGGCTCGATGACACCTTCGTAGATCACGCCCTGGAAGCGCTCCGCCTCCTGGGTGTCGCATTCGTGAATGACTGAACGCAGGGCGAATCCGGGGCGTGAGTACATGGCGTCGCGCGCCTGTCGGCACAGGGCCAGCAGGTCCTCCCGCAGGGTCCCGAGGTCGGGCGCCTCGTCGAAGCGCGGCAGTCCGGCCTGGAGCGCGTCCGCGACGAGGTCCTCCTTGGACGGCCAGCGGCGGTAGACCGCCGCCTTGCCGGTCTGCGCACCGGCGGCGACGCCCTCCATCGTCAGGCCCTTCCAGCCGACCGTGCTGAGCTGCTCTAGCGCGGCGTCGAGGATCGCGCGTTCGAGCACGGCACCACGCCGGCGGAGCGAGGCCGGTCGGGGAGAGGCGGCCGTCCAGGACGAAGTACCCATCTGTGTTTCTCCGTTGAGCAGCGGAAGCGGGGATTCCGAGGATAGGGCGAGCATCCGGGCGGCGCAGCACGGCAACGAAGCCAGTGAACGCTTGCGTTCACTGACGGGGACTCACTACCGTGTGGCGGGAAAGTGAACGCGATCGTTCACTAACGCATTCGTGGGGGACCCATCGTGACAACCTCTCCATTGATCGAAGACCAGAAGCCGAAAGCCGCCCGCCGGGAGGGGCGTCCCGGCATCGCGCTCACCGTCATCGCGGCCTGCCAACTCATGGTGGTACTCGACGCGACGATTGTGAACATCGCACTCCCGCACATTCAAGACGCACTGAAGTTCAGCACGACCGACCTGACATGGGTCGTCAGCGCCTACACGCTCACCTTCGGTGGCCTGCTGCTTCTCGGCGGGCGGGCCGGTGACATCCTCGGTCGGCGCCGGGTGTTCATGACGGGCATCCTGCTGTTCACCTTCGCCTCGCTGCTCGGCGGACTCGCCCAGGAGCCCTGGCAGTTGCTGGCCGCGCGCGCCCTCCAGGGCGTGGGTGGCGCGATCGCGTCGCCCACCTCGCTCGCGCTGATCACCACCACGTTCGCGGAAGGCCCGGAGCGCAACCGGGCCTTCGGAGTCTTCGCCGCCGTCTCGGCCGGAGGCGGCGCGATCGGTCTGCTGACCGGCGGCATGCTCACGGAGTGGCTCGACTGGCGCTGGGTCCTCTTCGTCAACGTGCCCATCGGCGTACTGATCGCCGTGCTCACCCCCATGTACATAGGCGAGTCCGAACGCCATCCGGGTCGCTTCGACATCGCGGGCGCCCTCACGTCGACGGCGGGCATGGCGTCGCTGGTGTACGGCTTCATCCGCGCCTCCGAGGACGGCTGGCGGGACAGCGTCACGATCGGGTCCTTCACGGCGGCCGTGGTGCTGCTGCTGGCGTTCGCCCTCATCGAGAGGCGGGCCAGGGAGCCGATCACGCCGCTGCGGATGTTCGCCGACCGCAACCGCTCGGGCACGTACGTGATCATGCTGAGCCTGGCTGCGGCGATGTTCGGCATGTTCTTCTACATCGTGCTCTTCGTGCAGAACGTGCTGGGGTACACGCCGATCTCGGCGGGCGTGGCCTTCCTGCCGGTGACGGTGGCGATCGTGATCGGCGCCGGCCTGTCGCAGCGGTTCCTGCCGGTACTCGGCCCCAAGCCGTTCATGATGGTGGGCGCGACGCTCGTGACGATCGGGCTCGGCTGGCAGACGCTGATCAAGCCCGACAGCTCCTACGTGGGTGGTGTGCTCGGCCCCATGCTGGTGTTCGGCTTCGGGATGGGCCTGAACTTCGTGACGCTGACGCTCACCGCCGTCTCGGGCGTCGCCCAGCACGAGGCGGGGGCGGCCTCCGGTCTGCTCAACGCCACCCAGCAGGTGGGCGGTTCGCTCGGTCTGTCGATCCTGACCACGGTGTTCGGGACGGCGAGCAGGGACGAGGCGGGCAAGCAGCTGCCGAAGTTCCTGGCGAACGGTACGGCGGAGCAGAAGGCGGAGTTCGCCAAGACACACCAGTTGCCGGCTCCGTGGGGGAACGAGGTGCTCGCCCACGGCATATCGACGGCCTTCGTACCTGCCGCCGCGATGGCGATCCTGGCCCTCGTCACGGCCTCGGTGGTCATCCGGGTACGCAAGAGCGACCTGGAGGCCCTGGCGGGCACGGCAGGCCCGGCCGCCGGCTGAATGTCCCCACCGTCGTTGTCCTCCACTCCACAACCGGAGGACAACGACGGCCGGGCGCCCGGAGCGGCGACAGTGAGGGGGCCGGTCCGGCTGTCGGGCAGCGGGCCGGCCCCGATGGCGGGATTCCGCTCAGCGGTCCCCGCCGGCTACGAAAGCGACGGCGCCCACTCCGGCAGCCGCTCCGTTCGCTCCAGCCACTCCCCCGGCGGAGCCCCCGCCTTCCCGGAGGCCACCACTCCGCCGACGATCGCGCACGTCGTGTCCATGTCGCCGCCCACCTGGGCGGTGGTCCAGAACGCCTTCGAGTAGTCACCGAGGGCGCGCGCCGCCGACCACAGCGCGAACGGCACCGTGTCGTGCGCCGTCGTACGCCGCCCGCAGCCGAGCACGGCCGCGACCGTCGTCGCGTCGCCGTAGTCCAGCATGTCCCGCGCCCGCCGCAGCCCCGCCGCGACGGCGCTCCTCGGTACCAGCGCGATCACCCCGTCGAGCAGGGCGCCGGCGCTCGGCGGCCCCGCCGGATCAGCGGCGAGGGCGGCCGCCGCAGCCACGGCCATGGCACCGGCCACGGCCTCGCGGTGCTGGTGCGTCGTGTACGCGGAGATCTCCGCCTGATGGGTCGCCTGCTCCGGGTCGTCGGCGTACCAGGCACCGAGCGGCGCGATCCGCATCGCCGCCCCGTTGCCCCACGAGCCCTGCCCCTTGAAGAGTGCCGCCGCCAGCTCGCGCCAGTCGCCGCCCTCCCGGACGAGCCTCAGCAGGCGACCCACCGCCGGCCCGTACCCGCGGTCGAAGTCGTGGTGCTCGGCGAAGGAGCGGGCCAGCTCGTCCTGGTCGATGCGCTGGTGCGTGGTCAGCACGGACACCACCGAACAGGCCATCTCGGTGTCGTCCGTCCACCGCCACACGCCCGGCGGCAGCTCGCGGCGCTGGAGGAGCGGGTAGTTCGCGGGAACGAAGAACTGTGAGCCCAGCGCGTCCCCCACCGCGAGCCCACGCAGACAGGCGAGCGCGCGTTCCAGGCGCCCGAGCGGAGAGAAGTCAGAGGTCATCGCCCTGCCACTCTAACCGGTGACCCAGTACGGATCCGGGTCGCGCCAGCGGTCGAAGGGCCGGTCGAGCCTGTACTTGCCGCTCTCCTGCAGCAGGAGCATGCGCGTCTCGCCGTTCCCGGGGTTGGACAGCGACTCGAATTCCGCGACCGTCCAGTGGAACCAGCGCATGCAGAACAGCCGCATGGCGAGCCCGTGGGTCACCAGGAGCACGTTCGGCGGGTGGTCGGGCTCCTCGAAGCTGCGGAACAGGCTCTCCAGGAAGCCGCCCACCCGGTCGTACACGTCGGCGCCGGACTCTCCCTGCGCGAAGCGGTAGAAGAAGTGCCCGTAGGCGTCGCGGTACGCCTTCTGCAGCCGTACGTCCTCGCGGTCCTGCCAGTTCCCCCAGTCCTGCTCACGCAGCCGGGGCTCCTCACGCACACGGACGAGATCGGGGTCGAGGTGGAAGGCGCGGAGCGTCTCATGGGTGCGGCGGTACGGGGAGACGTACACGCTGACGCGTTCCCTTCCGAAGACCTCCCGCAACCGCTTGCCCGTCTCCTCCGCCTGCCGCCAGCCCCTCTCGGTGAGCGGCAGCGCGTGGTCGGGCTCGCGCTCGTACACGGAGTCATCGGCGTTCCCCACCGACTCGCCGTGCCGGACAAGGACGATGCGCCGTGGTCGTGCCATGCCAAAACCCTAGATCGAGTGGCGGCCGAACGGGCACCCGAGGGCCTCCATAAGGCGCAGGTCACACCTGAGCCACATCCAAAGGTCCGTCCGGATTCCAAACGGTGGGCGTCAGACCGTCCACGTCGACTCCAGCTCCACGATGTCCCCGGTGAGCGCCGCGACGTCCGCCTCCGTCTGTGCCCGCAGCGCCAGCCGCTCCACGCGCTCCTCCCGGTACTTGCCGTGCTCCGCCGCCGACTGCCACATGGACAGGATCAGGAACTCATGGCCCGGCGCCTCGCCGAAGAGTCCGCGGATCATGCCGGGTGAACCCGCCATGGCCGGGTTCCATACCTTCTCCTGCATCAGCGCGAAGTGCTCGGCGCGCTCCTCGTGGACCCGGCAGTGCGCGACGCGCACCAGGTCGGCGTCGGTGAAGCGGGGCTCGAAGCCGGTTTTCACATCGAAGCGGTGGTCGAAGAGCCGGACCTGCTGGTCCTTGAACGTGCCCGCCTGCGCGGCTGCCAGCCGGTCGTGCGAGCGCGCCATGAACGAGTCGTAGAAGGCGCGGCTCTCCCAGAACGCGAAGATGTGCGCCACACCGGGCCTGACCCGGCTGAAACCCCCGCCCTGTCCCCGGAAGCCCGGCTCCCCCAGAAGCCCCGCCCACTTTCGCTGCCCCCGTTCGAAACCGCGGCGGTCGACCACGGTGCAGCGAATCCACTTGACCAGCACCGCGCCATCGTAAGGCCAGCTTGCGTGGCGTTGGTCACGCTCCCGCGGAGTGCACCCGAGCGAGCGCCCCGCGCACGAGGCACAATGGACAACTGGCCCTCATGGAACGGGAGTTCCCACAAGGGCGGATGACAACGGGGAGGGAATGGGAGATGACCGGTCTCAACAAGGGCATCCGCAAGGTCGAACTGGCGGTGAAGTGGGACCCGAGTCCCTCCGACCAGCCGCCCACCGACCTCGACATCGTGGCCGCGACCTATCTGGCGGATGATCCCTATGGGGCCCCCGCCTATGTGGTGCACTTCGACAGCCGCTCCCCCGACGGCACGATCTATCTCAACCGCGACAGCCTGGACGGCAAGGGCTTCGGCTGGGACGAGGTCATGACCGTGGAGCTGTACCGGCTCGACGGCCGGTACGCGCGCGTGGTGGTCGGCGTCACCATCCAGCAGCGAGCCGGGCGCAGGACGTTCGTCGGCGTCCTGAACCCGGCGTTGCGGGTCCGCGAGGACTACACCGTGCTCGCCGAGGACGACTTCGGGGGCGTCCTCGGCGCCACATCGGCGAGGGTGGCGGAGTTCGTGCGCGACTCCTCCGGGGAGTGGACGTTCCACCCGGGCGTCCACGGCTTCGACACGGACCCGGAGGGCTTCGCCCGGGTCATGGGCCGGCCGCTCTCCTAGGGCCTGTTCACGCCGAAGGGCGGCACGACCACCGGTCGTGCCGCCCTTCGGGTGTCGGTCAGCTGCAGCCGCTCGTCGAGCCGCAGCCCTCGCAGATGTAGCAGGAGCCCGCCCGCTGCATCTTCGTACCGCAGGAGAAGCACAGCGGGGCGTCCGCCTGGATGCCCAGCTGCATCTCCACCAGCTCGGCGCTGGTGTGCGCCTGCTGCGGGGCCGGCTTGGCCACGGCGGACTCCGTCCTCGGCGTGGCGACCGCCTTCAGCTCCTGGGTGCGCGGGGCCGACTGGGCCAGGCCCTCGACGTCGACCTCCTCGTCGTCGATCGGCTCGTACGAACCGGTCTCCAGGTGGCGCTGACGCTCCTCGGCGGAGTGGATGCCGAGCGCAGAGCGCGTCTCGAAGGGCAGGAAGTCCAGCGCCAGACGGCGGAAGATGTAGTCGACGATCGACTGCGCCATCCGCACGTCCGGGTCGTCCGTCATACCGGCCGGCTCGAAGCGCATGTTGGTGAACTTGGAGACGTACGTCTCCAGCGGCACGCCGTACTGCAGGCCCACCGAGACGGCGATGGAGAACGCGTCCATCATGCCCGCGAGGGTCGAGCCCTGCTTGGACATCTTCAGGAAGACCTCGCCGAGACCGTCGTCCGGGTAGGAGTTGGCGGTCATGTAGCCCTCGGCGCCGCCGACGGTGAAGGAGGTGGTGATGCCGGGACGGCCCTTCGGGAGGCGCTTGCGGACCGGACGGTACTCGACGACCTTCTCGACCGTCGGCTCCGCGGCGGGCTGCTCGGCCGGCTTCTCTGCCGTCTCCTTCTTCTTGGCGGAGAGGGGCTGGCCGACCTTGCAGTTGTCGCGGTAGATCGCGAGCGCCTTGATGCCCAGCTTCCAGGCCTCGAAGTAGATCTCCTCGACGTCCTCGACGGTCGCCGACTCGGGCATGTTGACCGTCTTGGAGATGGCGCCGGAGATCCACGGCTGGATCGCGGCCATCATGCGGACGTGGCCCATCGGGGAGATGGCGCGCTCGCCCATGGCGCAGTCGAAGACCTCGTAGTGCTCCGGCTTGAGGCCCGGCGCGTCGATCACATTGCCGTGCTCGGCGATGTGGGCGACGATCGCCTCGATCTGCTCCTCCTGGTAGCCGAGGCGGCGCAGCGCCTGCGGCACGGTGCCGTTGACGATCTGCATCGAGCCGCCGCCGACCAGCTTCTTGAACTTGACCAGCGCCAGGTCCGGCTCGACACCGGTGGTGTCGCAGCCCATGGCGAGACCGATGGTGCCGGTCGGGGCGAGGACGGACGCCTGGGAGTTGCGGAATCCGTTCTTCTCGCCGATCCGCAGCACGTCCTGCCAGGCCTCGGTGGCCGCGGCCCACACCGGGGTGTCCAAGTCGTCCATGCGGACGGCGGTGGCGTTGGCGTCGGAGTGCTGCTTCATGACGCGCAGGTGCGCCTGCTCGTTGCGGGCGTAGCCGTCGTACGGGCCGACGACCGCGGCGAGTTCGGCGGAGCGGCGGTAGGCGGTGCCGGTCATCAGGGAGGTGATGGCACCGGCGAGGGCGCGGCCGCCGTCGGAGTCGTAGGCGTGGCCGGTCGCCATGAGCAGGGCGCCGAGGTTGGCGTAGCCGATGCCGAGCTGGCGGAAGGCGCGGGTGTTCTCGCCGATCTTCTGGGTCGGGAAGTCCGCGAAGCAGATCGAGATGTCCATCGCGGTGATGACCAGCTCGACGACCTTCGAGAAGCGCTCGACGTCGAAGGACTGGTTGCCCTTGCCGTCGTCCTTCAGGAACTTCATCAGGTTCAGCGAGGCGAGGTTGCAGGACGTGTTGTCCAGGTGCATGTACTCGCTGCACGGGTTCGAGCCGTTGATACGGCCGGACTCCGGGCACGTGTGCCAGTGGTTGATCGTGTCGTCGTACTGGATGCCCGGGTCGGCGCAGGCCCAGGCGGCCTCGGCCATCTTGCGGAACAGGGTCTTGGCGTCGACCTCCTCGATGACCTCGCCGGTCATGCGGGCGCGCAGGCCGAACTTCTCGCCGTTCTCGACGGCCTTCATGAAGGTGTCGTTGACGCGGACCGAGTTGTTGGCGTTCTGGTACTGGACGGAGGTGATGTCCTCGCCGCCGAGGTCCATGTCGAAGCCCGCGTCGCGCAGCGCGCGGATCTTCTCCTCCTCCTTCACCTTGGTCTCGATGAAGTCCTCGACGTCCGGGTGGTCGACGTCCAGGATGACCATCTTGGCGGCGCGGCGGGTGGCGCCGCCCGACTTGATCGTTCCTGCGGAGGCGTCGGCGCCGCGCATGAAGGAGACCGGGCCGGAGGCGTTGCCGCCGGAGGAGAGCAGCTCCTTGGAGGAGCGGATGCGGGAGAGGTTCAGGCCGGCGCCGGAGCCGCCCTTGAAGATCATGCCCTCTTCCTTGTACCAGTCGAGGATCGACTCCATGGAGTCGTCGACGGACAGGATGAAGCAGGCGGAGACCTGCTGGGGCTGGGCCGTGCCGACGTTGAACCAGACGGGGCTGTTGAAGCTGAAGATCTGGTGCAGGAGGGCGTACGCCAGTTCGTGCTCGAAGATCTCCGCGTCGGCGGGCGAGGCGAAGTACTTGTGGTCCTCTCCGGCCTTCCGGTAGGTCTTCACGATGCGGTCGATCAGCTGCTTGAGGCTGGTCTCGCGCTGGGGGGTGCCGACGGCACCGCGGAAGTACTTGCTGGTGACGATGTTGACCGCGTTCACCGACCAGAACTCGGGGAACTCGACGCCACGCTGCTCGAAGTTGACCGAGCCGTCGCGCCAGTTGGTCATGACGACGTCACGGCGCGCCCACTCGACCTCGTCGTACGGGTGCACGCCCGGGGTCGTGTGGATGCGCTCGATACGCAGCCCCTTGGTGGCCTTGGCGCCCTTCGCTCGGGAACCTCGTGCCGGACCGCTCGCCGTCTCTGTCATGCCGCCTCCCTGTACGGGCGAAAACGCCCTGAAGTGCCCTTTTCTTCCATGGCACGGTGTTGTGTCTGCTTGTCACGCGCGTCCTGCGGGCGCGCGTGACGGGTCTGTGTGCGCCGCCGACGGGGCCGACCGGGTCGGCCCGCCCGTCAGTCGGCGGCGGTGGCGGGCAGGAGGGCGTCGGCCGCTCCTCCGGACCCGCGGTCGGTTCCCTGGCGCTCCGCGTCAGTGATCTCGTGGTCGTCCTCGTCCACGGCGGTGCGCTCCCGCTGCTGCCTGAGTTCCGCGATGGCGGCCTCGAAGTCCTCCAGCGAGTCGAACGCCCGGTAGACGGACGCGAACCGCAGGTAGGCGACGAGGTCGAGCTCCTGCAAGGGGCCGAGTATGGCCAGACCCACGTCGTGGGTGGTCAGCTCGGCGCTCCCGGTGGCCCGCACGGCCTCCTCGACCCGCTGGCCGAGCTGGGCGAGTGCGTCCTCGGTGACAGGCCGCCCCTGGCATGCCTTGCGCACGCCGTTGATGACCTTGGTACGGCTGAAGGGCTCGGTGACTCCGGACCGCTTGACCACCATCAGCGAACAGGTCTCCACGGTCGTGAATCGACGGGAGCAGTCGGGGCACTGGCGGCGCCTGCGGATCGACGTGCCGTCGTCGGTCGTACGGCTGTCGACGACGCGACTGTCGGGGTGCCTGCAGAAGGGGCAGTGCATGGCTCCATCCCTCCTTTTCAGCACGACGCATAGACCTCATGAGGCTCACCGGCCCCACGAAGCAGCCCCAAGCATAGGCGATCTCGGTGACCGCGAAGACCGGGGGACCACAACTTGTGGGTCACTACTGCAATCCAACCACTACATGTAGCGATTGGCTCGTACATTTGGCGGCGACACGCAAACCGAGGACGTCTTGGCATGTGCCGCACGGTCATACCCATTCGGGCCACGCGCGGATACGGTGGACGCCACATGGAGAAGTGGGGCCGGTACGCGGCCGGCGGCGCGTCGGATGGCAGACTGGGCGCCGTCCGTGGCGGCCCACAAGGTCCTCGCCCCGGCGGTGAAGAGTACAGCAGGGGGCACTTCCGCCCACCGGAAGCGGCGTCGGCTCAATACACCCGGAGACCTGATCACGTCAGGTAATTCCCGGTTTTTCACTCGAACGTGTGTTTGGCGCAACCTTTCGAAAGCAACTACCGTTGTGCTGCACGGGAGACCATCGAGAGGGGCCGACGACGTGACCACCACCGCAGACAGTGCCACCATCACTGCCCAGGACCGCTCCCAGGGCCGACTCGAGCCGGTGCATGCCATGAACGAAGCCGCGAGCCCTGAGGGGCCGAAGAGGTCCCTGCCCGGCCGACCTCCAGGCATCCGGGCGGACAGCTCCGGGCTGACCGAGCGGCAGCGCCGGGTGATCGAGGTCATCCGGGACTCGGTACAGCGGCGCGGCTACCCGCCGTCGATGCGGGAGATCGGCCAGGCCGTCGGCCTCTCCAGCACCTCATCGGTCGCACACCAGCTGATGGCACTGGAGCGCAAGGGTTTCCTGCGCCGTGACCCGCACCGTCCGCGCGCATACGAGGTGCGCGGCTCCGACCAGGCGTCCTCCGTGCAGCCCACCGACACCGCGGGCAAGCCCGCCGCGTCGTACGTCCCCCTGGTCGGCCGGATCGCGGCCGGTGGCCCGATCCTCGCCGAGGAGTCGGTCGAGGACGTCTTCCCGCTCCCGAGGCAGCTCGTCGGTGACGGTGAGCTCTTCGTCCTGAAGGTCGTCGGCGACTCCATGATCGAGGCAGCGATCTGTGACGGCGACTGGGTCACGGTCCGGCGCCAGCCCGTCGCGGAGAACGGTGACATCGTCGCCGCGATGCTCGACGGCGAGGCCACCGTGAAGCGGTTCAAGCGCGAGGACGGCCACGTCTGGCTGCTGCCGCACAACTCCGCGTACCAGCCGATCCCGGGCGACGAGGCGACGATCCTCGGCAAGGTGGTGGCGGTACTGCGGCGGGTGTGACCCTCCGCGGCGGGCGCACGGACGCCCGCCCCTGATCCGGGCCCCGGGACCCCTGCGCCGGTTCCGGGGCCCCATGCTGTCCGCAGCCGGGCACGCCGCGCTCTCCGCCTTCCTTCCCCGGCACTGCGTCGGCGCGCACCGCGTGCTTCCTCCCCGCTGCCGCGCCGGCGCGGGGCCTGCCCCCGGCCGCCACACTGGCGCGCGGCCTGGGCTCCTCGCCACTGCGCCGACGCATGGCCTGGGCCCTCGCCGGCGCTGAGGGCGGGCGGCACATGCTGACGGGGAGCTACGCTCCCTGAGCCTTCGCCGCGGCGTCGATCGCCGCCAGGGACTTCCGGACCTGGTTGCGGTCCGTCGTGTACCAGAAGTCGGGCAGGGACGCCTTCAGATAGCCGCCGTAGCGGGCCGTGGCGAGCCGCTGGTCCAGGACGGCGACCACACCTCTGTCGCCGGACGCCCGTACGAGCCGGCCGGCGCCCTGTGCCATCAACAGCGCGGCGTGCGTGGCCGCGACGGCCATGAAGCCATTGCCCCCGGCTTCCTCGACGGCCTTCTGGCGGGCGCTCATCAGCGGGTCGTCGGGGCGCGGGAAGGGGATCTTGTCCATGACGACCAGCTGGCAGCTGGGCCCGGGGACGTCGACGCCCTGCCAGAGCGACAGTGTGCCGAACAGGCACGTCCTCGGGTCCGCCGCGAAGTTCTTGATCAACTCCCCGAGGGTCTCCTCGCCCTGGAGAAGGATCGGGAACTCGGGGATACGGGTGCGCAGCTCCTCCGCGGCGAGCTGAGCGGCCCGCATCGACGAGAACAAGCCCAGGGTGCGGCCGCCGGCCGCCTGGATCAGCTCCGTCAGCTCGTCCAGCATGTCCGTGCGCTCGCCGTCCCGCGCGGGGCGTGACAGGTGCTTCGCGACATACAGGATGCCCTGCTTCGGATAGTCGAAGGGGGATCCGACATCCACGCCCTTCCACTTCGGCACGTCGTCGCCCTCCGTGCCCTCGGGGGCCAGTCCCAGGGACGCCCCGACGCCGTTGAAGTCGCCGCCCAGCTTCAGGGTGGCGGAGGTGAGGACGACCGAGCGGTCCGCGAACAGCTTCTCCCGCAGCAGTCCCGACACCGACATGGGGGCCACGCGCAGGGAGGCACCGAAGCGGTCATGGCGCTCGTACCAGACGACGTCCCACTCGGAGCCGTTGGCGACCCGCTCCGCCACGTCGTGCACGCCCTCCACGGAGGCCAGCGCCTGCTTGCGCACCGCGTCCTCGTCCTGGACGGACTTGTCACGGGTCGCGCCGATCGCGGAGATCACCGTGCGGCAGGCGTCGCGCAGCGCCATCAGCGCGTACGCGAGGTCCTCCGGGATCTCCTCCAGACGGCCGGGCAGGGCCAGCTCCATCAGCCGCTCGAAGCCCTCGGCCGCGGTCTGGAGCTGGTCGGCGGCCTTCTCGTTGACGAGTTTCGCCGCGCGACGCACCGCACGGTTGACCTGGCCGGGGGTGAGCTCTCCGGTGGCGACGCCCGTCACCCGGGAGACCAGCTCGTGGGCCTCGTCGACGATCAGCACCTCGTGCTGCGGGAGGACCGGGGCGCCCTCGATGGCGTCGATCGCGAGCAGCGCGTGGTTGGTGACGACGACCTCGGCGAGCTTGGCCCGCTCACGGGCCGTCTCGGCGAAGCACTCGGCGCCGTAAGCGCACTTCGAGGCGCCCAGGCACTCCCGGGACGACACGGACACCTGGGCCCAGGCGCGGTCGGAGACACCGGGGGTGAGGTCGTCGCGGTCGCCGCTCTCCGTCTCCTGGGACCAGTCGCGCAGCCGCAGCAGGTCCTGGCCCAGTTTGCTGGTGGGCGCCGCGGCCTCGAACTGGTCGAAGAGGCCGTCCTCCTCGTCCTGCGGCACGCCCTCGTGCAGCCGGTGCAGGCACAGGTAGTTCGACCGGCCCTTGAGCATGGCGAACTCCGGGCGGCGGCGCAGCAGCGGGTGCAGCGCCTCCACCGTGCGGGGCAGGTCCCGCTCGACGAGCTGCCGCTGCAGCGCCAGGGTGGCGGTCGCCACGACCACGCGCTCCCCGTGCGCGAGCGCCGGCACCAGATAGCCCAGCGACTTTCCGGTGCCGGTGCCGGCCTGGACCAGCAGATGGGAGCCGTCGTCGATCGCCTCCGCGACGGCCTGGGCCATGGCCACCTGGCCGGGGCGCTCCGTGCCGCCGACGGCTGCGACGGCGGCGTGGAGGAGTTCGGGGAGTGAGGGCTTTGTCATAGCGCGACCACCCTACGGTGCGGCACTGACAAACGGGCGCTGCATCCCTCGGCGCATGGAAGGCTCGGGTGTGGTGCGGGGGTGCCGGGGTGGTGTGATGCGGGACGAGAATCGTTACTCATAGTGATGGCGCTGCGGAGGTCCTAGAGCAGATGGCGCAGGGCCCGGTCCCGGATCATCAGGGCGGCCCGCTTGTCGGGCAGGTCGACCTCGGAGGAGAACCGGAAGCCGGCGCTCAGGAACGCGGCGACGGAGGGCGTGTTGCGCAGATCGGGTTCGGCGACGACGCGGGCGCAGGAGGGACGCCGGTCGAGGACGAGGTCGGCGACGCAGCGGAGCAGTGCGGAGCCGAGGCCGCGCCCGCGGTCGGCGACACCCCCGATGAGGAGGTGGATTCCGGTGTCATGGGGGCGGGCGGGGTAGTTGCGAGCCAGGGGGTCGAGGTCCGCGCGGTAGATCTCCCAGTAGCTCATGGGGGTGCCGTCCAGCACGCCGAGGCAGGGGACACTGCGTCCGTCACCGGCCAGTTGGGCGCGCAGGTGCCGCTCGGTGACCGACGCCTCTCCGGCGAGTTCCCAGAAGACCGCCACGGCGGGGTCGTTCATCCAGCGAACGATCAGCGGGAGATCGCGGCCGAGGTGGACCGGCACGAGATGGAAGACACCCACGGGGGTGGTCGTGGCTCCCCAGTCGGCGACATGGTCGAGGAGGTCGTCGTCCGGCGGAAGGGCCGACGTGCCCGGCTCCTCCTGGACGCGGAGCGCCAGGAACTCACCGGGCAGCCGTAGATCGAGGGTTTCCTCGCAGTCGGCGCCGGAGTTCGGACCGGTGCCGGGTGGAGCGCCGGCTCCCGGGCCCCGGGCGGTGACGGGCTCCACGGAGGCGGTGCCGGTGTCGGTGCTCGCGTCGGTGGGAGACACGGCGACGCTCCTCTCAGAAGACGGGACGGGTCATGTTCCTCGGGGATCAGGGCGGTGCGTGACGGCCGGGTCAGGGATGGAGGGGGTTGGTGATGGTGACGTAGACGGACTGGGTGTCGACCGGGCCGACGAGTTCGTCCAGGCCGTGCAGCCGGGTCAGCAGATTGGCCTTGCACCTGAGGACGGGTGAGTCGAGCAGACGGGCCGGCAGGGACGTGCGCAGCCGGCCCGGACCGGTGGCGGCGTCGGCGAGGAAGCCGCGGAAGGCGGCGAGCAACAGCCGCTCGTCGGCGAGGCGTTGGGAGCCGAAGGCTCCGATGAGGCCGAGGACGTTGTTGATGCCGAGGTAGTAGGCGAAGCGTTCGTCGGTGACCTCGTCGGAGACGAACGTGTCGCTGAGCTCGCCGATGCCGGGCAGCCGCGCGTCGAGTTCGGCGCGGCGGGACGCGCGGAAGTAGTAGCCCTGGTTGTCGCGGTAACGGCCGCCGGCGGGCCAGCCCTCGGTGTCCAGCAGGAGCACGGTGTTCTGCTGGTGTGCCTCCAGGGCGATGCCGGCCTCGCTGTCCAGCCAGAGCACCGGGCGGACCACGTGGTGGAGGTAGCGCAGGAACCACTCGGTGGCGACGGCCCCGCGCGAGCGGCCGGTGCGCCCGGCGAGACGGGTGACGATCTCGGCGAGCCGGGAGCACATGGCGGGACGCCGCCGTCCGTCGGGGTGCGGGCGGGGCCTGGGCGAGACGAGTCCGGCGACGCAGGAGGCGTCGTCGGCGGGGGTGAAGGGATTGTGGCGGATCACCACGTCGAGTCCGGCCACGGGGTTGCCGTCCTGGTCGTCGACGGCGACCCAGGCAGGGTCGCGGACGATGTCGAAGCCGGGGTGCGCTGCGCGCCACTGCTTGCCGAGGCCTCTGCGCAGCAGGCGGTGCACCTCTACGCCCCGGTGGAGTTCCTTGCGGAGGTTCTCCCGCCGGGAGTTGGTGATGCACAGGCCCAGCGACAGCTTGAGCATCGCGGGGGCGCCCGAGCGGTGGACGGTGCGGACGGAGGACGTGGGGTGCCAGGGCGTGCCGTGAGGGCCGAGGTCCCGCAGGAGTCCGGCGTCCAGCAGGGCGGCCGCCTCGGGGCGGTGCCGGATCTCGCGCGCCTGCCAGGGGTGCAGCGGCAGTGCGGTGAAGCCCTGAGGCAGCGGGAGGTCCGGGCCGGCGAGCCGTTCGGTGAGCCGGTCGGCGGGCAGGGGCCGGCCGCCTTCCGTCCATGCCGAGTCGGCCGCGCTCACCGAGGGCGCGACCGCGAACCAGTGCAGCGGGAAGGAGCCGCGCAGCTCGGGTGAGTAGAGCCGGGCCTCGGTGTCCGAGAGGCCCTCGCGGCTCTTGGCCGTGGGGTGCATCGGGTGTCCGAGCAGCAGGGCCTGTTCGGCGGAGAGGAAGAGGTCCGCACCGTCCGCGGGACGCTCACGGCGGTCGGTGAGGAAGGTGGCGGTGCGGCGTGCGGAGTCGGCGACGCGGGCCAGCAGGTCGGTGACGTGGTTCGGCACGGCGCCCGGCTCCGGGGCCGGTGCGGCCCCGCCGGGGGCGGTGGCCGGTGCGGCCCCGGAGCCCGCCGTCTCCCGTGCCAGCAGTGCCGCCACCGTCACCGCGTCCACGGGCGGGGCCTGCTCCGGAGCGCCGGCCAGGCGGGGCAGGCCGAAGCGGTGCCAGCCGGTGGGGGACCAGTGGTGGACCGGGACGAGGAGGGCCGTGCCGCCGGCGCGGAGCGGGATGCGCAGGGTGCCGTCCCAGGGAGCGGCGAGGTCGTTCTCGCGGACCCAGCAGCGCAGCAGGTTCTCCACGGTCGCGGCCTGGGCCGCCGTGTGCGGGTCCGGGTGGTCCAGAGGGTCGGCGGCGGTGCCGTGCGGCTCGTCCGCCTCCGGTGATGCCGGCTGCTGCGCAGGCAGCGTGTGGCATCCCGGGGGCACGATGTCCTGCGCGTGGCCGGCGCCTTGCGCGTGGGTGGGGCCGTGACCGTCGGAGGCGGGGCGGCCCACGTCGTGGGCGGGCCCCTCGGGGGCGGGAGTGGCGTGGGCAGGGGTGGCGTTCAAGGGGCGTACCTCGTGAGGTCGTTCCGGCTCGTACGGCGACGGGCCAGGCGGTGCGGGTGCGGGTGCGGATGCGGTGACCCCGGGGCCGGTGAGGGAGGTACCGAGTCGACGGAGGTCGTGCCCGGCCGCCGGCCGGTCCTCGTGCCCGTGCCGGCGAAGAGCGGGGCGGGCGGGCTCAGGGATGGACCACCGGCCCTGCGGCCACCGCGGCCACAGCGTCGGCGAGCCGGTCCAGGACCGCGTCCGTCTGCTCGTCGGTGATCGTCAGCGGCGGCAGCAGGCGGACCACGCTCGCGTGCCGCCCGCCCAGCTCCACGATCAGACCGCGCCGCAGGCACTCCCGCTGCACGGCGGCGGCCAGCGCGGGAGCGACGGGGCGTGGTCCGGTGCCCCCGGGCAGGGAGGCCGTGGAGTCCTGGGGCGCCGGGTCGGATGCGGACTCGGGGTTCACCAGCTCGATGCCGATCATCAGCCCCCGGCCGCGTACGTCCCCGACGCACGGGAACTCGGCGGCGAGACAGCGGAGTCGGTCCAGCATGCGGGCGCCGAGCGTGGCCGCGCGCTCGGCGAGGCGGTTCTCGCGGACGTACGCGAGGGTCGCGGTGCCGGCGGCCATGGCGAGCTGGTTGCCGCGGAACGTTCCGGCGTGGGCGCCGGGTTTCCACACGTCGAGGTCGTCGCGGTAGACGACGACGGCGAGCGGCAGGCTGCCGCCGATCGCCTTGGAGAGGACCATCACGTCGGGCACCACCCCGCTGTGTTCGACCGCCCAGAAGCGTCCGGTGCGGCCCACGCCCGTCTGCACCTCGTCCGCGATCAGCGGGATGGCACGGGCCTCGGTGATCCGCCGCATACGGCGCAGCCACACGTCCGGCGCCGGGTGCACCCCGCCCTCGCCCTGGACCGGTTCGAGGATCATCCCGGCGGGCAGGGGCACCCCCGACTTGGTGTCGTCGAGGAGGGACTCCGTCCAGCGGGCGGACAGTTCGGCGCCGCGCTCGCCGCCGACCCCGAACGGACAGCGGTAGTCCTGGGGGAACGGCAGACGGGTGACGCGCACGTCGCCCGCGCCC
The DNA here is from genome assembly GCF_025642135.1 of Streptomyces cynarae. NCBI lineage: Bacteria > Bacillati > Actinomycetota > Actinomycetes > Kitasatosporales > Streptomycetaceae > Streptomyces > Streptomyces cynarae. Next base: position 6,481,601 of record NZ_CP106793.1, on the reverse strand, counting down.
CCGGACGCCTCGAGCGCCCCCGCGGTCATGCCGTGGTAGGCGCCGGTGAAGGCCAGGATGCCCCTTCGCCCGGTGGCCGTGCGCACCAGTTTCAGTGCCGCCTCGACGGCGTCCGTCCCGGCCGGTCCGCAGAACTGCACGCGCGCGCGGTCGGCGAGTGCGGGCGGCAGGGTGCGGAACAGCTCCGTGGTGAAGGCGTCCTTCACGGGCGTGGCCAGATCCAGGACGTGCAGCGGCGCACCCGAGTCGAGGACCTTCCGGATCGCCTCCAGGACCACCGGGTGGTTGTGGCCGAGGGCCAGCGTGCCCGCACCGGAGAGACAGTCCAGGTAGCGGCGTCCGTCGGCGCCCTCGATGGTGAGCCCGCGCGCCCGCACGGGCACGATCGGCAGGGCGCGCGCGTAGGTGCGCGCCGCGGACTCGCGCGCCGACTGCCGCCGCAGAATGCCTTCGTGCGCCCCGCGTGCACGCTCGGCCTCCGAGGCTCCCTCGCACCCCTGTTCGGCTCCCGCGCGCCCCTTCGACGCGCCCTCCACCGGCACCACCGCAGTCTCCGTCACGGTCACGGCGTCAGTTCCTCCCGCTGTTCAGAGGCGATGGTCGAGGGCCCGGGCCGGGACGGCAGGCCCCCGCACCTACAACGACCCGAGCGGCGCGGGGAAGCGGCCGGGCGGAAGATCTTTGGGCTCCCGGCGAACCGCCGGATCAGGCGCCTTGTAGCCGAACCGTTGCCGTTCCGCGGGAACTCCCCCACAGCGAGCGCATAGTGTGTGATGCCGTTCAGCGGAAGCGGATGATCATCCGTTGCCTACCGCCGTCCTCGGCGGTACGCCACTGCCCGACACCGTTCCTTCCAGGGGGAGTTCCACCATGCGACCGATACGACCGCGCTTCGCCGTCCGCTCGGAAGGCGGTGCGCGCCGCAGAACCTCTCCGGTGCCGGCGGCGGTCGGCCTCGCCCTGGCGCTGGCGCTGACCGCGACCGCGTGCGACTCGGGCGGTGGCGGCGATGCGCACGCGGGGGCGAGCGCGTCCGCGTCCTCCACGGGCGACGGCAAGATCAAGATCCCGGACGACATCAAGCAGAAGCTCAAGCAGCACGGGATCGACATCGACAAGTGGAAGAACGGCGCCTGGAAGAACTGGAACAAGGACGACTGGCTGCGCGAGGCCGACGACTTCATCAACCCGATCATCACGGGTCTGTGGAACCCGGACCGGATGCGCAAGGCGAACGACCCTGCCAAGAAGGTCGACTCCGACGACCTCTCGGGCGACCAGGGTGTCACGGACCCGACCCCGGCACCGGTGAAGGCGCAGGCGGTGCCGCCCGCATACCACGACAACGCGCCCACGGCGGGGAAGGTGTTCTTCGACTCCCCCAAGGGCACGATGGTCTGCTCGGCAACCGTGGTGGAGGACCCGGCGCACCCCGGGAAGTCCAACCTCGTGTGGACGGCGGGCCACTGCGTGCACGCGGGCAGGAACGGCGGCTGGTACCGCAACATCGCCTTCGTGCCGGCGTACAACAACTCCGGGCTGCCGGCAGCCGAGTTGAGGAACGCGACGCGGCAGGAGATCGCCCCGTACGGTGTCTGGTGGGGTGACTGGGCGCAGACCTCCGAGCAGTGGATCGAGCAGGGCGGCGAGACGGGCGGCCAGGGCGCGTCGTACGACTTCGCCGTCATCCACGTGACGCCCGAGCAGGGCAACGGCGGCAAGTCCCTGGAGGAGACCGTCGGTTCGGCGCTCCCGGTGAACTTCGACGCGCCGGCGGTTTTGAAGGTCGACAGCATCACCGCGACCGGCTACCCGGCCGCGCCTCCGTACGACGGCCAGAAGCTGTACCGGTGCCAGGACAAGCCGGGCCGCCTGTCGTTCGTGCGGACGGACCCGACGATGTACCGCATCGGCTGCACCATGACGGGCGGTGCGTCCGGCGGCGGCTGGGTGGAGACGGGCGCGGACGGCAAGCCCGCCCTGGTCTCCAACACCTCGATCGGCCCGGTGACCTCCGGCTGGCTGGCCGGGCCGCGACTGGGCACGGTGGCCAAGGGGGTCTACGAGGGGGTCAGCAGGAAGTTCGCGGACCAGTGACGCGCCCCGCCTCGCCGTCGTCCGTCCCCGGACACCCGTGAGGAAAGCGAAGCCCGCTCCCTGTCGCAGGGAGCGGGCTTCGAACCTTCACGCCGAGGGTCAGAGCGCGGGAGCCGGCGCGTACGGCGCCAGTTCCGCCGCCAGTTCCTCGTGCACCCGAGCCTTGAGCACGGTGCCCTCCGGGGTGTGCTCCTCGGAGATCACCTCGCCGTCGGAGTGGGCGCGCGCGACCAGTCGGCCGTGCGTGTAGGGCACGAGCGCCTCGATCTCGACCGACGGCCTCGGCAGCTCGTCGTCGATGAGCGCGAGCAGTTCCTCGATGCCCTGGCCGGTGCGGGCCGAGACCGCGATGGCGCGGTTCTCGATCCGCAGCAGCCGCTGGAGCACCAGCGGGTCCGCCGCGTCCGCCTTGTTGATCACGACGATCTCCGGTACGCCGGTGGCGCCGACGTCCGTGATCACCTCGCGCACGGCGGCCAGCTGCTCCTCCGGGTTCGGGTGCGAACCGTCGACCACGTGCAGGATCAGGTCGGAGTCGCCGACCTCCTCCATCGTGGAGCGGAACGCCTCGACCAGGTGGTGCGGCAGGTGCCGTACGAAGCCGACGGTGTCCGCCAGCGTGTACAGCCGCCCGCTCGGGGTCTGCGCCCGGCGCACGGTCGGGTCGAGGGTCGCGAACAGCGCGTTCTCGACCAGGACGCCCGCGCCGGTGAGGCGGTTGAGCAGGGAGGACTTGCCTGCGTTGGTGTAGCCCGCGATGGCGACCGAGGGCACCTTGTGGCGCCTGCGCTCCTGGCGCTTGATCTCGCGGCCGGTCTTCATCTCCGCGATCTCCCGGCGCATCTTCGCCATCTTCTCGCGGATCCGCCGCCGGTCCGTCTCGATCTTGGTCTCACCGGGGCCGCGGGTCGCGAGGCCGCCGCTGCCGCCGCCCATCTGCCGGGACAGCGACTGACCCCAGCCGCGCAGCCTCGGCAGCATGTACTGCATCTGGGCGAGCGCGACCTGCGCCTTGCCCTCGCGGGACTTGGCGTGCTGGGCGAAGATGTCCAGGATCAGGGCCGTACGGTCGATGACCTTGACCTTGACGACGTCCTCGAGGTGGATCAGCTGGGCCGGGCTCAGCTCACCGTCGCAGATGACGGTGTCCGCGCCCGTCTCGAGGACGATGTCGCGCAGCTCGTTCGCCTTGCCGGAGCCGATGTAGGTGGCCGCGTCGGGCGTGTCACGGCGCTGGATCACACCGTCGAGCACGAGCGCACCCGCGGTCTCCGCGAGGGCGGCCAGCTCGGCGAGGGAGTTCTCCGCGTCCTGCGCGGTCCCCGACGTCCACACCCCGACGAGCACGACGCGCTCCAGCCGCAGCTGTCGGTACTCGACCTCGGTGACGTCCTCGAGCTCGGTGGACAGGCCCGCGACACGGCGCAGGGCCGCGCGCTCGGAGCGGTCGAACTGGTCGCCGTCCCGCTCTCCGTCGATCTCGTGGCTCCAGGCGACGTCCTCTTCCATCAGGGCATCGGCCCGAAGACCTTCGGCGTAGGCGTGTGCGAGGCGCTTGGCGTCCTGGGAAGGGGAAGAAGAGGAGGTCATTGGGTCCTTACGTCGATGGGAATCCGGTTGCGGTGACGGAGTGGCGGCCGTGCAGTGCCCGTCACAGACGTCGTCACCGGTCACAACGCTCGAGTGCCCCGGAAGATTCCCGGTCACCCGCCCCGAGGGGGCCGCGCCGCCGACCTGATGATGGTCCCACGGCACGGCCCGTCCCGTCATCCGACTTGTTCGGCGCCCTTGGCGCTCTCGGCGGGCTCGCTCCTCCAGTCCGGGTGGCCGGGCATCGGCGGGGTCTTCTCGCCATGGAGCCACCCCTGGAAGAAGGCGCTCAGATCGCGTCCGGCGGTGTCGGACGCCAGGCGTTCGAAGTCGGCGGTGGTCGCCGTGGAGTCGTGGTGCAGTGCCACCCAGGCCCGCTCCAGGCGCTGGAAGGCGGTGGCGCCGATCTCCTGGCGCAGGGCGTACAGCACCAGGGCGGCTCCGTCGTAGACGTTGGGCCGGAAGAGGCTGATCTTCTGCCCGGGCTTCGGAGGCTTGGGCGCGGCGGGCGGGCCGTCGGAGGCGCGCCAGCCGTCGGAGAGGGCGTACGCCGCCTTCATCCGCGCCTGAAGGGACCGGTGTGCCGTCTCGTCCGCGTACAGGGCCTCGTACCAGGTGGCGTGTCCCTCGTTGAGCCACAGGTCGGACCAGGTGCGCGGGCTGACGCTGTCGCCGAACCACTGGTGGGACAGCTCGTGGACCATGATCGACTCGATGTACCACGAGGGGAAAGCGGGCTCGGTGAACATGCGTTTCTCGAAGAGGGACAGCGTCTGCGTCTCCAGCTCGAAGCCGGTCTTGGCCTGGGCGATCAACACCCCGTACGTCTCGAAGGGGTACGGGCCGACCTTCTTCTCCAGCCAGGCGATCTGGTCGGGCGTCTTCTTCAGCCAGCGTTCGAGCTCCGCCTGATCCTTGGCCGGGACCACGTCGCGGACGGGAAGGCCGTGGGGTCCCGTGCGGTGCAGGACGGCGGTGCGGCCGATGGACACCTGGGCGAGTTCCGTGGCCATGGGGTGCTGGGTGCGGTAGGTCCAGGTGGTGCTTCTTCCGCTTCGCCGCGTGCTCACCGGGACACCGTTCGCCACGGCCGTGTAGTCGTCCGGCGCGGTCACGTGGATCGTGAACATCGCCTTGTCGGACGGGTGGTCGTTGCACGGGAAGACCAGGTGGGCGGCGTCGGCCTGGTTGGCCATGGCGAGCCCGTCGTCGGTGCGCACCCAGCCGCCCTGCCGGTCCTTGCCGGAGACGGGGTCGCTGGTGTGCCGCACGGTGATGCGCAGCAGGCTCCCCTTGGGGAGCGGGACGCCAGGAGTGATCACCAGGTCCTCCCCCGCGCCGGTGAAGTCCGCGCGCAGGCCGTTGACGTCGACGGACTCGACCGTGCCGTGCGCGAAGTCGAGGTTGACGCGCTCCAGCCGCTGGGTGGTACGGGCGTTGATGGTGGTGACGGCGGCGAGCGGCTTGCTGTTGTCGCCGGTGTAGGTGAAGGAGAGGTCGTACGACCGGACGTCGTATCCGGGGTTGCCGAGCGTGGGGTAGAGACGGTCGCCGACGCCGAGGGGGGCGGCGGGCGAAGGGGCGCTCGCGGCGATCAGACAACCGGAGACGGCACAGGCGAGCAGGGCCGCCTGGGCACGGTGGACACGTGGCGTGACGGAACGAAGGCTGAGCGGCATGGACCACCGCTATCAGCGCGCACTCCCCGGACGTGTCCGACGCGCACCCGTCCCACTCGAACGGGTTCAGCCGGGGGACGGCTGACGGAGCAGGGGGTCGACTCGTGGGATCCGGCGGCAGCCGTACGGGCGGGTCAGGCAGCGGCCGTGCGGGGGTCGGGCGGGGCGGCTGTAGGGGGACGCGGGCCGGCGGCCGAACGGGGACGGCCGGCCCGCACCGGACAGGCAGCCGGGTGGGGGCACTGTCAGTGCACGGTCGTGGCCGGGTGCTGGGCTCTGCTCACGTCGTAGACCCCCGGCACGTTCCGCATCGCTTTCATCAGGGACGGCAGATGGGAGGCGTCCGGGAGCTGGAGTGTGTACGTGTGGCGTACGCGCTGCTGGCTCGGGGGCTCGACCGTGGCCGAGACGATGGCGACGCCTTCCAGGGCGATGGCCTCGGTGAGGTCCGCGAGCAGGTGCGGGCGGCCGAAGGACTCCGCGACGAGCGTGACCCGGCACTCGGTGGTGTCCCCCCAGCGCACGCCGACCTCCTCGCGCCCGGCGCTCTTCATGCGCTCCACTCCGGCGCACTCGACGCGGTGCACGGTCACCACGCCCCCGCGCACGGCGAAGCCGGTGACCTCGTCCGGCGGCACCGGCGTACAGCAGCCCGCGAGCCGCACGGTGGCGCCGGGCAGGTCCACGACGGCGTTGGCGTCGCGCACGCCGGGCGTGTCCGTGGTGGGGCGCGCGGGCAGGGCCGGCCGGCGTGCGGCGGTCCCGAGGCCGGGGGCGTGCGCGCCGGCGTCGTCCAGCGAGTCCCGGGCGCCCGGCGCCGACGCGCCGCCGAAGGTCTCGGCGGACACCGGATGCGCCGCCAGCCATCGCTGGATCGCGATCCGCGCGGCCGGCGTGCGGGCGTGCTCCAGCCACTCCCGGGACGGCTCCGAGGCCGGGTCCTGGCCCATGAGGAGCTGCACGGTGTCGCCGTCCTTCAGGACCGTGCTCAGCGTCGCCAGCCGCCCGTTGACCCGGGCCCCGATGCACGCGTGCGCGTCCTCCCCGTACTGCGCGTACGCCGCGTCCACGCAACTGGCGCCCTCCGGAAGCCCCAGCGCGCCCCCGTCGGGGCGGAACACGGTGATCTCCCGGTCCTGGGCGAGGTCCTCGCGCAGTGACGACCAGAACGTGTCGGTGTCCGGCGCCGCCTGCTGCCACTGAAGCAGCCGGGAGAGCCAGCCGGGCCGGGTGGGGTCGGCGCGCTCGCCGTCGGCCGGATCGTCGGAGGCGGGGGCGTAGGGATTGCCGAGCGCGATCACTCCGGCCTCGGCGACCTTGTGCATCTGGTGGGTGCGGATGAGGACTTCGGCGACCTCGCCGTCCTCCCGCGTGACCGCGGTGTGCAGCGACTGGTACAGGTTGAACTTGGGGACGGCGATGAAGTCCTTGAACTCCGAGACCACCGGGGTCATGCAGGTGTGCAGTTCGCCGAGGACCGCGTAGCAGTCGGCGTCCTCGTTCACGAGCACCAGCAGGCGCCCGAAGTCGGCGCCGCGCAACCGGCCCCGCTTGCGGGAGACGCGGTGGACGGAGACGAAGTGCCGTGGCCGGATGAGGACTTCGGCCGGGATCCCGGCCTCGCGCAGCACCGTGCGCACCTGGTCGGCCGTCTCGGCGAGCGGATCGTCGCCGTGCGCCGCGTTCTCGGCGATGAGTTCCCTGGTGTGCTCGTACTCCTCCGGGTGCAGGACCGCGAAGACGAGGTCCTCGAGTTCGGTCTTGAGCGCCTGGACGCCGAGGCGCTCGGCGAGCGGGATGAGCACGTCCCGGGTGACCCTGGCGATGCGTTCCTGCTTCTCCCGGCGCATCACGCCGAGCGTGCGCATGTTGTGCAGCCGGTCGGCGAGTTTGATCGACATCACGCGGACGTCGTTGCCGGCGGCGACGAGCATCTTGCGGAAGGTCTCGGGCTCGGCGGCCGCTCCGTAGTCGACCTTCTCCAGTTTGGTGACACCGTCGACGAGGTAGCGCACCTCCTCGCCGAACTCCTCGCGCACCTGCTCGAGCGTCACATCGGTGTCCTCGACGGTGTCGTGGAGCAGGGAAGCGGTCAAGGTCGTGGTCTCGGCCCCGAGTTCGGCGAGGATCAAGGTCACGGCGAGGGGGTGTGTGATGTACGGCTCGCCGCTCTTGCGCATCTGTCCCCGGTGCGAGGACTCGGCCAACAGATAGGCGCGGCGCAGTGGTTCGAGGTCGGCGTCGGGGTGATGGGCGCGGTGGGCCTCGACGACGTGGCCGATGGCGTCGGGCAGCCGGTCACGGGCGGCGGGGCCGAGCAGCGCGGCCCGGCCCAGCCGGCGCAGGTCGAGCCGGGCGCGGCTCTTCCTGCGGTGGGCCCCGGGCGTTGCAGGGGCGGGGTCGGCAGGGTTCGTGGCCTCCGCACTCATTGGGCACCTCCGGCTGCGTCGACCGGCGGACGGAGTGCCTGCTGGCGTTCGCGGCGCAGGGGCTCGCGACGGTTCCCCGTCCCGGCCGGTGCTTGATGCTATCGAGCCCACCACGCCTGCCCGACCGGCTCTCGCCGAGCGTGAAGCGGATCACCCATTCGAGCGATGCCCTGAAGGTTTACGCGTTTCCGCCAGGGGAACCTGCTCCGGCCGTCGATTCCGGCGTTTCCACCGGCTCCGAGCTGGGGATCGGCGCGCCGGAAGCGGCTGGGGCTTTGATCCGGAGCCGTACGGCGGCAAGGCGGAGCGCCTTCTTTCGGCCACCGCGCGGTGCGCAACGTCACCGCCCGCATGCCACGCCGTGCTTCGGCGCGCCGTCCGTTCGCCCCTCAAAGGGCAGCGTGGGGGCTCGAGTTCGGGCAGCCGCAGGAGCGGCAGGAGACTCCCCGGCCGTTCGTCCGGGGACTTCCGGTCCGCGTGACGACGTCGTCGAGCTGCGCGTCAGCGGGCCGCGGTCAGGAGCCACTCGGCGTCGATCTCGCCCTCGGCGACGATCACCGCCGGGCCGGTCATCTCGATCTCGCCGTCCGGGCGCTCGGTGATCACCAGGGTGCCGCCCGGAACGTCCACGGTGTACGTCACGGGGGTGCCCGTCACGGCCGGGTCGGCGCCGTCGCGGCGGGCCGTGGCCACGGCCACCGCGCACGCGCCCGTGCCGCACGAGCGGGTCTCCCCGGAGCCGCGCTCGTGGACGCGCATCGCGACGTGGCGAGGGGCGCGGTCGACCACGAACTCGACGTTCACCCCGTCCGGGTAGGCGGAGGCCGGGCTGAACGGGGGCGGGGTGAACAGGTTCCCCGCGTGCGCGAGGTCGTCTACGAACGCGACCGCGTGCGGGTTGCCCATGTTCACGTTGCGCGCGGGCCAGCTGTGCTCGCCGACACTGACCGTGACGTCCCCCGCGGGCAGGACGGCCCGGCCCATGCCGACGGTGACATCGCCGTCCTTCGCGAGGTGGACGGTCTTGACACCCCCGCGCGTTGCGATCGCGAGATCGCCCTCGGTCACGTGACCGGCGTGCTGGAGGTAGCGCGCGAACACCCGTACGCCGTTGCCGCACATCTCCGCGACCGAGCCGTCGCCGTTGCGGTAGTCCATGAACCACTCCGCCTCCCCGGCCATCTCCTCGGCCTCGGGGTGCGCGGCGGAGCGCACGACGTGCAGCAGACCGTCGCCGCCGATGCCCGCGCGGCGGTCGCACAGGGCGGCGACGGCGGCCGGGGGCAGGTCGATGGCGTTCTCGGGGTCCGGGATGATCACGAAGTCGTTCTCCGTGCCGTGACCCTTGAGGAAGGCGATCCGCGTGCTCATCCCTCGATCGTACGGGGTCGGTACGACAGCGGCGTACGGCGAGGCCTCTAGGACAGCGGCGTACGGAGAGGGTCGGTACGGCAGCGGGGTCAGCGGCGTCCGGCGAGGGTGCTCAGCGCAGCCGGGCCACGCGCCACACGGCCAGCGCGACGACCGCGACGACCACCACGGCGTACCCGAGGACCACACGCCAGTCCGCGCGCCGTCCGGAACCGCGCTGCGGCAGGCCGGGCCACGTGTATCCGACGCGCCGCGCGGCCATCATGCCCCAGCCGGCCGCGCACGAGCAGATCAGCAGGCCGAGCATGGCGACCACGGCGCCGCCGTCACCGAACTCGAACGCCAGCGGGAAGGCGAACATCAGGGAGCCGACCGCGGCCAGCCCCACGATCGGGGCGAGCTGCCAGATCCGCAGCCGGCGCTGCGGGCGCAGCTCGACCTCGACCTCGAGCCCGGTGGACAGCTCGTCCGCATCCGGCCCGTCGGCGGTCACACCGCCCGCGAGCTGCTCGTCGGGACCGTCGGAACTGAGCCTTGGGTCCTCGTCCTGCGCGGTCCCGTGCTGCGCGCCTTGTGCGGTGTCGCGAGGGCCGGCCTCCATCGCCACGCGCCCTCCCAACTCGGACTCACTTGGTCGATCGAAGCTCGATGATGGCATGCCGGATGAGGCCCGGATGACGGCCGGAGCGTCCCGATGCCATCACGTGATCAGGCTGTAACCGGTCGTTCGATCAACGCCAGCGCGAGATGCGGAAGTTCCCCGAGGTCGTCCGCGGCGCCGCTGAGCCAGTGCACGCGCGGGTCACGGCGGAACCAGGAGTCCTGACGGCGCGCGAAGCGCTTGGTTGCGCGTACGGTCTCGGCGCGCGCCTCTTCCAGCGTGCACTCCCCCGCGAGCGCCGTGAGCACCTGCTGATATCCGAGCGCGCGTGACGCCGTACGCCCCTCGCGCAGGCCCTGCGCCTCCAGTGCCCGTACCTCGTCCACGAGCCCCGCCTCCCACATCCGGTCGACGCGGCGTGCGATCCGCTCGTCCAACTCGGGCCTGCCGACGTCGACGCCGATCTGGACGGTGTCGTAGACCGAGTCATGACCCGGGAGGTTGGCGGTGAAGGGCCGGCCGGTGATCTCGATGACCTCCAGGGCCCGTACGATCCGGCGGCCGTTGCCGGGCAGGATGGCCTGGGCGGCCTCCGGGTCGGCGGCGGCCAGGCGCGCGTGGAGCGCTCCGGAGCCGCGCAGGGCGAGCTCCTCCTCGAGCCGGGCGCGCACCTCTGGGTCGGTGCCGGGGAACTCCAGGTTGTCGACCGCGCCGCGCACGTACAGTCCCGAGCCGCCCACCAGGACGGGCCAGCGGCCCTCGGCGAGCAGCGCGTCGATACGGGCGCGGGCGAGGCGCTGGTACTCGGCGACGGACGCCGTCACCGTCACGTCCCAGACGTCCAGCAGGTGGTGCGGAACGCCGCCGCGCTCCTCGGGCGTCAGCTTGGCGGTGCCGATGTCCATCCCCCGGTAGAGCTGCATGGAGTCGGCGTTGACGACCTCCCCGCCGAGCTGCTGGGCCAGGAATACTCCCAGATCGGACTTTCCGGCCGCGGTCGGTCCGACGACGGCGATGACCCGCGGCGCGGGGGCTGCACTACTCACCGCAACAGTCTCGCAAACCTCCGGACCCCGCCTCGAACGAGTTACGTGACGCCCCGAGTGGGAGGTCGTTGCCTGTTGCGTGGTTCCGGTCACCGGTTCGAGAACGGGTGACCCGGGGCGACGCAATGGGACGCACCGGGCTACGCGGTATTTCGCCCGCACGAGTAACGTATGGAGTGGATATGGGCGTTTTTGCACGGCTTCTCCGGAGGTCGAGGACGACCGAGGAGGACCGGTCGGCCGCGGCGGAGGCCGCACAGGCGGTGGAGGCCGCCGAGGTGGGGGCGGCGGACGAGGTGGAGGAAGCGGACGCGGGCGCGGCCGAGCCCGACGGGAAGCCGGAGGGCGCGCCGCACAAGAGCGCGGAGGCCGCCGACGACGGGGTCGGGATCCCGAAGCAGCAGTCCGCCGAGAAGGCCGCCGACAGCGAGGCAGGCGAGGGCGCCCGTACGTAACCGCTTGAGCCAGGGAAGGTGGACCATGGGGCTCGTGGACAACCTGAAAGCCAAGGTCTCGGACCTCGCGCAGCAGCACGAGGACAAGGTCGATCGTGGCCTCGACAAGGCCGCGAAGATGATCGACGATCGGACCAAGGGCAAGTACAGCGACAAGATCCACACGGGCACGGACAAGGCGAAGCACGCGGTGGAGCGCCTCGCCCACCGGGACACCGGCCCGTCGACCGGCGAAGCGGCGCCCCCGGAGACACCACAGCCGCCTTCGGCCTCCTGATCACGCTCCGGACAGCGCGTCACCCATCGGCGGAGGGCCGCGGGGCCACGGCCTCCCGGCCGTCCGCCGTGTCGCGGTACCACGCAGGAGCTACCCGAACCCGGCGGTCGCGCTCACAGGACCGCTACGACCAGGCGGCCACCATGTACCCCACGCCGTACGGCGCCTCGTCGTACAGCAGGTTGCCGGACAGGCGTACGCCTTCTGCCGCGCCCGCGAGGACCTGCCAGGGGGCCCGGCCGCGGGCCCGCAATGCGTGGGCGAGGGCCGGGTCAAGGGATCTCAGTGCCGTCACGTCCGCCGCGCCCAGCGCCCGCGCGACCTCCGCGTCGAAGTCGGCCGCGCGCTCGTCCAGGTAGCCCGGCGCCTTCACCGAGCGGCACGCGCTGCCGTCGCCCATGATCAGCAGGGCCGTCCGCTCGGCCTGTGCGGCCAGCTCGGCTCCGACCTCGGCGCACCGCTCGGGTGCCACGAGTTCCGGCACTGCCAGCCCCTCCACGGGTGCGCCGGCCCAGCGCGTGCGATCCAGCAGCCACGCGGCGACCGCGAGCGCCGGCGGAAGCTCACGCTCCTGAGCCGTGCCGCCCGCACCCAGGCGTACGTCGACGTCCACACCGAAGCCCCGGAACGACCCCCGCGCGCCCTCCGCGTAGGTGCCCTCCTCGCCCTCCCCGGCGGGCCCGACGACCACCAGCCGGTCGGGGCGGGCGGCGGCGAGCACGCCCAGCGCGTCCTTGCAGGCGGCACGGGCGCCGTCCAGTTCGGGCGCCGCACCCGCGGCGACCTCGGGCACGAGCAGGGGCGGAAAGGGACAGACGGCGGCGGCGACAAGCATGATCCGCAGCCTAACCGGGCCGGACGCCGCGTACGGCGGTGACGGTGGCGTCAGTCGCAGCCGCAGGCGCCGGCGGTGGCCACGGGCAGGGGCGCCGGCACGCCGACCTTCGGCAGACCCAGCATCACACCGGCCGGCTCGGCGGCCTCCGCCGCGTTCCGCTTCGCCCACGCGTCGCCCGCGCGCGTGCGGCGCACGTCGAGGACGGCTCCCTCGGCGAGGAGGTGGTGCGGGGCGGCGTACGTCACCTCGACGGTCACCACGTCACCCGGGCGCACCTCCTGCTCCGGCTTGGTGAAGTGGACCAGGCGGTTGTCGGGGGCGCGGCCGGACAGCCGGTGGGTGGCCCCGTCCTTGCGCCCCTCGCCCTCGGCGACCATCAGCTCCAGCGTGCGGCCGACCTGCTTCTTGTTCTCCTCCCAGGAGATCTCCTCCTGGAGGGCGACGAGCCGCTCGTAGCGCGCCTGGACGACCTCCTTGGGGATCTGGTTCTCCATCTCGGCGGCCGGGGTGCCGGGCCGCTTGGAGTACTGGAAGGTGAACGCCTGCGCGAACCGCGCCTCGCGCACCACGTGCAGCGTCTGCTCGAAGTCCTCCTCGGTCTCCCCGGGGAAGCCGACGATGATGTCGGTGGTGATCGCGGCGTGCGGGATGGCGGCGCGCACCTTCTCGATGATCCCCAGGTAGCGCTCCTGACGGTAGGACCGGCGCATCGCCTTGAGCACGGCGTCCGAGCCGGACTGCAGCGGCATGTGCAGCTGCGGCATCACGTTCGGAGTCTCGGCCATGGCCGCGATGACGTCGTCGGTGAAGTCGCGCGGGTGCGGGGAGGTGAAGCGGACGCGCTCCAGGCCGTCGATGTTCCCGCAGGCACGCAGCAGCTTGCTGAAGGCCTCACGGTCGCCGATGTCGGAGCCGTAGGCGTTGACGTTCTGGCCCAGCAGCGTGATCTCGGAGACACCCTCGGCGACCAGTGCCTCGACCTCGGCGAGGATGTCGCCGGGGCGGCGGTCCTTCTCCTTGCCGCGCAGCGCCGGGACGATACAGAAGGTGCAGGTGTTGTTGCAGCCGACGGAGATCGACACCCAGGCCGCGTAGGCGCTCTCGCGCCGCGTCGGCAGGGTGGACGGGAAGGCCTCCAGCGACTCGGCGATCTCGACCTGTGCCTCCTCCTGGACGCGGGCGCGCTCCAGCAGGACCGGCAGCTTGCCGATGTTGTGCGTACCGAAGACGACGTCCACCCAGGGCGCCTTCTTCACGATGGTGTCGCGGTCCTTCTGCGCCAGGCAGCCGCCGACGGCGATCTGCATGCCGGGCCGGACGGCCTTCTTCGGCGCGAGGCGGCCGAGGTTGCCGTAGAGCCGGTTGTCGGCGTTCTCCCGCACGGCGCAGGTGTTGAAGACGACCACGTCCGCGTCGCCGTCCGCCCCCTCGGGCGCACGCACGTACCCGGCCTCTTCGAGCAGCCCGGCCAATCGCTCGGAATCGTGGACGTTCATCTGGCACCCGTAGGTGCGGATCTCATAGCTCTTGGGTGCGTGAACGTCCACTGCGGGGCTCCGGTCGCTGCTGCTGGTCATGGAACAAGGGTAGGCGGTACTCGAAGAGCCCTGTCCCGAAGAGCCCTGTCCGGCCATGGGCCGGAGCGCACTGCTCCGAGGGACCGGAGGCAGACGGGACCGTCCCTCACTTGACGGCCCCGCTCGTGGCGCCTGCGGCGACGTGGCGCTGGGCGATGACGAGCAGCACGGCCGCCGGGGCGGAGGCCAGGACCGCGGTGGCCATGATGGCGTTCCACTGGTTCGTGTGCGCGCCGATGTACTCGTAGATGCCGAGGGTGATCGGCCGCACGGTATCCGTGGTGGTCAGGGTGAGGGCGAAGAGGAAGTCGCTCCAGGCGAAGAGGAAGGTGAAGAGCGCTGCGGTGATCAGCGCGTTGGTGCTCAACGGGAGCACCACCGAGCGGAAGGTGCGCAGCCTCCCGGCACCGTCCACGCGCGCGGCCTCGATGATCTCCCTGGGAATGCCCTGCATGAACGAACGGAGAATGATGATCGCGAAGGGGACCCCGGCGGTGGAGTCGGCGAGGACCAGTCCGAGCGAGGAGTTGAGCAGTCCCAGGTCGTTGTAGGCGTTGTAGAGCGCGTTGGCCACGGCGATGCCCGGCACCATCTGTGTGATCAGGACGCCGAAGAGCACGAGGTTGATGCCCCGGACGGGGAGGTGGGCCAGCGCGTAGGCCGCCGGCGCGGCGAGCGCGAGGCTGAACGCCACGCTGCCGAGGGCCACGACGAGACTGGTGACGAGGTTGCGTCCCTGATCGCGCAGTGCCGTGGCGTATCCGCCGAGGTCCGGGTGGAGCGGGAACCAGCCTCCCCGTAGTGGGTTGCCCGCCGGCTGCAGGGAGGCGTTCACCATCCAGTAGACGGGGAACAGCATCACCGCGAGCAGGACGATCCCGACGATCGTGGACACCAGACCACGGCTCGGTGCGCGCTTCACGGGATCCCCCCTCAGGTGCGCCGGGCGCGCCGGCGGGCGCGCAGGTGGACGAAGGCGAAGATGAGCGAGACGGCGACGAGTACGTTGCTCATCGCGGCGCCGCGCCCGAACTCGAACTGCTGGAAGGACAGTTCGTAGGACCGGGTTGCGAGGGTCTCGGTGGCGTCGGCCGGTCCTCCGCCGGTCACGATGAGGATGAGGTCCAGCACCTTGATCGTGTAGACCACGCCCAGCACCAGCACGACGTCGACCACGGGGCGCAGCAGTGGCCAGGTGACATGGCGGAACGCCGCCACCGCACCGGCGCCGTCCAGTTTCGCCGCCTCGTACAGATGCACCGGAATGTCCTGCAGGCCGCCGTACAGGATCACGGTGTTGAACGGGATGCCCACCCAGATGTTGATGAGGATCACCGCCACGAGCGCCTGTGAGGTGCCGGTGAGCCAGGGTATGCCGGATGACAGCAGGTGGAGGTCGCGCAGCGCCTTGTTGACGACTCCGTCGTCGGTGTCGAGCATCCACCTCCACGTCGTCCCCGAGACGACCAGCGGCAGCAGCCACGGCAGTAGCAACAGCGACCGCAGAACGCCGCCGAGCGGGAAGCGGCGCTGGAAGAACAGGGCGAGTGCCAGGCCGACCACGAACTGCCCGGCTATCGATCCGGCTGTGAACAGGACCGTCGTCAGCAAGGCCTTGGGGAACAGGTCCGAGGACAGGATCTTCGTGTAGTTCTGCAGCCCTGCGAACGGCGCGGCACCGGTGTAGAAGGTGGTGGTCGTGTACTGCTGGAAGCTCATCACGACGTTCTTGACGATCGGGTAGCCGAAGAACAGCAGCAGGTACGTCACCGCGGGCACGATGAACATCCACTGGGAGACCGGCTCCCAGAAGCGGGCCCGGGCCGCAGCCCGGGCCCTGCCGTGCGCGGCCTCGTCCTCGTCAGGAACCGGTCGCGATCTGCTGCGCATGCCGGAGTGCTTCCTGCGGTGTCTGCTCGCCGGTCAGGGCGGCCTGGATCGCGGTGTAGATCCCGGTCGCCGCCTTGGGCCACTTGACGCCGAGTTCGCCGGTACGGGCTCGGGCCTTCTCGACGCTTCGGGCGAAGGCGGCCATCGACGGGACCTGCTCGGCGTACCGGGACGCCACCGCGGTGCGGGAGGGCACGGTGAAGTACTGCTTGGCCAGGGCCAGCATGTTCGTGGAGTCGTTCAGGCAGGCGAGTACCTGGGCGGCCTTCTGCTGCCGGGCCTTGGACGCGGTCTGCGGGACCGTCCACACCTCGCCGCCGAGCGGTGTGACAAGGGTCTGCCCCGCCTGACGGACGGGGATGGGGACCACACCCCAGTGCAAGTTCTTGTCCTGGTTCAGCTCGGAGATCCGCCAGGGGCCGTTGACCATCATGGCCGCCCTGCCGGCGACGAACTGGTCGTGGACGTCGGCCTGCGTCCAGTTCAGCACGGACTTCGACATGGATCCGCTCTTCATCAGGTCCACCCACAGCTGGAGTGCCTGCGCGGCCTGCGGGGTGTCCAGTCGCCTCTCGTCCCCGCCGTTGGACCACAGGAAGGGCAGGAACTGCCAGGTGCCCTCGAAGGTGGCGTTCGCGTCGACCGCCATCCCGTAGCGTCCCGGGCGGGTCAGCTTCGCCGCCGCCGCCTTCAACTCGTCCCAGGTCTTCGGCACCGCGACACCCGCCTCGGCGAGCATGTCCTTGTTGTAGAAGAGGGCGATCGTGCTGACGGTGGGCGCCAGTCCGTACACCTTCCCCTGGTAGGTGCCCGCCGACTGGATGCCCTTGGCGAAGCCGCCGGAGTCGATGCCGTACCGGTCCAAGGGGGTCAGCGCGCCGGTCTGCGCGATCTGCTGCAGGTCGGGGTTGTCCAGCATCAACAGGTCGGGAAGGGTCCGCGACGACGCCTGCTGCAGCACCTTGGGGACGAGCGACGCCCCCGGGACGCTCCTGTGCTCGACCGCCACGCCGGCGGCCTTGCCGCAGGCGGTGAGGCGCTCGCCCCATTGGGCGTGTTCGGTCGTGTCGGTGTAATAGTCGAGCGCGGTGATGGAGGTCACCTTGTCCGTGGCGGATCCGGATCCGGATCCGCCGGCGCACCCGGTGGCTGCCAGAGCGAGAGCGACCGTTCCCAAAAGGGCGGTGATCCGCCGTGCCGACGTTCTGGCGGGTGAAACCATGGTGGTGCCTTCCGAGTGACATCTGTCGCCGGAGTTTCGCTCTCGGGAGGCGAAGGCGGAACCAAGGCACCCCCCGGCGACTCGGCCGGTGGGAGCCTGGGGGCGAAGGCCAGGCGTCCGCGTCGCCGAGGAGAAGGTCCATTCCGGCGACTTCCCGTTCGAGCGGGGACATTACCTCATCGACCTGATCAGAAGGTATGCCGAGGCTTTCGGCCGTCGTCGCGATCAGTGCTGTGTCCTGCCGCTTCCCGGATCATCGCCGCCACGGCGCCGGGCTGTGAGAGAACCGCGGCGTGCGAGGCGTCCAGTAAGTATTCGGTGGCCGCCATGCGCTGTGCCATGAAGCGCTGAGCGGTGGGGTTGAGCATTCGGTCGGCGGCCGCGATGGCGTACCAGGACGGCTTGGAGGCCCATGCCGGCGGGCCCGATCTACCGGTCAGGGCGCTGCGGGCGATCGGGCGCTGCGTCACGGACAGCACGCTGGTGACGCGGGGCGGCAGGTCCGCGGCGTACACCTGCGGGAAACGTTCCTTGCGGATGGACAGCTCGCTCTCCTGGCCGGCGCCGAGCCGGGCGGGGAGAGCGGCGGTCGAGGTGGCGTCGGTCGAGGGCATGGGGGCGAAGCGGCCGGTGATGTCGAGGAGGCACTCTCCGGCGTCGAGGCCGAACGCCGCGACATAGCACAACGCCACGGTGTTGTCGGCGTCGGTGGCGGCCTCGGTGATGACCGCGCCACCGTAGCCGTGGCCGACGAGCACGACCGGGGCCTCGATGCGGCGCACCGCGCTCCGGATGTAGGCGGCGTCCTCCGCCAGACCGCGCAACGGGTTCGCCAGGGCGCGCACGGTCAGTCCGGCGGCGTGGAGGAGGCTGATGACCCCCGCCCAGGACGAGGCGTCGGTGAACGCACCGTGCACGAGCACGACGGTCGGCGGTGTGGGGGTGTGTCGGTGCACGTCGGTGGCCTCCGAGTGAGTCTGGCCCCAGCCAAGCGCGTTCGGGCGGCGCCGGCATCGCGTGAACGTACCAATAGACCCGTCCGGGCGCCTCCAGTGGTGCCCAGCCGTCTCCGTCTCCGTCGCTGGTCGTACTCGGTCGTCCCTAGTCGTCGCGCAAGGCCGTCACCATGTTGGCGAGCTGGACCCGGGAGTTGACCGACAGCTTCCGGAAGACGGACGTCAGATGAGTGTTGACCGTGTGCGGGGAGACGACGAGCAGGTCGGCGGCCGACCGGTTGGTGTGGCCCTCGGCGATCAGGCGCGCGACCTTCTTCTCCGAGGCCGTCAACGCCTCCCATCCCTGGACGGGCCGCTGCCTGCTCGCCGCCCTGCGGCTTGCGCCCCCTGCAGGTTCGAGATCCCGCCTTACGCGAGCCGCCCCGGCATGCGCGCCTGACGCTGCGAACGCGGCATGGGCCTGGGTCAGGACGGCCACGGCCTGCTGCTTACGGCCTGCCGCCAGCAGCGCCTTTCCGAGGTCGGCACAGGCGGCGGCCCGTACCAGCGGGCGAGGGGATGCCTCGAGCAGCTCGACGGAACGTTCCAGCAGGGCGAGATCGTTCTTCAGGAGCCCGAGGGCCTGCGCCGCGACACCCGTGGCGGTGGGCACGGCCGGATTGCGCTCGGCGTGGGCTTCGGCCTGCGCGGCCAGATCCTCGGCGAGTCCGTGGTCCGCGCCTCGCAGGGCCATGCGTACCGCCGAGTCGACCCAGGTGCGCAGCAGCCGCCAGCGCATGAAGGGACCTTCCCGCTGCACCTGTCGAATCTTGTCGACGGCGAGCCCGATGTCCCCGTCGTCCTCGGCGAGGATCGCTTCCAGGAAGCGCACCGCGGCCGTGTTGCCCGGGTTCGGCTTGGCCGCCAGTCTTTCCCGTGCCGCCGCCAGGTGTAGCCGCGCCGCGTCCCGGTCGCCGCGCAGCAGCGCGATCCGGGAGCGGATCACGCGAGCGTTCACCTGCTGGACGGGGACCTGTACGTCGTCTTCCAGGCGCTCCATGGTCACGAAGTCGGCTTCGGCGTCGTCGAGCCTGCCGAGGCCCAGATGCTGCTGAGCCTGCGCCCACAGCAGCATGGCCTCACGGGACGACCCGGCGTCGTCCGCCGCCCGCTGAAGCAGCCGCTCACCGGACTCGTAGTCGTCCAGGTGCTGGTACGCCACGATCTCTTCGGGAAGGAACGCGGAGTCCACGGCGCTGAGCGCGGTGAAGCGCGCCAGTGCGACGGCGTTCTCGCCCGCGTTGAGCGCGATCTCGCCGAGCCCGAACAGGGACAGGACGTGCGCCTCCCGGTCACCGATCGCGATGGCCGCACCCAGCGCGTTCTCGCCGGCCTCACGCGCTCCGCCGAGATCGTGGCTCCGGGACAGGGCCAGCGCACGCAGGGCGGCCAGCCTGGCCTCCACCTCGGGGGCGGCGCCCCCCACGGCGAGGGCCGTTTCGGCCCGGCGGCGCAACTCCTCGGCGAGATCCAGGTTCCACAGCGTCCCGCCGAGGGCGGCCTGCAGCCGGCCGATCGCCTCCAGGGGTGGCCGGCCGGCCAGCAACCGGTCGCCGGTCGACAGTGCCTCACGGTTCCTGCCGGCCCGCGTCAGGCACATGATCGCCTGCTCCCCCACGTCGAACCTCAGGGGCCGTGTGGCCGGTACCAACTCCAGGGCCCGCGTCATCAGGTCGGCCGCGAGGCCCGGCGTGACGGGCAGTACGTCGTCAGCGGCTCGCCGCAACAGCGCCACCGCTTCCTCGTCCCCGGGCTGTGCGCTCCTGAGGATGTGCGACACCGCGTCGATGGGCTGGTGGCCCGTGGCGACGAGGCGATGGGCGGCCTGGCGGTGCAGAGACTTCCGGGCCGACGGCGGGATGTCCACGTAGACCGCCTGGCGCAGCAGATCATGCCGGAAGACCAGTTGGTCGCCGTCGTCGTCCAGGAGTCCGGCGCGCACCACCTCCTCGAGCGTCCCGATCAACGTGGCGGACGGTCGGCCGTGGAGCGCTGCGGCGTCCTCGAAGCCGAATCTGCGCCCCAGCACCGCTCCGACCTGCAGGAAGCGCAGCGCTTCGGGCCGCAGGGACCTGAGCCTGCCGCGCACACCCACCACGAGCCCTGGGGGCACGGACTCACCCGAGGCGTCGGCGGTCCGCAGTCCGGCGAGCATCTCGACCGCCAGAAACGGGTTACCGCCGGCTCCGTCGAGCAGCTCCCGCACCCGCTCGTCGACGGCTGCTCCCAGTGTGTCGCCGGCCAGTTGGCCGATGGCCGCTCCGGACAGCGGGCCCAACGGAACGGTCACCGCGGGGAGTTCGCCCCCCGCGGCCGCGACGATCTCCTCCGCCGGACCGGGAGGGCCCTGTCGCCCGGTCAGCATCCACAGAACCGGCGAGGTCCGCAGGCGGGCCGGAAGCTGCTTCAGGGCGAACAGGCTGAGGGGGTCGGCCCACTGCACGTCGTCGAGGGCGATCAGCACCGGCACACTGCCGGCTCTGACTTCGATCGCCTCCGCCAGGCGCTCCACCAGCCAGATCCGCCGGTCATGATGGCGCGCGAGATCGGCGAAGGTGTCGCCGGACAGCAGCGGGTCATCGCCGTGCAGAACGCAGGCGGCCAACGACGAGAGCGGCACGATGTGATGCAGTTCATCGGCCTTGCCGAGGCCGGCGGAGAACCCCGCCTCCCTGGCCGTGGCGACCGCCTCGAGCAGCAGCGTGGTCTTGCCGATGCCCGGTTCCCCCCGGATCAGGGTCAGCGCGCCGCTTCCGGTGCGGGCCACCGAGGCGATCAGTGTCCGAAGCTCTTCGAGCTCTGCCTCTCGGCCGCGCAGACCGCTTCGGGACAGCGATCCGCCTGACCCCGCCACGCACGCCCCTCCAGTCCGCACCCGCCGGCCGAAGCCGTGCTCGTCCCACGCCGACCGGTACCTCCGCACCTTCGGCGTCGGCTGCCGGTTCCGTCACGACGGCTCCGGCAGGCGCGGACGACGAGCCGGAATGCCCACTATCGCAAAAACGACAGCTCAGCGCATCTGGTACAGGGAACGAGTGACGTCGGCCACGCGGCCGGCGAAAGCACCGGCAGGGCCGGGCGGAGTCACGGTGCGGGCACGCCGGCCATACGAGGCGCGCTCACCGCGGAGTCCCGCCACTCGACGGGGGACATCCCGTAGACGTCCCGGAACACCCGGCTGAAGTGGGCGGGGCTGGCGAAACCCCACTGCCGGGCCACCGCGGCGATGGTCCGGCCCGCCGCCTCGCGGCGGGCGAGGACACGTCGGCACTCCTGCAGCCGGCGGCGCTGGATCCACCGG
Organism: Streptomyces cynarae; assembly: GCF_025642135.1. Taxonomy (NCBI): domain Bacteria; kingdom Bacillati; phylum Actinomycetota; class Actinomycetes; order Kitasatosporales; family Streptomycetaceae; genus Streptomyces; species Streptomyces cynarae. The sequence goes on along the minus strand of NZ_CP106793.1, from coordinate 6,460,233 downwards.
CTGACCGTGACGTCCTCGGCCTGGAACAGCTTGTGCAGGTAGCGAACGGAGATCTGGTGGGCGCGGGCTATGGCCTCCGGCGTCAGGTCCGGATCGGCGAGGTTCCGGTCGATGAACACCTGTATGCGCGCCAGCATCTCCCGGGCCGCGCTCGGCGTGTCACCCGCCTGCTGATGAAGTCGCTCTTCGATCAGGACGGTGAGAAGGTCGACGACGTGGCGGGCCAGCGCCACGCCGGTGGCCGACGGGTATGTCGCCGCACCGTCGACGAGCTGGGTCAGAAAGGGTGCCAGCAGCGAGCCCGCCATCGTGTCGGGGCGGATGGGTTTCGCGGTGAGCCGTCGCAGGTCGGACTCCTCCAGGCCCAGCAGCCGCCGCGGCACGACAAGGGATTTCGTCTGGAACGGATGCGGGAATTCCAGCCGTAGCGGCCGTGCCGTGTCGCAGAGGACGATCTCCCCGGGATGCAGGTGCGCCTCGCGGGCGTCCTGCAGGACTCCGGCGACACCCTTGACCACGAGCGTGACGACCAGGTGCTCCTCTTGGTCCGGTGCGATCAGCTGCGGAGTCCGCCGCGCCGACATGGGATCGCCGTCCACCGTGGCGACCCGCAGATGGCCCAGCCGGGACGTGCGGATGGTTCCCGAGCAGACCTCGTCGGGGACGGCGACGGCAACCGGGGCGAACGTCTGGGACAGCGCTTCGCGCCAGTACGCGAGTCTTTGGCGGCTGGGCACCGCATCGGTGGTGTAGACGGTGCCGGGGACCTGCCTACCCGGTCTCGGTGTCGATGGGTCCGTCGACATGATCTCCGCCCTTCCGCCGGTGTGCTCTACGCACACCCTGCCGACGGGCGTCAGTCGGCACATCGCGTGAATCCGCTAGATCCGGGGTGCGGAGAAGGGGTGCCGAAGATGCGGGTCCAGATTCCGCGTCCGAAGGGGGACGAGGGTTCGTGCTGCCGCCGGAAAAAGACGGTTTCCGCAATTCGAAGGTCGCCGACCGGCTCGTCCGCAGCGCCCTGGACCTGGTCAGCGTACTCGCCACGGAACTCCTGGCGAAGGAGAGCCGACCGGAGACATCCGACGCGTCGAACACGGGCAACGAGATGCTGACACGGATCAAATGCCGCTTGATCCCGGCCGGTGCGCACAGCTCGGCTTTCGGGCTGTGCGCACGAGCCGGGCGGCAAGCTCGCCGGCCGACCCGTCACTCGCTTCCCGCCATGAGGTCGGCCACGACGCGGTCCAGGTCGATGTGGAGTCCCTCCGCGCCCGGTGGCACGATCCTGTCGGTGCGCGCCAGGAACGCGGCGACCGCAGAGGCCGCGAGGTCCAGCGCGGCGGCCCCGGCGGTGGACCTGACGACTATGCGCACCGAGTGCCGGCGGCCTTCGTACCGGGGCATGACCAGGACGTCTCCGACACCCGCCGGGCGGCTCAGCCCCTCCGCCAGGAGGCTGCGGGCGAACACCCAGTCGACCGTGCCGGTGGACGCCCCTCGGAGGGAGAGGCACACGGCGTAGGGGTCCGTCGTGTCGTAGCGCAGCTCGGCGGGCAGCGGCACCGGTGGTTCGCCCGCGACGACGACGTGCACCACGACCTCGCGAGTGACCGGGGTGCCATCGGCGGCACCCCAAAACGGCTGAGTCATGTCTTACCCCGATCAGCAGCTCTCTTTTTTTGGGGGGCAGCGTCTACGCAAATGACCCTAAAGCCGTCAATGGAAGTCTCTTGTCGAAGAACGTACGGTGTTTTGTCCGTGAGGGCACAGGGGGATTTCCGTGGATCGATGAGCCTCAGAAGGGGCGCGGAACTACGGCCTGTGGCTGTCGCGCCACTCGCTGGGAGACATTCCGTAGGCGGCCCGGAACACCCGGCTGAAATGGGCGGCACTGGTGAAACCCCACCGCTGGGCCACCGCGACGATGGTGAGATGTGCGGCTTCCCGGCGCACCAGATCCTGCCGGCACGCCTCCAGGCGGCGGCTCTGGATGAAGCGGCTGACCGTGGCGTCCTCGCCCTCGAAGATCTTGTGCAGGTAGCGCACGGAGATGTGGTGAGCGCGGGCGATGACCTCCGGAGTCAGGTCGGGATCGGCAAGGTGCCGGCCGATGAACTCCCGGATCCGCAAGCGCAGCGCCGCATCGCCGCCAGGTGTCTCCTCGGAGTTCCTGCCGAGTCGTTCATCGGCGAGGACCGTCAGCAGGTCCAGGACGTTGCGGGCGAGCAACTCGCCCGTGTGCGGTCGGTACGATCCCGCGGTGTCCACCAGCCGGGACACCAGGACGGACAGCAGTCCGCCGAGTGCCGTATCGGAACGGAGGGGAGACGCCGTCATCTGCCGCAGGTCCGACTCGGCCAGGCCCAGGATCTGGCGCGGCACCACGAGCGACTTGGTCTGGAAGCGCTCGGGAAGGATCAGCCGGACCGGGCGGGCCATGTCGTAGATGAAGACCTCCCCGGCTCGCAGGGACACGTCGCGGGTGTCCTGCTCCAGTCGGGCGCCCCCTCTGGTCAGCTGCTTCACGACCACGTACTCGTCCTCGTCACCCCGGGCGATGAGCCGCCGTGTCCGCCGGGCCTCCAGCGGATCGCCGTCCACCGTGGTGACCTGGAGCCGGCCCAGGGGTGCCGTACGGATCGTGCCCGAGTGCACCTCGTCGGGGACCGACATGTCCACGGCGCCGAAGGTACGGGACAGGGCCTCGCGCCAGTAGGTCCGTCTTTGCGGGGTAGGCACCGTAGTCGTGGTGAGCACGTGGCCGGCGAATCCGTCTCCGCCGGCTTGCGGTGCGCCTGCCGTCATGGTTCAGACCTTTCAAAACTTTCAAACACTTGCTCATCGAGGCTCCGAGCGTCCTTCTCTCGCGGCATCGGCACAATGACTGCGAACTGACTGTGATCGAGGGCTCGGCGTACGCGGGGTTTTCCCGGCCCGGCCCCCGCCCCATGTCCCACATAGAATGTTTTCGCTGATCAGACGCGCTGCTGGGGGTTACCAGGTGTCGGACCACGAACTGTTCGGCAGGAACAACGAACTGGTGGCTCTGGGAGCGCTCGTCGACGGCCTGCCCATGGAGGGCGGGGCGCTCGTGGTGCGCGGCGCTCCCGGCATCGGCAAGTCCGCACTCCTGTCATGGGCCGCGCACCGGGCGGAGCGCTCCGGTGTCACCGTGCTCACCGGGTCCGGGGTGGAGGCCGAGACCCGTCTGCCCTTCGCAGGGCTCTACCAGCTGACGCGGACGATGCTCGACCGGGTTCCAGGTCTGCCGCCGGTACAGGCGGAGGCGCTGCTGGGCGCCTTCGGAATGACCGAGGCGCCCCCCGCGGGGCACGCCCCGCAGCTTTTCATGATCGCCCTGGCTACGCTCGACCTGCTCGGCGAAGCGGCCGCCCAAGCGCCCGTGCTGCTGGTCGTCGACGACGCGCAGTGGCTCGACCCGCCGACCCTGGACGTTCTCGCGTTCATCGCCCGGCGCCTCGGCCGTGAGCCCTTGGGGATGCTCCTGGCCATCCGCGACGGGCACCCGACATGCCTGGACACCCTCGTGCTGCGCGAGCTCCGGCTCCACCCCCTCACCACGGTCGAAGCCGGGGCGCTCCTGGACACCGTGGAGCCGGGGCTGGAACCCCCGCTCCGACACCGGGTGCTCGACGCGGCCGCGGGCAACCCTCTGGCCCTCATCGAACTGCCTGCCGCGCTGCGCGAGCACGAAGCCTCGGCCGAGGCCCTGACCTCCTCAGCCGTTCCCCTCACCTCAAGACTGGAACGCGCATTCGCCTCCCGGCTGCTCGACCTGCCGTCCGACACGCGGAGCGTGCTGCTCGTCGCGGCCTCCGACGACGACGGCGCGCTGGGCGAGGTCCTCGCGGCCGCTTCGGTACTGGCGGGCGTCGGCATATCACCGGAATCCTTGTCTCCCGCGGCGGAGATCGGCCTGGTCACGGCGGACGAACACCGGATCCGGTTCTGCCACCCGCTCGTGCGGTCGGCGGTGCTGCAGGCCGCCTCGCTCGCCGAGCGCCTCGCCGCGCACGGCGCACTGGCCGCGGTGCTGGACGGTCAGTCCGACCGCCGGACCTGGCACAGGGCCGCGGCCACGGGCCGACGGGACGAATCCGTCGCCGTGGAACTGGACCGGACGGCTGCCAGAGCGGAGGCACGGGGTGCGCCGGCCGTCGCCCTGGCGGCCCTCGAGCGGTCCATCGCGCTCGGCGAGAACCCCTCGCGCATGGGAAAGCGCCTGGTCAAAGCGGCGGAGCTGGCCCTCGAACTCGGTAGGACGAATCAGGCCGCGGCCCTTGTGCAGTCGGCGGCCCCGCTCGCGGCCGACGTGCCGGAGCGGGCGCGCACGGTGCTGGTGGGCGAGGGCTTCGACATCGATGTGTCGACCAGCGTCCCGCGTCTGCGCCTGCTCATCACCACGGCGGAGGAGGCGGCGTCCGCCGGTGACCCCGAACTCGCGCTCCGGCTTCTGCGGGCCGCCGCTCGACGATGCTGGTGGTTCGACCCGGGGGTTGCTCTGCGCGAGTGCGTGGTGACCGCGGCCGAGCGGCTGCCGGTGCCGGAACTGCACCCCGACCTCCTGTACGTCCTGGCCTTCGCCACCCCGCTGGAGCGTGGCGCGACGGTGATCGAGCGGTTCGAGCGGCTGGAGAGCGAGGGCGGCTACGACGCCCTGGCCGCCGCCACGCTCGGTGCGGCGGCCACGGCCATGGGCGGATACGACCACGCGGTGGGCTTCCTCCGGCACGCGGCGGCCGGTCTGCGGGCCCAGGGGCGGCTGGGGCTTCTGGCGCAGACCCTGGTGTCGCTGTCGTTCGCCTCGGCGCACATCGTGGACCGGGAGTCGGGCCTGCCGAGCGTGGCCGAGGCCATCCGGCTCGCGGAGGAGACCGCGCAGGCCCGCTGGCTCACCGGTGCACTCATCGCGAAAGCGCACTTCTCGGCGGTGCTCGGTGACCTGGAGACGGCACAGACCGCCATCGAGGAGGCCGAACGCCAGACACTCGCCCTGGCGAACCCGTCGAACCTCGCCTTCATCCAGATCACGCGAGGGCTGATCGGGCTCGCGGCCGGCCGTCATGCGGAGGCGTTCGCCTGTGTGTGGCGGGTCTTCGACCCCGCGGACCCCGCGCACCATCCATATCTCCAGACCGTCGCGATCCCGGTGCTCGCCGAGGCCGCCGTGAGCGACGAGGACAGGGCCGCCGCGCGTGGCGTCCTCCGCCGGCTCGACGCGGCTGCCGCGGCCACCACGGCGCGGATGATCCGGGCGAACCTCGGGTTCGCGCACGCCCTCCTGGCCGACGACGAGGACGCCGAGGCATCGTTCCGGTCGGCGCTCGCTCTGGACCATTCCGTGGATCCCTTCACGCGGGCCCGCCTCCTGCTCGCCCACGGCGCATGGCTGCGTCGTAGGCGACGGGTCATGGAGTCCCGGGTACCCCTGCGGATCGCCAGGGAGTGCTTCGCCTCGCTGGGGACCCGACCGTGGTACGAGCGGGCCTGCCAGGAACTCCGTTCCGCCGGCGAGGCGGGTGTGCCCGACAAGGGTGGTCCCCAGAGTGGTCACGCCGACTGGGAGCTGCTGACGCCGCAGGAACTGCAGATCGCGCAGCTTGCGGCGACGGGGCTCTCCAACCGGGAGATAGGGCAGCAGCTCTACCTCTCCCACCGCACCGTCGCAGCGCACCTGTACCGGATCTATCCGAAGCTGGGGATCACCTCCCGTGGCCAGTTGCGGGAGAAGCTCCAGCCGGACGGATGAGCACCGGCCGTCGACGGCCGTGGACCGCACCCCGGGTCCGTCTCAGTCGAAGCGCAGGTCGGAGAGCTGCCGTTCGAGCGCGGTGATGTCGTCCTCGGGTGTCTTCTCGGCAGGGCGGGCGGCCATCAGGGCGGCCAGTTCGCCGGCCGCCCGCCGTACGCGCGCGGGCAGGCCCTCGGTGTACTCGTCGCCGCCGGATCCCCAGTCCTCGGACGCCGCGTACACCGCGGTGGGGACGACGGCCGCGCGCAGGTAGGCGAAGAGCGGGCGCAGGGCGTGCTCCAGGACCAGGGAGTGGCGGGCCGTGCCTCCCGTCGCCCCGATCAGGACCGGCTTCCCCGTGAGGGCGTCCGGGTCGATCAGGTCGAAGAAGGACTTGAACAGCCCGCTGTAGGAGGCGGTGAACACGGGGGTCACGGCGATCAGGCCGTGGGCGCCCGTCACCGCGTCGATGGCGGTGGCCAGTTGGGGCGGCGGGAAGCCGGTGACGAGGTTGTTGGCGACGGCGACGGCCAGTTCCCGCAGCTCGATCACCTCCGTATCCACCTCGTGGCCGTGGGCGGCGAGTTCACCGCGGGCCGACTCGGCGAGACGGTCGGCGAGCAGACGTGTGGACGACGGGGTGCTCAGCCCCGCGGACACGGCGACGAGCTTCATGCGGCGGACACCTCCTGGACGGAACGCAGGGACTCGTGGGTGGGAGCGTCCGGCACGTCGGCCGGCCGGTCCTTCGCGAACTCCTTCCGCAGCACCGGCACGACCTCCTCGCCGAGCATGTCGAGCTGCTCCAGCACGGTCTTCAGCGGCAGTCCCGCGTGGTCCATCAGGAACAGCTGCCGCTGGTAGTCGCCGACGGTCTCACGGAAGGACAGCGTGCGTTCGATGACCTGCTGGGGAGAGCCCACCGTCAGCGGGGTCTGCTCGGTGAAGTCCTCCAGGGACGGCCCGTGCCCGTACACGGGCGCGTTGTCGAAGTAGGGGCGGAACTCGCGCACCGCGTCCTGGGAGTTCTTCCGCATGAACACCTGCCCGCCGAGACCGACGATCGCCTGCTCGGGGGTGCCGTGCCCGTAGTGGGCGTACCGCCGCCGGTAGAGCTGGACCATGCGCTTGGTGTGGTCGGCCGGCCAGAAGATGTTGTTGTGGAAGAAGCCGTCGCCGTAGAAGGCGGCCTGGTCCGCGATCTCCGGGGAGCGGATGGAGCCGTGCCAGACGAACGGCGGCACGTCGTCCATGGGGCGGGGCGTGGACGTGAAGCCCTGCAGCGGCGTGCGGAACTTGCCCTCCCAGTTCACCACGTCCTCGCGCCACAGCCGGCGCAGCAGGGCGTAGTTCTCCTTGGCGAGGTTGATCCCCTGCCGGATGTCCTGCCCGAACCACGGATACACCGGGCCGGTGTTGCCGCGCCCCATCATCAGGTCGACCCGGCCGTCCGCGAGGTGCTGCAGCATCGCGTAGTCCTCGGCGATCTTCACCGGGTCGTTGGTGGTGATCAGCGTCGTGGCGGTGGACAGGATCAGCTTCTCGGTACGGGCGGCTATGTAGCCGAGCATCGTGGTCGGCGAGGACGGCACGAACGGCGGGTTGTGGTGCTCGCCCATCGCGAAGACGTCCAGGCCGACCTCCTCCGCCTTCAGCGCGATGGCGACGATCGCCTTGATGCGCTCGTGCTCCGACGGAGTACGGCCGTTGGTCGGATCAGGGGTCACGTCCCCCACCGAGAAAATTCCGAACTGCATGGGGGCCTCTTCATTCCGGCAAATGTGTGGGTTCCAGAAATGTAGGCACCGGCCGGACGGACGCCATGCCTGTGCGTGCAGGGGGGCTTGCCCGTCAGCGCCCACCCCGGTCCGGCGTGGCGGGCCGCGCTCCGTCCGGCGCCGAGTGTGCAGCGTCGGACACCGGCCGGAGACATGCGTGAGCCGGGCCGCCTTCGTCACGGCGGCCCGGCTCACATCGGGTCACTTCGCCAGGAAGGCGAGGAGGGCCTGGTTGACCTCCTCGGCGTGGGTCCACAGCAGGCCGTGCGGGGCGCCCTCGATCTCGACGTAGTCGGCGGACGGGAGCGCCTTGTGGAACGGCCGCGCGGTCCCCTCGACGGGCAGGATGCGGTCGCCCGTACCGTGCAGGATCAGGGCAGGCACATCGATGGCCGGGATGTCGGCCCGGAAGTCGGTGTACCAGGTCGAGGGTGCGGCGGCCGCGGCGAAGAAGCCACCGCCCGCGGCGACGTTCCAGCTGTTGCGGACGGCCTCCTCGCTGATCCTGGTGCCGAGGTTCTCGTCGAGGTTGTAGAAGTCCTTGTAGAAGTCCGTGTAGTACGCGTAGCGGTCCGCCTTGACGGCCGCGACGACGCCGTCGAAGAACTCCTTCGGGGCGACGCCGTCCGGGTTGTCGTCGGTCTTGAGCAGGCAGGGCTCCAGCGAGGCCAGGAAGGCCACCTTGGCGACGCGGGCGGAACCGTAGGTGGACACGTACCGTGCGACCTCGCCGGTGCCCATCGAGAACCCGACGAGGACGGCGTCCCGCACGTCGAGGGTCTCCAGCACGGTGTTCAGGTCGGCGGCGAAGGTGTCGTAGTCGTAGCCGGTCGTCGGCTGGCTGGACTGCCCGAAACCACGGCGGTCGTAGGTGATCACGCGGTAGCCGGCCTCGAGCAGCACGGCACTCTGCCGCTCCCAGGAGTGGCCGTCGAGCGGGAATCCGTGGATGAGGACGACCGGCTGTCCGGATCCGTGGTCCTCGTAGTAGAGGTCGATGTCGGTGGAGTTCTCCTGGCCCACGGTGATGTACGGCATGCGTTGCTTCCTCGTTTCGGATGGCTGGGTGCACGACTGAACGCGGTCACCCTAGGGCGGGCTCCCCGCCACGGGTTGCCGCCGAGTGCACGACCGCTTGCCCAGGGGCGCAGAGTCGCGGACCAAGAACCGGGCATCTGCGTCACACGTCCCCGCAAACCCTGAAACGCCATGCCTATACAAGGAGAATTCTTGACATGAACACTTCCCATGAGTGGTTGCCCGCTGTACCACATGAGAGCCGGCTTTCCCGCTCTGGGAGGTTTCGTGAGACGCATCAAGTCGCTGTCAGCCCTTGCCACGCTGAGCCTCGCGATCATGTTCAGCCTGGTGCTCACCGGTCCGGCGCATGCCGCCGGACCCGCGTACGTCGCCCTGGGAGACTCGTACTCGGCGGGCAACGGCGCGGGAAACTACGACAGTTCGAGCGCCGGCTGCCACCGCAGCTTCAGCGCCTACCCCTACCTGTGGAAGAACGCCCACGCACCGTCCTCGTTCGCCGACACCTCCTGCTCGGGCGCGGCCACCACGGATGTGACGGGCAGCCAGCTCGGCCCGCTGAACTCCGGCACCGGGCTCGTCTCGCTCACCGTGGGCGGCAATGACGCGGGCTTCTCGGACGTCATGACCACCTGTGTGACCGGCTCGGACTCCGACTGCGTCAACCGCGTCGACCAGGCCGAGAGCTACGCCCGGAACACACTGCCCGCCCGCCTGGACGCCACCTACGACGCGATCCGCGCCAAGGCGCCCAACGCCAAGGTGGTCGTGCTGGGTTACCCGCACATGTACACCCTCGACGTCTTCTGCGTCGGCCTCAGCGACACCAAGCACCGCAAGATCGACGAGGCCGCGGACGTCCTGGACAGCGTCATCGCCGGCCGGGCCGCCGCCCACGGCTTCGTCTTCGGCGATGTGCGCACCACCTTCGAGGGCCATGAGCTGTGCTCCGGCGACGACTGGCTGCACTCCCTGGTGGCCTCACCGAGCTGGGAGTCGTACCACCCGACCGCCACCGGGCACGCGAACGGCTACTACCCCGTCCTGAACGCCAACAGCTGATCGCAGCGAGCCGCCGAAGCGTCCGCGTCGGACCGTCCGGCGCCGGACCAGTGGCGCACCTCACAACACTTCAGCGCTTGCGCAACTCTAAAGTTCAGACATGGATCTTCATGTCGCGACGAAGTGGGAGACGGCGGTGCTCGCCGGAGGGCCGGCCGACGGCCTGCGCATGCAGGTCGCGGGCCGGCCCTCGGTGCTGCAGGTGACGTACCCGTGCCGGGTGGAGTCCCCGGCGGACGGCGTACGCGTGGAGGCGCTGTACGTCTACCGGCGCCAGCTGGGTGTGAACAGCGAGCCGCTGGCCTACGGCTACGACAGCGCCAGCCCCTGACGGGCGCGGCCTCAGCCGGCGGTAGCCGGCGGCCGCTCCGTGGCCGTCTCCGCGGAGGTCCGCACGGCCGTCGGCTCCACCGGAGTGGGCGCGGAGGCGGCGGGCGCGGACGCGTTCTCGTCCTTCATCGCCTTCGCCTCGCTCTTGAGGATGCGCATCGACTTGCCGAGCGCCCGGGCGGTGTCCGGGAGCTTCTTCGAGCCGAACAGCACGATGACGACGATCGCCACGATCAGCAGGTGCCAGGGTTCCAGTCCGTTACGGAGCATGACGCGCCCGCCCTTCCTCGCGTCGGCCGAGGACGCCTCTCGCCGCTCGCCCGTGCCATGTTGGTTGCTACGTTGCGCAACTGTACAACCCGCGGTCGGCGGCGAAACCGAGCCGACAACGAATCGCGCGGAAACCGACAGAACCCGACCGGCCGGTCAGCGCTGCGCGTCGGACCGCCGTTCGTAGCACGCTTTGACCGCCCACAGGGCGAGCGCGTACAGGGCGAGGACGGCGGCGAGCAGCAGGTGGTACGTCACCGGCAGCGCGGTCAGGCCGAGCAGGGAGCCCAGCGGGGACAGCGGCAGCAGCAGCCCCACGGCGGCCAGAACGGCCGCGGCCCGTCCGAGCGGGCCCGGCGCGCGCCCCTCCGCGACACGCCGGCCGGACCTCAGCAGCAGCATCACCAGCGCCTGGGTGAGCAGGTTCTCCGTGAACCACGCCGAGTGGAACACCGCGTCGTCGTCGAGCGCGTCCGGCCCGTGCAGCGCGAGCGCCAGGACGCCGAAGGTGGCGAGGTCGGCGACCGCGTTGAGCAGTCCGAATCCGGTGATGAAGCGCAGGAAGTCACGCGGTCGCAGCACGGTGGGCCGGGCGAGGGCCCGAGCCGCGGGGCGGTCGTAGGCGAAGGCGAGCTGGGCCGCGTCGAAGCACAGGTTCTGGGCGAGGACCTGGGCCGGGAGCATCGGCAGGAAGGGCAGCAACAGGCCCGCGGCGAGCATCGCGACGACGTTGCCGAGGTTCGAGGAGAGCGTGACCCGCAGATACGAGGCGATGTTGCCACTGGCGTGGCGGCCGGCGGCGACGGCGTGGTCGATCGCGGTGAGGTCCTTGTAGGCGAGGACGACGTCCGCGCTCTCGCGTGCCACGTCGACGGCGTCGCGCGGGGCGACGCCCACGTCGGCCGCGTGCAGCGCGGGTACGTCGTTGACGCCGTCGCCGAGGAAGCCGACGGTGTGCCCGGCCGCGCGCAGGTCGGTGACGATCCGGGCCTTGTCCTCGGGGGTGCAGCGGGCGACGACGGTCGCGGCGGCGTCGTCCGGGGCGCCCGCGGCCCGCACCCGGCCGGGGTCGAGGCCGAGGTCACGGCAGACGCGGACCGCGGTGCCGGGGTGGTCGCCGGTGAGGATCCGCACGGTGACGCCGCGGGCGGCGAGGTCCCGCAGGGCGCGGGCGGCGGTCGGGGCGAGGGCGTCGCGGAAGGTGACGAAACCGCTGAAGCTCAGGCCGCGTTCGTCGGCGGCGGTGTAGGGGCGGGTGCGGGCGGGACGCTCGGCGGTGGCGACCGCGAGCACCCTCAGGCCGTCGCCGGCCTCGCGCGCGGCGCGTGCCAGCAGGCGCTCACGTTCGGCGGGCTCCAGCGCACAGCGCTCCAGTACGTCCTCGGCGGCACCCTTGACGACGAGGACGTGCCTGCCGAGGCCGCCGCGGACCACGGCGGTGGCGCGCCGGCGGACCGGGTCGAACGGCAGCGCGGCCACGCCCTCGCAGTCCTCCCAGGCGCCGTCGGCCGCGTCCAGGATCGCCTCGTCCAGGGCGTCCGGGGCGGGCAGGTCGGCGAGCTGGAGGGTCCACCAGGCGCTGACGGCCGCCCAGCGCAGCACCTCGGGCGCGTCCTTGCCGTCGCCGTCCAGGGCGCGTTCGACCACCGGCCGGTCCTGGGTGAGGGTGCCGGTCTTGTCCAGGCACAGCACGTCGACGGCACCGAGGTCGTGCAGCGCCGGCAGGCGTTTGACGATCACTCCGTGGCTGCGGGCGAGCAGGGAGGCGCCGCGGGCCAGGCAGGTGGTGACGATGACCGGCAGCATCTCCGGGGTGAGGCCTACGGCGACCGCGACGGCGAAGGGCAGCGTCTGCAGGCCCCGGCCGCGCAGCGCAGCGCCCGCCATGAGGACCAGCGGCGGGGTGAGCAGCATGAACCGGATCAGCACCCAGGAGATGCCGTGCACGGACCGGTCGAACGCGCTCGCCCCGCGCGCGGCGGGCGTGCCGTGGGCCCGCGCGAACCTGGTCCGGGCGCCCGTGTGGAGGACGAGCGCGGTGCCGCTGCCGGAGGCGACGCTGCTGCCCTGGAAGCAGAGATGGGGCTGGGCGAAGGGGCCGCCGCCGAAGGCGCCGGGGACGTCGGGCGCGCTCTTGGCGACCGGCGCCGACTCGCCGGTGAGCGCCCCTGGTGCACGGTCAGGCCGCCGGCGCGCAGCAGCCGTACGTCGGCGGGGACGAGGTCGCCGGGCGCGAGCCGGATCACGTCGCCCGGCACCAGTTCGGCGGCCGGTATCTCGCGCTCGCGTGGCGCGCGGTCCGCCTCCGGTCGGCGCACCACGGTCGCGGTGGTGGCGACCAGGTCGCGCAGCGCGGCCATGGAGCGGTCGGCCCGGTGCTCGCCCGTGGCGCGCAGGACGCAGCTGACCACGACGAGGGAGAGGATGACACAGGCGGTGCCCCAGGCGGTGACGGTCGCCGAGACCAGGCCGAGGCAGAGCAGCACACTTGTGAACGGGTCGCGCAGCCCGCGGACGAAGCGCCGGGCCCAGGAGGCCGTGCGGGCCTCGGGGAGCACGTTCTCCCCGGCTTCACCGAGCCGGGCCTCCGCCTCCGCCTCGGTGAGCCCGCGCAGACTGCTCTCCAGGCGGCGCAGCTCCTGAAGGGACGTGGGGCCGCCGGCGCCGGGGTCCGGGCCGGGCGGGGGTGCCGGCGTCGCGGCGGTCTCAGAGGCCACGGAGCCGGGGTGCCGGGACGTCGGCCGGGGCGGCACGGTCGGTCAGCCGGCCGACCAGGAGGCGCACCACGGTCACGACGTCCGCGTCGTCGACGAAGTACACCTGGCGGCGGCCCTCACGGCGGGAGCCGACGAGCCCGGCGAGCTTGAGCTTCGTCAGGTGCTGACTCACGGCGGGCAGCGCGCCGCCGACCCGCTCGGCGAGCCCGGTGACATCGCTCTCGCCCTGCGCGAGCGCCCACACGATGTGCAGCCGCGCGGGCGAGGCCAACAGTCCGAAGGCGGCGGCCGCCTGGGACAGCACCTCGGCGGACGGATCCTCGAAACCACCGCCGACTGCCGTCACCGTGGGCCTCCTGTTCACACCGGGGTCGTCTCGTCCTTGCAAGGGGTCAGTTTAGGCGGGCTCTTCGGGCCCCGGTCGCAGCGCCGGACGCCGGGGCGGTGCAGCCCTACCGCTCCGCGGGCGACCAGCCCTGGCGGCGCAGGACCGCAGAGACGTCAGGGGCGCGGTAGTGGTCGCCCTTGAGCACCTTGCCGTCGGCCCGGCGCGACACCGTGCCGTCCGGGCCGATCTTCGTCATGTTGGCGCGGTGGATCTCGGCGATGACAGAGTCGAGGTCGATGCCGTGCACCAGGGCCGTCCCGTACGCCACGTACACGAGGTCCGCCAGCTCGTGCGCCAGCCGGTCGAGCGGGCCGGTGACGGACACCTCGGCGACCTCCGCCGCCTCCTCGGCGAGCAGCTCACCCCGGTGCGCGGTGAGTTCCGGGGAGACCTCCGTCGGCTCGGAACGCACATCGAGACCGAAGGCGAGGTGGAACTCACGGACGAGGGAGGCGGGGGAAGGACGCATCCGCCGACCCTACCGTTCGCAAGCACCCGCCCTCCGCCCTCCCCTTGTCGGTCCCGGCCTGGTCAGAGGGGCCGCGGCCTGGCAGGATCGCGCGCATGCTTGAGGCACTCCCCCGTATCGGCAGACGCCGCGCGCTGCTGGGCTCGGCGGCCGCGTGCGCGGTCGTCGGACTGCTGCTGTGGTGGCTGCTGCCGATCGGCGAGGCGTCCCCGAGCGGCACGGTCACCTTCAGTACCGGGACCCCGAGCGGCGTCTACGAGAAGTACGGCACCCTGCTGCGGCAGACGATCGCCCGGGACATGCCGCAGCTGGACGTACGGCTGCAGAACAGCGACGGGTCGCAGGAGAACGTGCGCCGGGTGGCCACGGGGAAGGCGGACTTCACGATCGCGGCGGCCGACGCGGTGGAGACGTACCGGCTTCAGAAGGGACCCGGCGCCGGCCGGCTGCGCGGCTGCGCCCGGCTGTACGACGACTATGTGCACCTGGTGGTGCCGCGTTCGTCCGCCGTGCGGTCGGTGGCGGACCTGAAGGGCCTCACGGTCGCCGTCGGGCCGAGCGGCTCCGGGGTGCGGCTGATCGCGGAGCATGTGCTGAAGGCGGCAGGGCTGGATCCTCACAAGGACATCACGTCGCTGTCCGACGGCATCGGGACGATGCCCGGGCTGCTGAGGCAGCACCGGATCGACGCGTTCTTCTGGTCGGGCGGGCTGCCCACCGGCGCGATCACGGATCTGTCGCAGCACTTCCCGGTCCGGCTGGTGCCGATCGGCGGCGACCTGGTGGCGAACCTGCACGCGCAGGGCGGCGCGTCCCGCTACTACCGGGCCGCGGTGATGCCGGCCGACGCCTATCCAGAGGCGCAGCAGGGCGTCTCCGTGCAGACCGTGGCCGTCGCCAACCTCCTGGTCACCCGTCAGGACATGAACCCCGACCTGACCGACGAGCTGACCCGCGTGGTCATCGACAGCCGCGACCGCATCGGCGCGCAGGTGCACGCGGCGCAGCTGGTGGATCTGCGCACGGCGATCTACACGGACCCGCTGGAACTGCACGAAGGCGCGCGAAGGTACTACCGGTCGGTGAAGCCGTAGTTCCCGCCACCTGGTGGCGCACCCCCTGGAGGTTTGGCTCCAGACCCCGATCGGTCTGAACGGCCCCCGTCCTCGAACGCCGGACAGGCTGATGGGCGCCCTGCCCCGGCCGTGAAGTCCCTCAGACCCCGGCGCGCCCCGCCCCCGTCGCCGTCCGGGGAAGCGACACCGTCACCCTGAGGCCGTGCGGCTCGTGGTGCGCGTACGAGATCGAGCCCCCGCCCGCCGCCAGCAGCGTCTGGGTGATCGACAGGCCGAGGCCCGAGCCCTTGACGTTCTGGTGGGCGGCGCTGCGCCAGAAGCGGTCGCCGACGCGGGAGAGTTCCTCGTCGCTGAGGCCCGGGCCGCCGTCGGTGACCACCACCGTGGCGGTGTCACCTGCGGCCGCGACCTCCACTTCCACGCCCTGGCCCACGGGAGTGAACTTCACCGCGTTGTCGATGACCGCGTCCAGCGCGCTGGACAGGGTCACGGGGTCCGCCCAGGCCGTGGTGGCCGGGCAGGTTCCGGTCAGCCGTACGCCCTTGGCCTCGGCGGCCGGCCCCCAGGCCGCGACCCGCTCGGCGGTCAGCGCGCCGATGTCGGTGAGCCGCAGGTCCGCCTCGGCGTGCTCGGCGAGCGCCAGGTCGAGCAGGTCGTCCAGGACCTGCGCGAGGCGCTTGCCCTCGGTCCGCACCGAGGCGATCTCCTCGTTGCCCTCCGGCAGTTCCAGCGCGAGCAGTTCGATGCGCAACAGCAGCGCGGCCAGCGGATTGCGCAACTGGTGGGAGGCGTCGGCGACGAAGGCGCGCTGCTGCTCGAGGACCTCTTCGACGTTGTCCGCCATCTCGTTGAACGACCGGGCGAGCCGCCTCAGTTCCGGCGGCCCGCCCGCCGCCGCGACCCGGGACTTCAGGCGTCCGGTCGCTATGTCGTGGGTCGTCGCGTCCAGGACCCGTACCGGCCTGAGCACCCATCCGGTCAGCCGCAGCGCCGCGCCGACGGCGAGCAGCATCGCGGCGACCTCCCCGGCGCCGATGAACACCCAGCCGTGCAGGATCCTCGACCGCATCTGCCCGGTGGGCGAGTCGGTGACCACGACCGCGACCACGTCACCGTCGCGGATGACCGGCGAGGCGACCACGAGCCGGCTGCGCTGCCAGGGCCAGACCTGCTCGGGATCGTGGCTGCGCCGCCCGAGCAGCGCCTCGTTGAAGGCGTCACGGCCCTCGCCCTTCTGCGGCAGGAACCAGTCCCCGGGCGCATTGGCCATGGGCGTGTCGTCGCGGTAGAAGACGCCGGCGCGGATGCCGTACACGCCGTAGTACGTGCCGAGTTCCTTGGCCAGGGTCTCGCCGCGCTCGTCGGTGACTTCGGCCCGGGAGCCGGTGGGCCGGTCGGTGACGAACTGGGCGAGGGCGGCGAAGCGCGCCGTGTCGTCGATGCGGTCGACGACGACCCGCTGCTGCTGTGCGGCCGCGAGGCTCACCGCGAGCGGCACACCGAGCGCGAGCAGCACGGCCGCCATCAGGACGATGAGCAGCGGAAGGAGACGTGTGCGCACCCGTACCCGCTACACGGCCGGGGCGACGAGCCGGTACCCGACGCCGCGCACGGTCTCGATCAGCGCGGGCATGCGCAGCTTGGAGCGCAGGGAGGCGACGTGCACCTCCAGGGTGCGCCCGGTCCCCTCCCAACTGGTCTGCCACACCTCGCTGATGATCTGCTCACGGCGGAACACCACACCGGGCCGCTGGGCCAGCAGGGCGAGCAGGTCGAACTCCTTGCGGGTCAGCTGGACGACCGAGCCGTCGACGCTGACACGGCGGGTGGGGAACTCGATGTGCACGGGCCCGAGGCGCAGCGCGGTCTCGGTGGCGCCGGTGTCGTCCAGGTGCGGGGTGCGGCGGCTGACCGCGTGGATGCGCGCGAGCAGTTCCCCGGTGTCGTACGGCTTGACCACGTAGTCGTCGGCGCCGAGGTTCAGGCCGTGGATCCGGGACCGTACGTCCGAGCGCGCCGTGACCATGATCACCGGGGTGCCGGTGCGCTTGCGGATCTTGGCGCAGACCTCGTAGCCGTCCTGGTCGGGCAGGCCCAGGTCGAGGAGGACGACGCCGAAGCCGGCGCCCTCGGGGACCAGCGCCTGGAGCGCCTCCTCGCCGCTGCGGGCGTGCGTGACCTCGAAGCCGTGCCGGGCCAGGACCGCGGACAGGGCGGCCGCGACGTGGTTGTCGTCCTCGACGAGAAGCAGTCTCATGCCGGCCCCCTCCGGTTCCTCGGCCCTACGGTCTGTTCGGCCTCACGGCCTCTGTGCGCTCTCGGCATGCGCAAGGGCGCCGCCCCCGCGCCGCACCGGAAAGACGTCACCCACCCGAACGCGTGGGCACACGCGCGTGCACCAAGGAAGTCACGCCGATGAACGAGGACGTCGTCAAGAGGCTTCGGGTTGCGGGCGGCTTCCGTTACCCAGCCGGTACGCGCTCCGCCGGATTCACTACCACTCGTGTCCGGCCGCTACCGGATTGTGATGCTCAGATCTCCCTCAGATGTAATGACGCTGGTCGTGCGGCCTCACTACTGTCCTCCGAAACCGAGCGAGGACGGAGCCAGTGAGCACATGACCGAAGTATCGGTGGCCAAGGACTCGGTGGCCGCGACCGACGAACTGGTCGTCCTGAAGAGCGTCAACAAGCACTTCGGCGCGTTGCACGTGCTCCAGGACATCGACCTGACCATCACGCGTGGTGAAGTCGTCGTGGTCATCGGCCCCTCCGGGTCCGGCAAGTCCACCCTGTGCCGCACCATCAACCGTCTGGAGACCATCGACGCGGGCGAGATCCTGATCGACGGCAAGTCGCTGCCCCAGGAGGGCAAGGAACTGGCCCGGCTGCGCGCCGACGTCGGCATGGTCTTCCAGTCCTTCAACCTCTTCGCGCACAAGACGGTGCTCGAGAACGTGATGCTGGGCCAGATCAAGGTCCGCAGGACCGACAAGCAGAAGGCCGAGGAGAAGGCGCGCGCGCTGCTCGACCGGGTGGGCGTCGGCACCCAGGCGGACAAGTACCCCGCCCAGCTCTCCGGCGGCCAGCAGCAGCGTGTCGCGATCGCCCGCGCGCTGGCGATGGACCCCAAGGTCATCCTCTTCGACGAGCCGACCTCGGCCCTGGACCCCGAGATGATCAACGAGGTGCTGGAGGTCATGCAGCAGCTCGCCCGGGACGGTATGACCATGGTGGTGGTCACCCACGAGATGGGCTTCGCCCGTTCGGCCGCCAATCGGGTGGTCTTCATGGCGGACGGGCGCATCGTGGAAGAGGCCACGCCGGAGCAGTTCTTCAGCGCCCCGCGCAGCGACCGCGCGAAGGACTTCCTGTCGAAGATCCTGCACCACTGAGGCCCCGCGCCGGGCGCCATCCGTCCGCGTCCTTAAGTCCGCTCACCCCGAGCGTCCCACCGCCGACACCGCGCACGGCCCGCCTCCGGGCGCCGGTCCACGGTCCCCGGTCCGCATTCTCTTCACCACTCAAAGGATGTTCACCATGAAGCTCCGCAAGGTCACCGCGGCCACGGCCGTCGCCCTCGCCCTCGCCACCGCCGCCACCGCCTGCGGGTCGGACAAGAAGAGCGACGGCGGCTCGTCCTCCGGCGGCAAGACGATCAAGGTAGGCATCAAGTTCGACCAGCCGGGCATCGGCCAGAAGACGCCGCAGGGCTACTCCGGCTTCGACGTGGACGTCGCCACGTACGTCGCGAAGCAGCTCGGCTACAACGCCGACCAGATCGAGTGGAAGGAGTCGAAGAGCGCCGACCGCGAGACCATGCTGCAGCGCGGTGACGTCGACTTCATCGTCGCCTCGTACTCGATCACCCCGAAGCGTCAGGCGAAGGTCGACTTCGCCGGCCCGTACCTGCTCGCCCACCAGGACGTGCTGCTCCGCGCCGACGACAACTCGATCAAGTCGCCCTCGGACCTGAACTCCAAGAAGCTGTGCTCGGTGACGGGCTCGACCTCGGCGCAGAACGTCAAGGACAAGCTCGCCCCCAAGGCCAACCTGCAGCAGTACCAGACGTACTCGCAGTGCCTGACGGGTCTGCAGAACGGTGCCGTCGACGCGCTGACCACCGACGACTCGATCCTCGCCGGCTACGCCTCGCAGGCCGCCTTCAAGGGCAAGTTCAAGCTCGGCGGCTTCAAGATGACCAACGAGAACTACGGCATCGGCGTCAAGAAGGGCAGCGACCTCAAGGCGAAGATCAACAGCGCCCTGGAGAAGATGGTCTCGGACGGTTCGTGGGAGACGGCCGTGAAGAAGAACTTCGGCCCCGCGAACTACAAGAACGAGCCCGCGCCGAAGATCGGCAACATCGTCCAGTAAGCAGGGCCCCACGGGTGCGCCGCCCACGGGGGAGCGGCGCACCCCGGCCTGTCCGACACGCGGAAGCGCGGGACCTCATGTTCGACTTTCTTGATCGGTACGACCTGCTGGGGGCGTTCTGGACGACGGTGCAGCTCACCGTCCTGTCCGCGATCGGCTCCCTGATCTGGGGCACCGTGCTGGCCGCCATGCGGGTCGGCCCGGTCCCGGTGATGCGCGGTTTCGGCACCGCCTATGTGAACATCGTGCGGAACATCCCGCTGACGGTGATCATCCTGTTCACCTCGCTGGGGCTCAACCAGACCCTGGGCGTCAGCCTCGGCGCGACCGACTTCAAGGTGATCAACTTCCGGCTCGCCGTGCTCGGTCTGATCCTCTACACCGCGGCGTTCGTGTGCGAGGCGCTGAGGGCCGGCATCAACACCGTGCCCGTCGGGCAGGCGGAGGCGGCCCGCGCGCTGGGGCTGAGCTTCGGTCAGGTGCTCAGGCTGGTGGTGCTGCCGCAGGCGTTCCGCTCCGTCGTCGGCCCGCTGACGAACGTCCTGATCGCGCTCACGAAGAACACCACGGTGGCGGCCGCGATCGGCGTCACCGAGGCGGCCCTGCTGATGAAGGAGATGATCGAGAACGAGGCCCAGCTCCTGCTGATCTCCGCGGTGATCGCCTTCGGGTTCGTGTGTCTGACGCTGCCGACCGGCCTGATCCTCGGCTGGGTGGGCAAGAAGGTGGCGGTGAAGCGATGACGTCCGTCCTCTACGACGCCCAGGGCCCCCGGGCCAAACGGCGCAACGTCCTCTACACGGTGGTGTTCCTGCTCGCCGCGGCCGGGCTCGGCTGGTGGGTGTTCACCAGTCTCGACGACAAGGGCCAGCTCGACTGGGAGAAGTGGAAGCCCTTCTTCGGCGGTACGGAGGCCTGGTCGACCTACATCTGGCCCGGGGTGCAGAACACCCTGAAGGCCGCCGCCCTCGCGATGCTCATCTCCCTGCCACTGGGCGCGGTCCTGGGCATCGCACGGCTCTCGGACCACGCCTGGGTGCGGATCCCGGTCGCGGTCGTGGTGGAGTTCTTCCGGGCCATTCCGGTCCTCGTCCTGATGATCTTCGGCCTCGCCCTCTTCTCCCAGTACACAAACGTCAGTTCGGACGACCGCCCGCTGTACGCGGTGGTCACCGGCCTCGTCCTCTACAACGCCTCCGTCCTCGCGGAGATCGTCCGGGCGGGCATCCTGGCCCTGCCGAAGGGCCAGGGAGAGGCGGCTCTGGCGATCGGTCTGCGCAAGAACCAGGTGATGCGGTTCATCCTGCTGCCGCAGGCGGTCACCGCGATGCTGCCGGCGATCGTCAGCCAGCTGGTGGTGATCGTGAAGGACACGGCGCTGGGCGGCGCGGTCCTCACCTTCCCCGAACTGCTGGCCTCGGTCTCGCCGATGAGCTCCTACTACGGCGCCAACACCATCGCCAGCTTCACGATCGTGGCCGTCATCTACATCGCCATCAACTTCGCCCTGACGACCTTCGCCGGCTGGCTGGAGAAGCGGCTGCGGCGCGGCAAGAAGTCGACCGGCGCAGTGCTGCCCCCGGCGGCGGTCGGGGCGGCCGAGTCGACGGGCGCGGCCGCCTGACGGCCCCCGCGGCCGACTGACGGCTCCTCAACCCCTTGGAGCTCAGAGGGCAGTGGCGTCACGCCACTGCCCTCGTCGCTTGACGGGCGCTGCGGCAATGGGTTGCATACGGTGTGTGATCGTGCACCCCGCTCCACCTGCCTGTTCCCCAACGTTCCCCCACACACCACGCAGGGCGGGGGGCGCCACGCCGTGGACCCGGTGATCATCGTGGGAGCGGGGCCCGTCGGGCTCTCGCTCGCGCTGGCTCTGGCGCGGCAGGAGGTGCCGTCCGTGGTCCTCGACGAGGGCCAGGGCAAGGACGAACAGCGGGCCGCACGCACGGTCGTGCTGCGCGAGGACACGGCCGCCCTGATGGAACGCCTGGCCGGAGCGCCGCTCACCGGAGCCGGGCTGCCGTTCACCGGCTGGCGGTCGATGCGGCGCAGGCAACTGACCCGCAAGGTCGTCTTCGAGCCGGACGGCACGGCGCACGGGCGCAGCGGCGAATACGGCCCCACGACCGAGCGGGCCGCCGAGGGCCGCAAGGGCACGGTGGAGGAACCCGGAGGGCCGGCCCCGCTGCACATCGCCCAGCATGTGCTGACCGGAGCCCTGCGCACCGCCATCGCCGGACAGCCGCTGGTCAAGGTCACCGTCGAGAGCCGCCTCGACGCCCTCGAACAGGAACCCTCCGGCGTCACCGCGCACACGCGCGGCCCCCGGAGCACCTGGTGGCGCGGCAGCCACCTGGTCGGCTGCGACGGGCCGCGCTCGACGGTGCGCAAGCTCCTCGACATCCGCTTCCCCGGCCGCACGGCGGTGGAACGGCACGCCGTGGCCGCCCTGCGCGCCGAACTGCCCTGGCCCGGCGAGGCGTTGCTGCACCGTATGCCGCCGTGGCGGACGTCCGGCCCCTCGGGCGGCGAGGTCACGGCACGCCCCCTGCCGGACGGGGTGTGGCGGCTGGACTGGCTGCTGCCGCCGGGCAAGGACCTGGTCACGCCCGAACTGCTGGTGACCCGCATCCGGGAGACCCTCGCCGGATGGAACGGGGGCACCACCCCCGCCTACGACCTGCTGGACACCGGCGTCCACACCGTCCACCACCGGCTCGCCCGTCGCTGGCGCGCCGGCCGGGTCTTCCTCGCCGGGGACGCCGCGCACCTGCTCGGCGCGCTCGGGACGCAGGGCCTCGACGAGAGCCTGCGGGACGTCGACAACCTCGCCTGGAAGCTGGCACTGGTCTGGCACCACGGGCCGCACGAAGCGCTGCTCGACAGCTACCAGGCGGAACGCCGCGCCGCGGTCGCGGCCCGGCTGCGCGCCGCCGACCAGGCGCTGCCGCTGCTGCGCGGCGGCGGGGGCCTGCGGTCCTACGTACCCGGGACCGCCCGCGGCCATGACGCGCTCCTCACGGACGGCCACCTGGGGAGGGGCACGCTGGGCACGCCGGCGACGTACGCCGCCTCACCGCTGGCGGCGGAGGACGGCGAGTCGACCGCGTTCGTGGGCACGGAGCCCGGAGCGCCGGTGGTGGACGTGCGGGTGACGGCGGAGGACGGGGCGTCCGTACGGCTGCGGGACCGGCTCGGTCGCGGATCGCTGCTGGTGGTGCTGGTGGCGCCGGGCACCGGCGTGTGGGAGCGCAAGCACTGGGTGTCGGCCGGGATCATGCCCCGGCTCGCGGCGGCGGTGACGGCCCTGCCGCACCCCGCGGAGCTGCTGGTCGCCGAGAGCTACCCGGGCGCCGCCGCCCACACCGTCCTGCTGATCCGGCCGGACGGCCATCTGGTGACGGCGCTCGCCGGGGTGCGCCCCGCGGACCTGTACGCGGCGGCCGAGGCGGCACTGGGCGGCCCGGCGAAGACACAGGAGACGGCGAACGCACGCTAGTGGCTGCGGAGGGGAACTCCGTAGCCCGCACTCACGGTCACCGTGAGGTCCACATGGTGACCGTGAGTTGACCGGTCGACACCGCCATGGTCTACTCCGGACCATGAGCGACACGTGTGCGCGCCTGTGGCGGAGGGTCCATATGGACCTCGTCCGCTATGCGGGCTGCGTGTGTCGCCCGTCCTGTTGATCTCGCTTCCTTCACCGCGCGCAGTGCCCCTGCCGCCGCGCGCTCCGGCGAACCCTCAGGACGGTACCCCTTGTCTGTCTCCCCTTCCGTGCCCCTGTCCGCGGACTCCGCCCGGACCGAGGCTCCCACCCAGGCCGAACTCCTCGACTTCGCGCGCCGCACGGCCGCCGACGCCGAGCTGATCGCCTCACTGCCACTGGATCCCGAGGGCCGTACCTGGGTACGGCTCGAGGGTCCCGGCGGCAGCGAGGCCTGGCTGATCGGCTGGCCGCCCGGCACGGGCACCGGCTGGCACGACCACGCCGAGTCGGTCGGCGCCTTCGTCACCGCATCGGGCGAACTGAAGGAGAACTCCCTCACGGTCCGGCTGCCGTCCGACGGCTGGAAGACCCTGGAGCTCACCGACGGAGTCGACCACGAGCGACGACTGCCGGCCGGTAAGGGCCGCTCGTTCGGCCGGCACCATGTGCACGAGGTGCTCAACGAGTCCACCGAGCGACACGCCGTCTCGGTGCACGCCTACTACCCGCCCCTGCCGCAGATCCGTCGCTACAGTCGCACGGGGCAGGCGCTGCGTCTGGAGCAGGTCGAACGCCCGGAGGACTGGCAATGAGTTCCGCACCCGAACACTCTGTGGGCATCGACGAGTTGCTGGAGCGCGTCCGCGAGGACCTGGACCGGGTGGAGCCCGCGGAGGCCCACGAGGCCGCACGGGCCGGCGAGGCCCTGCTCGTGGACATCCGCTACGCGGCGCTGCGGGACCGTGACGGACTCATCCCCGGCGCGCTGGTCGTCGAACGGAACGAACTGGAGTGGCGCCTGGACCCGCAGGGCAGCCACCGCCTCCCCGAGGCCACCGGCCACGACCTGCGCGTAGTGGTCGTCTGCAACGAGGGCTACGCCTCAAGCCTGGCCGCCGCATCCCTCCGCCAACTGGGCCTGCACCGCGCCACCGACCTGGTGGGCGGCTTCCAGGCCTGGAGAGCGGCGGGGCTGCCGGTGGCGCTGTAGGCGGCTTTGCCGGGGTTGGGCGTTGGGAGCTCTGGGCTTGTCGGGGGCTTGGGCTTCGTAACCGGGGGGAAGGGCCCCTCCCCCCTCCCCTCCCCCTCCCCCGGCCTCATCCCCCCTCGTCCCCCAGCCCCTCCGTGTCCTCCCCCTCCTCCGCCAGGGCCTGGCGGACCACGCGCAGGGCCATCCCCTCGGGGTAGCCCTTGCGGGCGAGCATGCCCGCGAGGCGGCGCAGGCGTTTGTCGCGCTCGAGGCCCCGCGTGGCGCGCAGTTTGCGGACGACGAGTTCGCGCGCGGTGGCCTCTTCCTGCTCGGCGTCCAGCTGTCCCACCGCCGCGTCGATCAGCGCGGAGTCCACGCCCTTCGTCCGCAGCTCCTGCGCGAGCGCCCGGCGGGCCAGGCCCCGGCCGTGGTGCCGGGATTCCACCCAGGCGTCCGCGAAGGCGCTGTCGTCGATCAGGCCGACCTCCTCGAACCGCGACAGCATCTCGTCCGCGACGTCTTCGGGGATCTCGCGCTTGCGGAGGGCGTCCGCGAGCTGTTTGCGCGTGCGCGGAGTTCCGGTGAGCAGACGCAGGCAGATCGCCCGCGCCTGCTCAACCGGGTCCGCCGGGTGCTCCCCCGTCCCGGCCCTCGACGAGAAGGAAGAGCCTCCGTCCTGTGGGGCGTCGGCCGTTTCCCCGCCACCGCGCCGCCGCCCTCGCCCGCGTCCGCGTCCGCCGCGTGGAGCGTCCTCGCCGTGCGCGTCCGCGTCGCCGCGCACGTCGTCGTACGCCCCGTCACCGCCCCCGACGAACCCCGTGTCGCGCCCGCTTCCCCGCCGCTGCGGGGTCACGGGGTGGGCGTACTCGGCCCAGTCGGTTCGTCGTGTCATGGGCTAGCTCTTGGCCGCCGGAGCCTTGGCCTTGGCCGTCTTGGCCGCCGGTGCGGGCGCCGTCTTGGCGGTGTCGTCGGCCGCGGGAGCGGCGGCGCTCGCCGCGTCCGTGCCGGGCTCGGCGGTGGGCTCCTCCGGCCGGACTCCGACGCCCAGCTTCTCCTTGATCTTCTTCTCGATCTCGTTGGCCAGGTCGGGGTTGTCCTTGAGGAAGTTGCGCGCGTTCTCCTTGCCCTGTCCGAGCTGGTCGCCCTCGTACGTGTACCAGGCGCCGGCCTTGCGGACGAAGCCGTGCTCCACGCCCATGTCGATCAGGCCGCCCTCGCGGCTGATGCCCTGGCCGTAGAGGATGTCGAACTCGGCCTGCTTGAAGGGCGGCGCGACCTTGTTCTTGACGACCTTGCAGCGGGTGCGGTTGCCGACCGCCTCCGTGCCGTCCTTCAGGGTCTCGATGCGGCGGATGTCGATGCGCACCGAGGCGTAGAACTTCAGCGCGCGGCCACCGGTCGTGGTCTCCGGGGAGCCGAACATCACGCCGATCTTCTCGCGGAGCTGGTTGATGAAGATCGCGGTGGTCTTGGACTGGTTGAGCGCGCTGGTGATCTTCCGCAGGGCCTGGCTCATCAGGCGGGCCTGCAGACCCACGTGGCTGTCGCCCATCTCGCCCTCGATCTCCGCGCGCGGGACGAGCGCGGCGACGGAGTCGATGACGATGAGGTCCAGGGCGCCGGAGCGGACCAGCATGTCCACGATCTCCAGGGCCTGCTCGCCGTTGTCCGGCTGGGACAGGATCAGGTTGTCGATGTCGACGCCGAGCTTGCGCGCGTACTCGGGGTCGAGGGCGTGCTCCGCATCCACGAAGGCGACCTGACCGCCGGCCTTCTGGGCGTTGGCCACCGCGTGCAGGGTCAGCGTGGTCTTGCCGGAGGACTCCGGTCCGTAAATCTCCACCACGCGGCCGCGCGGCAGGCCGCCGACACCGAGGGCCACGTCGAGCGCGGTCGAGCCGGTCGGGATGACCTCGATGGGCTCCTTGGACCGCTCGCCCATGCGCATGACGGCGCCCTTGCCGAATTGTCGTTCAATCTGTGCGAGGGCGGCGTCGAGGGCCTTCTCGCGGTCGGTACCTGCCATGGGTTCCACCCGGTTTGCTTGAGTCGATCGCTTCACGTCAAAGACGCTAACGCCTGCCACTGACAATGCGCCCCGACGCTCGTCCGGCTGTGGATAACTCGGGTACTTCTCCGTCAAAACCGTGTCGAAATCCCCGCCGTGAGCCCGCCGGAGCCTCCATAAGAATGGATGTTCGATTTTTGTGTCAAGCGGGCCGACAGGCACCTGCGAGCGTACGGTCGCGCGCTGGCAGCGGCCCGGTGCCGGGCTACTCCCCGCGGGGTACGGCGGGTGTCTTCGGCCGGAGGACGACGGGCCGAGGCCGCTCCCGGGAGCCTTGCCCCATGGAAATCGAGAGCCTGTCGGGGATGTCCACCGCCGCGGCGTTGCCGCCACTACCGCCGGAACGGCGATCCGGCATGCGCCCGGTCGAGCGTCTGTGCCATGCGACCGGTGCCTTACTGGTCCTTTCCGGTCTGGCTCATCTGGTGGTGTTCCTCGTCGACGGCGGCCCCTGGGACGGGCCCGTCTCCTGGCGCAAGCCCTTCACGTTCGGGCTGTCCTTCGGGGTGACGCTGATCGCCCTCACCTGGGTGACGTCGTACCTCCGCGTCGGGGCGCGGCTCCGCGCGGTGCTGCTCGCCGTGTTCGCCGCCGACTGCGTCGTGGAGGTCGCCGGGATCACCCTCCAGGCGTGGCGGCGCGTGCCCTCGCACCTCAACACGGAGACGCCCTTCGACACGGCGGTGGCGATGATGCTCGCGCTGGGCGGCGCCGTCCTCGTCGTCGTGCTCTCGGCGTTCGCCGCCGCCGCGTTCCGGCACCGGCCGGGCGGCCCCCTCGGCATGGCGCTCGCGCTGCGCTCCGGGTTCGCGATCCTGATCGTGGCGCTGCTCTCCGGCGCCGCGATGATCGCGCGCGGGACCGCGCTGTCCCGCACCGGGCACCCGCAGGCGGCGTACCACTCCACGGCGCCGCTCAAGCCGCTGCACGGGGTCAGCCTGCACGCCGTGCTGGTGCTGCCGGCGCTGGCCTGGCTGCTGTCCCGCACGTCCTGGCGCGAAGCCACCAGGCAGCGGGTCATGTACGCGGCGGTCGGCGGCTACGCGGCCGCCGTGCTCGGCGCGGGGGTCTGGGCGGCTTGGTCCTGGTGAGCGGGCGCCCTCAGCGCTCGAACAGCCTCCGCACGCGCGCCGTGAGACTGCCCGAGCCGCGCGTGCGGTGCCCGTGGACGCGGGGGTCGTCGGTGACGTCGTACCGCTTCACGTACGCTCCCAGGAAGGCCTGCAGCGTGGCGACCGCGGGGATGGCGATCAGCGCGCCCACCGCGCCGAGGAGGGCGGTGCCCGCTATGACGGACCCGAAGGCGACCGCGGGGTGGATGTCCACGGACCGCGCGGTCAGCTTGGGCTGCAGCATGTAGTTCTCGAACTGCTGGTAGACCACGACGAAGATCAGCACCCACAGCGCGTACCAGGGGTCGACGGTGAAGGCGATCAGCATCGGCAGGGCACCCGCGAGATAGGTGCCGATGGTGGGGATGAACTGGGAGACCAGGCCGACCCACACCGCGAGCACCGGCGCGTACGGAATGCCCAGCGCCTGCAGCAGGACGTAGTGCGCGATGCCGGAGATGAGCGCCATCAGGCCGCGCGAGTAGAGGTAGCCGCCCGTCTTGTCGACGGCGATCTCCCAGGCGCGCAGCACCTCGGCCTGCCGGGCGGGCGGCAGCACCGAGCACAGCGCGCGCCGCAGCCTGGGCCCGTCGGCGGCGAAGTAGAACGAGAACAGGCCGATCGTCAGCAGCTGGAAGAGGCCGCCCAGGACCTGGGCGGAGACGTCCAGGACACCGGTGGCGCTGTTCTGGACGTACTTTCTGAGCCAGTCGGAGTGGACCAGGCTGTCCTGCACGTCCACGCGTCTGAGATGGGTGTGGAACGTGGTGTTGATCCAGTTGATCACCGAGTCGAGGTAGCCCGGGAAGCCCTCGACCATCTTGATGATCTGGCCGGCGAGCATGGAGCCGAGCAGCGTGACGAACCCGGCGACGGCGATCGCCAGGCCGAGGAACACGAGGAAGGTGGCCAGCCCCCGGCGCATGTCGCGGGCGGCCATCCAACTGACCGCGGGCTCGATGGCGAGCGCCAGGAAGAACGCGATCAGGAGGTTGATCAGCAAGCCGATGAGCTGGTGGAACGCCCAGCTGCCCAGTTGGAAGACGGCGATGAGCGCGAGGGCGAGCACCATGGCGCGCGGCAGCCAGCGCGGCATACGGGCGCCCGGCGCGGCGCCGTCGCCCGACGGGGGCGGCTGGGGCGGTGTCGTGCCGAGCGGTGATGCCTGCTGGGGGACCTGTGCGGTCTCGTCTGTCGGGGCCACGGAGCAAGTCTCGCCCACACCGGCGGCATCCGGGGACCCCTGTGGATCTCGGCGCTTCTTCAGCGTTTCTTCAGCGCTTTTCCCGCGGAACGTCCACGGCCGTGCACACGGCGCGCCACACGTCCTTTGCCTCCCAGCCGGCTTCCAGCGCCTGGTGCACGGTGCGCCCGCCGAGTTCCGACATCACGTGGTCGCGCGCGAAGGTGTCGGCGTAGGCCTCACCGAAGTGATCCGCCATCCGCTGCCAGAAGACCGTCAACCGCATGACACCAGTATCCCGCCCCTGAGAGTGGGGCCGGGCCGGGACGGCTTGCCGAGAACGCTTTCCGTCCTACGGTCTGATCCATGGCCGAAACCGGAGCATCCCCACTCCCTCCCGCGCCCTCGGCGCGCACCCCGCTCTCCCGCGCCGAGCACTTCGTGTGGCTGACCGCGCGCGTGCTGGAGCAGCGCCGTTTCGCGTACCACTTCCTGGGCGGCGGCGCCGACCCCGTGGAGGCCGCGCTGGCCGCCTACCGCAACGAGGACGAGGGCTACGGTCACGCCCTCGAACCTGATCTGCGCGGCCCGGTCAGCCAGCCCCTGCACACCGCCCACGCCCTGCGGGTGCTGGACTCGATCGGCCGTTGCGGCGGCCGGCGGGTGGAGCGCGTGTGCCGCTATCTGACCGCCGTGTCGACAGCGGACGGCGCTCTTCCGGCGGTGCATCCCGTGCAGCGCGGCTATCCGGCCGCGCCCTTCGTGCCCATCACCGACAACCCGCCGAGCGATCTGCTCGCCACGGGCCCGGTGGTGGGCCTGCTGCACCGCAACGAGGTGTGGCACGCGTGGATGTTCCGGGCCACCGACTTCTGCTGGCAGGCGGTCGAGTCCCTGGACAAGTCGCATCCGTACGAGGTCGAGGCGGCCGTGGCGTTCCTGGACTCGGCGCCCGACCGCCCGCGCGCAGAGGCCGCGGCCCACCGTCTGGGCCGCCTGGTGCGCGAACAGCGGCTCGCGGTCCTGGACCCGGACCGTCCGGGGGCGTATCCGGTCGCCTCCGGGTACGCACCGGGCGAGCACCACTTCCCGTACGACTTCGCGCGTACCCCGGACTCCCTCGCTCGGGCGTGGTTCACCGACGAGGAGATGGGGCGCGCCCTGGACTTCCTCTCGGCCGAACAGCAGGAGGACGGCGGCTGGCCGGTCCGGTGGCGCCAGTGGGCTCCGGGCACCGCCCTGGAGGCCCGCCCCATGGTGACCATCGACGCGCTGCTCACCCTCAGGGCGTACGGACGGCCCATCGGCTGACGGAGGGCGGCCCCACGCCCGCGCGGCGCCCCGGGGGACGAGGACCGGCCGGCCGCCGACCGCCGAGCCCGTCACCTCCGGCATCCCGGCCGTCGCCGGGCCGGAACCGAACCTGCCACGGCTCCTTCCGCGCGGACGGCCGCCCCTGCCCACGATGTCCCCCCCTGCCCCGGGCGGGTCGCATTGCCGTACGTCACCGCCGGTCACGGGCATTGTCAGTGGGCGGGTGCAGGATGGATCCATGGTCAGCTCCGCACACCCGGCCCTCGACGGCTTCTCACCCGCGACCCGCGCCTGGTTCACGGGGGCGTTCTCCGCGCCCACCGCGGCCCAGGCCGGGGCGTGGCGTGCCATCGCCGCGGGCTCGGACGTGCTCGTGGTGGCGCCGACCGGCTCCGGCAAGACGCTGGCCGCCTTCCTCGCCGCGCTGGACCGGCTGGCGTCCACTCCGCCGCCGGCCGATTCCAGGAAGCGCTGCCGGGTGCTGTACGTGTCCCCGCTGAAGGCTCTCGCGGTCGACGTGGAGCGGAATCTGCGCAGTCCGCTCACCGGCATCCGCCAGGAGTCGGTCCGGCTCGGCCTGCCCGAGCCGGAAGTGAAGGTGGGCATCCGCTCCGGCGACACCCCGGCAGCCGAGCGCCGCGCCCTGGCCACGCGGCCGCCGGACATCCTGATCACCACTCCTGAGTCGCTGTTCCTGATGCTGACGTCGTCCACGCGCGACGCGCTGACAGGCGTGGAGACGGTCATCCTGGACGAGGTGCACGCGGTCGCGGGCACCAAGCGGGGCGCGCATCTGGCACTGTCACTGGAGCGGCTCGACGAGCTGCTGCCGAAGCCCGCGCGCCGCATCGGCCTGTCCGCCACCGTGCGCCCGGTGGACGAGGTGGCCCGCTTCCTCTCCCCGCGCCGCAAGGTGGAGATCGTCCAACCGGAGTCGGGCAAGGAGTTCGACCTCTCGGTCGTCGTGCCCGTCGAGGACCTCGGCGAGCTGGGCGGCTCCCCGGTCTCCGACGGCACGGAGGGCGCGGAGCGCCCGTCCATCTGGCCGCACGTCGAGGAGCGCATCGCCGACCTGGTCCAGGCGCACCGCTCCACGATCGTGTTCGCCAACTCCCGCCGCCTCGCGGAGCGACTGTGCAACCGGCTGAACGAGATCGCCTATGAGAGGGCCACGGGCGAGACGCTGGAGGAGCACCACGCGCCCGCTCAGCTGATGGGGGGCTCCGGCGCGGCACAAGGGGCGCCCCCGGTTCTCGCGCGCGCCCACCACGGGTCGGTCTCCAAGGAGCAGCGCGCTCTCGTCGAGGAGGACCTGAAGGCGGGCCGGCTCCCGGCGGTGGTCGCCACCTCCAGCCTCGAGCTGGGCATCGACATGGGTGCGGTGGACCTCGTCGTCCAGGTCGAGTCGCCGCCGTCCGTGGCGTCCGGGCTGCAGCGGGTGGGCCGGGCGGGACACCAGGTCGGCGCGGTCTCCACCGGCGTGGTCTTCCCCAAGTACCGCGGCGACCTCGTACAGGCGGCCGTGGTCACCGAACGGATGCGCACGGGCGCGATCGAGTCTCTGAAGGTTCCGGCGAACCCGCTGGACGTGCTCGCGCAGCAGCTCGTCGCGATGACGTCGCTCGACACCTGGCAGTTCGACGACCTCCTCGCGCTGGTGCGCCGGGCTGCGCCGTTCGCCTCGCTGCCGGAATCGGCGTTCACGGCGGTGCTGGACATGCTCGCGGGCCGCTACCCCTCCGACGCCTTCGCGGAGCTGCGGCCGCGCGTGGTGTGGGACCGGGTCGCGGGCACCATCACCGGCCGCCCCGGCGCCCAGCGGCTCGCCGTCACCTCCGGGGGCACCATCCCGGACCGCGGGCTGTTCGGGGTGTTCCTCGCCGGTGCCGATCCCAAGAAGGGCGGCGGCCGGGTCGGCGAGCTGGACGAGGAGATGGTCTACGAGTCCCGGATCGGGGACGTGTTCACCCTCGGTACCAGCTCCTGGCGCATCGAGGACATCACCCGCGACCGCGTCCTGGTCTCCCCCGCGCCCGGCGTCCCCGGCAGGCTGCCGTTCTGGAAGGGCGACCAGCTGGGCCGCCCGCTGGAACTGGGTCGCGCGGTGGGCGCGTTCCTGCGCGAGGTGGGCTCGATGCCCAAGGACGACGCGCGCCTGAGGCTGCTGGCGGCGGGCCTGGACGCCTGGGCCGCGGACAACGTGCTGTCGTACCTGGACGAACAGCGCGAGGCCTGCGGCCACGTCCCCGACGACCGCACGATCGTCGTCGAGCGGTTCCGTGACGAACTGGGCGACTGGCGGGTCGTGGTGCACTCCCCCTTCGGCGCCCAGGTGCATGCCCCGTGGGCGCTCGCCCTGGGCGCCCGCCTGTCCGAGCGCTACGGCATGGACGCCCAGGTCATGCACGCCGACGACGGCATCGTGCTGCGCCTTCCGGACGCCGACCTGATGGGCCTGGACCTGCTGGACCAGGAACCGATGAAGGCCGGCACTCCCTTCAACACGGTGGCCGACACCGAGCAGGCACCCGTCGGCGCGGCCGACGTCGCCTTCGACAAGGGCGAGGTCGACCAGCTCGTCACCGACCAGGTCGGCGGCTCGGCGCTGTTCGCGTCCCGGTTCCGCGAGTGCGCGGCCCGCGCGCTGCTGCTGCCGCGCCGTAACCCGGGCCGGCGCACCCCCCTGTGGCAGCAGCGCCAGCGCGCGGCCCAACTGTTGCAGGTGGCGAGCGAGTTCGGCTCGTTCCCGATCGTCCTGGAGGCGGTGCGCGAATGCCTGCAGGACGTCTTCGACGTCCCGGGCCTGATCGAGCTGATGGGCGACCTCGAGTCCCGCAAGGTGCGGCTCGTCGAGGTGACCACCCCCGAGCCGTCGCCGTTCGCCCGCTCGCTGCTGTTCGGGTACGTCGCCCAGTTCCTCTACGAGGGGGACTCTCCGCTCGCCGAGCGGCGCGCCGCGGCGCTGTCGCTGGACTCCCGGCTGCTGGCGGAGCTGCTGGGCCAGGCGGAGCTGCGGGAGCTGCTCGACGCGGAGGTCCTGACCGAGCTGGAGCGGGAGCTGCAGTGGCTCACCGAGGACCGGCGCGTCAAGGACGTCGAGGGGGTCGCGGACGTGCTGCGGGTGCTGGGGCCGCTCACCGACGCCGACCTGGTGGCACGGGGAGCCGACCCGCAGTGGGCCCGTGAGCTGGCGGCGGCCCGCCGCGCGATCAAGGTCCGGATCGCGGGCGCCGACCACTGGGCGGCGGTCGAGGACGCGGGCGGCTCCGCGACGCGCTCGGCACGGCGCTGCCCGTCGGCGTCCCGGAGGCGTTCACCGAGCCGGTCAAGGACCCGCTCGGCGATCTCCTCGCCCGGTACGCGCGCACCCACGGCCCCTTCACATCGGCGACGGCGGCCACGCGGTTCGGACTCGGGGTCGCGGTCACCGAGGGCGCGCTGCAACGGCTGGCGGCGTCCGGACGGATCGTCCAGGGCGAGTTCCATCCGGCGGGCATCGGCCAGGAGTGGTGCGACGCGGCGGTACTGCGCCGGTTGCGGCGCCGTTCGCTGGCGGCGCTGCGGCACGAGCTCGAGCCGGTTCCGGCACCGGCCCTGGCGCAGTTCCTGCCGCAGTGGCAGCACGTCGGCAGCGGGCACGGGCTGCGGGGCGTGGACGGACTGGTGCGCGCCATCGAGCAGTTGCAGGGCGCCTCCGTGCCCGCGTCCGCCCTCGAGAAGCTCGTCCTGCCGTCCCGCGTCGCGAACTACACACCCGCGATGCTGGACGAACTCACGGCCGCCGGTGAGGTGGTGTGGGCGGGCGCGGGCGCGCTGCCCGGAAAGGACGGCTGGATCTCCCTCTACCTTGCGGACGCCGCCCCCCTGCTGCTGCCCGCTCCGCACCCCCTGGAGCTGACCGCCCTGCACCAGTCGATCCTGGAGGCCCTCTCGGGCGGCTACGGACTGTTCTTCCGGCAGATCGCCGACCAGGTCCGCGCCACCACCCACCCGGACGTCACCGAGCCCCAACTCGCCGACGCGATCTGGGACCTGGCGTGGTCCGGGCGGCTCACGAACGACACGCTGGCGCCGATGCGGTCCCTGCTCGGCTCGGGCCGTACCGCGGGGGCCACGGCCCACCGCGCCAAGCGTGCCGTCCCGCGTGGGCGCTACGGCTCACTGTCGGCCGCCGCCCGGCCCCAGTCCCGTACGGGTCCGCCGACCGTCGCGGGCCGTTGGTCCCTGCTGCCCGCGCACGAGGCCGACCCCACCGTCCGCGCCCACGCCCTGGCCCGGACGCTGCTCGACCGGCACGGCGTGGTGACCCGGGGGGCGGTGGCCGCGGAGGGGGTGGAGGGCGGCTTCTCGGCCGTGTACCGGGTCCTGTCCGCCTTCGAGGAGAGTGGTCAGGCGCGGCGCGGTTATGTCGTCGAGGGGCTGGGCGCGGCACAGTTCGCGATGGACGGCGCGGTGGACCGGCTGCGCGCGGTGGCGAACGCCGCGAGCGGGGCGAACCGCTGCCGGGCGCCGGAGCGGGACCCGGCGCGGGGAACGGGTTCGCCGGAGCTCCCACAGATCCGTTCGCCTCCGACGCGGGCCCGGGCGGCCCGGGCGGCCCGAGCGGCGACGGCCCCGAGGACCCGTTCGACATCGACTTCGCCGACGCCTTCGACACGGGTCCGGCCGTCCAGGACCCGCTGTCCGCCCCGGGTTTCGGAGGCCCCCGCTCGGGGCCCGGCTTCTCCTCCGGGGCTTCCGCCTCCCGGTCCCACTACGGGCAGAACGGACGAGGGGGCCTCCCGCCGAACCGCACGCGCACGTCCGGGTCGGCCCGGGCCGTGGTCCTGGCCGCCGCCGACCCCGCGAACGCGTACGGCGCGGCGCTCCCCTGGGCCGAGCCGCCGACGGGTGCGGGGCACAAGCCGGGGCGGAAGGCGGGTTCGCTGGTGGTCCTGGTCGACGGCGAGCTGGCGCTCTACGTGGAGCGGGGTGGCAAGACCGTGCTGGCCTGGCCCTCCGCGCCGGAGGCCGGGCCGACCGAGGACGAGCGTCTGCGCATGGCCGCCGAAGCCCTGGGGGCGGCCGCCAGGGCGGGTTCCCTCGGCACCGTGACGGTGGAACGGATCAACGGAGCCTCGGCCCTGTCGTCCCCCTTCGGCGTCCTCCTGGAAGGAGCGGGCTTCATAGCGACCCCGCGGGGACTGCGGATCCGTGCATGAGCCCCGACGTGCCACCCTTGACCCATGCCCGAAGGTGACACCGTCCACCAGGCCGCGAAGCGTCTGCACGGCGCGCTCGCGGGGAAGGTGCTGACGCGTTCCGACCTCCGGGTGCCCAGGTACGCGACGGCCGATCTCACCGGCCGTACCGTCCTGGACGTCACCCCGCGCGGCAAGCACCTGCTGACCCGTATCGAGGGCGGGCTCACGCTGCACTCGCATCTGATGATGGACGGGGCGTGGA
Source organism: Streptomyces cynarae (assembly GCF_025642135.1). NCBI lineage: Bacteria > Bacillati > Actinomycetota > Actinomycetes > Kitasatosporales > Streptomycetaceae > Streptomyces > Streptomyces cynarae. The sequence continues at coordinate 6,425,173 of NZ_CP106793.1, read as the reverse complement.
AGGTGTTCGCGGCGGGGCAGCGCTGGAGCGGCGGTCCCGCCCACCAGATCCGGGCGATCCTCGGCACCGTCGACCGCACGGCGGTCGGCTACCGCCTGCCCGTCCTGGAACTGCTGCGCACCGCCGACGAGCACCGCGCCGTGGGGCACCTCGGCCCGGACCTCCTCGGCCCCGACTGGGACCCCGGTACGGCCCTGGAGAACCTGTTGCGCGACCCCGCCCGCCCCCTCGGCGAGGCCCTGCTCGACCAGCGCAACCTGGCCGGCATCGGCAATGTCTACAAGAGCGAGCTGTGCTTCCTGCTCCGGGTGACTCCGTGGCTTCCCGTCGGCGAGCTCCCGGCCGAGCACGCCGCCCAGCTGCCCACCCTCGCCAAGAAGCTGCTGGAGGCGAACCGCGACCGCCCCGCCCGCAACACCACCGGGCGGCGCGAACAGAACCTCTTCGTCTACGGTCGCGCGCCCCGCCCCTGCCTGCGCTGCGGCACCCCGGTCCAGGTGGCGGAGCAGGGCGACGGCTCACGGGAGCGGCCCACCTACTGGTGCCCGGCCTGCCAGTGGGGACCGGCTCCCGCCCCGGGCGTGGCGGACCACCGCCACAGCCGCCCGCCCTCAGCCAATTGACGAACCGACCAATGGGCGCGGGCCAATTGACGGGCCGTCAGGTACGCTCGTAGCGTCGCTGTCATGCCCGTGACGGCGTACGACCTCAGCGACCGCACCGTCTTCGTCACCGGCGCCGCGAGCGGCATCGGCCGGGCCTCGGCCGTGCTGCTCGCCGAGGCAGGCGCGACCGTGCACTGCGCCGACCGCGATGCGCCTGGGCTGCACGAGACGGCGGCCCTGATCGCAGACCGGGGCGGCACGGCACACACCCACCACCTCGACGTGACCGACCGGGCCCGGCTCGAGCAGGCCGTCGCGTCCTGCGAGCGCCTCGACGCGATGGCGGCCGTCGCCGGGATCATGCACAGCAGCCCCGTCCTCCAGACACGGGACGAGGACCTGGACCGGGTACTGGCCGTCAACTTCAAGGGGGTCCTGTACGCCTGCCAGGAGGCGACGCTCCGGATGATCGAGGACGGGACCCGCGGCAGCATCGTCACGATGGCGTCGAGCGCCGTCGACACCGGCGGTCCGGGGCTGCTCTGCTACGGCGCGGCGAAGGCGGCCGTGGTGCAGCTGACGAAGACCCTGGCGACCGAGGTCGGGCCGTACGGCATACGGGTCAACGCCGTGGCGCCGGGCTGGACCCGTACGCCGATGACCGACCGGCACGGGGAGGAGCAGGAGCGCACGGAGGCGTTCATGGCGCGAATGTCACCGCTCGGCCGGACCGGCGAACCGCAGGACGTCGCGCACGCTGTGCTGTACCTGGCCTGCGACGCCTCGTCCTTCGTCACAGGGCAGATCCTCCGCCCGAACGGCGGCGTGGCCATGCCCTGGTGACAGCTACGGCACCAGCCGCAGCGACAGGTGGCGGCCACACCGACAGGGCCCGGGGGCGGGCGCGGCCGGGCCGGTCACGGCACGTCCTCCAGGGGTCCCCTGAACACCCCGGACGCCGTCGTACCGGCCCCGCACGCTCCCCCTGCGTCCCGCCCCCTCACCCTGGTTGCGCGCCCCTCCCGCGCCCCCTCACGGCCTGCCACCGCCGCCAGGCCCGAGCCCACTGATCCGACCCGGCCGCCCCCACGGCCCGAGCCTTCGGCACACAGTGCACCGGCAGCAGACTCAGTCCCCATCCCCCGATGGCGACCGCACCTTCCAGCACCCCTGCGTCGGGTGCCAGCACGAGTCGGAGCACCCCCCACCACCACAGCGCACCCAGCGCCAGCGCAACCCCCCAGCGCGCCGTGCGCCCCGCCATGGCCGTCACCTCCAACCCGAGGAACCAGACCCTAGACCGGGCCATCACCGCCAGGGAGGGCGCACCAGCGGCACACAGGCGCACCGGACCCAGCGCATGCCCCCGGCATCTGGCGCACGCGGCGCACCCCGCGCACACCCCGACCGGGCCGCCCCGGGCCGCTGTGCGCTCACGCGTTCTCCGCCTGGAACATCCAGTGGTGTTTCTCCAGCTCCGCGGTGACGGTGATGAAGATGTCCTGGCTCACCGGGTCGGCGTCGGCGGTCGTCTGCACCCGTTCCCGCATCCGCGTGATGACCGCGCCGAGGGCGGACACGAGGGTCCCCACCGCGTCCGTGTCCTTGACCCAGCCCCGGGGCACGGAGCCGATGCCGCTGCTCTCAGCGACCGTCGCGGCGCGCCCGTCCGGCGGGACGCCGAGCGCGGAGGCCCGTTCGGCCACCGTGTCGGAGTGCCGCCGTGCGGTGTCGACGACCTCGTCGAGCTGGAGGTGGATGGAACGGAAGCGCGGCCCGATGATGTTCCAGTGGATCTGCTTCGCCACGAGGGAGAGGTCCAGCAGGTCGACCAGCGCACCCTGCAGCGCCCCGGAGACGGTCTTCAGATCCGTGTCGGGCAGCGGGCTCTTCACGACGTACATCGGCATCCTCTCGAGCGTTCGTACGACCCCGAGCCCCCGCCCCTCCACCATGACGGCCCCGCCCGAACCCGGCAAACGGGAGTCACGCCGGCGCCCGGAGCACGCGAGAGCCCCGGCCGTGCCCCTCCAGGTCTCCCCGGAGAAGCCCCGGCCGGGGCTCTCGTACAGCTTGCCGCCTCACCCGCTCCCGCGCGTGAGGATCAGGCGGCCACCACGTCCACTGCCTCGGCGGGGGCCTTGATCGTGACCCGTTCCGGTGGGACACCGGTCACGGACACGGAGTTGAGCATCGGGCGACGCACCGGTGCGGGCACCGGCTCGGTGGCCGCCGCCGACTGTGCCAGCTCGGCGAGCGCGAGCTCGTCGCTCACTTCCCGCATGAGCTCGGACATCCGTACGTCCAGCGCGTCGCAGATCGCGGAGAGCAGCTCGGAGGACGCCTCCTTCTGCCCCCGCTCCACCTCGGAGAGATAGCCGAGCGAGACTCGGGCGGTCGAGGAGACTTCGCGCAGAGTACGGCCCTGGCGCTGGCGCTGCCGACGCAGCACGTCACCCAGCAGGCGACGGAGCAGAATCATCGGTGGCTCCCTCCTCGGACCGCGTAGCCGCATCCTTCTCGCCCCACCGTACCGCCTTGCGCCGCGGCCGTGCGGGGAGCGCTGTTGTGTTCACTGAAAGCTGCAAACATCAAGTCCCCCCGTTCTGTTCCGTATCCTGTGCCCGCTCATTCCCGGTCTGTTCGCCCGCAAGCTGCTCCAGGAGCAGTGCGAGCACGCTCCGTACACTCTCCATACGGATTTCCGCCCGGTCGCCGTTCAACCGCAGGGAGGCCACTTTCTCGCCACCAAGTTCGTCGGAAACCTCTTCGAAGGGCCCGGCGACGGCCACGAACACCGTGCCGACGGGCTGTCCGTCCTGTGGGTCGGGGCCGGCCACTCCGGTCGTGGCGAGTCCCCAGTCGGCGCCGAGCGCCTTGCGCACGCCGGCCGCCATCTGTTCCGCGACCTGCGGGTCCACCGCACCGCGGGTATCCAACAGGGTACCGTCCACACCGAGCAGGTCCCGCTTGAGATCGGTGGCGTAGGCGGTCACGGAGCCGCGGAAGACCACGGAGGCCCCGGGCACCGCCGTCAGCTCCGCAGCCACCAGGCCACCGGTCAGCGACTCGGCGACGGCGAGGGTCTCGCCTCTCACCGTGAGTAGTCGCAGCAGCTCGGCGGCCACGGAATTCACCGTTCCGCCTCCTCGGCAGCGACCCGGCGCTCGGCGATACCGCGCCTGCGGAGCACAATGGCCTGTCTCACATAGTCGAGCCCGGTGACCACGGTCAGCACGATGGCCACGGCCATCACCCAGAACCTCAGGGTCGCCAGCCACCCCGTGAGCGCCAGCACGTACATGCCGACCGCCACACCCTGCGTCAGCGTCTTCAGCTTGCCGCCCCGGCTCGCGGGGATCACCCCGTAGCGGATGACGAGGAAGCGCAGAAGGGTGATACCGAGCTCACGACCGAGTATGACGGCCGTCACCCACCACGGCAGATCGCCGAGCCAGGACAGACAGATCAGCGCCGCACCCATGATCGCCTTGTCGGCGATGGGGTCGGCGATCTTCCCGAAGTCGGTGACCAGGTTGTAGGTGCGGGCCAGGTGGCCGTCGAACAAATCGGTGATCATGGCGATGGCGAAGGCCGCCCAGGCGAGCGAGCGCCACGCCGGGTCATACCCGCCGTCGGCCAGCATGAGGGCGACGAAGCCCGGGACGAGGAACAGGCGGAGCATCGTCAGGAGATTGGCGACGTTCCAGACACTGGCCTGGTTGACCGCGGCGGCCGTCAGCTTGCCGCCCCGCGCCGGCCGTGCGCCCTCCTGCCCGTCGGCAGGGCCGGAACCACCGAGTGCGTCCGGGCCGTCCGGGCGGCTGACCGACTTGGCGACCGAGGCACCGGCCTGCCCTTTGGCCGGCTTGGCCCCGGGCCTGCCGGTAGCGCCCGAGGCGCCCGGCGTGGACGCCGCTCCGCGCGCAGCGGAGGAGCCACCCGCCGCGGAGGCTGGGATTCCGGTCATCTGCCCGCCTCCTCAGGACACCCGAGCGCCCCCGCGAGGGGCTCGGCCACCAGATCGACACCTTCCGTACCGACCACCTTCGCCTCGACCATACGACCGACGCTCAGGCCCTCGCCCCTCGTGAACAGCACCTGGCCGTCCGTCTCGGGCGCCTGGTGGGCGGCTCGGCCGTACGCGGCGACCTCGTCGTCCTCGCCCACCGACTCCACCAGCACGTGGACGGTCTCGCCGACGCGCTCCTCGGCGCGCTGGGACACCAGTTCCTCGGCGAGCCGGGAGATGTGGGCCAGCCGCTCGGCGACGACGTCCTCGTCGAGCTTGTTGTCGTACGTGGCGGCCTCCGTGCCCTCCTCGTCGGAGTAGCCGAAGACACCGATCGCGTCCAGCCGGGCGCCGTTCAGGAAGCGCTCCAGTTCGGCCAGGTCGGCCTCGGTCTCGCCGGGGAAGCCGACGATGAAGTTGGAGCGCACGCCCGCCTCGGGTGCCTTGCCGCGGATCGTGTCGAGCAGGTCCAGGAAGCGGTCGGTGTCACCGAAGCGCCGCATGGCGCGCAGCACGCCGGGCGCGGAGTGCTGGAAGGACAGGTCGAAGTAGGGCGCGACCTTCGGGGTCGAGGTGAGCACGTCGATGAGGCCCGGGCGCATCTCGGCGGGCTGGAGGTAGCTGACGCGGACCCGCTCGATGCCGTCCACCTCGGCCAGCTCCGGCAGCAGGGACTCCAGGAGGCGGATGTCGCCCAGGTCCTTGCCGTAGGAGGTGTTGTTCTCGGAGACCAGCATGATCTCCTTCACGCCCTGTTCGGCCAGCCAGCGGGTCTCGTTCAGCACGTCGCTCGGGCGGCGGGAGATGAAGGAGCCCCGGAAGGAGGGGATGGCGCAGAAGGAGCAGCGCCGGTCACAACCGGAGGCGAGCTTGACCGAGGCGACGGGCGAGCCGTCGAGCCGGCGGCGCAGCGGCGCCCGGGGGCCCGAGGCCGGGGCGACGCCCTCCGGGAGGTCCGTCGGGGCACCGTGCCCGGGCAGGGCCACGTCGGCCGCCGACTGCCGCTCCGCGGGGCTGATCGGCAGGAGCTTGCGGCGGTCGCGCGGGGTGTGGGAGGCGTGGATGCCGCCGGACAGGATGGTCTGGAGCCGGTCGGAGATGTCCGCGTAGTCGTCGAAGCCGAGCACGCCGTCGGCCTCCGGGAGGGCCTCGGCCAGCTCCTTGCCGTACCGCTCGGCCATGCAGCCGACCGCCACCACGGCCCGGGTTCTGCCGTGCCCCTTGAGGTCGTTCGCCTCCAGGAGGGCGTCCACGGAGTCCTTCTTGGCGGCCTCGACGAAGCCGCATGTGTTCACCACTGCGACGTCCGCGTCCTCGGCGTCCTCCACGAGCTGCCAGCCGTCCGCCTCCAAACGGCCTGCGAGCTCCTCCGAGTCCACCTCGTTACGGGCGCAGCCAAGGGTGACGAGTGCGACGGTACGGCGTTCAGGCATGGGCTCAAGACTACTTCGTCCCACTGACAGCCCACGTCGACGGGGTTGGCCGATCTTGGCCAACCCCGTGTGTCCGTGCCCCTTGAGTCCCGCTGGGTGCCGCCCGGTCAGCCGGTGACGGGGTCGCCCTTGGTGTAGGTCAGGCGCTCGACCTGGCCGGGACGGAAGTCGTCCTGGATCTTCTTGCCGTTGACGTAGAGCTGGATGGCACCCGCGTCGCCGAGGACGAGGTCGATCTTCTCCTTGTCCTGGAAGGTCTGCGAGTCGCCCTTCTCGAGCAGCCCGTCGAAGAGGGTGCGGCCGTTGTGGTCCTTGGCGGAGATCCAGCTGCGGCCGTCGGTGGCGCTCACCTGGACCGTCACCTTGTCCCGGGGCGCGGCCGCGATGGCGCTCTCGGACGGCTCGGGCTTCTGTGCGGTGGGCTTGCTGCTCTTGGGCGTGGGCGAGGCGGGCTTCTTGGTGGTCGCCGCGGGGCCCTTGGCGACCGGCGTGTCGACGGTGTCCGAACCGCCGGTCCCCTTGATCAGGGTGAACCCGACGAAGCCGATCACCACGACTATGGCGGCGACCATGGCCGCGGTCCAGTTGGGCGCCCGCCGGTCGGGCCGGATGCGCTCCGCCTCGAAGAGCGGGGCCGCCGGGGTCGGGGCGGGCCGTGCGCCGTGCTCGGCGGCGTACTGATCCAGCAGCGGGGCCGGGTCGAGGTGCACCGCGCGCGCGAGCGTGCGGATGTGACCGCGGGCGTAGACGTCGCCGCCGCAGGGGGCGAAGTTGTCCTCTTCGATCGCGTGCACGATGGCGACACGGACCCGGGTGGCGTTGCTGACGTCGTCGAGGGTCAGCCCGGCCGCGATCCGCGCCTGTCGCAGGGCCCGGCCGATCGAGGGGCGATCCGACGCGGAGGCGTCGTCACGGCCGTCTTCGAACGGACGAGCGTCCTCAGGGGAGTTGCCGTCAGGGGAGTTGCCGATGGACACGGGGGCGCCTTTCGAGCGTGTAGCCACCTGTGCTGGAAGTTCAGTCTAGGAGGGGTGCGAAAGGGTGGGGCAACCGGGCGGTAGGACTTTGTACGCCATCAGAATGGCCGGTCATCCTGATGCCGGGAGACAGGTCTGTTCTCTCTCAACTTGACGTCCGATGGCGGGAAACGGTTGCTCACGGAACACTTACGAGTGGGTCACGACCGAGCGTCCGAGCGCGCCGCCCGGCGCACCCGGACCCGCTCGGCCGACCCTCCCGCGGGGCGGCCCGGGACCGTCCGGATCCCTATGGTTGAGACTCCCCACGGATGACGGCGAGCACGCCGTCCAACTCGTCGGGTTTCACGAGAACGTCACGTGCCTTGGACCCCTCGCTGGGGCCGACGATGTTCCGCGACTCCATGAGGTCCATCAGCCGCCCGGCCTTGGCGAAGCCGACGCGCAGCTTCCGCTGGAGCATCGAGGTGGATCCGAACTGGGTGGAGACGACCAGCTCGGCGGCCTGGCACAGCAGGTCCAGGTCGTCGCCGATGTCCTCGTCGATCTCCTTCTTCTGCTTGCTGCCGACCACGACGTCGTCCCGGAAGACGGGCGTCATCTGGTCCTTGCAGTGCCGGACGACTGCCGCGACCTCCTCCTCGGTCACGAACGCGCCCTGCATGCGCACCGGTTTGCTCGCGCCCATCGGCAGGAACAGCCCGTCGCCCTTGCCGATCAGCTTCTCGGCGCCGGGCTGGTCGAGGATGACGCGGGAGTCGGCCAGGGAGGAGGTGGCGAAGGCGAGCCGGGAGGGCACGTTCGCCTTGATCAGGCCGGTGACGACGTCCACGGACGGCCGCTGTGTGGCGAGCACCAGGTGGATGCCGGCGGCGCGCGCGAGCTGCGTGATGCGCACGATCGCGTCCTCGACGTCCCGGGGCGCGACCATCATCAGGTCGGCCAGCTCGTCGACGATCACCAGCAGGTACGGGTAGGGCTGCAGGTCACGCTCGCTGCCCTCCTGCGGCTTCACCTTGCCGTGCCGGACGGCCTCGTTGAAGTCGTCGATGTGCCGGAAGCCGTACGCCGCCAGGTCGTCGTAGCGCAGGTCCATCTCGCGTACGACCCACTGGAGCGCCTCGGCGGCCCGCTTGGGGTTGGTGATGATCGGCGTGATCAGGTGCGGGATGCCCTCGTACGCGGTCAGCTCCACCCGCTTGGGGTCGACGAGGACCATGCGCACGTCCTCCGGCGTCGCGCGCATCATCACCGAGGTGATCAGGCAGTTGATGCACGACGACTTGCCGGAGCCGGTGGCGCCGGCGACCAGCAGGTGCGGCATCTTGGCCAGGCTGTGCATGACGTAGCCGCCCTCGACGTCCTTGCCGAAGGCGACCAGCATCGGGTCGTCGTCCTCGGCGGACTCGGCGAGGCGCAGCACGTCACCGAGGTTGACCATCTCACGGTCGGTGTTCGGGATCTCGATGCCGACCGCGGACTTGCCGGGGATCGGGCTGATGATCCGCACGTCGGGGCTGGCGACGGCGTACGCGATGTTCTTGGTGAGCGCGGTGATCCGCTCCACCTTGACGGCGGGGCCGAGCTCGACCTCGTACCGGGTGACCGTCGGGCCGCGGGTGAAGCCGGTGACGCGGGCGTCGACCTTGAACTCGGTGAAGACGTTGGTGAGTGCGTCGACGACGGCGTCGTTGGCGGCGCTGCGCGCCTTGCCGGGACCGCCCCGGTGGAGCAGGTCCAAGGAGGGCAGGGCGTAGGTGATGTCGCCGGACAACTGCAGCTGCTCGGCGCGCGGCGGCAGCTCGCGGGGCTCGTCCGGGGCCTTCTTCGTCAGGTCGGGCACCGCGGCCTGGGACGCGGGCTCCTCCGGCTCGGGGCGCGCGGTCGGCACGGGCGTCGGCGTGGTCGGCTCCCGGTCGGTGACGCTCACGCCCTGGGTGAGGTCGGCGACGACCGGGGACGGCGGCATGCCGTGCAGGACGGCACCGTCCAGGGCCGCGGCGGCGGCCGCCGCGACGTCCACGGCGTCCATCTCCCTGCCCATGGCGGGCTGCTGCACGGCGGGGCGCCGGGGACGGCCGCGGCGTCGGGAGAGCGCCTCCTGCTCGGCTCCGTCCGGGTCGTACACGTCGGGGGCGGGGCCGCGCCGCCGGGTGCGGGGCAGCGCCTCGCGCCACTGCTCGTCGTAGCGTTCGTCGTCCTCGGTCAGGAACTCGTCCTCCGGGTCGTGCAGGAGCCCGAGCTTGAGGCCGAGGTGGCGCAGCCGCCGCGGGATGGCGGTGACGGGGGTGGCGGTGACGACGAGGACGCCGAAGAACGTGAGCAGGACGAGCAACGCCACGGCGAGGGCGTCGCCCATGGTGTACGTCAGCGGGGTGGCCGCGGCCCACCCGATGAGCCCGCCGGCGTCCCTTATGGCCTGCATGCCGTCGCTGCGCGCGGGGGCGCCGCAGGCGATGTGCACCTGGCCGAGCACGCCGAGGACGAGCGCGGACAGGCCGATGACGATGCGGCCGTTGGCCTCCGGGCGCTCCGGGTGGAGGATCAGGCGCACGGCGATCACGCCGAGCAGGAGTGGCACCAGCAGGTCGAGGCGGCCGAAGGCGCCGGTCACCAGCATCTCGACGAGGTCGCCCACGGGACCGCGGAGATTGGCCCAGGTGCCGGCGGCGACGATCAGCGACAGCGCGAGCAGCAGGAGCGCGAGACCGTCCTTGCGGTGCGCCGGGTCGAGCCCCTTCGCACCCCGCCCCAGGCCGCGGAACAGGGCTCCGACGGCGTGCGCGGCGCCGAGCCACAGGGCGCGTACGAGTCTGTACACGCCCGCGGTGGGGTTGGGCGCCGGTGCGGGGGCGGGCTTCTTCGCCGCTGCCTTCTTGGCGGGCGCCTTCTTGGCGGCGGCTTTCTTGGCGGGGGCCTTCTTCGCCGGAGCCTTCCTGGGAGCGGCCGCCTTCTTCGCGGGCGACTTCTTGGCTGCGGGACGTGGGGCCATGGATGTGAGATTACCGGTGGAAAGGGCAGGGAACACACGCCCCTGCGGCTTCACCCGTTCGTGTCGCCTCAGGAGATGCGTGAAGTTGACGTCGCCTCACCCGGGCTTTCACGGCGCCGCCCCGGTCCCCCGCCCAGCGTCAGTTCTGCGAAGGCACCGACGGCGCCCCGCTGCCGGTCCCCGGCTCCAACGCGTCCAGCGCCCGGCGCAGGCCGGTGAGTTTGCGCTCGAGGTGGGCCGCCGTCGCCACCGCGGCCGCGTCCGCTGACTCGTCGTCCAACTGCTTGGACAGCGCTTCCGCCTGCTCCTCCACCGCCGCGAGCCGCGCCGAGAGCTCGGCGAGGATGCCCGCCGGCTCCTTGCTGTCGCCGCCCCCGGACTTGCCGCCCTCCAGCTGGAGCCGCAGCAGGGCCGCCTGCTCCCGCAGTTGGCAGTTCTTCATGTACAGCTCGACGAAAACGGAGACCTTCGCCCGCAGCACCCACGGGTCGAACGGCTTGGAGATGTAGTCCACCGCGCCCGCCGCGTACCCCCGGAAGGTGTGGTGCGGGCCGTGGTTGATGGCGGTCAGGAAGATGATCGGGATGTCCCGGGTGCGCTCGCGCCGCTTGATGTGCGCGGCGGTCTCGAAACCGTCCATGCCCGGCATCTGGACGTCCAGCAGAATCACCGCGAAGTCGTCCGTCAGCAGCGCCTTGAGCGCTTCCTCCCCGGACGATGCCCTGACCAGCGTCTGATCGAGCGCAGAGAGGATGGCCTCCAGCGCCAGCAGATTCTCCGGCCGGTCATCGACCAGGAGGATCTTGGCCTTCTGCACCATGGCCCGCCCTCCTCGCCCCGGCTTGGGGCCTCCCCTGTCCACAGGACTCGGGATGACGCCGCCCGGCGCCGCCCCAGGGGACGACTCCCTTGCGCCGCCCGTCCTTGTGCCGGTCATCGTAGCCGCACCCCGCCCGTCGCCACACCCTGTCACCGCGATGTCACTGTGCACATAGCAGAAACGCGGCAGGAGACCAGAAGGTTCCCCGCACACCGCACTTCTACACGGCTCTCGCCACTCTCAGTCGGCAACTCCGCGTGAACGGCAGGCGTTCTCCGCCATCCCTTCACTCCGCGCGCATCCACTGTTCCATCACCGAAAGAAGATGATCGGGATCGACCGGCTTGGTCACATAGTCGGATGCGCCCGACTCGATGGCCTTCTCCCGGTCGCCCTTCATCGCCTTCGCCGTCAGCGCGATGATCGGCAGCCCCGCGAACTGCGGCATCCGCCGGATCGCGGTGGTCGTGGCGTACCCGTCCATCTCCGGCATCATGATGTCCATCAGGACGACCGCGACGTCGTCGTGCTGTTCCAGGACCTCGATGCCCTCACGGCCGTTCTCGGCGTACAGCACCGACAGACCGTGCTGCTCAAGGACGCTGGTCAGCGCGAAGACGTTGCGGATGTCGTCGTCGACGATCAGCACCTTCTCGCCGTCGAACCGCACGCCCTGCCGCGGCAGCACGCCTCCCTGAGGCTCGCCGCCGACCTGGTCCTGGCCCACTCCGCCCCGGCCCGCGGTCACGGCCCTGCGGCGGCGCCGGAAGAGCGCGGCGGGACCGTTCTGGGTCTCCTGGTACGACTTCACCTCGGCCGGGGTCTCGATGTCCGGCGCGGACAGCTCGGCCTCGGAGGCCAGCAGCTCACCGGCCTCCAGGGTGGGCGCGAGCTGCGAGTAGCCGTGGGGCGGCAGCTCGCTCGGGTGCAGCGGCAGGTACAGGGTGAACGTCGAGCCGCGGCCGGGCTCGCTCTGCGCGTGGATCTCACCGCCGAGCAGCCGGGCGATCTCCCTCGAGATGGACAGCCCGAGCCCCGTACCGCCGTACTTGCGGCTGGTGGTGCCGTCGGCCTGCTTGAACGCCTCGAAGATCACCCGCATCTTGCTCGCCGGGATGCCGATGCCGGTGTCGGCCACCGAGAACGCGATCAACTCCGCGTCCGCGTCCCGCAGCGAGCCCGCCTCCAGGAGCTGCTCCCGGATGGCCATCGGGACGTCGCCGCCCGCAGGCCGGATGACGAGTTCCACGGCCCCGGTGTCGGTGAACTTCACCGCGTTGGACAGCAGGTTGCGCAGCACCTGCAGCAGCCGCTGCTCGTCGGTGTGCAGCGTGGCCGGCAGCTCCGGCGACACCCGGACCGAGAAGTCGAGGCCCTTCTCCGCGGTCAGCGGCCGGAAGGTGGCCTCCACGTAGTCGACGAGCTGGACGAGCGCGATACGCGTCGGCGAGACGTCCATCTTGCCCGCCTCGACCTTCGACAGGTCCAGGATGTCGTTGATCAGCTGAAGCAGGTCCGAGCCGGCGCCGTGGATGGTCTCGGCGAACTCCACCTGCTTCGGCGAGAGGTTGCCCTCGGCGTTGTCGGCAAGCAGCTTGGCCAGGATCAGCAGCGAGTTGAGCGGCGTGCGCAGCTCGTGCGACATGTTGGCCAGGAACTCGCTCTTGTAGCGCATGGACACCGCGAGCTGCTCGGCGCGCTCCTCCAGGACCTGCCGCGCCTCCTCGATCTCGGTGTTCTTGACCTCGATGTCGCGGTTCTGCTGGGCGAGCAGCTCGGCCTTCTCCTCCAGTTCGGCGTTGGACGCCTGGAGGGCCTTCTGCCGCTGCTCCAACTCCTCCGACCGCAGCCTCAGTTGCTCGGTCAGCTCCTGCGACTGCTTCAGCAGCACCTCCGTCTTGGTGTTGACGGAGATGGTGTTGACGCTGGTCGCGATCATCTCGGCGATCTGGTTCAGGAAGTCCTTCTGGATCTGCGTGAACGGCGTGAAGGACGCCAGCTCGATGACGCCGAGCACCTTGCCCTCGAAGAGCACCGGAATGACGACCACCTGGGCGGGCGGCGCCTCCCCGAGCCCGGAGGAGATCTTCAGATAGCCGCTGGGGGCGTTCTCCACCAGGATCGTGCGCTTCTCCATGGCCGCCGTCCCGATCAGCGCCTCACCCGGCCGGAACGACGTCGGCATGGAGCCCATCGAGTAGCCGTAGGAGCCCAGCATGCGCAGCTCGTACTGGTCGTCGTTCTCGGCGCTCACGTCCTGGCCGTCGACCAGCGGCATCGCGACGAAGAACGCGCCGTGCTGCGCGGAGACCACCGGCGTCAGCTCGCTCATGATCAGCGAGGCCACGTCCTCCAGGTCACGGCGGCCCTGCATCAGCGCGGAGATACGGGCCAGGTTGCCCTTGAGCCAGTCCTGCTCCTTGTTCGCGATCGTGGTGTCGCGCAGGTTGGCGATCATCTTGTTGATGTAGTCCTGAAGCTCCTGGATCTCCCCGGAGGCGTCCACGTCGATCTTCAGGTTGAGGTCGCCGCGCGTCACCGCGGTCGCCACGCGCGCGATGGCGCGCACCTGCCGGGTCAGGTTCCCGGCCATCTCGTTCACGGACTCCGTCAGGTCCCGCCAGGTGCCGTCGACGTCCCGCACGCGTGCCTGGCCGCCGAGCTGCCCCTCCGTGCCCACCTCGCGGGCCACGCGCGTGACCTCCTCCGCGAAGGAGGACAGCTGGTCGACCATCGTGTTGATGGTGGTCTTCAGCTCCAGGATCTCACCGCGCGCGTCGATGTCGATCTTCTTGGTCAGGTCGCCCTTGGCGATGGCCGTGGTCACCATGGCGATGTTGCGCACCTGACCGGTCAGGTTCGACGCCATCTGGTTCACGGACTCGGTGAGGTCCTTCCACGTGCCGGCCACGCCCGGAACGTAGGCCTGGCCGCCCAGGATGCCGTCCGTGCCCACCTCGCGGGCCACCTTGGTGACCTGGTCGGCGAACGAACTCAGCGTCTTCACCATCGTGTTGAAGGTGTCGGCGAGCTGCGCGACCTCGCCGCGCGCCTCGATCGTCACCGTCCGCGTCAGGTCACCGTTGGCGACCGCCGCGGCGACCTGGGAGATGTTCCGCACCTGCATGGTCAGGTTGTTGGCCATGAGGTTGACGTTGTCGCTGAGGTCCTTCCAGATGCCCGTGACGCCCGGGACGTGCGCCTGACCGCCCAGAATGCCCTCGGTGCCCACCTCGCGGGCCACCCGCGTCACCTGCTCGGCGAACGACGACAGCTGGTCCACCATCGTGTTGACGGTGGTGACCAGTTCGAGGATCTCGCCCTTGGCGTCGACGGTGATCTTCTTGGACAGGTCGCCCTTGGCGACCGCGGTCGTGACCTCGGCGATGTTGCGCACCTGCATGGTCAGGTTGTTCGCCATGCCGTTCACGGACTGCGTCAGGTCCTTCCAGGTGCCGGAGACGCCCTGCACCTCGGCCTGACCGCCCAGGATGCCCTCCGTACCGACCTCACGGGCGACGCGCGTGACCTCCTGGGCGAACGACGACAGCTGGTCCACCATCGTGTTCAGCGTGTTCTTCAGCTCGAGGATCTCACCGCGCGCGTCCACGGTGATCTTCTGGGACAGGTCACCGCGCGCCACGGCGGTCGCGACCTGCGCGATGTTGCGCACCTGCGCGGTGAGGTTGCCCGCCATGCCGTTCACGGAGTCCGTCAGGTCGCGCCACACGCCGGCCACGCCCGGCACCTGCGCCTGACCGCCCAGCCGGCCCTCCGTACCCACCTCGCGGGCCACCCGCGTCACCTGCTCGGCGAAGGCGGAGAGCTGGTCGACCATCGTGTTGATGGTGTTCTTGAGCTCGAGGATCTCTCCGCGCGCGTCGACGTCGATCTTCTGGGACAGATCGCCGCGCGCCACGGCCGTCGTCACCTGCGCGATGTTGCGCACCTGACCGGTCAGGTTGGACGCCATCGAGTTGACGGAGTCGGTGAGCTCCTTCCACGTGCCCGACACGCCGTCCACGCGGGCCTGGCCGCCCAGGCGGCCCTCCGTGCCCACGTCCCGGGCCATGCGGGTCACCTGGTCTGCGAAGCTCGACAGCTGGTCCACCATCGTGTTCACGGTGTTCTTCAGCTGGAGCATCTCGCCGGAGACGTCCACGGTGACCTTCTGCGACAGGTCGCCGTTGGCCACCGCCGTCGTCACCTGCGCGATGTTGCGGACCTGACCCGTGAGGTTGCGGAAAGCGGTGTTGACGGAGTCCGTCAGGTCCTTCCACGTACCGGCCGCGCCCGGCACCTGCGCCTGGCCGCCCAGCTCGCCCTCGACTCCGATCTCCCGCGCCACGCGCGTGACCTCGGCACCGAACGCCGACAGCTGGTCGACCATGCCGTTGACGGTGTTCTTCAGCTCGAGCATCTCGCCGGCCACGTCGACCGTGACCTTCTGCGACATGTCGCCGTTGGCCACCGCAGTCGTCACGGCGGCGATGTCCCGCACCTGGGTGGTCAGATTCCGGAAGACCGTGTTCACCGAATCGGTGAGGTCCTTCCACGTTCCCGCCGCACCCGGCACGTTCGCCTGACCGCCGAGCTGCCCCTCGGCACCCACCTCGTTGGCCACGCGCGTGACCTCGTCCGCGAAGATCCGCAGCGTCTCGGTCATCTGGTTGATCGTCTCGGCGAGGCGCGCGACCTCGCCGCGCGCCGGCACGGTGACCTTCTGCGACAGGTCACCGTTGGCCACCGCCGTGGTGACCTGCGCGATCCCGCGCACCTGGGCCGTCAGGTTGCCGGCCATCACGTTCACCGAGTCGGTGAGGTCCTTCCACACCCCGGCGACGCCCGGCACCTGTGCCTGGCCGCCCAGGATGCCCTCCGTGCCGACCTCGCGGGCCACCCGCGTCACCTCGGACGAGAAGGCCGACAGCTGCTCCACCATCGTGTTGACGGTGTTCTTCAGCTCCAGCATCTCGCCGGCGACGTGCACCGTGACCTTGCGCGACAGATCACCCTTCGCGACCGCCGTCGTCACCAGCGCGATGTCCCGCACCTGCGCGGTCAGCCGGTACGCCATCGTGTTGACCGACTCCGTCAGGTCCTTCCACGAACCCGACATACCGCGCAACCGGGCCTGCCCGCCCAGCTTGCCCTCGGTGCCCACCTCGATCGCGACCCGCGTGACCTCGTCGGTGAACGTCGACAGCTGGTCGACCAGATTGTTGACGGTACGGGAGACCTTCAGGAACTCGCCGCGCAGCGGATGCCCCGTCCCCTCCGGACCCGGCGCCCGCAGCTCCATGCGCGGCGACAGATCGCCCTCGGCCACCGCGGACAGCACGCGGCTGACCTCGGAGACCGGCCGGACGAGATCGTCCACGAGCGCGTTGGACGCCTCGATCGCCGACGCCCAGGAACCCTCACAGGCACCCGTCTCCAGCCGCTCGGTGAGTTTGCCCTCACGGCCGACCACACGCCGCACCCGCGCCAGCTCACCGGTCAGATGCAGGTTCCGGTCGGCCACCTCGTTGAAGACGGCGGCGATCTCGGACATGACCCCGTCACCGGAGACGGTCAGCCTCTTACGGAAGTTGCCGTCCCTCATCGACACCAGGGCCGCCAGCAGCCGGTTCAGGGCCGCCGTGTCCACCGCGGTGGTTCCGCCGCGCCCCGCGCGCTGGTTGCCCAGGGACTGTCCGCCTTTCGCGCGCGTCTTCGTGCCACGCGTCGCTGCGCCAGACTCCACTGTGTCCCTCCCGCAGGGATCGACCATCACTGCTGTGCTCAGGGGTACTGCTCGACGTATCGGTTACCGATGCGTAGTCCTGCCCGATCCGGCCAGGCACACGCGCGTGCTCCTGCCCGGCGTGGCAGAAGACACTCGGCCTGCCGGACGTTCTCCTAGAAGCTTGCCCAGTGTTTCACCATGCCGGAACCAGGCCATAACAGTTCGGCAGCTTCGCACACGCTCCGCACACCCTCTGGACGTAAACACACGCGACCGGCATCCGCATGGACGGCGAAGGTAAGTAACCTTGCATGCGGCTGTCCAGCCGCAGCGGTCGACCGGCCTGGGCGGTGGCACGAGCACGAGCGGGCAGGCATCGGAGGGGCGCCGCACCATGACCACCGGACTGCATCCCGGGGGACCACCCCAGGATCCCCGGCAGAGTGAGGACGAGCCACTGCCTCGGCAGGAGGGGGTCGGCCCGGGAGCCCTGCACGTCGAGAACCGGACGAGGAGTTCTGTGATCACCGCGCGCGCGGCCGCCAGCTTCGAGCCCGTCGGACGATCGGTCGCGAGCGCCCGGTCCTTCGTCCGCGACACCCTCCAGGGCTGGGGTTTCGCCGACATCGTCGACGACGCCGTGGTCCTCACCAGCGAGCTGGTCACCAACGCCGTCGTCCACGCGGGCACCGCCGCGGACGTCCTGTGCCTGCGCAGCGACGACGGCGTACGCATCGAGGTCGCCGACCGGTATCCGGAACGCGAGATCCCGCTGCAGTCGACCGCCGTCGACATGGGCAGCCCGGACCGGGAGGGCGGCCGCGGCCTGCAGCTCTGCGCTGCCCTGGCCGGCCGCTGGGGCGTGGAGTACACGCCCACGCACAAACAGGTCTGGTTCCAGCTCGACCTGCCCGAGCGCCCGGTCGGCACGCGCGCGGCTGGCCCCGCCCTCCCCGCCGACCTGCTGCCGCTCGCCGACGGCCGGGTCCGCGTCGCCGTCGTCCAGATCGACCGCTCCGGCTGCATCACCGCCTGGAACGAGGACGCGGAGGAACTGTTCGGCTACGCCGGGGAGCAGGTCACCGGCAAGCCGCTCACGGACCTCGCGGCCTGGCCGCACACCCCGGGCACCGGCACGGGCATCGCCGAGGCCCTCCAGCTCTCCCGCTGGGAGGGCAGCTACGGCATCCGCGGCGCCGACGGCCGCGTCATCCCCGTCTACGCCTCCCACCTGCGCGTGCGCGACACGGCGGGAGAGCCGTCCACGGTCTGTCTGCTGGTGCGCGACCACGAGCGGGCCGTCCTGCAGACCCCGCTGCGCGGCCCGGCCCCCGACACGACCACGGCCACGGACGGCCAGACCGCGGACCCCTTCGAGGTCTTCATCGGCTCTCCCGCCCCCGACGACCTCGACGGCCTGCTGCAACGCACCGTGGAACGCGCCCGCGACATGCTCGACGGCGACGCGGCCTTCCTGCTGCTGGCCACCGACGACGAGACGGAGCTGGAGGTACGCGCCTCCACGGGCCTGCCCTCCGCCCGCCAGCGCTTCGCCCGTGTCCCCGTCGAGGCCGGCCCCGGCCGCTACGGCTCGGCCCGCATGCCGGCCGTCCACGACGACCTGACGGCCGTACCGGGCGCGGTCCCGCTGCTGAACGGCACCGGTATGCGCTCGGTGGTGACGGTTCCGCTGAAGGTCGAGGGCCGGCTCACCGGCTCCCTCGGCGTGGCGGCCGAGGCACCCACCCGGTACTCCAACGAGGAGGCGCTGCGCCTGCAGTTCGCGGCCGACCGCATCGCCCTCGCCGTGGAATCGGCCCGCCTGGGCGAGCTGGAACGCCTGCGCCGCGGCTCCCTGAGCTTCCTCGTGGAGGCCTCCGACCTCCTCGCGGGCACCCTGGACCGCGACCAGACACTGGCGCTGATGGCCCAGATGACGATCCCGACCCTGGCCACCTGGTGCGCGGTCTACACGATCGCCGACCAGGCCTCGGAGCCGTACCTGTCGTACGTCCTGCACGAGGACGAGGACCGCATCGACGGCCTCAAGGCCCTCCTGTCCAAGATCCCGCCCCCCGAGCCGATCCCCACTCCCGGCGCCCGCATCTGGACGGCCCCCGGGGAGGCGGCCCACCAGGCGGCCCTGCGCACCTCCATGCGGAGCCTCGGCCTCGGCGAGCCCGCGACGGTCAGCTCCGGCATCGGCACCACGCTGGCGACGGCCTCGGCGGTGGGAGGCGAAACGGTCGTACTGCCGCTGGTGGCCCGCAACCGCGTCATCGGCATGCTGACGCTGGGCAAGCCGACGGACGAACACTTCCGCCAGGAAATCCTGGAACTGGCCGAGGACTTGAGCCGCCGGGCCGCCCTCGCCCTGGACAACGCCCGGCTGTACTCGGAACGCACGGCCATCAGCCAGTCCCTCCAGCGCAGCCTGCTCCCGCCGGGGCTGCCGCAGATCGACGGCGTCGAGGTGGAGGTCATCTATCGCGCGGCCGGCGAGGGCAACGAGGTCGGCGGCGACTTCTACGACCTGTTCCCGATCCGCGACGGCGCGTACGGCTTCGCCATCGGCGACGTGTGCGGTACGGGACCGGAGGCCGCCGCGGTCACGGGCCTGGCCCGCCACGCCCTGCGGCTGCTGGCCCGCGAGGGCTTCGGCGGCCCGGCCGTCCTGGAGCGCCTGAACTCCGCGATCCTCGACGAGGGCGCCCGCAGCCGCTTCCTGACGCTCCTTTACGGCGAGTTGTGGCCGCAGGAGGACGGCAGCGCCGTACTGAAGGTGGTGTGCGCCGGCCATCCGCTGCCGCTCCGGCTGCGCCAGGACGGCACGGTGGAGCCGGCGGCCGAACCGCAGCCGCTCCTCGGCGTCATGGAGGACCTGGAGCTGTACGAGCAGACGGTGACGCTCGACCCGGGCGACGTCCTGCTGTGCGTCACGGACGGCGTCACGGAACGCCGCGAGGGTCGGCGCATGCTGGGCGACGACGGTCTCGCGGACGTGCTGACCACCTGCACGGGCCTTACGGCGGGCGCTGTGGCGGCCCGCATCATGCGCGCGGTGGAGCGCTTCGCCTCCGACGCCCCGTCGGACGACATGGCGATTCTGGCGATGCGGGTCCCTGGACTTCCCAAGGAGTGAGGGTCCGGGAAATGGGTCCCGGACATAAGAGAAAGGCCTCGCCCTGCCGGGCGAGGCCTTTTCGTCGAGCCCCCAAACGGAATCGAACCGTTGACCTTCTCCTTACCATGGAGACGCTCTGCCGACTGAGCTATAGGGGCTTGTCGCGCTTTCCGAGGTTTCCCTCGCGGCAACGGGATAGATCATACCCCGAACTGACGTGTGCTCCCAACCATCGGGCACCGGTTCAGAAAGCGGGTTGCAGCAGTCCGCCCAGGGCGTTGCACGCGGAGACGATCCTGTTCATCTCACGCTTGGTCAGGGAAGCGTCCACCGGAAGCGAGAGCGTCTCGTCGGCGGCCCGCTCGGTCTCCGGCAGATAGACGTCGCGCCGGAACGCCGGCATACGGTGCACAGGCGTCTTCACCGGAACCCGGCACTCAACTCCCCTGGCCCGCAGGGCTGCTGCGAAGGCATCGCGGTCGGGCCGGCCGTTCCCCGGCACCCGCACGACGTACTGCTGATAGGTGTGGCCGCCGCCGTCCTCGGGCGTGCGCACACCCCGCAGCCGCCTGTCGAGGTAGGCCGCCCGTTCCCGCCGCTGCGCCACCTCGGCGTACGGCGTCTCGGACTCGCCCTGCTCCAGCACCAGCAGACCGTGCCGCTGCCCGACCTCGTGAAGCGCGGCGACATCGGCCGGCCGTCCGAAGCGATGCACGACGACGACCGCGACGGTCTGGGATGTCACCACGGCCTTCACGGCCGCCGGGTCCAGGCAGTACGTCGCCGGGTCTATGTCCGCGAAGACCGGCGTCGCACCCGCCGAGGCCACGGCTTCGGCCACCTCGACGTTGCCGAACGCCGGCACGATGACCTCGTCGCCGCGGCCGACACCTGCGGCCGTGAGCATTCCAGCAGTACCCATGGCTGGGATGCTGGTCCGGCCACGTGAACGCAAAGTGACGCGCAACGCAAAAGAGCGGGTCCCTGAACCGAAGTTCGGGGACCCGCTCTGAAGAATTGTTCGGCGGTGTCCTACTCTCCCACAGGGTCCCCCCTGCAGTACCATCGGCGCTGTAAGGCTTAGCTTCCGGGTTCGGAATGTAACCGGGCGTTTCCCTCACGCTATGACCACCGAAACACTATGAAACTGACAACCCGGCCGCCGTGACAATCACGGCGGGGTTGTTCGTGGTTTCAGAACCAACACAGTGGACGCGAGCAACTGAGGACAAGCCCTCGGCCTATTAGTACCAGTCACCTCCACCCGTTACCGGGCTTCCAGACCTGGCCTATCAACCCAGTCGTCTACTGGGAGCCTTACCCCATCAAGTGGGTGGGAGTCCTCATCTCGAAGCAGGCTTCCCGCTTAGATGCTTTCAGCGGTTATCCCTCCCGAACGTAGCCAACCAGCCATGCCCTTGGCAGAACAACTGGCACACCAGAGGTTCGTCCGTCCCGGTCCTCTCGTACTAGGGACAGCCCTTCTCAAGACTCCTACGCGCACAGCGGATAGGGACCGAACTGTCTCACGACGTTCTAAACCCAGCTCGCGTACCGCTTTAATGGGCGAACAGCCCAACCCTTGGGACCGACTCCAGCCCCAGGATGCGACGAGCCGACATCGAGGTGCCAAACCATCCCGTCGATATGGACTCTTGGGGAAGATCAGCCTGTTATCCCCGGGGTACCTTTTATCCGTTGAGCGACGGCGCTTCCACAAGCCACCGCCGGATCACTAGTCCCGACTTTCGTCCCTGCTCGACCCGTCGGTCTCACAGTCAAGCTCCCTTGTGCACTTACACTCAACACCTGATTGCCAACCAGGCTGAGGGAACCTTTGGGCGCCTCCGTTACCCTTTAGGAGGCAACCGCCCCAGTTAAACTACCCATCAGACACTGTCCCCGATCCGGATCACGGACCCGGGTTAGACATCCAGCACGACCAGACTGGTATTTCAACGACGACTCCACCCGAACTGGCGTCCAGGCTTCACAGTCTCCCAGCTATCCTACACAAGCCGAACCGAACACCAATATCAAACTGTAGTAAAGGTCCCGGGGTCTTTCCGTCCTGCTGCGCGAAACGAGCATCTTTACTCGTAGTGCAATTTCACCGGGCCTATGGTTGAGACAGTCGAGAAGTCGTTACGCCATTCGTGCAGGTCGGAACTTACCCGACAAGGAATTTCGCTACCTTAGGATGGTTATAGTTACCACCGCCGTTTACTGGCGCTTAAGTTCTCAGCTTCGCCCACCCGAAAGTGAGCTAACCGGTCCCCTTAACGTTCCAGCACCGGGCAGGCGTCAGTCCGTATACATCGCCTTACGGCTTCGCACGGACCTGTGTTTTTAGTAAACAGTCGCTTCTCGCTGGTCTCTGCGGCCACCCCCAGCTCACCGAGTAAATCGGATCACCGGAGCTGGCCCCCCTTCTCCCGAAGTTACGGGGGCATTTTGCCGAATTCCTTAACCATAGTTCACCCGAACGCCTCGGTATTCTCTACCTGACCACCTGAGTCGGTTTAGGGTACGGGCCGCCATGAAACTCGCTAGAGGCTTTTCTCGACAGCATAGGATCATCCACTTCACCACAATCGGCTCGGCATCAGGTCTCAGCCGTATGCAAGGCGGATTTGCCTACCTTGCGGCCTACACCCTTACCCCGGGACAACCACCGCCCGGGATGGACTACCTTCCTGCGTCACCCCATCACTCACCTACTAACCGCTTGGTCCGGCGGCTCCACCACTCCCCTCAACTCCGAAGAGATCAGGGCGGCTTCACGGCCTTAGCATCACGATGCTCGATGTTTGACGCTTCACAGCGGGTACCGGAATATCAACCGGTTATCCATCGACTACGCCTGTCGGCCTCGCCTTAGGTCCCGACTTACCCTGGGCAGATCAGCTTGACCCAGGAACCCTTAGTCAATCGGCGCACACGTTTCTCACGTGTGAATCGCTACTCATGCCTGCATTCTCACTCGTCAACCGTCCACAACTACCTTCCGGCGCTGCTTCACCCGGCAGACGACGCTCCCCTACCCATCACAGCCTCCGTTGGGAGTACATGCTGCAATGACACGACTTCGGCGGTACGCTTGAGCCCCGCTACATTGTCGGCGCGGAATCACTAGACCAGTGAGCTATTACGCACTCTTTCAAGGGTGGCTGCTTCTAAGCCAACCTCCTGGTTGTCTGTGCGACTCCACATCCTTTCCCACTTAGCGTACGCTTAGGGGCCTTAGTCGATGCTCTGGGCTGTTTCCCTCTCGACCATGGAGCTTATCCCCCACAGTCTCACTGCCGCGCTCTCACTTACCGGCATTCGGAGTTTGGCTAAGGTCAGTAACCCGGTAGGGCCCATCGCCTATCCAGTGCTCTACCTCCGGCAAGAAACACACGACGCTGCACCTAAATGCATTTCGGGGAGAACCAGCTATCACGGAGTTTGATTGGCCTTTCACCCCTAACCACAGGTCATCCCCCAGGTTTTCAACCCTGGTGGGTTCGGTCCTCCACGAAGTCTTACCTCCGCTTCAACCTGCCCATGGCTAGATCACTCCGCTTCGGGTCTTGAGCGTGCTACTCCAACGCCCTATTCGGACTCGCTTTCGCTACGGCTACCCCACACGGGTTAACCTCGCAACACACCGCAAACTCGCAGGCTCATTCTTCAAAAGGCACGCAGTCACGAGAACAAGGCAAGCCTTGTTCCGACGCTCCCACGGCTTGTAGGCACACGGTTTCAGGTACTATTTCACTCCCCTCCCGGGGTACTTTTCACCATTCCCTCACGGTACTATCCGCTATCGGTCACCAGGGAATATTTAGGCTTAGCGGGTGGTCCCGCCAGATTCACACGGGATTTCTCGGGCCCCGTGCTACTTGGGTGTCTCTCAAGCAAGCCGCTGACATTTCGACTACGGGGGTCTTACCCTCTACGCCGGACCTTTCGCATGTCCTTCGTCTACATCAACGGTTTCTGACTCGCCCTACGGCCGGCAGACCGTAGAAGAGAGATCCCACAACCCCCCAAACGCAACCCCTGCCGGGTCTCACACGCTTGAGGTTTAGCCTCATCCAGTTTCGCTCGCCACTACTCCCGGAATCACGGTTGTTTTCTCTTCCTGCGGGTACTGAGATGTTTCACTTCCCCGCGTTCCCTCCACACTGCCTATGTGTTCAGCAGTGGGTGACAGCCCATGACGACTGCCGGGTTTCCCCATTCGGAAACCCCCGGATCAAAGCCTGGTTGACGACTCCCCGGGGACTATCGCGGCCTCCCACGTCCTTCATCGGTTCCTGGTGCCAAGGCATCCACCGTGCGCCCTTAAAAACTTGGCCACAGATGCTCGCGTCCACTGTGCAGTTCTCAAACAACGACCAACCACCCATCACCCACCGCACACTCGCGACGGTTCACTGGGGCCGGCATCGAAGGACGACCAAACGGCCGCACCCTCAGACACCCAACAGCGTGCCCGACACCCTCGCCAACCCTCGTTCCGTTCCACGCCCAAGGGCAGTACTAAGAAGAGAAACCAGTCGAGTGTGCCGAGTAGTCAACGTTCCACCCATGAGCAACCAGCATCAGACGTTCGCCGATGTACTGGCCTCTGACCAGCCGAAGCTGGTGAGAAGTGCTCCTTAGAAAGGAGGTGATCCAGCCGCACCTTCCGGTACGGCTACCTTGTTACGACTTCGTCCCAATCGCCAGTCCCACCTTCGACAGCTCCCTCCCACAAGGGGTTGGGCCACCGGCTTCGGGTGTTACCGACTTTCGTGACGTGACGGGCGGTGTGTACAAGGCCCGGGAACGTATTCACCGCAGCACTGCTGATCTGCGATTACTAGCGACTCCGACTTCATGGGGTCGAGTTGCAGACCCCAATCCGAACTGAGACCGGCTTTTTGAGATTCGCTCCACCTCACGGTATCGCAGCTCTTTGTACCGGCCATTGTAGCACGTGTGCAGCCCAAGACATAAGGGGCATGATGACTTGACGTCGTCCCCACCTTCCTCCGAGTTGACCCCGGCGGTCTCCCGTGAGTCCCCAGCACCACAAGGGCCTGCTGGCAACACGGGACAAGGGTTGCGCTCGTTGCGGGACTTAACCCAACATCTCACGACACGAGCTGACGACAGCCATGCACCACCTGTACACCGACCACAAGGGGGGCACTATCTCTAATGCTTTCCGGTGTATGTCAAGCCTTGGTAAGGTTCTTCGCGTTGCGTCGAATTAAGCCACATGCTCCGCCGCTTGTGCGGGCCCCCGTCAATTCCTTTGAGTTTTAGCCTTGCGGCCGTACTCCCCAGGCGGGGCACTTAATGCGTTAGCTGCGGCACGGACGACGTGGAATGTCGCCCACACCTAGTGCCCACCGTTTACGGCGTGGACTACCAGGGTATCTAATCCTGTTCGCTCCCCACGCTTTCGCTCCTCAGCGTCAGTATCGGCCCAGAGATCCGCCTTCGCCACCGGTGTTCCTCCTGATATCTGCGCATTTCACCGCTACACCAGGAATTCCGATCTCCCCTACCGAACTCTAGCTAGCCCGTATCGAATGCAGACCCGGGGTTAAGCCCCGGGCTTTCACACCCGACGTGACAAGCCGCCTACGAGCTCTTTACGCCCAATAATTCCGGACAACGCTTGCGCCCTACGTATTACCGCGGCTGCTGGCACGTAGTTAGCGGCGCTTCTTCTGCAGGTACCGTCACTTGCGCTTCTTCCCTGCTGAAAGAGGTTTACAACCCGAAGGCCGTCATCCCTCACGCGGCGTCGCTGCATCAGGCTTGCGCCCATTGTGCAATATTCCCCACTGCTGCCTCCCGTAGGAGTCTGGGCCGTGTCTCAGTCCCAGTGTGGCCGGTCGCCCTCTCAGGCCGGCTACCCGTCGTCGCCTTGGTGAGCCGTTACCTCACCAACAAGCTGATAGGCCGCGGGCTCATCCTGCACCGCCGGAGCTTTCCACACGCATCAGATGCCTGAGCGTGTCGTATCCGGTATTAGACCCCGTTTCCAGGGCTTGTCCCAGAGTGCAGGGCAGATTGCCCACGTGTTACTCACCCGTTCGCCACTAATCCACCCCGAAGGGCTTCATCGTTCGACTTGCATGTGTTAAGCACGCCGCCAGCGTTCGTCCTGAGCCAGGATCAAACTCTCCGTGAATGTTTTCCCGTGATCGGGATCAACACCACGAGAGCGGAACCAAGAGGAGGAATAGTCCCCTCGGTTCACAGCGTCCTCGCTGTGTGTTTTTCAAAGGAACCTCGTCACCGGAAGGATCCGGTAGACGGGGTATCAACATATCTGGCGTTGACTTTTGGCACGCTGTTGAGTTCTCAAGGAACGGACGCTTCCTTTGTACTCACCGGAGAGACTTGCTCTCTCGGCTTTCCTCCGGGCGCTTCCCTTCGGTGTTTCCGACTCTATCAGATCTTTCCGATCCGATTTCCTCGGCGCTTTCCAGGTTCCCGCTCTCGCGTTTCCCTTTCCGGCGGTTCCGACTTTATCAGAAGTTCTGAGTCGGGATTTCCGCCCTGCCTGGGATGGCTCCCGGACGCTCGGTTGCGTCGGGTCCCCTGCTGGCGGAGCCGTAAACGTACTGGAGCGGGGCGCCTCGATGCAAATCGAGGCGCCCCGCTCCAGGTTCGCCCTCACACGGACTTGAGTGAGCGTCAGACCTCGACGACCACAGGAAGGATCATCGGCCTGCGCCGGTACGTGTCGGAGACCCACTTCCCGAGGGTGCGCCGCACCAGCTGCTGCAGCTGGTGGGGCTCGACGACGCCGTCCTGCGCCGACCGTTCGAGCGCTTCCGTGATCTTCGGGATGACGTCGCCGAAGGCCGAGTCCTCGATGCCCGAACCACGGGCCTGGACATGGGGGCCGCCGGTGATCTTGCCCGTGGACGAGTCCATCACCACGAAGACCGAGATGATGCCCTCGTCTCCGAGGATCTTGCGGTCCTTCAGCGCCGGCTCGCCGATGTCTCCCACCGACAGGCCGTCGACGTAGACGTAACCGGCCTGGACCTTGCCCGAGATCTTCGCCTTGCCCTCGACGAGGTCGACGGCGACGCCGTCCTCGGCGATGACGATGCGGTCGTGCGGGACACCCGTGAGTGCGCCCAGTTCGGCGTTGGCCCGCAGATGGCGCCATTCGCCGTGGACCGGCATCAGGTTCTTCGGGCGGCAGATGTTGTAGAAGTACAGCAGCTCGCCCGCTGACGCGTGGCCGGAGACGTGCACCTTGGCGTTGCCCTTGTGGACGACGTTCGCGCCCCAGCGGGTCAGGCCGTTGATCACGCGGTAGACCGCGTTCTCGTTGCCGGGGATCAGCGAGGACGCGAGGATCACCGTGTCGCCCTGGACGATGCGGATCTGGTGATCGCGGTTCGCCATGCGTGACAGGGCGGCCATCGGCTCGCCCTGGGAGCCCGTGCAGACCAGGACGACCTCGTGGTCCGGCAGGTCGTCCAGCGTCTTGACGTCCACGACCAGGCCCGGCGGCACCCTCAGGTAACCCAGGTCCCTGGCGATGCCCATGTTGCGGACCATGGAGCGGCCGACGAAGGCGACCCGGCGGCCGTACTCGTGGGCCGCGTCCAGGATCTGCTGGATGCGGTGGACGTGGCTGGCGAAGCTCGCCACGATGATCCGCTTACGGGCGCCCGCGAAGACCTGGCGCAGCACGTTGGAGATGTCGCGCTCGTGCGGCGTGAACCCCGGGACTTCCGCGTTCGTCGAGTCGGCGAGCAGGAGGTCGATGCCCTCCTCGCTCAGCCGGGCGAAGGCGTGGAGATCCGTCAGCCGGTTGTCCAGCGGCAGCTGGTCCATCTTGAAGTCGCCCGTGTGGACCACCATGCCGGCGGGGGTGCGGATGGCGACCGCGAGGGCGTCCGGGATGGAGTGGTTGACCGCGACGAACTCGCAGTCGAAGGGGCCGACGCGCTCGCGCTGCCCCTCCGCGACCTCCAGCGTGTACGGGCGGATGCGGTGCTCCTGGAGCTTCGCCTCGATCAGGGCGAGGGTCAGCTTGGAGCCGATCAGCGGGATGTCGGGCTTCTCGCGCAGCAGGTAGGGGACGCCGCCGATGTGGTCCTCGTGGCCGTGGGTGAGGACGATGCCCTCGATATCGTCCAGGCGGCCGCGGATGGACGAGAAGTCCGGCAGGATCAGATCGATTCCGGGCTGCTCCTCCTCGGGGAAGAGCACTCCGCAGTCGACGATCAGCAGACGGCCTCCGTACTCGAAGACGGTCATGTTCCGGCCGATCTCCCCGAGGCCACCGAGGGGGGTGACCCGGAGGCCGCCCTCGGGGAGCTTCGGCGGCGGGCCGAGTTCAGGATGCGGATGACTCAAAAGACTCTCCTCACCATGCGCGCCACGTACCTGTAGGGCACGTGGCGCGCATGACGTTCGTGCAAAAGCAGTTGTCGATGTGGGGTGCAGGCACTGGGTCCTGCCTATTCAGTTGTGAAGTCCTTGTCAGAGCTGTACCCCGCCGGCGGCAAGATCGATCTTGAGCTGCGCGGTCTCCTCGGGGGACAGTTCGACCATGGGCGGGCGCAGCGGCCCGGCGGGCAGACCCTGGAGGGCGAGGGCGGCCTTGGTGGTCATCACGCCCTGGGTGCGGAACATGCCGGTGAAGACCGGGAGCAGCTTCTGGTGGATCTCCAGCGCCTTCTGGACGTCGCCGCTGACGTAGGCCTCGGCCATGGTGCGCAGCTCGGGCGTGACGACATGGCCCACGACGGAGACGAAGCCGACCGCGCCCACGGAGAGCAGGGGCAGGTTGAGCATGTCGTCGCCGGAGTACCAGGCGAGGCCGGACTGGGCGATGGCCCAGCTGGCGCGGCCGAGGTCGCCCTTGGCGTCCTTGTTGGCGACGATCCGCGGGTGCTCGGCGAGCCGGACGATGGTCTCGGTGTTGATCGGGACGCCGCTGCGGCCGGGGATGTCGTAGAGCATGACCGGCAGGTCGGTGGCGTCGGCGATGGCCTTGAAGTGCCGGTAGAGGCCGTCCTGAGGGGGCTTGTTGTAGTACGGCGTGACGGTCAGCAGACCGTGCGCGCCGGCCTTCTGTGCCGCGCGCGCCAGTTCGATGCTGTGGTG
This sequence comes from Streptomyces cynarae, assembly GCF_025642135.1. NCBI lineage: Bacteria > Bacillati > Actinomycetota > Actinomycetes > Kitasatosporales > Streptomycetaceae > Streptomyces > Streptomyces cynarae. The sequence goes on along the minus strand of NZ_CP106793.1, from coordinate 6,396,356 downwards.
GGTGTCGTTCGTGCCGACGCCGGCCACGATGTGGGCCCGGTCGCCGACCGCCTCCAGTACGGCTCGTACGAGGTCCGATTTCTCCGCGTCGCTGGTGGTGGGGGACTCACCGGTGGTGCCGTTGATGATCAGGCCGTCGTTGCCTGCGTCCACCAGGTGGGTGGCGAGCCGCTGAGCGCCGTCGAGGTCAAGTGCGCCGTCCGCCGTGAAGGGCGTGACCATGGCGGTGAGGATCCGCCCGAAGGGGATCTGCGGAGTGGAGGTCGGAGCCATGGACAACACGCTACTCGCTGCCTCGGTCGTGGTCTGCCCTAGGGGGTCGGCAAAAGTCCTGACAAAGGTGGAGCCCGGTACTGCCTGCTCGGGGGTTCAAGCAGTACCGGGTCCGTTTGATCAGGCTAGATGAACTTCGCGAAATGCCGCAATACGGACACTTCGCTCGGCTGACCCGTACATCTGTACCCGGCCCTTCTCTGCCCGACGGGCACGCGGGTGTGCCTTACGGCGCGACGCGGCCGTTCGCGTTGAACGCGGCGTACGTGAGCGGCATGAGCCTGGCCCACTCGGCCTCCATCCTCTCGCCGACCATCTCGATCTCCCGCTGCGGGAAGGAGGGCACCTTCGCCAGTTCGTGCTGGGTGCGCAGGCCGAGGAAGTGCATCAGCGAGCGCGCGTTGCACGTGGCGTACATCGAGGAGAACAGACCGACCGGGAGGACCGCGCGGGCGACCTCACGGGCGACGCCGGAGGCGAGCATCTCCCTGTAACGCTCATACGCATGGATGTACGAATCCTGCATCGCGCGCTCCATGATCGCGTGCTGCGTGTCGGTGCCCGGTACGAACTCGTACTTGCCCGGACGTCCCTGCTGGACGAGTTTGCGGTCCTCGCCGGGGACGTAGAAGACGGGCTGGAGTTCTCGGTACCGGCCGGACTCCTCGTTGTAGGAGTTGTGGACAACAACGCCATTGGCCAGGAAGTTGTGCCAGGGACCCTCCACCGTGAGGTCGTACGTCATCTCCTCGCCGTCGTCCACGATGGACACGATCGGATCCGGAACAGCTACGGCGATCTTTCCGCCGCGACGTGCCAGCTTCTGCTCCTCGGCACTCTTGGCTGCGTGGCACGGCTCACAGGCGGGGGCCAGATTGCGCTCGTCGAGTGCGCGCGTCAGATCCTCGGCCACGGGTACGACGTGATCGAGCGCGAGCTGGTCACGTGGGAAGGGCTCTCCACACAGGTGACATGTATCGGTCTCGCCGATCAGGCGGTCACGCTGCATCGAGGTCCAGACGCCCACGCCACGACGGAGGCTGGGCGGAACGAGCCTTTCCGAAGGCCGTGGCGCCGTCCCGGCGGTCATCACCGCATCGCCCACGGCCAGCTCTCCGGCCTTCCGCCAGCCTTCCGGGGTGAGCACCGCATGGTCGACGGTGCAGCGAAGGACCTTGCCACCGGCAGTGGTGAGCTTGATCAAAGGCTTGATGCCCGACTGAATGACATCGAGGATAGGCGCCCTCCGCGCTGTCAGCGTCTCCTCGTCGTAGCAGCGAACGTGATTGCGCCTGACCGATTCGAGCTTGCGGAGACGGGTGGAGGGGTGCTTCTCGCGGAATTCCGCAACGGCGCAGTCGGCGGCCTCCCGATTGTCATAGAGCCCCAGGTAGTGGTTGGTCTCTCCGCGGCGGACCTGCGCCATCCACTTCTCGGCGCGGGCGTGCCAGGTCACACCGCCCGCCGAGTGCGGCAATCGGTCTTCGACACCGAGGTGCCACAGCTTGTACAGATCCTGGATCGTACGGCGCCGGAGGTTTCCTGCCTCGCTCTCGAGGGTGATCTCCGTGTCGCCGGCGATGCACCAGCCCACCCGGTGCCGCATGAACTCGCGGAAGACGAAGATCGGGGCGCTGATGAAGAAGGTCATCGAGTTGTGCTCGAAGGGGCTGCCGTGCCGGTCCCGCATCAGGTAGTTGATCAGGCCCTTGGAGCGCTCCGGGTCCTTCTTCAGCTCGTCCAGGGACTGCTCGCCGGCGGTGGAGACGCGGGCGGCCCACAGCACGTCGGAGTCGGCCGCGCTGTGCTTGACCAGCTCGACGGTGACGTCGCTGCGGAAGCTGGGCTTGAGGTCGTCGGCGGGGGTGTCGGTCACGGTGTGGAAGGTCCTTCCCATCACAAGCTCGGGCGCCGCCCACTCTACGGCCCGGCACTGACAACGGGGCGTTCGGTGCCGGTCCGCGACATTCGCCGGCGAAGCCCGTCGAAGTTCTGCGAAATCGGTGATTCAGGGCACCTTTTCGGGCACCCGCTCGTCTGTGTCGGTGACGGCGATTCGTTCGCGTCACCCGGTCTTCAGACAGCTGATCCATCGGACCCTACGAGCCACAAGAGGAGAAGCACTCCCCATGTCCCGTCGGCGCGAACCCGTACCGTTCGCCTTCCTCGCCGAAGCCGACTCCTTCCGCAGCAATGTCACTCCCCCGCCGCGTCGGCGTGCCTCCGCCGGTGAGATGGCCGGACGCTGGCTGCTCGGGCTGACCATTGTCGCCGGGCTGGTGGGCTCCCTGGTCATCGGAATGCCCGCCATGTCGCACCAGGCGCCCGCGGCGACGCAGCAGTCCGTGGCATCGAACGGCCGCTGACGCTCCCGGTCGCCCGCAGGCACGGACGGGCCACCCCGTCGGCCCCCGAGGGTGGTGAGCGGGGACACGGCTCGATAGCCTCACCGGTCACAGCTCCGTGCACCGAGTGAGGATCAGCCGTGCCCCTGCCCTTCCTGACGGCCGACCGTGCTTCCGACCAGGCGGCGGACGACCTGCCGCTGCCGTACGTCGACCGGGACCGCTGGCGCCGCCCCTACCGGCCCGGCCCGTGGCGGGTGGGCACGGCCGCGCTCCTGCTGCTGTTCGCGTCGTACGTGCTCTTCGCCGCGGTCGTCATCGCCCTCGCCGGCACCCCGTCGGACGCGGGCACGGTGTTCGGCGTGGCGTCGGCCGTCATCGCCGTGGCCCTGCGGCTGCTGCGGATGGGCGTCTGGGTGAGCGCGCGGGGGCTGCGCCGAGTGGGTTTCCTCCTCACGCGTACGGTGCGGTGGCAGCATATCGTCTCGGTACGCACGGTGCAGCAGCCGGTGCGCTGGCTGGGACTGCCGCGCACGGTGCAGGGTCAGGCACTGGTCCTCGTACGGCAGGGCGGCGGGCCCGCCCCAGAGACCGTGCTGACCAGCCACAACGCCGACTTCCTGGCCCGCCCCCAGGCCTTCGACCGGGCGGCGGACACGGTGGAGGCGTGGGCGGCGGAGTTCGGGCGGAGCTGACCGCCCCAGGGCCCCTGAACGCAAAAGGGCCGCCTCGCGGACTGCGGGGCGGCCCTTTGGTCGTCTCCGGGCCTCTGAAGGCCGCTGGGGCAGAGGGGCAGAGGGACAGCCGACGGCGCTCAGGACACGAGCGTGCGGCCTTCGTGGAGGGCGATGGCCTGTTGCATCGCCTTGCGGGCGCGGGGCGTGTCGCGGGCGTCGTGGTAGGCGATCGCCAGGCGGAACCATGCGCGCCAGTCGTCCGGGGCCGCCTCCGCCTCCGCCTTGCGTTTGGCGAAGACCTCGTCGGCCGAGTCGCGGTCGATCCGGCCGCTCGGGGTGCGTCGCAGCTCGTCGACGGGCAGGCCGCCCTCCGCCTCCAGCTCGGCGGCGAGCCGGTTCGCCTTGCGGACGAACTGGGTGTTCTTCCACAGGAACCACACCCCGATGACCGGCAGGATCAGCACCGCGACGCCGAACGCGACGGTGACGGGGGTGCCGTTCTCGATCAGGAGCACGCCGCGGCTGCCGACCAGGATGAAGTAGAAGACCAGGACGGCGGCCGTGACGGCATAGGTGATCTTCGCGCGCATCGCTGCTGCTTCTCGCTACTTCAGGTCGAGGAAGTGCTCAAGGCCGAAGGTGAGGCCCGGAGTGGTCACGACGCGGCGGGCGCCGAGCAGGATGCCCGGCATGAAGCTGCTGTGGTGCAGCGAGTCATGGCGGATGGTGAGGGTCTCGCCCTCGCCGCCGAGCAGCACCTCCTGGTGGGCGAGCAGGCCGCGCAGACGTACGGCGTGCACCGGGACGCCGTCGACGTTCGCGCCGCGGGCGCCGTCCAGCGCCGTCGCCGTGGCGTCCGGCTGCGGGGCGCTGCCCGCCTTCTCGCGGGCGGCGGCGATGAGCTGGGCGGTGCGCGTGGCGGTGCCGCTGGGGGCGTCCACCTTGTTCGGGTGGTGCAGCTCGACGACCTCGACGGACTCGAAGTAGGGGGCGGCCGCCTCGGCGAACTTCATGGTCAGCACGGCGCCGATGGAGAAGTTCGGGGCGATCAGGACGCCGGTCTGCGGGGACTCGGCGAGCCAGCCCTTCAGCTGCGCCAACCGCTCGTCGGTCCAGCCCGTGGTGCCGACCACGGCGTGGATGCCGTGCCGTACGCAGAACTCCAGATTGCCCATGACGGAGGCCGGGGTGGTCAGCTCCACCGCCACCTGGGCCCCCGTCTCGACGAGGGTCTCCAGCTGGTCGCCCCGGCCGAGGGCGGCCACCAGCTCCATGTCGTCGGCGGCGTCGACGGCCCGTACCGCCTCCGCACCGATCCGGCCCTTGGCGCCGAGGACCGCCACGCGCAGCTTGCTCATCTCTCTTGCTTCCTTACCGGAGTGGTTGACGACCGCCGTGACCGCCGGGCGCTCACGCGACCGCGTCGTGCAGTCGGGACGCCTGTTTGTCCTTGAGCGGGCCGATGATCGACAGGGAGGGCCGCTGTCCCAGGATGTCCTGCGCCACGGACCGGACGTCGTCCGGGGTGACCGCCTCGATCCGGGCCAGCATGTCGTCGACCGACATCTGGTCGCCCCAGCACAGCTCGCTCTTGCCGATACGGTTCATCAGCGCACCCGTGTCCTCGAGCCCGAGGACGGTGGAACCGCGGAGCTGGCCGATGGCGCGGGCGATCTCGTCGTCCGACAGGCCGTTCTGCGCGACGTGATCCAGCTCGTCGCGGCAGATCTTGAGCACGTCGTGCACCTGGCTCGGCCTGCAGCCCGCGTACACGCCGAAGAGGCCGCAGTCGGCGAAGCCGGACGTGTACGAGTACACGCTGTAGGCCAGGCCGCGCTTCTCCCGGACCTCTTGGAACAGGCGGGACGACATGCCTCCGCCGAGCGCCGTGTTCAGCACGCCGAGGGCCCAGCGGCGGTCGTCGGTGCGGGCCAGGCCCGGCATGCCGAGGACGACGTGCGCCTGCTCGGTCTTGCGGGCCAGCAGCTCCACGCGCCCGGCGGTGCGGATCACGCGGCGGCCGGCGCGCGGACCGATGGGCGTGGCCTCCGTCCGGGTGAGGGCGCCCGCCTTCTCGAAGGCGGCCCGCACCTGGCGTACGACCTTCTGGTGGTCGACGTTGCCCGCGCAGGCGACCACCAGGTGCGTGGGGTCGTAGTGCTTCCTGTAGAAGCGGCGGATGCGGTCGGCGGTCAGCGCGTTGACGGTGTCGACCGTGCCGAGGACCGGGCGGCCGAGCGCGTTGTCGCCGAACATGGTGTGCGCGAAGAGATCGTGCACGCAGTCGCCCGGGTCGTCCTCCGTCATCGCGATCTCCTCGAGGATCGCGCCGCGCTCGACGTCGACGTCCTCCTCCAGGATCAGCGAGCCGGTGAGCATGTCGCAGACGACGTCGATGGCGAGCGGCAGGTCGGTGTCGAGCACGCGCGCGTAGTAGCACGTGTACTCCTTGGCCGTGAACGCGTTCATCTCGCCGCCGACCGCGTCGAGGGCGGAGGAGATGTCCAGGGCGGACCTGCGCGACGTGCCCTTGAAGAGCAGGTGCTCCAGGTAGTGCGTTGCGCCGTTCAGCGCGGGCGTCTCGTCGCGTGAGCCGACGTGCGCCCAGATGCCGAAGGTGGCGGAGCGGACGGAGGGCAGCGTCTCGGTGACGACGCGCAGACCGCCCGGGAGGGTGGTTTTGCGGACGGTGCCGATGCCGCCCGCGCCTTTGATCAGGGTTTGGGTACGGGCGACGGCCCGCGCCTCCGAAGAGGTGCGGGCCGTCGCCTTCAAGCCACGGGACGTCACTTGTCGGTGTCGTCCTTCGCCTCGTCGGCCTCGTCGCCCTCGCCCTCGATCACCGGGATGAGGGAGAGCTTGCCGCGGGAGTCGATCTCGGCGATCTCGACCTGGACCTTCTGGCCCACGCCGAGGACGTCCTCGACGTTCTCCACGCGCTTGCCGCCGGCGAGCTTGCGGATCTGCGAGATGTGCAGCAGACCGTCCTTGCCCGGCAGCAGCGAGACGAACGCGCCGAAGGTGGTGGTCTTCACGACCGTGCCCAGGTAGCGCTCGCCGACCTCCGGCATGGTCGGGTTGGCGATGCCGTTGATCGTGGCGCGGGCGGCCTCTGCGGACGGGCCGTCGGCGGCACCGATGTAGATCGTGCCGTCGTCCTCGATCGTGATCTCGGCGCCGGTGTCCTCCTGGATCTGGTTGATCATCTTGCCCTTGGGGCCGATGACCTCGCCGATCTTGTCGACAGGGATCTTGACGGTGATGATCCGCGGGGCGTGCGGGGACATCTCGTCGGGCCGGTCGATGGCCTCCATCATCACGTCGAGGATGTGCAGGCGGGCGTCACGGGCCTGCTTCAGGGCCGCGGCCAGCACGGAGGCCGGGATGCCGTCCAGCTTGGTGTCCAGCTGGAGGGCGGTCACGAACTCCTTCGTACCGGCGACCTTGAAGTCCATGTCGCCGAAGGCGTCCTCGGCGCCGAGGATGTCGGTCAGCGTCACGTAGTGCGTCTCGCCGTCGATCTCCTGGGAGATCAGGCCCATGGCGATACCGGCGACCGGGGCCTTCAGCGGCACACCGGCGTTCAGCAGCGACATGGTGGAGGCGCAGACGGAGCCCATGGACGTCGAACCGTTGGAGCCGAGGGCCTCGGACACCTGGCGGATCGCGTACGGGAACTCCTCGCGCGACGGCAGCACCGGGATCAGGGCGCGCTCGGCGAGGGCGCCGTGGCCGATCTCGCGGCGCTTGGGGGAGCCGACGCGGCCGGTCTCACCGGTGGAGTAGGGCGGGAAGTTGTAGTTGTGCATGTAGCGCTTGCGCGTCACCGGCGAGAGGGTGTCGAGCTGCTGCTCCATGCGCAGCATGTTCAGCGTGGTGACGCCCAGGATCTGGGTCTCGCCACGCTCGAACAGGGCCGAGCCGTGGACCCGCGGGATGGCCTCGACCTCGGCGGCCAGCGTGCGGATGTCGGTGACACCGCGGCCGTCGATGCGCTTCTTCTCCTTGATGACGCGCTCACGGACCAGGGTCTTGGTCAGCGAGCGGTACGCGGCGGAGATCTCCTTCTCGCGGCCCTCGAACTCCGGCAGGAGCTTCTCGGCGGCGAGCTGCTTGACGCGGTCCAGCTCCGACTCGCGCTCCTGCTTGCCGGCGATGGTGAGCGCCTGGGCCAGCTCGGGGCGGACGGCGGCGGTCAGGGCCTCCAGGACGTCGTCCTGGTAGTCCAGGAAGATCGGGAACTCGGCGGTCGGCTTGGCGGCCTTCGCGGCGAGGTCCGCCTGGGCCTTGCACAGGACCTTGATGAAGGGCTTCGCAGCGTCCAGACCGGCGGCGACGACCTCCTCGGTCGGTGCCTCGGCGCCGCCCTCGACCAGCTTGATCGTCTTGTCGGTGGCCTCGGCCTCGACCATCATGATCGCGACGTCGCCGTCCTCCAGGACGCGGCCGGCGACGACCATGTCGAAGACGGCGTCCTCGAGCTCGGTGTGCGTCGGGAACGCGACCCACTGGCCGTTGATCAGCGCGACGCGGACGCCGCCGATCGGGCCGGAGAAGGGCAGACCGGCCAGCTGCGTGGACGCGGACGCGGCGTTGATCGCCACGACGTCGTACAGGTGGTCCGGGTTGAGCGCCATGATCGTGGCGACGACCTGGATCTCGTTGCGCAGGCCCTTCTTGAAGGACGGGCGCAGCGGGCGGTCGATGAGTCGGCAGGTGAGGATCGCGTCCTCGGAGGGGCGGCCCTCACGGCGGAAGAAGGAACCGGGGATCTTCCCGGCCGCGTACATCCGCTCCTCGACGTCGACCGTCAGCGGGAAGAAGTCGAGCTGGTCCTTGGGGTTCTTGGACGCGGTGGTGGCCGAAAGGACCATCGTGTCGTCGTCCAGGTACGCGACGGCGGAACCGGCGGCCTGCTTGGCCAGGCGGCCCGTCTCGAAGCGGATGGTGCGGGTGCCGAAGGAGCCGTTGTCGATGACGGCCTCGGCGTAGTGGGTCTCGTTCTCCACTAGCGTTTTCTCCTCGTCTTCGTCCCCGGCTGCCCGTGTGGCAGGGGGACGGTGGCGGAGAAGCGCTCCGTCTTGTGCGGGCCGGTCTTCGATCGAAGCACCCGGGGCTCTCTTCCCCGGGGGCCACTACCGAGGACCGGCGGCGGCGAGGCGCGCTCCTCCTCGTTCGGTGTGTGCGGTGCCGCCTGGTGCGTCCAGGTACCCCTCACACGGTGTCCTACGTCTTGCGTTGTGCTACCACACTACAAAGCGGTGGTGACAGTCCGCACGTACAGCAAAGGGAGCGGCCCCCTTCGTACGGGAACCGCTCCCTTCACGGCGTCTTACTTGGCGCCCGCCGCACCGCGGCGGATGCCCAGGCGGTCGACCAGCGTACGGAAGCGCTGGATGTCCTTCTTCGCCAGGTACTGCAGCAGGCGACGGCGCTGACCGACCAGGATCAGCAGACCACGACGGGAGTGGTGGTCGTGCTTGTGGGTCTTGAGGTGCTCGGTCAGGTCGGAGATCCGACGGGACAGCAGAGCGACCTGGACCTCGGGGGAGCCGGTGTCACCCTCCTTGGTACCGAATTCACCGATGATCTGCTTCTTCGTAGCGGCGTCGAGCGACACGCGTACTCCTCGTAGTCTTCTTCAGCTGCCACCGAGTGCCCCTGGTCTTCATCTCAGGGGGACTTCCACGACTCGGGAGGCGGGGATCCGCTGGGCGCGTCCTCCAGGGGAAACCGGAGGCGCGTACACATACGGCCGTCACACAGCGTACCAGCCGGGCAGCGGTGTCCCGGCCCGGGCCCGGCAGGGGTGGGGGCGGGCGTCGGACCACCGGGGTCAGCCACGTGATCAGCTCTCCAGGACCGGCCGCCAGGCCCCATCCCCGGACTCGCGGGGTCAGAACAGCCGGAAGCCGAAGCCAGCGGCGACGAGGCCGACGGTGACGATCACCGGTCCGATGACGTGGTTGCCCCACTTCCTGGCGCCTTGAACGCGCCACAGGGCAATGGTCACAGCGACACCGGCCATGACGATCAGACATCCGGCGACCCCGAGAAGTACCAGGAAGAAGCCGCTCCAGGTAGCCGGGTGGTCCGGGTTCGGGGTCCAGGTCGCCGCAAGTCCCACTTCGTCGGCAGCTCTCACTCGTCCTCGGCCAGGTCCTGGATGTCCCACTCGACGCCGGAGCCTGCAGCGTAGACGCCCGTGTTCGAGGTAGTGCCCACGGTGTTCTTGAACGCGTTGTCGGCGAGCTTGTCCCGGTCGCCGAGGTTTTCCCCACCGAGGCTTCCGTGCTGCTCCAGGGCATGGTTGACGCCGTGGTTCTGGGCGTTGCCGAAGGCGCCGGTCTCGGCGTCGGTGAGAGCGTCCTGGCCCATCGTCGACGGGTCCTGGTCGTTGGCGACGTCGGCCGTGAGACCACCCGCGACGTTGCACGCTGCGCCGTTGACCGTGGCGCCGAGCAGGCCGTCACCCCTCAGCACATCGCCTGCCACCCCGGTCAGCCCCGCTGTGTCCGCCAGTGCTGCCCCGCCTCCGGTGAACACGGCCGTCCCACCGGCGGCCCAGGCCCCGGCGGCGAGGTCGTCTCCCACGGTCACGGGCTGACCGTGAGAAGAGACGTTCACCGGCTCAGGAGGCGACACCGTCGGATCCTTTGCCCATCGCTGCCCTGGACGACGGCCACGACCGGGTGTCGCCCCCGCACGCACCGCTGCACGGGGGAGGCGAATACCGCCTCTGCCACCTCGGCCGGGCCGAGAGCCGGTCCGAGGGCGGAGAGCCCTCGCGCCGCCGAGCGGACCTCAGACGCCGCCGCGGACCTTGCTGTAGACGTCGAGGACGGCCAGGCAGACCGGGACCAGGGAGAGCAGCACCAGGGAGTCCGCGAGGTCCAGCATGCGGCCCCAGAAGGGGGAGAGCCCCTTCTGCGGCACGATCAGGGCGATCGCGATCAGCAGCAGCACGCCGGCCGCGACCGAGGCGCCGAGCCACAGGGTCCTGATGTCGACGGGACCGGAGTTGCCCTTGAGCAGTTCGAGGACGATGCCGGCCGGGGGCGAGATCGCGAGGCCGAGCACCAGCAGACCCAGGGTGACGACGCCGGCCACGAACAGGCACGTCACCTGGGCGGTGTACCGGAAGAGCCGCGCCCGCATCATCGCGGCGAGACCGGTGCAGAGGGCCAGCAGCTGGGCCCAGCCGCTGTCGCTGAAGCCGAGCACCGCGCCACCCGCGCCGATGATGACGGCCGCGCAGCCGCCGACCAGTCCGAGCAGCAGTTCGTGGCCCCGGCTGGTCTGGGCGACGATGCGCTGCACGTCGACGGCCTCGAGGTCGCCCTCCCGGCCCTCACGACGGGCCCTGGCCAGGTCCTCCGGGTTGCGGAAACCGATCGGCAGCTTGGCGAAGCGGGCCGACCATCCGGGCAGGAAGCCGACTACCGCCAGCGCCACGACCGAGGTGCCGGCGGCGATCTCGCGCGGCTCCGCCTCGGTGAGCACACCGCAGAAAACGGCGAGCGTGCCGATCGCGGCGGCCAGCGCGGCGGCCACGAACGGGGCGTCTCCCTGCGGCAGCAGCATGATCAGTACGACCGAGAAGACCAGTACGGCCACGCAGCCGACGAGGAACTGGATCCTGCCGGGGCCGTGACCCGCGTCCTGGGGGATGACGCCGGAGCCGGCGATGAGCGCGTGCGGAAGCGCCGAGACACCGAGCGCGACGGCGGAGCCGCGGTCGTCGTAGACCCGGGCCCGCACACCCGCGAGCACCGTCAGGGCCAGTGCGACCACGCCGGCGAGGATGCCCTGCAGGCCGTGCATGTCGTGCCGGATGGGGTCCGCGAACCAGAACACGAAACCGAGCATGATCAGCAGCAGCGATCCGGCGACGAGACCGGCCACCCGCATCAGGTTGTCGTTCCAGCTGCGGATGTCCTGCTTGACCGCGGCGGCGATCGCGTCCACCACGTCGTCGTGGACGGCCGGCGGCAGCGAGTCGGCGAAGGTCCGCAGCAGCAGCACTTCGCCGTCCCTGACCCGGTGCTCGAGCAACGAACGGCTCGCGTCGAGGACTTGGCCCTCGCGGCGTACCAGGTGGTAGCCGGCGGGACTGGTGTCCGGATGGACCAGGCCCGAGAGCCTGACGATCTCGGGAAAGAGGTCCTGGATCGGCAGGTCCTCCGGCAGCGCGACATCGACACGGCTGTCCGGCGCTGCGATGGTGATTCGGCAGAAACCCGTCGAAGTCCCCGTGCTCACCTGGTTGTTCCCCCTGTTGGACAAGGCTTCCTCACGCCGCTGCTACGGCGCGGAGCGCCACCATATCCGTTGCGGTGTGCGGCGCAGGGCCCGCCCACCCCTTTTCTCCCAGGACCCCCTCGGCATCTCCATCCTCCTGCCTCCCTTGCGCACTTGGCCCATCAGTAGGATCGACGCCTGCGCGAACGACGCCTGCGCGAACGAGAACATGTCGCGGTACACGGGGGCGTCGGTGCCAAGACGTATCAATCGCGAAGGATGAGTGCATCGGTGAGCGTCGTCATCATCAAACGACCGCCGCGGATAGCGCCCCCGGTCGTCCCGGACGGCGAGGTCAGACTCGAGACGCCGCCCGAGATCCCCCGTGAGGGCGAAGAAAGCATGCTGATGACCCTGCTGCCCATGATGGGCATGCTGGGTTCCGTCGGCTTCTTCTTCATGCCTGGCCTCCCCTCCTATATGAGGGTGGTCGGCGGGCTGATGCTGGCCTCGACCCTGGCCATGGCGATCGCCCAGTTCGCCAAGTCCCGGCAGGGCGGCGGCGGTGCCGGGATGGCCCAGGACCGGCGTGACTACTTCCGCTATCTCGAACAGGTCCGCAAGGACGTCCACAGGACCGCGGACCTGCAACGCCGCAGTCAGCTCTTCCAGCATCCCGACCCGGAGCAGCTGTGGGCGGTGGCGGCCGACGGCAAGCGCCTGTGGGAGCGGCGCCCGACCGACGCGGACTTCGCATCCGTACGGATCGGCCTCGGCACCCAGCAGCTGAACACCCCGCTGGTCGCCCCGGAGACGGCGCCCAAGGAGGAGCTGGAGCCGCTGACCGCGGCGGCCATGAAGGCCTTCCTCGACGCGCACGGCAGTCTGTCCGACCTGCCCGTGTCCGTCTCGCTGCGCGCCTTCTACCACGTGACGCTGTGCGGGGACACCGACACGGTGTACGGCAACGCCCGAGCGGCCCTGGCCCAGCTGGCGACGCTGCACTCGCCGGAGGACCTGATGGTCGCCGTGGTGGCGCACCCCTCCGCGGCGGCGGACTGGGACTGGATCAAGTGGCTGCCGCACAGCCAGCACCCGAAGGCCAAGGACGGTGCGGGCTCGACCCGGCTCCTCTTCGACGACCTCGGGGAACTGGAGGAGGCGCTGGCGGACCAGCTGGACGACAGGCCCCGCTGGAACCCGGACGCGAACCCCGTCTACGACCAGCCCCACCTGATCGTGGTCCTCGACGGCGGCACCGTGCCGCCCGACTCCGAACTCGCCAGCAGCGAGGGGCTCCAGGGCGTCACCTTCCTCGAAATCGCTCCGGGCGAGCTGGAGGAGGACCTGCGCGCGGGCCTGACGGTCTATGTGAAGCCGGGCAGGATGCGGCTGTTCGTCGGCCACGAGTCCGCGTACTCCGGCAGGCCCGACGTGCTGAACGACGCGCAGGCCGAGTCCCTGGCCCGGCAGCTCGCCCCCTTCCGGGTCGGCTCGGCGGAGGAGGGCGAACCCCTCCTGTCGAACCTGGACTTCACCGACCTGATGGGCATCGGCGACGCGGGGTCCGTCGATGTCTCGCGCACCTGGCGGCCGCGCACGCTGCACGAGCGGCTGCGGGTGCCGATCGGTGTGGGCGAGAACGGCGAGCCGGTCATGCTCGACCTCAAGGAGGCATCGCAGGAGGGCATGGGCCCGCACGGCCTGTGCGTCGGCGCGACCGGCTCCGGCAAGTCGGAGCTGCTGCGCACGCTGGTGCTCGGTCTCGCGGTGACACACTCCTCGGAGACGCTGAACTTCATCCTCGCGGACTTCAAGGGCGGTGCGACGTTCGCGGGTATGGCGGACATGCCGCACACCGCGGCCGTCATCACCAACCTCGCGGACGACCTCACGCTCGTCGACCGTATGCGCGACGCCATCACGGGTGAGATGCAGCGCCGCCAGGAGCTGCTGCGCACGGCGGGCAACTACGCCAATCTGCACGACTACGAGAAGGCCCGGGCGGCGGGCGCCGCGCTCGAGCCGATGGCCTCGCTGGTGATCGTGCTCGACGAGTTCTCCGAACTCCTCACCGCGAAGCCGGACTTCATCGACATGTTCATCCAGATCGGCCGTATCGGCCGTTCGCTGGGTGTGCACCTGCTGCTGGCGTCGCAGCGCCTGGAGGAGGGCAAGCTGCGCGGTCTGGACACCTATCTGTCGTACCGGATCGGTCTGCGCACCTTCTCCGCCGCCGAGTCGCGTACGGCGATCGGTGTCCCGGACGCCTACCACCTGCCGTCCATCCCCGGCTCCGGCTATCTGCGGTACGACACCGACACGATGGTCCGCTTCAAGGCCGCGTACGTGTCGGGGCCCTACCACGGCGAGGGCCCGTCCCGGGTGAACCGCTCCACCCAGCTGCGGCCCGCGCTGTTCACGGCGGGGCACGTGGCGCTGCCCCCTCAGCCGGTGGTCGAGGAACCGGACGGCGACGCCAGGGTGGACGACGCGCTCGCCGACACCGTCCTGGACGTCATCGTGGGCAGGATGGTCAACCAGGGACCGCCGGCCCATCAGGTGTGGCTGCCCCCGCTCGACGAGGCTCCTTCCCTGGAACAGCTCCTCCCCCAGCTCGCCGTCACTCCGGAGCGCGGCCTGACCGCACCCGAGTACACGGCGCTCGGCCGGCTCAACGTGCCGGTCGGCCTGGTGGACAAGCCGTTCGAGCAGCGGCGCGACGTGCTGTACCGGGACTTCTCCGGCGGTGCGGGCCACGGTCTGTTCGTCGGCGGCCCGCAGTCCGGCAAGTCGACGCTGCTGCGCACGTTGATCTCGTCGTTCGCCCTCACCCACACGCCCACCGAGGTGCAGTTCTACTGCCTGGACTTCGGCGGTGGCGGTCTCATCGCGATGGAGGAACTGGCGCACGTCGGCGGGGTCGCCAACCGGCTCGACGCCGAGAAGGTGCGCCGTACCGTCAGCGAGGTCGAGGGCATCCTGAACGCGCGCGAGGAGTACTTCCGCGCGAACAACATCGACTCGATCCAGACGTACCGGCAGCGCAGGGCCGCGGGTGTGATGCCCGACCAGCCCTGGGGAGACGTCTTCCTCGTCATCGACGGCTGGGCGTCCTTCAAGACGGACTACGAGCTGCTCGAGGCGACCGTCACGGACATCGCGACGCGCGGTCTCGGTTTCGGCGTGCACGTGATCCTGACGGCGAGCCGCTACACCGAGGTCCGGCCGGCGCTCAAAGACATGCTGCAGAACCGCATCGAGCTGCGGCTGGGTGACCCGACCGAGTCGGAGATCGACCGCAAGGTCGCGCAGAACGTCCCCGCCACCGTGCCGGGCCGCGGTCTGAGCCTGGACAAGCTGCACTTCATGACGGCGCTGCCGCGGGTCGACGGCTCGTCGGCGACGGAGGACCTGGCGGAGGCGACGCAGATCCTCGTCCGGGGCGTCAACGACAACTGGCAGGGCAGCCACGCACCGGCGGTGCGGCTGCTGCCGACCATGCTGTCGGCGGACCGGCTGCCCAAGGGGTTCGAGCACCCGGACCGCGGTGTCGCGATCGGCATCGACGAGTCGTCGCTCGCGCCGGTCTTCGTCGACTTCGAGACGGATCCGCACTTCATCGTGTTCGGTGAGAGCGAGTCCGGTAAGTCGGCGGTGCTGCGGCTGCTCATCAAGCAGATCACCGAGCGCTACACGCCGGACCGGGCGAAGATCGTCATGGGTGACTACCGGCGCGCCCACCTGGAGGGTGTGCCCGACTCCCACCTGTCGCGGTACTGCGCGTCGGCGCCGGCCCTGGCGGAGACGCTGGAGGGCCTGGCCGGATCGATGAGCCGTCGTATGCCCGGCCCGGACGTCACCCCCGAGCAGCTGCGCAACCGCAGCTGGTACAGCAGCCCGGACGCGTTCGTCATCATCGACGACTACGACCTGGTGGCGACGGGCATGAACCCGCTGTCCCCGCTCCTGGAGTACCTGCCCTTCGCCCGGGACATCGGTCTGCGCGTCATCATCGCGCGCGCCTCGGGCGGTGCGAGCCGGTCGCTGTACGAGCCGGTGATGCAGCGGATGCGCGAGCTCGGCGCCCAGGGCATCGTGCTCTCCGGCGACCGGACGGAGGGTGCGCTGCTCGGCAACATCACGCCGTCGCAGCTGCCGCCCGGGCGCGGGTACTTCCACACGCGGCGGCGCGGTGGACAGCTGATCCAGACGGGGTGGCTGCCGGCCCGGTTCTGAGGCCCGGCGTCGCAGCCGTAGGGGGGGCGGTACCCGAGCGGGTACCGCCCCCTCTCGTACGGGCACATCACCCGCTAAGGTGGCGTTGCCAACGAAAAGGCGAGCCACGGGGGGCACTTGTGTCGTCGGACTACATGGACTCCGATCCGAAGGTCCTCAAGACCGAGGGCTTCAACATGTTCACGGTCGGCCAGAACTTCGCCAAGGCAGTGAAGAGCCTGCAGGACGGCTTGAACAAGCTGGAACAGGGCGACACCCCGCCGTGGGGCGACGACGACATCGGCGAGAAGTTCGGCGTCGCCTACGAGGGTCTGCGCGACGGCATGTACCAGTCGATGGGCAGCCTGGCGGAGCGGTTGGCGGGAATGGGGATCGCCTTCACCAAGATGGGCGTGGCCCACGAGCAGAACGAGGCCGACCAGGTGGACATCTGGCGGAAGACGACCGCCGAGTACGACGGGCAGGTGGAGATGCCGACGGGGCCGCACCATCTGCGTCGTAAGCAGGAGCCCTGACCCGCGAGCGAACTGAGACAGGACCCATGACCGGCTCGACCGAGGACTACGCACCGCACCCTCACATAGGCGGCCGGACCGCCGCGCTGCGCGCGCTCGCCGCATGGCGCGCGGCCACGCCCGGAGCTCCACGCGTGGTCGCGCTCACCGGCAGCTCCGGCAGCGGCCGTTCGCGGCTGCTCACCGGGTTCCTGATGCTGTGCGAGCCGGACTTCCGCAAGCGGCTGCCGCTGGACGAGATGGATCCGTCGACGGTGCCGCCCGAGCTGCCGGCCCCCGCGGTGCCGGCTCCCGACGGGCTGACCGCGGCCCAGGTCCTGTGGCTCCTCGCCGACCACTATGAGCTGAACGCCACCAGCACCCAGGACGTGTACGCCGGGCTGGCCGCCCTCGACGGGCCGGTGACCGTCGTCGTACCCGACGTCGACCGCGCCGGTCCGGTACGCGCCACGGACGAGCCCGCACGGCTCGTCCGGGAGGTCCTCGCTCCCCTGGCCGCCACCGAGACGGTACGGCTCCTGGCGGAGGTGCCTCGCTCGTTGGCCGCCGAGCTGGCCGCGGGGCTGCCGTCAGGCGTTGTGCGGATCATCGATCTCGACGAGCCGGAGTGGGCCGACCCCGAGGGCCTGGTGCTGCACGCCCAGGCGGCGCTGAATCCGGGCTTCGGGGCGCCGGAACTGCCGTTCACCGTCGACCCCGCCGCCCGCCTCGCCCTGGCGGCGGCCGTCGCCCGCCGGGCCGGGACCAGTCCTCTGGTCGTCCAACTCGCGGTCAACTGCGCCCTGATGGCCCCCGAGGGCTTCGACCCGGCCGATGAAGGCCGGTTGCCGACGTCCGTCGGCGAGGCCCTCGACCTGCACGCCCGACGGCTCGGCGCCGACCCGTGGACCCTGCGGCTCATGCTGGCACCGCTCGCCCTGGCCGAGGCCGACGGCATTCCGGTCCATCTGTGGGAACGGCTGGCGAGCGCGGTCGCCGGGCAGGACATGGGCCAGGCACTCGCGGGCGGGATGCTGCTCGC
The DNA here is from genome assembly GCF_025642135.1 of Streptomyces cynarae. NCBI lineage: Bacteria > Bacillati > Actinomycetota > Actinomycetes > Kitasatosporales > Streptomycetaceae > Streptomyces > Streptomyces cynarae. The sequence continues at coordinate 6,379,045 of NZ_CP106793.1, read as the reverse complement.
CGCGCCGTTCGTGCAGCCGGAGGAACAAGAGGGGGATGGCGGGCGTACGCTGCTCCGGCTGCTGCATCCGGCCATCGGTGACGAGATCCGCGCCGGCCTGCCCAACGTCCGTGCCGCTCAGTCCCAGATCGCGATGGCACTGCTGGAGGCCGTGCCCGAACAGGACTGGAGCAAGGCCGACCCCTACGTGCGCGACCATATCGCGGGTCACACGCTGGAAGCGGGCCTGCTGCCCCAACTCCTCACCGACCCGGGGCTGTTCGTGCACGCCGACCCGGTACCGCTGCGCGCCGCCGTCGAGGCCGTTCCTGTGGAGGCGCTCGGTGCGCCGGCCCGTACGTACCTGCGTACCGCTCCGCTGCTGACCCGCACGCAGGCCCCTGCCGCGCTGCGCGCCGCCCTGCTGGAGACCGCGTTCGTCGAGGACGGCCTGCCCGAATTCGCCGGCGCCGTGCACCGGCTCGGCTTCCAGTTGCCCTGGCGGACTCTGTGGAGCCTGCCGGTCGCCGGTGTGAGTGCCGTGACCGTCGGCAGCCTCCCGAGTCCGGACGGGTCGGCCACTGCTGTCGCCGTCCTCGCCGTGCCCGCGGGCACACCCGGGGCGCGCCCGATCGGAGAGCCCGAGGAGGCGAGCAGTTCCGCGGTGCTGGTCCGCGGCCTCGTACGACCGGATGACCTCGGCGGCACCGATCCCGCACAGATCCAGCGCCCGTCCGAGGAAGAGCGCACCGCCGCCCCGCTCGGGCTGAGCCGAGGCGCCGACTACCTGCGCGTCTGGGATCGGGCGAAGGAGGAGGTCGTGGCCGCGTTGATCTCCGACACGCCCTTCACCGCCGCCGACCTCTCCCCGGACGGAATCCTCCTCGTGGCCACCGAGCGCGGGGCGAAGGCCCTGCGCATCCAGCCGACCGACGCGGCGCTAGCCTCGTAGCCAGACCGCGTCCCCACCCGTAGCCACACCCCGTCCTCACCCGTGGGACCAGCCATCTCGAAGGAGCCTCCCCTTGACCAGCCAGGAGCAGGCGGCGGTACAGGGCGTCAACGCGTCCGATGGTGCCCGTCCGGTCACCGGCCCGGGCAACACCGCCGTCTTCACCTACGTCGACCCGGCGGGCGGCGAGGAGACCACTCTCTTCCGCAACTCGGGTCCGGGCCTGCCGCCCGCCGAGTACCAGTGCTGGGCCGAGCTGCGGCGAATGAACGTACCCGTCGACAATGTCGTCGCCGTCCACACCGACCTGCGTCCCAGCCTGCTCCCGGGCGGCTACACGGCCGAACTCCTCAATTCCTTCCCCAGCGCCCAGCTCTCCTGCTCGCAGACCTACGGAGCCCGCCCTGAGGAGCGCGCGGAGGGCGTCGCGGCGCTGGTCGAGCAGGTCGAGATGCTGCACCGGATCGCCGGCCAGGAGCCGCCGCCCCGCCCGCACCGCCTCCCGGTTCCCGCCCGGGTCGCGCCCGCCGAGCCGATGCGTGACGTGGCCCTCGGCCACCGCCTCGCGGAGGTCTTCGGCCAGGAGGGCGTACGGCGCTACGACGCCGACGACGTCGCCGACAGCCCGCTGCCCGACGCCACCAAGTCGACGCTCACCTGGGCGGGGCTCCCCGCCGACCTTCCCCTCTTCTTCACCGCGGACCGGCCCGACGCGGCTCCGGCCGGCGGCCTGTTCACCGACGTCGCCACGAACCTGCGCGAGCGCCGCAGCCCTGCGGGTGAGGAGAAGATCGGCGCCCTGGCCCACCTGGCCCGGATCGGCTTCGACGGCGTCGCGGTGATCGCGGTGCAGTGCGTGCCCGGGACGACGGAGCCGGACGGCCTCGGCGCCCTGTGGGCCGTGGACCCGGTCACGGCCGAGGCCCGCTACGTGAACGTGTCGGCGGCCGCCTTCGCCCGTTCCCTGGCGCTGCTGGCCACCGTACGGCAGCGGATGCGGGGCCTTGACCCGATCGCGGCGGGCGCGGAGGTGGCGGCACTGCAGGAGCAGCTGGTCGCCGTCGACACTTCCGCACTGGCCAACGCCGACACCTGGTGGTCACTGATCGTCGAGCAGATGTGGCACGGGTTGTTCTGAGCGGCTTCCGCAGATCCTCGCTGAGAGACCTGAGACAACTGAGAGAACGAGGAGAGCACCCGTGACATCGGACAGCCCGGCACCGCCGACCACCGCCGAGCAGGCCCTCGACATCGTCCGCAGCCGGTACGCACAGCCCAGGCTGCCGGACGGCACGCCCGCCCAGCTGCGCGTCGAGGAATTCGACATCGGATACCTGGTGTACGCGGAGTTCCCGCCGGTCACCGACGCCGCCGGACGGCCTCAACCCGCTCCTCCCGGCGGCAGCAAGATCGTCGTCTCCAAGGAGACCGGAGAGACCGTCACCGTCCCCAACTTCCCCAACCCGGCGGCCATCGATCTCTACCGCAGACAGCGCCAGTGACCAGTGCGGGCTCAGTACAGCGAGAACCCGCCGCTGTGCCGCCCTTGGCTCTTCCTCCCCGACCGTGAGGCCTCGCCGACCGCACCCCTCGGCTCGGACTGCCCCGCGGACGGATCACCGCTCGTCAGCGGCTCCCCGTGCCTGATCTGCTCGCGCTCCTCCTCGGAGAGCGACTCCCACCGGCCGCGCAGGGAGGCGAGGCCCCCGCCCAGGGAGCGTGCCACGGCGGGGTCGTCCAGGGCGTCGCGCAGGGCGAGCCGACCGGAGAGCAACCGCTTCGCCGCGTCCTGCATGTCCTTGCCGACGTTGTCGCTCTCGGACAGCCTCCGCAGGGCGGTGTTCAGCGATCGAATCTGCTCCGGTTCGAGCGCCTCGTCCAGCACCCCGCGGTCCTGCGAAGAGCCGTAGGGGGTCGGTGAGTTCTCGGGGTTCCTGGCCATGTCCGCTTCTCCTCGCTGCCCTCGTTCCTCGGACACCCGAAGTATCTCCCGTAACCGGTGGATGCCATGCTGACCCCCCAACCGGCCGAACAGGAGAAGGACTTCGTCGTCATGACTCAGACGCGCAGCACGGGAAAGGACAAAGGAACCGACCGCTCCCCGGCCGCCGGTCTCGTCGGCAGGGCCTTCGGCCGCCTTGGGCGGTGGGGAGGTCTGGTGTTCCTGCTCGCCGGCCTCGCCCTGAGCGGGTGGGGGGCGTACGAGGGGGCGTACCTGGCGGGTTGGGCCGGCACGCACGGCACCCTGACCGTGAAGCAGTGCGAGGTGAGCTACCCGAACAACGCCTCACGGAGCAGCCACAAGAACCGCCGCCCCGTCCGCTGCGAGGGCACCTTCGTGTCCGACGACGGCAAGAGCAAGGACACGGCCGCGGCCGTGCAGGTCAGGCATCGGTACGCGGAGGGCACCGAGTTGGCGGTGCAGCAGACGGACGCGCCGGCGACGGCCACCTCGGGGAACGGCGACTACGTCCAGGGCGGAATGGACCGCGCCTGGCGCTTCTTCGGGGCCTTCTTCGGCGGGTGGGTCCTCACCGGCCTCGGCGTCTTCTGCCTGGCCACGGGTTACGCGCCGTTCGGCCCGAGCCGCGTCTCGTACGACGAGGCATGGGAGGCGGCGGGGCGGGGAGTGACGCGTCCTGTCCTGCTCGGGATGATCGGCGTGGGGATCGTGGGAGCCGGGGTGTCCTTCCTGGTCAGCTACTTCGTCTGACCGGTGCCGGTGGGGGGAGCCGACCGGCCGGCTGACACGCTGTGCTCCACCAAGGTCTGTCCCTTCGGGCGCGCTCCGCCTCCGGCCGCCGTCAGCAGGAGCGGGGGCGGGCGGCGGCCCGCGGGCGGTTCGCCGATGCGCGCCGTTGACGGTCGCGTATGTCGAAGCAACCGCCAGGACCTGCAACGGATTTGTGACAGCGACGTCCGAAGTCGTCTGCAAGTGATTCCGTAAACTTTGCGGACGGCTGTACTCCTGTGTGATGTCCCTTGACCTATGAGGGAGTTGTACGGCCGGGTCGGCTGACGGGGGTGCTTTCTGCTGTGTCGATGATGCTGCCGGACGAGCTCGAATGGGTTCTCGAGATGCTCGGCTACCGCTGGCCGACGGCAGACGAGGACAAGCTCAAGGAGTGCGCCGCCCTGTGGCGGAAGTTCGGCGACGACGTCACCGAACTGCACACCACGGCGAACGCCAGCGCCCGCCAGGTGGTCGCCCACAACGCCGGCGAGTCGATCGACGCGTTCACCAAGGTCTACGCCAAGTTCGACGGCGGCGGCTCCGGAGGCTACCTCGCCAACGCCGCCCAGGCCGCCCACATCATCGCGACCGTGCTGGAGGCCTGCGCCTACCTCGTCGAGTTCGCCAAGTGGGCGGTGATCGCCCAACTCATCGCCCTGGCCATCGAGATCGCCGCCGCCCAAGCCGCCGCCCCCTTCACCTTCGGCCTGTCCGAAGTCGGCGCACTGGGTGCCACCCAGGCCACCCGGCTCATCGTGCGGCGCCTCCTCGACGAACTCAAAGAAGCACTGCTGGAGGCGATCGTCGAGGCGATGAAGGAGCCTGCGATCTCCATGATCGAGGCGATCATCACCGACCTGATCCGCCAGACGGTCAACGTCGGCTTCGGCGCCCAGGAGGGCTACGACCTCGCCACCACCGTCAAAAAGGGCACCGACAGCGCCTGGGACGCCATCAAACAGACCCCGCAGACCCTCGCCGAAGGCGTGCGCGACAGCCTGGGCGAGAAGGCCGGCCACCGCGCCCACCACGCCATCGACAGCCGCATCGACGGGCATGAGGCGTCGGGGAGCGAGGGCCGGGACGGGTCGAGCGACAGTGACGGGGATTCGGACTCGTCCGGGAGCGACGGGGATTCAGACTCATCCTCGAACAACTCCTCCGACTCGTCCTCCAGCTCCTCGTCCTCCGATTCGTCCTCCACAGATTCGTCCTCCGCGGGCTCCCACTCCGGTTCCGACGGTTCAGACTCGTCCGGGTCGCACTCCTCGCCCTCGACGCGTTCGGACAGCGGCCCGGGCACGAACATAGGCGGCGGGATATCCGCCGACACCGGCAGCACCCACATCGGCACGCCCGATCTGGGTGCGGGCCCCGACTCCGACAACTCCGGCCCGGGGACCGGGCACAATTCTCCCGCCTCGGACATCCCGGCCCCGAGGCATACGACGTCGCTGTCGGACTTCGACGACCCCTCCCCCAGCACACCGTCACACAGCGCCCCGGACACCACCGGCTCGCCCAACGCTCCCAGCACGTCGGGCCCCACCGGCACCAGCGGCGGCTCTTCCCCGTCCGGTATCTCCTCACCGACACCGCACGCCGCACCCAGCCACGCCTCCTCCAGCGGTACGGCATCCCCGGCGGAAGGCGGCAGCGGCGGCGGAATCGGCACGTCGATCGACAGCCTGGCGGCCGGCGTCCCCACCCACTCCAGTGCCGCACCCACACCGACGACGAGTGATCCGTCCCCTGCGGCCACCGGGGGCGGGGGCCGTGTGGATGGCGTCTCGGCCATCCCCACGCCCCCTGTCGCGCCTTCCACGACGGGCGGCGTGGCCGGTTCGCACCAGGCCGGGAGTACGTCCGGCAGCGCCTCGCCCGCAGCGACCTCGAGCAGCCCGACCGCCAACTCGGGCGCGGTGAGGACCGCTTCCGCGAGTGCCTCCGGCACGGCTTCGTCCACAGGAACCGGACCTGCCTCCACCCCGAGCCCCACGTCTCCGACGACACCCCGGAGCACTCCGGGCCCGACGGCGGACGGCCGCGTTTCCGGTACAGCGGACGGCCGCGTTTCCGGCCCGGCGGACGGCCGGGTATCCGGTGCAGCCGACGGCCGAATACCGACCCAGCGCACACCCGGGAGCACGACACCGGGCGATGCCACCACGCCCCGCAACACCCCTGGTACGACACCCGGTGACCGTACGTCGTCGCCCCGCGACACCCCAGGCACCAGGCCGAGCGACGGCACCACACCCCGCACCACGACCCCGAGCGACAGCACCACACCCCGCACCACGAACCCGGGCGACAGCACCACGCCCCGCAACACCACGGACCCGGCCGGCAGCACCCCTACCCGTACTCCGGGCCAGAACCCGAGCACGAGCACGCCGAATCAGAACCCGTCCCAGTCGTCGCCCCCCAGAACCAACCCGCCCTCCACGAGCACCTCCACGACGACGCCCTCGACCTCGAGCGGCACCGGGTCCGAGCGAGCATCGACACCGAGCAACGGCACCCCGAACTCCTCGACACCGAGCAGCCGTACTCCGAATTCCTCAACCCCGCCCGGCCCCGCCGGCAGCCCCACCGCCCAGAGCACACCCGGCACGTCCGGTGCCCAGAACCGGCCGGGCACCGACACCGGCCCCGCTCCCACCAGGCCGCCCCAGGAGCCCGCGGGCAGCACGCCCCGCACCCCCAACGCTCCACAGCAGCCTGCCGCACAGCCGAACACGCCGTCGCAGAGCGCACCGTCCAACAACCCGCAACAGCAACAACAGCACCACCAGGTGACGGCGGTCCCGATCCACACCCCCGTCCACACCCCGAGCGCCTCGGCCTCACCGTCGCACTCGGCAGGGCCTGCCACGCCGCACCACCCGGGCTCCCCCCAGGCCACTCCCGGCACGCCGAATCATCAGCAACACCCGCAGCAGGACAGCCTGGAGGACATTCGCGCCGACCTGGACCACTACCCGGGAGGCCTGTCCGACCCCGACCCCGCCGACCAGCAGGCGCTGGTCGACGCGGTGCCGCACAACGAAGACGGCACCCCGCAACGCTTCCCGGACCCCTTCGGTCACTGGTCCCAACTCCAGAACGACGGCGGCAACACCGTCCCCGGACGCAGCAACAACTGCGCCGACTGCTCCCGCTCGTTCCTAGAGACCTGGTACGGAAATCCCCAGGTCTCGGCGCCCCGCACCCTCGACACCGACGAACACGGCAACCCCGACGTCTGGTCCCCCGAGAACAACGCGAACGACAACCAGATCCGCTGGACGGGCGCCGCCCACACCTACGCCGGCCCCGGTGGCGACCCCGACACCGCCAACAACATCGCCAACACCCTCCAGCAAGCCGGTCACGGCTCAGCGGCCATCGTCCAGGTCGACTGGCCCGGCGGAGGCGGCCACGCCTTCAACGCCGTCAACCACCACGGCAACATCGTCTGGATCGACACCCAGACCGGACAGGTCAGCCACGACCCCATTCACATCGACAACGCCGAGCACGTCTGGCACATCCCGCTGGACGCCGACCGGAACCCGATCGACACCAGCCAGCCTCACGCGAAGGACTCCGAGGGCGCCGAGCACGGTACGGACACACCTGAGGAGGGGCCTGAGACATCCCAGGCCCAGGCGGATGTCTCTCAAGAGGGAACCGATCCTTCCCAGCAGGAGAAGGAGACGACGAGCGGCCTGACCGAGGAGAATCACGCCCAGTCGGATCCATCGGGCGAGAAACCCGACCGCGCTCCCGCCGACGGCTCCGCGGAGGGAAGCCCGCATACGGCCCGAGAAGGCACGTCCCACGCCGACTCACGGCAATCCGGTGTGCCCTCAGAAGGACGGGCTTCCGACGCAACAGGGACCTCGGACCCGGCCTCCGCGCACCCCCAGGGCGAGAGCAGAAACAACCGAGCCACGTCACCTGCACAGGGCGACGCCTCAGCGTCGGACAACGGCATTCGAACTGGCGGCGGCGTCACACTCACCCCCGGTGCCACCGAATCGGCCCCCGAGCAGACGACACCCTCACCGACCTCGCTCTCCGATGACGCTCATATGCGGACCGTCTCGGATGACGCGGTCCCGTCCGCCTCGCGTGCGGCGCCGAACGATCCGACCATCGACCACAGCCCTCAACAAGCCTCCTTTCCCGACTCCCGCGCAGGATCGGTGCCTGCTGATCAGCCGACCAGCGGGAGCCCCGGGCAGAAGGAATCGGGCGACACAGCTTCACCGGGCCATCGCCCCTCGACCAACCAGGCACCCAGCGCCTCTACTCCTGCCGCTTCTTCCCGCCCGGATCGGGAGGTACAGGGAAATCCTGAGTCTCATCGCAGGGGGCCGGAGGCTCCCGCAGGCAGCGACGACAAGAGCAAGGGCGAAAAAAGCAAGAAGGACGACGAGCAGAGCGAGAACAAGCCGAAGAAGCCCAAGAAGACCGCAGCCGAGAGAGCAGCAGAGCTGGCCAGGGCACGGGAAATCGCCAACACCCCACTGGACAGTGCCGGCCCCGAGGGGCATCCCGGTTATGGAGTCGTTCAGCAGGGCGACGGATCCTCGGTCCACCATGACATGCTGGGCGACGACTCCCAGAATCTGCTGCGCAGATCCAACGACGTGGTGCAGACCGACCTTCACGCCATCGCCCAGCATCTCCACAGCTGGGCCGAAGGCGACCCTTCGCCATTGCTGCAGACCGTCCGGGAGGCTTCCCAGAGCGGCAGGCTGACCCAGGACCGGCTCAACGAGCTGCTGAAGCCCGGCTTCGCGGAGATGTCGCGGGAGGACAAGGCTGCGACGGTTGCCGCTATCGCACGCCTCAGCAGTGCATTCCATGATGCGCACGCCGTTGACGATTCAGGTGGCGCCGATCTCCACTCGCGGCACCAGGCCACGCGCGGCGAGCACCTGGATCCAGCCCCTCTCGCCCGCCGGTATGCCGCAACTCAGGACCTTGCGGACAAGGACGCACAGGAGCTCGCGGAAGGCGGCGAGGCTCTCAACGAGAGCAACCAGCAGAAGAGCGAGCAGGAGATCAGACGAGAACGGCTCAACTTCAACAAGCTCTGGAACCGGCACGTCGGCGACGCACAGTTGAAGAGGGCCATTGAACAGGCCGTGAACGAAGGCAGGCCACAGGCCGAGATCGATGCCATGCGCGAGCATCGCCGCATGATGCGACCGGACTTCTCGGGTAAGAACTTCGCGGCTCTGGAGGTCATCGAACACAAGCCTGACGGAACTGCTGAGACCCACTACATCATCGACTCCTCAAGCCCACCGCTGGATCACTCGGAGCCCGTGCTCGGTGAAGCCTTCCGGCGACTCGACCAGGAGAACCCGGGCCGGTACGAGGCGCCCATCATGTACACGGAGTTCGAGCCGTGTGGTGATCGAACCCACCCGGCCTACTCCAACTGCTCCGACTACATTGCGCATGAACTCGAGCGCCCCGCCGGCCAGGAGCTGAAGAGGTACCACGAGAAGAGCGACGAGGAAAAGGCGGCGATCCCTGAGCAGAAGAACAAGACGAAGATCGTCTACGGTGCCGGATACCGCCTGGGCGATCTGTCTCCCGACGAGATGGCCAGGATCAAGGGTCTTCCGCCCGAAAAGCGAGACGCCGAGATCGAGAGGGTCCGGCAGCAGGCCGTGGATGCCCGCAACGCCGACATGCACCGCTTCCGTGGGGAACTTGCGAGAGTCTGGATGAAGCTCGCCGCGGGCGCTGACGTACCCTGATCGGCCGGGTCTGATCGGAGTGATGCACAGTGTTTGCCGAGGAAGTGGATCAGCAGATCGTGAGCTGGTTGGCCGACCCGCCGAAACACGCGCCCAAGCTCACATTGCGCGGCTCGCCGGGGGTAGGCAAAACGGCTCTCCTGGCCGGCCTGCACGAGGAGTTGCCCGGCTCGTTGTTCCTGGACTGCCGTGGCTTGAAGGCCGACCAGGTGCTCGGGCGACTCCTTGCGCACTTCGGTCTCCAGGCCAGGCATCGCCCCCTGGGTGACCCGCTGAAGGACACGCTGGCAGGTCTTCGCAAGGGCGGGATCCTGTTTCTTGCCAATGTGCAGTGGGCGGGCACCCTGTATTCCTCGACCGAGTCGGACCTCATCGACCGTATCGCCGGGGAGTTCAGCAGTATGGGCCGTGGCCATGTGCTTCCCGTCCTGGAGTTCGACGAGCCGAGTGACCCTGCACGGCCAGAACGCCCCGACGAGGTCCTGCTGGAGGGAGAGTTCGAAGGCCCTGCTCCAGCCGCGCTTCTCACCGAGCATCCCGCCCTCCGCGCCCTTGCAGCAACCGAGCTGCGCGAAGTCCCCTTGCAGGTCTGGCAGTTCATGGACACAGCGTTGGGTGGACAGCACACCGAGGACACCCTGCGTCACATTGTGGATCACCGACCGAATGCCCTCCGCTTGGCGGTGGGTGCCGACGGTTCCCCTATCGTGCGACTGGCGTCGGACGCGCTCAAGCGTCTGCTCCGCAGAGCCGAGCCGATCACGGACGTGGAGCAACTGGCCATCACCGAGGCCCTCCTCTCCGCGGTGTCCCCAACGACCGGGGGCACGGCCGACGTGCGGATCGCCACATACGCCGGCCGCGCGCTCGCGGTCCATGCCGCGCTTTCCGGCATGCTGCCCCAGCTCATCGAGAAGCAGCCCGTCCTGGCGGCCGTGGCCGATCGCGTCTCGCTGCAGCAAGCGGTCGATCTGGCGTGGCCTGGAGGCCCTCCGGTGGGGGGTGTCGCCGCAGACGCCCACTATCTGGTACGGGAGGGTGTCACCCCCGACTCGCAGAGTGAGTGGCTGGCCTGGCTGCACTGGGCAGCCGTGAACCGCGGCCGCCGTGACTGGGCCGAGCAGCTCGAGTGCGCAAGCCCAGTGCCGCTGGCATGGCGCACAGCATGGTCGAAGTGGCGTCCCTACGGTGTGCTGGGAGCCCTGCCGGATCTACCCGGACCGACGCGTGGGGTGGACTTCGGCACCTATGCGGGCGTCCCCGTCGCAGCAAGCGAGCACAGCGGCGTCTTCAGCCAGGAGCAACTCGAGGAGCCCTTGGCCGACGACCTCGACGATTGGGGGGACGACCAGGTGCGGGAACGCATCTGGCGGTTGTCCGATGGTGAGGAGTTGCTTCAGCCCAGGGTGGTCCACCAGTTCATCGGTGACGAAGGAGATGTGGAACGGACTGTGGGCAGCGCCCTCGAGAGCAGGCGTTACGTCGGTTCGTCCGGGTCGGGCCGTCCTGACTGGCCGGGGCTGCTGATTCCCCGTAGCGGAGCCGCAGTTGCGGACGACGGGCGCTGGGTGGCGTACGGGCCGAGGGGCCTGTACGCCTTCGATGTTCTGCACCCCGAGGAACTGACGGCAGGGCCCGGGGTGTGGCAGCGGTCTCTCGTCCCGTCGGCCCGTTCCACGGCCCTGTGGCCCATGCCCCGCCCCGTTGCCGAACAAGGCGAGGAGCTCAACCGATGGTTCGCCGACACTTTCGGCGACCGCGCCCTGCGCCGTGTACCCGTCGCTGACCTACCGGCTGCGCTGACCGAGCCACGGGCACGCGCGATCATCTCCGAAGTCGGCTTTCCCGCCCTCGGCGGCGGAACCGCACCAGCCTTCCTGACCACCGTGACGCTCGACCAGACCGGTCTCGAACCCGTCGAACTTCCCGGTTCCAGCGACGCTGCCTACCTCCTGGGACACTGGCTCACCGAATCCGTGGTCCTGGAGGGCCGGACAGGTCGCATCCTGCTCGTCTCCGCCACCGGACCGGAACTCCTCGGCAGCAGCCTGCCCCAGTTCATGACGCTCATCGGCCTGTACCGCATGCTCGTCCTGAGCGACTTCCCGTTCCGAAGCGACGAAGGACGGGATGCCCGCCGCAGTGTGAAAGCCTGGGCGGGAGAGGTCGATCCCGAAGCCACAGCCTCTTCGAGTTGGCAGGGAGCACTCGACGGACATCTGGACAACCGCTGATCGGCCTGCCGCGGGAAGTCGGCTTCCCAGCATGAGGTTCGGTGAGTCCACCATGGAGTGCTTCGACATTCGAAATCGTCGAACGGCAGAACAGCTCCGTCACGCCAGCCCCTCAGCACCCTTCACGCAGCTCGCTCCGGCTCCGACGGCCGCCTCCTGATCTCCCTGATAACTTGCTGCTTCTGCCAGTTGACTCCATGGGGGAATCTTGAGCCAGCCGCCGTTCCAACCACCACCGCTGCCACCACAGCCACCGCACAACCCCTCCAACCCGTACGCTCAGCCCGCCCCGCCGCCGCAGCAGCAGCAGCCGGGATTCGGGCCGCCGACCGCCCCTGGGCAGCCCCGATGCGGCCCGGGCCGCCGCCGGTTCCGGGGCAGCCCCCGATGCAGGCCGGGTTGCCACCCGTTCCGGGCCAGGCTCCGGTGTACGGTGGGCCACCGCCCGTCCCGGGCCCGCCGCCGGTGCAACCGCCGTACCCGGTGCAGCCCGGCCCGCCGTTCCAGGCACCCCCCTTCGGGCAGCAGCCGACCGCAAGCGGTAATCCGGTCGGCGCGGTCCTCCTCGGATTCTTCGTCTCGGTCGTCGTCTCGCTGCTCTACAGCGGTCTCATCCTGGCCACGTACAAGGATCAGTCGGTCACGACGGCCAACACCCTCTACCTGGCCCACGCGCTGCTGAACGGCGCGATTGTCGGCTCCCTCGTCGGCCTGATGGCTCACCGGAGCAACGGCGCCCGGATCGGTGGGGCCGTCATCGCCGCGCTCGGTGCCTTCTTCGGCTACGCCAACGCCATCCCGCTCGTCGTGGCATCGGAGCAGTCGCCCATGGCCCTAAGGGACCTGCTGGAAGCCGAGCCCTTCTTCCCCGCCAAGGCCTGGTGGACCAGCGAAGCCCACGGTGGAGTCGACTGGTTCTCCCCGCTCGGCCTCGTGGTCGCCGCGGCCGCCGCTTGGGGCCTTGCCTACGCCGTCGGCAACGGGCGCCGTCGGACGTGACTGGTCGTCGGGTGCCGGTCCGGGCCAGGAGAATCGACCCCCGAGGCCCGGTTCGGTCGCCCGGATCCTGCCCGAGTCCCCGGTCCACCGGGGTACGGAGAGGTTCCCTGCACTGCACCTCATGTCGATACCGGGCGACCTCTCCACCTCCCCCACCGCCACTGTCGTACCCACCGGCCGGCCAACCGCGCGGCGGTTGATCACACTCGGCATCGTGCTCACGGCGATCAGTGCTCTCGTCCTGTTCGGCGGCGTGGTGATGGCCGCCGGGCTCGGGGATGGTGGGCCGAACCCCAAGGGCATCGCGGGAATCGTCATCGGGCTGTTCATGGGCTTCATCGGCGTCATGAGTCTGATCACGACCTGGTCGGCCCGGCACGCCGGCGTGAGCGTCGACCACAGGGAACTGTGGGTCGGCAACGGCAAGGCGCAGAACGTCATCCCCTGGCAGAGCCTCGCCGGACTCGGGTTGCACTGGAGCAAGGTGGGCAAGCGCGGCCTGAAGGTCTACTCCATCGAGCTGTGCCCCAGCGCCCCGTCGACCGCGACGACCCGGTCCTGTGGCCCCTGGTCCGCGACGAGGAACCGCCGCACCCCACCCTTCCTCGGCTGCGCTACCGCCTCCCTGTCCCCGCGAGCTCCCGGGTGGCCCTGGGCGCTGCGATCCGGCAGCGGGTCCCCCATCTGTGGCTCGGCGAGACCGAGCGTGAGGCCGGCTGCATGGGCGTTCCGGACCGCAGGGGGCACCGGGAGCGTCGCGCGAATCCTCGCGCTGAGACGGGCGGCCCCGGGCGTCTACCGCAGCCTCGGGCACGTGCAGCGAGTCAGCCGAAGTCGTTCGTGCCGGGCGTGGGGCGGGTGCTGATGGTCTCGTCGTATGTCGGCATGTTGGTGCCGTACGAGGTGCGCGGGTCCAGTGGTCCGTCGTCGGACGGGCGGCCTCCGGGGTCGAACCCGGGGGCGGCGCCCGGGTGCCGGACGGGGTGCTGCTCTCCCTCGCGTGGGCGAAGTACCGCGGGCATCACACCGGGGGTGGCCTGCGTCGCGGTGTCCGTGCCCATCTTCTCGAAGTCCTGGGAGACCCGCTCGTCGTTCCACTCGTGGCCGTCCGCCGACGACCTGAGATTGTCCCCGCCGGCTTGGATACGGGCGTGCAGACCGTCGAGCGCGGGCTTCCAGCTGGTGGCGATCTCCGCCAGGGCGGGTCCGATCGACCAGCCGGTGAGTGAGGTACCCGCCGTACCGGTCTCCTTGACCGCCTTGTCGGCGGGGTCCTTCATGGTCCGGGCCATGCCGTCGCAGGCTCCGGCGGAGGCGCGGAGTTCAGCGGGATCGACGTCGGTGCGCTGGGACACGTGCGGTTCCTCTCAGTTCCTCGTGGCCGTTCAGAACTGCTGCTGCTTCACTCCGGGCGGGAGCATGCAAGGGGTGCGTACGGCGAAGGAGAGTTCCTGTGGCTCCGTCTTGCCCGAACCGACGGTGTCGGCCGTGACCACATAGGAATTCTTCTTGTTGCGGGCTCTGAACACCGCCGACGCATAAGCGTTCTTGAACTCCCGGTATGAGGTGACCTCGTACCCTTGCTGAGAGAGTTCCCGGCGGAGCGTACGCACGACGCGTGTGTGCTCCGTCACAGGGGCCGGGGAGTTGACGTAGTAGAAGAGGCTGTACCGGCCGTCCTCGGCGACCTCGTCGTTCTCCCCGATGCACGCCTCGAAATTCACCTTGGCCGTCGAGGGGGTGAGTTGGACATCGGTGAGCCGGGCCATGTACGCGGTGTAGTCCTTGGCCCATTTCACCGCGGCGTCCTTTTCCATGCGGGGCAACGGGGCGTTCGGGTCGTCACCTTGAGACATACAGCCTCCAGTCAGGAGCAGGGCTGCGGAGACAGCCAGTACCGTGCGGAGAAGGGAGTTAAAGGCCGGGTACGATTTGAGCCTCCGGTGGCAGGTCCTCTTTCGGAACCTCCGTGGGCTGCTTCCCCGCGATGACTGCTCCCTGGTTGGCGAGGGAGTCGCTGCCCTTGTTCCAATAACCGCTGTGGCCGTGCGTGTCGACTTCGAAATTGTTGCCACCGAATTCTCTCCACATCGGGTCGGGGCCAAGGGTGAGATTGGCGGCGTGCTTGATTACGGCGTCGTCATCCGCCCCGCCGATCCATACGTGCTCCGGGTCCATCTGCAGATCATTCGCCTTGTCCACGGTCATCCCCGGACTGCCGACCACCACTACGTCGTCAGCTCCCAGACCGGAGCCCCCCCCCGCCGCAGCGGCACCGACAACTGTCGAGCCATAGCTGTGTCCGAGGACGGTGGTGTGACTCGGCGACCCGTCGTGGGAGGCGTGCATGCCCGCCACGAACCGGCGCAGGTCCGGAGCGGCGTCCTCGGCCCGTCCGGTCCCGCCGACGCTGTTGAAATCGGTCAGGGAAGCTTCGGGGGCGTCGTAGCCGAGCCAGGTGACCATCGCCACGCTCTGGCCGTTGGACTGCTGCGTCGCCGCCGACTGCAGCCTGCCGATGCGCTCGATCTGACCAGGCACGGCGTCCATGTTCGTGTTGGTGCCGGGCACCAGGATTCCGGTGTGCGCGGCGGTGTCCGGGTTGCCCATGGCGATGATGGCCCGTCCGTCGTCCTTGGAGTCGTAGCCGAGGAGGTACAGCTCCTTGCCCTTGGGTGCGCCGTCCGCGGCGTCGAGCCGCTCGTTGAGCACCAGCATGTTGTTCAGACGCCTGTTGACCGTCTCCAGGCTGTCGCCCGGGAACCCTTCGGCGTAGTTGCCCTCCTGGGCCAGATTGATCTCCTGGGCGAGGGCCGTGCGATTGGCGTCGTCGCGTACGTCGGTCGGCAGACCGTCGGTCGCGCCGATCTCCTTCGGATAGAGCGTGGTGTAGGCCTGACGCTCCTCGGGGCTGAGGGCCTTCCACCACTCCGCGGCGGCCTTCGGGTCGTCGTCGGGGATCTGCGGAGGCTGGACGCCCACCGCCTTCATGGCGTTCTTGACGTCCTGGGCGGATTCGGCTGCCGCGTCATGGTTGAGCGGGTCGGTGAGGATGTCACCGTTCAGCTCCGCAAGGGCCTTCGCGCCGTCATCGCTTGCCTTGTGCGCGGCGGTCAGGGCCTCGTCGATGGCCGCGCGGTGCTCTCCCAACAGGACACTGCGGTCCGCGATGATCTGCCGTGCGTCGGGGTCCTGGTGCGGCAGGCCGGTGGTCGTCGGATCGCTGACCTCACCGTCGCCGTCGACCTCGAAATGGTCCTCTTCCGCACGCCGCACCGCGTTGCGGAGGTCCGTCCGGGCCTGCTCCATCCAGAACTTCGAAGTGTCCAGGACCTCGGCGATGGCCATGGCCTCCGTCTCGACCACGCCGATCCGGGATTCGACGTCCTCCAGGTAGAAGAGGGCCGCGTCGGCGTCGTCGCCCTTCCAGGACTGGTGCAGTGGTCCGGTGACCTGCCGACGGTGGCGGTCGGTGAGGGAGTCCATGGTCGTGGACAGGTTGCGCCAGACCTTGGCAGCGGCTTCCAGGTCGGAGAAGTCCTGTTTCATCAGCCGGGAGAAGTCAGAAGCCACGTCGGCTCCCGGCCGGCCGGCCCGAGCACCCTTCAGGGCATGGCACGTCCACCCAAGTGGACATAAGGCAACCCCCGTTGCTACTGCTCACTCATGAGTTCGAGGCGCCACAGCCTAGCCGACGACTTCGACACCGCAGCAATCCCCAACTCCGCGCGGACGTGGCCCACGTCGACCGATGCAGGCCAAAGCACCCGTACCGTGCCGCCGTATCGGAACGGGATCTACCGGTCGGCGGTCACGGGTCGGGTACGTCCTTCCTGACGAGCATGAGGGCGGCAAGGGCGGGGAGTGCGTCAGGGCGGTGGTGCGGGGAGTGCGTCAGGGCGGTGGTGCGGGGAGTGCGGTGGGGCGGTGGGGCGGTGGGGCGGTGGGGCGGTGAAAGGCAGCGTCGGCGTCATCCGAACTCGCTTCGGGCCCAGTCGTCCGTGCCCTCCGAGGTGTTGGAGGAGTTGGAGCGAGCCGCGGAGGCGGTGGCTACGGCTCTGTCGGACGCCTGCGTGGTGCCCGCGGAGCCGGCACCCTCGGTGGAGGCGGTGGCCTCAGCACCGTCGGATGCCTGCGTCGTACGGGCACCGTGTCCGGCCACCGCGTCGACACCCCGCTGTACCCGGTCCCCGACCGTCCCGCTGATCTTCTCCGTCGCGCTGTCCACGGCGTTGTCCACGTGCCCGGACACGTCGGTGTAGCCGGCGAAGGTCGAACCCTCACCCCCGGTGACCTCGTTCCTGAGGCCGTCCACGTACTCGCCGGCCGCCGTCTTGGCGACGCCCGCCGTCTCCCCGAGGTCGATGCCGGACCGCGCGTCGAAGTAGGTCTCGATGCTCTGCCGGCCGATGTCCTGCGCCATTCCGATGGCGGCCTCTTTGGCCTTGTCCTTGGCGGCGTCGACCACCTTCTCCTGAACGAACTGCTTGGCCTGCTCCTTGATCTGCTGCTTGGCGTACTGCTTGACCTTCTCCTTGGTGATCTTCTCGAGCTGCTCCTTGGCGATCTTCTTGAGGGCGTCCATGGAGGCGTGCTCCATTGCCTTGGTGATCGCCTCCATGACCTCCCTCTTGAGCTTGTCGAGCAGCTCCCGGACGATCACGCGCGTGGCCTGCGTCGCGCCCAGCCCGCCGATCTCGGACAGCCCGAAGGTGAAGGGGGCCGACGCCTGCGCGGCGATGATCTCCAAGGCGAGGGCGACGAGCTGCGCGATGACGGACAGCTTTGCCGTGAGGACCGCCACCGCGGCCGCGTCGAAGGCGAGGGCGATCACTTCGCACGCGGTCTTCGCGTCGGGGATGTATCTGTCCTCGCCGTTCGCGCCGGTGTAGGCGCCCCAGGACTTGCTGAAGCCGTCGACGGCCGTGCCGACGTTGGCGGCGACGACGGTGCGGGCGAAGCGTTCGCCCTGCGTCTCGATGCCTTCCAGCGCCTCGCCGAAACTCCGCCAGGCCTCGGCGACCTCGTGCAGTGCTTCTTCGTCGGCCTCGGGCCAGCTGTAGCCGAGGAGGTCGAGCACCCAGACGAGCTCGCTGGGCAGTGTGAGCGACATGCCAATAGCCCCGTATTTGATTAGATGCGGCCGGAAATTCCGTTCAGCAGGTCGCTGTTCGACGCGTCCGATCCGTCGTATTCACGTGCCATGTCCTGCAGGTTGTGCCCGATCTGCTGGAGCCCTTTCGCAAGGCTGTCCATCGATGTGAGGATTCCGTCGCGAATCGGAGTGTAGACCTGGCCGAAAAGCTCCCCGAAGTCCGCGTCCGCCCAGGGCTCTCCCAACCCTTCGAGAGTGTCCTGAAGCCCTTTGGAGGCTTTCGAGAAATCACCCCCGAGGTCGATGAAGTTCCGCCCCTGATTCCGGAGCACGGCCGTGTCAACGTCAAAGGTGTCGAACTCCATCGCTCTCCCCCGGACTCCCCGTTGCCGCAGTTCGTATTGCACGACAGGCCGATACCTTAGACTCCTCGCGCACGACCCAGCCAGCCCGTCAGTCAAGAGATCGTCAAGTCGTCCGGGGGGAACCGACAGTGCTGACAGCACAGCCGCGTTACAGCAGTACAAGGAGCCTGTGGGCCGGAAGGCTCCTCGGGTTGGGACTGCTCGTCGTGGCTGCGGTCGTCGCCGCGTTGACCATTCCGGAACTGCGCAGCGAACTCGCCGGCGAGGGTACCGACGGAACCCTCACCGTCTCTTCATGCGAAGCACACACGAAGACCCACTACGGCACGCACAGGCGTACCACGGAACTCAAGTTCAGTTGCACCGGAACCTGGACCGCAGAACACGGTGGGGCGACCTACCAGGACGTGGCGGTGCAGACTTCGTCACGGTTCGATACCGGGACGAAAATCCCCGTTGTACAAGTGGGCGACACCTTCGAGCAGCCGCAGGACCGGGATCCCGGAAAAGACGCCGCGATTCTCGCGTTCTGCCTCTCCTTGCTGGCGTTCGGCAGCTATTGCCTCCTCACCGGCTTCGGCACACGCAACGGCCCCGGTTTCACGGCCTCGTGGCAGCGCCTGCCGGCCGCGACCGTGACCGGCCCCGTCCTGGGCGGCGTCTTCGCCGTGGGCGTCCTGGCAGCGCTCGTATGCTCATTCGCCCTGTGACGCCCGCAATCCCATCCTGAGGAACCCTCAATGACCCAAGTACACGGGAACGCCGCGACGAATGCCTCCCCATCCGGAGACCGGATGGGCCTCGGCCGCCTCATCGGTGCGGGCCTGATCCTCGTGGGCCTCGTCCTCCTGGCCCTCGGCGCCTTCCTCGGCCCCTACACCCACGCCACGTCCACACCGGGCAAGCTCACCGTCGAGACCTGCACCGTCGACTACAAGTACCGGAGCACGTCCAGCAGTTCACGGAAGAAGACCAGGACCAGGTGGTGCTACGGCACCTTCACCGCCGACGACGGCAGCGTCAAGGACCTCAACGCCGAACTCAAGAGCAACGCCCTGTACCAGCGCGGCCACGTCCTCGAGGCCCGCAGGACCGGCGACACCTCCTACGAACTGGACCACGGTTGGGTCGGCGCCATCGCCGTCGGCTGCGCATGGTGGTTCGGCGGCCTGATCCCCCTCGCCGTCGGCCTCCTCGGCGCAGTCACCGGCTTCTCCTCCGGGCAGTCGGCGAGCCAGGCGCTGCTGCGCACCACCGTCATACTGGTCGCGGTGGGCGTTGCCGGGTTCGCCATCAGCCTGCTGGTGACGTTCTTCACGTGACGGAGGTCCCCCGGCGCGCGTCTGTCGTCTGTCCGGCCTTGTGAGGCGGCGCTCCCCGCGCCTGCGGGGACGGCCCCTCCCTCTCCGCCGGCCATGCCGACGGTGTCGCCGGCGAGGCAAGCCGGGTTGTGCTGCTTGATCGAGTGTGCTTAGTTTTCCGCCTCATGACCATGACACGGAGAACGATCCTCAAGGGGCTGGCCACGGCCCCGTTCGTCGCAACCGCCGGCAGCCTGACGGTCCCCACCGTCGCCGAAGCGGCCACGATCGACGGGGGACAGTTCAGCCTCAGCAGCCGATCCTCCAACAGTTACGGCGAGTTCGCCGATCTGACCGCCGGTCTGGCGACCAAGCTGACCAAGGTGGACGCGACGGCCGTCATCGCCGACACCAACCGCAACGCCACCCACCTCACGAGCGCCCCCAGCACCGTCGAGGCGTTCGCGACCGGATTCGCCTGGGACAGCGCCGACCAGGCGGTGGACTACTGGATCCCGCAAGGCGTCACGACCAGCGCCGACGCCTACGGCAACGGGGTCTACCCGGCAGGCGGCAGCAACAGAGTCGTCCTCGTCTCCTGGTACTTCGAGACAGACCCCGACGGCGACGGCGTCGACGAGTACGCGCTCGACAAGGGCCTGAGGCTGACGTTCGTCGACTACACCACCGCCGGCACACCGACGTACCGGCACGTCCTGCTCGTAGAGCCGGTCACGACCGGTACCGGGGAGTACTCCTTCAACCCCATCCGCAAGCATGCCGGCGGCATCATGTGGTACGGCAACCTGCTCTATGTCGTCGACACCTACAAGGGGTTGAGGGTGTTCGACCTGAACACCCTCTTCAAGGTCGCCACCACTCAACCGGATGTGTGCGGACTGCACACAGACGGGTCCTACTACGGCTATGGGTACCAGTACGTCCTGCCGCAGAGCTACGCCTACGACAACGCCGGGAAGTACCTGCGCTACACCACTATCGGTCTCGACCGGGCCAGCAGCCCCGACAGCCTGGTGGTGAGCGAGTACTCCCTGTCCGGGACCGTCGACTACACAGACGGCACCTTCAACGGCACGGGCCCCGGTACGACCACGCCCAAGGTGGTCCGCTGGAACCTCGACTACACCGACCGGCAGATCGCCTCGCTCACCGCGTCAGAAGCCGTCACCGTAGCCCAGCAGAAGATTCAGGGAGTGGTGTCGCGCAACAGCAAGCACTACCTGTCGACGAGCGCCGGCCCGTCCACAAAGGGTGCACTGCGCACCTTCAACTCCGGCGACTCGACGGCGACCACCGTCTGTGACCTGGCCATCGGCTGCGAGGATCTCAGCTACCACAGCAGTGGCGCGTCCGGCTGGGCCTACAGCGAGTCCGTCATCTGGAACCTCAGCGAGTACGTCGACAAGAGGTACGTGTACGCGGTCCACGCAGACGGTTCGTAGCCGCGTTGGGGGACGGCCCGAAGCAATCGCTGTCCCCATCCGGTTGGATCCGGTCGGTGCCCACGACCCCGTCCGGGCCATCCCTGGAAGCACGCCCCGAGCGGGGTCGGCGCACCGGAAGCCGACAGAGCCGGCCCGCACCGACAAGCTGCTCGCGCACAGTTGCGGTCCCCATTCCGCGGGAGCTCAGCGTCGCGATCGGGTTCCGCTCGTCGCCGCACGAGGAAGAGCGTCCCCTGGCAGAGTCCCGCGCCGAGCCATGTGCGCGGCTCCGGCGCGGGTACGTACCCCGGCCGTGTGCGGTTCAGGGAGAGTCACTGGCATGCGGAGATGTCACTGGCATGCCAAGTAGCTGCTGGCCTAGGCTGAGCAAGAACGTTCCTTCCGCACGGGGTGAGGGCCGGCCAACCGGCTCCGGGAAAGGCGACGATGAACCGACCGGTCGATCCGAGGCTGGCCTATGCCCAGGTATCGGCACCAGTCACGACCGCTGCACCGCAGCCTGAGCCGTCGCCCTCGCCGGGCCCTCCGCCCACGCCTCCGCCGGCCTCGCCACCGGCCTGGGGCGGCGATCCGGACGTCGGCGTCAGCTCGTCCTTCCTCCGGGGCAGGGCCGACGTGTGCGACAGCACGTCCGAGATGCTCCGCAAGACGCGGGGCGCTGCCGAGGACGCCGACGGCGACCTGGCGAAGGCGGCGCCCGGATGGTCGTTCGTCGGCAGCATCGACGACATGCAGCGCCGCTGGGAGGGCCTGCTCAAAGTCGTCACGGACCGCTTGGACGAAGCCTCCCAGAACTTCCGCGACAGCGCGGACGCCTACGACCGGAACGAGCTCGCGACCGCCTCGCAGTTCGCCGACCCGCACGCTCCCAACCCGTTCGGCTGAGCCGGAGGCAGCAGCACCGTGGTCACCTTCCACCAACTCATGGAACTCGACGCGAACGCGCTGGAGACGTTCGCCGACAGGTGGAACGCCATCCACCGCAAGATCGACGCAGCCCGTACGGAGTTCCACGACGGCGTGGTCCAGAAGCTGCACCAGGACCACTGGCAGGGCGAGGCCGGTCAGCGGGCGCAGGTGTTCTGCGACCGCGTGCAGATGGACATCGAAGCCCTGGACAAGGAGGTCAGGGGGCTGCGCGACTTCATCGACACGGAGGGCGACGGAGCCAAGGGCGCCGGCGGGACCAAGGGTTTGCAGGCACTCCAGCGCCAGGCCCAGGAAATCCAGCAGGAGGCTCTGGAGCAGGGCATGACGGTCAGTGCGGACGGTCGGATCGAGTTCTGCGTCATCGACGACCCGGACGACCCCGAGGTGCACGAGAACTACGAGAAGCACCAGAGCACCGCCGACCGCCTCCAGGAGCGGCTGAACGAGGTCCTCGGCCAGGCGAGCGAGGAGGACGAGTGGCTGGCCAAGAGCCTGAAGGTGGTCTTCGGCACGGCCCACAACTTCGAGAGCGAGAACCGGAAGTTCGACATCGAGGAGCCGGACGCCAAGGACCACAAGGTCCGCAACCAGCTGAACAACGTCGGCGCGTACTTCGCCACGGTCAAGGGCTGGCCCACGGCGGCCGGACTGATCCAGCACTACCTCGACTGCAGTGGCAAGACGGTCGAGGTGGAACCGCAGACCATGATGGATCAGATCCCCGCTTTCCAGTCGGACGTCGACGACACGTTGCGGAAGGATGTCCACGGCCGCCCGGACGGGCCGTTCACGACCGAGTGGAAGTCCACCGCTCCCAACCCCGCGGACGGGGACAGCAGCACGGAGTGGTACTACGCGCTCAACCACTTCCAGTACCGGCTGACCGGCTACGTCCACGACGGGGAGGTCACGTACCGGGTCGAGGTCAAGAAGCGTTACGACTGGGGCATTCCCAGCGAGCACCGCGCCAACGCGACCGGGGGCTGGGGGCCGGCCAGCATGAACCTGGAGCAGGCCGACATCGCCCACCTCAACACCGTAGGCATGGGCCGGGACTTCGATGTCGTCGGCACCTCTGACGAGATGACGTCCTGCGCATGACCGGCCGGCACACCCCCAGCAACGACGCCCGCCGGGACCGTGACCCCGACCGGACAGCCGAGCCGACCCCTGGCCGCCGCGGATCCGCGAGGTCAGTAGTGCGGGTCGTACTGTGGCTGGCGGCGCTGGCCGCCGTCGCGTTCACCGTCGTCGTGGTCTACGGCTTCATCAGACTCGACCACGACATCGACCACCCCCAGGACGGCTTCTCGGGCTGGCAGTGCGCGAGCCAGTCCGGGACCTGTGATCGGTGAACCCAGCCGGGCGGGCGGGCCAGGTCTGCCGTTCCATGACATCGGTTCTTCGCCATCAGGCCTGATCGCATCTCATCCGCAGGGACAGCCGTATGGCACCGGCCGTCGGTGCGTGCCACTCTCGCCCTTGCGAGGCACTGGCCCCTGGGCAGGGTCTGCACCAGGACACAACCCGTTTCCACCGGGGCGCCGGCACTCCGGGTCAGCGTCGCGGGGGTGGGACGATGCCCTGACTCAGCGCCTCCAGAGCCCGGGCCTGCTCCTTGGCCGCCTCGACCGCAGCCACGGAGCCGTCGGCGAAGTGCAGATCCACGCGTTCCGAGAGCGATGTGTGCCGGATGACGACGTTCCGGAGCTGTCCCGGCAGGATCTCGCCCAGACGCCGGGCCTCCCTGAGCGGCGTTCCGGGCGGGACCTTGCCGAACAGGGGCACCTTCTTGGTGGAGACCGTGCACATCAGCAGGATCCTGCGGTCGGTGAAGACCATCAGCGCCCGCTCATTGTCGTAATCGGTGCGCGAGGTGTCGGGTCCGGTGCGCACAGCGATCGCGAACTGGCCGGCCATGCTCTGCCATCCACCCGTGAGACCGGCCCCGCGCACGATGCGTCGGAGCCTGCGCATGACGCCGAAGTCGAAGTTCTCGACGGCATCCGCGGCCGAGAGGGCACCTTCGAAGGCGCCCTCCACCGCGCCCCGCGTGCCCGTCCACTGCTTGCCAGTCCGCAACTCGCGGGGCAGGGGGCGGCGGATCAGATCGCTCAGCTTCACCTCGACGATGCCGAGCAGCCGCTCGTGCGGCTGCAGCGACGGTGCGATCAACGGCACATGGGAACCGCCGCCGAACAGGCGCGGCTCGAAGACGGGCTGTGGCGGACCGTACTGGCCGGCACTCATCCGAAGTCCTCCTCGATCCGTGTCTTCGGCACACGATACGGGGCCTCGCCCTTGCGGCCGTCGAGCTGACCGGTCACGGCGTCGATGGCGGGGTCCTTGTTCAGTCCGTCCGTGACGGCGCTCGTCGGGCCGTCGGCACCCAGGTCGCTGACGTCTCGTCCACGTCTACGGTCAGCGCGCCCGTGGCCCGCGTACACAAGGACACCTTTTACAGCAGCCGGAGTGAGTACCGGATGTACACGCCCTCTGGCTTCGGCCAACGCGACGGCTCCGCAATTGATTTCGGCACCAGTTCGGTTGGGGAACACCGCTCGGTGAAGTCCATCCCGTGGGTGCGGCTGCTCCGCGACAACGAGTGGATCGCCACTCGGAAGGGCCTGGGTGGGCTGATCGGCGGATGGGGTCGGAGGTGAACTGCGGTTGGCACACTGGAGAGTCAAGTACGGTAAGGGTCCGAACGAATCCTGAATACACCGGTCACTCTGCGAGTGGAGTCGCAGCATTCACCCAGCAATGGACATGTTGGCCGAGAACCCGTCCATATGGACGGGATGGAGCGCGCGGAGGCTACCCCTGCTACCCCCGACTCGCCACGTAAAGCACTCCGTGATGATTGCGAGCTCCGGCACCTGCCACCGGAACGCTCACAGCTGCCAGCCACGGCTATGATGTCGAGCCGCCGTCCCCTTCTTGCCCGTCCCCCGCTCCCCCTGCCGGTCAGCCTGCTCCCGGTCGATCTCCTTCTGATACTCGTCCAATTGCCGCTGGCCCTCGGCTTCTGCGGCACGGCGCTCTTCAGCACTCATCTGCTCGTACGCATGCTTTCCCAGCGTGGCCCTCTCATGCAGCGCCTCCCGGTAGACTCCCGTCCGCATCGCTTGGCGCAACCCGACCCTGCCGGCCAGCACTTCGCGGGCCATCTCCCGCAAGGTTTCGTCTCCGCTACCCGCGAGCCTCTGCAGCGACTTGCGCAACGCCCGGGCCCGAGCCGGGTCCTTGGCGATGTCGAGGAATTCGTCGTCTCCGACCTGGCGTTCATCCATGCGCACTGCTCCTCACGGGGGGTTCCTGGACAGCGCTAGAGTAGCTGGCGGCTGTGGATCGGAAGCATGGTGACGGGGTGAGGAATGACGTTCGAGGTCAAGCCGGATGATCTTGACGGGTACAGCCGCCAGGTGGAGCGTGCAGCTGAAGACGTGCATCAGGCGCAGGAGTACATCAAGAAGTACGGCGATATGGGTGCAGTCACCGGGCAGGGACTGTTCCTATGGGCGACCGGTATGCATGCGCAGGCAATGGATGGGGTCAACGACGTGGTCACCCGACTTCACGGCCTCCTGACTGCCAGCACAAAGGAGCTGGCGAAGTCCGCAGAATACTACCGGGCAACCGATCAGGACCAGGCGTCAAAGCTCGACGCCACCTACCCGCCGAGCAAGCGCTGACGCACTTGGAGACCTCACTCACATGAGTTTCACAGACGCTGTCGAACCTGCCGACAACCTCAAAGCACCCAGCCAGCCCGAGGAGTTCTCCAAGGGAATTGTCGGTGACACTGTCAGCACGGTGAGCGACTTCCTCAGTCCCAGCGAATGGGCGCTCTCGACGATCGAGTTCGTCTTCGGCTTCAATCCATTGGAAGAGGCCATCGCCTGGTTCACCGGTGACTGGGAGTCGTACGTCAAGTGCGGCGAGATGTGGGCAAACACGGGAAGGCTCGCCAAGGACGTAGCAACGAACCTGAAGTCCGGCAACAGAGAGCTGGATGGGACATGGAACGGCAATGCGGCCGATGCCGCCTACGTCTACTTCAATGAGCTGGCGAAGAAGATCGACTCCCTGGACGGAGACCTGAAGGAGCTTCAGAGCGCCTACAAGGAGGTCGGCCTCGCAGTGGCCAGGGGCGCGGACCTCATCAAGGGCCTGCTTGAACAACTGGCGGATGAGGCAATCATCGCGGAGGTCGAGCTCGCGGCGGGCACGCTGCTGGCCGAGACGGGTGTGGGTGCCGTCGTGGGCTATGCGGCTGCTGCTCTGGAAATCGCCGAAATGATCAAGACGTGGGGGCGCATCACCGAAGCGTACAGTGCCGCCCAGCAAGCCGTGGATGTGGCCACGACCGCCAGCGGGTTGGTGGTCGGCAGGCTCAGCGTCGCCCTCAATAGCTTTCCCGAGCCAGGGAAGAGCTATGACAATCCCGCGGTGTAGCCGCCCTCAGCTCTAGAGCCAGGCCAGCAGTGTCAGGAGGAGGCAGACACCAGCACCGGCGAGGCCTCCGCGAACGAACCACTTTCGCACCATGCCGACCCTGGTTCCTGACACCGCCCGGGTGATCAGGGCGACTTGCATCCCGCTGCGGGGGAACATGCCCGTGGCGGCGAACGCCATGCCGAACGCCGCCACAAGCCAGCCGAGGAAGAACATGGCGATCCACCGGGTCGTTTCACCGAAGCCGACCTTCACGTACCAGCCCCCAGCCCGCTGCACGGAAACCTTGCCACCCGGTTTCACCTTGGCCCGGATGCTCGCCTGATCGTCGACGACCTTGCCGTCGTCGGACCTGAAGGTCCCCCCGCATACCGTGTGGTCGCTGGAGTTGCGGCTACCTTGTTCGACCCAACAGCGCTCCACGGTCAAAGTGCCATGGGTGCCGACGACGCCGGCCGAGTGGGACGCGTTGTAAAGCCCGACCCCGAAGATCACCAGAGCGAGCACGAAGAACAATCCCCCGAGAGCACGGCCCATGACGCCGGGTTGGGGGAGCGTCGTGACTGGTGCGAGCGGCGTCAATTCCGGCTGCGTCACTACGCGCCCTCTCCCATGTAGTACTTTTCGACCAACTCACGGTCAAACCTCATGCCGTCTCTCGGCACCGACTTCACACTGCACCGACCGTGTCGCGCTCCCTCACATGGCCCAAGTAAACCAGCACGCTGGCCCCGGTGCGCAGCCCGGGTGTGACTGCCCGCGTGGAGATGATGCTCAGGGTATGCGGCTCCGCGGCCATGGCGATCAGGCTAAGGACGCTCACGGGGAGCCTAACGACTCCTGACCACGCTACGGACAGGCCGGCCCGCCGCAGACTCGTGCCTCAGTCGGCGACCCGTGCGCCGATGGCCCGAGCGCGACGGCGGGCTTCCGCGCTCAGGCCTTTGCGACGGGGGGAGGTGCGGGGGTTGTAGGCGGTGGGTTGAACAAGGTAGCCAAGGCCGCGTAGGCCGGGCTTGGCCACCACACAGGCGAATCGCGGGTCACCCGCGTACCAGAGTTCCTCGTCGTAACCCTTCAGGGTCTCGCGGCTCCAAGAGCGGAACAGCCCGGCAGCCACCTTCAGCGACACCGTCGTCTCTGGGCTGTCCGGATCGGGCAGAACGAAGAGCGCATCTTTGGCTTTGGTGATCCGAACAGCACCGGACTGCTGGCGCCAGGGGTAGACAGCGAGGATGCGCCGCATCCGCCACCCCCTGAAAAGTCTGCCGAGGGCGAGAATTGCCAGGATTCCGATCCTTACAAGGACCAGCACCATCAAAGCCACAGCTGCCGTGGGCAATAGGACCGTGAGGTACAACGTCCCCCACCACAGCGCCACCCAAGCGAGCGACTTGGCCAGGTTCCGCGCCGTCCAGCGATGGAGAGCGCATCGGGTACCCGGCGTGTCCCACGCCACCGGGCCGTCGCAGCCCTGCTTGTTCAAGTTGAGGGTCACTCGTACATCCCAGGTCAGCCGAAGTCGGCGGCGATGTCGGCAGCGACACTTCCAGCAGCGTCGGGCGCGCCGACAGGTGCCGCGCGCTCTATCGTCGAAAGCGTGTTACGTCTTCTAAGGGTGTCCCGTAAATGATCTCCCAGCCGATGAGAACGCGGTGGGGATCGCTGCGGGGCTCGCCCGTCTAACCGGCGAGGGCGAGGTTGTGCAGGCGGACGATGCCGAGCATGGCGTGGTGGACACCGTCGCCCTTCAGCCGGCATTCGCGGAGAATCTTCCAGCCCTTCATGCGGGCGAAGACGTGCTCGACGCGGGCGCGGACCTTGCGGTGCGAGGTGTTGTGCTCCTCTTTCCAAGCTGGCAGTTCCGCCTGCCCCTTCGCGCGCCGGTGCGGGATGATCAGACTGGTGCCCCGATAGCCGCCGTCGGCAATCACCGCGGTCCTCCCGACGGCTGCCTTGACCCCGGACAGTTCCCACGCCTTGCAGTCGTTGCGGTTGCCTGGCAGGGGTTGGCCGACCACGACGACCAGCTGGGTGTCCGCGTCGATGACGACTTGGTGGTTGGTGGAGTACCGATAGTTCTTCGACTGCTCGGCACCCGGTGGTCACGAGTCGGCACGAGCGTGCCGTCCACGATCAGGACGGTGTCCTTGCGGAACCGCTGGCGCGGCTGGAGAGCGAGCGACGGACCGAGATGGTCGACTATGCGGTCGGCTGCGGACTTCGAGGTCCCGAACAGCGGGGGCCAGCTGGCGCCGCGTCAGGTCCGTCCGCCAATACGCGGCAACCAGCAGCACCCGGTCCTCCAGCGGCAGGCTCCACGGCCGGCCCGGTCGCACCTCATCGGCACCTTCGCGGCGCAGCGCGGTCACCAACTTGGTGAAACACCGCGGGCTGAACCCGGAGAACGGGGCTATCCAAGACGGCTCCGACGCCGTGATCACCAGGCACACCGAGATCATCACACTTGTGCCGCCGCCCGCTGTAACATCACGCGCCGCAAGGACGAAGCGATCGGTGATCGGCCGCCCCTATGGCGCACCACTCCCGGCGGAAGGCAACTGTGCGGAGACAATGGAGCCGGGCCCCAGTGGGGAGAAAAGCCGAGTACAGCACGGCCGCCTGGCTGGTTGGGTGGGTGGTGTTCCTGGGGTCCGGGTACGCGGCCTCGTTGATGTTGATCAGTACCTGGGCGAACTGCGACATCGGCACCGACGGCCCCTACCAGCTCGTCGCATGGGTGGTCGCGTCGACCGGCGTGGCGACGGTGTCCACCGTGCTGTGGGCTGTGATGCGCAAGATGACAGGCCGCCGGCGCATCCTGCTGCCGCTGGTGTTGACGATTCTTGCCACTGCGATGCTGCTCTGGCCGGAGTTGGCAGTGTGGTACGTGTCGCCCGGCCACCCGGACAGCATGTGCGAACCGGGCGGCAAGCCCGTGGGGTGGCCCAACTGGCTACCTTTGTGAGGCGGGCCGCCAGCAGAGCGGTCTGAAGTCAGCTAACGGGGCTGTCCGGGACGGCGCCGACGACGTGATTAGTGACGCCAGTACGAACGTCGGCACGGATCTCGTGCTTCCCCGGGACTCCTCGGTACGCGGCCATCAAGGGCACGACGTAGCAGACCAGATAACTGAAGTGCCAGCCCTCTTCCTTGACGAACAAGATCACGGCACTCCAGCAGACCGCAACCGACCCGAGGCTGAGATAGCAGCACGCGTGAGGAAACGCTGTGAGGCCGTATCCACCGCCGACCGCCGCACCAAGCGCGGTCAAAGCCACCGCCATCTTGTCGAGCGCCTCAGCCGCCTCGGACCACATCTGCGTTGTCAGGCGCACGAGTCGCTTTCGCGCGCCTCATCAACCAGAATCCCTCGTCACTCATTCCTGGTTACAATTTTTTCGGCGCTATGCACACAGGCAGCGGTGTGGCATCGGCTATCCGCCCCACAGCAGTACCGGCTTCCTCCAATTCCGCTTGTTGATCCCCGCTTGTTCCGCTCGCGCAACACGCTCTGCGCCGGCCTGCTCCCGCCTGGCGGCCAACTTGTCCCAATCAGCTGGATTCAGAAATAGCACCGCGTTGCTGCCCGGCACGATCATTACGCCCCCAAAAGCGAGGTCCCCTGAGACCCAAGCTCCGTTCTCCGTCCCCTCCGGCCAACGGCGGCGCCCTGTTGCATTGATCGCCTTCATTAGCGGGGCTCCATGCTCACCCCGCGTAGAGATCTTGACCTCGAAGACATTGCCGTAGTCGGTCCAGTGCGAGCTTTTCTTGACCACACGCGTGTG
The DNA here is from genome assembly GCF_025642135.1 of Streptomyces cynarae. Classification (NCBI taxonomy): domain Bacteria; kingdom Bacillati; phylum Actinomycetota; class Actinomycetes; order Kitasatosporales; family Streptomycetaceae; genus Streptomyces; species Streptomyces cynarae. The sequence continues at coordinate 6,348,976 of NZ_CP106793.1, read as the reverse complement.
GAACTCAAGAGGGTAGTGATTCAGCACCTTCCGGCATTGGCTCAGTCGGACACCGGCCCAGAGACGGTAAGCCGTGAGAATGAATACGAACATCGCTGCAACGAGAGGCAGCGTGAGGAAAAAGGAGGCCGAAGACCCTGCTCTGTTCAGGGCCATTGGCACGACGACCAGGACGGCGACAACGGTCAGACGTGAAGCGAGAAGCTTGGCCAGGGCGAGGTAATTTTCTTTCATTACCTGCTCGACATCTACGGTTTCGGGTGCCCGGCCCGGACGACTCTCCGACATCTCGTCTCCTTCTATGTGCAGGAATCGGCTAACCGAAGTCACTCTCGATGGCATGGGCAGCGTCGTATCTCAGCCTCGTTCCACCTCCGCGCGAGGATCGCCTCGTTGAGGCTTCGCTCGACCGCCCTCATTCCCGCTGTCACCGCGTCGGCCTCTTCCTGGCTGGGGAACTGCTGGCCGGCCAACTTTAGGTCGGGATTCTTCTCGGCCTGAGCGTGACGCTCCTTGGCCGCAGCGATCGCGACCTTCTTCTCGGCCGCCGCATCGTGTCACCTTCCCAGCGGGATAGGTGCGCTGCCGTCGAACAGGGCCCTCAACTGGTCCTCCAGCCAATGGAGATGTTCATGCCCGCCCGCCCGCTCCCACTCCCCGCATGTCATCGACCCGGCGCAACACAAGCCAGCGCGGGATCTCTTTCATTCCATCGGCACTTGGCACATAGCCGTATTCACGAGCCACCTGCAGTGCTCGCGGCGCCCCCAATTGCCGGAAATAGCTGTCGTGGATCTCTATCCGCCCGTCCCGATGCCGCCACACCGTTCCACTGCTCTGCCGCCCCAGCAGAATGGGAAGCCTGCCGTCGAACAGAGCCCTCAGCTGATCCTCCAGCCAAAGTAGATCAGTGGAAACCTCCCTCTGCATGCGCTTGCGGTCCAGCCACATGCGCCGCCGCCAGCGAAAGCGACGCCCGCTCCCGGGCGGGCCCGGGGCGTCCAGGCCCCACACCATACAGAAAGGGAGAAAAGAGAAATACAAGCAGAGCGCAATGGTGTACGGCGCCAGCCACAGCACCGCCAATGGGGGAAACCATAGCCACTGCGCTGTGTAGCGAAGGCGCGAGACCACCAGAGATTTCGGGGGCCGTGCAGCCATCAATAGATCAGCTCGATTCACACTCATCCGCACAGCCTGTCCGCCGCATGCTACCCAAAGTCCTTAATGCCACCAAAGACCTTGTCCGTGGCGTCACGGACCTCTCCGACTGTATCGTGAACCTTATCCGACAGATACTCGACGTCTTCCGTTGCGATCCTGACACCCTCCTTGTATAGATTCCGCGCTCCGGTCACGGCCTCATACCCGCGCGCCGGCCATGAGCGAGGATCGACGTACTTACCAACGACTTCTCCAGCGTCGTTCGTGATCGGCTTGACCGAGTCTGCCAGAGCAGGGATACGGCCCAGTGGTGTGCTCTCGACCAGTTTCGGAACAGTCTGGTCCAACACACCGCCGAACTTGCCGCTGGCGGCCCGATACAGGCTGGCATCTCCAAAGTTCCTGGCAACCGATACTGCGAGACGATCTTTGAAATTGTCTGCAGTGATCTTTACTGCATCGATTTTTCCGCCTACCACGCCGAGGGATCGCATGCCGTCTTCTTCGATGAAGTTCCGCGCGGTTCCACCCACTTCGCGTACGATGTCATCCGCACGCTTGAGTGAATCCGCTGCCTTCGATCCGGCTTCCGCCACATGCAGCGGGATCGTCACGCCCTTGAGCGCGCCTATCCCCGTCTTTCCGACCTTAGCCAAGTCACCGAAGGGAACGAATCCAACGATATCGAGACCGATATCTACCCAAGAGCCCTTCTTAGCCCCTAGCGCCCAGCCACCTGCATGAAAAGCAAAAGCTCCAGCGTTCAGTACCCTACCAATTGCTTCAAAAACAACGGCTCCAATAACCGTCTCGGAGAAGATGACCGCAAGAACGTCACATGCTGCACTGGCCCAGCCCAGCCAGTCACCGATCTTATATACGGTGTCGGCATGCTGTTTGAGCCAATTATAGATGTCGTTGGCAATATCCTGGGCTTTGTCCCCGATCCCCTTCAGGAAGTCCATGAACCCATCGAAGAATCCGGGCTTATCCGGCGCCCGTTCAGAGGCCATGCGTATGACGGCAGCCGTCATACGTGCGGCCTCCTCGTGTTCCCTGAGTAGCTCTTCGGCCTTTCGCAGAATCGCGTTGAGCCATTCCGTGGCCTCGTTCACCTTCCCGGAGGCAAAGTCTAGGCGTTGCTGGGCGTTTTGCAGTGCCTCATCTGTTTCGAAAACATGACCAGCGAGCTTCAGATCCGGATTACTCTCAGCCTGTCGTAGTATCCGACGCGCTTCTTCTGCCTCAGTCTCATAGCGCGCAGCGAGTTGCTGGAAATCAATCAGTTGAGACTTCCACTTGGCCAGCGCAGCCGCAGCCTCGATAAGTGAGATATGGCCATCTTCAAGGTACTTCGGCAGCTCGCCGACCTTCTTGGAGAATCCCTCAGCTGCGTCCCCTTCCCAAATACCTCCCGGTGTGCCGAGACGCGCCAGTGTGCTGTGGGTGCTGTTCAGCTGATTCCCGACTTTACTAAGAGTTGCGGCCAGCATCTCCATGGATTCCGGACTTCCCGGGGCGGGGTTAAATCCGAGCGCGTCGAAGGATTGGTGGCTCATAATTTCTTCCTCTTCCTCCTGGCGAATTTACCCGAAGGTGGCACCTATATCGTGAGCGCTTGTCGCCATGACATCGCTGTCTCTCTTCACGCCGCCGAAGGAAATCGTGTCCGCGATGTCGGCCAAGATGGCCTGGTACCGATGAAGGTCATGCACGTCTGAAGTACTCAAACAGAACAAAAGAAGCCGGTTGTCGGCTGGAAATGGGACCCAGAGTTCAATGCGAACAAGGAAACGCTCCTGTTCCCCACCATCGGGTAGACTCCACACAGCACGGGATGCCCCGATACTAATCACGGCAGGCCCAGCCGGAATTCGGACAGGCTGAACTTCACCATCAGGATTCGAATGGGCCAGTGCCTCCGCTATCCCAGCCGCGCTGACGACGGGATTCGAGTTGTCCAACTCCCTTGTGCTGACGAGCAGCGTGCAACGACTGATCCGTTCGGGCGGAACAGCTCCGTCTGCTGTGCCGCCGATGGGGAACACTCCCAGTGCGTAGTACACGACCCCCTGAGAAGCGAGTTGCTGCGCGTTAGCGGTGTGGACTGCCGCGAACATTCTACGAAGAGGCTCCCAATCCTCCCTGTTCCCCCAATAGTCGCGGGCAAAGGAGCGCATCTGCTCATCAAGCGCATCCTCATCAATACCGATCCCGAGTGGGACCTCATGAAACTCTGGCTGCGCTTGGAAGCGGAATGCCACTGATTCGCCAGAATCAATGGCCGCATAGGATGCAGGACTCTTACCGGGCAAGTCGGACATGGACCTCTCGATACACTTGCATGTCGCGCTCGCGGGGTCATTACCCTCCTTTGGGGCGATGCGCCGCCTGCGCGGATCAGCATGATATTTTCCGGCTAAGTCCCGGGGACGTTGAATTCCTCAGCGATCTTCTCTTCGATGGCTTCATAGGTATTCTTCGTCTCGGCAAGCCCTTTGGTTACCCCATCTGCCGCGTCCGCAATGAGGCCGATACCGTAACCCCATGATTCCTGGAAGTCACCGCAAGCCTTTTCTAGCTCTGCCAGTCCAGTCCCCCTGGGCCCGATATCTTTCAGTGCCCTCATCGCAGAGCGCATTTCGTCGACACATTCGCCGACTTGAGTGATGAGACTGGCAAGGGAGTCCAGCTCCACTTTGTAGTAACCCGCCATGAGACCTCCCCTCTTTTTGGTGTCCATTGAGCCTCAAGACACAGCGACTATGGGATTCGCATTGCCCCCACGCGAGGAGTAATTCACATTCATTGCCCACGGAAAGAGTTTTCTATTGGGCGTACGGGTTGGGAGGCTGGGTCGGCTGTCCGGGAGGAGTGGGATATCCCTGAATAGGGTCAGAGGAGCGGTACGGCGGCTGGATTGGGTAGATCTGCTGCTGAGGCGGGTAACGCAGGCGAGGAGAGTAATTCCCTACCCCAGAGTTGACGGGTCTGGTCCCGGAATTATGGCGGCTTCGGATTACGGTAAAGACGACTACGGCGCCAATCACGGCTCCGATACCGATCATGCCCACGATGAGGACGATGGCACC